>NZ_CAJEVT010000007.1:0-1322 GCF_903993245.1 Herminiimonas sp. Marseille-P9896 | reverse complement strand
GCCAGCAGCATTTCCACACCGATGATGTATTGCGTGTTGGCGACCACCGTTGCCGCCTTGCGTGCGCACCAGGTCGAATTGGAGACGTGGTCTTCGCTATTGCCTTTGGCCGGGATGCTGTCAACGCTGCCCGGCATGCACAAGGTGCGGTTTTCCATCACCAGTGAGCTGAGCGAGCATTGCACCACCGGATAGCCGGTGTTGACACCGCGGATACCGCTCATGAGGTTGCGTGGCAAACCCCAGGACAGGGTTGGATCGATCAGGCGGGCGACACGACGTTCGCAAATGCTGCCGAGGTCAGTGATCGCCATTGCCAGCAAATCCATCGCTTGTGCCAAATACTGGCCGTGGAAGTTACCACCCGAGATGATTTCAAAGCCACCGCCCTGCTTGCCAAAGATGAGCGGGTTGTCAGTCGCCGAGTTGATTTCCTTGTCGACGATGTTGTCGATGTAGTCCAGTGCATCAAAGACCGGGCCATAGACTTGGGGCGAGCAACGCAGCGAGTAGACGTCCTGGATGCGTGCGGTGTACGGGATGTCGGTACGGCGCAGTTCTTCCGGGAATTGCACTGAGCGTGCTTCATGCGTGGTACGGGTCGAACCGGACAGCAGGTTGCGGATGATGGCTGCTGTTTTGATCTGGCCGGCATGCGGACGAGCTTGCTGGATGCGGTCATCGAAGGCAGCCATTTCTGCGCGCATGGCTTCCAGTGTCAGCCCCAAGGAGAGGCAGGCATCGGTCAGCAAGTTGCGTGCATCGTTAGCGACCAGTACAGCAACGGCCAGCGATGCAGTACAGCCGTTGATCAGGGCAGAAGCATCTTTGGCTTTGAGGTCAAATTTGACCGGGCCGATGTTGGCTTTGGTAATCGCTTGCGGCGCCGACATGCGCTGGCCTTGGTACATGACCTCTGCTTCATCGAAACCTGCGATCGCAGCTGCCAGGTAAGACAGTGGTGCCAGATCACCGGAAGCACCAACCGAACCCTTTTGCGGCATGATCGGATGGATACCGGCATTGAGGAAGGCGATTAAACGATCAACTACCTCTACCCGTGGTGCCGAGTAATTGCTGGCGAAAGCATTGGCGCGCAGCAGCATGGTGGCGCGGCTGACTTCTTCCGAGAACGGTTCACCCATACCGGCGCAGTGCGCCTTGATCATTTGGGTCTGGAACAGTTCAATGTTCTCGACCTTGATGCGTGTATCTTTGAGCAAACCGACACCGGTGTTGAAGCTGTACATCATCGGTGCTTCATCATGCATCCAGGTGGCTTCGATGTAGTCGCGGCTTTCCTTGAGTGCGGCACGTGAAGA
>NZ_CAJEVT010000006.1:0-5745 GCF_903993245.1 Herminiimonas sp. Marseille-P9896 | reverse complement strand
TTTATACAAAGCGTCCGCGCAAAGCAAAAACCCTCCAGTATTTCTACTGAAGGGTTTTCTAAATAAAAGCCTGACGATGACCTACTTTCACACTGGTTGCAGCACTATCATCGGCGCAAAGTCGTTTCACGGTCCTGTTCGGGATGGGAAGGGGTGGTACCAACTCGCTATGGTCATCAGGCATAACTTGTAAAGTTACCTGCTAAGTCGTTGTTGCTGACTTGAGCAAATAACCCAATCTGGAAGAAGTAAATTTTGTATTTCTGGTTGTGATTCTCAAATCACACACGCTACTTGTAAGCCTACACCTGCTAAGGTTATAGGGACAAGCCGTACGGGCAATTAGTATCAGTTAGCTTAATGCATTACTGCACTTCCACACCTGACCTATCAACGTCCTGGTCTCGAACGACCCTTCAAAGAGCTCAAGGCTCTGGGAAATCTCATCTTAAGGCAAGTTTCCCGCTTAGATGCTTTCAGCGGTTATCTCTTCCGAACTTAGCTACCCGGCAATGCCACTGGCGTGACAACCGGTACACCAGAGGTTCGTCCACTCCGGTCCTCTCGTACTAGGAGCAGCCCCCTTCAAATTTCCAACGCCCACGGCAGATAGGGACCAAACTGTCTCACGACGTTTTAAACCCAGCTCACGTACCACTTTAAATGGCGAACAGCCATACCCTTGGGACCGGCTACAGCCCCAGGATGTGATGAGCCGACATCGAGGTGCCAAACTCCCCCGTCGATATGAACTCTTGGGAGGAATCAGCCTGTTATCCCCAGAGTACCTTTTATCCGTTGAGCGATGGCCCTTCCATACAGAACCACCGGATCACTATGTCCTACTTTCGTACCTGCTCGACTTGTCAGTCTCGCAGTTAAGCACGCTTATGCCATTGCACTATTAGCACGATGTCCGACCGTACCTAGCGTACCTTCGAACTCCTCCGTTACACTTTGGGAGGAGACCGCCCCAGTCAAACTGCCTACCATGCACTGTCCCCGATCCGGATAACGGACCAAGGTTAGAACCTCAAACAAACCAGGGTGGTATTTCAAGGATGGCTCCACGAGAACTAGCGTCCCCGCTTCAAAGCCTCCCACCTATCCTACACAGATTGGTTCAAAGTCCAATGCAAAGCTACAGTAAAGGTTCATGGGGTCTTTCCGTCTAGCCGCGGGTAGATTGCATCATCACAAACATTTCAACTTCGCTGAGTCTCGGGAGGAGACAGTGTGGCCATCGTTACTCCATTCGTGCAGGTCGGAACTTACCCGACAAGGAATTTCGCTACCTTAGGACCGTTATAGTTACGGCCGCCGTTTACTGGGACTTCAATCAAGAGCTTGCACCCCATCATTTAATCTTCCAGCACCGGGCAGGAGTCACACCATATACGTCCACTTTCGTGTTTGCATAGTGCTGTGTTTTTATTAAACAGTCGCAGCCACCAGTTTATTGCAACCCCTTCGTCCTTCTACAGTAAAGTAGTCAAACTACAAGGGCGTACCTTATCCCGAAGTTACGGTACCAATTTGCCGAGTTCCTTCTCCCGAGTTCTCTCAAGCGCCTTAGAATACTCATCTCGCCCACCTGTGTCGGTTTGCGGTACGGTCTCGTTAGACTGAAGCTTAGAGGCTTTTCTTGGAACCACTTCCGATTGCTTCGCGAATAAATTCGCTCGTCCCATGCCCTTGAATTACGCTGCCGGATTTGCCTAACAGCCTTCTATGACACAGTAACCGGGACATCCAACACCCGGACAACCTTTCGCGATCCGTCCCCCCATCGCATCTAACGACGGTGCAGGAATATTAACCTGCTTCCCATCAGCTACGCATCTCTGCCTCGCCTTAGGGGCCGACTCACCCTGCTCCGATGAACGTTGAACAGGAAACCTTGGGCTTACGGCGTGGAGGCTTTTCACCCCCATTATCGCTACTCATGTCAGCATTCGCACTTCTGATACCTCCAGCATCCTTTACAAGACACCTTCGCAGGCTTACAGAACGCTCTCCTACCATATGCTTACGCATATCCGCAGCTTCGGTGACTGGCTTAGCCCCGTTACATCTTCCGCGCAGGACGACTCGATCAGTGAGCTATTACGCTTTCTTTAAAGGATGGCTGCTTCTAAGCCAACCTCCTGACTGTTTTAGCCTTCCCACTTCGTTTTCCACTTAGCCAATCTTTGGGACCTTAGCTGGCGGTCTGGGTTGTTTCCCTCTTGACGCCGGACGTTAGCACCCGACGTCTGTCTCCCAAGCTCGCACTCATCGGTATTCGGAGTTTGCAATGGTTTGGTAAGTCGCGATGACCCCCTAGCCATAACAGTGCTCTACCCCCGATGGTGATACTTGAGGCACTACCTAAATAGTTTTCGGAGAGAACCAGCTATTTCCAAGTTTGTTTAGCCTTTCACCCCTACCCACAGCTCATCCCCTAATTTTTCAACATTAGTGGGTTCGGTCCTCCAGTGCGTGTTACCGCACCTTCAACCTGGCCATGAGTAGATCACTTGGTTTCGGGTCTACACCCAGCGACTGGACGCCCTATTCGGACTCGATTTCTCTACGGCTTCCCTATACGGTTAACCTTGCCACTGAATGTAAGTCGCTGACCCATTATACAAAAGGTACGCAGTCACGGAACAAGTCCGCTCCTACTGTTTGTATGCACACGGTTTCAGGATCTATTTCACTCCCCTTCCGGGGTTCTTTTCGCCTTTCCCTCACGGTACTGGTTCACTATCGGTCGATATCGAGTATTTAGCCTTGGAGGATGGTCCCCCCATGTTCAGACAGGATTTCTCGTGTCCCGCCCTACTTGTTGCAAGCTTAGTTCCACACCACATATTTCGTGTAAGGGGCTATCACCCTCTATGGCTGCACTTTCCAGAGCATTCCACTATATCTGATGCTAAAACTTGCGGCTGTTCCCATTTCGCTCGCCACTACTTTGGGAATCTCGGTTGATTTCTTTTCCTGCAGCTACTTAGATGTTTCAGTTCGCCACGTTCGCTTCACACACCTATGTATTCAGTGAGTGATGACCCAGAGGGCCGGGTTTCCCCATTCGGAAATCTGCGGATCAAAGCTTGTTTGCTAGCTCCCCGCAGCTTATCGCAAGCTACTACGTCCTTCATCGCCTGATATCGCCAAGGCATCCACCATGTGCACTTATTCGCTTGTCCCTATAACGTTAGCCTCTTAATCGCTTGCGCTTTTAAAAGACGGCTATAAGGCAAACAAGTACTACGTGTTTGCTGTATTGACACTGGACTGCCCTTGCGAGCAGCTGATCGTCAATACTATTTGATTTGATACAATCACAACCCATCAGCACAAACTAACAATGCTTACGCATCATTGGCTTGCACCAATAAATCTTTACTTCTTCCAAATTGTTAAAGAACAAAAACAGCCAATGATCTATCTAAAAGATCAAACCTAAATCACGTCTACACTTTCATGCAGATCAACTTAGGTTTGACATCTTGGTGGAGGTTGACGGGATCGAACCGACGACCCCCTGCTTGCAAAGCAGGTGCTCTCCCAGCTGAGCTAAACCCCCGAAACCGGTACTACGTATTTCTTGGTGGGTCTGGTTGGGCTCGAACCAACGACCCCCGCGTTATCAACACGGTGCTCTAACCAACTGAGCTACAGACCCGTTTGGATCAGTACCAACCAACACCGCACAAGCATTACTGCCTGCGCACTGCCGACATTCACTGTTCTTTTCTTACTAACAGCCCGATAAGTGTGGACGCTTAACTTTCACGCAAACTCTAGAAAGGAGGTGATCCAGCCGCACCTTCCGATACGGCTACCTTGTTACGACTTCACCCCAGTCACGAATCCCACCGTGGTAAGCGCCCTCCTTGCGGTTAGGCTACCTACTTCTGGTGAAACCCGCTCCCATGGTGTGACGGGCGGTGTGTACAAGACCCGGGAACGTATTCACCGCGACATGCTGATCCGCGATTACTAGCGATTCCAACTTCATGTAGTCGAGTTGCAGACTACAATCCGGACTACGATACACTTTCTGGGATTAGCTCCCCCTCGCGGGTTGGCGGCCCTCTGTATGTACCATTGTATGACGTGTGAAGCCCTACCCATAAGGGCCATGAGGACTTGACGTCATCCCCACCTTCCTCCGGTTTGTCACCGGCAGTCTCATTAGAGTGCCCTTTCGTAGCAACTAATGACAAGGGTTGCGCTCGTTGCGGGACTTAACCCAACATCTCACGACACGAGCTGACGACAGCCATGCAGCACCTGTGTTACGGCTCTCTTTCGAGCACCCTCTAATCTCTCAGAGGTTCCGTACATGTCAAGGGTAGGTAAGGTTTTTCGCGTTGCATCGAATTAATCCACATCATCCACCGCTTGTGCGGGTCCCCGTCAATTCCTTTGAGTTTTAATCTTGCGACCGTACTCCCCAGGCGGTCTACTTCACGCGTTAGCTGCGTTACCAAGACAATTAAGTCCCGACAACTAGTAGACATCGTTTAGGGCGTGGACTACCAGGGTATCTAATCCTGTTTGCTCCCCACGCTTTCGTGCATGAGCGTCAGTGTTATCCCAGGGGGCTGCCTTCGCCATCGGTATTCCTCCACATCTCTACGCATTTCACTGCTACACGTGGAATTCTACCCCCCTCTGACACACTCTAGCCATGCAGTCTCAAATGCCATTCCCAGGTTGAGCCCGGGGATTTCACATCTGACTTACATAACCGCCTGCGCACGCTTTACGCCCAGTAATTCCGATTAACGCTTGCACCCTACGTATTACCGCGGCTGCTGGCACGTAGTTAGCCGGTGCTTATTCTTCAGGTACCGTCATTAGCAAAGGATATTAGCCCTCACCGTTTCTTCCCTGACAAAAGAGCTTTACAACCCGAAGGCCTTCTTCACTCACGCGGCATTGCTGGATCAGGGTTGCCCCCATTGTCCAAAATTCCCCACTGCTGCCTCCCGTAGGAGTCTGGACCGTGTCTCAGTTCCAGTGTGGCTGGTCGTCCTCTCAGACCAGCTACTGATCGATGCCTTGGTAGGCCTTTACCCCACCAACTAGCTAATCAGATATCGGCCGCTCCATGAGCATGAGGTCTTGCGATCCCCCACTTTCATCCGTAGATCGTATGCGGTATTAGCGCAACTTTCGCTGCGTTATCCCCCACTCTAGGGTACGTTCCGATATATTACTCACCCGTTCGCCACTCGCCACCAGGAGCAAGCTCCCGTGCTGCCGTTCGACTTGCATGTGTAAGGCATGCCGCCAGCGTTCAATCTGAGCCAGGATCAAACTCTTCAGTTCAATCTCTGTTTTTGGCATTGCTGCCAGGTTCTTTCGAACCGGTCGCTCACTCAAAATACTGACAGGTACTTCCATTTCTGAAAGTATCTATATTTCTTTGTGAGCATTTAATGTTTAAAGTTATGACAGCGAATAAATTCACTGCCGCGCTTCCATTAAACGCCCACACTTATCGGCTGTTAATTTTTAAAGAACCTGTCCTGCTTCGCTATCAACTTGCGTCGTTTGCGTCGCTGCGAATCGTTTTGTTCGTCAGCAGCAGAGAAGCGAGATTATGTGGCATGTTTCAGTTTTCGTCAACATCTTTTTGATTTTATTTTTAAAAGATTTTTTAACTAACTCTTCTAAAAACTACTTCAAAAAGACTCGCTTCTAAACCACCGAAACGACCTTCGAAAACCACCACTTCTACTCCCC
>NZ_CAJEVT010000005.1:0-46670 GCF_903993245.1 Herminiimonas sp. Marseille-P9896 | reverse complement strand
GCGTTGACAGCATCCCGGCCAAAGGCAATAGCGAAGACCACGTCTCCAATTCGACCTGGTGCGCACGCAAGGCGGCAACGGTGGTCGCCAACACGCAATACATCATCGGTGTGGAAATGCTGCTGGCGGCGCAGGCATTGACGATGACGGAAGATTTGTTGCCCGGCTTCGTACTGGGAAAAGGTACACAGGCGGCATATCAGGAAATTCGTCGTCAAATTCCGGCTTGCCTGGAAGGTGATCGCTGGTTCCATAACGATATCGCGGTGGCACAATCGTTTGTCGTTAGCGGCTCGGTACGCGATGCAGTCGTCAAGCAGATAGGTGCATTCGTCTGATTATGGATAAGGGAAGCGGATAAGGAAGCGCCATAAGCGCTTTCTCTATCGGAAAATAAAAAGAGTCACGCATGCGTGACTCTTTTTTATGTGCCTTGCCATGCGGAGAGCAGGGCAAGGCCGGTACATATCAGATTACATCATTCTCAGAACCGATGACGTATGCCCAGTGCAACGCTGTTACCCGTGGTTTGCTGAGTAATTTTGTCGTACATATAGACTGCATAGACATCGGTGCGTTTGGACAGATTGTAATCGTAGCCGAACGATGCGGTATTGCGTTTGAGATCCATGCCAACGACGGTGCCGTCACGTTTGGTGTTGGCCCAGGATGCCAGGATCGAACCTTGCCCCAGCGGGATGCTGGTGCCAAGCTGCACAGTCCTGTCTTTCAGGTCTATGTCATGACTGCTCTGGTTGTAGGTGGCAAACAGTTTGGCCACCGTAAAGTCGTAGGAGCCGCCGACAAACCATGAAGTCTGGCGCGCGGCCTTCATACCGCTGGCAAATGGAATATTGGTCGCCGGTTGTACATTGTTTTGTGACTGTTCCAGCGGATTGTTGACCTGAACCTTTTGGTAATAAGCCGTCAGCGCTAATGGACCATTGAAGTAAAGCAGGTTGGCACCGGCGTTGTTTTTGCCGGTTTTGCCGGCGACTTCGCCAAACTGGTAATGAAAGTTCGCTTTCAGACCGCCAATATCTGGCGTGGTGTAAATGATTTCATTACTCCAGCCTGTATCGCCTGCGACTGAGTTAGTCCAGCCGGATGCATTGAACCACGGTACATCCATGTGCAGGATGAGGGGCGACAGTTGGAAGGAATCACCATATGGGTTAAACAAGATCGAAGGCAGGAAGTTTGGCGCCAGGTCACGTCCCAGCGAAATCGCACCAAAGCTGCCGACCAGACCTACGTTGGCGTCACGCGAGAAAAAGGTTTCATTTCCGTTGAAACGACCTGAGGCACCAGTGTCGGCGCGGAAGAAGGAAGTCAGATTGAATTTGGCTTTGAGTCCGCCGCCCAGGTCTTCCGTACCTTTGAATCCGAACCATGAGGTAGTCATGCCACCACTGTTGACGACGCTGCTGCGGCCGTTATCACCGCTGTATTTCATCGAGCCGACATAGTTGTCGACCAGGCCGGTGACCTGTACCGATGATTGAGCCATTGCTGGTGCTGCAAATGCTGAAGCTATTGCGACTGCGAGGTATATCTTTTTATATTTTATTGGGTACATCTTTGTCTCCTGATTTTTTATATTTAAAAACGAGTTACTGCCACTCCTATTCATCGCCAGACACGATAGATGTCTGTGCGTCTTTTCGTGGAACCGCCACGTCGGTAAAACCTTGGGGATGGGTCGCGATTCAGTCAGGCATCAGCCGCTGAACGGATGTGTCGCGCGCCAGTGATTGGCAATATCAATGCGGCGCGTGATCCAGACCTGCTGGTGGCTCTGGATATAGTCGAGGAAGCGTGCCAGCGCCGCTGCGCGTCCGGGACGCCCGATCAGGCGGCAATGCAGGCCGACCGATAACATCTTCGGCTGGTTCAGGCCTTGCGGATCGCCTTCTGCGTACAGGACATCAAATGCATCTTTCAGGTAATCGAAAAATTGCGTGCCGGAATTGAAGCCTTGCAATGCGGCGAAGCGCATGTCATTGCTATCGAGCGTATAGGGCACGATCAGTTGCGGTGCCGTTACCTGCTTGCCGTTTGCATCGCGGTGGGCAACCTGTTCCCAGTACGGCAAGTCATCGGCATAGCTGTCGGCATCGTAGGCGAAGCCGCCGTGTTCCATCACCAGCCTGCGCGTATTCGGTGAATCACGTCCGGTGTACCAGCCGAGCGGGGCGCTGCCGGTCAGTTCACGGATGATGGAAACCGCTTCTGCCATGTGTTCGCGCTCGGTCGCTTCATCGATGTTTTGATAGCTGATCCAGCGCAAGCCATGGCAGGCGATTTCATGACCCAGTTCAAGGAAGGCGGACACTGCATCCGGATTGCGCTGCAAGGCACGCGCCACGCCGAAGACAGTCAGCGGCAATTTGCGCTCTTCAAACATGCGTAGCAAACGCCACAGCCCGGCGCGTGAGCCGTATTCGTATATGGATTCCATGCTCATATGACGCGCCGGGAAGCTTTGCGCACCTATGATTTCGGAGAGGAAGGTTTCTGAACCGGCATCGCCATCCAGTACGCTGTTTTCGGCGCCTTCTTCGTAATTGAGGACAAATTGCACGGCGATGCGAGCCTGCCCCGGCCATTGCGCGTGCGGCGGCATTCGGCCGTAACCGGTCATGTCGCGTGGGTAGTTTGGCTTGCTCATATATTCAGCCTTTTTTAATAATGATTTCTAATTTGGCTTTAACTGTGTCGACTGAATTATGTCTGCTGAATGTATGGCTGATATAAGCCGAGGCGTATATGGATTAAAGGCTGGCGGTATATGATCTGAGCCGGAGATGCAGCCAATTTTTAACGAACAAAAAAGGGAAAACCATGGGCAAGCTGAGTACACACGTGCTGGATATTACGAAGGGGAAACCTGGCGTAGGCGTGAGAGTGGCGCTGTATGCAGTCAACGATGCGGGTAATAGGACTTTGCTTAAAGCAGCTGTCACCAATCAGGATGGGCGTTGCGATGCGCCTTTGCTGGAAGGAGCAGAGATGAAGGTCGGCAAATACGCATTGGTATTTGCCGCCGGGGATTACTTTGCGGAGCAGGGTGCCGTTGTACCGTCGCCACGCTTTGTTGATGAAGTGGTGCTGGCTTTCGGGATTGCTGATGCCGCGCAGAATTACCATGTGCCGCTGGTGGTGTCGCCGTGGGCTTATTCGACTTATCGCGGTAGCTGAGCACAGTACCGAGTAGAGTGCGGGCGTCTGCCGCCCGCCGCTCGTTTTTCATACTGCAGACTTCGTGCCGTCTGGCCGGAGATCCAACTGGCATGCTCACCCGTGCCAGACGCACTGCCAGGGTTTAGCGCAGCTGCTGTCAGTCATTCGCATAAATGGGCGGCGCCCATTCTACGCCTGGTCGCAAATATTGCTTGTAGAACATTTGTTCTACATACAAGGCAAGCCAGACTACCTATAGTTTTCCCGTTTTTACAATACTTTTAGCGCATTTGGGCTGTTTCAAGGCATCTGGTTTTGCCGCGAGTACCCGCCTGACCGTCGCCTACCAACAGGGAAAACAAGAATGAAAACCACCAGGCCGCAACGCACGGTCATCAGTCTCGCCATCGCAACCGCGCTAAGCGCAACGGGGCCGACCACGGCGTTTGCTCAAACCGTCATTTCGGTTGATACCAACGCGACTCAGCGTTGGAGCAACGACGATTTCATGGTCAATAGCGGGGTCACGCTGAACTCGGATGCGGGTGAGCACGCGGTTTATGCGGATAGCGGCGGCACCCTGGGGAGTCTGATTAACAACGGCACCATTAGCGGCGCGGATGGCGGGGTTGCAATCAGCGGTTACATCAACCAGCTACACAATAATGGTTCAGTGTCGGGGGTAACTTACTACGGGATAGCCAATTTCCTGGGCGCGCGGATCAATGAGTTCCGCAACAGCGGGTCTATCAGTGGCAGCCCCGCAGGCTTAATGAATGCAGGTCGGATCGATAATTTCGCCAATCAGCAGACGGGTGTCATCTACGGGGTGGAAAATTCCGCTGGTGCGATCATCACCGATCTGTTGAATGAAGGTACGATCACCAAGCTGGAAAACAGTGGCAGCATAAGTAGTTCCAGTCCCTGGGGGATAGGGCTGGCGAACACCGGTACGCTTATTCTGCTGGAAAATAAAGTCGGTGGCTCGATACAAAATCTGTACAACAACGGTTCGCTCGTCACTTTAAACAATGAAGGTACGCTTACGGGCTTGTTTGGGCTGATTAACGGCGGCGACGTCTATTTCGGCGTCGGGATGCTGAGTGGAAGCGGCAGTATAGGTACGCTGGACAATAGCGGCAGCATTAAAGGCACCGGTGATGCCGGTATCGCCAATTACGTCGGCACGATCAACCTCCTGAAAAACAGCGGCACCATTTCCAGTGATGTTACGGACGCGATTTTTAATAACAGCGGCAGCGAGATCACTGCACTGATCAATACGACAGACGGTATCATCGGCGGATTGGCTACCGGCATCTTCAATGGTGGCCAGATCACAGACCTGACCAATCATGGCGACATCAATGGCTATACGGCGATCAGCAATGGCGGAGTGATTGACGTGGGTGGTTCCCCGGTCGCCTACAGCGGCGTGATAGGCAGCCTGATCAATACCGGCACTATCAGAAGCACCAGCAGCTCCGGCGATGCCATCGCCATCCTGAATGCAAGCAGCCTCGGCACCATAGGCTTGTTGAGTAATAGCGGCAGCATCAGCAGCGACATGATCGCTATTTTCAACGTCGGCACCATCGACAAACTGGACAATGGCACGCTGGGAACTATCACGGGCGCGGTTGGTATCGCCAATTCAGGCACTCTTACCGAACTGATCAATAGCGGAAAAATCTCTGCATCCGGAATCCCGCCTGTGATGTACAGCACAGGTGTATTCAATGGTGGCCTCATCACCTCGCTGGTCAATAATCAGAGCGGCATTATTTCAGATGGATATGCCGGTATCGCCAACGTGGCAGGTGGGACGATTACGAGCCTGCTGAATGACGGCCTGGTCAAAGGTACTGATGTCGGTATTTTCAACGATGGTGGTGAGATAGTCACACTAACCAACAACGGCGCGATAGAAGGCGACAATCAGTCAGGCATACTGAACCGAGGTGCTATCGGTACGCTGAACAATACGCATCGTATTTATGGCTGGAGCAGGGGCCTCGATAATTCCTCTGGCGCTATCATCACCGAGTTGAATAACACCGGCACTATCAGCAGCGACGATGAGGCAGGTATTAGCAACAGCGGCACCATCGCCACCCTGAACAACAAGCTCGGCGGTCGCATAGAAAATGGTCTTTCCAATAACGCTAGTGGCATCATCGATACACTGAATAACAAAGGAGCAATAGCCGGTTCCAGTAGCAATAATTCGTCGTACGCCTTGTATAACGAAGGTTATATAGGTGAGTTGAATAACAGTGGCTTGTTGACCTCGCCAGTCGACGCGGTTTACCTCGATGCAGGCAGCAACATCGGCAGTTTTATCAATAGCGGCAAGATAGCGGGTAGCTTCAGGAATTACTCCGGTGAGCCACTTGTCCTTCATGGCGGCACTGGCACGACATTCGGTGTGCTGACTGGTTCCAGCGGTGGCATAGGCGCGGCGGACATAGGCCTGATAGATAATCCGGGCGCACAGTTCGTGTTCAACTCTGGCAATCAGTTATTGAACGACCATATCAATGTCGGTACGAATGGTTACTCGGTCATCAATGCTGCCGGTGTATTGCAAGTCAATAATCACATCAATATCACCGGCAATTATTCGCAGCTCGCCGCCGCAACATTGAATGTCGGCGTGGCGAGCAATGCGGTAGCCAATGGTGTAAGTGGTGATCTTGGTTATGGTCGCCTGATCGTTTCCGGCAGTGCCGATATCATGAGCGGATCCAGCATCATGCTCAAAAACACGGGTAGCTACCGCTTTGCCAATGGTCAGCGTTACCTGGTGGTGCAGGCCAATAGCGTAGGCACCAACTATAACCAAACAGCATTGAATTACGGTGCAAGCGGTTTTAACGGCACGATCACCGGCAGTGCCGTTGCCGATGGCGCCAACCTGTCACTGGTACTGACGCTGGATGGCGGAACCGAGAACCAGGCCACGAATGGCAATGCACAAAATACCTTGAACGGCCTGTTCAACTACAGTGGCACCGATGCTGGCTTGATGAACTTGTTCAATGCCGCTGCAGCAGCTGGCTCCAGTGAAGAAGGCAATCGTGCCGGAGGGCAGTTGAATCCGGCCGCTGGTCAGGCTGGTGTGGCAGGTGCCAGTACGGCTATCTCCACACAAGTGCAGGGCATAGCGTTTGAGCGTTTAAACAATAGCTCGCCTGTTGCCAGTCTGGGCAGCAACGGCTTGTCTGCTGGTGACGGCATGCGTGACCGCGCAGCGTGGGGCCAGGCTTTCGGCGGTAAGGCTTCGGCTGATGCGCGCGATGGTGTATCCGGTTATCACGCCAGCTATGCAGGCTTGTTGCTGGGTGCGGATACTGCGTGGAACGATCAGTGGCGCGTCGGTGGCTTGTTTAACTATGCAAGCACTTCTGTTTCCAACGATGACGACAATGCCGGTAGCTACTCGCGCGTAAATTCTTATGGCCTGAGTGCCTATGCCGGCTACACCGGCGAGCCGTGGTATCTGAATGTATCTGTCGGTGCAATGCGCAGTGATGTGCAAGCACATCGTCTGGTCGATTTCACCGGTTTCCGTGGCATCGCCGACAGCAGCTATAAGGGCATGCAGTACATCGCAGCGGCGCAACTTGGTTACCCGATCAAGATCGATCAGGTCTTGCCGGGCGCGGTGCTGACACCATTGGCAGGTCTGGTCTATAGCAGCTTGCAGCAGGATGGTTACACCGAAACCGGCGGTAATGGTGCAGCTTTGCAAGTGGGCAAGTCCAGCACGCACTCAGTAAAAAGCGATCTCGGCTTCAAGCTGGAGCGCGCGTATAAGACAACATACGGCTTGTTGAAACCATCGGTGCAATTGTTGTGGCGTCATGAGTACAGCGACACGCGTTTGCAATCGATAGCTAACTTCGCGGCAGATACTATCGGAGCAACCACGTTCACGACGCAGGGAGCCAAACCGGTAAAAGATACTGGCGTCCTGTCGCTGGGGGCGACCTTGCTGCGCAGCGATACGCTCACACTCTCGGCCAACTACACGCTGGAACAGGGCGTTGGTTATAGCTCGCAAACCGGCAGCTTATTGGCACGCTGGCGTTTCTGAGTCACCCATACAGACAGGAAATACCATGCGTTTGGTCAAATCAGAAACGGTAATAACTGTCAGCTCGAGGCACAGTGCCTTGAGTCTCGCGCTATCCGCAGCTTGGGCGCTGATGGCGGCCACTTCGGCGCATGCAGATGCGCCGATTTCAGGAGCATTGTCCGGCGACTATAACTGGAACAACGGCGACCTGACGGTAGAGAGCAGTGGTCATTTGAGTGGCGGCAGCTCAGGTGTCTACACTGATGGCAGTACGCTCGGCACACTCAGCAATAGTGGTTACATCAGCGGCGCATTTGCTGCTATCGAGAACGACAAGACTTTAAGCGCGATCAATAATGCCAGCGGTGCATCTATCAGAGGCGGTGACTACGGGCTCTACAACGGTAGCGGTAGCCGGATAGGCAGTATCGTCAATCTTGGAGCGATACAGGCAGCGACGAATGGTTTTAACGGTATCAGCAACCAGGGAACGATCACCAATCTCAGCAATGGCAGCAGCGCTGTGATTGCCGGTGGCGAGATGAATGCCGGGATACAGAATTCGCGCGGGCAGATTAGTGTGCTGGACAACAGCGGCACGATACGCGGTGGCGACAGCAGTCTGGGCAGTTATAGCCATGGTATCGATAACAGCAACCGCAGCACGATAGGTACGCTCAACAACAACAGCGGCGCCACCATCTATGGCGCATATAGTGGCGTTTACAACTACAGTGGTTCCGGTACTTCGCTGATTACCGAACTGAACAATAGCGGCCTCATCACTGGCACGGTAGCCGGGATATATAACGATGACCGCGGCCGGATTGCGACGTTGAATAATTTGAGCGGTGGCACCATCAACGGTGGTCTGATCAATAGCGCCACGATTAACGTTCTCAACAATGCTGGCACCATCATAGACACCAGCACGGTCGTGACCAGTATTAACGGCGGGTTTGCAAGCGATGGTATTACCGCGCTCCATGCGGTCGCTGGAACCATAGGCAACCTGAACAACACCGGTCTGATCTCGGGCATCAACGCGATCATGATCGAATCAAGTGCAACGATTAGCACCTTGACCAACTCGGGAACCATCTCTGGCAACATCTTGAATAATTCGACCCGGGCGCAAACCATACTTGGTGGCACGGGCACGGTGTTCGGTACCCTGACCGGACAAAACGGCAGCATCGGCCTGATTGCGAATACGCGTTCCAACTGGATATTCGGTGGTGGCAATCAGCTACTCAACAGCAATATCGATGTCGGCAGCAACAGTGTCATCAATTCTGCGGGCGCGCTGCAACTCAATAATCAAATCAGCGTAACGGGAAACTACCAGCAAAGCGCGGCTGCAACCCTGAATATAGGTGTTGCCAGTGGTGCGATTGCGGACGGCGGCAGCAGCGATAGCGGTTACGGGCGTCTCATCGTTTCGGGCAGCGCCGTGATCGATGCCGGTTCCAGTGTGGCACTGAAAAAGAATGGCAGCTATCGCTTCGCCAATGGCCAGCGCTATCTGGTGATGCAGGCGGCCAGCGCGGGCAGCAATTACAACGAAGCGACACTGCGTTACCTGGCCGATGGCTATCGTGGCGACATCACCGGCAGCACCATACTCGATGGCAGCAATCTTGGGCTGCTATTGACGCTGGATGGAGAAATCGTCAATCCAGCGAGCGAGGTGTATGCGCGTAATACGCTGGATGGTTTGTACAAATACACTGGTACCGATGCCGCGCTCATGAATCTATTCAATGCCGCTGCCGCGTTAGCGACACCGGCCGACGCAAATCGCGCAGGGTCACAATTGAGTACATCATCCAGTACCTTCGGCATAGCCGGTGCTAGCGATGCGATCGGCAAGCATGTAAATGGCATGGTATTCAATCGACTGGATGGCAATACGCCGGGCGGTGCATCTGCCGCCAGCGGTTTGTCCGGCGGTGACGCGCTCAGCGACCGGGCAGTGTGGGGACAATTGTTTGGCGGGCGTGCTTCCGCTGATGAGCGTGACGGTGTCTCCGGTTATCACGCCAGTTACAACGGTCTGCTGCTGGGAGCTGATGCTGCACTGAATGGACGCTGGCGCGCTGGTGGTTTATTCAACTACGCCAGCACCTCGGTTTCCAACGACGGCAATAATGTAGGCAGCTATGCGCGTGTGAATACATATGGCCTGACTGCATACGCTGGCTATCAGGGTGCACCCTGGTATCTGAATATGTCGGCGTCCGTCATGCGCAGCAATATCGATGCACATCGTGTGCTGGACTTCACTGGTTTTTCTAGTACCGCGAATAGCAGTTACAACGGTATGCAGTACACCGCTGCCGCTCGTATCGGCTATCCCATCAGCGTGAACGAAATGATAGTCACGCCGCTGGCAGGCCTGACATACAGCAGCCTGCGTCTCGATGGCTACCAGGAAACCGGTGGCAACGGTGCGGCATTGAATGTGGCCGCGAGCGATACCCATTCGATCAAAAGCGATCTTGGCTTCAAGCTGGAGCGCGGCTATCAGACAGCCTATGGTGTGTTCAAACCTGCGCTGCAATTGTTGTGGCGCCACGAGTACAGTGACACGCGTTTGCAATCTGTCGCCAACTTCGCTGCAGATATATCCGGTGCCACCAGCTTCGTGACCCTGGGGCCGACCCCGCTTAAAGATACAGGCGTGTTGTCCTTGGCTGCGACCTTGCTGCGTAGCGACCAGCTCACGTTGTCTGCCGCTTATACGCTGGAAAAAGGCGGTGGCTATACTGCGCAAACCGGCAGCCTGTTGGCACGCTGGCGTTTTTAACGGTGGCTGATGCAGGGCAGACTCTCATCTGTATCAGGACTTCCAGACGGAACAAGGGCGCGTGCGTAGTTAAACGCATGCGCCCTTGTTCATATGGTCAGGCTATATGCCCGATCCTATGATCGCGATTTATATGCGGCTATAGATGCTATCGCTATCGCTCAGTTTAAATGTGCCGTCGCTTTGCGGTTGTGCAATGCGATCCGTGTACTTGACGCGATATCCCTGGAAGTCGCGTGGCAAATGCGTCATGCCGAAATCCAGATAGCTGATGCCGGTGGTGAGGTTTTGCAGGATAACGGTATGACCGGATGCATTTTTAACCTTGAATTCCTCTTTGACTACCATGATAAAACCTCCTGTTTGAGTAAAGCTACTTGAAAGGCTGACGAGGGAAACAGCTCCTCGCGCCCAACCCTGACCAGCATTGCAACTGGTCGATACTGCAAAAAAATCCGTATGTGTTTATCTGCAGAAACTGCCGATGTGTTGGTAAGCGTCCGGCATTACACGCGTGTACGGCGATAACCATCACGCACGCCTTCTTTCGATAGCACCCATTGCCACAGCTGTATGTCGCGTGCGCGGAATGCGCCAGCGCAAGACAGCAGGTAATAGCGCCACATACGGTAAAAACGATTGCCCAGATCCTTTTCAAAACGCGGCCACGCATAGCTGAAGTTGCGATACCAGGCCATCAGGGTCTTGTCGTAATCAGCTCCGAAGTTGTGCAAGTCTTCGACCACGAATAAATTGTCTGCTGCATCACCGACTTGCCCTATCGATGGCAGGTCGCCATTCGGAAAGATGTATTTATCTATCCATGGATCGGGGGCGGATTTGCGCATGTTCTTGCCTATGGTGTGCAGCAGGAACAAACCATCTTTCTTCAGGCAGCGATGTGCGACTTCCATATACGTGCGGTAATTCTTGCGGCCTACATGTTCAAACATGCCGACGCTGGCGATCGCATCGAAGGGCTCGTTCAATTCCCGATAGTCTTGCAGGCGGAATTCCAGTGGCAGATGCGCGTAGCGTTGCTGTGCCCAACTGACTTGCTCTTTCGAAATGCTGACGCCTACGCAATGCACACCATAGTGTTCGGCCGCATACGACATGAAGCTGCCCCAGCCACAACCGATGTCGAGTACACGCATGCCGGGTTTGAGCTGCAATTTGCGGCAGATCATGTCCAGCTTCGCGGTTTGCGCTTCTTCGAGGTTGCCGGCGTGTTCCCAGTAGCCACAGGTATAAGTCAGGCGGCTATCCAGCATCGCCGCGTAGAAGTCATTGCCAAGGTCGTAATGGACTTCGCCCACTTGCCGGGCGCGTTTCATATCCTGCCGGTTCAGTAGCTTGGCGGCCAGTACATGGCCGAGCAGGCGCAGCGGCTTGATCTGGTCGGTCATACGTGTGCTGAGGAGGCGGGCGAAGAATTCGTCCAGTTCTTCCGCTTCCCATGCGCCATCCATATACGCTTCGCCCAAACCGAGGTTGCCTTGCGAAAAAGCACGTTCCGGCACGCCCGGTGCTTTCAGTTGCATATCCCAGGGATGTGGTCCGTTGATCTTGATCGCGGCCTTGCCCAGCAAATCGGCAGTCGCGCGGTGCAGACGTGTGTGGTCGGGAATGAAGGGGGCTGCATCCTGGGAAAACATTTGGGACGACATGTACATGGCTCCTTTCCGGCATGGGCAAGCGCACGAAGTTTTAAGTTTCGATTGCTTGGCGTTAAAATATGTATAAATTATGCATATTTAAACTGGGTATTAAAAATGAAATTTAATGCGATTTATTATCAAGAAAATTGCACTGAAAGCTGGCCATGGACATAGAACTTGCCCGCACCTTCCTCTACATCGTCCGCTCCGGCAGCTTCATCGCCGCCGCCACGCGCCTGCATGTGACGCAGACCACGGTCACTGCCAGAGTGCAAAACCTGGAGTCGCAACTGGGTTGTTCCTTATTCGTCCGTAATCGCGCCGGGGCACGCCTGACCGACGATGGTGAGCGCTTCGTCGGTTATGCCAGTCAACTGGTGCAAACCTGGGACGCGGCGCGCCGTGATTTGCCTTTGCCGGATGGTTACGGTGATTCGCTGGCGCTGGGGAGTGAGGTCAGCCTGTGTAATCCGCTGATGCTGCAATGGACTTTGCAATTGCGGCGTGAGTTGCCGTCGCATGCGATACGGGTCGAAGTTGGTGACGGCGCCAGCCTGCAATCCAAGCTGGAGCGCGGTTTGCTGGATGCGGCACTGGTTTATCGCCCCGAATACTGGACCGGCATGCAGGTAGAGCAATTGCTGGAGGAAAAGCTGGTGCAGGTGTCTTCGACTAAAAATTCCGAGCCATACGTGTATGTCGACTGGGGACCGGACTTCCGCAAGCAGCACGACGCGGCCTTGCCGGACAAGGCGAAGAATGTGCTGTCCTTCAACCTTGGGCCGCTGGCTTTGCAATACCTGCTGCAATGTGGCGGTACCGGTTACTTCCGTACGCGGGGAGTGCGGCGCGCGCTGGCAGAAAATTTTCTGCAACTGGTAAAAAGCGCGCCTGAGTTCTCATATCCGGTTTATCTGGTCTATACGCGGGAGAAGGAGACAGAAGTGATGCAAAAGGCGTTTGATATGCTCCGTAGCGTGGTGAAGGAGGAAGCAGACTGGTCCGGACACTGGGATTTCGTGCCCTGATTTTGCACGGAAATGATGCAAATTTTGATCTAACGCAAGAAAAATATTCCCTACGGGAATATAGTTGCTACGAAGTATTATTCTTGCAGTCGATCTTGTGACTGGTTTTTTGCGGTTCCAGTCATTGCTACGTTCTACCCATTCCCAGCCGGAGATGTACTTATGCGCACCAATTTGCCTGTTACGAGTAACGAATATTTCCTCCAGGACGGAATGTCGCTGGTCTCGAAAACAGATACCAAGGGCCGGATCACTTATGTGAACCCTGCTTTCATGGAAGCCAGTGGTTTCCATGAAGATGAATTGATCGGCAAGCCGCATAACCTGATCCGTCATCCCGACATGCCGGAACAAGCATTCGGTGACATGTGGCAAACGTTGAAGCAAGGTTTGCCATGGACCGGCCTGGTCAAGAACCGCCGCAAGAATGGTGACTTTTACTGGGTGAATGCGAACGTTACGCCGGTACGTGAAAACAATGAAATCGTCGCCTTCATGTCGGTGCGTAGCAAGCCCAGCCGTGAGCAGGTCGAAGGTGCAGGCGCTATCTATGCACGCTTCAAGGCGGATCAGGCCAAAGGCCTGGCCATCAAACGCGGCGCGGTCGTACGCACTGGTATCTTCGGCAAACTGGCCGCATTGCGTGACATCGGTCTCGGCGTCAAACTGGGTCTGGGCATGCTGACGTTGACTGCATTGATTGCGGCGCTGGGTTTTGTCGCGACGACAGCAGCAGAAAACGCAGCGAATATGGGCTGGTACGCAGGTGCGACGATCGCAGGTGTTTGTATTTCCTTGTTGTTGTGGGCTAGTTTGCACGCGTCTATCGTGCGTCCTTTGCGCAAGCTGATCGCGGAAACCCGCGTCATTGCAGGTGGTGACCTGACGGTGGATTTCGAAATTGACCGTCATGACGACATGGGTCAATTGCAGCAAGCGCTGCAGCAAATGAATGTCAACTTGCGCTCGGTCATGGGTGATATCCGTACCAATGTGGATTCCATCACCATCGCCACGCGTGAAATTGCCGCTGGCAATATGGATCTTTCCGGTCGTACCGAATCGCAGGCTTCCAGCCTCGAAGAAACTGCATCCAGCATGGAGCAGTTTGCGTCGACGGTGAAGCAGAATGCAGACAGCGCCAGCCAGGCCAATGAGCTGGTGCAATCGGCTTCCGAAGTCGCTGGCAAAGGTGGTGCGGTGGTTGAAAAAGTCGGCGCGACCATGGATGAAATCAGTGCTTCCGCTAAAAAGATCGTCGACATCATCAGCCTGATCGACGGCATCGCATTCCAGACCAACATCCTCGCGCTGAATGCAGCAGTAGAAGCGGCGCGCGCCGGTGAGCAGGGCAAAGGCTTTGCGGTGGTGGCGGCGGAAGTGCGCAGCCTGGCGCAACGTTCAGCCAGCGCAGCGAAAGAAATCAAAGGCCTGATCGACGATTCGGTAGAAAAAGTCGACGCCGGTAACCGCCTGGTCAGCGATGCAATGACCACCATGGATGACATAGTGAGCTCGGTGCAGCGCGTGACCGGTATCATGAATGAAATCACGGTTGCCAGCCGTGAACAAAGCAATGGCATAGACCAGGTCAACCTGGCAGTGTCGCAGATGGATGAGGTGACCCAGCAGAATGCGGCCCTGGTCGAGCAAGCTGCTGCAGCGGCCGCCAGCCTGGAAGAACAAACCTTCCACCTGACGCAATCGATCGCGGTATTCCGTACCGGCCGTAGTGTCAGTCCGCATGCCGCACATGCCGGCAACAAACATGCGCAGCACGGATCGTCGCAACGTTTGCCGGCCAACAACGAGGCTTTGCGCCTGACTGCCTGATCAGCTCAGGCGCAAATAATCGGGGCTGGATTTGCTTGTTGGCAACTCCAGCCCCTTTTGTCTTCCGACTCCCCATCGTATGCCATGCCGCAGTGCGTCAACTGCGGTTTGTGCCAGATTTCCCCCTTTTTAGCGGCTACATACCGATAAATCACGGGAAATTGCCGTCCAGCGTATAATGCTGACTGTCCTGTCGAGGGTAGTGGTGGCGGTTGAGCTGGTCCCGGTTTTCTAGAGCGGCCTGCGCCCGCACATGCACCTCGTTTCATCACCACAGAAATAATTCAAATTTATCGAAAGAGCCGGGTCTTTTTCGGATTGCTTGTGCGGTTTTATTATCGGCATCGATCATGTCGCCTCGCAAGGGCAAGACCTGCTAAACATCATGTCTGATAGTCAGCCTGTAATCCCAACGACCACTCCGTCAGCCGCCGCGGCCGATGCTCACCCTGCTGTCCGTTTTGAAGACTTCGGCCTGGCGCCGGAAATCCTGCGTGCCCTGGGTGAACAGGGCTATGTGCACCCGACGCCTATCCAGGCCGAAGCGATCCCGGTCGTCCTGCAAGGTGTGGACGTCATGGGAGCGGCGCAAACCGGTACCGGTAAGACTGCTGGTTTCTCGCTGCCAATTATTCAATTGCTGATGGCACATGCCAACAGCAGCGCATCGCCTGCGCGCCATCCGGTGCGTGCACTGGTCCTGACGCCGACGCGTGAGCTGGCAGATCAGGTTGCGGATAACGTCAAAGCATATTCACGTCACACACCGCTGCGTTCAGTAGTGGTCTTCGGTGGTGTCGACATGGCACCGCAAAGCGCAGCGCTGCGCTCCGGCGTCGAAATCGTGATCGCTACACCGGGTCGTTTGCTCGACCACATTCAGCAAAAAACGCTGAACCTGTCGCAGACACAAATCCTGGTGATGGATGAAGCGGATCGCATGCTGGACATGGGTTTCCTGCCTGACTTGCAGCGCATTATCAATCTCTTGCCTAAGCAGCGCCAGAACCTGATGTTCTCCGCGACCTTCTCGCCGGAAATCAAAAAACTCGCAGCGACCTTCCTGAAAGATCCGGTCACCATCGAAGTGGCGCGCAGCAATGCCACCGCCGAGAACGTGACGCAAATCGTCTACAAGATGGAAGAGGGCGACAAGGGTGATGCAGTGTCTTACATCATTCGTGAACGCGGCCTGAAACAAGTGATCGTTTTCTCCAACACCAAGATCGGTGCATCGCGCCTGGCGCGTCAACTGGAAAACGAAGGTGTGAAAGCGTCGGCCATCCATGGCGACAAATCGCAAGCCGAGCGTATGACGGCACTGGATGCTTTTAAGAATGGCACGATAGAAGTACTGGTTGCAACCGACGTTGCCGCACGTGGCCTGGATATCGCTGAACTGCCGTGCGTGATCAATTACGATTTGCCATACAACGCTGAAGATTACGTCCATCGTATCGGTCGTACTGGCCGTGCTGGTGCTTCTGGCGATGCGATCTCGCTGTACTCGGATAAGGATGCGCGTTTGCTGGTTGATATTGAGAAGCTGATCAAGCACAAGTTCGTACCTGCGCATCTGGCTGGTTTTGTGCCTGCTGCTCATCGTGTCAGTGAGCGTAAGGAACGTGGTCCGCGTCGGGATGAGGGTGAATCGCGCGGGCGTGGTGCTGAGCGTCGTGAATCGTCTGCGCGTGATTCGTCCGGTGGTCGTGATACTTCTAGTCGTAGTGCGTATGCTGCTCCGCGTAAGGAGAAGATAGATCCGTTCTTTACCAAGCCTTATGAACCTGCGCCGTCTACTGTTAGTGAGGCTAAGCCAGTGGAGCAGGCTCCGGCTAAGGCGCCTAAGCATAAGATGGCGGCTTTGTTGGGTGGGGCGCCTAAGAGGTAGTTAGATCTGTTTTTAAAAAAGGACGCGAGTTTGCGTCCTTTTTTATTGGTGGGTTGATTTCGTTTCTCTTTAATTGATGTTGTACTTTCTTCGAGGAGAAGTGCGTTGCCGGGTGTGGCCCGGCGGCCACTCACTTTCTTTGCTTCGCCAAAGAAAGTAAGCAAAGAAAGGCGACCACGGCGCCGCTGCCCCTGCGGGGTTCCCATTTTCTGCCCAGCACAAACGGCATCGTCACAGTGGATTAACAGCCGCAGCCTTTATGGGTTGCCTTGGTCAATTGCAAAAACGTTGTGCCCATGCGGCGGTCGCTGCTGACCAAAATCCCTCTATTGTTGCGGCTGGCGCTATTTTTAGTTCGAGAAAGGCCGCTGCTTTGATCAGTTCATCCATTGGATGCGCAAGATCAAGTGCAAGTGCACCAGTCTGCTTCGACAACTTCTCGCCGACGTCATTTAATACGACAGGTACGTGCATGTACTCGGGCGTCGGATAGCCCAGCATACGCTGCAGATAAATTTGCCTGCCCGTCGATTCCAGCAAGTCGGTGCCGCGCACGATGTGTGTCACGCCTTGTTCTGCATCGTCAACAACAACTGCTAGCTGGTAAGCCCAGAAACCATCTGCACGTTTTAAAACAAAGTCACCGACTTCGGTCGACAGGTGTTGCGTGAGTGGCCCCAGCCAGCGATCGTTGAAGTCTATGGTTTCGTTGGCTTCATTCGCATCCGGTACGCGTACGCGCCAGGTGCGCGCAGTTTTTCCGGGCGCGACGCCATCGCGGCAAGTGCCCGGATAAATCGCTGCGCCATCAGCCGCCACGCCCAGTCGGGAATCTGCAATTTCGCGGCGGGTGCAACCGCATGGATAGACCAGTCCGTTGAGACGTGTGAATGCCGCCTGATACAAATCCTTGCGCTCACTTTGCACCACTACTTCACCATCGTGCTGCATGCCGAATACGGTCAGTGCTTCCATGATGGCGGCTGTGGCATCGGCGACTGTGCGGGTTTCGTCTATGTCTTCTATGCGCACCAGCCACTGGCCCTGATGCGCTTTCGCATCCAGATAGCTGGCCATCGCCGCGACCAGCGAACCTGCGTGCAAGGGGCCACTCGGTGATGGCGCAAAGCGTCCTATGTACTTCATCTTTGTATTCGTCATGCTTACTCCGCCAGCAATGCGCGTTGCACATCGGGATCTGCCAGTTTGTTGAGGAACCATTTCAGGCATTTGCCGCGCGAGGAATTGCGCCACGCATACTGCGGTAGTCCTGTGGGTTTGGTTTCTATCGTGGCTTTTTCTATCAGCTCGCCTGATGCAAGATAGGGGGCGGCCCATTTGCGTGGCAAGTGACCGCAGCCTAGTCCGGCTAGCTGTGCTTTCAGTTTTTCCTGCAAATCAGGAACCGTCAGCGTCGCTTGTCCGGTCAGCAGGCCGACGCTGACACTGGGCAGGAAGCGGCCGCTGTCGGCAGCGACTACTGTGCGATGTTGCTGCACCAGTTGTGGCGATAAGGGATCTTCTGCTGTTGCCAATGGATGTCCTGGTGCTACGGCGAAGACCCAGTCGACTTCGCCTAACTGGCGTACGCGAAAATCACCGCTGCCGCGCACGATGTCGGGGCCGTCTGAAGAAACGCCGATGGCGAGATCCGCTGCGCCGCTGGTCAGGGTTTCCCATACGCCGGACAGGACTTCGGTGGAGAAACGCAACTGTGTGCCGGAACCCTCAGCATCGAATTCACGTATCAGTGGCAGCATTTTTTCAAACGGGATGATGCTGTCGAGCACGATGCGTAGTTCGACCTCCCAGCCTGTGGCAGTACGCTTCACCCTTTGTTCCAGTTCATCGGCGGCGCGCAACAGGTGACGACCCTCGGTCAGCAATTCCTGTCCGGCGGCGGTCAGCTTGGCGCGATGGCCGCGGCGGTCGAAGAGCAGGACATCCAGGTCTTCTTCCAGTTTGCGTACGCTATAGGTCAGCGCCGACGGCACGCGATCGAGCGCCACAGCCGCGGCGGCAAAGCTACCCTTGCGGTCTATGGCGTCGAGTATGCGTATGGCTTCCAGTGTCAGATTCATCAGGTTTTCTATTGTTCAAAAAAATTGAATAAATTATCCTGAATTATGCCCTTATTTAAACCATTTTGAACGTCTATAGTGAGAACCAGTTAAACAATAAAACTCACCGAAAGGAAAAAATCATGTTTGAAATTCGCAAAAGTGAAGACCGGGGCCACGCAAATCACGGTTGGCTGGATTCGCACCATACCTTTTCCTTCGCTGATTACTATGACGAAAAACATATGGGTTTTGGCCCGTTGCGCGTGATTAATGAAGACCGCGTGCATGCGGGACAGGGCTTCGGTACGCATGGTCATCGCGACATGGAAATCATCAGCTACGTGCTGGAAGGCGAGCTGGCGCACAAAGACAGCATGGGTACCGGCAGCGTTATTCGTCCCGGTGACGTGCAACGCATGAGCGCAGGCAGCGGCGTACGCCATTCGGAATTCAATCATTCCAAAGACCAGACCACGCACTTCCTGCAAATCTGGATCCAGCCGAATGTGAATGGCATACCGCCTAGCTATGAAGAGAAGCATTTCTCTACAGAAGAAAAACGCGGTCGTTTGCGCCTGATAGCAAGTGAAGACGGTGCTGATGGTTCGGTGCTGATCCATCAGGATGCGAAGCTGTATGTCGGTTTGTTTGACGCTGCTGAAACTGCGGAGCTGACATTGGCGAAAGGTCGTCGTGCCTTGATCCACGTTGCTCGGGGTTCGGTCTCGGTCAACGGTGTCGCGCTGAAAACCGGCGATGCTTTGAAAGTGACTGACGAACAAAGCCTGAAAATCAGTGATGGTCAGCAGGCTGAAGTATTGGTGTTCGACCTGGTGTAATTCAGTCGTAATAAGCAGTCGCAATAAAAAAAGCGCAGCTCCTTCATGGAGGCTGCGCTTTTTTATTTATATGAAGCTTTTAGGCTTCGATATCCAACGGTGCAAACGATTTAACCAGATCATCCAGCTGTTTCAATTGCGCGAGGAAGGGTTCCAGCTTGTCCAGCGGCAGTGCGCTCGGACCATCGCATTTCGCTACTTTTGGATCTGGATGCGCTTCAAGGAACAAGCCAGCTAAACCTACGCCCATACCGGCACGTGCCAGATCGGCGACTTGTTCGCGACGGCCACCGGATGCGGTGCCCATGGAGTCGCGTTGTTGTAATGCATGGGTGACGTCAAAAATGATAGGCAGGTTGTTGGTGACCTTTTTCATCACGCCGAAGCCCAGCATATCGACTACCAAATTGTCGTAGCCGAAGCAGGTGCCGCGATCGCACAGGATCAGTTGCTCGTTACCGGCTTCGCGGAATTTTTCCACGATGTTCAGCATTTGCGGCGGGCTGAGGAATTGCGGTTTTTTGATGTTGATGACGCGGCCAGTTTGCGCCAGCGCGACGACCAGATCAGTTTGGCGTGCGAGGAAGGCTGGCAGTTGCAGCACGTCTATGACTTCGGCCGCGATCTTGGCCTGATACGGCTCATGCACGTCGGTAATGAGCGGCACGCCAAAGGTTTTTTTCACATCTTCAAAAATACGCAAGCCTTCTTCCAGTCCCGGGCCGCGATACGAATGTATCGAGGAGCGGTTGGCCTTGTCGAACGATGCCTTGAAGACGTAAGGGATGCCGAGCTTGCTGGTGACGCGCACGTATTCTTCGCAGGAACGCATGGCGAGTTCGCGCGATTCGAGCACGTTGATGCCGCCGAACAGGACGAAGGGTGCTGCGTTGTCGACCTTGATTTCACCGTTGATATTGATCATTTTATTTGGCAGCTTATAAGTACATTAAGTTAAACAGCATGGTCCTGTGGCAAGTGGCGACAGGTAATTATTTCGCGCAGTGCGGGCAGGCGCTGCCTTCGACAAACTCGGGTGCCAGTTGCTCGCGTGGCGTGACCGTTGCGTTGCAGCTGGGGCAGGTCGTCGCCAGGCTCGGTTCGAGGCGCGGATTCAGCGCGGTGCGATGATCGAAGACGAAGCAGTCGCCGGTGTAGTGTGCACCGCCTACTTCTTCAAAGTATTTGAGGATGCCGCCGTCGAGTTGGTAGACGCTGTCGTAGCCGACGTTTTTCATATGGATAGCGGCTTTTTCGCAGCGTATGCCACCGGTGCAGAAGGTGACCACGGTTTTATCCGCCAGCTCATCCTTGTGCTGTGCCACCACTTCAGGAAAGTCGCTGAATTTTTCAATGCGGTAGTCGAGGGTGTTGTCGAAGGTGCCGACATCGACTTCGAAAGCATTGCGGGTTTCCATCATGACGACCGGTTTGCCTTCATCGTCATGACCCTGGTCCAGCCAGCGCTTGAGCGTGGTCGGTGTGACAGCAGGGGCGCGGCCTTCTTCCGGCTTGATCAGCGGATGCTTCATCGTAATGATTTCGCGCTTGAGCTTGACCAGCATATATTTGAACGGCTGGTCGTCGGAGTAGCTTTCCTTTACTTCCAGATCGGCAAAGCGTGCATCCGCGCGTACCCAGGCCAGGAAGCTGTCTATGTGGGCGCGGGTACCGGCCAAAAACATATTGATGCCTTCCGGGGTCAGCAGGATCGTGCCTTTTAGTGACAATTCATTGCATTTGGCGAGAAATTCCGGACGTTTCTCTGCCGTATCGTCAAAAGTGATGAATTTGTAGGCGGCGATGTTAACGAATGTGGCGGTAGCTTGCATGCTGATGTATTTCTTTACTGTGCTTGTTCTTGTGAGAAGAACAATAATTCGGGCAATTATTCTGGCTGCTGGCCTGTATGCAGCACCAGGTCTGGCGATGGCTAATGGCTAAGGCATCGGGAGCGGGCAGCTGCGGTCAGGCAGGAACAAGCCGACATTATAAACTTCCGCTTTAGGAATGATGAAATGTCTGATCAAGGGAGTGGTCGCGGTAGAATACGGCCATGATTTCTCCGCAATTTATTCATCTCCGTCTCCATTCCGAATATTCGATCGTTGACGGCCTGATACGCATCGACGATGTGATCCAGGCCGCCGCTGCCGATATGCAGCCTGCGCTCGCGATTACTGACCTGGCCAACCTGTTTGGCATGGTCAAATTCTATAAAGAAGCCCGCTCCAACGGCATCAAGCCGATAGTCGGCTGCGATGTCTGGATCAGCAATGATAATGACCGCGACAAGCCGTCGCGCCTGTTGCTGCTGGTTAAGAACAAGGACGGCTATCTGCAATTGTGCGATTTGCTGTCCCGCGCCTGGCTGACTAACTTGCACCGTGGCCGTGCCGAAATCCGTCCTGAGTGGCTGGAAGAGATAGCGGCCGAAGGCAAGCAGGGTTTGATCGTCCTGTCCGGTGCGCATTTTGGTGACGTCGGCATCGCCATCGATAACGGCAACCTGGCTGGTGCGGAACGTTGCGCGCAGCGCTGGGCGGATATATTCCCCGGACATTTTTATATCGAAGTGCAGCGTGCCGATCAGCCGAATATGGATGGCCATGTGCGCCAGGCTTCGGTGCTGGCCGCCAAGCTGAACCTGCCGCTGGTGGCAACCCATCCGGTGCAATTCCTGGGGCCGGAAGAATTTACCGCGCATGAAGCGCGTACCTGTATTTCCGAAGGCGAGATCCTCGCCAATCCACGCCGTATCAAACGCTTCAACGAACAGCAACGCTTCAAGTCGCAGGCCGAGATGGCAGAGTTGTTCGCTGATATGCCGAATGCCTTGCAAAACTCGGTCGAGATCGCCAAGCGCTGCAACCTGGTGCTGGAACTGGGCAAGCCCAAGTTGCCTAATTTCCCGACCCCGGATGGTTCGTCTATCGATGAGTTCCTGGTCAAGGAAGCGCAGCGCGGTCTGGATCAGCGTATGGAGCATTTGTATCCGGACCCGGCAGTACGTGAAAAGCACCGCGAACGTTATCAGGCGCGCCTGAAGTTCGAGACCGACACCATTATCAAGATGGGTTTCCCGGGCTACTTCCTGATCGTGGCCGACTTTATCAAGTGGGCCAAGAACAATGGCGTACCGGTCGGACCGGGCCGGGGTTCGGGTGCGGGTTCGCTGGTTGCGTACTCGCTGCTGATTACCGATCTGGATCCGCTGCAATACAACCTGCTGTTCGAGCGCTTCCTGAATCCTGAGCGGGTATCCATGCCCGACTTTGATATTGATTTCTGCCAGGAAGGGCGTGATCGCGTCATTCAGTACGTGAAGGATCAATACGGCAAGGAAGCGGTGTCGCAGATTGCGACCTTCGGTACCATGGCGGCCAAGGGTGCTGTGCGTGACGTGGGTCGCGTACTGGATTTCGGCTACAACTTCTGTGACGGCATTTCCAAGCTGATCCCATTCAAGCCGGGTAAGCTGGTCACGATTTCGGATGCGATCAAGGAAGAGCCGCTGCTGGCCGAGCGTCTGGAGAACGAAGAAGAGGTCAAGCAGTTGCTGGACCTGGCGCAACAGGTTGAAGGTATTGCCCGTAACATCGGTATGCACGCCGGTGGCGTGTTGATCGCACCGGGCAAGCTGACTGATTTCTGCCCGCTCTATACACAGGGCGGCGATGCCGGTGTGGTCTCGCAATACGATAAGGATGACGTGGAGGCGGTCGGCCTCGTGAAGTTCGACTTTTTGGGTCTGACCACGCTGACGATTCTTGATCGTGCGGTGCGCTACATCAAGGATCTGGATCCGGCGATGTCGGAGTTTGCGCTGGAGAAGTTGCCGCTGAATGACCGGCCATCGTATGAACTACTGACCAAGGCGAAAACCGTCGCTGTATTCCAGCTGGAAAGCCGCGGCATGCAAGGCATGCTGAAGGATGCGCGGCCAGATCGCTTTGAAGACATTATTGCGCTGGTAGCGCTGTATCGTCCGGGTCCTATGGATCTGATCCCGGATTTCTGCCGACGCAAACACGGCGAACGTTTTGAATATCCTGATCCGCGTACCGAGTCCATCCTGTCTGAAACCTACGGCATCATGGTTTATCAGGAACAGGTTATGCAGATGGCGCAGGTCATCGGTGGCTACTCGCTGGGTGGTGCTGACTTGCTGCGTCGTGCGATGGGTAAGAAAAAAGCCGAAGAGATGGCGCAGCATCGCGAGTTGTTCCGTGCGGGTGCAGCGAAGAATGATTTGTCCGCAGAAAAAGCGGATGAGATCTTCGACTTGATGGAAAAATTCGCAGGCTATGGTTTTAATAAATCACATGCTGCTGCTTACGCTTTACTCTCGTATCACACCGCCTACCTGAAAGCGCATCACCCGGCCGCGTTTATGGCAGCCAACTTGTCGCTGGCGATGGATGACACCGACAAGATCAAGATCCTGGTCGAAGATGCGATCGATATCTGCGGACTGACTTTGCTGCCGCCGGATATCAACCAGTCTGATTACCGCTTCACACCAGTCGGTGTGCCGGGCAAGAAAGCGACGCAAATACGTTACGGCCTGGGTGCGGTCAAAGGTTCGGGTAAAGGTGCTATCGATGCAGTCATCGAAGCACGCAAGGAACGTCCGTTCACTGATTTATTCGACTTTGCCAAGCGCGTCGATAAGCGCCAGATCAATCGTCGTACGATAGATTCGCTGATCCGTGCCGGTGCCTTCGACTGCTTTAATGTTGATCGCGCGATCCTGCTGGCATCTGTGGCCTTCGCGATGGAATGTGCCGAGCAGGCCGAGGCAGCGGCGAATCAGGTCAGCCTGTTTGGTGGTGATGACAGCGATCTGGAAACGCCGCCGGAATACGTCAAGGTATCGCCATGGAGCGACAAGCAAAGACTGACGGAAGAAAAAGGTGCGCTCGGCTTTTATCTATCCGGTCACTTGTTCAATGCCTATGCCGAAGAAGCGAGTCGCTTTGCCCGTACCAAACTGAGCAAGATAGAACCATCGCGTGATCCACGCACCATCGCCGGTGTGATCTCGGGTTTGCGTACGCAAATGACACAACGTGGCCGTATCACTATTGTCACGCTGGATGATGGCAGTGCGACGGTGGACGTCACGGTTTATAACGAGTTGTATGATGCCAACCGCCATATGTTCAAGGAAGACGAATTCCTCGCGGTGACCGGCAAGGTGTCGGAAGATCGCTTCTCCGGTGGTTTGCGCATCAGTGCCGAGAAAGTCATGGATATAGCAGGAGTGCGCATCCAGTATGCAAGCTGCGTGCGTCTGTGCTTGCCGGCCTCGACGGATATCAATGTGCTGAAGGCGGCGTTGCAACCAGCGGCGCGCACGGATGGCAGCCGGGTCGTGATCCAGTACCAGAATCCCAAGGGTGTATCGGAATTGTGCTTTTCAGAGCAATGGCGTATCAATCCGGACGACAACATAAAACAAAAACTAATCGATTTATATTCGGAAAAAAATGTACAGATCGCCTATGACTGATCGTTTCAAACTGCTGACTTCAACTGACGGAGATATGGCGCAATGATAGTTTCTCCACATTTGAAGCGCCTGTTCGGCATGCTGGCACCATACAAGAAGCGCCTGGCCGTGGCCCTCTTTGGCATGATCATGACGGCGTTGACCGAGCCAATGTTCCCTGCCGTGATGCGGGTGTTGCTGGATAAAGGCTTTGGCGGCAAGCCGTCATTTTCCTTGTGGCTGGTGCCAGTCGCCATCGTCGGTATTTTTGTCTTGCGTGGTATATCCACATTTACCACGACTTACATGATGACCTGGGTCTCGTCACGTCTGCTCACTACTTTACGCAAGCAGATGTTCGAGCGCATGCTGGATGTGCCACTCGGATTTTATGCGACGCATTCAGTGGGTCGGGTCATTAATTCGATGATGTTCGAAGTACAGCAAATCATTGAAATGATCACCAAGGTTTACACCTCCATCATTCGCGATTCGCTGACGGTTGTCGTCCTCTTGTCTTTCCTGTTTTGGCTGAATTGGCGTTTAACCCTGGTAGCACTGGTATTGTTGCCGCTGATTGCCATCGTCGTACGGGCAACCGGCCGCCGTCTGCGCAGATTGACGCGTGAGTATCAGACGGTCAATGGCGAGATGACGCAAGTCATAGAAGAAACCACACGGGCCAATCAGGTCATCAAGATTTTTGGCGGCCATCGGTATGAAGAAGAGCGATTCGAGGTGCGTGCCGATAAATTGCGCGGTTACACGATGCGCATGGCCACCGCAATGGCAGCAACGACTCCGGTGACCCAGGTCATGGCATCTACCGCGGTGGCAATTGTGATCGTGATTGCCTTGATCCAGTCAGGACAAAACCAGACGACGGTAGGCGGTTTCGTATCCTTTATTACCGCAATGCTGATGTTGCTGACGCCTTTGAAAAATATCGCCGAAGTGAATGGCCCCTTGCAACGCGGCCTGACTGCGGCGGAAGCGGTGTTCAAACTGATAGATGCTGAACCTGAGCGTACCTCCGGCAAGGAACTGACTGCACGCGCAGCGGGTCGCCTCGATTTTGTCCAGCTCGGCTTTACTTATCCTGGTCAGCAAACCATGGCCTTGCAGGATATTAATCTGAGCGTGCAACCGGGCGAGACCATCGCTTTCGTTGGCATGTCAGGTGGCGGTAAGTCGACGTTGGTAAATTTGGTGCCCGGCTTTTATTCAGCAACTGCTGGTGAGATCCAGCTGGATGGTGTGTCGATAGAAGAGATTTCACTGAGCAGCTTGCGTAAGCAAATCGCGATGGTGAGCCAGCATGTAGTCTTGTTTGATGACACGATTGCGGCGAATATCGCTTATGGCGATGCCAATCCGGATCAGGCACGCATCCTGGCTGCCGCGCATGCAGCGCATCTGGATGAAGTGATCGCTGGTTTGCCGGAAGGCCTGGAAACAATGATAGGCGATAATGGCTCGCGTCTGTCCGGTGGACAGCGTCAACGACTGGCGATTGCACGTGCGATCTACAAGGACGCGCCTATCCTGATCCTGGATGAAGCAACTTCGGCACTGGACTCGGAATCCGAGCGCGCAGTACAAGCTGCCCTCGATGAATTGATGAAAGGTCGTACCACGCTGGTGATTGCGCACCGCCTGTCAACCATCGAGCGCGCAGACCGTATTGCAGTATTGGCCGAAGGCCATATCGTTGAACTTGGTTCGCATCAGGAATTGCTGGCCAGGAACGGCGTGTACGCGAATTTGTATCACCTGCAATTTGCCAAAGATGCATTTTGAAATGGCGCAGCAGGTGTTGTGTATTTTGAGTAAAGATTTTTATCAAGCCTGGTGTGCTGGAGAAAATGTATGACAGAGAAGGCCAATATGGAACATGTAGCAGTCGGTAATGAGCGCGTTATCCTGTGCATGAAATGGGGCACGAAGTACGGCCCGGAATACGTCAATCGCCTGTACGCGATGGTACGTCGTAACCTGACCGGCGATTTCCGCTTTGTCTGCCTGACCGATGACGGTACCGGCATACGTTCCGAAGTCGAGTGTTTCCCTATTCCTGACCTGAAGTTGCCGGATGGTTTGCCGGAGCGCGGCTGGAAGAAGCTGACGACGTTCGAAGCGGACCTGCACGGTCTGACCGGCACCGCCTTGTTCCTCGACGTAGATGTCGTGATTACCGACAAGATCGATGCCTTCTTTGAATATCCGGGCGAGTTCCTGATCATTCACGACTGGAAGCGTCCGTGGCGCGTGACGGGTAACTCGTCTGTTTATCGCTTCAAGCTGGGTGCGCATGCTGACGTGTTGCAGCAATTTCGCACTACGCAGGCCGATGCACGCAGCGCTTTCCGTAATGAGCAGGCTTTCCTGTCGGATGTGCTGCACAAGCAGGGCAAGCTGAGTTACTGGCCGGCGTCGTGGTGCTGCAGCTATAAATACCACTGCATCCCGACCTGGCCGACCAATTACTGGCGTGAACCTTTCGTGCCTGAAGGCACCAAGATTGTGATCTTCCACGGTGAAGTAAATCCACCAGATGCGCTGGAGGGGCGACGCAACCGTGCCCTGCGTTTCGTGCGCAAAGCGCCGTGGATCGCTGATTACTGGAAAGAGTAAAGCGATCAGCAGCACAAATAAAAACGGAGCCAGTGAAATGGCTCCGTTTTTTATTGCGGCTGTCTGTGCCTGACTTACATCAGGATGACGTCGTACTGTTCCTGGTGATAAACCGTTTCGACCTGCAATGAAATCGGTTTGCCGAGGAAGGCACCCAGCATCGCCAGATGTTGTGATTCTTCTTCGAGGAACATGTCGATCACGACTTGCGACGCGAGGATACGGAATTCGCGTGGATTGAACTGCTTGGCTTCGCGTGTCAGTTCACGCAGGATTTCATAGCAAATGGTGCGTGCCGTTTTGACTTGACCCTTGCCGCCGCATGCGGGGCAGGGTTCGCACAGGATATGCGCCAGTGATTCACGGGTACGCTTGCGTGTCATCTCGACCAGGCCCAGTGCGGAAAAGCCGGACACCGATACTTTGGTGCGATCACGCGAAAGCGCACGGTTCAATTCACTCAGTACCGCACTCCTGTGTTCGGCATTTTCCATATCGATGAAATCGAGGATCATAATGCCGCCCAGGTTACGCAGGCGCAGCTGGCGTGCGATCGCATGTGACGCTTCCAGATTGGTTTTGAATATGGTGTCGTCGAAATTACGACCGTTGACGAAGCTACCGGTATTTACATCGATAGTGGTCATCGCTTCGGTCTGGTCGACGATCAGGTAGCCGCCGGATTTCAGGTCGACGCGACGTCCCAGCGCACGCTGGATTTCTTCTTCGACGCCATACAGATCGAACAATGGACGTTCACCCGGATAGTGCGCCAGCTTGGGCAACAGCGACGGCGTATACAGTTCGGCGAATTGTTGCAGTTTCAGGTAGTTCTCGCGCGAGTCGACCTGGATGCTGGCGGTTTCATCATTGACGAAGTCGCGCATCACACGTTGGGCCAGATCCAGATCCTGATACAACAGGGCAGGTGCAGGTTTGGTTTTCGCTTGCTGCAGGATATTGGCCCAGGTCTTGCGCAGGTATTCGACGTCGGACTGCAGGTCGGCATCGGATGCGTCTTCTGCCATGGTGCGGATGATGAAGCCGCCTTTTTCTTCCGGCAGGATCAGCTTCTGTACTTTCTCGCGCAGGATTTCGCGTTCCACTTCGTTTTCTATGCGCTGCGAAATGCCGATGTGCGATTCCTGCGGCAAATACACCAGCATGCGGCCAGCGATAGAAATTTGTGTCGACAGGCGTGCACCCTTGGTACCTATCGGATCCTTGATGACTTGTACGGTGACGGACTGGCCGTCGTACAGCATGCGCTCGATCGGCGTCGGCGAACTGGGCGGCGTCTCATTCGAGCGGGCGTCCCAAATGTCGGCAACATGCAGGAAGGCTGCACGTTCGAGCCCGATGTCGACGAAGGCGGATTGCATGCCTGGCAGTACGCGCACGACTTTGCCGAGATAAATATTGCCGGCCATGCCGCGTGACAAGGTACGTTCGACGTGCAACTCCTGCACCGCACCTTGCAAGACCAGGGCAACGCGGGTTTCCTGCGGCGTCACGTTGACGAGAATATCTTCACTCATGAATGTGGATCCCTGCCTGTTCCAATAATTTTCCGGTTTCAAAGATGGGCAGACCCATAATGCCTGAATAACTGCCGGCTATGTCTTGAATGAAGAGTGCGGCCTGGCCCTGGATGCCATAACCGCCTGCCTTGTCATACGGTTCAGAGGTCGCGCAATAGGCGCGTATGACCTGATCCGGGATGGCAGCAAACGCAACGTCGGAGCGCTGGGTTAGTTGGAAAGTCTTGTCATTGTGCAGGATCGCGACATGCGTCAACACCTGGTGTGTGCGTCCGGACAGCGAGCGCAGCATGTCGATTGCTTCGGTTTCGTTCGCCGGTTTGCCGAGGATGCGACCATCGAGTACGACGGTGGTATCTGCTGCCAGTATCGGGCGCACCGGCAGCTTGCGCCACCACATAGTCTTTTGTGCGAACTCTGCTTTTTCCAGAGTAACGCGCGCGACGTAGTCTTCCGCGCGTTCATCTGGCAGCACGATTTCACTGACTTCAGGTCCGCGCGGGGTCTGGTCGCGTAGCAGTAGTAATTCGAATTCTATGCCCATCTGCCGCAGCAATTCGCGGCGGCGCGGGCTTTTGGAGGCCAGGTAGATTTTCTTAGGCAGAGGTTTCATACGGCATTACACCCGATGATAAGGATGGTTCTGCGTGATGGACCAGGCACGATACAACTGCTCGGCCAGCATCACGCGCACCATGCCGTGCGGTAGCGTCATGCTGGAGATACGGATCAGCATATCAGCGTTCTTTTTGAATTCGGCATCCAGGCCATCGGCGCCGCCTATGATGAAGGCGACATCGCGGCCATCCTGCTGCCATTGTGTCAGCTGTTGCGCCAGTTGTACCGAAGTCAGGTCTTTGCCGTGTTCGTCCAGCGCGATGATGCGTGCGCCTTTCGGCAGCACTGCTTCGATCTTGGCACGTTCGAGTGCCATCGCAGTCTCAGCGGTTTTACTGCCGGAGCGTTCAACCGGTTTGATTTCTTTCAGATGAATGCGGCAGTCGGACGGCATGCGTTTCACATACTCGCCGAAGCCGCTTTCTATCCAGGCGGGCATCTTGTGCCCGACGGCAGCGATGACGAGCTGCATAGGCGGTCCGCTTACTCTGCAGTTTTGGCTTTAGGCTTGGCCGGTGCGCGCGTTTTGGCGGCTGCCTTGCTCGCTACCTTTTTGGCCGGTGCTTTCTTCGGTGCTGCCTTTTTATAGGCTTCTGCAGTTTTGGTAGCCGCTACCTTGATGGTTTTGCCGACTGCCTTTTTGGCCGGTGCTTTTTTCGCTGGTGTTTTCGCAGCAGCAGTTTTGCGCGCCGGTTTCTTCGGTTCGTCGTCGTCCAGAGTGGTCTGGCTTGCAGCCAGGTGACGGCCTACCGCTTTCTTCGGTGTTTCGTCTGACTCAGCCGTGATGCGTTTCGAAGTACGTTTGGCCGCGCCGAATTTCACTTCCTTTTCGCCCCAGATTTCTTCCAGGCGGTAGTAAGCGCGGATCGCCGGTTGCATGATGTGGACGATCATGTCGCCCAGATCGACCAGTACCCATTCGCCGGTGTCTTCGCCTTCGATGCTGACGATTTCACCGCCATTCGATTTGACTTTGTCACGCACGGATGCTGCCAGCGCCTTGGTTTGGCGGTTGGAGGTACCGGAGGCAACAGCGATACGGTCAAACAGGCTGGTCAGATGTACGGTATCGAACACCTTGATATCCTGTGCTTTGACGTCTTCGAGTGCGTCGACTACCAGGGCTTGCAGTTTTTTGATGTCCATTAGCTTTTATATAGGTGATGTTGTTCAATATAGTCTAGCACCCCGGGAGGCACCAGCGAAATCGGTCGTTCTCCGCGTTGTAATGCTGCGCGGATTCCAGTGGCAGAAATATCGACTGCCAGATTGGGTGCAAGATAGGCCAGGCCTTGCGGGGTACTGCGTATTTGTTCCGGCGTGCCTGCGCGTCGGGTGAATTCCTGGTTCACTTCGGCCGGTACATGCGCTGCATCCATCGCGAAACCCGGGCGCGAGGCAGCACATATATGCGCATAGTCAAACATGTGTTGCCATTCCTGCCATGTATTCAGGTGTTGCAATTGGTCGGCCCCCATCAGGAAAATGATGGAAACCTGCGGCCCCAGTTCCTCGCGGACCGCACGCAGGGTGTCTATCGTATAGGTTGCGCTGTCACGCCGGATTTCTTGCTGATCGATACAAACAGCGGTCTTTTGCGCGTTGAATGCACTGCGCACCATCGCTACACGGTCCGCACCGGTCGCCTGCAAACCATGTTTTTGCCATGGATTTCCGGCTGGAATGACGCGTAATTCATCCGGTTTCAGCAAGTCTACGAAATAATTCGCCAGGGCAACATGGCCATTGTGCACCGGGTCAAAGCTGCCGCCGAGTATGGCTACGCAGCGCGTAGCAGCTAGGGCTGTGGTCTTCAATTCAGACCCAATCGCGATGTATCAGGAAGTCGGAATACAGGCGAGCTTCCGCGCTACCGGCTTCCGGCTGCCAATTGTAGCGCCATGTTACCACTGGTGGCATCGACATCAGGATAGATTCGGTACGGCCGCCCGATTGCAGGCCAAATAAAGTGCCGCGATCGAACACCAGGTTGAATTCCACATAGCGCCCGCGTCTATAGGTCTGGAAGTCGCGCTCACGTTCGCCGTAAGCCATATCCTTGCGTTTTTGCAGGATGGGCAGGTAAGCGTCGATGAAGCGGTCACCGACACTTTGCTGCAAGGCGAAGCATTGCGCGAAATCCGGCGTATTCAAATCATCGAAGAAGATACCGCCGACGCCGCGTGGCTCCTGGCGGTGCTTCAGGTAAAAATAATCGTCACACCATTTCTTGTAGCGAGGGTGCACATCTTCCCCAAAAGGCTGCAGCGCATCGCGGCAGGTTTGATGGAAGTGTTGCGCATCTTCTTCAAAGCCGTAATACGGCGTCAGGTCCATGCCGCCGCCAAACCACCAAATGGGGTCCTGGCCTTCTGCCGTCGCGGTAAAGAAGCGCACATTCATGTGCACGGTAGGTGCGTACGGATTGCGCGGATGCAGTACCAGCGACACACCCATCGCTTCCCAATTGCGTCCGGCCAGTTCCGGGCGATTCGCTGCTGCAGATGGTGGCAAATTCTTGCCCATCACATGTGAAAAACCGACACCGCCGCGCTCGAACACATTGCCGTTTTCGATAATGCGCGAAATACCACCACCACCTTCCGGCCGTTGCCAGCTATCAGTGCCAAAAGCCTGGCCGTCGACGGCCTCCAGCGCAGCGACGATGCGCGCTTGCAGGCCCAGCAGATATTCTTTGACAGCAGCGGGTGTAGGGAGGGAAGGGGTCACTATATAAAGGCTAAAAAGGTTTAGGGCGGATTGTACCTTGTGCATGGTACTTGCCGGAATACGGCGCCCTGAATGCAGCAAGGTCATTCCCGCCTGCGCCGGAATGACCTTGTCGGAACTGCTTTATGCTCAGGAACGCTTCAGTGCGCGCCAGCCGATGTCGCGGCGGAATTGTGCGCCGTCGAAATGGATCTGGTCGAGAACCTGGTAAGCCTGCTTTTGCGCAACCTTGACGCTGTCACCGAGGCCGACCACGCACAAGACGCGGCCACCGCTGGTGGTCAGCTGGTCGTTGTTCAGCGTGGTACCAGCATGGAAGGTAACGCTGTCTGCATTCTCAGCCGGGATGCCGCTGATGACGTCGCCTTTGCGTGGTGCATCCGGGTAACCGGCAGCAGCCATCACAACGCCGAGTGCGGTACGACGATCCCATTCCAGTTCTATCGTATCCAGCGTGCCGTTGACGGCGTGCTCCATCACGGTGACCAGGTCGGTTTTCAGGCGCGCCATGATAGGCTGGGTTTCTGGATCGCCCATGCGGCAGTTGAATTCCAGGGTTTTTGGATTGCCCTTGTCATCTATCATCAGGCCCGCATAGAGGAAGCCGGAGAATGGAATGCCATCCTTGGCCATACCTTGTACCGTCGGCTGGATGATTTCGCGCATCACGCGTGCATGCAGTGCCGGGGTCACGATAGGTGCCGGCGAGTAAGCGCCCATGCCGCCAGTGTTCGGACCTTCATCATTGTCTTGCAGGCGTTTGTGATCCTGGCTGGTAGCCAGCGGCAAGATGTTTTTGCCATCGACCATGACGATGAAGCTGGCTTCTTCACCAGCGAGGAATTCTTCAATCACGACACGTGCACCAGCATCGCCGAGCTTGTTATCGGATAGCATCATGTCGACTGCCTGATGCGCTTCGTCCAGCGACATCGCAACCACCACGCCTTTACCGGCAGCCAGGCCGTCGGCCTTGATGACGATAGGTGCGCCTTTTTGATTGATGTAATCGTGCGCGGCGTTCACTTCAGAGAAAGTCTGGTATTCCGCGGTCGGAATCGCGTGACGTTGCATGAAAGATTTTGCGAAATCTTTCGAGCTTTCGAGTTGCGCGGCTTCTTTGGTCGGGCCAAAAATTTTCAGGCCGAGATTGCGGAAGATATTCACGATACCGGCAGCCAGCGGTGTTTCCGGGCCGACCACGGTCAGCGCGATGTGCTCTTGCTGCGCGAATTGCGCGAGTTCCTGCGGATCGGTGATCGCAATATTCTTCAATCTGTCGTCCAGCGCGGTGCCGCCGTTGCCAGGTGCAACATAAACGGTTTGGATGCGTTCGGATTGGGCCAACTTCCAAGCCAGTGCGTGTTCGCGGCCGCCTGAGCCGACTACCAGAATTTTCATGTGATTACTTTTCAAAATTGCGGCACCGCTGTGTTGCGCTGCCGCTGGTTACTTTGCTGATTCTTCTGTACTACGTATGAATATTTCGCGCCATTAAAAAAAGCGGAGTGGGTCCGCTTTTAATGAATGTGGCTTAGCCTTCGATGACCGCATTGGTATAGATCTCTTGTACGTCGTCGAGATTTTCCAGCGCATCCAGCAATTTTTGCATCTTGATCGCGTCATCGCCCTGGAACACGGTTTCGGTAGCCGGTTTCATCACGACTTCAGCCAGGTCGGCCTTGAAGCCAGCCGCTGCCAGTGCATCCTTGACCGCAGAAAAATCATGCGGTGGGCAAATGACTTCGATGCCGCCTTCTTCATCGGTGGTGACATCGTCGGCGCCTGCTTCCAGTGCTGCTTCCATCAATTTGTCTTCATCGGTGCCCGGGGCAAAGAAAAACTGGCCGCAATGCTTGAACATGAAAGCGACTGAACCTTCGGTACCCATATTGCCGCCAAATTTGGCGAACGCATGGCGCACTTCAGCAACGGTACGTACGCGGTTGTCAGTCATGCAGTCCACCAGCACGGCTGCGCCGTTGATGCCGTAACCTTCGTAACGGATCTCTTCGTAATTGACGCCTTCCAGACCGCCGCTGCCGCGCTGGATGGCGCGTGTGACGTTATCTTTCGGCATATTTGCATCTGCCGCCTTGTCGACAGCCAGGCGCAAACGCGGGTTGGACGCGACATCGCCGCCGCCCATACGTGCTGCCACCGTGATCTCCTTGATCAGGCGGGTCCAGATTTTGCCTCGTCTTTCGTCCTGACGGCCCTTACGATGCTGAATATTGGCCCATTTACTATGTCCTGCCATGACGAATCTTTCCCGATGAGTTAGCTATAATGAAGCGCGGATTTTACCATATCGCCCCCGCTGCAAACCGACCCACCTTTGGACCAGAACATGCCAAATCCTCTGCTGATTGCTAAAAACAAAGAACATGAATTAACGCTGCTGCCTGAGCTTGCCAACCGGCATGGTTGCATCACGGGTGCAACCGGTACCGGCAAGACGGTCACCCTGCAGACGCTGGCGCAGGCCTTGTCGGATATAGGTGTGCCGGTTTTCATGGCGGACGTGAAGGGCGATTTGTCGGGTATCGCCAAGGCGGGCACGGCCAGCGGCAAGGTCAAGGAACGCTTTGACATGCTGGGGCTGGAGCACCCGGTCTGGGCTGGGGTGCCGGTCACTTTCTGGGATGTATATGGCGAAAAAGGTCATCCGGTACGTGCCACGATTTCCGACCTCGGCCCTTTGCTGCTGGCGCGCATGCTCAATCTCAACGATACGCAGCAAGGCGTATTGCAGCTGGTATTCAAGATCGCCGACGATAACGGCTTATTGCTGCTGGATACCAAGGATTTGCGTGCGATGTTGCAATACGTCGGCGATAACGCGGCGACGTTTCAGACTGAATACGGCAATATTTCCAGTGCCAGCATAGGTGCAATCCAGCGTGGCCTGATTAGTGTGGATGAGCAGGGTGGCGACAAATTCTTTGGCGAACCCATGCTGAACATCGAGGATTTGATGCAAACCGATGCCAAAGGCAAAGGTGTGGTCAACATCCTGGCAGCGGACAAATTAATGAACTCGCCGCTGCTGTACTCGACTTTCCTGCTGTGGATGCTGTCCGAACTGTTTGAGCATTTGCCTGAGGTTGGCGATATGGATAAGCCGAAGCTGGCTTTCTTCTTCGATGAAGCGCATTTACTGTTCAGCGAAGCACCGAAACCATTGCTGCAAAAGATAGAACAAGTAGTGCGCCTGATTCGTTCCAAAGGCGTAGGCGTCTACTTCGTCACGCAAAACCCGCTGGACATACCGGATACCGTACTCGGCCAGCTCGGCAATCGCGTGCAGCATGCGCTGCGCGCCTACACACCGCGTGACCAGAAGGCGGTGCAGGCAGCAGCCCAGACTTTCCGTCCGAATCCGGCGCTGGATGTGGTGCAAGTCATCACCGAATTGGGCGTAGGTGAGGCACTGGTTTCTTTCCTCGATGAAAAAGGTCGTCCTACCATAGTCGAACGTGGTTTCGTATTGCCGCCGGCATCGCAAATCGGTCCGATCACCGATGCAGAGCGTGCTGCGCTGATTAACTCTTCGGTGGTTGCAGGTGTCTACGAGAAAGCGGTAGACCGTGAATCGGCCTATGAAAAGCTCAAGGAAAGAGCAACACAGGGCAAGGAAGCAGCGGCCAAGGAAGAGGAAGAAGAAGAAGGCGGTCTGGGCGGTATGCTGGGTGGCATATTCGGCGGCAGCTCGAATGGCAGCGGTAAAAAAGGTAGCGCACGTCGCAGCGACACGGTAGTGGAAGCGATGCTGAAATCGGCGGTACGCACCATGGGTTCAACCGCAGGTCGTGAAATCATCCGTGGTGTGCTCGGCTCACTGCTGAAGAAAAAGTAAGACGTTTGCAGCTGTCGTCATTGCAGCAGATGCTGCAATGACGCGGTATTTCTACCTCTCTATTGTTCTTCGTCGGGTGGATGATCGACGAAGTACTGCATCAGCCAGCGTCCGGCCACGCCCGGCGCTTCATCGACCCGGTTAATCATATGCAGCGAATACTGGCCACTAATCATGTGCGCCAGTTGCAGATGTATCAGGCGACCACTTTGCAGGTCAGCCTGGACCATCTCTTCCGGCATCGAGCCCCAGCCCAATCCATTTAGCAGCAGCATGTGTTTGGCGCCGAGATCGCCGAGACGCCAGTCGCGCAGTGCGATCACACCAAAATTCTGTCCGGAAGTCAGCTGACTGCGATCCGTCAGTACCAGTTGTATATGGTCGCGTGCGACTTCGGTCGGGATGACGCCTGTCATCCTGCCGAGCGGGTGATCGGGTGAGGCGACCGGGATCATCTTGATATGTCCCAATTGCTGATGCTGGAAGGCGTCGGAAAACTCCAGCATGGGCCCGGTAATGCCGATCTGGCATATGCGTTCACTGACCAGATGCATGACGGCGCCCAGTGCTTCTATGCGCAAGCGCAGCGCGACGGTCGGGAATTCGCGCTGGAAGGCTTCCAGTGCGCGCACCAGTCGGCAGTTCGGAAACATCACGTCCACCACCAGTGACACTTCCGCTTCCAGCCCCTGTGCCAGGGTTTTTGCCCGCGCTCGCATGGCATCCACTTTCATGCCCACGGTACGGGCATCGGCCAGCAAGGCCTTGCCCGCTTCGGTCAAGGTTGGTTTGCGCTTACTACGGTCGAAAAGCTCTACATTCAACTGAGCTTCCAGATTGGCGATGGTATAGCTGATCACCGACTGGGTGCGGTGCAGCTCACGTGCGGCACGCGAAAAACTGCCGCAATCGATGACCGCAACGAAGACGCGCAACTGGTCGAGGGTGGGGAGGCCGGGTTCTCTCATATCGAAATTATCGATGCTAACAAGTTAAACAATGTGGGTTTTCTTGATGCTAATCCTGTTCTACGATGGTTGCAAGAAATCAGCCATCACTGATTTGGCAAAAAACACGTCGAACAGCAGCCTGGCTAGGGCGCTCAAGACATAACCCGACCAGAAAGCGAGTTTTATTATGACCAAGATCCTCAATATCAACAGCAGCGTACGTAACGGCGACTCCATCTCCCGCAAAGCAACCGCTGAATTCATCAGCAAATGGAAAGCCAAAGAGCCTAACGCAGTCGTCGTCGAGCGTGACGTCGCAGCCCAGCCTTTGCCACACATAGATGGACAGACTCTGGGCGCATTCTTCACGCCAGCGGAAAACCGCACAGCAGAACAGGCGCAAATCGCCAAGCTGTCGGAAACCCTGGTGCAAGAGCTTTTTGACGCGGACGTGATCGTAATCGGCGCTCCCATGTACAATTTCTCTATTACATCGGGTCTGAAAGCCTGGATAGACCACGTTGCCCGTGCCGGCGTGACCTTTAAATATACCGAGAAGGGCCCGGTTGGCCTGCTGACTGGTAAAAAAGTCTATATATTTACTGCCAGCGGTGGCGTCTACAGCGAAGGTCCGGCGCAAGCCATGGACTTCACCAGCACCTATTTGCGTGCTGTTCTGGGCTTTATCGGCCTGACTGATGTGACATTTATTCAGAGCGAAGGTATCGCAATGGGTGCGGAAGGCGTGCAAAAAGCGCAAGCCAAAACCAGCGACGCAATAAACGAATTGCTCGCAGCCTGATATCCTTCGTCTTCTGAGCAACAATGCGGTAAATGCCGATGGTCGGTATTTACCGCATTTGCTGGTTGATTGAAGCGTTTACTCATGAATACAAGTCTTACCCCGAATGCCGCAGTGGAAGCGGCAGTCTCCTCTGAAGTTGAACTCGATTACGCTGCGTCGTGCGAACTGCCGACGCCGTGGGCAACCTTTCGCCTGCATGCTTTCGTCGAACCTGGTACCGGCAAGGAGCACGTCGCCATTACCCTGGGCGATGTCACTGACGGCGAGCCGGTATTGTCACGCATCCATTCCGAATGCCTGACCGGTGACGGCTTGTTCAGCCTGCGTTGTGATTGCGGCCCGCAACTGGAAGCCGCGTTGAAGCGTATCGCCGAAGAGGGGAGGGGCGCCTTGTTTTATTTGCGACAGGAAGGACGCGGCATTGGCCTCGTCAATAAAATCCGTGCCTATCAATTGCAGGATGCTGGTGCCGATACCGTTGAGGCCAACGAAGCGCTGGGCTTCAAACCGGATCAACGCAATTACAAGCTGTGCCAGCCTATGCTGCGCCACTTGAAAATTTCGACACTGCGTCTGATGACGAACAATCCGCGCAAAATCAAGGCGATGGAGCAACTCGGCGTCAAAGTGGTGGAGCGCGTACCGCTGGTGATCACACGCAATCCGTTTAACGAGCGTTACCTGACTACCAAGGCGGCCAAACTCGGCCACCTGTTCTAAGTCGGGCAGGGTGGAAAAGGTCATTTGGGCGGGTGGCGACGTGAAAATCGCTTAACCTTTAAAATGACGGGATGGCCGATTCCACTTCCTCCGAACGCAAACAATTCCTTATAGGTCTGACGATCGCGCTGCTGGGCGCGATTTTGTTTTCTACCAAAGCAATCGTGGCCAAACTCATCTATCGCTACGGGGTGGATGCTGTCACGCTGATTGCTTTTCGCATGATGTTTTCGCTGCCTTTTTTCATCGCCATCGGCGCATGGAAGGCACGTACCGCAGTTCCGCTGACACGCGCGGAAAAAGGGCAAATCGTCATCCTGGGTTTGCTCGGCTACTACCTCTCCAGTTTTCTTGATTTCCTCGGCCTGCAATATATTTCAGTCGGGCTGGAACGCCTGATCTTGTTCCTGACGCCTTCCTTCGTGTTGCTGATTTCCATCTTTGTCATGAAGCGGAAAATCACCATGCTGGAATGGGCTGCGCTCGGTATTTCTTATCTCGGTACGGTGCTGGTGTTTGTGCATGATGCGCGCATCGGTGGTTCCAATGTCGCACTCGGCAGCTTGCTGGTATTGGGCAGCGCTATTTCCTACGCGATTTATTTGCTCGGTTCCGGTGAGCTGGTGAAACGGGTCGGTGCCTTGCGCCTGGTGGCATACGCGATGTGTGTTTCCAGTGTTGCCTGCATCGTGCAATTCTTTGTGCTGCGTCCGGCCTCTACGCTGATACAGCCGATGGCGGTGTATGGTTTGTCCATGATTAATGGATTCTTCTGTACAGTGATGCCGGTGTTCCTGACGATGATCGCGGTTGATCGCATCGGTGCTGCGACGGCTTCGCAAGCGGGCATGATAGGTCCGGTGTCCATTCTGTTCCTGGCTGCGCTGATACTCGACGAACCTATCACCGGCATACAGTTGGCGGGCACCGCGCTGGTATTGTGCGGTATTTATCTCTTATCTAAAAAACGTGTGTAGGACGGCTAAATGGATTTAGGCATACGAGGAAAATCGGCATTGGTCTGCGGCGCGAGTCGCGGCCTCGGACGCGGATGCGCCGAAGCGCTGGCGGCGGAAGGTGTGAATGTCACGTTGGTGGCACGCAACCTCGAGGTCCTGCAAGCCAGTGCCAGTGAAATTCGCGCCGTATCGGACAGCATGATTACCATCGTGGCGTGCGACATTACGACTGAGGAAGGACGTGCGCAGGCGCTGTCAGTCTGTCCGCAGCCGGATATCCTGGTCACGAATGCCGCGGGCCCGCCGACTGGCGATTTTCGCGACTGGAGCCGGGATGACTGGATTGCTGCATTGGATGCGAATATGTTGACCCCTATCGAACTGATCAAGGCGACGGTGGATGGCATGATGGCGCGTGGCTTTGGCCGCATCATCAATATCACCTCGAGTGCTGTCAAGGCACCGATAGACAGCCTGGGTTTGTCGAATGGCGCACGTTCCGGTCTCACTGGTTTTGTCGCTGGCCTGGCGCGCAAGACGGTGGCGCGTAATGTGACGATCAATAATCTCTTGCCCGGCCCGTTTGAAACCGACCGGCTGGCGGCAATATTCTCGGCGGCGGCTGAATCCAGCGGACGCACGGTAGACGAAGTCAGCGCGGCACGACGCGCGGCGAATCCGGCCAAACGCTTTGGTACGCGACAAGAGTTTGGCGCGACCTGCGCATTTCTATGCAGCCAGCATGCAGGTTATATTAACGGTCAAAACATCCTGCTCGACGGTGGCGGCTATCCCGGCACGTTTTGATTCATCTCCACTTCCATATTAAAGAGAGTTGCGCATGACAAAAGCGATCAGAATTTCTGCTGTCGGTGGTCCCGAAGTAATGGAGTACGTCGAAGTTGATCTGCCCGCACCGGGGCGCGGCGAAGCCCTGATACGCCAGCATGCCTGCGGCTTGAATTACATCGATGTGTATTTCCGCATGGGTACTTACCCGCAGCAACTGCCAGCCGGATTGGGCATGGAAGGTGCGGGTGTAGTGGAAGCAGTGGGCGAGGGCGTGACGCATATCAAGCCGGGCGACCGGGTAGCTTATGCCGGACGTCCACCGGGTGCCTATGCGGAAGCGCGCGTGCTACCGGCAGATGTCTTGGTCAAGCTGCCAGGCGCGATCAGCTTTGAAACTGCAGCAGCGATGATGTTGCAGGGTTTGACAGTGCAGTATTTGTTCCGTCGCACCTTCCGCTTGCAGGGCGGGGAAACTATTTTGTTCCACGCCGCGGCGGGTGGTGTCGGCCTGATCGCGTGCCAATGGGCGCGTGCATTGGGTGTGACCATGATAGGTACGGTAGGCTCGGATGAAAAAGCGGCGCTGGCGAAAGCACACGGCTGCGTACATACGATTAACTACAACAAGGAAAACTTCGTCGAGCGCGTCAAGGAAATCACGGAAGGCAAAGGTGTGCCTGTGGTTTATGATTCGATCGGCAAGGATACATTCACCGGCTCCCTCGATTGCCTGTCACCGCTGGGCATGATGGTCAGCTTTGGCGGTGCTTCCGGCCCGGTGCCGCCGTTCAGCCTGAATGAACTGGCGTCGCGTGGTTCACTATTCGTAACGCGGCCATCGCTGTTTAACTATATCGCCAAGCGCGATGACCTGGAAATGATGGCGGCTGAATTGTTTGGCATGGTGGAAAGCGGCAAGATCAAGATAGACATCAACCAGCGTTATGCGTTGAAAGATGTCGCGCAAGCGCATCGCGATCTGGAATCCCGCAAAACGACGGGCTCCACCATTTTGCTTCCTTAAGGATGGTGTAATGCAAGAATCAGACAAAAATCCGATGCAGCATCCGGAAGAACAGGCGGCCGGCGCCGATGGCAATCCCAAATTCGGTCGTTTGCTGATAGTGCTGGCGTGTGGCGTGCTGATAGTAGTGGGCCTGACCTTCGGTTCGTTGGCGTATTACACGTCCTAAGTCCCTGTATTTGCACAAATAATTTTGCACCCATAAAAAATGGCGACTTATTTGAGTCGCCATTTTCATAAGGAGTTGAGTTGCGTTTATTCCTTGATTTCCAGGTCTATGCGTCGAGGAACGCCATTCTTGCCCGGGAAGTCGCTGAAGGCACTGCGCACCATATAAGGCATTGCAAACGCGAGTGAACCATTGCCGCCGTTGCTATGTACGGTCACATCATAGAGTTTCTTGCCGCTCTTGATGTTCGTAATCAGTATATTCAACTGACGTTGGAACAGTTGGTATTGCACTTCACGATACTGGGTAACAGGGCCTGGATACCAGAACGGATCGTAGTAGCGGCCATAGCGCCAGCCAGGGCCGTAGTAAGGACCGTACCAGTAAGGATCAACCACGTAAGGTTGTACGGTGCGGACGTCGCGGCTGTCTATGCTGTAGTTCAGCGCAACCTTGAGATTGGCTGCTGAAGGCGTTGCCGCTTCGGTAAAGCCGAGGCGGGTCAGCTCAGTGCGGACCAGGTTTTCGTAACTCTTCTCTTCCAGGTTGTTGTCCTGACCAGCTTTTCGCTCGAAGACATAGGATTTATTCTGCAAGTCTGCTGGCCATTCGTGGAAAGCAAGCACATCCGTCCTGATGACTGATGCACAGCCACTCAATAGCAGGCTCGACAATGCGATGCCCAACAATAACCAGCGTTTCATTTTTCTTCTCCTTAAGCAGATACGTATAGCATAGCGGTACTGGGTAAAACAGCCGTTACATTTTGTAACTGGGCAATACTGCTTATACGCAATACAGATATGGATTGTTATCCATATTTGCAATCCGCGTACAACTGCACTTTTTTCCCCTGTTCTGCTCAGACAAGCAGATTCCATTTTCAATCCCATGATTGGTAAAATGATTCTTTGCTTTGCACCCACCTACACAGACTCCTATGCGCACCGACACTACTCCGACGATTTATCGTAAAGACTACACACCACCGAGCTACTGGGTTCGTACCGTCGAGATGGGCTTTGACCTCGATCCGTCGGCTACCCGCGTCGCGACCCGCATGACACTGGCACGCAATCCGGCGAGTTCGGAGCAGGCAGTGGTATTGCATGGCGAAGAGCTGGAATTGGTGCAAATCCGCTTGAATGGTACAAACCTGAGCAAGCGCGATTACAAACTGGCTGATGGCATCTTGCGCATCCCGACCAAGGCGGAAGACATCACGCTGGAAATCGAAACCTTGATCCGCCCGGATAAAAACACCTCGCTGATGGGTTTGTACGTCTCCAACGGTAACTTCTTCACGCAGTGCGAAGCCGAAGGTTTCCGCAAAATCACCTATTTCCCGGATCGTCCGGACGTCATGGCGCAATACACCGTCATGCTGCGCGGCGATAAAAAGAAATATCCGGTCTTGCTGTCGAACGGCAATCTGATCGAGCAAGGCGACCTTGGTGACGGCCGTCACTATGCATTGTGGGAAGACCCGTTCAAGAAACCGTCCTACCTGTTCGCACTGGTAGCCGGTCAACTGGTGTGCCAGGAACGGACCGAAAGACTCAAGTCCGGTCGCAAAGCATTGCTGCAGGTCTGGGTGGAAGAAGGCAATCTGGACAAAACGCAGCATGCGATGGATTCGCTGGTCAACAGCATCCACTGGGATGAAGAGCGTTACGGGCTGGAACTGGATCTGGATCGCTTCATGATCGTCGCGGTAGGCGACTTCAATATGGGCGCGATGGAAAACAAGGGTTTGAATATCTTCAATACCAAGTTTGTACTGGCCAATCCGCGCATCGCTACCGATACTGATTACGCCAATATTGAAGCGGTGGTCGGTCACGAATACTTCCATAACTGGACCGGTAACCGCGTCACCTGCCGCGACTGGTTCCAGTTATCGCTGAAAGAAGGCTTGACCGTATTCCGCGATCAGGAATTTTCCGCTGACATGATAGGCACCGACAGCGGTCGTGCGGTCAAACGTATCGATGACGTGCGCGTGCTGCGCCAGGCGCAGTTCCCGGAAGATGCAGGCCCGATGGCGCATCCTGTGCGTCCGGATTCTTTCGTTGAAATCAGCAACTTCTACACCGTTACCATTTATGAGAAGGGCGCAGAAGTCGTGCGCATGTATCAAACCTTGCTGGGCCGTGATGGTTTCCGCAAAGGCATGGATCTCTATTTTGAGCGTCATGATGGCCGTGCGGTGGAGTGCGACGATTTCCGTGCTGCGATGATGGATGCGAACGGCCGCGACCTGACCCAATTTGAGCGCTGGTATAGCCAGGCTGGTACGCCGCGCGTGAAAGTGACGACGTCTTACGATGCTGCGCAAAAAACTTATGACATCACGCTGGCGCAATCCTGCCCGCCGACTCCGGGTCAGGCCAAGAAGCTGCCATTCCATATTCCGGTAGCCGTCGGTTTGCTGGATGGTCAGGGTAAAGATATGCCTTTGTCCTTGAATGGTCATAGCGGCCAGCCTGAAACACTGGTGCTGGAACTGACTGCGACCCAACAAACTTTCCGTTTCACCAATGTCGCCGAAAAACCGGTGCCATCCCTGCTGCGCAACTTCTCTGCACCTGTGGTGCTGGAGTATGACTACAGTGATGAAGACCTGGCTTTCCTGATGGCGCATGACAGCGATGCCTTCAATCGTTGGGAAGCGGGCCAGCGTCTGGCGACACGTCGTTTGTTGGCGTTGACAGAGACGACACAACAAGCTGGCAGCATCCTGAGCGTTGATGTGGCACTGAGCGACAGCCTGCGTGCCAGCCTGAATGACCAGTCCCTGGATCCGGCTTTCCGCGAAACCGTGTTGACCCTGCCGGCAGAAACAGTCATTGCCGAACAAATGGAAGTAATCGATCCGCAAGCCATCCACACTGCGCGTCGTTTCCTGCGTCTGTCGCTGGCGCAAGACCTGCGCAAGGATTTCAGCGCTATATATAAGGCAAACCAGACCGACGGTGCGTATAGCCCGGATGCAGCTTCGTCCGGCAAGCGCGCGCTGAAAAACCTGGCGCTCTCTTATCTGGCGGAGCTCGACGATGCAGAGGCGCATGCTCTGGCACAAGCGCAATACGACGCAGCGAACAATATGACGGATAGAATGGCATCCCTGGCGGCACTGGCAAATAGCCAGGCACCCGGCAAGGCGGCTGCCTTGGCCAAGTTTTACAGTGATTTCGAGCTGGAACCGTTGGTCATCGATAAATGGTTCAGCCTGCAAGCCATGGCGCGCACCACCGATGTAGCGGCGGTGCGTAGTTTGATGAAGCATCCTGCCTTCTCGATCAAGAACCCGAATCGGGCGCGCAGTTTGATATTCAGCTTCTGCAATGGCAATCCTTCGCGCTTCCATGCGGCGGACGGCAGTGGTTACGCATTCTGGGCGGAACAAGTGATCGCACTCGATGCCATCAACCCGCAAGTGGCGGCACGCCTGGCCCGCAGCCTTGATCGTTGGCGTAAATATGCGCCTGCCTTGCAGGCAAAAATGCGCGCCGCCCTGCAGCAGGTTGCGGATACGGCCAAGCTGTCGAAAGACACGCGCGAAGTGGTAACCAAGTCTTTGGCCGCCAACTGACCGATAATAGATACCTATATAGATACAGCTATGCCGGGTTTGCGCGACAAAACCGGCGATTACAGAACTAACCAAAGATTAAAAGGACCACATGAAACGTATCAGTCTCACGCAATACCTGATTGAAGAGCAGCGTCTGCACAACAACATCCCGGCAGAATTGCGTTTGCTGCTCGAGGTCGTTGCCCGCGCCTGTAAAACGATCAGCCATGCGGTCGGCAAAGGCGCACTCGGCGAAGTGCTGGGTACCGCGCAAAGCGAAAACGTCCAGGGCGAAGTGCAAAAGAAACTGGACATCATCTCCAACGACATCCTGCTGGAAGCGAATGAGTGGGGTGGTCACCTGGCGGCTATGGCATCGGAAGAGATGGAAACCATCCACCCGATCCCTAATCGCTACCCGATGGGTGAATACCTGTTGTTGTTCGATCCACTCGATGGTTCCAGCAATATCGACGTCAATGTATCGATAGGTACCATTTTCTCGGTGTTGAAAGCAGCGGACGGTATGGAATCGCCGAGCGAAGCGGATTTCTTGCAACCTGGCAGCAAGCAAGTTGTGGCTGGCTATGCGGTTTATGGTCCGCAAACAGTATTGGTGCTGACTACTGGCAACGGCGTGCAATGTTTTACGCTGGATCGCGAAATGGGCTCGTGGGTCATGACCCAGCGCAATATGCAAATTCCGGCGGATACCAAGGAATTTGCTATTAATGCATCGAATGCACGTCACTGGCACCCGCCGGTCAAGCGCTACGTTGATGAAATGCTGGCTGGCAGCACCGGTCCGCGTGCCAAAGACTTCAATATGCGCTGGATTGCTTCCATGGTGGCAGATGTACATCGCATCCTGAACCGTGGCGGTATCTTTATGTACCCGGCAGATGCGCGTGAACCGGACAAGCCAGGCAAGCTGCGCCTGATGTATGAAGCCAACCCTATGGCTTTCATCGTCGAGCAGGCGGGTGGCGCAGCGACGGATGGCCAGCAACGCATCCTCGACATCCAGCCGGAAAAGCTGCACCAGCGTGTACCGGTCTTCCTCGGATCGAAGAATGAAGTAGAGCTGGTCACCAGTTATCACAAGGCAAAATAAGCTTCCCTATATATAGGGAAGATCCCCCCGCAAAAGCGCTTTTAAAAAAGATTTAAAGTAATTTCTCAAAAGCGCTTGCCAACTCCAAAGAAGCTTTGCTATAGTTCGGCTCCCGTCGCAGAACACGCAGCGAAACGCGCAGTAAGCGAGCTGAAATGTGGTTGTGATGGGGGAGTAGAAGTGGTGGTTTTCGAAGGTCGTTTCGGTGGTTTAGAAGCGAGTCTTTTTGAAGTAGTTTTTAGAAGAGTTAGTTAAAAAATCTTTTAAAAATAAAATCAAAAAGATGTTGACGAAAA
>NZ_CAJEVT010000004.1:0-308022 GCF_903993245.1 Herminiimonas sp. Marseille-P9896 | reverse complement strand
CGACCTTGATGCGTGTATCTTTGAGCAAACCGACACCGGTGTTGAAGCTGTACATCATCGGTGCTTCATCATGCATCCAGGTGGCTTCGATGTAGTCGCGGCTTTCCTTGAGTGCGGCACGTGAAGAATCTGCCAGCGCGACCGGCAGGTGCGGTGCACGCGCGACAGCCAGGACTTGCGCTGCGGTCAGTGTGAAACCATCGATCGTGATCTTATTCATTGCGTTTCCTCTTTATATTTTTATTTAATATCTGGCTAAGATACAACTTATTTAGCACCCGCCTCAAACCAGGCACCGACCAATTTACGCTCGTCATCAGTCATATGAGTCAGGTTACCCAGCGGCATGTCCTTGGTTTGCACGGTACGCTGATAAACCCGCGCTGCGTGCTGACGTATCAATTCAGGTGTCTGCAACATCATGCCTGCAGGTGCGGTAGCAAAACCTTCAAACGTCGGCTTCGCAGAGTGGCAGTTGACGCAGCGTTGCGTAATGACTTCTTGCACCTTGGCAAAGTCAGCCGCAGCAATCGCCGCTGTGTCAGCACCCGGTACCGCAGCGACCTTGGGAGCCGGACGTGGCGCAATTGCAACGGCGACCGCCAGCAGCAAGGCAACACCAGCGATCGGATACGCAACCGATACCCGGCCCGCATGACGCAGGTTGAAGAAGTGACGGATCAGTACACCGGCAGCCATGATCGCCGCCAATACCAGCCAGCTGTATTTATGCGTATATGTCATCGCATAGTGATTGCTGATCATGATGAACAGCACTGGCAATGTGAAATAGTTGTTGTGCACGCTGCGTTGTTTCGCACGCTTGCCGTAGACCGGATCGGGTGACTTGCCGACTTTCATCGCTTCCACCAGCTTGCGCTGACCCGGGATGATCACCATCAGCACATTGCCGACCATCATGGTGCCTATCATCGCGCCGACGTGGATATACGCTGCACGACCGCTAAGCAAATGTGTCAGTGCGAATGATGCGGCAACAATAAATACAAACATGACGATGCCAAGCAAGCCTTCGCGTTTGCCCAGCGGCGAACGGCACAGCAAGTCATAGACAATCCAGCCGACGACCAACGTGCCGAGACCGACACCTATCGCCTGCGTCGAAGACAAATCGGCGACCGATTTATCTATCATCATCGCTGACGCATTGAAGTAGTAGACGATAAACAACATGGCGAAACCACTCAGCCAGGTCGCGTACGCTTCCCATTTAAACCAGTGCAATTCAGGTGGCAGCTCGGCCGGAGCGACCAGGTATTTTTGCGGATTGTAGAATCCGCCGCCGTGTACCGCCCACAACTCACCGGACACGCCTTTTTTGGCCAGTTCACTATCGGGCTTGGGTGGCCGGATCGAGTTATCGAGCCAGACGAAATAGAAGGATGCGCCTATCCACGCGATCCCGGTGATCAGGTGCAGCCAGCGCACCAACAGGTTGAGCCATTCAACGCCGTACGATACAAATAATGCTTCCATGTCTTCCCCACATTTGACTCTCATCCGCCACGGCGCGCTCTGCAGATGAGCGGGACTATACGTCCCGACTGGCCGTATCTGCCGGTAATAATGAATATACGCAAGGAATCATGCTTGCCCTCCTCGCGCTACCGGTCATGCCGCTGCGACCTAATGCTCTCCATTCCGTACGCCCACGCAATTAAATAGCAACAGTTTGACTACCAGTTTCACTGCTGCTTTTGCTTCTAGTTGCGTACAGAATGCTGGAACGATAAACGCCTGCGTCGCGTAAAACATTGCACTGGCCTTATATTTGACATATCAAATTTGATATACAACAATGAACTCGTTATATGAGACATTCGATAAAAATTATTATTAGATCCGAATGCCTGCCTGCGCAGCAGTATTAACGGTGACAAAAACGGAGACAAAAATATGTCCAGGCTGCCCGATCACCTCGATATACACCTGATACGTATTCTTTATTTACTGCTGTGCGAGAAAAATGTTTCGCGCGTGGCACTGAAACTGAATCGACCACAACCATCGATATCCGCGTCCCTGCGCAAACTGCGTGAGCTGACCGGCGATCCGCTATTGGTGCGTGGCGCGCGCGGCATGGTACCGACCCAGCACGGCGAAAGCCTGATGAAATCGGCCAAACGCATACTCGATGAGGCCGAGCATCTGTTTATACCAAAGACGGCCTTTGTCCCGCAGGAAGAAGCGCGCACTTTCCATATCGCGGCGCCGGATTATATGAATACGCAATTCTTCACTGAAGTGATAGCACGCTTGCGCCGTGAGTCGCCGAAGAGTCATATCGTGATCCATGCGCTGGGACCAGAGACCGACTATGTACGCCTGTTATCAGATGGCGAACTGGATCTGGTGATTGCGAACTGGGATGAAATGCCGGAACACCTGCATATGTCCAAACTGTTCGACGATCCTATCGTCTGCCTGATGCGTTCCGACTGCGCGTACGCCAAGCGCACCGCCAAGGATGCGATGACGATAGAGGATTACCTCAGCCTGCCGCATGCTGCGCCGTCACAAATCCTGCCCGGCTATCACGGCACTATCGATACCTATCTCGAAAAACAAAACCTGCAACGCAACATCGTGGTCGAGTCGGCGCACTTCCGCATGCTGCCTTACATGGTAGAAAAAACTGACCTGGTACTGACCGCCGGACAGCAGTTCACCAGCTTCTACGAAAAGACCTTGTCACTGAAAAGTTACAGCGTCCCCATCAAATTCCCGCCCCTGCGTTTCTATCAGTTATGGCATGAACGCGTGCATCAGGCGACTGAGCACAAGTGGTTGCGCGCGCAGGTGAGTGCTGCAGCGAAAGTACTTGCGGATTAATGACGGATATACACATTTAAGTCATCGCACCTATATCCGCACCCAAAGATCGGGTATAGCCTGGCTCATATATTGGACTGGTTTAATTACTTTAGTATCGGCTCTCGAGCCTGTACGAAAGATGATGCTGAACATCGGCCCCTTCCGCACAAGGACTCACTCAGAGGCTGTTGCAAAATGGAGCTGACGGGAAGATTCGCCAGATTCATCTTGCAGCAGCCTCCATATAAAAAAACGGAGACAGCCATGACAACCAGCAGCCATCCGGTAGATGAAATACTACCGATCCCTAAGCTCGCCGCACTTGGTATACAGCATGTTCTTGTAATGTATGCGGGTGCAATCGCAGTCCCACTCATCGTCGGTGGTGCATTAAATCTTCCCAAATCTGACATCGCCTTCCTCATCAGCGCCGACCTGTTTTGCTGCGGCCTGATTACCATTATTCAAAGTCTCGGCATCTGGAATTTCGGCATCCGCATGCCGGTAATGATGGGCGTGACCTTCGCTGCGGTAGGACCTATGGTGGCGATGGCAGGCAATCCTTCACTGACCATCCTGCACATCTACGGGGCGGTGATCGCGTCAGGGATATTTTGTATCTTTGCCGCGTCCTATATGTGCAAACTCATGCGCTACTTCCCGCCCGTGGTAACCGGCACTGTAATTACCATTATCGGTATCTCGCTGATGGGCGTCGGTATCAACTGGGCAGCAGGTGGACAGCCTGTGATCCACGCGATGGTTGATGGCGCGATGGTCACCATGCCGAATCCTGACTACGGCTCGCCGCTCAACCTGACCGTCGCTGCCATCGTGCTGGCCTCTATCCTGCTGATTACCAAATACGTCAAAGGCTTCATCGCTAATATCTCGGTATTAATGGGCATGATCATCGGCTTCGTGATTGCACTGTCGCTCGGCAAAGTCAGCTTCGATGGTCTGGGCAGCACCGACTGGTTCGCGATGATCACGCCTTTCCACTACGGCTGGCCAAAGTTCGACATAGGCTCCATCATCAGCATGTGCCTGGTCATGATCGTCACCATGATTGAATCGACTGGCATGTTCATCGCACTCGGCGACATCATCGACAAGAAAGTCGATGACAAGACCCTGGGGCGCGGCTTGCGTGTGGATGGCCTGGGCACACTCATAGGCGGTATCTTCAACACCTTCCCTTACACCTCCTTCTCGCAAAACGTCGGCCTGGTTGGTGTCACCGGCATCCGCAGCCGCTATGTCTGCGTCGCCGCCGGTCTGATCCTGGTTGCGTTCGGCCTGTTTCCGAAAATGGCGCACGTCGCCGCTTCGATTCCGCAATTCGTATTGGGCGGCGCTGGCATCGTGATGTTCGGCATCGTTGCTGCGACCGGTATCAAAATCCTCGGCAAAGTGGATTTCAACGGTAACCGTCACAACGTCTTCATCGTCGCGGTCAGCATAGGTGCAGGCATGATTCCTACTGTCGCGCCGTCTTTCTTCAACCAATTGCCAGACTTCCTGTCGACCATCTTCCATAGCGGCATCCTGCTGGCAACAACAACTGCAGTAGTACTGAACCTGTACTTCAATGGTCGTGGCACGGAAGAAGATATTTCGGCATTCGCGATGGCGGCAGCACAGAGTTCGGAACATTGAAGCAAATAATACATAGCGCGTCCCACGCGCAGGGGAATGATGCGGGCCGGAAGGTGGGACCTCCGGTCGGTTTTACTCTTATGAGCAACTGCAGGAAATAGGTATCAAGATGAGCACACTAGAACAATTGAACCGTCTGGCTGCAAGTGACGTACCGGCTTTTGTCGACGTCCTGCATGGAATCTACGAGCACTCGCCATGGATCCCTGAACGCGCGGCGAAGCTCGCACCGTTTGGCAATATCACGGCGCTCAAGCAAACCATGCAGGGTGTCGTATCCAGTGCCACGCGCGCCGAGCAACTGCAACTCATCCGTGCCCACCCGGAATTAGCTGGCAAGGCAGCCATCGCGGGTACGTTGACGGCTGAATCCACCGGTGAGCAGGCCAAGGCCGGACTCAATCTGTGCTCGCCGGAAGAATTCGCCACGCTGCAACAGCTCAATAGCGACTACAACAGCAAATTCGGTTTCCCCTTCATCCTCGCGGTCAAGGGAGCAACCGGCAAGGGCCTGACGCGTCAGCAAATTATCGCGACCTTCACCCGCCGCCTGCGCAACCAGCCGGAAGATGAATTACGCGAAGCGCTGCGACAAATCGGTCGTATCGCTGAAATGCGCATTAATGACTTGCTCGGTTACGTGCCTGCCATCGGTGCCACCGTGATGGATTGGGCGGAAGACATCGCCGCCTGGAGTGAAGACGAAGGTGCGCTGACCTGTACCTACATGAGTGATGCGCATAGACGCACCGCCAATCAAATCGCGGACTGGATGCGCGCAGCTGGCATGCATGCGCACATCGATCCGGTCGGCAATGTGGTCGGACGTTATCTGTCCACCGATCCTCGCGCCAAGACCTTAATCACCGGTTCGCATTACGACACCGTGCGCAATGGCGGCAAATACGATGGCCGCGAAGGCATCCTGCTGGCGATAGCCGTGGTCAAGCATTTGCATGAACGCGGCGAAACCCTGCCCTTCCATTTCGAAGTCATTGCGTTCGCGGAAGAAGAAGGTGTGCGCTTCAAAAGCACCTTCCTCGGCAGCAATGCAGTCATCGGTCAGTTCAATATGGAATTGCTCGACATCACCGATAAAGATGGCATCACCATGCGTGAAGCCATCACGCAGGCAGGTCATGACGTGAATGCGATTCCGCAAATCGCCCGTAATCCGGCCGACGTGCTCGGTTATGTCGAGGTACATATCGAACAGGGTCCGGTCCTGTTGCAACACGACCTGCCGGTCGGCATTGTCACTTCGATTGCAGGCAGCTCGCGTTACCAGGTTGAACTGCGCGGTGTCGCCAGCCATTCCGGTACCACGCCTATGTCGATGCGCAAGGATGCTGCTGCGGCGGCCGCTGAAATCATCCTCTACGTGGAACAGCGCTGTGCACTGGATCAGCAGGCGTCGCTGGTTGGTACTGTCGGTCAGTTGCAGGTACCGAATGGCTCTACCAACGTCATCCCGGGTCGCTGTGTATTCTCGCTGGATATACGTGCGGCAGTTGATTCGGTACGCGATGCAGCGGTCGCCGACATCCTGCAACACATAGACAGTGTTTGCACACGTCGCAACATCGAGTACAAGGCTGAGCAAACCGTCGCCGCACCGGCCGCACCATGCGCACCGTGGCTGATGAAGCAACTGTCGGCAGCGACCGAACGCGCCGGGGTACGGCCATTTGAGCTGGCATCGGGTGCAGGTCATGATGCAATGACCATCGCCAAGATGACCGATGTCGCCATGCTCTTCACTCGCTGCGGCAATGGCGGCATCAGCCACAATCCATTGGAAACGATGACAGCCGATGACACCGAAGTATCAGCGCAAATCCTGTTGGATTTCCTGCGCAATTTCAAAGAAAAATAACTAAAACAGTAAGTCTGAATAGCCTGGGCGGATCAAATATTTTTTGATCCGCTTTCTTTTGTCGACTGCGCGCCCTTCCTGAAGGTACAGCCATGAAAATGATAGCCAACCTCAAAATCAGACAGAAACTGACACTCAGCTTCGGCATCGTATTTGCCTTGCTGGTCGCCATTACTGTACTCAGCAACATCAAGCTGAACCAGCTGAACGACAGCATCAACCTCATCAGCAAAGACCGTTACCCGAAAACGATACTGGCAAACGCGGTACAGATAGAAGTCAACAAGATCGCACTCAACCTGCGTGACATGATGCTCGGCAGTGATCCTGACAAGATTAAAAACCTGGCGGCCGATGCGCTAGCTTCCGACAAGAAAATGAAGCAAGGCCTGGAGCAACTCAAATCCATTGCGCAAACCGAAGAAGACCGACGCTACGTCAACGCTGCCATCACCGCACGCGACCAGTACGTACCGGCACGCGATGCTTTGCTGCAACTGGCGCTAGACGGTAAAACCAACGAAGCCAAAACTTATCTTGACCAGGTATTTATGCCGGTGCAGGTCAAATACTTCATCGCGCTGGATGCCATGTTCGACTATCAGGGCAGCCTGATGAGTCAGGCAGGCGACGATGCCAGCGCCAATTCCGCACAAGCGCGCTGGATCATCAACATCCTCGCTGGGTTTACCTTGCTGATGGCGCTCGCCGTCGGCTGGTGGGTAACACGCAGCATTACCCGTCCGCTGAATACCGCCATCGCTGTCGCACGTCGTGTGGCTCAAGGCGATCTGGGCGGTCCTATCTTCGTCAAAACCACTAATGAAGTCGGACAGCTGATGGCTGCACTGAAAACCATGAACGATAATCTGCACCACATCGTTAGTCAGGTGCGCAACGGTACCGACACCATCGCCAGCGCTTCCGGTGAAATCGCACGCGGCAATATGGATCTCTCATCGCGCACGGAACAGCAAGCCAGTTCACTCGAAGAAACCGCATCAGCGATGGAAGAACTGACCTCTACCGTGAAGGAAAATGCCGACCATGCACAGCAAGCCAATCAGCTGGCAGCATCTGCGTCAGATATCGCACTGCAAGGCGGCAGCGTGGTACATGAAGTGATCGATACGATGACGGCCATCAATACCTCATCAAAGAAGATCATGGACATCACCGGCGTGATCGACAGCATCGCCTTCCAGACCAATATCCTGGCACTCAATGCGGCGGTCGAAGCAGCGCGTGCCGGTGAACAGGGGCGCGGCTTTGCCGTCGTCGCATCCGAAGTGCGCAACCTGGCGCAACGCAGTGCCACGGCGGCAAAGGAAATCAAGGCACTGATCGATGATTCGGTAGCGAAAGTTGATAAGGGCAGCAAACTGGTACAGCAGGCTGGCCTGACCATGGATGAAGTCGTCACTAGCGTGGCGCGCGTCAGCAGCATCATCGCCGCCATCGATAATGCCAGCCAGGAACAAAGTGCAGGCATAGAACAGGTCGGGCAAGCGGTCGTACTGATAGATGAAGGGACGCAGCAGAACGCCGCATTGGTAGAGCAATCTGCCGCTGCCGCCCAATCGCTGCGGGACCAGGCTGATCAGCTGATGCAACTGGTCAGCATCTTCAAACTGGAACGCAACCATGCGGCCACCGCCCCGACCGCACCGGAAAAGCTGCGCCTGGTAGCCACATCGACAGCCCTGTTAGCACCCAAACAAGACGGCAGGATCGCCAGCCTGATGTCGAATTGAAACAAAAAACGATCATCAGATATTTGATAAAAATCGTTGAAAAAACCAGCTGACATGCCTTAATCTATACATGCATGTTTTTCGATGCGGCGACGACGTGAATTGCAATTCGCCCACCACCGTATCGACGCTGCCGCCAGCAGCGCGTTGCACCTGTCTTAAACCCTTTTTGGGTTACCTTTTTTTGGCGACACAAAAAAGGTAACTGGCAACCGGTCCACCACCGGCAATGTCGGCGGGGCTGTCTGATGATGGCCATCGTCCAAATAGAGTCTTAAACAGACAGGTACCCTCATGTCAAAAACACTGCTCATCAAGAATGCCCGCGTACTCGTCACCATGAACGAGCAACGCGAAGAAATCAGCAACGGCGCAGTATTTATTCGCGACAACGTAATCGAACAAGTCGGTCCCAGCGCTACGCTGCCACAGACTGCCGATGAAGTCATAGACGCCAGCCATCACGTCGTACTGCCCGGCCTGATCAATACCCATCACCACATGTATCAAAGCCTGACGCGGGCGGTTCCCGCTGCGCAGAACGGTGAATTGTTCAACTGGCTGACCAATCTGTATCCGATCTGGGCCAACCTGACGCCGGAGATGATCCAGGTGTCGACCCAGACCGCAATGGCGGAACTGATGCTGTCCGGCTGTACCACCAGCAGCGATCACCTCTACATCTATCCCAACGGCTGCCGCCTCGACGACAGCCTGGAAGCAGCGCAAGAGATAGGCATGCGCTTCCATGCGGCGCGCGGTGCTATGAGCGTGGGCCAGTCCAAAGGCGGTTTGCCACCGGATCGTGTGGTGGAACAGGAAGCCGACATCCTGCGCGATACGCAGCGCCTGATCGAGACTTATCACGATGCCGGACGTCATGCGATGCAGCGCATCGTGGTTGCACCGTGCTCGCCTTTTTCGGTATCACGCGACCTGATGCGCGAGGCTGCCAGCATGGCACGCAGCTTCAATGTATCGCTGCATACCCATCTGGCGGAAAACGTCAACGACATTGCTTACAGCCGTGAAAAATTCAATATGACACCAGCCGAATACGCAGAAGACTGCGGCTGGGTCGGGCACGATGTCTGGCATGCACACTGCGTGCAGCTGGACGACGCAGGTATCAATTTATTCGCTCATACCCATACCGGTATCGCGCACTGCCCTTGCTCGAATATGCGACTGGCATCCGGTATCGCACCGATACGCAAGATGCTGGACGCAGGCGTGTCTGTCGGCCTGGGCGTCGATGGCTGCGCCTCCAACGATTCCGGTCACATGATGGCCGAAGTCAGACAGGCGATGCTATTGCAACGGGTCGGCTTCGGGCCGGATGCGATGACCGCCAGGCAGGCGCTGGAAGTCGCCACGCTGGGTGGTGCCAAAGTCTTGAATCGCGACGATATCGGTGCGCTCAAACCCGGCATGTCGGCCGATATTGTCATGTTCGATGTGCGGCAAATCGGCTTCGCCGGTGCCTTGCACGATCCGGTCGCGGCAATGGTGTTTTGCACCCCGCCAAATGTTGCCTGCAGCATCATTAATGGCCGCGTCGTCATCCGCGATGGCCAGATTACAACAATAGACCTCGGACATGTCATTGAACGCCACAATGCACTGGCATTTACGCTGGCAGAGGCGGCGCGCTAACAGGGGGATCATATAGCTACAGTCTTATAACTGATATTCCATCTGCATTACATTAGGCAGGCAAAATTAGACGACATTAGATGCGCTGAACGACACCACGTTAGATGGTAAGCGTTGAAGCAAAAAAACATAAAAACTCGGAGACAAGCAGATGACTTTTTTGGAAAAGTTTTTCAAGCTCAGCGACCACGGTACTACCGTGCGCACGGAGCTCGTGGCAGGGCTGACTACCTTCCTCACCATGGCCTACATCATCTTCGTCAACCCAGCCATTCTGGGTGACGCGGGGATGCCCAAGGATTCCGTATTCGTCGCCACTTGCGTGGCCGCCGCCATCGGTACCCTGATCATGGGCCTGTATGCAAACTACCCTATCGGGCTCGCTCCCGGCATGGGCCTGAATGCCTACTTCTCGTATGCAGTTGTGATTGGTATGGGCTATCCATGGCAAGCCGCCCTGGGTGCCGTATTCATCTCCGGCTGTCTGTTCATGGTGGTGAGTCTGTTCAAGATCCGCGAGCTGATTATCAACAGCATTCCGGTGTCGTTACGAACGGCGATTCCCGCGGGTATCGGCCTCTTCCTCGGACTGATCGCGCTGAAAAATGCCGGTATCGTCGTCGGCAATCCTAATACGCTGGTCACACTCGGTAACTTGCACAGCCCCCCAACAGTACTGGCCATCATCGGTTTTGTCGTGATCGTCGCACTGGATAGACTGAAAGTCCGTGGCGCGATGCTGATCGGCATCCTAGCCGTGACCGTACTGAGCTTCTTCTTTGCGGGTAATAAATTCGCCGGCGTGTTTTCGGCACCACCGTCAGTCTCACCTACCCTGTTCCAGCTGGATATCCCTGGCGCACTGGGCATGGGCCTGATCAACGTCGTGCTGGTCTTTTTCCTGGTTGAATTATTCGATGCCACCGGCACCCTGATGGGTGTGGCGCAACGTGCGGGTCTGGTCAAAAACGGCAAGATCGAACGCCTGAACAAAGCCCTGCTGGCAGATAGCGGCGCCATCATAGCCGGTTCCATGCTTGGCACTTCGAGTACCACCGCCTATATTGAAAGTGCCGCTGGTGTACAGGCAGGTGGTCGCACCGGCCTGACTGCCGTCACCATCGCTGTCCTGTTCCTGCTGGCCCTGTTTATTGCACCACTGGCTGGCGTGGTTCCGGCATACGCAACAGCTCCGGCGTTGTTCTTTGTGGCTTGCCTGATGTTGCGTGAACTGCGTGACATCGATTGGGAAGACACCACCGAATGCGTACCGGCAGTGATTACCACCATCATCATGCCTTTCACTTATTCGGTAGCAAACGGTATGGCACTCGGCTTCATCACCTATGCCGCACTGAAGTTGCTGACCGGTCGTGCCAAGGAAGTGTCGTTCATGATCTGGATTATTGCAGGCTTGTTTACCGTCAAGTTGGTCTTGTTGGGCTAAGCAAATAAGCACAAACAGGTGTTGTGCAGAAACGCGCAACACCTGTCAGCAAACATGGATTTGATTTCGTAAGTAGTTACATCCGACCGCGCTACTTAGTCTTACTACAGAGTACACATCATGTCAGAACCGATACGCTTTTACTTCCGCGGCACCACACACGAAGTGAGTGGTCTTTCCAATACGCGTACCGTCTTGCAGCACCTGCGCGAAGACCTGCATTGCACCGGCACCAAAGAAGGTTGTGCCGAAGGTGACTGCGGTGCGTGCACCGTGGTAGTCGGCGAACTGCGCGGCGATCACCTCGAACTCAACACCGTCAACTCCTGCATACAGTTTTTACCAACGCTGGACGGCAAGGCACTCTTCACGGTCGAAGACCTGAAGCAAAACGATGGCTGCCTGCATCCGGTGCAACAGGCGATGGTCGAATGCCACGGCTCGCAATGCGGCTTCTGCACACCAGGCTTCATCATGTCCTTGTGGAATCTGTATCTGCACAATGACGATGGCAGCACCGCACCAAGTACACGACAAGTAGACGATGCACTGTCCGGCAATCTGTGCCGCTGCACCGGCTACCGTCCCATCATCGAAGCAGCGCACCGCATGGGTGAATTACCAGCCGTCCATTTCGACCGCACACAAGTGGCAGATGCGCTGCGCGAATTGCAACGACATGAGCCACTCAGAATCAGCTACGCTGGTCAAACCTTCCACGCACCGCGCACCATAGAGCAACTGGCAGCACTGCGCGCCGAATTGCCTAAGGCACGCATACTGGCAGGCTCTACCGACGTCGGCCTATGGGTCACCAAACACATGCGCGACCTCGGCGACATCATTTACCTGGGCCAGGTCGATGCACTGAAAAGCGTCAAGGAAGAAAACGGCTGGCTGGAAATTGGCGCAGGCGTCACGCTGGAAAATGCGTATGCAGCAGCCGCCCAGCACTACCCGCAAGAACTATCAGAGCTGTGGCAACGCTTTGCGTCGCTGCCAGTACGCAATGCCGGTACGCTGGGTGGCAATGTCGCCAACGGTTCACCTATCGGCGACTCCATGCCGTGGCTGATTGCGCTCGGCACACACATCGTCTTGCGCAGCGTCGCAGGTGTACGCAGCATGCCGCTGGAAGATTTTTATCTGGCTTACCAAAAATCGGCCATGCAGCCAGATGAATTCGTGCAGGCAGTACGCATACCATTGCCACGTCCTGACGTCGCATTCCGCGTCTACAAACTATCGAAACGTTTCGACCAGGATATCTCGGCGGTTTGTGCTTCCTTCGCGTTTGAACTGGTCGATGGCCAGGTAAGGGATGCGCGCATCGCCTACGGCGGCATGGCGGCCACGCCTAAGCGCGCAGCGCAAGCCGAAGCGGCACTCAATGGAAAGGCATGGAGCGAAGCCAATGTACGCGCGGCGATAGCGCTGCTGGCACAGGACTATGCACCACTCTCCGATATGCGCGCCTCATCCGCTTATCGCATGAAGACGGCACAGAATCTTTTATATCGCTACTGGCTGGAAACACGTGCAGATGAGCCGGTACCAGCGAGCTCTTTGCGCGCCTTTGCAGCAGCAACAGCTGAGACTGCCTGAGGAAATCAGGAGGAATATGATGAACAAGCAAACCGAATTATTCATGACTGTTACATTACCTGGCAGCGGTACACCCGGCGGCAAGGCAGTCGGCACCTCTTATGCGCATGAGTCCGCTTACCTGCACGTCACCGGCGAAGCGACCTACACTGATGACATCCCCGAGCTGCAAGGCACCTTGCACGCGGCACTGGGCCTGTCGCAAAAAGCCCATGCCAAGATAGTTTCCATCGACCTTAGCAAAGTCCAGGCCGTACCTGGCGTAGTCGCCGTGCTGACAGCGGCCGACATCCCCGGTGAAAACCAGTGCGGCGCGATCATACGCGACGATCCGGTGCTGGCCGAAGACCTCGTGCAATACATAGGACAACCTATCTTCGTCGTCATCGCCAACAGCCACGACACGGCACGCCGTGCTGCACGCCTCGGTGTCATCGAATACGAAGAACTGCCACCGATACTGACGCCACGTGCGGCCCATGCTGCGCAATCCTATGTGCTGCCACCTATGCATTTGCAACGCGGCGATGCGGCGACTGCGTTTGCAGCTGCACCGAATAAGCTGCAAGGAAAATTCGACGTCGGCGGACAAGAGCAGTTCTATCTGGAAGGCCAGATCTCCTACGCGATCCCAAAAGAAGGCAGCGGCATGCACGTACATTGCTCGACGCAACACCCGAGCGAAATGCAGCATCACATTGCCCACGTCCTGCATGTGTCTTCACACGACGTACTGGTGGAATGCCGTCGCATGGGCGGTGGTTTCGGCGGCAAGGAATCGCAATCGGCACTGTGGGCCTGCGTCGCTGCATTCAGTGCAGCCCGTTTGCGCCGTCCAGTCAAACTGCGCGCCGATCGCGACGACGACATGATAGTCACTGGCAAGCGCCATTGCTTCGCCTATGACTATGAAATCGGCTATGACAATAACGGCCTGATCCTGGGTGCACGCATAGACATGATCTCGCGTGCTGGTTTCTCTGCCGACCTGTCCGGTCCGGTGGCAACCCGCGCGGTCTGTCACTTCGACAATGCCTACTATCTGTCGGATGTTGAAATTCACGCCATGTGCGGCAAAACCAATACCCAGTCGAATACCGCCTTCCGCGGTTTTGGTGGCCCGCAAGGTGCGATTGCGATCGAATACATCATCGATGAGATTGCGCGCAATCTCGGCAAGGATGCACTCGAAGTACGACGCGTCAACTTCTACGGCAGCAGCGATGGCGACGGCCCGGATGCACGCAATGTCACGCACTACGGTCAAAAGGTGGAAGACAACATCATCCACGCGCTGGTCGACGAACTGGAAGCCACCAGTGAATACCAGGCTCGCCGCAATGCGATCAATGCATTCAACGCGTCGAACACCATCCTCAAAAAAGGCCTGGCACTGACGCCAGTGAAATTCGGTATCTCGTTCAACGTACCGCATCTGAACCAGGCTGGCGCATTGGTACACGTATATACCGATGGTTCGGTTTTGGTGAACCACGGTGGTACTGAAATGGGCCAGGGCCTCAACACCAAGGTCGCGCAAGTCGTGGCACAGGCATTGGGTCTGCAACTGGATAAGGTGCGCTGCACCGCTACCGACACCAGCAAGGTCGCCAACACCTCGGCCACGGCAGCCTCAACTGGTACCGACCTCAACGGCAAAGCGGCACAGCACGCAGCGCTGCAAATCCGTGATCGCCTGGCCAGCCTGGCAGCACAGCGCTTTGGCGTCGAGGTCGCGAGCATACGTTTTGCCGACGACAAAGTGAGCTCTGGTGCACACAGCATAGACTTCCAGGAACTGGTCATGCTGGCTTATACCGCCCGTATCCAGCTCTGGTCTGACGGCTTCTACTCAACCCCACGCGTGCACTGGAACAGCAAGACCATGCAAGGTCATCCGTTCTACTACTACGCTTACGGTGCGGCCGTGGCCGAAGTGGTCATCGATACACTGACCGGCGAATGGAAATTGCTGCGCGCGGATGCGCTCTACGATGCAGGCGAAGCATTGAATCCGGCCATCGATGCAGGCCAGGTTGAAGGTGCTTTCATCCAGGGCATGGGCTGGCTGACGACCGAAGAATTGTGGTGGAACAAGGACGGTAAACTGATGACACATGCTCCTTCGACCTACAAGATTCCGGCGATCTCCGACTGCCCTGCTGACTTCCGCGTCAAGCTCTTCAAGAACAGCAATGTGCAGGACAGCATCCACCGTTCGAAAGCCGTCGGTGAACCGCCGCTGCTGTTGCCGTTCTCGGTCTTCTTCGCAATCCGTGATGCAGTGGCCGCCGTTGGTAACAATCGCGTCAATCCGCCTTTGCGCGCACCGGCCACCAGCGAAGCCATCCTTGATGCAGTCGACGCCGTGCGCGCCGCCATCCATTAGCAAGGAGTCACGCTATGTCTACATGGTTAGAAGCGTTGCAAACAACTGTACCGGCACAGGAAGCTTGCGTGCTGGTGACAGTTGCGGGGATCCAGGGCTCGACACCACGCGAAGAAGGTGCCCGCATGGTGTACACAGCGACCCGGCAATTCGACACCATAGGCGGCGGTCATCTCGAATGGCGCGCCGCACAGATTGCACGTGACATGCTGGCCGACAGCACACCGACCCGCCGCATGAACCACATCGAACGCATCGCGCTGGGCCCCAGCCTGGGTCAATGCTGTGGCGGTGTGGTCTTCCTTGCCTTTGAAATCATAGAGCAACGTGCCGCCGCCATGCTCAGTGGTCTGGCACGCGGTTGCAAGGAAGGCGTGAACATATGGCGCGCGGTGCCACTGGAAACGAATGATGCAGCCGCGCTTTACGATCTCAAGGGCAGCGCTTGTAATGCAAGTTCGGCGGTTGATGCCTTGACTCCGGATATATTCCTGTCCAGGAGCGCGACCCATATCGCACGTGATACCCAAGGTCGCCGCTGGTTGCTGGATCTGTGCCAGGCGCATTTACCGCAAGTCGTCCTGTTTGGCGCCGGGCATGTAGGTACCGCCATCGTACGCATGCTGAGCACGCTGCCATGTCGCGTCCTGTGGGTAGACGAACGGGAAGACATGTTCCCTGCTGATTTACCTATGCAGGTCACGATAGATGCGACCGATGTACCGAATGCCGTCGTTGCAAAAGCTGAGCCTGGTGCCTACTTCCTGGTGATGACGCACAGTCATTCACTGGACCAGCAGTTGACCGAGCAAATCCTCAAGCGCGAAGACGTCGCCTGGTTTGGCCTGATCGGCTCCTATACCAAACGCAAGCAATTCGAACATCGCTTGCAGGACAGAGGCGTCACGGTCGAGCAATTGAACAAGATGACCTGTCCTATCGGCATCCCCGGCATCTATGGCAAGGAACCCAGCAGCATCGCCGTCGCCGTAGTCGCACAGCTGGTCCAGCTATGGGAACTGCGCGCCCAGCCGCATAAAAACAGTCCCGTACTGGCTGCCACTGCCGCGGTGCTAGCTTCGTCAAATACACCGCAAAGCTAAACACGCTTTTTCTACACCCATTTTTAGCACTGATAGTTACTCATGATTTCTAACGTACACGCGTACCGCGCGAGCCTGCTCCATTTTTCCAACGACCCTGCCTTCGCTGAAGATGCGACGCAGTGGCATAGCGATGGTTTGCTGGTCGTGGCAGACGGCAAGATAGTTGCCGCTGGCGATTACGATCGTTTACTGCCGACCCTGCCCGCTGGTGCCATGACCCATGACTGGCGCGGCAAGATCATCACGCCCGGCTTCATCGACACCCATGTGCACTATCCGCAAACCGACATGATCGCGTCGCCTGCACCTGGCTTGCTGCCCTGGCTCAATACCTATACCTTCCCGACCGAAAGAAAGTTTGAAGACAGCGCACATGCCGCTGACGTTGCTGACTTCTTCCTCGCTGAATTGCTGCGCAACGGCACAACCACTGCAGCCGTCTATTGCACCGTGCATCCGCAATCGGTGGATGCATTCTTTGACCGCAGCCATGCGCTGAACCTGCGCATGATCGCGGGCAAGGTCATGATGGACAGGAATGCACCTGACTTCCTGCTGGATACTGCAGAAAGCAGTGCCAGGGATACGGAAGCGCTGATCAAGCGCTGGCATAAGCAAGGTCGCCAGCACTACGCGATCACGCCACGTTTTGCCCCAACCTCGACCGACGCGCAATTGCGCCTGGCAGGTGAACTGGCGTCGCAGTACCCGGACACCTACATCCAAACCCACGTCGCAGAGAATACTGATGAAGTGAAATGGGTCAAGGAACTGTTTCCGGACAGCCGCAGCTATCTCGACGTCTATGAAAAGCGCGGCCTGATGCGCAAACGTGCGCTGTACGCCCACTGCATCTGGCTGGATGATGATGATCGTGCACGCATGGCGGCGACGGAATCAGTCGCAACGGTGTGTCCTACTTCCAACCTCTTCCTCGGCAGCGGTTTGTTTGACTTCATCAATGCTGACAAACTGCGTATGCCAGTCTCACTCGCGACTGACGTCGGGGGTGGCACCAGTTTCTCCATGCTGCAAACCATGAACGAGCTCTACAAGGTAGGTCGCATGAGCGGCGTGCATCTGGCCGCGCAACGCATGTTTTACATGGCGACGCTAGGCGGTGCACGCGCTTTGCAGCTGGAAGGAACGATCGGTAACTTTGCGGCTGGTTGCGATGCCGACTTCATCGTGCTCGACCCACAAGCCACGCCTTTGTTGTCACGTCGCAGCGCAACGACCGACAGCCTGGAAGAGCAATTGTTTGCACTTGCCATACTGGGCGACGACCGTGTTATCACTGCTACTTATGCTGCAGGTGAACGTGTGCATCAGCGCGCAGCCTGGATTTGATAACTAGCACTACAGCATGGTCATCAACTATTGATGACCATGCTTGTCCGTCGGGGACGCGTAGTTGAACATGACAGAACCCAGCACGCCGACCGCGATCAATACCAGCAGCATCCCCATATAGCTACCGATAGCCGTGTACAACAGCGATGCCACGAACGGGCCAGCAGCAATCGCTATCATGACCGGCGCGCCCATCGCGCCACTCACCGCACCATAAGCTTCGCGTCCATACAATTCCGCTGGTATAGTGCCGCGCACTATGGTCATCACGCCATTGCTGATGCCGTATATTCCGGCAAACAAGGCATACATCCACAACCAGTGATTCGGTGCATAGAGCAGTATCAAGGCCAGAGGCAACAACCACATCGCGCATAAACCTATCCTGTGCGATGACAGATTGCGCCCCACGGTGGTTTCCAGTATCCGTCCCAGTACCTGCATAGGCCCGACCATCGCGCCTATAGTCGCCGCCTGCGTCGGTGTAATACCGCGGCTCTGCAACAGCGACATCAGGTGCAGGGACACAGCGGAGAAGACCAGTGCATTTAAAGTGAATGAGGTAGTCAGCAAATAAAAGCTGCGCTCGCGCAAGACTTGCGCCAGACCTGATTTGCCTTGCGTGGCCTGGGTCGGCGCTTCTGTTGATGGTGAAAATTTAGGCAGCAAGGCATGCACTGGAAAACTGACCAGCAAATTCAGTGCGGCATAAATCAGCCAGGTGTCACGCCAGCCGACCTGATCCGACAACGCCTGTGTCAATGGCCAGAACACACTGCTCGACAGACCGCCAAATAAAGTCACTGCTGTAATCGCGCGGCGATAGCCACTGCCATATACCTGCGTCAATACGGCAAAAGCAGGCTGGTACAGCGTCGCACTCATGGCCACACCCAGGCCTGCCCAGACCAGATACAGCGTCAGCACGCTATCCACATAAGACATCAGGAAAAACATGAGAGCGGCCAGCAAGGCACCACCGCCCATCACCAGTCGTCCGCCTATGCGATCAATAATCGCGCCGGATAAAGTCGACAGACAACCAGATAGCAGCAAGGCTATCGAATACGCCCCCACCACTACCGAGCGCGTAGTCTGGAGCTCGGCTTCCATAGGCTGCATAAGTACGCCATAAGCGTAGAACATCGAACCCCAGCCTATGATCTGGGTCATGCCCATGGAAGGGATAAGCCATTTTGATTGCTTGGTGGCCGCTGTCATTTTTTATCGTTATTGATTTCCTGCCCGAGTACAAAGTGTACCCAGATCGCATCTTGCGTGCAGGGCGTGCTTGCAGCAGGCCGGCGATTACAAATCGGACGGTATGGTGTGCAGCAATTCGCCCAGGCGTTTCTGCACCCATTGCGTGGTCGCATCCGGCTGATGCCCTTGCAGCCACAACATACGTACCGACAATAGCGGCAGGCTAAATTCATCGCAGGGCAGTTCCTGCAGATGCAAACGATACTCTTCGTACTGGGCGATGTTCAAAGGCAGTATCGCCCAACCGATGCCGTCCGCCACCATCGCCGCAATACTGTAAAAACTATCCGATCGCCAGACCGACGGACTCAAAGCCGGATCAGCGAAGTCATCCATATGCATCAGGAGCTGTCTGTGCTTGGCGAGATCGCGTTGCGTGATTTTTTTAATCTGCGTCAACGGATGCTGACGACTCACATAGATACCCTGCGCCACACTACCGATATGCTTTTGCGCAAATGACAGCGAACATGGCCCGCGATCAAAATGGAAGGCCACGCTGGCGCGCTGCTTCTCCACGTACTCGGCCACCTCGGTTGCCGTACCATTAAGTTGGGTCAGTTCCAGTGATGGGAAACGTTCCGATATCTCCTTCACAAGCGCGCCGACCGCAAGGTAAGGCAAGGCTTCATCCAAAGCCAGCGTCAGCTTGGCTTGCTGCCCTGCCGCGAATGATTGCGCACGGTGATCCAGCCCCTCGGCCTGGCGCAACAACTCCCGTGCTTCCAGCAGCATGACTTCACCGGCCGGTGTGAGTTGCACATTGCGCCGCGAGCGATCAAACAAATCAAAGCCCAGATCTGCTTCCAATAAGGCAATAGCCGTACTGACAGCAGATTGCGCCTTGCCCAGGCGACGCGCAGCCGCAGAGATAGAGCCAGCCTCTGCGGTCACGACAAACTGTTTCATGCGATCGATAGTCCATTCCATCCATCTATTTTATAGATGGTACTTAACTTTGTCCAAATCTAATATTGATGGATGATAGACAACGTTGCACAACAAATAGGCTCTTTTGGGCCAGAAAAGTCATGAATCAAAAATCCATCACCCCAAAAACTGTCACCATAAACTGGTGCACAGATGCGGCACTAAGCGAAGCGCTTACCCAGCTCTTCGTGATGAATGCGCACACACAATATATTTCCCAATCCGAGTTGCAAGGATCACGCGCGGCTAGTCCTACGCAATGGCGTAGCGATCTGGCGACGACCTTGCGCCAGGAATTAAACGCGACCCTGTCGCTAGATCCGGCCAGTGCAAATCAACTGATTGCGACTGCAAACATCGGCAATGACATCGTCGGCATGGCGCTGGTCGCCATCGATAACAATCCGGATGTCGCTACACCGTTTGCGTCGCTGGACGACCTGATCGTGCACCCAGATCATCGCGGTGCCGGTATCGGCCAGCAATTGATCGCATGGGTCGAGCAGCAATTACTGACGCGCGGCATCCAGCGTCTGTTCCTCGAAAGCTGCGCAGGCAACCATGATGCGCACCGCTACTTCCATGGCCTGAACTTCCAGACCGTATCGGTCGTGATGATGAAGGAGCTCAGCCATGCTTAAGCAAAACAAAGACATCCTGAAACACACTGCCATGCTGCCGTCTTCCAGCCGCTGGCTGGTGCTGGCCATCGTCTCGGTCGCGCTGTTACTGATCGTGGTCGACATGACGGTGCTCTATGCAGCACTGCCAAGACTGACCGCAGACCTGCAGGCCTCGGCTTCGGCCAAGCTGTGGATAGTCAACATCTATGCGCTCATCGTCTCGGGGCTGCTGCTTGGCATGGGTACGCTGGGCGACAGGCTGGGACATAAATCCTTATTCGTCGCCGGCCTCGTGGTATTCGGTATCGCATCGTTGTGCGCGGCGTACTCGCCGTCCTCCGCCACACTGATCGCTGCACGTGCATTGCTGGCAGTAGGTGCTGCCATGATGATGCCAGCAACACTGTCCATCATCCGTCTCGCCTTTGCCGATGAAAACGAACGCGCAGTGGCGATCGGCATCTGGGCCGCGGTTGCCTTCGGCGGTGCCGCACTCGGACCAGTGATAGGCGGACTGTTGCTGGAATACTTCTGGTGGGGTTCGGTCTTCCTGATCAACGTGCCTATCGTGCTGGTGGCATTGCCTATCGCCCTGGCTTACATACCGAAAAGCCAGCCTAACAAAACACGGCCATGGGACCTGGTCGGTTCACTGAAAATCATGGCGGGCCTGGTCGGCGTGACCTACGCATTGAAAGAAGCAGGCAAGCACAACCCTGCATGGGGCATAGCCTTGCTGACACTGCTGTTCGGACTCTTCTTCCTCGCCATGTTTGCACGCAGGCAGCAACATAGCGCGCATCCGATGATCGATTTCTCGTTGTTCAAGAACACGATTTTCTCATCATCCGTAGCGGCGGCTATCGTCTCTGCTGCCGCCCTGCTGGGTATGGAACTGGTGTTCACGCAGCGTTTGCAACTGGTGCTCGATATGACACCGTTGCAGGCGGGTGTATTTATCCTGCCTTTGTCACTGGCGGCTTTTGCTGCCGGTCCATTGACGGGTCGGGTATTGCCGAAGCTGGGTAGCGCCTTTGTCTTGTCGCTGTCCCTGCTGATCTCCGGACTGGGTATGGGTGCTTATCTGTTCCTATACGACGCCGCAGCATGGATGCAAATCATCTGCCTGCTGGTGCTCGGTGCCGGTATCGGTGCCGCGATGACGGCGGCATCCAGCACCATCATGCAAAGCGCACCGGTGGATCGCGCAGGCATGGCGGCATCAGTCGAGGAAGTTTCGTACGAGTTGGGTAGTGTCTTCGGTGTCACGCTGATGGGCAGCATCCTGTCGCTGGCTTATGCCAGCACGCTAAACCTGCCTGCTGATATGAACCTGCCTGCCATCGTGTGGGATAGCCTGGATGAAGCACTCCTTGTGACTCGGGATCTCGCACCTGCTGTTGCGCAAGTGGTAGATGCTGCCGCCAAATCATCATTTGATGTGGCGTTCACGGCTGTCATTGCAACCGCGACCTTCTTATTGTTCCTGACCTCCGGCATCGTCTGGTGGAGCAATAAAAAAAGCGAGCATGTTGCCATGCTCGCCGAATCGCACTCAACTACTTGAGCCCCGGAGTAAAGCTGTGTGGCTGGGCGGAAATCTCCGCTCAGCCATGTTGATCAAGATGATCAGAAGCGGTGACGGATACCCAGCGCAACGGTGTTGCCAGTATTTTGCTGGGTGATCTTGTCGTACATATACACCGCATAGAGATCGGTACGTTTGGAGATGTTGTAGTCATAGCCAAACGATGCCGTATTGCGCTTCAAATCCTGTCCCATCGCTGCGCCGTCGCGTTTGGTATTCGCCCATGACGCCAGGATCGCACCCTGACCCAGCGGGATGCTGGTACCAAGTTGCACAGTACGGTCATTCAAATCGATATCGTGACTGGTCTGGTTATAGGTTGCGAACAACTTGGCCACCGCGAAATCATACGAACCACCGACAAACCATCCGGTCTGACGCGCAGGCGTCAAGCCACCCAGCAAAGTCGCTGCCGGCAATACATTGCCCGGCGTCTGCTCCAGCGGATTGTTTACTTTGATTTTTTGGTAGTAAGCCGCCAATCCCAATGGGCCATTCGAATACAGCAAATTCATACCAAAGTTATTCTTGCCGCTCTTTCCTGCGACTTCGCCGAACTGGTAATGGATATTCGCTTTCAGGCCCGCCATATTAGGCGTGGTATAGACGATCTCATTGCTCCAGCCGGTATCCGCTGCCACCGAATTGCTCCAGCGCGAACCATTGAACAGCGGCACGTCTGCGTGCAGCATCAAAGGCGACAACTGGAATGAATCACCGAATGGATTGAACAGGATGGATGGCAGGAAGTGTGGCGCCAGATCACGACCCAGCGAGATCTCACCGAACTTGCCTATCAGGCCGACGTTCGCATCGCGCGAAAAGAAAGTCTCATTGCCGTCGAAACGACCGGCACCGCCAGTGTCCGCACGGAAGAAGGAAGTCAGGTTGAACTTGGCTTTGAGGCCGCCACCGAGATCTTCGGTGCCCTTGAAGCCAAACCATGAAGTGGTCATACCACCGCTATTGACGACGCTGCTGCGTCCGGCGTCGCCGCTGTATTTGACTGAACCGATAAAGTTATCGACCAGGCCGGTGACCTGTACCGATGTTTGCGCCATTGCTGGCAATGCACATGCTGCGCCCAAAGCTGCGACGCACTGCAGCTTGCGCAGTGTATTTTTTCTTGCACCCATTTTTGTCTCCTCGTTTTTATATGTGTAAGAAATTTGTCTTCTTACACTCACGGCACTACTTATTTTTTATGTGTACTGCCTGCTTATTGCCTGCTTATTGCTTGTTCTACTGCGCTATCTCACAACTCCTTTTGATGCCTCTGTACCACCAACTACATTGCTCAATACTGTGCTGGCGGAAGCACTCCGCCAGCACCTGTTACTTCAGATTACTTAGGGAAAACTGCTTTCTTGATGATCGCGTGTACACCCCAGTTGCCATCGACGACTTGAGTGATACCGAAGTCCACCGATACCGAGATCAACGAAATCGCTTCGTCTTCGGTCAGGTTGCGGGTATCCATGAAGAAGCGACGGGTCTTGTTGAAAGCATCGGTCATTGCGCTGTCCAGCGAAGATTTCTTGAACAGTTCAGACGTACCATCCACACCGAATTCCTTCAGGTAGTTCGGGCTGCTGAAACCATGCACAACCAGCTCGCTTTCGGTTTCCAGCAATGGATAATCGAGGCCATACAGCTTGGTGCCTGGCAGATCTGCTTTCTTGTGCAGGATGAACTGGAACAAACCAGTCAGCGAACATTCGATTGCAGTACCGCACAATTCCGCATCGCCTTGCGAAGCGTGTGGGTCACCGACAGAGAACATCGCGCCTGGCACGACCACAGGGAAGAACGCAGTTGCGCCCTTGCCCATACGCCAGTTATCGAAGTTACCGCCGCTGTAGCTAGGAATGATGGACGACACCATATCGGCTTCGACTGGTGCAACACCGATCATGCCGAAGTGCGGACGCACAGGAATTTCGTAGCCCTTCAGGACGTCGTAGTTAGGCTTGATGCTGCTCTTGTCGACTGGTACGCCTGGGTAATCGATGATCGGGTGAACCACGCCGAATGGATCGGTTTGTGGTGTCCAGCGATAGTTGTAAACCGCTTTAGCCCAGGTTTGCTCACCGCTCGCATCAACTTCGTAAATAGTGATGACTTCACGGCCTTTAGGCTCGGTGATCAGGTTGTTGTAGTGGAAGCCCCAGTTACTCGCAACGTTGGAACCGAAGGTCTTGCCACGGTAGTCAGGATTGCCCGAAGGACGCTGCATGGTATCGACGATACGCACTTCCAGCACGTCGCCTGGCTCGGCGCCATTGACATAGATAGGACCGGTGCAAACGTGCACACCCAAGCCACCGCCCGCACCCAATGGATCATCCATAGGACCCGCGCCACGGCGATCAACTGCCTTGCTGTTCGCATCCCATTGGAAAATGCTTTCCGCGCCAGCATCGCCTTTGACCATGCGCTCGATATCGTCGTTGGAGTGATGCGTGACCGTCTCGATCGTGGCGTAGTCACCGGATTCCAGCTTCAGCAGCGGCTCCATGGTCTTGCTGAAATAGCCCCAGTGGATGGTCTTGTTGTTAGCCGGTACGTAGTAGTGGCTAACTTGCTCGCCAGCCTTCTTCGAAGGCAGCGCACGCTCGGTAACGCCTGCCAAACCGGCGATGCCTGCAGTCGGCTTACCGCCGATAGCAGCGCGCAAGCTCTGACGCGCTTCCTTGAACTCGCCCTGCAAATCGGCGTCGTTCAAGTGGGAAAAGTGATTACATCCGGTACTGCAAATATGGTCTCGCATACATCTCCTGATCTCTTTGACACACCACCTGATTGTGGTTAGCAGAGATCATAGAAGCGAGGAGGTACCGGAATCTTGTACGGAGGCGTACAAATTATTGTTGGGTGAATGGTAGGTATTCAGCGAGGACTTATATAAATGTCAGGCTTATTGGTTGGCAGAAATTGTTCAGCGTAGCGGGAGTTGTTCAGCGTAGCGGGAGTTGTTCAGCGTAGCGGGAGTTGTTCAGCGTAGCGGGAGTTGTTCAGCGTAGCGGGAGTTGTTCAGCGTAGCGGGAGTTAGATAAAAATGGGTTACGATTATTCGCAACCCATTTGTTTATAACGTCCCCGTGCATCGTACACGACATCAATGGATTATGAATCCACCTCATTGTGCAATGGCATCCAAACGGAAAAATGACTGTCTACCAATATCAAACATTGAATTACAGTATCGTTGAAACTGCTTGATGTTGCAATTATTTGAGTCCCAAATTAACTAGGATTGCGTTTGCTTGACTAAGAGCTTTACCGCTTTGCGTTTTTGTAAATTTTTTGCCGCAATCATAATCAGCATCATTACGTGAGGTACGCAGATCGTTGAGACGATTTCCCACCGCCGAATTCCCATTATTGATGTAATGCTCAATCGTTACCTGATGTATGGCAGCATTAGTACCAGTTAAACCAGCCGCGTTTCGCGCGCATAAAAAAGCTGAGTAGTAAGCCCGGCCAATTACAGTCCGCACTTTCTCTTCCTCTTCATGGCCGGCAGCTTGATGAGTATCAGCTGCCAGGGTAAAAAATGTGACCGGATCGAACGCCACAATTTAAACCTGAGTGATAACTACCGATTTCAATGTTTCGCGCAAACCAGCATCTGCGTCCACTTTAGCAAACAGCTTGTCCTCAAGAGCCATCACTGCATCATAATCTTCCAGACCAGAATTTACGTGCAAGACTAACTTCTCCCATGCCTCGTCAGGATCAACATGAAGGGATGCTGCTATTTCAACCTTGCCGAAAACAGAATGAATTGCAGCCACAAGGTGATCAACTGCACCCAAATTGAGTTTGGCATTTTCAATCCATTTAGCAATTTCCGCGCTAAGCGAACCGCTAAAACCCGTAGTAACAGGCAACAAATACTTTGGCGCATCCGTCAAAGGCTTCTCGGACAATGTGAGAGGAGAAAAACTGCTTTGACTCTCATGACCGTGAAAAAGTGCCATCGCACCCATGACCATTACTGCCGCATATGCAGCATACTGTTTCTTAGAGCTACTTACTGCTAAGTAATCTGGAGCAGCGGTAGAAGAAAGTAAGTTTGTCATCCTATAAGGCCTATTTTTTCTAGTTTTTGTTTACTTAGAACGCCCTGCAACACGGTCTTATTACCCTCATGAAATACAGAAAACACTTCTTCAATCCGTGTTAACACCGGATCAGCAAAAACATTATCTTGCGTATTAAGACTATTTAATGATTTCTCATCAAAAACAATTTGACTCAAATGATCTACGATGCCTTCGAGAGTCCCATTAGGAGGAATTTTCGAACTCATTACATTAAGTACATTTAAATGTTTAAGATCACTATCAAACATTTTGATATCCGCGAACCAACCTTGGTTCACGTGCCACAAAGCACCAGCTTCAACAACATGCTTTGTGAGGTAAGTAGATTCTGAATTAAATATATCGTTGATGTCGTACTTCTCAGGCTCTGAGTCATAGACAAATTTATCAACCATCTGCAAGGACAACATACTTATCGGATTGTCCGAGTTATATATAACTTGAACGGTTCTTCTCAGAATATCTTTAGCTTTTGCCCAAACATCCGCCCAATGATCATAAGCGAAACATGAAACAACGATATTGTTTTGAAAAACTCGCAAAGCCCAGCTAGGCTTACCGTTAGGAAGAAAGTTTTGTAGCAGAATGCCATTCACGGCCATGCTAATAGCTGGAGGTACATCGCCAGCTTGAACTCCGATAGAGAATCCACTCATCATTTCAAAGCTTGGCAGGTCGTCCTTAAAGGTTTCTTTCAAGGACTGAAACTTCTGGATTTCACCAGCGTTGAATTCTCTACGAAATCCCAAGACAAAAGCAGCAGCCTCAATTGAATTAGCATCGCCGACTGGTCTTGCAGAAAGCCTTGCCGTCATTTGTTTTCCAAATACCTGAATTTGTTTGAGCTTCTAATTCGTCCGAATTATAGCATTTGTTGCAAAGCCTCAATATCCCGTAAAAAACTGGCTAATTTGGGGCTTTTTTACCTTCTATGACCTATATCCCCATATGCGAGCAATACTAAGGTAGTGACTCTTAAATGGTAGCAGCAAAAGTCACTTTTCTCGATGAAGAGAAAAAAGGGGTTACGAATAATCGTAACCCCTTCTGTTTATGGTGGGCCTCCCGTGAGTCGAACACGGCACCAACGGATTATGAGTCCGCTGCTCTAACCAAGCATGAGCTAGAGGCCCGACAACTTGTGTAGAGCTTAATTACCTTCCAGGAAGCTCTTCAATTTATCTGACCGCGATGGGTGACGCAGTTTGCGCAACGCCTTTGCTTCTATTTGGCGAATACGCTCACGTGTAACGTCGAATTGCTTACCCACTTCTTCCAGCGTGTGATCGGTCGACATTTCGATACCAAAACGCATACGCAGAACTTTGGCTTCACGTGGTGTCAGGGAATCGAGTACGTCCTTGACTACACCGCGCATCGAAGCGTGCAACGCTGCATCGGCCGGAGCCAATGTGTTGTTGTCTTCGATGAAGTCGCCCAGATGCGAATCGTCGTCGTCGCCTATCGGTGTTTCCATCGAAATAGGCTCTTTCGCGATCTTCATGATCTTGCGGATTTTGTCTTCCGGCATTTCCATCTTGATCGCCAGTGTTGCCGGGTCCGGTTCTGCACCGGTTTCCTGCAAGATCTGACGCGAGATGCGATTCATCTTGTTGATCGTTTCGATCATGTGCACCGGAATACGGATGGTGCGAGCCTGATCGGCGATCGAACGAGTGATGGCCTGACGAATCCACCAGGTTGCATAAGTCGAGAATTTGAAGCCGCGACGATATTCGAACTTGTCGACTGCCTTCATCAAACCGATATTGCCTTCCTGGATCAGATCCAGGAATTGCAAACCGCGATTAGTATACTTTTTCGCAATGGAAATGACCAGACGTAAGTTAGCTTCTGTCATTTCACGTTTTGCTTTGCGTGCCTTCATTTCACCGGCAGCCATCTTTTTGTTGATGGCGCGCAGGTCAGGCAACGGCAAGACTACACGTGCTTGCAGGTCGATCAGTTTTTGCTGCAGTTCTTTGACGGTCGGTACGTTACGTGCCAACACGACGCTGTATGCATGCTTGCCGTTTACTTCGCCGTCTACCCAGTCCAGATTGGTTTCATTGCCTGGGAAGACTTTGATGAAGTGGCCGCGCGGCATACCGCAACGATTCACTGCAACGTCGAGAATTTGTTTTTCGATGTGACGGACTTCATCAACCTGACCACGCAAGGTGTCGCACAGTTTTTCGACAACTTTGGCGGTGAAGCGGATGCTGAGCAGTTCATTCGAAATGACTTCCTGCGCCTTGACGTAAGGCTTGGAGTTGTAGCCCTCTTTCTCGAACGCTTTGCGCATCTTGTCGAATTGCTGGGCGATGGTCGAGAATTTGGCGAGCGAGTCACGCTTGAGTTGTTCCAGCTGTTCGCTCGAGAAACCGGCAGCACCACCAGAAGCGGATGCAGTTTCTTCTTCTTCCTCTTCTTCGTCCTCGTCCTCTTCTTCGTCTTCTTCGTCATCCGAAGCAGCGGCAGGAGCAGGCGCAGCAACTACAGGCTCAACCGCATCCAGGTCGACCAGGCCGTCGACGATTTCGTCGATCTTGGCTTCGTCTTTGGAGATGCGCTCGGCAGCAGCAATGATTTCTGCAATCGTGGTCGGGCATGCGGAGATCGCCTGGATCATGTCACGCAGGCCGTCTTCGATACGTTTTGCGATGTCGATCTCGCCTTCACGGGTCAGCAGTTCTACCGAACCCATTTCGCGCATGTACATACGCACAGGATCGGTGGTACGGCCGAAATCGGAATCGACGGTCGAGAGCGCAGCTTCAGCGGCAGCTTCGGCTTCATCATCGCTGGCAACGGTGGCTACGTTGTCGGACAGGAGCAGTGTTTCTGCGTCCGGTGCCTGTTCGTAGACCGCGATACCCATGTCATTGAAGGTACCGATGATGCCTTCGATCGCTTCCGGATCGATGATGTTTTCTGGCAGGTGATCGTTGATTTCTGCGTAGGTCAGGAAGCCGCGCTCTTTACCGAACTTGATCAGCGTCTTGAGTTTCTGACGACGCGCTTCGAGTTCTTCTTCGCTGGCTTCTGTATCGGACGAGAATGCGTCTTTCAACAATGCTTTTTCTTTGGCCTTGCGATCTTTGGCTTTCGCTTTGTCGACGGCTTTCATTTCTGCGCGTTCGACCGCATTCAATGCTGCGATTTCATCGTTCTCAGGCTGGAATTCTTTTGGTTTGCGGCCACGACGTCCAGGTACTTTCACCGACGGCAGGATGTAGCCGGAGGTGTCGATCGCAGCGAGGGTAGCGGCGTCGGTAGTCTGGCTGACGGTCGCCGTGATCATGACGTTAACGCCAGGACGCGACTCGACTTTTGGCTCGACTTTTGCTGACTTACTAGCAGACTTCACTTCAGATTTCTTATTTGTCACAGGGGCTTTCGATTGCACTGATACCGGCTTTGCAGCTACTTTGGATGAAACTTTGGCTGCAGGCGTTTTCGCCGCCGCTTTGGTTTTGGCAGCCACGGCTTTAGCCTGGCCAGCCGACTTTGCGGCAACTACTTTCTTTTCAACAGTTTTACTTGTCTTCACCGCTGCAGCCGATTTGGCTTTGCTCGCGGTGAGCGTTTGGGTTTTCGCGGGTTTCTTCATTGCATTCGCCATTGGATCAACTACCAAGGTTATGCTCTTGAAGCGCGGTTAAGCTTGCGCTCGACGAGCTGATTTGCGCATTCAACTCCGGCTTACGCCCGCGCAAGTTTATTGATTTTCTTTCCGATTACTTTATTACCACCATGTCTAAGAGCTTGAATCGAAAGCCTTTAATTATAACATAAGAGGGAACACTTCCCCTCCCCGGGAGAGCAAAATTAGCCTCTTTGCATCATTTCCGCCTGCGCCTGACGTCGCAATTGCTCTTGTTGCATGGTCAATTCGCGGAAGCGCGCCTGCGCTGCTTCTCCGGCCAGTCCGCCTGCCACCAATTGCTGCAATTCATCGCGCAAGGCCTGCATTTTGATCTGCCTGATCGCACCTGCCAGCTCCAACCGGGCCAGCGCCACATCGGACTCCGGTTCGGCGGCAATTTCTGCAATCAGCGGCTCCAGATCCGAACCACTGGAACGCAGCATTTCAGCCAGGATCGCAAAGTTCGCCTGCGCGCCCATGTCGCGACCCATGGTGACCAGCTGCATCAGCATTTCTTCACCTTCAGGCGCCAGACGCACCGCGGCGTCAACTGCCGCCTGATCCATTTCACCAGCCAGCATCGGGTGTGCAACCAGCAAACGTATGATCTGACGCTCCAGCCCTTGCGGCGCAGCGCGCTTGGTACGCGGCGGCGGCGCCCGCACATGGGAAATTGGCTGCGACAGCTCAAATAACGCTTCGATTTCAGCTGGCGTACTTTCCGTGATCTGCGCCAGACTGCGTACTATCTGCAAACGCAATGACGACGGCGGCAATGCCTGCAACAAGGGCTTCGCATCGAACTGCGCACGGGCGCGGCCTTCCGGCGTGCCGAGGTCGTTGTCACCGACTGCTTCTTTCAGCAAAAACTGCGACAAAGGCATGGCATCCTGCACCTGTTTTTCAAATGCTTCGGTACCGAGTTCACGGATGTAACTATCCGGATCATGCTCACTCGGCAGGAACAGGAATTTGATGACTTTGTTGTCACCCGCATGCGGCAGGCTGGCTTCCAGCGCACGACGTGCAGCACGACGCCCTGCCTTGTCACCATCAAAACTAAAAATGACCTGGTCGGTCTGGCGCAATAGCTTTTGCACATGGATAGGCGTACATGCCGTACCCAAAGTCGCCACGGCCTGCGGGAAACCCATCTGCGCCAGCGCAACCACGTCCATATAACCTTCGGTCACCAGCGCATATCCAGCTTCGCGGATAGCCTGGCGTGCCTCGAACAAACCATAGAGTTCGCTACCCTTTTGAAATAAGGGCGTCTCGGGCGAATTCAAGTATTTGGGCTCGCCGCCGTCCAATACGCGACCACCAAAACCGATCACCTGCCCCTTGGTATTGCGGATCGGGAACATGATGCGATCACGGAAACGGTCATAGCGTTTGTGATGCGAGCCGTCTTCCTCCACCCGGTCGATGACGAGGCCGGATTCGACCAGCGCCTCGACTTCATAATCAGGAAAGACCGAACGCAAACCATCCCAGCCCTCCGGCGCATAGCCCATGCCGTAACGAGCCGCGATTTCACCAGTCAGGCCACGCCCTTTGAGGTAGTTTTTTGCCCCTTCGGCATGACGCAATTGCTGGCGATAGTAGTCACAGGCACGTGACATCGCTTCCGACAAGGCCAGGCTTTTCGCCTGATGCTCGGCACGCTGCGCCGGTGGCAAACGATCCTCTGCTTCCGGCACGATCATGCCGACGTTTTGCGCCAGATCCTTGACCGCTTCGACAAAGCCCATGCCCGAATATTCGATCAGGAAGCCGATCGCCGTACCATGCGCACCGCAACCAAAGCAGTGATAAAACTGCTTGGTCGGACTGACGGTAAAACTGGGGGATTTTTCGTTGTGGAACGGGCATAAGCCCATGAAGTTCGCGCCGCCTTTTTTCAGCTGCACGTAACGACCCACCACGTCGACGATGTCGACGCGGTTGAGGAGATCCTGGATAAACGACTGTGGTATCACGCCGGCAGCAGTATGCTGAAGACGATCAGGCTTTGGTCAGAGCAGCTTTTACCAAGCCGGACACTGCTGTCATGTCGGCACGGCCAGCGAGTTTCGCTTTGAGGATAGCCATGACTTTGCCCATGTCTTGCGGACCAGCAGCGCCGGACGCAGCGACCGCAGCGGCAACTTCGCCCTGCACTTCAGCATCCGACAATGCGCTAGGCATGTAGGTAGTCAGCACAGCCAGCTCGGCTTGTTCGATATCAACCAGATCCTGACGACCGCCAGCCTGGAATTGCGAAATCGAATCCTTGCGTTGCTTGATCATTTTTTCAATGATGGCTTGCACTTGCGCGTCATCGAGCTCGATACGCTCATCGACTTCTTTTTGCTTGATAGCAGCGGTAATCAGGCGAATCGTGCCCAGCTTGCCCGCCTCTTTGGCGCGCATCGCCGCTTTCATATCTTCTGTGATCTGTTCTTTCAGGCTCATACGCACTCCGATATCTGATTAATCAAGCGATCATTAAAAACGCCAAAACCCGCTGCGGACCAACACCGGAGCGGGTTTGCGACTAATTCTGAGTACCGCACGCTCTCAAGGGCGCGCAGCCATTGGAATTAGTACAGTTTCTTAGGCAATTGCTGGCTGCGGATACGCTTGTAGTGGCGTTTCACAGCTGCAGCGAGCTTGCGCTTGCGTTCAGCAGTTGGCTTCTCGTAAAACTCGCGCGCGCGCAAATCGGTCAGCAAACCAGTTTTTTCAATGGTGCGCTTGAAGCGACGCATAGCGACTTCGAACGGCTCGTTTTCTTTAAGGCGGATAGTGGTCATGTAAATGTAAACCAATGTTGGGTAGTGAGTCGAAGATTATAGCAGCCTTGTTCCACAAAGGGAAGGCTCTTTATTCAAGCCCAAGCAGATACAGGGCCAAAACGCCACACATGCAGCGCCAGGCCCCGTGCAGACTGGCTTAGTGGCCGTACAGCTTGAGGCTAAGCTCGGCATCCCAGTAGGCGGCTTCCAGCTTGTGCCCTTCCGGATCCCGCACAAAGCAGCCGTAATACGGATCGCCGTACAGCGGGCGCGGACCCGGCGCGCCGTCGTCAGTGGCGCCAGCCGCCAGCGCTGCGTCATAAAACGCATGCACCTGCTCCTTGCTGGCGGCGATAAAGCCCATATGGAAGCCATTGCCGATTTCCGCCGGTTTGCCGTTATGCGGCGTCTGCACCCAGAATTCGGGATACTGACGACCGTAAGCGACCGCACCCGGATGCTCCATGATGACCTTGATATCCAGCGCCGCCAGCACGACGTCATAGAAAGCCTTGGCTTTTTCGTATTGGTTGGTACCTATCGAAACATGGGAAATGATGCTGGGATTCTCGTTGCTCATGGGGTCGCTCCGTTATTTATGGGTATATAAACAGCCGATAGCATAGCTTGCACTACTGACACTAGATGTCAGTAGTCTGTACCCGGCTTAAACGGCTTGCCCCGCTGCAACACCTGATGCCCAGGCCCACTGGAAGTTGTAGCCGCCCAGCCAGCCGGTCACGTCAACCGATTCGCCTATGAAGTGCAAACCCGGTACCTTGTTCACCATCATGCTTTGCTGCGACAGTTCACGTGTATCGACGCCACCCAGTGTCACTTCAGCCTTGCGGTAGCCTTCCGAGCCATTCGGGATGATGCTCCACTGGTTAAGCGACGCCCCCAGGCTGCGTAATTGCTTGTCCTGCATGTCCGCCACACGTGCATCCGCCTTAAAGCCGTTGACCTTGAGCCATTCATCCGCCAGACGCGATGGTAGCCACTGCGCCAATTGATTGCCGAGGTTTTTCTTGCTGCTGGACTTGCCTGCTATCAATGCTTCGGCGATGTCGGTCTCCGGCACCAGGTTGATGGTCAGTGGCGTACCGGGTTGCCAGAAGCTGGAGATCTGCAGGATGGCCGGGCCGGACAAGCCGCGATGCGTGAAGAGCAAGTCTTCCTTGAAGTAACCGCGCGTTTTCTTCGCGCCAGTCTCGACTTCTACCGGCAAGGCTATGCCGGACAAAGGCACAAAAGGCTGCCAGGCGTTAGCATCGAAGGTCAGCGGCACCAGGCCGGGACGCGGCTCGACCATCTTGAGGTCAAATTGTTGAGCGATGCGATAGGCGAAATCAGTCGCGCCTATTTTCGGTATCGATAAGCCGCCGGTCGCGATGACCAGGCTATTGGCGAGGATCTCGCCGATATTCGTTTCTATCCTGAATTGCTCACCGCTTTTACTGATAGCACCCACTGTGCACGGCATGCGCCATGACACATTGCCGAGTGCGCATTCGGCTTTCAGCATGCTGATGATGTCTTCCGCCGAGTTATCGCAGAACAGCTGGCCTTTATGCTTCTCGTGGTAGGCAATACGATAGCGCTTCATCAGCGCGAGGAAGTCTTGCGGCGTGTAGCGCGACAAGGCGCTTTTGCAAAAATGCGGATTTTGCGAAAGGAAGTTTTGCGGCGTCGCGTCTATATTGGTGAAGTTACAGCGGCCGCCGCCGGAGATACGGATTTTTTCTGCGAGTTTGGCTGCGTGATCGATCAGCACTACGCTTTTGCCGCGCTGGCCGGCAACTGATGCGCACATCATGCCCGCTGCGCCTGCGCCGATTACGGCAACATCAAACTGTTTAGTCATGGCTTACTACAAATGGAAATAAGCCGTGATTGTAAGCGCAGCCGGCTTCAGCCAGCCGCTTGTTTTGCATACTATGCTGTCAGTTGTGCAAGAACTGCATCACGCAAGGTCTGCGTGGATGCGGATGTCGTCTCCTGCATCGCGCAACGCACGACGTCGCCGATTACGATGATCGCGGGGCTGCCTATGCCGGACTCGGCCAGGGCCTGCGGCAAGGCCGACAAGGTCGTGATCAATTGCGCCTGCGCCATGCCGGTTGCTGACTGGATCACCGCTACCGGCGTCTCACCTGACTTGCCGCCAGCCAGCAGCGCCGCCTGGATTTCTGCACAGCGCGCGATACCCATATAAATCACTAGCGTCAGGTTCAGCTTGGCGAGCGTCGTCCAGTCGGGATTCGACTCGGCATTCTTGCCATGGCCGGTAATGAAGATCGCGCCCTGGCTCCAGTCGCGGTGCGTGAGAGGTACGCCTATCGAAGCGGGTGCAGCGAGTCCGCTGCTGATGCCATTAACGACTTCAACCTCGATACCGGCGGCCTGCAAGTGGTCGCGCTCTTCACCGCCGCGTCCGAAGATGAACGGATCGCCGCCTTTCAGGCGCACCACGCACTGCCCTGCTTGCGCTTCGGACAACATCAGGCGTTCTATGAATTCTTGTGGGGTTTGCTGGCAACCGCCGCGTTTACCGACGTTGACGACGCGCGCGGTAGACGGTGCATATTGCAATACTTCCGGATTGACCAGATCGTCGATCAGGATCACGTCTGCACGGGCGATTGCTTTGACAGCCTTGAGGGTCAGCAAGTCCGGATCGCCGGGACCTGCACCGACCAGATAGACCTTAGCTGCTTGCTGTTTTTGCTGCTCCATCTTGTACACCTTGTTTGCTTTTTAGGTTCTTAGCTACAAGCAAACACTGTTCCACCTGCTCCGAAATGGACACCGGTATCGGCTGCTCACCGCGCAGCGCGGCTTCTATCCATCTGGCCGTCGTAACGGCATCGCGCTCGGCTGGTAAAGGTGGCATATCGTCTACCGGCTCCTGTCTTTGCACCAGGACAGTGCATACACCGTCGTGCATCCAGCTTATTTGTTGTGCACGCTTGGCATTGGCAACAGTTTCCCCCTCCGTACCGCGCATCAGGAAGGCTTCACCGCGCTCGGATGGTGCAGCCGTGGTGAAGTAGCTTGTCAGCATGGTCAGGTATTCAGGATGCGTGTACGAAGTCAGGCGCAAGGCCGGACCGGCAAACGGCTGCATGATTTTGACCAGGGTATGCGTCGAGTTCCGTACACCGAGGATGCGGCGCATCGCCAGCAAACGCTCCAGACGCGGCGCCAGGTCGGCGATCGGCATCAGTACTGGGGCGTGCAGCGCAAATTGCTCCGCCGCTTGCGCCACGGTATGCGATAGCGGATAGCCCATTTCATGCAGGATTTCTGCAGAGGTCACGCGTCCCGGATCGGTGGTCACGCCGTGTATGAACACCGGTGCACCGGCACGTGCCAACAACAAAGCCATCAAGGGCAACAGATTAGGCATCTGGCGCGCGCCGTTATAGCTCGGAATGACGATAGGTGCGTATTCGCCTGCAGGTGCAGACAAAGGTTCGAACGAGGCTTCCGCCGCATCGATGAAACCGGCGATCTCATCCACCGATTCGCCCTTGATGCGCATCGCCAACATGATGCCGCCCATCTCGAGGTCAGACACACGACCGTCTAGCATCGCGGCATATAGTTGATAAGCATCGTCGCGCGACAAACTGCGCGCACCTTTGACGCCACGGCCGATTTCCTTGATGAAACGAGCAGTGGCGAAAGGTTCAGTATGGGAAGGATTTTGCATGCTGCAGAGGGTACACCGAAGCCCGCTTCTCCGAAAGGGTGGAAGCGGGCCCGGCCATTTTAAAAATTACAAGGAATAGCTCACGCTGCCTTGGCTGGCATGATCTGGCTGGATATGATTTTTTTCAGTTCCGGCACGCATGACCCGCAGTTGGTACCGCACTTCAGGCCCTGCTGCAAAACAGCCAGCTTCGCATCCGCATCACCATGCATACCGACCAGGCTATCGTTGATTTCCGTTTCAGACACATTGAAACAGTTGCAAACAATACGGCCACGCGACTTGAAGTTTTGCGGCGGCTTGTTCGATGGCATCAGCAACAAACGACCTAGTGCAGCAACCGACTGTTCGCTCTCCAAATATTCCTTGAGCCAGCCTTCAGCCGAGATATCACCGGCCAGCGCCACCGCCTGCAATTTGCCGTCACCGACCAGGATGCGACGCGAATTGCCGCGCTTGGTATCGTCATAACGCAGCACCTGGGTACCGGTGATGTTGAATTTGCTTTCGATCTCCGCCGTCAGTGCCGGGTCGGCTGCATAGTCATCCGCTGCGCGGAACAGCACACCAACTTTATCGCGTCCGAACAAGGTGCACGAAGCATAGGCAAACTTGCGCATCGCAGGGCGTAACGCCGACTGCAAATCCAGCAGCTTCGCTTCATCTATCCAGCCAAACACGATAAAGCGCCACGGGAATTCTGCTTTCAGGATCTTGACCGCAGCATGCTTGAGTTCAGGTTGCTTGGAGCTGCAATCGAAAGCCGGTGTCGTCAATGCATTCACACCGTAGCTGCCATCGCCGTCACGACCGCGACCGGAGACATACTCTTCACCCCAGTGCATGCCGATGAAAGCCTGCCCGGCGCGCATATCATCACCGACGGCTACCGGAAAAATTTGTGAACCACGCTTGCTGGTGACATGCACCAGGTCACCGACATTGAGCAAGCGACGCTCCATATCAACTTTGGACAAGACGATGGACGGCTCCGATGCATGCGAGAACAATTGCGCCACCGTACCGGTGCGGCTCATGCCATGCCACTGATCGCGCAAACGACCTGTGGTCAGATGGAAGGGATAACGCGCGTCTACCTGTTCCGCCAGCGGCTGGTACTGTGTATTCACAAACTTTGCACGACCATTGGCAGTCGGGAAGATGCCGTCTTCATACAGACGCTTCTTGCCGCTGCTCGCACCTTCCGGAAATGGCCATTGTTGCGGCCCCTGCTCTTCCAGCAGCTTGAAGCTCAAGCCGGTGATGTCGAGGTCACGACCACGTGTCGACTCGCGATGTTCATTCCAGATTTCTTCGGTGTTCGCAAACGGAAAGAGCGACGCTGTTTTACCGAGCACACCTTCCAGCTTGCGTGCAAATTCAATTGCGATTTCCCAGTCGTGTTTGCTTTCACCCAGCTTGGGCAGTACCGATTTAAAGCGTGTAATGCGACGCTCGGAATTCGTGACCGTGCCTTCTTTCTCGCTCCAGGTCGAAGCTGGCAGCAATACGTCGGCGTAATCGCAGCTGGCCGTCGTCTTGTAGGCTTCCTGCACGATCACCAATTCTGCGTTGCGCAAGGCTTCCCGTATCATCGCCTGCTCCGGCATGGATTGCGCCGGATTGGTACAGACGATCCAGATAATCTTGATCTCACCAGTACGCACCGCTTCGAACATTTCCACCGCGCTCTTACCTGGCGTCGCTGGCACATCAGGCACGCCCCACAGCTTGGCGATCTCGGCGCGATGTTCAGGATTCCCCAGATCACGATGCGCCGACAGCATGGTGGACAGGCCACCGACTTCACGACCACCCATCGCATTCGGTTGGCCAGTCAGTGACAGCGGACCAGCACCCGGTTTACCGATCTGATGCGTGGCCAGGTGCAGGTTGATCAGTGCTGCATTCTTCGCAGTGCCGGACGACGATTGATTCAGGCCCTGGCAATACATGGACAAGGATGCTTGCGACTTGCCAAACATGCGCGCCGCCTGCATCAGGTCTTCTTCCTTGATGCCGCAAATTTCCGCGACAAACTTCGGCGTGTAGTCACGCACCGTTTGCTTGAGCTCGGCAAAGCCTTCGGTGTGCTCAGCGATGTAATCGAGATCCACCAGGTCTTCCCACAGGCAGATGTGCAGCATGCCGTTAAACAACGCCACATCAGTACCCGGCAAGATAGGCAGAAACAGGTCCGCTTCACGTGCGGTATCCGTCCGGCGCGGATCGGCAACAATGACCTTCAGTAAAGGATTGGCTTTGCGCGCATCTTCTATCCGGCGATAGATAATGGGATGCGCATACGCGGTGTTGGAACCGACGATAAAGATGACTTGTGCATGATCGATATCTTCGTAGCATGGCGGTGGGGCATCCGCACCCAGGGTTTGCTTGTAACCGGCGACCGCGCTCGACATGCACAGGCGGGAATTGGTATCGACATTATTGGTACCGATCAAACCTTTGGCCAGTTTGTTAAAGACGTAGTAATCCTCGGTCAGCAACTGCCCCGAAAGGTAAAAGCCTACGCTGTCGGGACCGTGGTCACGTATGGTCGCAGCGAATTTATTGACGATGAAATCCATTGTGGTTGCCCACGATGTACGTTCACGTTCATCGCTGCGCGCCAGGCGCATTTCCGGATACAGCGCGCGCGATTGCTGTTGCAGGCTGGGGCGCGCCGTCAGATGCAGCGTGCTGCCCTTGGTGCACAGACGACCAAAGTTGGCCGGATGATCCGGGTCACCGCGTACTCCGATGACTTTCTCTCCATCGCTTTCTATCAAGACACCACAGCCCACCCCGCAATAACAGCAGGTGGCTTTGGTTTCTGTCGATAGCAAAGCGCTCGCAGAAGGTTCAAGCCGGGCAGTAGAAAGCAAGGATGCATTCATGCAGTAGCAGCCTCGCTGACAGGTGCATTCAATTCGACGACATCCAGATAGACCTCACCACTCTCGATCTTGACGGAGAAGGTTTGAGTGCAGCCTTCATCCGGTGCTGCGGCGCAACCGTCGTTCATGCCTATGCTCCAGTTATGCAACGGGCAGGCGACACGCTCGCCGAATACGATACCTTGCGACAAGGGGCCACCCTTGTGCGGACAACGATCGAGCAAAGCAAAGACTTTGTCTTCGCTGTTACGGAAAATGGCGACATTCGGTTTATCCGCGCGATTGACGACGCGGGAACCGAGTACAGGAATGTCGCTTACCTTGCAGATGACTTTCCATTGATTAGACATATGTGGCCTTGATAAAAATTGTGATGAGTTGTTATAAACAAATGTGCTGTGTACTTGCCGGATGTCCGCGCTTAGTGCACTGACATCCGCCTGATCAGATCGACAATGGTTCGAACTGACGTGTATCGACCATCGCTTTTTCCGGTTCATGCCATGGATCGGACTCACCTTCCAACGAGAACAGCAGGCGCTGATAAAGCGCTTTGCGGTTGGCTTCGTCTTCCAGTACTTTTTGCTTTGCATGATCCAGGCCTACACGTGCGAGGTAATGCACGGTTCGTTCCAGGTACCAGCCTTCTTCGCGATACAGTTGCAGGAAGGCGCCGGCGTACTCCAGTACTTCTTCATGCGTTTTAAGTTTGACGAAGAATTCAGCCACTTCGGTTTTGATGCCGCCGTTACCGCCGACATAGATTTCCCAGCCCGAATCAACACCGATCACGCCCACGTCCTTGATACCGGCTTCGGCACAATTACGCGGACAGCCCGAGACTGCCAGCTTGACCTTATGCGGTGCATACATGCGTGCCAGTTGATGTTCGAGTTGCTGCCCCATTTTGGTTGAATCCTGGGTACCGAAACGGCACCATTCGGAACCCACGCAGGTTTTTACGGTGCGCAAACCCTTGGCGTAACCGAGGCCGGATGGCATGCCGAGGTCTTGCCAGACCGCGCGCAAATCTTCTTTCTTCACACCCAGCAAATCGATACGTTGTCCGCCTGTGACCTTGACGGTAGGAATCTTGAATTTATCGACCACGTCAGCGATGCGGCGCAGCTCCGACGAGTTGGTTTCGCCGCCCCACATGCGCGGGATGACGGAGAAAGTGCCATCTTTTTGGATATTCGCGTGTGCACGTTCGTTGATGAAGCGCGATTGCGGATCATCCTTCGCTTCCCCCGGCCAGGTCGAGATCAGGTAGTAGTTAATGCCAGGACGGCAGCTGGAGCAGCCGTTCGGCGTACGCCAGTTCATATGCGCCATCACGCCGGCAACCGTTAACAACTTCTCGGCCTTGATCGCATCACGCACTTCCTGATGTGTATGGTCAGTACATCCGCACATCGGCTTGGCTTTGTTCGATGCCGAGTAATCACCACCGGCAGTAGCCATGATGATTTGCTCAACCAGACCGGTACAGGAACCGCAGGAGGCGGAAGCCTTGGTGTGTTTGCGCACGTCTTCGATCGTGAACAAGCCTTTTTCCTTGATCGCTTTGACGATGGTGCCTTTGCACACGCCGTTACAGCCGCATACTTCAGCGGTATCCGGCATCGCTGCTGCCTTGCTGAAACCTTCGTGACCAACGTCGCCGGGACGACCAGTGTTGGCTTCGCCAAACATCAGGGTGTCGCGGATCTCGCTGATGTCTTTACCTTCGCGCAGCAGGTTGAAGTACCAGCTGCCGTCGACCGTATCGCCATACAGGCAGGCACCGATCAGCTTGTCGTCTTTCAACACCAGCTTTTTATAGACACCGCCGATAGGATCGGACAGCAGGATTTCTTCCGTCCCTTCTCCACCAAGGAATTCACCAGCCGAGAACAAATCAATGCCAGTTACTTTCAGCTTGGTCGAAGTGACCGAACCCTGGTAACGACCGATACCGAAGTTCGCCAGGTGATTCGCGCACACCTTGGCCATTTCAAACAAAGGCGCAACCAGGCCATACGCCGTACCGCGATGGTTCACACATTCACCGACTGCGTACACGCGCGGGTCATAGGTTTGCATGGTGTCGTTGACGACGATGCCGCGATTGCAATGCAGGCCGGCGGATTCAGCCAGCGCAGTGTTCGGACGGATACCGACCGCCATCACAAGCAGTTGTGTCGGGATTTCGGTGCCGTCGGTGAAACGCAAGGCTTGCACGCGACCGTTCGCGTCGCTGATGATTTCTTGCGAATTCTTACCCAGCAAGAAATTCAAGCCTCGGTCTTCCAGAGATTTTTGCAGCATCTTGCCTGCCGCTTCGTCGAGCTGACGTTCCATCAGGGTGGTCGGCAAATGCACGACGGTTACTTCCATACCGCGCAGCTTCAGGCCGTTCGCTGCTTCCAGTCCCAGCAAGCCGCCACCGATAACGACCGCCTGCTTGTGTACCTTGGCCGCTTCTATCATCGCGTTGGTATCTTGTATGTCGCGATAGGAGATCACGCCTTCCAGATCCTTGCCTGGTATCGGCAGCATGAAAGGATTCGAGCCGGTTGCCATCAGCAGGCGGTCATACGGTGCGACGGTACCGTCGTCGGCTATCACCACACGTTTGACGCGGTCGATCTCGACGATCTTTTTCCCCAGGTGCAGGGTGATGTCATTCTCCGCATACCAGTCGACATCGTTGAGCATGATGTCCTTGATGGTTTGCTCACCCGCCAGTACGGGCGACAGCAGAATACGGTTGTAGTTGGCGTACGCTTCCGCGCCAAATACCGTGATGTCATATAAGTCAGGAGCGATCTTGCGCAGTTCTTCCAAAGTACGCACGCCTGCCATACCGTTACCAACCATGACCAATTTCATTTTTTTCATCGCTGCATCCCACAGATTTGTTGTTCGCAAATTTAAATAAGCAAAACAAATGCCAGTTTTACTTTTAGTGCACTTTCGGTAAGGGACTACTGTTTCCGCACCATTTAAAGTTGCATTTCGCACTCAACAAGTGCGGCAGCCGGTTTATTTGGTGCAGCCCCCCATATTCGTCAACACGTGAAAAGTGCACGCCCATTCGTGGATCACGTCCGCACTAAAGTGGCATGGCCTTTGCATATTTAGACGCAACCCTGTCTAACTCTGCGAGTTCTCATGCAAAAAACGTCATTCTGGAAAGCTGGTCACACACCGACCCTGCTTGCTTCCTTCTTTTACTTCGACCTGAGTTTTATGGTCTGGGTCATTCTCGGGCCGCTGGCCGTTCAAATCTCCGGCGACCTCGGACTGACTGCGGCGCAAAAAGGTTTAATGGTGGCAACACCGCTATTGGCTGGCGCCTTGCTGCGTATCGTGATGGGTGTATTAGTCGATCACCTGAAACCCAAGAAGGCGGGCATCATCGGCCAGGTCATCGTCATGAGCGGTTTGTTGTGGGCGTGGCTGGGTGACCTCAGCAGCTATCACACCATGCTGACCTTCGGTGTCATCCTCGGTTTCGCCGGTGCTGCCTTTGCCGTTGCCCTGCCACTGGCTTCGCGCTGGTATCCGCCGGAACACCAGGGCACGGCGCTCGGGATTGCCGGTGCCGGTAATTCAGGTACCGCTTTCGCCGCGCTGTTTGCGCCGACGCTGGCTATCCTGTTCGGCTGGCAAAACGTATTCGGCCTGTGCCTGATTCCACTCAGCATCGCATTCCTGGTCTATCTGGTCTTTACCAAAGATGCTCCGTCCGCCCCGCCACCTAAATCACTGGTCGAATATCTGCACGTGCTCAAGGACAAGGATGCCTGGTGGTTTATGTTCTTCTATAGCGTGACCTTCGGTGGTTTCTCCGGCCTGGCTTCGTCGCTGACGATTTACTTCAATGGTCAATATGGTTTATCGCCGGTGACCGCAGGCTATTTCACCGCCGCCTGCGTGTTTGCCGGTTCCGCCGTGCGTCCTTTGGGTGGCCGCCTGGCTGACCGCATCGGCGGCATCAAGACTTTGTCGATGATGTATATGCTAGCAGCCAGCTTCATGCTGATCGCCAGCTTCGGCCTGTCGTCGGCGATGGCAGCGGTCGCGATCTTTGTATTGGCGATGCTGGCACTCGGCGTCGGCAATGGCGCAGTATTCCAGTTGGTACCACAGCGCTTCCGCAAGGAAATCGGCGTCATGACCGGACTGGTCGGCATGGCCGGTGGTATCGGCGGCTTCTATCTGGCCTCCAGCCTCGGTTACTCCAAACAATTGACGGGCAGCTACCAGGGTGGTCTGATCGTCTTTGCCGCACTGGCCATTGTTGCCTTGCTCGGTTTGTCGGCAGTGAAAAATCGCTGGCGCACAACCTGGGGCAGCGCTGCCATGACCAATGCAAAGATCTGAACCAGCCATGCCCATCATGCTTTTAACCCCGCTGCCATGCCGCTGACACTCACCGCCGCTTATTCGACGCGCGCCGGTCTGCGTCCGCACAATGAGGATTTTGTCGGCATGGTCATGCCGGACGAACCCGAATTGTCGAGCAAGGGCATGATCGCAGCGATCGCGGATGGTGTATCGGGCAATGAAGGCGGACGCGAAGCATCCGAGTACACGATACGTGGCTTGCTCAGCGATTACTACGCGACTTCCGATACCTGGCCGGTAACGCAATCACTGGATCGCGTCCTCAAGGCCATCAATAGCTGGGTGCAGCACCAGGGTTCGATACGTGCCGAGCTGGCCGGGATGGCAACCACGCTGACGGCGCTGGTGTTGCGCGGCAATTTTTATTATTTCGCACACGTCGGTGATACACGTCTGTATCTGTTACGTGATGGTGTGCTGACTCGCCTGACTGCCGATCACGTGTGGGATCGTCCGGAAATGCAGCACGTGCTGACACGTGCTATCGGACTGGACTCGCAACTGGCGATCGATCATGGCATGGGTGAGTTGCATGAAGGCGATGCCTTCCTGCTGGCCACCGATGGTGTGTGGGCTTCGGTATCGGAATACGATCTGAAAGAGCAGTTGTTGCAGCTGGTCGGCAAGCAACAGGAAACAGAAGCCATCGCACATACGCTGATCGACAAGGCACTGGCAGCCGGTGCGCAAGATAATGTCAGCGCGCTGGTGGTACGGGTCGATGCGTTGCCGGAAACGAATCTGCGCGATGCGCTATCCGGCTCGCAGCATTTCCCGGTACCGCCCAAGCTCAAGGTCGGGCAGCAAATAGACGGCTATACGGTCGAGGAACAGATACACGCATCCAACACCACCCTGCTCTACCGCGTCTCCGAACCGCGTGCCGCGAATCAGACGCCGCGCTACCTAGTGCTGAAGACCTTGCATCCTGATCGCGCGCAGGATGTACATGAACGCTCTGCCTTTGCGCATGAGGAATGGCTGACCAAGCGCGTCGTCGCACGCTTCTTCCCGCAAATCATTACACCGGAAAACAAGACCTACCTGTATTACCTCACGACCTGGCATGACGGTAATACGCTGCAACAGCATCTGGATGCCGGTGAACATTTCACGATACCGGATGTCATTGCGCACGGCACCAAGCTGGTCCGTGCGATAGGTGCGCTGCACAGGCGCAGCATCATTCATCGCGATATCAAGCCGGGCAATATCCATCTGGGCAAGGATGGCGAGTTGCGCATACTCGATCTGGGCGTCGCGCAATCCGGGCTGGAAGCAGAAGATGAAGTGCGCGCACCGCGTGCCGGTACGCCATCCTTCCTCGCACCTGAGCAGTTCAATAATGCGCCAGCCTCACAACAAACCGATTTGTACTCAACTGGTGTGACGCTATATTTATTGCTGACACGGCATTTCCCTTACGGAGAAATCGAACCGTTCCAGACACCGCGCTTTGGCGAAGCCATACCACCCAGCCGTTACCGACCTGATTTACCGCTATGGCTGGAGAATGTTTTACTGAAAGCAGTCGCACGCGATCCGGCAGATCGTTTCGAAACTGCAGAAGAATTTCTGCTGGCACTGGAACGTGGCGCGAGTCGGCCGCTGCCTGCGATTACCCCCAAGCCACTGGCAGAACGTGATCCTGCTTCCCTGTGGCGTGCAGTGGCGGCCATCTCCATCGTGTTGAATCTCTTGTTGCTGTACTTGCTGGTGATACGTTAACGCAGAGCTACAAAACTGGCTTTGCGGATCCATGGTTCCGCAAAGCCAGTCAGATCAAGCCGCTTCCTTGGACGGATGCGACTGACGGTGATACAGGAACTCCAGCACCGCTGTCCGGTATTGCGAGTACAAAGGATCCTGCGCCAACGCCACCCGCTCTCGTGGACGCGCCAGTTTCACTTCCAGAATTTCGCCTATGGTGGCGGACGGACCATTGGTCAGCATGACGATCTTGTCGGACAAGAGTACGGCTTCATCGACATCATGCGTCACCATCACCACGGTGGACCCGGTTGCTGCGACTATCTTCAGCAACTCATCCTGCAAGTGTGCACGCGTCAATGCATCCAGCGCACCGAAAGGTTCATCCATCAACAATACCTTGGGCTCCATCGACAAGGCACGCGCGATGCCGACACGTTGCTTCATGCCACCGGAGATTTCATTCGGCCGTTTTTGCTCTGCATGTGTCAGGCCAACCAGCGCCAGCGCAGCCTTGGTACGTTCACGCAATTTGCTTTTTGCTTCGGTGCTGCCGAATACGCGCTCTACTGCCAGGTACACATTCTCATAGCAGGTCAGCCACGGTAGCAGCGAATGATTCTGAAACACCACTGCGCGCTCCGGCGACGGCCCGGCTATTTCGCGATTGGCACACAGCAGCATGCCGTTGGTCGCATGCGTCAGGCCTGCGATTAGATTGAGCAGTGTTGACTTGCCACAACCGGAGTGCCCGATCAGGGTGATGAACTCACCTTTCGCTACCGTCAGATTGATATCGTTCAGCGCATTGAACACACCTTTCTTGGTATGAAAGGACATTTCCGCATGCTGTATATCGATGAACTTGCTATGTATGTTATCCATGATGGTGCTTTCCTATACGTTGAGATCGCTTGCAGCCGGCGTCAATTTTTCACATCTTCGTAGCTAAAGAATTTGGCAATAGCAACCAGCACTTGTTCCAGCACCAGGCCGACTATGCCTATGACCACAATGGCGATGATGATGTGTGCCACGTTCAGGTTGTTCCACTCATCCCATACCCAGAAACCGATACCGACGCCACCAGTCAGCATTTCGGCCGCGACGATGACCAGCCACGCGGTACCGATCGCCAGACGTACGCCTGTCAACATATAAGGCAGTACCGATGGAAACAGAATCTTGGTGATGATCTTCCACTCGGACAGGTTCAACACCTTGGCGACGTTCATATAGTCTTGCGGCACGCGCTGCACACCGACTGCAGTGTTGATAATCATCGGCCAGATCGAGCAGATAAAGATGGACCAGATCGCAGCCGGATCCGCTGCCTTAAATACCAGCAGGCCGATAGGCAACCATGCCAGCGGCGACACCGGCTTCAACAAGCTGATGATGGGATTGAACATGCCCGACAGGAAAGAGAAACGGCCTATCATGAAGCCCAGCGGAATACCGACCAATGCAGCCAGACCGAAACCGACGCCTACCCGTTTCAGCGACGCCAGGATATTCCAGCCTATGCCCTGATCATTCGGGCCATTGCTGTAGAACGGATCGGAGAACAGCTCTATCGCCGACTTCAGCGTCAGTGATGGCGATGGAATACCGCTGTTTTTCACGGCGATGATTTCCCATACCAGCACCAGGAAAATCAGGCCGAGTACAGGTGGCACCACGGCCAGGAAGAAAGGACGCAAAGATAATTTGCCCCCCTTCACTTTGGGCTTGGTGGCAACGCTGGCTGGTGCTGCCGCATTTTGCATGACTTGCTCCGCTTTTCCGTTATCGGCTGACGCACTGACAGGCGCGTTTTCTACTGCAGGCATAATTGCACTCATGATGTTTCCTTAGGCTTTGATCTTGAATGATTCCGCATAAGCTTTTGGATTCTTGCCATCCCACACCACGCCGTCGATCAGCTTGGACGAGCGCATAGGGCTCTTAGGCACAGGTACATTGGCCAGCGCTGCAGCTTCCTTGTACAGGTCGATGCGATTGACCGATTTGGCGGTACCCAGGTAATCCGGTTCACCCTTGGCCAGACCCCAGCGTTTGTGCTGCGTCATGAACCACATGCCATCCGACAGGTAAGGGAAATTCGCCTGGCCGTCGTTGTAGAACTTCATGTAGTTAGGGTCATCCCAGGTTTTACCGAGGCCATTTTGGTAACGACCGAGGATGCGCTGGTTGATGACATCAACTGAAGTATTCACATAGGATTTGGCGGCGATAACTTCGGCCATTTTGTTTTTGTTCGATAACGAAGAGTCGATCCAGCGACCGGCTTCCAGCACTGCTGCGGTCAGCGCGCGTGCTGTATTCGGATGCTTCGCGACCCACTCGGAAGTAGTGCCCAGTACTTTTTCCGGATGATCTTTCCAGATGTCTTGTGTCGTCGCAGCGGTAATGCCGATGCCATCAACGATCGCGCGGTGATTCCATGGTTCACCAACGCAGTAGCCATCCATATTGCCGACGCGCATATTCGCCACCATTTGCGGCGGCGGTACGGTAATGACTTTGGCGTCTTTCATCGGATTGATGCCGTAGGTCGCCAGCCAGTAGTACAACCACATCGCATGGGTGCCGGTCGGGAAAGTTTGCGCGAAGGTGTATTCGCGCTTTTCCATTTGCATCAGCTTGGCCAGACCCGGACCGTCTATCGCACCGCTATCAGCCAGCTTCTTCGACAAGGTGATGGCCTGACCGTTATTGTTCAGCCCCATCAGCACCGCCATGTCTTTCTTCGCACCGCCTATGCCTTCATGCACGCCATACACCAGGCCATACAAGACATGCGCTGCATCCAGCTCGCCGTTGACCAGTTTGTCGCGCACACCGGCCCAGGAAGACTCTTTAGTCGGCACAATCTTGATGCCGTATTTTTTATCGAAACCCATGACGGAAGCCATGACGACCGAAGCGCAATCGGTCAGCGGAATGAAACCGACTTTGACTTCTTCTTTTTCCGGCTTGTCCGAACCTGCAGCCCACACACCCTGGGTTGCCAGACCGCTGAAGGCTGATACCGAAATAGCTGTGCCTGCTTTCAAGACTGTGCGCCGTGTCATATTGAATTTCCTGTCGTTCATGGTCATGGTTTTCCTCTAGGTCTGCAGCAATAAAAAAGGACGCCCGGTCAGCAAGAGCAGCGCTCTTGCGACACGGACGTCCTTGTCCCAAACCATACCGGCCATCATTGGTCAGCACAGTTTTTAATTCTTAACACCGTCGTTGGTGTTAGCTACAGTTCAGCAATATGCATGCCAGCGTTTATCACTGGTTTAGCCAAACACACGACGCACTTAAACGAGATTTCCCGCTCTTTTTTCGTGCAACGGCATTTATTTAGTGCAATGACAGGTGCAAACATCAGCCCAGCAAATCGGCGACATCCAATATGCGCTGCGCCAGTTCAGACAGCTTCAGGTTCTTGTCCATCGCCATGCGACGCAGCTTGGAATACGCCTCATCTTCGGAAATACGATGGCGCTCCATCAGCAAACCCTTGGCGCGCTCTATGGTCTTGCGCTCGGCCAGCTTGAGTTTGGTATCAGATAGTTCAGTACGCAGCTTTTGCTCGGCATTGAAGCGCGCCAGCGCCACATCCAGCACCGGCTTGATGCGTTCGGACTGCAGGCCAGCCACCACATAAGCGGAAACCCCGGCTGCCATCGCCGCTTCCATGCTGGAGGTCGCATGATCTTCAGTAAACAATACGATGGGACGCCGCGCATCGCGGGTCGCCATCACCACGTGTTCCAGCACGTCGCGCGAGTCGGATTCGGCATCGATGATGATCATGTCGGGCTGCAATTGCGCGACCCGATCCGGCAAATGCATATCAGCCGGAAAAACCGCAATGATGTTGTAACCGGCCTCCAGCAAACCTATGCGCAAGGCACGGGAGCGCTCAGCCTGCATCCAGGCGTTTTCATCCTGCTCACCTTCTGGCGGCATGACGGTATTGACGACGATGATGCGCAAAGTACGCACGTCGGAACGCAAATCAGGGCGAAAATCGGGTGGTGTAGTTTCAATCATCACAACATTCCAAAAGCAAGTCCTGCGGTCGGTGAGCAGAATACGCTACAATCCACGCAAGAATCACACCACATGTTGCATCTGATTGGCAACTTTACTCCCCATGCTTGTTCTTGGTATCGAATCCTCCTGTGATGAAACGGGTCTGGCGTTGTATGACACACAACGCGGCTTGCTTGCGCATGCTCTTTATTCACAGGTGAAAATGCATGAGGAATACGGTGGTGTAGTGCCGGAACTGGCGTCCCGCGACCATATCCGTCGCGCGATTCCATTGCTGGAGCAAGTATTTAAAGATAGCGGCGTCCAGCATGATGCGGTCGATGCGATAGCCTACACCCAGGGCCCAGGCCTGGCGGGTGCCTTGCTGGTAGGCGCATCTGTCGCCTGCGGCCTCGGCCTGGCGCTGGATAAACCTGTATTGGGCATCCATCACCTGGAAGGGCATTTGCTGTCGCCTTTGCTGGCCAGCGAGCCACCTGAGTTTCCCTTCATCGCTTTGCTGGTATCCGGCGGCCATACGCAATTGATGCGGGTCGACGGCGTCGGCCAGTACACCATGCTGGGTGAAACGCTGGATGATGCGGCGGGTGAAGCCTTCGACAAATCTGCCAAGTTACTGGGTCTCGGCTATCCCGGCGGTCCGGCGATTTCACGCATGGCTGAGTTCGGTGATCCGACTGCTTACAAGCTGCCGCGCCCTATGCTGCACTCAAAGAATCTGGATTTCAGCTTTTCCGGTCTGAAGACCGCAGTGCTGACAGTCGTCAAGAATCAAACCACGAATATCTGCGAGCAGGACAAAGCCAATATCGCACGTGCCTTTGTTGATGCCATCGTTGAAGTACTGACCGCCAAATGCGTGACCGCACTGAAGCACACCGGCCTCAAGCGCTTGGTGATCGCCGGTGGCGTCGGTGCGAATCAACAATTGCGCGCATCGTTGAATGCAGCGGCTGCCAAGAAGCACTTCAAGGTGTTTTATCCGGAACTGGAATTTTGCACTGACAATGGTGCGATGATTGCATTCGCCGGAGCGATGCGTTTGCAACTGAATCCTGATGCGGCCAAGCGCGATTATGCTTTCAATGTGAAGCCACGCTGGCCGCTGGATAGCATACGCGAGATCTGAAGCTAAGCCTTACAGGATAGCTTCCGTCTCGCCGCACACTCACTTCTTCTTGCTGCCCAGGCGGCTTTCTTTTCCTGCCAACAGGTTACCAATGTTTTTGCTGTGTCTGTAGACCAGCAGGATGCTCATCGCCAGCACTGCCAGCAAGATCACATCCGGGCCAAACATCAAACCGTAGTAGAACGGTGCAAAGATGCTAGCGATCAAAGCGGCCAGTGACGAATAGCGGAATGCATAGGCGATCACCAGCCAGGTAATCAGCGTCGCCAGGCCCAGCCAGCCATTCAATGCCAGCAATACGCCGAGCGCAGTCGCCACACCTTTACCGCCGACAAAGCGGAAGAAGATAGGCCACAGGTGACCGAGGAAAACAGCGATCGCGACCAGCGCCACGCCATTCTCATGCACACCATAGGCTGGACCGAAATGCTTGACCAGCCAGACTGCGACAAAACCTTTGGCACCATCACCGAGCAGGGTCAGGATCGCGGCTTTCTTGTTCCCGCTGCGCAGGACATTGGTCGCGCCAGGATTCTTCGAACCGTAGCTGCGCGGATCAGCCAAACGGAAACATTTGCTGACCACCACTGCAAAAGAAATCGAACCGATCAGATACGCTCCGATCGCAAATAAAACTGTATTCATACCAACCTTTTTAGTATTTCTGCGCCGCCTGCATGGCGGCAACCACTATTCTTCGAGCGCACACTGCACCGGCTTGGCCGCCAGGCTATCTGTCAACACCTGCGGTGCGATACCAATCAGGTAACCGCGCCGACCACCATTGATATAAATCTGTTCCAGCGCAAGGATACTCTGCTCTACGTAGACCGGCATCTGTTTCCGTGTGCCGAAAGGCGACGTGCCGCCAATCAGGAAACCGGAATGACGGTTCGCCACTTCCGGCTTGCACGGTTCCACTGACTTGCAGCCGATCTGGCGCGCCAGGTTCTTGGTCGAGACCTTGCGGTCGCCGTGCATCAGCACGATCAATGGCTTGGCTGCCTCATCCTGCATCACCAGCGTTTTTACTACATGGTGCTCATCGACACCCAGTTTTTGCGCCGAAACCGTGGTTCCGCCATGTTCTTCATAATCGTAGGGGTGTTCGGAAAAACCTATCCCGTTACGACGCAACCATTGGGTCGCTGGCGTTTCGGAAATATGCTCTTTTTTGGCCATGCGTGTTACGCTCATCTATAAAATTTGGAGCACATTATGCAACAAGAACTCCGCTTTGCCACCTTCAATGTCTGCAATCTGGCATTGCCGGGCACGAAATACTATGAAGACCAGATCCCGTATTCTGCCGAAGAATACGATGCCAAGATCACCTGGATAGCGCAGCAGCTGGACCGGCTGGATGCCGACGTGATCGGCCTGCAGGAGATCTTTTCCCAGCAGGCGCTGAGCGACGTGCTGGCAAAAACCCAGAAATATCGCCATGCGCAACAGCTGGGCTTTGATCCCGATCCCGACGCCGACCACCTGACGCCCAGCGTGGCCATGATTACACGCCTGCCGGTACTGGCCGGTGCGACGGTTTTTCGTGACTTACCGCACCAGCTGGCAATCACGCTGCCTGGCGTCGCCCACCCGGTCACGCATTTCACCCGCCCTATCCTGCACGCCCAGATAGAAGCCGCACCCGGGCTGGCGGTCGATGTTTTCGTCTGTCACCTGAAGTCCAAGCTGCCGGATTACCGCAATGACCTGGATGATGAATTGCCGGACCAGACTGGCATCGCCATGCTGCGCTCGCTGATACGGCGTGGCACCGATGCGTTGGGCTTGCGGCATTTGCTGTCGGATATCAAACAGGTGCAGCGCAAACCCATCGTCGTCATGGGTGACTTCAACGATGTTGCCGATGCGATCCCGACCCAGATGGTGATGGGCCTGGGCAAGTATCCATTGAATGGGGTCGATGACCGCCTGTTTGAAAGTTACCGTATCCAGTCACGCCGTGATGTGTTGCGTGATGTCGGCTATACGCATATCCACGACAACAGCTACGAGACGATAGATCACATCCTGGTATCGGAAGAATTCAATCCTGGCTCGCCATCGGCGCTAGGTGAGGTCGTCGAAGTGATGTACCTGAATGACCATATGGTTTTCAGGCAGGCTTATGCTTCGGATCATGGTTTGGTACTGGCGCGCATACTGCTGCATGAGCAGACAGTGGAACCGGCATCCGACGACTAAGGACGCAGACGCGGCAGAAGAACTGGTCGATTATCTGTCTGCAGCAGGCAGGTCGCTGCTCACTTGCTCAGCATCGTTGTTGTCATCATCACCTTCCGCAGCAACGCTGTCGTCAGGGGCATTGCCCTTTTCCAGCTTGCGCTTGAGTTTTTCTTCTTTCTTTCTCTTCTTTTCCAACTCTTTTTGACGCTTTTCGTACTGGAAGTTAGGTTTAGCCAAGTGGTCGCTCTTTGAGTGGATGTTCTGTTGAAGGTGGGTAGTCAGCGGCGCACTTTCTGCAAACACGCCCTGCTATGGGACGAATGCTAGCATGCCACCGTCCTTTACGTGTCATATCGGCAGGCGGACACAGACATTTCCAGATGGAAAGTTCGTCGAACGTCAGCCTATGACGGGCAAGAGCACGCAATGTCCATGCTTTGTGACGCAAACATAATTCCACCCCAAAATTTTAGCCGCGCGGATGGTGCATCTGATGCAAACGCTTCAAACGTTCGCGGGCGACATGGGTGTAGATTTGCGTGGTGGAAATATCCGAATGACCCAGCAAAAGCTGCACGACGCGTAAATCCGCCCCGTGATTCAGCAAATGGGTGGCAAAGGCATGCCGCAAGGTATGTGGTGACAGAGGTGCATTGATATTTGCCACCAGCGCATGTTTCTTGATCAGGGTCCAGAACATCTGACGCGTCATCGCGCCACCGCGTGCGGTCACAAATAAGGCGTCGTCTATCTGGCCGTCCAGGATCACGCTACGCGCTTCCTTCAGGTAGCGCTCTATCCACGCCCGCGCTTCTTCACCAAACGGAATCAAACGCGTTTTGCCGCCCTTGCCGGTAATACGCAGCACGCCTTCGTTCATGCCGACTTCGACCGACTTCAGCAATACCAGCTCGGTCACACGCAAGCCGCTGGCATACATCAGTTCCAGCATGGTGCGATCGCGCAAACCCAAGGGAGTGTTGATATCCGGCGCTGCCAGCAAGGCTTCGACCTGCGCCTCCGACAAAGTCTTGGGCATGCGCGGCGGCTGCTTGGCCGAGCGCAGGTGCAGGCAGGGATCGTCCTTGATTTTGTTTTGCCGCAGCGCCAGTTGATAGAAGCGCTTGAGCACTGCCAGGCGCCGGTTCGATGAGGTGGCTTTGGTGGTGGCGTGCTTGGCGTAGAAATAGCCGTTCAAATCTTCGGCATGCGCTTCCAGCAAAGGCTTGCCACGCTCCTGCTGCAGCCAGACGGCAAACAGGCGCAAATCACGACGATAGGCTTCCAGTGAATTTTTGGCGAGACCATCTTCCAGCCACAAGGTATCGCAGAACTCGTCTATCTCGCCCTGACTGCGCAAAGCTTCCGTGCTCATCGATACCCTTCGACCTTCTCATGTGCCAGCAGCCAGCGCTTCACGCCAACATGGAAGCTGGTCTCATCATCGTAATGCGAGAAACCACCGAGGCCATTCGCCGCCGTCACGCGGTGACAAGGGATGACCAGTGGATACCAGTTGGCACCGCAAGCCTGGCCGACGGCACGTGGCGCGGATTTCACCCGGCGCGCTATGTCGCCGTAGGTCAGCACCTCACCGCGCGGGATTTCAGCAATCGCTTTCCAGACCTTGTTCTGGAAGGCAGTGCCTATCGGCGCCAAGGGCAAGTCGAAGCGGAAGTCCGCATCGTGCAGATAGCGATCGACCTGTACCGCGGCACGCTCGGATACCGCATCGACTGCGGCCTTTTCATGGAAGCTGGCGGGCAGATACACCAGCTCGCGTACATGGCCGTCTTCGACACGGATGCCGACGGCACCGAAGGACGCTTCAACGATAGCGGTGAACAGGGACTGGGCTGCATTCTGTTGCATGGCGACGGATGGGATAAATACTCAAGAGCCTAAGCATAAAACAAAAAAGGCGCATCTCGCGATGCGCCCTCAAATACCTCTACTGTACCCTTGCAACGTATAGCATCGCTATCGCCGCTTTATTGATACAGGTCTCCCCTACTATCCGGCATCGATGCCGTGTGTGTATCTGTCTCCTGCTATCTATCCTGACTATCCTGTACTGCTTGCCTGGCTGGTGCCGGCCTGGCCTTGCACCAAAGTGGGGTGATTATAGGAAGCTATCCCACAGAAATCAAGCATTCATCTGAAACGGATCATAGCGGAGGAAAACTGCAAATGGTATGTTTTTTAACAACGTTTTCCGTCATATCCGCAATAATATTTTTGACAGAATTTCGTGATTTATTGTAGGCATCTGGCTGACAAGCCCCCGCCGCAAGCCAAATAAAAAGGGCGCATCTGACGATGCGCCCTGAATTTTTCTCTGCATTACCGGCTATGACTAACTGACCTCAATAGCGTCGTGCAACACAGGTCTCCTCGACTCACCGGCCTGCTGCCCGTAACAGGCAGTGGCCGTGTTATTAGTCTTCCTTGAATGCTTCTTCGCGTTTCTTGCGCAATGCAGGCATCAACACGACCGCCATCGCCAATACGGCAACTGCCAGCATGGTTGCGCTGATCGGACGCTGGATAAACACCATCGGATCACTGCGCGACAGCAGCAATGCACGACGCAGGTATTCTTCCATCATCGGTCCGATAATGAAGCCCAGCAGCATAGGTGCAGGTTCCGCATCCAGCTTGGCGCAGATATAACCAAACAGGCCAAACAGGGCCATCAGGTAAATATCAAAGTCGCTGTTGTTCAAGCTGAAGACACCGATCGCGCAGAACAGCAGAATCGCCGGGAACAGATGGTGGTAAGGCACGGTAATCATGCGTACCCACAAACCGATCATCGGCAGGTTCAGCACGATGAGGAAGAAGTTACCGATCCACATCGAAGCAATCAGACCCCAGAACAGGGTTGGTTGCTCGGTCATCACTGCAGGACCTGGCTGGATACCCTGAATGATCATCGCACCGATCATCAGCGCCATCACCGGATTCGACGGGATACCCAAAGTCAGCATAGGAATGAACGAAGTCTGCGCACCGGCGTTGTTGGCCGATTCAGGAGCTGCCACACCTTCGATTGCGCCCTTGCCAAATTCTGCCGAGTTCTTCGATACTTTTTTCTCGATCGAATACGCTGCAAACGATGCCAGCATCGCGCCGCCGCCTGGCAGGATACCCAGCGCCGAGCCGAGTGCCGTACCACGCAGGACCGGAGCGATGATGCGTTTGAAGTCATCCTTGGTCAGCATCAGACCGGAAACCTTCTTCATCAGCAGCGAACGGGTTTCTTCATGTTCGAGGTTGCGGATGATTTCACCGATACCGAACATACCCATCGCCACGATGACGAAGTTGATACCGTCGGCCAGCTCAGGCAAGTCGAAGGTATAACGCGCCGCACCAGAGTTAACGTCGGAACCGACCAGGCCCAGCAACAGACCCAGGATCACCATACCGATCGCATTGAGCAGCGAACCGCTGGCCAGGACGACGGAAGCAACCAGACCCAGCACCATCAGCGAGAAGTATTCGGCAGGACCGAATTTCAATGCGAGGTCAGCCAGTGGCGGTGCAAACAATGCCAGCAGGATGGTTGCCACAGTACCGGCAAAGAAGGAGCCGATAGCCGCAGTAGCCAGCGCCTTACCCGCTCGCCCGTTACGCGCCATCTGATAACCATCGATCGCCGTCACCACCGAGGATGACTCCCCGGGCAGGTTGACCAGAATCGCGGTAGTGGAGCCGCCGTACTGGGCGCCGTAGTAAATACCGGCCAGCATGATCAGAGCGGAAATCGGAGGCAAAGCAAAAGTCGCCGGCAACAGCATCGCGATCGTGGCCACAGGACCCAGACCTGGCAACACGCCGACGGCGGTGCCGAGGAATACCCCGGCCAGACAGTAGGCCAGGTTTTGCAAGGACATTGCCGTGTCAAAACCTAGCGCCAAATTAGCAAATAATTCCATGTGAGTACCCTTTTAACCGCCGAACCATGGGCCAATAATCGCAATCGGCAAGCCGAGCAATTGGACGAAAACCACTACCGAGAAAACGGCAGCACCTGTGGCCAGCAAGATCGCCGGTACCCATTTGAATTTTGAACTGGCGTATGCACTGAACATGATGATCGCAAATACAGCAACCACCAGACCCGCACCACGTACCAGGAAACCGAACAGCAGAACGCCGGTCAGGATCAGAATTGTTTCTTTGACGGCAAACTTCCCGATCGGCTCGCCGTCACGGAAGAATGAACGCACCATCGCAGCCAGACCGATCAGGGACAGCAGGCCACCGAGGATGGTAGGGAAATAGGCAGGACCCATTTTGCCGGCCGTACCCATCGTGTAATCGCGGCCGATGATGACGGCGGCCAGACCGATACAGATAAAAATAACCCCAGTCCAAAAGTCCTTGGGATGTCGAATGAATGATAACAAGTTGCTCCCCTTCTCTAAAAACCAGATGGCTCAACGTTGAATAACAAACATCAAACGTCGAACAAAAAACTTTCTGTACTGCCGTGTCCCGGTGGGTGCGATTTTACCGGGCCACTTACTGAAATGACGAGATACACCTGCGCGTATCTCGTCATTTTTAAATTTACTGCATGGAGTGATCAGTCAGCGTAGACGCCGGCTTTCTTGATAATTGGTGCCCACTTGGCGATTTCCGCTTTCAGGTGTGCTCGCAGTGCTTCTGGTGTTGCGCGGTTTTCTGCAACCGGCTCGGTACCCAGATCAGCAAAACGTTGCTTGACAGTCGGATCTTTCAAAGCGACTTGCAAAGCGTGTTCCAGTTTGTCGATGATAGGTTTTGGTGTGCTCTTAGGAGCATACAGACCATGCCACACGGCAACTTCAAAGCCTGGCAAGCCAGCTTCGTTCATGGTTGGCAGGTTAGGCAACGAAGGTACGCGTGTTTTGGTGGTGACAGCGTAAGCCTTGATTTTGCCGCCTTTGATCTGGCTGGTGGTGTTGGTGGTTTGATCGCACATGAAATCAACCTGACCGCCGAGCAAATCGTTCATTGCAGGACCGGTGCCTTTGTAAGGCACAGTGGTCAGTTCGGTGTCGATAGCTGTCATGAACAACATACCGCACAGATGGGAGGCCGAACCAACACCGGCATTGGCGTAAGTTACTTTGGATTTGTTGGCTTTAACGTAGGCCAGCAATTCTTTCAGGTCTTTTGCAGGGAAGTCGCCACGTGCGATGAAAGTCATAGGCACGTCGGTGATCAGGCCGATAGGCTCGAAATCATCGATCGCGTTGTAGCTCAGTTTGCGATACAGCGAAGGTGCTGTCGATTGACCGATGTGGTGCAGGAACAGGGTGTAGCCGTCAGGTGCGGATTTCGCAACGCGTGCTGCACCGATCGTGCCGCCAGCGCCGCCGACGTTTTCAACCAGTACGGTTTGTTTCAGTGTGTTGCCCATCGATTGCGCAACCAGACGCGCCACTGTATCGGTCGGACCACCCGCAGCAAACGGCACGATCATGGTGATCGGCTTGGTTGGGTAAGGTGTTTGGGCATAGGCAAATGCGCTTGCGAACATAGCCAGGCCAGCAACCGATTTCAGAAATTTATGTTTCATGTGACGTGTCTCCTGATTTAATAATTATTGGAAAAACTACAACCGGACTAATCAAGGCCAGCTGTTTGTTCATCCTAACAAAATCGCAAATAAAGCGATACGAGGATATTGATGCACCTAATATGAAGCGAAGAAACGGTTTGAATAGTTCAGGACAATATGCACCCAAATTAATCCAAGGGGGCTGATCATACTTACCGAACCTTTCACCAAACTTGCGAGGTCAAGACTAAACGATTTTGTAGACCACCGGCAAGAAAGATTCGTGGCAATTTACACCTGTAATGGTACATATCACTGATATACCTGCGCGGTGAAACAAGAATTCACATTATCGATACATTTCCGCCGGCACAACATGAAAAATAATCATATTAAATGCCTTAACTAATATCGCTTATGTATTACTGATACGTGTTTAACGTGGATTATTGCGGCGCTGGTCAGCATCGCGTGTAACGCCATAAACGATGGCTTTGCCGATCCGGCCTTCCAGCAGTTTATGTACCGGCAGCATTGCCTGCCGCCAGGCTTCGGTTTCCTGTTCGGTCAGTGTATAAACCTTGACCTTCTTTAATTTCTTGATCGCCTGCAGTGCTGCGGCGTTTTCTTCTTCCGCCAGATTATTGCCATACACCGTCGCTTCGCGCATTGCGAGATCTATCGTATTGCGCAAATCGGAAGGCAGGCCATCCCAGAACTTCTTGTTCACCACCACCGCACTACCAAGATAGCCGTGATTGGAAATCGTCACATTGCTCTGTACCTCGTACCATTTTCTTGCGTAAAAGTTAACAGGTGAAGTTTCTGCACCGTCAACCACACCACCTTGCAAGGCCGGGTAGACTTCATATGCATCCAGTATCAATGGAATCGCACCGAGTGACTCCATCTGCCATGACAGTACTTTGGAAGAGTGGATACGCATCGCCAGTCCGGAGAAATCAGACGGTACGCGCAGGCGCTTATTGCCGGACATGATCTTGAAACCGTTATTCCAGTAGGCGAGGCCTACCATGCCTTTGGAATCCAGCTTGCGCAGCAGGGTCTTGCCGATCGGGCCTTCGGTCACACGCGTTACTGATTCCTTGTCAGTAAAGGCGAACGGCAAATCAAATACTTCGAAATCCTGCACCCCGAACTGGGCCAGCTTGGCCAGTGACGGCGCCAGCATCTGTACAGCACCCAATTGCAGCGCTTCCAGTTCATCGGTTTCTTTATAGAGCAGGTTATTTGGATAGACATCGACCCGGATACGGCGCTGGCTATTACGCTCCACTAATTCCTTGAAACGCAGCGCAGCCTTGCCTTTCGGGCTATCGGCCGGAGAAACGTGACTGAATTTAATTACAGTGGTCGTTTGCGCGGATACAATTACGCTGGTCAGCGATAATGCCAAACCGAGCATAAACAGATGCAGTTTTGTTGCTAATTTCATCGCACGACCAGGAAATCTCAATTTCGGGTTGATACTATGCGCAGTCACTGTAGGCGTCACAACTGTGGTTAACCACATCCTGCGCCGCGGTAAATGAACTCTGCGCGCTCTCGCAATACACCAGCATTTTTTAATTTGAATGTAATGCTGTAAGAACCACAAAAAATCGGTACCAACTATACCAGCGCAATACGTTCTATTTAATCAGCGCTTTTTATGTAAATAGTATGGTCGGTTTTTTATTTAGTTATTTATGATACCAAATCAAACCCGCTCACCAAGCTTCGGTTTTCCAAGTCGCAAACAGGCGTGGCGCTGGCTTGCTCCATTATTCCTGGCGCTGCTGTTCCTGACTACGCTGATCTGGCTGCCGCTGCATGAGAAGCAGCAGGAAGCCGCCGAACGCCAGGAACAACTGATCGCTGACTCCCTGTGGGTCGAGCAAACCATACGCTTCCAGCTACAACGCAACGAAGAAAGCCTGGGCCTGATGGGTTCCGAGATTGTATCCGGCTATCTGGTCGGCAAGCGTCTGCTGGACCGGATGGAAGGCCTGATCCGCAATAATCACGAAATCCATCGCATCATCCAGCTCGACGCAGATGGCAAGTTGCTGACCTCGACCGATGAAACGCTGATCAGCCTGAATGAGCTGTCGGCACCTTCGAAGCGCGCGTACGAACGCGCACGCACGACCCGCACCCCACTCTACAGCCAACCAGCCACCGATATCAGTGGTCCGGTGATGATCGACTATCACGTGCCGCTTTTTGTTGGTAACAAATATATCGGCAGCATCATCGCCAGCTATCTCGCCTCCAGCATCCTGGACGATATGGTGCCGTGGTGGTTTGCCCAGGACAATGAAATTGCCCTGACTGATATTAACGACGTCATCATCCACAAACGTGCATCCGGCGGTGCCGGTCGCGGTGTTTATACACACCGACGCGCACTCAACCTGGCCGGTCTCTCGCTCAAACTCAGCACCAACAGTATCAAGAGCGCGCCCAAGCTGCTGCCTAGTTTGCTGGTCGATACCGTCATCCTGCTCTCGCTGGGTCTGGCCTGGAGCTTGATCGCACTGTGGCGCGATATTAATCGACGGCTGGCCGCGGAAACCGCGTTGCGCGAACAGATCGCCTTCCGTACCGCGATGGAAAACTCGCTGATCACCGGTCTGCGCGCGCGCGACCTGGAGGGACGCGTAACTTATGTGAATCCGGCGTTCTCGCAAATGGTCGGCATGCCGGCCGAAGAAATCGTCGGCCACCTGCCGCCCATGCCTTACTGGGCTCCGGAAGCGCGCACTGAATATCAACGTCACTTTTCCCAGGTCGCAGCTGGCACCGCCAACCCGCAAGGCTTTGAAACCATCTTCCAGCACTCGGACGGGCGCCGCATACCAGTACTGATTTTTGAATCGCCACTGGTTGATAACACCGGTGCGCAAACCGGCTGGATGGGTTCCATCCTCGATATCTCAGATCGCAAACGGGTCGAAGACCTGAACCGCCAGCAGGAAGAAAAACTGCAAGCCAGCGCACGCCTGGCCACTATGGGTGAGATTGCCTCTACCCTCGCGCATGAGCTGAACCAGCCGCTGGCAGCAATCTCGAGCTACACCACCGGTGCGCTGAATATGCTGGAACGAGACAAATCGAAGGAAGCCGACGTCAATATCGATATGCTGACGCACGCACTGGAAAAAGCACAGGCGCAAGCGCAACGCGCCGGGCAAATCATACGCAGCGTGCATACCTTCGTGAAGAAACGCGAGCCTATGCGTACTGCGGTCACTATTGAAGAGTTAATCGATAACGTCGCGCCGCTGGTCGAACTGCAGGCGCAAAAATACTTCGTCTTCATCAAGATCGATATTCCGGACAACCTGCCGTCCGTGCTGGCCGATCACGTCTTGCTGGAGCAAGTGCTGCTCAACCTGACCCGTAACGCGATCGAATCCATGCAAAACATCGCGCCGGAAAAACGCGTGCTGCGCATCGCCGCGGCCGTCGATGATGCGATCCCGCCGAACGTGGTGGTCTCGATCAGCGACCAGGGTCACGGTATCCCGCCGGAAGTTGCGGAACGCCTGTATTCTCCGTTCTTCTCAACCAAGGCGGACGGTATGGGTATGGGCTTGAGTATTTGTCGTACTGCAATAGAATTCCACGGTGGCACACTCACGCATACGGACAATCCGGGCGGTGGCACCATCTTCCGTTTTTCACTTCCGACATTGCAAAATCGCTTGATCGAAACGACAATGCGTGCAAACCGGAGATAAAAGACATCCTTTTGATATATTTTTGATACTTATATCAGCGATGTAACAGCTGATATCACTCAGATACAACGCAACACCCGGCAGACCGACAGGATATTTAATGCTGCACATTATTGACGATGAAGAAGTAATCCGCGACTCGCTGATGTGGCTGGCCAAGTCGCGCGGCATCCCGGCCGCCGCCTATGACAGCGGCAAGGCTTTCCTCGCCACACTGGATAACATGACCCGCGCCACCAGCCCGCAAGGACAATGCATCTTGCTGGATGTGCGTATGCCGGAAGTCAGCGGCGTCGCCTTGTTTGACTTGCTGACCACACGCGGCCTGACACAGACTTTCCCGGTTATTTTCCTGACCGGTCACGGTGACGTGCCGATGGCGGTCGACACTTTGAAGCGCGGTGCTTTCGATTTCTTTGAAAAGCCATTCAATGACAACAAGCTGATGGATCGTATCCAGGAAGCACTTGCCTCCTCCGAACATGCATCAGCCAGCGTTGCCATCCACACCCGCCTGGCAGCATTGTCGGGTCGTGAACGCGAAGTGCTGGACCTGATCCTCGAAGGCAAGATGAATAAAGTCATTGCCGACAAACTGGGCATCAGCATGCGTACGGTCGAAGTACACCGCGCGCACATCTTCGACAAGATGAATGTAAAGACCGCGGTCGAACTGGCACGCCTCTTAAAGTAAAATCACACCATACCGGGGCGCGCATCGTACCCCGGTAACCCTGACGTTTTCCTGAACTGTTACTCCACTCCGGCGCCCGGCGCTGATCGTCATGCATATCGTCAATATCCTGCTGCCCGACTTCATGCTGATCCTGTTCGGCGCAGTTCTGTTCCGTGTCACCAAATGGCACGCCGAATTCTGGATAGGGATGGAGAAACTGATTTACTACGTGCTGTTCCCGGCACTGCTGTTCTACTCCTGCGCACGCTCACCGATCAACTTCGCCGCTACCGGCCAGTTCCTGCAAGTCGCGATTGCCGCCTGCGTCACCGGCATCGTCTTTGGCTGGCTGGCCAAACCGCTGTTCAAATCAGAACCCATGGTGTTTGAATCCGGTGTGCAAACGGCATTCCGCTTCAATTCCTATATCGCACTGGCAATCGCCAGCCGTCTCGGCGGCGCCGAAGGTACTTCGCTGATGGGTCTGGTAATCGGCTTTGCGGTCCCCTTGTGCAATATGGCGGCGGTCCACGCGCTGGTGAAGAACAAGGGCGGGCTGATATTTGAATTGCTGAAGAACCCGCTGCTGATGGCCACCGTGGGCGGCGTCGCCTTCAATCTGCTCGGCTTCCATGTACCGGAACTGGCGGGCGCTTTCCTGTCACGGCTTGGCAATGCATCGATCGCACTGGGCCTGATTATGGTCGGTGCCGGTCTGCGCCTGACCGGTTTGCATGCGTCGAAAGGCATCGCCGCTTACTTCATCATCGTCAAATTGCTGATCGTGCCGCTGGTCACCTATGGCCTCGGCCTCTGGCTGGGCCTGTCAACCGCGCATTTGCAAATGGTGGTGATGTTTGCCGCACTGCCGACTGCATCCAGCGCCTATGTACTGGCGGTACGCATGGGGGGCAATGGCCCGTTTGTGGCTTTCCTGATTTCTGCCGGCACCCTGATTTCGATGGCGACACTGCCGCTATGGCTGGCACTGTTACAGTAAGCAGGAATTTTTCTGCATCGCAGGTGTTACAACACTATCGCGGCTCCCGGCGCAGGAATAAAATACGCTCGCCTGAAAAAAGATTGAACTCAGGACACATATTTGCATCGTAGCTGCAGGTTAAAGTACTGGCACGAGGTGCATCATCCAGCACCCAAACTCAGGGATACCCTTATTCAATGCAAAATTTCACTGCCCATCTGCATGAAGAAGCCGGCACCCTCGCACTGGGCGCATCGCTCGCGCGTGCGCTGCAACCGGGCCTGACCATCTATCTGCACGGCGATCTGGGTGCGGGCAAAACCGCATTGACGCGCGCCATGCTGCACGCGCTGGGCCATACCGGCCATGTGAAAAGCCCGACTTACACATTGGCTGAACCGTACACGGTCACTATCGGCGACGCAGCAGTCAACGTCATCCACTTCGACCTGTACCGGATGGCCAGTGCCGAAGAATTCCTCGATGCTGGTTTCCGCGAGTACTTCAATCACAAAACAATCTGCATTATCGAGTGGCCGGAAAAGGCTGAAACGGTATTGCCTCCTCCCGACATCAGCATTTCACTCGCCGTTGCGGGCGAAGGGCGTGATGTAGAATTGCATGCGTTGTCCGACCAAGGTGTTGAATGTCTGAACCGACTGAAATTCGCTCCAAACCTGTGAAAGCAAAAGTGCGTCGCACAGTCCTCAAGGCTGGCGGCACTCTGCTGATCTCGCTGTTTTCGCCGCTACCGGCATTTGCTTCCCAAATCCTCGCCGTGCGCGTCTGGCCGTCCGAGGACTACACCCGCGTCACGCTAGAAAACGACGCCAATCTGAAAACCAATCACTTCATCATCAAGGATCCTGAGCGGCTGGTGGTGGACGTCGAAGGTATCGATCTGAATCCGACGCTGAAAAGCCTGATCGCGAAAATACAGCCTAACGATCCCTATATCAAACAGGTACGCGTCGGCCAGAACCGTCCGGGCGTGGTGCGCCTGGTATTCGACCTGAAGGAAGAAGTGAATCCACAGGTGTTTACGCTGGCACCGGTAGACAAGTATCAGCACCGCCTGGTGTTCGATCTGTATCCGGTCAATCCACCTGATCCGATCGCTGCGCTGATAGAAAAAGGCCAATGGTCGCTCGACAAACCGGATGAGCCGACCATGCCGCCGCCGGTAGCCGAAGTCAAACCACCGTTTGCCGAACCCAAACCTGATCGTCCGCCGCAAGTCAGCCGCATGCTGACTATCGCGCTCGATCCCGGTCATGGTGGCGAAGATCCGGGCGCGGTCGGCCGTGGCGGCAGCTATGAAAAACACATCGTGCTGTCGATCGCCAAGCGCCTCAAGGCCAAACTGGAACAGCACCCGAATATGCGTGTCATGCTGACGCGTGACGGCGACTACTTCGTGCCGCTGCATGTACGCGTACAAAAAGCGCGCAAGGTACAAGCTGACTTGTTTGTTTCGATCCATGCGGACGCCTTCGTGCAACCGACAGCAAATGGCTCGTCGGTTTTCGCCCTGTCGGAAAAAGGTGCAAGCTCGACTGCTGCACGCTGGCTCGCGAACAAGGAAAATGCTGCCGATTTGATAGGCGGCACGAATATCAAGAACCACGACAAGCAACTCGCCAGTGTCTTGCTCGACCTCTCCACGACGGCGCAGATCAATGACAGCCTGCGCCTCGGCAAAGCGGTCCTGAACGAAATCGGCGGCGTCAATCGCCTGCACAAGAATGCAGTGGAACAGGCAGGTTTTGCGGTATTGAAAGCGCCGGATATCCCGAGCATCCTGATCGAAACCGCTTTTATCTCCAACCCGGAAGAAGAAGCCAAGCTGAACGACAATGCTTATCAGGACCGGATGGCAGATGCGGTGGCACAAGGTATCAGGAAATACTTTGCGAAAAATCCACCGCTGGCGAAAAGTCGGATGATGTAAAGGAAGTACGATGAAAAAAGGCGCTTGGGTAAAACCAAGCGCCTTTTTTGTTTTATTTACTTCTGAAACGTTGCAAGACTTTCCACAAGGCGCCGAGTGCTACCGGCACCGCGGCAGCACCAACGCCAATCAGCACGATGGTATTCAGATGATCGCGAATGATAGGAATATTACCGAACAGGTAACCACCAACCACCAGCAAACCTACCCACAGCACCGCACCGATACAGTTAAATAACTGAAAACGGAAGAAAGTCATTTCCGACACCCCCGCGATAAACGGTGCGAAGGTACGCGCAATCGGGATGAAACGCGCCAGGATCAGCGTCTTGCCGCCATGTTTTTCATAGAAAGCATGGGTTTTGCGCAAGGCATCGCGGTCCAGCCAGCGATAATCGTGGGTGAACACCTTCTCGCCTATCGCATGCCCTATCCAGTAATTCACGGTATTGCCCAGAATTGCCGCCGTCATCAGCAAAGCCAGCAGCAGCCACAAATTCATGCTGCCTGACGCACAAAATGCACCCGCTATAAAGAGCAGGGTATCGCCAGGCAAAAAGGGAAAGACAACCAGACCGGTTTCGCTAAAGATAATCGCGAACAGCACGACATAAATCAGCATGCCGTATTGCGCGATAAAAGTGCCTAAATACTTGTCGACATGCAAAATCATGTCGAAGAACTGCATGAAATCCATAATTTTCCTCGGTAGCGGCGGAATGATACACCAGCGGCACTGCCGACAGGCACCGTAGAAAGACTGCGGACAGCGCCGACAGTTCACTGCACCGTGCAGCCGGGCAATCAGAAGTTATAATCTCCCCATGTACGCTACCACCCAACCTCTCCGGCCGATACAGCCACTCTCCGATCAACTCATTTCGCAAATCGCCGCCGGTGAGGTAGTCGAACGCCCGTCCGCCGTCGTCAAGGAATTGCTGGAAAACGCACTGGATGCCGGTGCCACCACCATCAACATCCGGCTGGAGCAAGGTGGCGTAAAACGCATCGCGATTACCGATAACGGTCGCGGCATTGCCCCGGAACAATTACCACTGGCGCTGGCACGACATGCAACGTCCAAAATCAATTCGCTGAACGAACTGGAAAACGTCGCCACGCTGGGCTTCCGTGGAGAAGCACTGGCATCGATCGCATCCGTCTCACAACTCACGCTCACTTCGCGCACTGCAGATGCGCAGCACGCGTGGGAAATCTGCGGCGTGCAAGGCAGCGATCAAAAAAACACTGTAGCGCCATCGTCCGGCTCCCAGGGCACTACCGTCGACGTGCAGGATCTGTACTTCAATACGCCCGCGCGACGGAAGTTTCTGAAAACAGAACAAACCGAATTCGGCCATTGCGCAGAAGTCGTGCGCCGCATCGCACTGTCGCGCCCGGATGTCGCGTTCTCGCTGACACACAATGGCAAGACCGTCGATCACTGGTCGGTGAACGACATCGCCAAACGCAGCGCACACATACTCGGCAGCGAATTCTCCGGTGCCCGCCTGCCACTGGAAGAAACTGCCGGACCTTTGCACCTGCATGGCTTTATCGGCTTGCCGACTACCTCCAAGGCGCGCGGTGACGCGCAATATTTCTACGTCAACGGCCGTTTCGTACGCGACAAATTGCTGACGCACGCAGTGCGCTCTGCCTATCAGGACGTGCTGCACGGCGACCGCTATCCGTCGTATGTCATCAGCCTGGATCTGGATCCTGCCCTGGTCGACGTCAACGTACATCCATCGAAAATCGAAGTACGTTTCCGCGATAGCCGCGCCGTCCATCAATTCGTATTCCACGCGGTCAGCCGCGCACTGGCGCAAACGTCAGCCACTGCCTTCGGTGCAGTACCATCGCCGACGCCTGCACCATCCGGCGCACTGCCATGGCTGCGCGATGCACAGCAAACCACCTTTTCACCGCAATTCCAGCAGCAATATGGCGTCGCGCAAACGACGGCGAATTACGGTGCATTGTTTAATACGGACACAGCCGTCACCGACGGCAGCAACAATTACAGCAGCGGTGCATCGCCCCTGCCCGTCTTCAATGGTGGTGCAGCGCAAACCATGTCGGATGAAGAATTCCCGCTCGGCTTCGCACTGGCGCAGTTGCACGGCATCTTCATCCTTGCACAAAACACCAAGGGCCTGGCGCTGGTCGATATGCACGCGGCACATGAACGCATACTCTACGAGCAATTAAAAAACGCATTGGATGACAATGCGATGCAGGTGCAGCCACTGCTTATCCCTATCACCTTCTATGCGGATGACGTCGAAGTCGGCACTGCGGAAGACAGCAAGGAAACCCTGCAATCGCTGGGCTTTGATATCGCCGTCATGTCACCGACCACGCTCGCAATACGCGCAGTACCAACCCTGCTGCGGAACGCTGATGCGCAATCACTGGCACGCGACGTCTTGCGTGATGTACGCGAATACGGCGGCTCGCGCGTGCTGGTGGAAAGGCGCAATGAATTGCTCGGCACCCTGGCCTGCCATACTGCAGTGCGCGCCAACCGCATGCTGACCGTGCCGGAAATGAATGCGCTGCTGCGCCAGATGGAAGCCACCGAACGCGCCGACCAGTGCAATCACGGGCGCCCGACCTGGGTACAACTGGGCTTGTCCGATCTCGACAAACTCTTCGAGCGCGGACGTTAAGATGTCGGCTAAACCACTGGTCGTCTCCATCATGGGACCGACCGCATCCGGCAAAACTGCCGCCGCACTGGCTATCGCGGAACGCATCCCGGCAGAAATCATCTCCGTCGATTCCGCACTCGTCTATCGCGAGATGGACATAGGCACCGCCAAACCCACCGCAGAAGAACTGGCCCAAGTACCGCACCATCTGATCGACATCCTCGATCCGCTGGAGTCGTATTCCGTCATGCAATTCCGCCAGGATGCGATACGGCTGGCGGCAGACATCCATGCCCGCGGCAAGCTGCCCCTGCTGGTTGGCGGCACCATGCTCTACTTCAAAGGTTTGAAAGATGGACTGGATGCGCTGCCGCAAGCGGATACAGCATTGCGCGCAGAACTGGATGCAGAAGCGGCAGCAATCGGCTCGCCAGCGATGCACGCCAAACTGACGGCACTTGATCCCGTTACGGCCGAGCGCCTGAAACCAAACGACTCGCAACGCATACAGCGCGCACTGGAAATCATTGCCCTCACCGGTCAGCCTATGTCGGCCTTGCTGGCGCAGGCACCGAAAACGGAACTGCCGTTTACGCTGTTGCCGATCGCACTGGAACCATCGGATCGCAGCGTGCTGCATACCCGCATCGCCACGCGCTTCGACGCCATGCTGAAAGGCGGCGCGCTGCTGGATGAAGTCAAAGCACTGCGCGCACGGGGCGACCTGCATCTGGGCCTGCCATCCATGCGCTGCGTAGGCTATCGCCAGAGCTGGGAATATCTGGATGGCGCTTACGGCCTGGCAGAATTGCGCGAGCGCGGCATCGCTGCTACCCGTCAACTGGCGAAACGACAGCTCACCTGGCTGCGCTCCATGGATGACCGCCACATCATCGATTGCCTCGCACCCAATGCGGCTGGCAGCATCCTGCAACAAATAGAAACGGCGCAAAATCAAGGCTGATTGCAAATTCCACAATATTTTTATCGAATATTCGGCAAGTAATGGAATTTGGATATTGACAGGGAATGCCAAAAACGCGATAATTTTCGGCTATCTGGTGATATAGCTCAGTTGGTTAGAGCACAGCACTCATAATGCTGGGGTCGGTGGTTCAAGTCCACCTATCACCACCAAGAACATGTTTCGGGAGCAATCCTGAACTTTACAAAAACCCGCTTTCAGCCTCGGCCGAAGCGGGTTTTTTGTTGCTTGCGAATGTTGATTCGCCTTACTTCGTCTGCACTTGCGGTTTGCGCATATACGTTTCCAGCAATTCAAATATCGCCATACCCAGCACCATCGCCGTCACGAAGATAACCGTTTTACTATGGCCGATGACGAGCGAGGCTAAGGCCGGGCCCGGACAATAACCAGCCAGCCCCCAGCCGACACCAAATGCCAGGCCACCGAATACCAGCCGCTTGTCTATCTGCTTCGCTTGCGGCAAACGCAAAGGCTCACCCAGTAAAGTCTTGCTACGTTTCGCAGCTGCGCTAAAAGCGATCAGGCCAACGCAGATCGCACCACCCATCACAAAAGCCAGCGACGGATCCCACTTCCCGCCCAGATCAAGAAAACCGATGACCTTGGCCGGATTAGCCATGCCGGAAATAATCAAACCTATCCCGAAGATCAGACCTGCCAGTAATGCCATAAAGATTTGCATGACGGTGCTCCTAGACGATCAAATGACGCACGATGTACACGGTCAGAAATCCTGCCACCATGAAAGCCAACGTTGCAACCAGCGAACGCAGCGACAGGCGCGATAAACCGCATACACCATGACCGCTGGTACAACCCGCACCGTAGCGCGTACCCAGCCCGACCAGCAAACCTGCGATTACCAGCGTCACATTACTGGCTTCTATCGTCACCTCCGGCAAAGGGCGAAACAGGGCAAACACCAAAGGCGAGATCATCAGGCCCAGCAAGAACGTAATGCGCCACAGCACGTCGCCTTTCACTGGTCGCAACAAGCCACCGAGTATGCCGCTGATACCAGCGATCTTGCCGTTGAAGAGTATAAACAGGGCCGCCGCCAGTCCGATCAGCAAGCCGCCAGCCAGCGCATGCCACGGCGTGAAATGCATCCAGTCTATCGTCATGATTTTTTCCTCTTCGCAGGTGCGCAGTACTGTTGGTACAAGACTTCAATCACGGCCATCGCTTCTTTGCTGGCCATGCTGTAATAGATTTGCTTGCCTTCGCGCCGCGTATGCACCAGTTGCTCTTCACGCAGTACAGTCAACTGCTGTGACAAAGTCGGCTGCCGTATTTCAGTCGCCTCTTCCAGTTCGCTGACGCAGTACTCGCCCTCGGCCAACTGGCACATTAATAACAATCTATCCCGGTTGGATAAAGTCTTGAGCAAGCCGCAGGCTTTAGCCGCGGCTTGCTGCAAGGCATCCAGATCCACACTTTCCGTTGCACTCATACACACTCTTTTAAGCATCGAACAATATGCAATATTTTAATATATATTTATATATATTATTAAGTAAAAATAAAGCAGCCTGGATACACAGGCTGCTTACGCTCATAGACTTGATCAATTACGGTGGCACGCATTCTTGTACTCCGCGTTTCACTACCTTGCCCGCCTTCTTCGCTGCCGCTATTTTTTTGGCGGAAGCATCAAACGCATTATCCAGATACCCACCATAGACACCTGCAATATCGCCACCGATGATGGGCGGTGCCAGCATGCAGCCGCTGGCATCGACGAAGATCACCGTAGGTGCTGCGATCACCTTGTATTTCTGCGCGATGCTGCGCGGGCTGGCGCTGCCGCGATCAAAATTCTGCACGCTTTGTGCACTCGCCATATCAACTTCACGGATGATGGGTCGATCCTTAACTTTGCTATCCCTTAGCAATGGATGCAAATAGTTATTCCGCACCACATGACAGAACGGACAGCCCGGCAAGGAGAAAAAGAGTATGACAGGCTTGCCTTCACGCTCTGCCTGCGCGCCGTCACGCGCCAGGTCGCTCACCATGGGAATCGCGGCCGCCTTATTGTCTGCAAGAGCAGGCACACTGAACACCAGGCACAGCAAACAAAGAAGCAATGATTTCATACGCTACTCAATCCTGCTGCGCGAATCTGGCAATGTCGTCGAAGTCTTCGTCAAAGATTTCACCAACATCAACTCGCCGCAGCATGCCACGCTTGTCGAATACATAGTTAATCGGCAAACCCTGGCGTTTGCCTAACACGCGTTCGAGAGCGACAAAGTCCGTAGTGACAGGATGCGTGAGCTGGTACTTGCGCACCCACTGCTGCGCTTTCTCTTTCTGCTGAGGATCTTTGGTTTCGATGTTGACGCCAATGACGATCAACTTGTCCGTATTCTTGCTATACAGCTTTTGCAATTTCGGTGCCTCGTTTGCACAGAACGGGCAATAGGACGCGAAGTAACTGATGACGATGACCTTGCCGCGCAAGCTGGCAGGATTGATGGTCTTGCCGTCCAGCGTCGTCAGTGTCGGCAATACCGGCGTGTCGCCCGGCCGCACATCGGCTGCGTACACCGATCCGGACACGGCCACGCATGCCAGCAATAGCAAACGAGATACGGCGAGGGACAGGCGCTTCATCATGCTACTCACCTAAGGAAGCAGGCTACGCGCAATGGCGCGCAGCGAATTTCAATACTTGGGGAAATACAATTTGCTCTTGTCCAGCTTATAACTCCACGGCAGTCCGGCATTCTTCCAGCCATTCACTGCGCGCTGACCTGCCTGCGGCCCGCTCTTTGCCAGGTCACCTTCAAAACCGTCAACGACCGAATACACCTTGGTGTAACCAAGATCGGTCAGCAAGTTGGCCGCACGCGAGCTGCGGTCACCGGAACGACAGATCAGGATCACGGTATCGTTTTTACCGAGTCCTGCTACGGTCATACGTCGCGCCAGTTCCGGCCCGAAGTCGCTATTCACGTCCAGCTTGAAACGTCCATTCTTGTCATCCCAAGGCGCGTCATCCGGATGCTCTACATAAGGTATGCTGGCATCGACTATGGTCGGCATGCCAACGTAGGTGATTTCACCACGCGTACGCACGTCAACAAAATAAGCCTTGTCAGCCAGCTTTTGCTTGAGTGCGTAAGCTTCCTTTGCATCCAGATACAGCCCTGCCTTGGTCTGCTTGATATCCGGCACTTGCGTCGCATCGTAAGCCCAGGCAAACACACAAGTCACACCCAGTACCAAACCAGCAATCAACTTTTTCATCTTGAATCAACCTCAAGCAATTTAATTCGCGATCCCCGGATTGCCATCCATGCCGACGATACGCGGTGTATTCAGTTTGCGTGGTGTGACGACCTTGTTGGTACGCAACCACTGCGCCACCACATCCCACACCGGTTCGCCGGACGCTCCTTCTGCGACTGGCGCCCAACCCGCAACCTTGTAGGTCTTGCTGGCGTCGATCAGCTTGCCGTCCAGACGCATGTCCTGGATGCGTGCACCCATTTTTTCTTTCGGCGCTATCGTGTAGCTCATGCCACCGACGCGCACCATGTCACCGCCTTGCTGGTAGTAAGGATCAGGATTGAACAGGTTGTCAGCCACGTCTTCCAATATGGTTTTGATGGTTGCACCGCTCATGTCGGTCAGTGTGCTATACGAGTAAGTCGTCGCGGTCTGGTCCATCAGGTGCTCCATCAGGATAGGACTGTCCGGCAACAGCGAAGTGCCCCAGCGGAAGCCGGGCGAGAACGCGATGTCCGCACCTTTGACATCCATCAGCGCATCAACGATGAGCTGATCGAAGGTGCCGTTGAAATTGCCGCGACGGTACAAAGTACCTTCCGTCATCGCCAGGCGTTCATTCAGCTTGGATTCATACGGTGCACGTATCTTGGTGATTAATGCATCCATGTCCTTGTCCGCCGGCAAGAAGTTGGAGAACACCGGCAACAAGCGGTATTTATAGCCTTGTACTTTTCCGCCGCGCACATCGAAGTCGAGTACTCCAAGGAATTTGCTATTACTACCGGCGTTGGTGACCAGTGTCTTACCACCCGGATTGCTGACGATAACTGGTGCTGGCATACCATCGTGCGTATGGCCGCCCATGATGGCGTCTATGCCGCGTACGCGCGAAGCCATTTTCAAATCCACATCCATACCGTTATGCGAGAGCACGACTACGACTTTCGCGCCTTTGCTGCGCGCTTCGTCGACCATCTTTTGCATATTTTCTTCCTGGATCCCGAAGCTCCATTCCGGCACCATATAGCGTGGGTTAGCGATAGGTGTGTACGGGAAAGCCTGGCCGATGACGGCGATTTGCACGCCATTCATTTCCTTCAGCACATATGGCGGGAATACCGGGTCACCGAAGTCGGTGGTCTTGATGTTTTGTGCAACGAAATCGACTTTGCCTTTGAAGTCTTTCTCAACAATTTCCTTCACGCGTTTGTCGCCCAGCGTCATTTCCCAGTGCGCGGTCATCACATCCACGCCCAATGCCAGGCAGGCATCGACCATGTCCTGGCCATTGGTCCACAACGCAGTCGCCGAGCCTTGCCAGGTATCGCCGCCATCCAGCAGCAATGCGCCAGGACGACTGGCTTTCATACGTTTGACCAGTGTAGACAAATGCGCGAAGCCGCCGACCTTGCCGTAGGTTTGTGCTGCTTTTTCAAAATTCAGATAGCTGAAGGCATAGGCTTCCGGCGTATTCGGTTTGACGCCGACTTCCTTGAGTAATTTTTCGCCGACCAGATGCGGCATGCGTCCTATCGCGTCGCCTATGCCCAGATTGACATTCGGTTCGCGGAAGTAAATAGGTTTCAATTGCGCATGGCAATCGGTGAAGTGCAGGAAATGGACATTGCCGAAACGCGGCACGTCATACAGTTTGCTGGCGGAGGGTGCAGCCAGCGCGCCTTTGGAATCCAGCAACATACCGCCTGCAGCTGCGATACCCATGACCTGAATGAACTCACGACGATTCAAACCCATTTTTTCCTCTGATTATTCGGTAGACGACCTCGCCATGCCTGCACGTGCAAGCGATGCGATAAGGTGATGGCAATCAAAGCGCAGCATGTGGCACTGCGCCTTGATTGCCCGGTTGCTTACTTGTTGACGGGCGAAGCCGGATCCAGCAACAAGGCCATGACATCCTTGATTTGCTTCTCTTGCAGGATGCCGTTATGACCGAAGCGTGGCATGTTGGAGCAAGCAGTGAAGGCCTGGGCGTTGTAGATTTTGGCCCAGGTGTACTTCAGCATGTCTTCGCTCTGGCCACGTATCTTCCCGTACTGATAGAGGGAAGGACCGATATTGCCGAATGAGATTTCTGCCTTGCCGATCTGGTGACAGGCGTAACAGTTGCCACCATTGACACTACCGACCGCATCCGACGATTGCATGCCGCGACCGTTCTGGGCAATCTTCTCGCCTTCTTTCCAGTCACCCAGGTACTTGCCGTCAGCCGGATACTTCACCAGCTTCAGTTGCGAAGCTTCCAGCGCTGCGGCCTTGTCCTTCGGCACATCGGTCGGATATTCACTGCACAGTTGCTGCGCCTCATCCTGGTTCAGCAAACGCTCCATGGTGGCCGGACCTTTGGATTTAAAGTCGGCTTTCAGCATGGCGATCGTCTGTTTGCCATAGTCCGTATCTGCCGCCACCGTCGCACAACCGGCTATGGTGACGACGGACGCTATCATGATACCTATTCTTTTTTTCATATCGCCTCCCTATCGTTTCAGCGCGGGGCCGTTATAGACACCACCATCTGCACTCTTGGCCAGGAACATCGTCACGGCGGTGATGACGTCAGAACCGTACAATGGTTCCGGGAAGCGTTGCTGACGGAAGCAATCGTTGAGGCGATGCTGCATGGTGCGCACTTCGCCTTGCGATACGCGATAAGCGGGCCAGGTGCCATACGCAGCCTGGGCATTGCTCTTGTTCAGCAAGTTGGGAAGGTCCTGCAAACGGATGCGTTGATTGTCAACGGCGTGACAAGTCGCGCAGGCAAAGTCATGCGAACCGGCGCGATAGAAGAAAATCTTCTTGCCGATTTCATAGGCCCGCTTTTCTTCCGGGTGCGCAGTCGACACCGACATCTTCATGCCGCGCGATTCGGACGTGATGTAGGCCACCATCGGTTCAATATCGGACGGTTTCCCGGCTGAACCGAATGGCACCTTCACAGCCTGTTCACGCGTCAGGCCCTGCAGGTTCATACGGCAATAGATCAGCCGCTGCTCCAGGTCCATGACCTTGTTGACGTCCTTGAAGTAACGCGGCAATTCGGCATAAGCGCCTTTTACCACGCCAGCGCCCTTGCCCAGATCGCATTGTTCCAGGCTGACATTTTTCGGACCGGCTTTGGTGCGCCATAGTTCTTCACCGCGCATTTCCCATAACTCAGCGGGATTACCGTCAGCCAGCAGCTGGCGATACTTGGCAATCTCATCTGTAGTCGATTGCGCCATTACAGATGCAGTTGCGGCGATCGCGACCGCTGCAAATAGATACAAGCTTCTCTGTCTCATTACGCCCTCCTCAAATTTAAGTGGATGCGGTCTGATGCCACATTCGTATCACTTGGGTACTTCTGCTCCCGTTTGCTTAATTAGCTTCAGGAAACTGCTGCTTCATCGGTACGGCTGTCTCCCGTGTTATCGGTCCAGCTGATGGTGATCTTGTCGCCTTTGGCACCGCCCTTGAACTTGAACGACAAGAACGGATCTTTTGAAATCGACGTACCCATCAACATATCGAGCACGACCTTGTCATTGCATTTGGCGGTCAGTGTCTGGATGAAGTGCGCCGGTACGGCTTTGCCGGATGCATCTTTGCGCTGGCCGGTTTCCATATCGTGACGCATCAGGACTTTGACTTCTACGACGTCGCCAGTTGCATTGGCGCGTATGCGCATCGGATTTCCCATGATATTTCCCTCAAAAATTGGTGTGGATAACTAGCAGACGTAATTAACCGCCGCAGCCGCCGAGAGTGACCTTGATCTCTTTACTGGCGATCAGCCACTTGCCATTTGCCTTGACCAGTGCATGCACGTTCGAGGTACCGCCCATCTTGACGCGGGTACTAACGTTGGGTTCCGTGCCGGCTGGCAGGGTCATGGTGGCGGACAGTGGTGTCGGATTTTTCTCCACCAGGATGGCCATGAATTCGGTGTTCGGCACATTGCTCGATACCGAGACTGGAACGACTGCACCGTTTTCTGCGATATCAGGACCGTTGACTGCGATATCGGTGCTGATTGCCGCTTTGTCCGCACCCAGTGCAGCCAATGCTTCCTGCAGCGATTTAGCATCGAAGCCGCTGGATTTCCAATCAGCAGCAAGTACGTCCGTAGGCTTCAATATGCCGGCTGAAATAGCCAATCCGAGTACCGTTGCAATGCGCAACGCGTCACGTCGTTTCTGATTCATTAGATTCTCCTCTTGAAAAATTGATGCCATCGCGAGATGGCACGCCTGCCACTTACTTCACTTGCGCCAGTGCTTTGGTCAAACGATCCTTGTTCATGACAAAGCTCTTCGAGAGTTTGTCGGCTTCAGCTTTTGCTGCATCCAGGTTGCCCGCTTTACCGACCTGGATCACACCAGCCATGCCCATGGTTTTATGTGGATCACAAACATAAACATACACGCCCTCTTGCGTCAGCGACACAACAATTTCTTCATCCATCTTGCCTTTCCATTCCTTGGCACCTGCAGGTACCAGGACGGATGCGCTGTTGTGCGCTGCATCAGTTTTGATGAATTTAACGGTGTCGCCTTTTTCAGCTTTCAGGAAGGTAGGCTCGAATGACATCATGCCGTCTTTGCCGTTATTTACCATCTTCACCTGATGCTCGGCAGCCGACACGCTCAATGAAAACAATGCCAGGGTCACAGCGCTTACCAGTTTGTACATTTACATCTCCTCGTTTTAGTTTTGATTAATACACCTACTTACTACACATCCTGCCAACCATCTTTTCCTGCAGTTTTTTGTTGCTACATTTACTTGGCTCCGCCCAGTATCCAGCCCACCAGGGTCTTGATGTCTTCATCCTTGACATGGGCCTGGGCTGGCATGGGGATAGGGCCCCATGCACCGGTGCTGCCGTTCTTAATCTTGGTGGTCAGCGCGGCCGATGCAGCTGCATCGCCTTTGTATTTGGCCGCGATCTCATTGAATCCCGGGCCTATCAATTTGCTGCTGACACCGTGACAGGCTACGCACGCATATTGCTTGGCCAAGGCCAGGCCATCTGCCTTGGCAGGCGCTGCTGGCTTGGCCGGTGCTGCCATCGCCAGTTTTTGATCAGCTGTGATCGCAGAGATCGGTTTGGTGGAAGCAGGCTTGGTGGTATCTACGCCGCGCACTTCACCGAAGGTACGATTTTGCAGCTGGATATTGCCGTGTGCATTGCGTGATGGTTCCGGCAAGGTGGAGCGCAAATCCGTACTGACTTTGCAATCCTTCATGCAGGCCACGCTTTTCACATCAGGCTTGCCTTTGATATCCCACATACCATGGTTGCGTGTCATGCCATTCCGGTTCGGCATCAGCTGCTGCACTTCGGCGATGTTCTTGTCTGACAATGTGAAATCGTCGGGCAGAATTTCAGCCATGTTCAGGATGTATGCTGTCACTGCGTAGACTTCTTCCGTCGTCAGCGACTTCGGCGCAGTCCATGGCATCGCGCGATTGATGTAGTCCCACAAAGTCGACACCGTCGGCACTTTCATGATGGTGGTGCGTTGCGGTTGCTTATTGTTGGACAATGCAGCGACATGACCAGTCTTGATGTCTTCCTTGGTAGTGCCGCCGACGATAGGCGTAAACACTTCATTCGATTCACCGAAGGTGCCGTGACAGGAAGCGCACTTGCCTTCCCACACCGCCATGCCTTTGGCGACCGTACCGGAACCGGGCGGCAGGCCTTTGAAGTCTGGACGCACATCGATGTCCCAGGCTGCAATTTCCTTCGCAGTCGCAGGACGACCAATATTTGCATAGGCAGCCTGTGCCAGCGCCATCGTGCTACTCGTCGCCAGCAACAGGGCGACGACAGTTTTAGTAAACCTGTACATTCGACACCTCTCCTGATTCCGAGACTTTCCACGATTGGATTGCGTTGTTGTGATAGATGGAGCGCGTACCGCGCACTGCACGCAGTTCGTTGATCTTCGGTTGTACATAACCGGTTTCATCTATCGCACGTGATTGCAATACGACTGGTGAGCCATCCCAGACCCAGTTGATATTAAAACGTGTCAGGCACTTGGTATTGACCGGGCCTTCCAGTCTTGCGGTGCGCCAGTTGCGTCCACCATCGACGGAGACGTCGACGCGCTTGATCTTGCCGCGCCCCGACCATGCAAGACCGGTAATGTTGTAGAAGCCTTTATCCAGCAGCATTTGGCCTGCCGACGGTGTGGTGATCACCGATTTGCATTCCTGTATCGAGGTGTACTGACGGTACATGCCGTCCGGCATGGAGTCGATGTAGTGGATCGCCTCATCCTTGGTGCCGTATTCCTTGTCGCCGACTTCGATGCGACGCAGCCATTTGACCCAGGACACGCCCTGCACGCCCGGCACAACCAGGCGCAACGGATAACCGTTTTCCGGACGCAGCATTTCGCCGTTCATGCCCCATGCGACGATGACATCGTCGAGTGCTCTATCCATGCTGATAGTACGTGTCATGCTCGATCCATCCGCACCTTCGGCGAGGATGAATTTGCCGTTCTTTTTGTCGTAGCCGCAATCTTCCAGCAGCACCGAGAGCGGTACGCCTGTGAATTCGCAGCAGCTCAACATGCCATGCGAGTATTGCACGGTAGGCACCGCGACATTGCCCCACTCCATCGCTGTATTCGCACCGCACTCGATGAAGTGCATGCGCGATACCGAAGGCAGGCGCATCAAGTCATCCATGGTGTAGACCTTGGGATTCTTGACCAGGCCATTGATCATGAAGCGATGCTTGCTCGGATCGATGTCGTGCCATCCCTGATGATGGCGCTCGAAATGCAGACCACTCGGCGTGATGATGCCAAACAGGCCTTGCAGCGGCGCGAATGAAACCGATGCCGCAGATACGCGTGTCAATCCCGGCGACTCGCGACGCAGGAGATTGGTTTCATATTTGGAAGGAACCCCGTAACCATTAGTCGCGACGGCCTGGCCGAGCGTGGTGGAATGTTCGGGGAGATTCAATATATTCGGGTCGCCATCACCGCTCACGCCGCCCTGTGCAAACGTGACACCGCTTGCCATGGCCGCACTCGCTGCGAGAAAACTTTTACGCAGGAAGCCCCTGCGCTCTTCACTCAAGCCATTTGCTGTAATTTCCTGGGCCACTACCGGGTCCAGGAAATTTTCAGGCGCGCGCAGCAAGCGGCCTGCCTTAATTGCATCCTTAGTCATCCGTTGTCTCCTACGGCAATTTTGTTTAATTATGTGCCTATATAACTATATGCGCATATAAGGATAATATGCACCGTTTTTTTATTTTTTATTTTTATCTGCTGGCGACGCGTCGCTTAGGCGCCACGACTGGCAGTTGCACTACCGGCGATGGCATGCCTATTTGCGCCGCTACACGTCCGCATACTGCTTTGCACAAATCTACTGTCTTTTCATCATCGACACGGTAGTAAACCTGTGTGCCTTCCTTGCGACGCGCAAGGATTTTTGCGCGGTACAGCATGTTGATCTGGCGCGAAACATTCGCCTGTGTCGACTCGACTTCATTGACGATATCACCTACCGAGCGCTCACCGTTACAGACCGCGTAGAGGATTTTCAGGCGCGTGGGTTCACACAGCAAAGAAAAGTAATTCGCTACTTCTTCGAAGAGCTCACTCATGTCTTCTTTGTTGAAATTTTTATCCACAACACACGTCCACTAATTTGGTTAATTTATCTGTACACCCTAATCCATAAACAGGATCGGGTACTACGGTTTGATGTAGGCGTAGCCTTCTTGTATCTGCAGGCGCGCTACTTCTGCCACGCCTGACGGAACGATCTTGGCTTCCGGTATGACTTGTTTCTTGTCTATCTTGCGCGTTTCCAGCGTGTTATTACAAATGCGGAATTCCACATGATCGCGATCCGTCAATTCCTGCACGGCGATGTCATACGGATTACCGTTTTTATTCTTCGCGCCTTCCAGCAGGAAGTCTATGCCTGCACCGTGCGCGACCACCACAATCTTGGCTTTCGGGCTGGCGTTCAGGTGATTACGGATGTTATTCAATGCCTGGGTCGCAATTGCACTATCGGTGATGTGATACACCACTTTCTCTTCACGGTCAGCCGCATTGGCAACCGCCGTACCGAGCACTGCGCAGAACAGCAGCAGGAATGTTGTACGTATCAGTTTCATCATCATCTCCTTTTATATACTGCTTAGGCCGGTAGCAGACTAACGCTTTTCCAGGCTTTCTTTTTCCATCAATATGTAGGTGCCATACGCATTTAAACGATTCGCCTGTTCAAATGCAGGATACTTCGCAAACCTGGCCCAGTCTACTTTTGCATAGGCTTCTTCAAACGGCACCATGTCGGCGACCGCCTCTCCCATTTTCTGACGCAGGAAGATCAGGTAATCACGCGTCAACTGCATGTCCTGCATGGGTTGCGTAGACATCTTGCCATGACCAGGCACCACCAGCGCAGGCTTCATTTCCAGCATGCGATCCAGTGCTTCCAGCCACACCTTGCTATTCGCTTCGCCGACAAAAGGTATGCGCCCGGTAAAGAACAGGTCGCCGGCAAACAGGACTTTGTCTTCCTCCACATACAACATGATGTCTTCGGCCGAATGCGCGCCGCTGGAATCGATGATGCGGAAATGCATGCCACCCATTTCAAACGGCATAACCTTGCTATCCTTGAAATCCAGCCAGCGATCAGCCGGTATCAATTGTGTTTTTTCATTGACCCATGGTGCGAGGTCGGTACGGCGTTGCTTTAGTCGCTCCTGCGTCAGGTCGGAATTGAGCGCAGCACGACCGTTTTCATGCGCCCATACTTCGGCGCCTTGTGCCTTGAATGCCTGCAGGCCGTAGAAATGATCTGCATGGTAGTGACTGATGATGACGCGCTTGACCGGCAGCGGCGTAATGCGCTTGATGGCCTTGAGCATCGCATTACCCAGCACCGGCGTCGCCAGTGCATCAAATACAACAACACCATCCTTGGTAACGACAAAACCGGCGTTCGACATGAAGCCTTTGTTGGCGACACTGGCCATGCCAGCCGTACCCTGGAAGTAGTACACATGTGGGGAAATCTTGATAGGCCGCAGCGTGATGTCATCTGCCGCAACCGCTGTACGCACACCGAATAGCGCCAACGCAAGCAACAGCAAGCCGCACATCCTGTGGTAAGCCAACATATCGTCTCCTCGGTGTTGCCTGGCAATCAAGCTTAATTATATAGTTATATACGCAAATACTACCAAAGCAAATCCGGTTCGCATAGCGTTGTTCAGAATTCGCCCAACGCCCCGCGCTCCATCATTTTCCACATGGTATCGCGCACTTGCATGACAGATTTACGTAGTTCGGGCGGCAACTTGCGCCCCATTTTGATCAACATATCCATATTCAGCGCATAGATCCACAAACCGTCATCCTTCTCGACCACGGTCAGGCGGCACGGCATATAGGCCGCCATATGCGGACTGAAGTCGACCATTTGGCGCGCTATCATGGGACTACAGTAGGAATATACCTTGAGGAATTTCTCTGGCTTGCCGCTACGCAGCGACAGCTCTTTGGACAAATGGAATTCGCCGACGGATTTGATATTGTCTTCCGCCGCGACACTGGTAAACGCCTGCTCCACTTCGGCTATCGTCACGCCATCCTTGACCTTGCGTTCCCAGGTCGTGGCGGCGGCGATATCACCGTCCGCATCCACCCAGCGGCTCCAGACGTTCATCGCTTCCGCACCTGCGCCATCTTCCGTGTTGTTGATAGCGCGCAGGGTGCCGCACGCAGTCAGGCTGGCGAGAATGGCGCAGAGCGGCAGGAGCTTGATCCAGTAATTTATTTTCATTACAACTATATGACTAAAGGTAGGCGCTGACCCGCTGCAAATCGGCTATGCAAATTTCGCATTTCGGTTCAGCAGCCGTACTATACCGCGCCCTGCCGCCAGACCCTATCAGGAAATACAACAGTCTTACTGACTAAGTCCACGCGCGTCTATCTCCCATATGCATTCAACCACATCACGCCGATAGCCTACGTATTGCTGATACAAGTTGGCGGTCGGATCACAATGTCCGGGTATGAGATAGACCCTGCTGCCGAGATAATCCTGTGTATCACCGGCGGCAATTTGCAGGATGCCATGTTCGTCATTCGCTGCCTTGTATTGCAAATGGCCGCCATGATCGTCAGGTCGCAGCACTGGCAAACCAGAATCCACTGCGACGCCCTTGAGTCCTACATCACATACCGCCAGCCCGGGTTTGGCCGTACTCATGACAGTACTCGCGATGTATAAGCTATGCGCCGGTTTCCAGCCACCCAGCCAATCCTTGGAACCGTAATCGCCGTCCATGAATACGTAAGAGCCGGGCTGGATTTCAGTGTACACACCGCTGCTCACATCAAATTCCGCAGTACCGGTACCACCGCCGGTGATGATCTCGCACTGGATACCGCGCGCGGCCAGGAATTGTACATACTGCGCGGTCGCATGGGCAGCGTTTGCAGCGGCTTCCTTGCGCTGCTCCCATGTAGACAGATGTTGTATGCCACCGTGATACGCCTGCAATCCGCCAAAGCGCAGACCCGCATAGAGCGCGATCCGGTCAACCAGCGCCGCCAGTGCATCATTGCCTTTTACACCGCAACGTCCCTGACCAATATCCACTTCCGGTAAAACGGTGATCACCACACCGGCCTGTGTCGCTGCCTGCCCCAACGCATCTACCTGCGCCGGATGATCTACACATACGCTGAGCCGGACATAGTTGGCCAGCTCCACTGCCATCGCTACCTTGTCAGCACCGACGAATTCATTGCTGATATGGATGCTCAGCACGCCTTTCGCCACAAACGGATAAGCCTCGCTCATCTTTTGGCAGCACACGCCGACTGCTCCCAGCTCCAGCTGGCGCAAGGCGATTGCGGTCGATTTATGCGCCTTCGCATGCGGTCGCAGCGCCACGCCGTGGCGGCGCGCCAGTTCAGCCATGCGCTGGGTATTCGCATCGAAAGCATCCAGATCAAGTACCAGTGCGGGCGTACTGACCAGGGAAATCGAATCCCCGATACGGGCAAAGGGTGGTGGCTTTAAGGCTGATACGTCTTTCATTTGGTGCTCCTGGCTAGATAAATGAATACAAAACAATTACTTAATAGCAACATTTCTGACCAGCGCAGCGCAAGCTGGTACTCAAAATGCCATTCCAGACGCCTGAACGCAATTTTTCTAAAAAAATTTGCTCATCTCGCATCCAGTAATTGACATTTTTTCTCAAATGTATATTGTATTCAATATTCTAAATGCATAGATCGCAAATTTGTGATCCTGTGTTTTCAGGACATGCAGTACGGCCGAAGTGAGAAAAGCGCGTCAGACGCAAGGCATTACGGCTGAAAACGAATTCAGATGCGGGCATCGTTGTGCGCTACTGATGCAGTAGATCGTCAAATAAGGGCTTCAACCCAATTACAGGAGACAACATCATGCAGAAAAACTTCTTACGCCAGCCGATGAAAGTCGGTTTCTTCGTCACCACCATGTGCTGTGCACTCAGCGCCTCGGCATGGGAACCGACCAAGCCAGTGGAACTGGTGGTTCCGTTTAGCGCCGGTGGCGCATCCGACCAGATGGCACGCTCTATCCAGGGCATCATCACCAAGCACAATCTGATGAAGCAACCCATCATCGTGCAAAACAAGGCAGGAGCCAGCGGTGCAGAAGGCTTGCTGGATCTGAAAGCCGCGAAAGGCGATCCCAACAAAATCATCGTTGCTTCATCCTCCATCTACACCACCCCACTCGCTACCAATCTGCCATTCAACTGGCGCGACCTGACACCGATCGCGATGATTGCGCAAGATGCATTCGTACTCTGGACCAATAGCCAGGCTGGCTACAAGACACCGATGGCTTACATCGATGATGTGAAGAAAAAACCAGAAACCTTCAAGATGGGCGGTACCAGCTCCAAGCGCGAAGATCACATGATTACCATGATGATCGAAAAGCAAACCGGCGCGAAATTCCTCTACATCCCATATAAAGGCGGCGGTGAAGCAGCCACGCAGCTGTCCGGCAATCACATCAATTCCGACACCAACAACCCATCCGAATCCGTGTCTCAATGGCGTGCCGGTGAACACACTGCACTCTGCGTGTTCTCCGACAAGCGCATAGGCTATACCGCCAAAGTCACCACGACTATGGCCTGGTCTGACATCCCTACCTGCAAGGAACAAGGTCTGAATGTCAGCTATGAAATGCTGCGCATTTTCATGATGCCAGGCGGCGTCAAACCGGAACAAACCCAGTTCTACGTAGACCTGTTCCAGAAAGTCATCGCCACACCTGAGTGGAAAGCGTATCTGGAAAAGAATGCGCTGAAACCTGAATTCGTGACTGGCGACAAGCTGAATGCATTCCTGCAAAAGGATGAGCAGCTGCATCGCGAAATCATGAAGGACGCAGGCTTCCTCCTCACCAAGTAATTCACCGTCATCACCCTGGCTCAATGACCAACAGCACCCTGTTGCCGTCATTGGGCCACATCACGGACTAACGAATATGAATCCATCAGAAACTTCCGCAGACGAAGAGAGGGAGCACTCTCGCGCTGTGATTACCATCCGTAACGCCGAAATCCTGGTTGCCATTACCCTCGGCGTTGTATCCCTGATTACCATCTGGAGTAACTATCAATTGGGCGCAGGCTGGAGCTCCTACGGCCCCGATGCTGGTTACTTCCCACTACGACTGGGCGTCGTCATCCTGCTGGCCAGCATCGTCGTACTGGTTCACGCCATACGCGACAACGACCAGACTGCCTTCCTTGAAATTGCACAGGCGCGCCTGGTCGCAGTCATCTTGTTGCCATTGATTGTGTTTGTTTTCGCAATTGCCTATCTCGGCATTTATGTTGCGTCTGTCATCTTCATCGCAGCCTTCATGCTCTTCCTCGGCAAGTTCCCTTGGTGGAAAGCCGCCAGTGTCTCCATCATCATGATGCTGGTGTTCTTTTTTGTTTTCGAAATCCAGTTCAAGGTGCCACTGCCCAAGGGTCCGATTGAAAACTGGCTAGGCTTCTGAGGAAAAAACATGGAAGAACTTAACGCACTCATGACGGGCTTCGGCCACGTCCTCAGCTGGCACAATATTGCGCTGATGTTCATCGGCATCCTGCTTGGTATCGTGGTCGGCGTACTCCCTGGCCTGGGCGGTCCGAATGGCGTCGCCATCCTGCTGCCGCTGACCTTCTCGATGAACCCGACCTCCGCGATCATCCTGCTCTCCTGTATTTATTGGGGCGCATTATTCGGCGGCGCCATCACCTCCATCCTGTTCAATATACCGGGGGAGGCGTGGTCAGTGGCCACTACCTTCGACGGTTACCCACTGGCGCAACAGGGCAAGGCCGGACAAGCGTTGACATCTGCGTTCACCGGTTCCTGCATAGGTGCATTGTTCGGTGTGATCGTCATCACCTTCCTCGCACCAGTGGTTGCGAAGTTCGCCTTGCGTTTCGGTCCACCGGAATTCTTCGCGGTCTACTTCCTGACCTTCTGCAGTTTCATCGGCATGGGCAAGGAACCAAAAGCGAAGATCATCATTTCGATGTGCGTCGGCTTCATGCTGGCGGCAGTCGGTATGGATACGGTCTCCGGCCAGTTGCGCATGACTTACGACATTCCCGACCTGCTGCGTGGCTTCGACTTCCTGGTCGCTGTGATTGGTTTGTTTGGCGTCAGCGAAATCCTGATCACGATGGAAGAAGGCCTGGCCTTCAAGGGCAAGAAAGCAGCCATCGACCTGAAGATCGTGTTCAAGACCTGGGCGCAGATGCCACGCTACTGGATGACGCTGCTGCGTTCGTCGGTGATTGGTTGCTGGCTGGGCATTACGCCAGGCGGTGCGGTTGCTGCGTCCTTCATGGGCTACGGCATGGCGAAGAAGCTGTCGCGTGATTCAGCATCCTTCGGCAAGGGCAATATGGAAGGCGTACTGGCACCGGAAACTGCAGCGCATGCAGCGGGTACCAGCGCACTCCTGCCTATGCTGGCACTCGGCATCCCTGGCTCCGCTACCGCCGCAGTTCTGCTCGGCGGCCTGATGATCTGGGGCTTGCAACCAGGTCCTATGCTGTTCGTTGAACAGAAGGACTTTGTCTGGAGCCTGATCGCCAGTATGTACCTCGGTAACATCGTTGGCCTGCTGGTCGTGCTGAGCACAGTGCCGGTATTCGCAGCCATCCTGCGCATTCCGTTCTCCATCATTGCACCATCCATCATGGTGATCTGTGCAATCGGTGCTTATACCGTGCACGGCGCAGAGTTCGATATCTGGCTGATGGTGGTGTTCGGTGTGATCGGCTACATCTTCAAGAAGCTGCAGTACCCATTGGCACCGCTGGTGCTGGCACTGGTACTCGGCGATCGTGCAGAAGATGCATTCCGTCAAACCATGGTGGGCTCCAAAGGCGCGCTCGGCGTATTCTGGGGCAGCGGCCTGGTCGGCACGGTGATGACGCTGGCTGTGATTGCACTGGTCTGGCCTATCATCAGCAGTTTGATCAGCAACTTCCGTCAGGCCAGCCAAAAGCCAGCCTGATAGATGTGCAGTGGATGGGTATCATCCCATCCAAAACAAAAAGCCTGGAGATTACTCTCCAGGCTTTTTTCTTTTGTAGCTATCAGTTAAATACAGCGCTGATATCTTTGCATACGCTAATGAACCTCTTAATTACGCTGCCTTGCCATTCGCTGCACGCAGGTCAGCCATGACAGAATCACGCTTGTCGAGCAAATGCTGGCGCAAGATACCAGCCAGACGTTTGCCGTCGCGTGCTTCCAGCGCCTGTATCATTTCATCATGCTCATGGATCGCGCGGTCCCACTTCTCTTCTTTAAAGTTGGATTTAAAGCGCAGCGCCAGCAAGCGACGATTCACCGACAAATAGATTTGTCGCAGCATCGAATTGCGTGCCGCCTCATTGATCTTGTTATGGATAGTCTGGTTACGGCTGTAATAACCCGGCAAATCATTTTGCGAGCGACATACCAGCATGGCCTGGTGCAAGACTTTGATGTCCGCGATCTCGGCGGGCGAGATACGCTCCGCGGCCAGCTCACCCGACAAGGCTTCCAGGCCGCTCATCATTTCAAATGCTTCCCAGATCTCGGTGTCATTCATCTTAGAGACGAAAGCACCGCGATTCGGCACGATATCTATCAAGCCTTCAGACGCAAGCACCTTCATCGCTTCACGCAAAGGCGTGCGCGAGATACCGAGGCGTTCGCATACTTCACGCTCGTTCAGCTTCATGCCTGGCGTCAGCACGCCTTCAATGATCAGCCGCTGCAAATGCTCGACCACTGCATCGTGCAAACGCTGACGTTCCATTCTTGGCAAGTCAGGGCTACTCATCTTTGCATCACCATCCATCAATGTATTTTGCATACGAAGTCCAAATTAATTTAACTCTATTTTAATCTAATTGTGTCTCTGGTGACGCAGCGCGCCATATAGCCAGGCAATAAAAACGATATATCCGGCAACTATAGCTAAAGCCAATGCCAGAAAAGGCTGGCGCGCCACCGGCAAAGTCATTCCGCATAGCTATTCCGGCAACATAAATCTCACCTTCAGCAAATTCGTCACGTTTAGCTGCAAAAGGCTTTACTAATCAAAAACCCTCTGCTAAAGTATTTTGTATGCAATATTCAATTGACGCGTAGTTTCCTTAGGAGAATGAAATGTTGAAGTTAGACTTCCACCCAGCGGGCCGCCATTTCTTGCAAATTCCAGGTCCTAGTCCTGTGCCAGACCGCATTCTGCGTGCGATGAGCCTGCCTACCATCGACCACCGCGGCCCTGAATTCGGCGCGCTGGGATTGCAAGTTCTGTCCGGCATTCAAAAGATTTTCAAAACCACCCAGCCTGTCGTGATCTACCCTGCTTCCGGTACCGGCGCATGGGAAGCAGCACTGACCAATACCCTCAGCCCTGGCGACACCGTACTGATGTATGAAACCGGTCACTTCGCTACGTTGTGGAAAAAAATGGCAGAAGCCCTCGGCCTCAAACCTGAATTCATCGGCCTGCCAGGTATCGAAGGCTGGCGTCGCGGCGTTCAGGCTGACGCGATCGAAGCGCGCCTGCGTGCCGATACCGGCCACGCCATCAAAGCGGTCTGCGTCGTGCATAACGAAACCTCGACCGGCGTGACTTCGAACATCGCTGCAGTACGCAAAGCTATCGATGCTGCCCAGCACCCTGCCTTGCTGCTGGTAGACACCATCTCCGGCCTCGCTGCCGCTGACTACCGTCACGATGAATGGGGCGTCGACGTCACCGTCTCCGGCTCACAAAAAGGCTTGATGCTGCCACCTGGCATCAGCTTCAATGCCGTCTCGAAGAAAGCTATTGAAGCCAGCAAAACCGCCAAACTGCCACGCGCATTCTGGGGCTGGACTGAAATCATCGAGATGAACAAAACCGGCTACTGGCCATACACACCAAATACCAACCTGCTGTACGGCCTGAACGAAGCACTCGACATGATTCTGGAAGAAGGCCTGGACAATGTCTTTGCGCGCCACGATCGTCTGTCTGCAGCGTGCCGCCTGGCAGTCAACACCTGGGGCCTGGAAGTGCAATGCGCAGACCCGACCGTGTACTCGCCTATCCTGACCGGCGTGATGACACCGGAAGGCTTCGACGCTGATGCGATCCGCAAAACCATCTACGAGCGCTTCAATATGTCGCTGGGTACCGGCCTCGGCAAGATGAAAGGACGCATGTTCCGCATCGGCCATCTGGGTGAGGCAAATGATCTGAGCCTGATGGCGACACTGGCTGGCTGTGAAATGGGTCTGAAGATCGCAGGCGTCAAACTCGCAGGCAGCGGTGTAGTCGCGGCAATGGAGTACCTGGCTGAACAGAAAATTCCGCCGCTGAAAATCGCAGCGTGATTTAAAACGGTTCAAAACCACGACTGACTTTCATGCTTGCACAACAGCACATCGTTAGCAGGCTGCAATACGGATACAGATTTACCCGCTCGGGTAGATCTGTATCACCTCCTTTCGCCACCGAACTCTCCGCTGGCAGGTTTTACAGATGTAAGCACAGCAACAAAGTGCAGCACTACCAGAATACTTATCTGCTCCAGAAAAGGACAACCCGAACATGCTCGTCAAGCCTATCCACTTCGTTCCTGTAAGCGGCAGTAGTCCTAATCCGCTGGCCAGCCGTTTGCGCAAGGAATTGCGAGGCGACGTATTGTTCAGCAAGGCGGATCGCGGGCGTTACGCGACCGACGCCTCCATCTATCAAATCATGCCGATAGGCGTGGTGGTGCCGCGCGATCAGGATGACCTGCTGCTTGCCCTCGACATCGCACGTTCAGAAAAAACACCTATCCTCGCGCGTGGCGGCGGCACCAGCCAGTGCGGCCAGACCGTAGGCGAAGCGCTGGTCATCGATAACAGCAAATGGCTGAACAATGTCATCGAATTCGATCCGATAGCACGCACCGTCACCGTCGAGCCCGGCATCGTGCTCGATCATTTGAATGCATGGCTCAAACCGCATAACTTGTGGTTCCCGGTCGATGTCTCCACCGCCGCACAGTGCACGATAGGCGGCATGGCCGGTAATAACTCCTGCGGCTCGCGCTCGATTGAATACGGCAATATGGTGCACAACGTACTGGCCATCGATGCGGTACTCGCCGATGGCACGCAAGGCCGTTTCGAAACACTGGAAAAGATGGCCAGCAACGCACGCGTGCAGGAAATTACGCAGGGCCTGCGCGGCATCGCCCTGCGCGAACAAAGTGAAATCGTAGAACGCGTACCTAAAGTACTGCGCCGCGTCGGTGGCTACAACATCGACTTGTTCGATTGCCAGAATCCACGCGCTTATACCGATGATGGCAGCGCCAACCTGGCACACATCCTGGTCGGCTCCGAAGGCACGCTGGCATATAGTCGCCAACTGAAACTCAAGCTGGTACCCCTGCCTAAGCACAAGGTACTCGGCGTTATCAATTTTCCTACCTTTTATCAGGCGATGGATTCGGCGCAGCACATCGTCAAGCTGCTGCCGACTGCGGTCGAGCTGGTCGACAGCACCATGATCAAGCTGTCGCTGAATAATTCAGCCTTCCGTCCGGTGATAGAAAAAGCACTGGTCGGTACGCCGGAAGCCATCCTGCTGGTGGAATTTTCAGGTGATGACAAGGCGGCGTTAGTAGAGCGCCTGTCGGCCCTGTCCGACCTGATGAGTGATCTCAGCCTGCCGGGTTCTGTCGTCGATATGGTCGATGCCAGTGAACAAAAATCACTGTGGGATGTACGCAAGGCCGGACTCAACATCATGATGAGCATGAAGGGTGACGGCAAGCCGGTTTCCTTCATCGAAGATTGCGCAGTGCCGCTGGTGCATCTGGCTGAATACACGAGTCGCCTGACCGAAGTCTTCCACAAATACCATACCGAAGGCACCTGGTATGCACATGCCAGCGTCGGCACCTTGCACGTGCGCCCTATCCTCGACATGCGTCGCAACGGTGCGGCCGATATGCGCCAGATCGCGGAAGAAGCCTCCTCCCTGGTGCGCGAATACAAAGGTGCCTATTCCGGCGAGCATGGCGACGGCTTGTGCCGCGGTGAATGGGTGTCCTGGCAATATGGGCCTAAGATCAACCAGGCTTTCAGCGAAATCAAGGACTTGTTCGATCCGGAAAATCGCTTCAATCCGGACAAGATCGTACGGCCGCCGAAGATGGATGAGAAAAGTAATTTCCGCTTTGCGCCCGGCTATCGCGAATTGCCGCTCAAGACACAAATGGATTGGTCCGCCTGGGACGTCACACGCGATCCTGCCACTGGTGTCGAAACCGCACCTGGCACTGGCGATGACCGCACCGGCGGTTTGGCCAAGGCGGTGGAGATGTGCAACAACAATGGTCACTGCCGTAAATTCGATGCAGACACCATGTGCCCCAGCTATCGCATCACCAAGGATGAACGCCACGTCACACGTGGTCGTGCCAATACCTTGCGTCTCGCGATCTCGGGACAGCTGGGTGACGACGGACTGGCCAGTGCCGAGGTGAAAGAAGTGCTCGACCTGTGCGTTTCGTGCAAAGGCTGCAAACGCGATTGCCCGACCGGCGTCGACATGGCCAAGATCAAGATAGAAGCACGCGCGGCATGGGCCAGCCGTCATGGCAGCACGCTGCGGGAAAAAATGGTGGCCTTCATGCCGCGCTACGCGCCTTATGTCAGCCGCATCGGCGGCTTGCTGGCGTTCGGCGACAAACTGCCGTTCATCTCCGGCTGGTTGAAGAAGGGCCTGGGGCTGGCACCACAGCGCGCCTTCCCGCGCTTCCGTACTTCCTTCCTGTCGCAACTAGGCACCCCTAAAAAGAACGCAAGTAGTAACAAGGAAGTGCTGCTGTTTGTCGATACCTTCAACAATTACATGGAACCGGAAAATGCACGCGCGGCACAAGCAGTATTGGAAGCGGCAGGCTACACCGTGCATTTCAATGTGAAAGAAGGTGAACGTCCACTGTGCTGCGGCCGTACGTATCTGTCCGCAGGCCTGGTCGATGAAGCGAAGCAGGAAGCACGACGCACCCTCGATGCACTGATGCCGTATATCAATCGCGGCGTCGCCGTCGTCGGCCTGGAACCATCCTGCCTGCTATCGCTGCGCGATGAATTCCTCAGCTATGGCTATGGCGAAGAAGCGAAGAAACTGGCGAGCATGGCGTGGCTGTTTGAAGAATTCCTCGTCAATGAAAAAGCGGCAGGACGCCTGCAACTGGACCTGAAACCGCTGGCCGTCAGCAAGGCCATGGTGCATGGTCACTGTCATCAGAAAGCTTTCAATGCGGTGCGTCCAGTACAAACCGTATTGCAATGGATACCGCAGCTGGATGTCGCGCTGATCGAATCATCCTGTTGCGGTATGGCGGGCAGCTTCGGCTATGAAGCCGAGCATTACGAAGCTTCGCAAGCCATGGGGGAGCTCAAGCTATTTCCGGCGATCCGCGCAGCAGAGGAAAACACCTTATTCGTCGCCGACGGCACCAGTTGCCGCCACCAAATTGCCGACGGGACACAGGAAAATGCCATACACGTCGCCCGCGTGCTGGCAGACTCCCTGAGCGCGCAGTAAACCTCTATACAGCCGTCAACAAGGCCTGTCCGGTTTCCGGGCAGGCCTTTTTTCATATCAGGCTGACAAGAGCCCGGAACCAATCCGTCTCTTGCAACTCCGACAAATACAAGCACACGCGATATACCGCCTCCGGATTACTTAATTCAGGGCTTTTGACATGGATCAAGCAAGCGCTTCACTGTCATCCTAGAATCAGAACAAGCAGCGTCCCCTACCCAGCGAAGGAGTACATCATGTTCAAAAAAATCCTCATCCCTACCGACGGCTCGCCACTTTCGGATAAAGCAGTCGATGCCGCCATCGAGTTTGCGCAAAAGATGGGCAGCGAATTGCTGGTGCTCTCGGTCGCCGAACCTTATGTATATATGGGCCTGATGGAAGGTGCCGGGGTATTCCCGACCGATCCGGTGATGTATGACGACAAGGTCAAGGAACTGGCGCAAAAGCACCTGGACAAAGTCGAAGCCGCCACCCGCAACAAAGGCGTTACTTGCAAAACCGTAGTTGCTGTCGGCCTCAGTCCATATGAAGAAATCGTACGCGTTGCAGAAGAGCAAAAATGTGATGCCATCTTCATGGCCTCGCATGGTCGCAAAGGTCTGAACAAACTCTTTATCGGTAGCGAAACGCAAAAAGTGCTCGCCCATACCAGCCTGCCGGTATTGGTTCTGCGCTAAAGCACCGCCCCTCCGGGGCGACACTCGTCGCCCCTGCTGTTTCCGGTCGCGACCAGCGACCCGGCTGCTTTTGTCCCCGTGGTATCATTGCGCTTCGAAAAAATGCGCAGAAAACGTGCTTGTACAGCACAGGATGCAAGCGTATCCACCTCTGCCAGCCAGATCGCATCTCACCTTTTTCACCCTGATCGTCGTCATCTAGCCCTGAACGGAATTAGCCATGCGGATACAAACTTTCCTGCTCAGCTGCGCCCTTGCCCTTGTGACACTAAAGGCACAGGCATTTGACCGCCCGTTTCCGGATACCGTGAAACGTGGCGTGATGACACCTGCGAACTATCCAGCCATCATCATCGATGAAAAGACACGTACCTTGTCAGCCGGTGCCCGCATCTGGAACCAGGACAATATGATAGAGATGCCATCCGCCTTGCGCGGCACTGATTTCGCAGTGAATTACACGGAAAGCGATACTGGCGACATCGATCGCATCTGGATACTCACCGCTGACGAAGCAAAGAAAACATTGCCGCTGCTGCCAGTCAAGCCGACACCAGTCCAACCATTGCCAGCACCAGTAAGCACGACCAAATAAGTAAACGTTAGATAAGCCACACCATGCAGAAGAAGATATACATCAAGACTTTCGGTTGCCAGATGAACGAGTACGACTCGGACAAAATGGTCGACGTCCTCAATGCCTCCGAAGGTTTGATCAAAACCGACACACCGGAAGATGCAGATGTGATCCTGCTCAATACCTGTTCAGTACGGGAAAAAGCGCAAGAGAAAGTATTCTCTGATCTCGGCCGTCTGCGTGAACTGAAGGTCAACAAACCCGACCTCGTGATCGGCGTCGGTGGTTGCGTCGCGTCACAGGAAGGCGATGTCATCGTCAAACGTGCGCCGTATGTCGATCTGGTGTTCGGCCCGCAAACCCTGCATCGCCTGCCGGAGATGCTGAAACAGCGTCGTTCCACCGGCCGCTCGCAAGTCGATATCAGCTTCCCGGAAATTGAAAAGTTTGATCACATGCCGCCCGCCAAGGTGGAAGGTGCGACCGCTTTCGTTTCCATCATGGAAGGTTGCAGCAAATATTGCAGCTATTGCGTCGTGCCTTATACCCGCGGTGAAGAGGTCTCGCGCCGCTTCGACGATGTGCTGGCTGAAGTCGCCGGACTCGAAGCACAAGGCGTGAAGGAAATCACGTTGCTCGGACAAAACGTCAACGCCTATCGCGGCGAAATGGCGGATGGCGAGATCGCCGACTTCGCACTGCTGATCGAATACATCGCCGAGCTGGAAGGCATAGAACGGATACGCTACGTTACCAGCCATCCGAAAGAATTCACGCAACGCCTGATCGATACCTACGCCAAAGTACCCAAGCTGGTGAACCACCTCTATCTGCCGGCGCAACATGGCTCGGACCGCATACTGGCGGCCATGAAACGTGGCTACACGTCGCTCGAATACAAATCCATACTGCGTCGCTTGCGTGAAGTGCGCCCGAACATTTCTATCTCGTCTGACTTCATCGTTGGCTTCCCCGGCGAAACCGATGCCGACTTTGAAGCAATGATGAAACTGATCACCGACATCGGTTACGACAATAGCTTCAGTTTCATCTTCAGCCCGCGTCCGGGCACGCCTGCGGCCAACCTGGAAGATGACACACCACACGAAGTCAAACTCCAGCGCCTGCAACGCCTGCAAGCAGTGATCGATCAGAATACCCGTCGCTACAGCGATGAAATGGTCGGTACCGTACAGCGCATCCTGGTGGAAGGCCCGTCGAAGAAAGATGCCAACGAACTGCAAGGTCGTACCGAGAACAACCGCGTCGTCAACTTTGCTGCAGGCGAGCATGGTGCGCGCCTGATCGGCCAGATGGTCGATGTGAATATCGTGCAATCCTTCGCCTATACTTTGCGTGGCGAGATCATTGTAAAGCAGTAAAGAAACCCTATCGCTACGGTCACTTCCCGAACCTTTATCGCGCAAACACTCACGCTACTAAGCCAAAATTGAAAACAAAAACTGCCGTCCAACCACTGTACTTCGTCCCCGAACCGCTGGATAACAAGCGCCTCGCGCATCTGTGCGGCCCTATGGATGAAAACCTGCGGCAGATTTCCGCTGCACTAGACGTCACCATCTTCCGCCGCGGTGAGAAATTCATCGTCAGTGGCAGCAACGGTGCGCGTGCGCTGGAAATCCTGGAACAGTTTTATGAAGTGGCCGATAAAATCGTGCCGCTGGAAGAAGTGCAACTGGCATTGGTAGAACAACGTGCGGCACTGGCAGAGCCGGAACTGGTATTGCCGGTTGCAAAAAGCAAACCGTCGAAGAAGAAAGTCGTCGAATCAGTCACCGACGCACCTGTCTTGAAAACACGCCGTCATGATTTGCGCGGCCGTACGCCGCATCAGATCCAGTACATCAAAGCCATCATGGAACACGACATCACCTTCGGTGTCGGTCCGGCCGGTACCGGTAAAACCTATCTGGCAGTCGCCTGCGCCGTCGATGCGCTGGAACGTGATGCAGTCAAACGCATCGTGCTGACCCGCCCTGCAGTGGAAGCAGGCGAACGACTCGGCTTCCTGCCGGGCGACCTGTCGCAAAAGATCGACCCGTATCTGCGTCCGCTGTACGACGCGCTGTACGACTTGCTCGGCTTCGACCGCACGCAAAAAATGTTCGAGAAGCAGGCAATCGAAATTGCACCACTTGCCTATATGCGTGGCCGCACCCTGAACCACGCATTCGTGATCCTGGATGAAGCGCAAAACACTACGCCGGAACAAATGAAGATGTTCCTGACGCGTATAGGTTTCGGCAGCAAGGCCGTCGTTACCGGCGACATCACGCAAATCGATTTGCAACACAATCAAAAAAGCGGTTTGGTAGAAGCCGTAGACGTACTGAAAGATGTACGCGGCCTCGCCTTCACCCGCTTCTCCAGCGCCGACGTGGTGCGCCATCCACTGGTAGCCCGCATAGTCGACGCCTATGATGAAGCAAACCAGCTGACCAAACCCGTTGCCAAGAAAACCGTAGCCACCAAAACCGTGACCAAACATGCTGCAAAAAAATAAGCTTTCCCTGTCCGTGCAATACCCGGACAAACGCCTGCAAGACACCATCACCCGTCCCAAATTACGCAGCTGGGTCAAGGCTGCCTTGCTGGCACCGGCGCAGATCACGCTGCGCTTCGTCGATGCCGAAGAAGGCAAGGTCTTGAACCGCAATTACCGCGGCAAGGATTACGCCACCAATGTCCTGACCTTCGCCTATACCGAAGACGAAGACGCTGAAACCACGCAGGCTGACATCATTCTCTGTACCGACGTATTGCAACTGGAAGCGGCGGAGCAGGAAAAAAGCCTGGAAGAACATGCGGCGCATCTGGTGGTGCACGGCGTGCTGCATGCACAAGGTTACGACCACGAATCGGACGAAGAAGCAGAAGAAATGGAAGCGCTGGAAATCGAGATCCTGGCGGAGCTGGGTTACCGCAATCCCTACATCAACCTTTGATTTCATTGCTCTTGCGCGTAGGCAAGCACTTGCTTTCACGCGCTTTTCGCTGCAATTTTGGTGGTGCACGGCATTTGTTGTATCCTAATATCTATCGCAACTACCCCCGCAACGGCTCTTCGCCATATGCAAGACATTCCCACTAGCGGCAAATCCGGCGATGCCAAACCGCATCGATCGCTGATTGAACGCCTGACCGCACTGATCGCCCCCGAACCCGAAAGTCGCTCCGAGTTACTGACCATCTTGCACGATGCGCATGAGCGCAACCTGATCGATGCAGATGCCCTCGCAATGATAGAAGGTGTGTTTCAAGTGTCGGAATTGTCGGCCCGCGACATCATGGTGCCGCGCGCGCAGATGGATGTAGTTGATATCACCAAACCAATAGAAGAATGGCTGCCCATGGTGCTGAGCACCGCCCACTCGCGCTTCCCGGCAGTGGACGGCGAACGCGACAAGGTGGTCGGCATCCTGATGGCCAAGGATTTGTTGCGCTATTACGCGGACGAAGCCTTTGATATACGCCGTATGCTGCGCACCGCAGTGTTCATCCCGGAATCCAAGCGCCTGAATGTTTTGTTGAGTGATTTCCGAGCCAAGCACAATCACATGGCGATCGTGGTCGACGAATACGGCGGTGTCGCCGGCCTGATCACGATTGAAGACGTACTCGAACAAATCGTCGGCGATATCGAAGATGAATACGATTTCGACGATGACGAAGACAATATATTGCCTATCAAGGCAGGCGAACATGGCCCGCGCTGGCGCGTCAAGGCATTGACCGAAATCGCACAGTTCAATGAAGAACTCGGTACCTTCCTGGCCAATCCCGATGTCGACACCATAGGCGGCTACATCGCCGACCATCTGGCACGCATGCCGCATAAGGGTGAAGTGGTGGACATCGATGGCTTGCGCTTTGAAATCCTGCGTGCCGATGCACGTCATATCCATGTCGTGCTGGTGGAAAAATTACCACCTGCTCCTAGCGAGGATGCTCTTGATAGCTAATCTGGTACTACCTCGCATCCGCATCCTGCTGCAGCGCCAACGCGTGTGCCGCAATTGACTTCCTTCCGCTTCAGCCCGACCCAGGCCGCCATCGCCGCATTGTTTGCAGGTGCTTGCAATGTGTTCGCCTTCGCGCCTTACGGCTACTGGCCAATACAAATCCTGGCACTGGCGCTGCTGTTTCATCTGTTGCAGCAAGCCGCTTCCGTCAAAGCGGGCGTACTGCTGGGCTGGCTGTATGGCTTCGGCTGGTCTGTAGTCTGCGTCTACTGGCTGTACATCAGCATGCATCAATATGGCGGCATGCCAGCACCGCTGGCGGCACTGGCCGTGGCCTTGCTGGCACTCTTGCTCGGTGCATTCCCAGCCCTGGCAACCGGCCTGGCAACCCGCTTCCAGCGTAATCGCACAGTCCCTGCGTGGATTACGCTGCTGCTGGTACTGCCAGCCTTGTGGATGTTTTCTGAATGGCTGCGCGGCTGGGTGTTTACCGGCTTTCCGTGGGCGATTTCCGGCTATGCGCACACGGCTAGTCCGCTGACTGGCTATGCACCGTTGATAGGCGTATATGGACTGGGCTGGCTGGTGGCCGTACTGGCAGCATGCCTGGTACTGCTGCCGGGCAAGAAAAGCGCGGGCGTCCTCTTGCTCGCTATCCTGGCACTCGGCCTGGGACTGAAATCGCTGAGCTGGACTACACCAAACGGCCAACCTATCTCGGTGCGCCTGCTGCAAGGCAATGTACCGCAAGAGATCAAGTTCGACGCCGAACAACTCAATGCCACGCTGACGCTGTACGAAGATTTAATCCGCGCCGCCCCGGCCGACCTGATTGCTACGCCGGAAACCGCGCTGCCTTTACTGGCGCATCAGTTGCCGGTCGATTACCTGCCACGCCTGGCCGAATTCGCCACCGCTTCGAACAGCCACCTGGCGATAGGCATACCCATCAGCGACGGCCCGCAGCAATACGCCAATAGCGTCATCGGCATCGCGCCTACACCGGCAAATCGCGCCACACCCAAGCTGTATCGCTATGACAAACATCATCTGGTGCCATTCGGCGAATTTATTCCGTTCGGTTTCCGTTGGTTTGTCGACATGATGAATATCCCGCTCGGCGATTTCAGCCGTGGTGATGCCTTGCAAGCACCGTTTTCCGTCAAGGACCAATGGGTGCTGCCGAATATTTGCTATGAAGATTTGTTTGGTGAAGAGATCGCCGGTCAATTGCGCGCCAGCGATGCCGCCGGTAATCCGGTCGCAAGCTTGCTGCTGAATGTCTCGAACATCGCGTGGTTTGGCGATTCCATCGCCCTGCCGCAACACTTGCAAATATCGCAAATGCGGGCACTGGAGACCGGCCGTCCCATGCTGCGCTCCACCAATACCGGCGTTACAGCCATCATTGCCCCTGACGGCAAAGTACTGGCGCAGCTCAAACCGTACGAGCGCAATGTACTGACTGCCTCGGTCCAGGGCTACCGTGGCATTACCCCCTATGTCGCAGTCGGCAATGCTTTCATCGTCCTGCTGGCGCTGGCCTTGCTGCTGGCCGCCTGGTATCTTGCGCGCAGAACCCCTAGTAGCCGCTAAAACCCGGTAAAATCTAGGGTTTTGGCAACACTGCCCTCGCCCGCCCCGGGTGATGCAAAAATTCAAACAAAATGCTCACATTTCAACAAATTATTCTGACGCTCCAGAAGTACTGGGACGCCCAAGGCTGCGCACTGCTACAACCATACGATATGGAAGTCGGCGCCGGTACTTCACACACCGCGACTTTCCTGCGTGCAATCGGACCGGAACCATGGCGCGCTGCCTATGTGCAGCCTTCGCGCCGCCCGAAAGACGGCCGTTACGGGGAAAACCCGAACCGCCTGCAGCACTACTACCAATACCAGGTTGTATTGAAACCGGCACCGGACAACATCCTCGAACTCTATCTGGGTTCGCTCGAAGCACTCGGCTTTGACCTGAAAAGCAACGATATCCGCTTTGTCGAAGACGACTGGGAAAACCCGACGCTGGGTGCCTGGGGCCTAGGCTGGGAAGTCTGGCTGAACGGCATGGAAGTCACACAATTCACTTACTTCCAGCAAGTCGGTGGCATCAACTGCAAACCGATTACAGGTGAAATCACCTACGGCCTGGAACGTCTCGCCATGTATCTGCAAGGTGTCGACAATGTGTACGACTTGCGCTGGACTGACAAGCTGTCTTACGGCGATGTCTACAAGCAAAATGAAATCGAGCAATCGACCTACAACTTCGAACACAGCGATGCCGACTTCCTGTTCACCGCTTTCGGTGCGCATGAAAAGCAAGCGCTCAACCTGATCGATAACAAACTGGCGTTGCCAGCGTATGAGCAAGTCCTGAAAGCAGCGCATACCTTCAACCTGCTGGATGCACGCGGTGCCATTTCGGTGACGGAACGTGCTGCCTATATCGGCCGCATCCGCAACCTCGCACGCAGCGTTGCACGCAGCTACCTGGACAGCCGCGCACGCCTCGGCTTCCCTATGGCAAAACCAGAACATGCCGCCGAAGTGCTGGCCCAGATTGAGAAGGAAGCGGCATAAGTATGAGCACCCAAAATTTACTCCTCGAACTCTTTGTCGAAGAACTGCCACCTAAGGCACTGAAGAAAATCGGTGCAGCGTTTGCAGAAACCCTGCAAGCCTCGTTACAAGCACAAGGCTTGCTGTCTGCTGATAGCGTATTGACCGCGTTTGCTTCGCCACGTCGTCTCGGCGTGCACCTGACCAAGGTGCTGGAACAAGCCGACGACAAAGCCGTCATGCAAAAACTGATGCCAGCTGCAGTCGGCCTCGGCGCAGACGGCAAAGCCACACCTGCCCTGCTGAAAAAACTGGCAGCACTCGGCGCGGATGAATCCGCAGTCGCAGGCCTGAAACGCGAATCCGATGGCAAAGCCGACGTGCTGTATTTCAACAGCACCATCACCGGCGTCATGCTGAGTGATGGCTTGCAAAAAGCATTGGAAGAAACCCTGGGCAAACTGCCTATCCCGAAAGTCATGGCTTACCAATTGGCCGATGGCTGGGAAACCGTGAACTTCGTGCGCCCTGCACATGGCCTGGTTGCGATGTATGGCGCAGATGTCCTGCCGATCTCAGCACTCGGTCTGCGCGCGGGCTGCACCACGCATGGTCACCGCTTCGAAGCAGGCATAGACCCGGTCTATATCCGTAATGCCGATAGCTATGCGGCGCAAATCGCCACCGAAGGTGCGGTCATCGCCAGCTTCGCCGAACGTCGCGCAGAAATCGTGCGTCAGCTCGCAGTCGCTGCAGCCGAAGCAGGCAGCAATCTGACTCCGATTGAAGATGAAGCCTTACTGGATGAAGTCACCGGTCTGGTGGAACGTCCGAATGTACTGATGGGTCAGTTTGAAGAAGCCTTCCTCGAAGTACCGCAGGAATGCCTGATCCTGACCATGAAGGCAAACCAGAAGTACTTCCCGCTGCTCGATAGCAAAGGCAATCTGAGTAATAAATTCCTGATCGTTTCCAACATCCGTCCGGCCGATGCCAGCACCGTCATCGGTGGTAACGAACGCGTGGTACGTCCACGCCTGGCCGATGCAAAATTTTTCTTCGACCAGGATCGCAAGAAGACACTGGCGTCACGTGTCGCTGGCCTGGATAAAGTCGTTTATCACAACAAGCTGGGTACCCAAGGCGAACGTATCGCCCGCGTGCGTGCCATCGCGCAGGCAATCGCTGGCAAGCTCGGTGTCGATGCCCAACAGGCAGACACCGCCGCGCAATTGGCCAAGGCTGATTTGCTGACTGATATGGTCGGCGAGTTTCCGGAACTGCAAGGCATCATGGGGCGCTACTACGCGCAGCATGACGGCCTGCCTGCAACCGTTGCTGACGCGATAGAAGATCATTACAAACCACGCTTCGCCGGTGATGAATTGCCGCGCAATCCGGTCGGCATCGTGGTCGCACTGGCAGACAAACTGGAAACCCTGGTCGGCCTGTTCAGCATAGGACAGGTACCTACCGGTGATAAGGATCCGTTTGCCTTGCGCCGTCATGCACTCGGCATCATCCGTATGCTGATCGAAAGCAAACTGGACATCGGTATCAATGACCTGATCGCCGCCGCCGAAAAACCATTCAATGGCTTAAGCGCAGAACATCGCAGTGCCCTGCTGACTTTCATTTTTGATCGCCTCGCGAATGCCTTACGCGAACAAGGTTACAGCGCACAGGAAATTGATGCAGTACTGGCACTGCAACCGCAACGCCTGGCCGATGTCGCTGACCGCCTCGCAGCGGTACGCGCGTTTGCTGCATTGCCGGAAGCTGCCAGCCTGGCCGCAGCGAATAAACGCGTAGGCAATATCTTGAAGAAGGTAGAAGGTACGGTTGCTGCGCAAGTCGATACAGCTTTGCTGAAAGAACCAGCCGAAGTGGCGCTCAACCAGACGCTGACTACGGTCAAACCGCAAGCAGAGGCTGCATTTGCGCGCGGTGACTATACTGCCTCGCTGCAGGCACTGGCCGCCCTGAGAAATCCGGTCGATGCTTTCTTCGATGGCGTGATGGTAAATGCAGAAGATGTCGCCCTGCGCAATAATCGCCAGGGCTTGCTCGCAACCCTGCATCAGGCGATGAACCAGGTTGCAGATATTTCCAAGCTGGCTGCCTGATTGAAACTACATGCCCGCTCCGCTGAAGTGCTGCATCGTATTGGAGGTGCGGCATGCCAGCTACATTGAAAGGTGATCCGATGAAACTGGTTATCCTCGATCGTGATGGCGTCATCAATCAGGACTCGGACACCTTTATCAAAACACCGGATGAGTGGATACCCATACCCGGTTCACTAGAAGCGATCGCGCGCCTGAATCAGGCTGACTATCGCGTAGTGGTGGCGACCAATCAGTCCGGCATCGCACGCGGCATGTTCAACATCATGGCGCTGAATGCAATCCATCAAAAGATGCATGCCGCCGCACAATCGGTCGGTGCTGAAATCGATGCAGTGTTCTTTTGCCCGCATGCTCAGGATGACCACTGCGATTGCCGCAAACCCAAACCTGGCATGCTGCACACCATCGCCAAACGTTACGACGTCAGCCTGAAAGGCTTGCCGCTCATCGGCGACTCCTTGCGCGACTTGCAGGCCGGCTTTGTGGTGGGTTGCGCACCGTATCTGGTGCTGACCGGCAAAGGCGAGAAAACCCGTGAAAAAGGCGGCTTGCCACCCGGCACCACCAGCTACCCCAGCCTCTCGGCCGTGGTCGATCATTTGCTGAAAGCGCCTGCGCTTACTTACGCCGTTTAAATTATTGCTGTTATAAAAATCTGGAGACTTGATGTCACGCGCTATTTTGTTTTTGCGTTCCCTGTTGTTTGCACTGATCATGCTGGTCGCAACACTGATCTGGGCCCCGGTCTGCTTCCTGGCTGCGCCGCTGTCGTATAACCAGCGCTATTACATTACTTCGCGCTGGAATGTGTTCATCATCTGGCTGGCCAAAGTGCTGTGCGGTATCCGCTATGAAATCAAAGGCATGGAAAACCTGCCGGACCAGCCTGTGATCCTGCTGTCCAAACACCAATCCGCATGGGAAACAATTTTCCTGCTGTGCAAGATGCCACGTCCGCTGGTCTTCGTCTTCAAAAAGGAATTGCTCTACGTGCCTTTCTTCGGCTGGGCACTTGGCTTGCTGCGCATGATTCCTATTGACCGCAATAACGGCAAGGATGCATTCGCCCAGGTAGTAGTGCAAGGCCGCAAACGCCTGGCCGACGGTCAATGGATCATCATGTTTCCGGAGGGCACACGCATTCCGGTCGGCGAACGCGGTCGCTACAAAGGTGGGGGCGCGCGTCTGGCAGTCGAAACCAATACCGTGGTCGTGCCTATCGCACTTAATCCAGGCCATTGCTGGGCCAAGAACTCCTTCATCAAGAAACCTGGCCATGTGACCGTTTCCATCGGCAAGCCTATGTCGCCGGAAGGATTAACTGCTGTCGATTTAATGCAGCAAGTCGAAAATTGGATAGAATCTGAAATGCGGGTGATTTCACCTGCAGACTACCCTGCAACATCCAAAACTGAATCTACCCAATAACGGCCCGACTATCCTTGAAGCTGCTACGTCAATCATCGCCGGATCCACAACAGCTTGCGCTGCAACTTGATTTTTTTTCGTCCGATTTTTCATCGCAACCGAAAGTAGATCATCCTGCACCTGAGCGCACGCCTGGATCGCTGCTGCCCAGCCTGCCGCTGTCGAATGGCGATGCAAACGCTCCGGTACCTCATGGCAAGCGCCGCGTACATGTCGGCGAGCACATCCTGGATTACACACTAGTTCGTTCCAAGCGGCGCTCTATCGGCTTCATGATCGACGATGATGGCTTGCGTATTACGGCACCTAAGTGGGTGACGCTGACCGAGATTGAAAATGCGATTTGCGAAAAGCAGCGATGGATTTTTACCAAGCTAAACGAACGGCGCGAACATTCGGCACGTCGTTTGCAACCGCAAATGGAATGGCGCGACGGCGCGACCCTGCCCTACCTCGGGCACGATATAACCTTGCGCATACTCGGCACCCAGGCCGCAGGTATCGTCTATAACGCCGATACCAAAGAGCTGACTGTATGCCTGCCGGGCGATGCGGCTGAACGCCAATTAAAAGACCGGGTACAAGGCTGGCTGCAACTGGAAGCCAAACGCATTTTTGCCGAACGCCTGCCGGTCTACGCAGAAAAACTGAACGTCAGCTATCAATCCTTTGCGCTGTCATCGGCGATGACGCAATGGGGATCGTGTACTGCAGATGGAAAGATACGCCTGAACTGGCGCTTGATACATTTCGCGTTGCCACTGATCGATTACGTGATTGCGCATGAGTTGTCGCACCTGCGTGAAATGAATCACAGCCCGCGCTTCTGGGCGACGGTGCAATCGGTATTCCCTGAATTTGTCGCGGCAAAAAAAGCCTTGCGCGACCACGCTCCCGAGACGTTGCCTATCTTTTGATAGTTGGCTCAAGCGCTTGCCTGCTTGAGCCATATCAGCATCAGAACTTGTCTGTGCTTTCCCATTCCTTGCGTTCTATCAGTTCGACTTTATAGCCGTCCGGATCTGCTACAAACGCAATCACGGTAGTACCGCCCTTCACCGGACCCGCTTCGCGTGTCACGTTACCGCCACCTGCTTTGACATCCGCGCAGGCTTTATACGCATCAGGCACGGCAATCGCGATATGACCGTAAGCCGTACCCATCTCGTATTCATGCTGGCCGTGGTTATAGGTCAGCTCCAGCTCTGCGTGCTCTGGATTGCTGCCGTAGCCGAGATAAGCCAGCGTATATTTGTATTCTGTGTTTTCCACCTGACGCAGCAATTTCATGCCGAGCAGTTTGGTGTAAAAATCGATAGAACGTTGCAGGTCGCCGACGCGCAACATAGTGTGCAGAATGCGCATGTAGTTCCTCTTGGAATGTAAAAGTTGAAGTGTCGATTTTATGCCGATCTGGCATTTCTTGCCGACGACAACGCAGTTTGCAGGCGTTGTTACAGCCGATTCGCCAGTGCGACGTATTGCTCCAGCGGTATGGTTTCCGGACGGGCCTGTGGATCGACACCGGCTTCCAGCAAATCACTTTCAGTAAACATCCCGGACAAGCAATTGCGTATGACTTTGCGGCGTTGCGAAAAAGCCTTCAGAACGACCTGCTCCAGTTTGGCCTGATCACAAGGCAAAGGGTTAGGTAACGGAATCATGCGCACGATCGCAGAGTCGACGCGTGGTGGTGGATCAAATGCAGTCGGTGGCACCACAAACATCAGTTCCATGTGGTAACGCCATTGCAGCATGACCGACAAGCGGCCATAAGTTTTGCTGCCCGGTTCGGCCACCATGCGTTCGACCACTTCTTTTTGCAGCATGAAGTGCTGGTCCTGCACATGCGGTGCCATTTCAGCCAGATGGAATAGCAAGGGACTGGAAATGTTGTACGGCAGATTGCCGACCACGCGCAACTTGCTACCCGCAGGTACCGGAATGCAGGAAAAATCAAACTGCAAGGCATCAGCAGAATGAATGATCAGGCGTTTTGGATCGAAATTTTTCTTTAAGCGTTCAACCAGATCACGATCCAGTTCGACCACATGCATCTGCTCCACGCCTTCCAGCAGCAAGCGTGTCATCGCGGCCAGTCCGGGACCGATTTCCACCATCGTATCCTTGGGCTGCGGATCGATTACGCGGATGATGTTGTACAGCACGGTGTCATCGGTCAGGAAGTTCTGACCAAAGCGCTTGCGGGGAATATGTTTCATGAATTAAACGCTTCTGGCCAAAACGGAGTGGCCGGTTATTTCTTCTATAAGGGCGAGCTACGCGTGGCAGCCGCCATCTGCGCAGCTATGCGCATGGCTTCCAGCATACTGCCATGGTCAGCATGCCCCAGTCCGGCAGCGGCCAGATCCAGTGCAGTACCGTGATCTACCGACGTACGTATCAGCGGCAAACCCAAAGTGATGTTCACACCCAGGCCGAAGCTGGCATATTTCAACACAGGCAAACCCTGATCGTGATACATCGCGAGTACGCAATCAGCATCTTCCAGGTACTTTTGCTGGAACAAAGTATCGGCCGGGTATGGGCCACGCACATCAAAACCGCGTGCCTGAGCAGCCTGCAATACCGGGGTAATTACTTCGATTTCTTCACGTCCGAGGTAGCCACCCTCACCGGCATGCGGATTCAATCCGGTCACCAGTATCCGTGGCTGCGCGATACCAAATTTGTTTTGCAGGTCGGCGTGCAGGATATCAAGGATACCCGTCAGGCTGTCGGTGGTAATCGCTGTGGCGACATCCTTTAAAGCCAGATGTGTGGTTGCCAGCGCTACGCGCAAAGGCTGCGGTGTGGCATTCGTGGCCAGCATCATGACCACTTGTGGTGTCGCTGTTTTCTCGGCCAGATATTCGGTATGACCAGTGAATGGCACACCTGCATCATTGATAGTGCTCTTTTGCAGCGGCGCGGTGACGATGGCATCAAACCATCCCTGTTGCGCACCGTCTATTGCAATGTCCAGCGTTTGCAAGACGTAACGACCATTCTGCGCATCCAGCTTGCCCGGCACCACATGCGCAGCAAGTGGACAATCAATCACGGCGATCTGGTCACGCGGAAAATCCGGTATGCCGCTGTTGCGTACTGCCTGCAGCGAGAGCGCAGACAAGCGGATCGCAGGATTGATGGCAGCAGCCGTCATCGCCAGGAAGGCAGCGTCGCCTATGAGTATGCTTTTTACATCGGCACGCAATTCCCATGCAGCCCGGATCGAAATCTCAGGGCCTATCCCGGCAGGCTCGCCACTTGTAATGGCGATAGTTGGTCGCTTACTCACAAGCTACCCACGGCATGGAAACAGCGAAATTGACATTATTGTTGATCATCCAGACGATATTCAACATAGGCACGATCACGCACCTGACGCAACCAGTCTTGTGTTGCTTCTTCAACCTTTTGCTCACGTATGGCCTGACGTGCAATCATGCGTTGACGTTCTTGCGATACGTCGTCGCTCTTGCGCTCCGTCACCAAAATCAAATGATAACCAAACGGTGATTCGATCGGTTCACTGACCTGACCGATAGGCAAGGCATCCATCGCGCGCTCGAATTCAGGCACGGTATCACCCGGATAAATCCAGCCCAGGTCACCGCCCTTAGCTGCGGAAAAATCATTCGAATACAGTTTAGCCAATTCTTCGAAGGTTGCAGCCTTGTTATCCAGGCGTTGCTTCAGTTCCAGCAGTTTGCGGCGCGCTTCGGCAGCGGACACAACCTGATTCACTTTGATCAGGATATGGCTGGCGTGCGTTTGCTTTACTGCCGCTACCGCAGGCGCCGCAGCACCAGCTGCACCACCATCTTGCGCACGCAATACGCTTTGTGTGCGACGACCCAGCAACTTCAGGATATGAAAACCATTACCGCTTTTTACGATAGGCGCAATCTGCCCATCCTGCAAGTTAGCCGTTGCATCAACGAATAACTGCGGCAAACGATCTGCACTACGCCAGCCCAACTCACCACCGGTCAAACCATCGGTACCATCGGAGTAGACGGTAGCAAGTTTGGTGAAGTCAGCACCGGCATTCAGTTGCGCCACGACTTCATCGGCACGACGCTTGCTGTCTGCCAATTGCTGCTGCGTTGCATTCTCAGGCACGCGGATCAGGATTTGCGCGATATGCAATTCCTGTGGTGCGGTGGCAGCTGGCGCATTATGTGCAGCCATGTAGGCATCGATTTCTACATCCGATACCTGAACGCGGTTATCAACTTCACGTTCGCGCAGACGCTGGATCGCCATCTCATCACGAATTTCATTGCGAAATTTCGAATACACCAGGCCATCTTCTTCCAGGCGCTTGCGGAACTCAGGCATGCTCAATTTATTTTGCTCGGCGATACGGCTCATCGCACGGTCCAGCATGGTGTCATCTATCTTGATGCCGGTTTCTTTGGCCTGCTGCAATTGCGCGCGTTCGACGATCATGCGCTCCAGCAATTGGCGTTGCAACTGATCACGCGGAGGCAAATTACCGCCCTGGCTTTGCAGCCTTGCTTCGATCATCTTGTAACGCTCAAGGAAATCGTAACGCGTGATGACTTCGTTATTCACTACCACGATGATGGCGTCAGCCAGCCGCGGCTGCACTGCTGGAGCCTGGCCTTGTGCCTGCACATGGGCCATCACGCCGCAAGTCAAACCCAACAAAGTCAGCGCATGCTTCGCATGTTGCAACGATTTTTGAATAGTAAACATAGGACGGATATGACTCATGATTTAACTTAGTATTTCGCTTCTTAGTAACTGCTACGGTTGGGATCAGTTCCCAATTCCTGATAGCCAGGAATGCTGGTACGCAATGCTTGCAGTGGATCGGAACCCAACTTGGTCAAACCACTTAGCTCAAGCTGGAAAAAGAGGGTCGAATTTGATTTTCCGGTACCTGTAGGTAAGCGTTGAGCCACGACACGGAATATCCAACAATCAGCCTTGTATTCGAGACCCAGCAAGCCCTCGGACAAACCACGCGCAGGTGGTGCTGTCAACGGCGCGAAACCAGGGCGGTTGGCATAATCATTAGGCAAGGAATAGTTCAAGCGGCCTACGCCATACCAACGGTCTGCTATCGGCCACTGTCCCGATACGTCGACCTGACGCAAGGCATTCGGTACGTCGACACGATAAGTCAGGTTCAATACCTTCTTCGGCTCCGGCCGCCAGCTCAAACCGGCATTGCCACGAATAACCGAACTCTGATTCGCACTATATTGCACATTGCCTTCAGTTTTCAGCGTATTGGAAACTTGCAAGGTGCCGGATGCCAGCAAATCCGGTTTGCTTTTCCCGGTCGTTGGCGTTCCCAAAGTGACACGTTGCTCATCAAAGTAATACCTTTGTGCCAGCGCCACACGCAAACGTTCAGTTCCGCTGTCCTCGATGTAACGTGAGACCATCGCTGCGGTCAACTGGTTCGAATCACTGATCCTGTCATTCCCGATAAAGCGGTTTTCATTGAAAATCTGCGCAAAACTCAAATCAGCGACCGCGCTGTCAAAAATAGGGAACTGGCTTTGATCACGATAAGGTGTTTTGACATAGAACAAACGCGGCTCCAGTGTTTGCGTCATGGCCGAGCCAAAGAAGTTGGCATCACGTTCAAACACCAATCCACTGTCCAGCGAGAAGGTAGGTAACGCGCGGTTATATGTGGAACTAGCATTATTGCTACCCGGATCCTGCACGCTATAGGCCGCTGCATTCAACGAAACCTTGGGCGTAATAAAATAGCTAGGACGAACTATCGGATACGAAATACTAGGGTTAACGACATAGCGCTCACCACGCACCATAGTCGGATGCCAGAAACGACTTGCTTCAAGATACGCCGCAAAGTCGAAGCCATTCACATCCTGACGCGCCGCGCTCAGACTGAATTGCGGCAATCGGTCATAAGGACGGGTGATAGGCGAGGCTGGATCTTGCAAGACCTGATAATTCGATGCACGCGCAGTAGCACTCCAGAATGTACTAGCGTAAGTAAAGTTCAGGTCACGCAACAACAAACGCTGGGTACTGATAGACAAATTCCGTGAAAAATCACTGGGGTAATTGTCATCCGACGCCGCATTGATGTTCCAGTTCATCGTCGTTTCTGGACTGAACTTTTGCGCATGTACCGATGCAATAGACCAGCGGTTGGTCTTGGTTTGCGTATCGTTCGGCAGGAACTCCGCTTTGGTTTCACCGGCGTACGTGCTGTCCATATAGCGTGCATCTGCGCCCAACATCATGCCGCGACGAGCGATATACCGGGGCGTCAATGTCAGATCGCGATTCGGTGCGATATTGAAATAGTAAGGCACTGAAACTTCGAAACCACCTGTACTGGTCGTACCCTGCGTAGGCGCGAGGAAACCTGATTTACGCGCAGCAGACAAAGGGAAGGACATCGACAGTGCACCTATGATGGGCACACCCTTAAAGTAAATGATCGGTGCTTCAGCATTACCGACTTCGCGCCCGGTATCCAGCTTCAGAGTACTGGCTTTCAGATACCAGTCAGGATTTGGACCTTCGCAAGTACTGTAAGTACCATCGGTAATCAGCGCCCTATCCTCGGATTCAAAATCAATACGCTCCGCCTTGCCCTGCCCATTGCTTTCCAGCATATGGTAGGTCGGATTGGTGACATAGCCGACACCCGAATCCATCTTGAGTCGCATCTTGTCGCCGGTATAACGGTCGCCAAAACGCGTCATTCGTATATTGCCGTTTAACTCGACTTCATCTTCAGCCGCCCAGTAAGTCGCATGATCCGAATTGACCGTGGTTTCGCCACGGATAATTTCGACATCCCGCTCCAGCACCAATTCCCGATCCGGGCGTCCGGTCATTTGCTCCGAGCTGATCCGCGTTTCATCCTTGCGATCTTCCGCCTTGGCAGCTTGGGTATTGGTCTGGGCGACAACCAAGGACGGCGCGGAAGCCGCTGCTATCACTGCGGCCACAGTTGTGAACAAACGTTGAGGACGGCGTAAAGGGAAAGGCCAGGTCATGAAAATATAGTTTTGAGTACCATCGCTGGCGATTTTTCGAATTTAATCCCTTATTATATGGGAACTCACCGCCCATCAACCGGATTACCTAGGCTTGCTTCATGTCTTTATATACAACACCCGCCTCCGCTGACGACCTGCGTCTGCCGGAACTGAACAAATGGCTCGCCTCTTTACCTGCTCCTGCTCTAAAACTGGACTCCCTGCGCCCGGCTTCCTCCGATGCAAGTTTTCGCCGCTATTTCCGTATAGACGGGGCAGATGGCGCCACTTTTATCGTGATGGACGCCCCGCCGCCGCAGGAAGATGTGCGTCCATTTATCCAGGTAGCGGGGATTTTCGGCGAAACCGGCGTTTCGGTGCCCGCCATTCTGGCACAGGATATCGAACAAGGTTTCCTGCTGCTGAGTGACCTAGGTTCTACCACTTATCTGCAATTATTGACTCCAGACAATGCTCATAAGCTGTATATCGATGCGATAGACGCGCTGGTACACCTGCAAATCCATAGTAAACCAGCCGTTTTACCCGAGTATGACCGCACCCTCCTGCTACGCGAATTGATGCTGTTCCCGGAATGGTATGTCGGCAAGCATCTCGGTCTGACCATGACAGAAAAGCAAACTGCCACGCTGAACCAGGTCTTTGAACTGCTGCTGGCAAATAACCTGGCACAAGCCCAGGTTTATGTGCACCGGGATTACCACTCGCGCAACCTGATGGTGCTGACACAAGGCAATCCCGGCATCCTCGATTTCCAGGATGCGGTATTCGGCCCTATCACCTACGACCTTGCCTCCTTGCTGCGCGATGCCTATATCCAGTGGGACGAAGAAATCGTGCTGGACTGGGCCATCCGTTACTGGGAACGTGCCAAACGCGCGGGCCTGCCAGTCAATCCTGATATCGATGGCTTCTACCGTGATTTTGAATTCATGGGTCTGCAACGCCACCTCAAAATACTCGGTATCTTCGCCCGCCTGTATCACCGTGACGGCAAGGACGCTTACCTGAAAGACTTGCCGCTGGTGATGGAATACACCCGTAAGGTCGCCTACCGCTACAAGGAACTGGCACCGCTGGTGAAATTGCTGGATGAGTTGGAAGACAAAGCACCGCAGGTCGGCTATACCTTCTGAGCCAGGCACTGAATTTTCAAGCAACACGCTCTCCCAGCCTGCCGCCAAACATGGCCATGCAGGCTGCTTCCAGAACCTATTAGCGAAATGCGAACACCATGAAAGCGATGATATTCGCAGCCGGGCGCGGCGAAAGAATGCGCCCACTTACAGACACTTGCCCCAAGCCATTGCTGACGGTACGCGGACGTCCGCTCATCGTCTGGCACATCCTGAACCTGGTCCGAGCCGGCATCACGGACATCGTGATCAATCACGCACATCTGGGCAATCTGATAGAAGAAACTCTAGGCAACGGCGAAAAATTCGGGGCAAAAATCAGCTACTCGGCTGAAGAGACTGCACTGGAAACCGCAGGAGGCATAGCCAAGGCACGTCATCTGCTGGGTGATGAACCTTTTGTCGCCCTTGCAGCCGACATCTACTGCCCCCATTTCAATTTTGAACAAGTAAAAAACGTACTGGAAGACAGCGATGTCTGGGGCAACCCCTACCCGGTTGATCAACGCGATGTAGCATGGCTGTATCTGGTGAAAAACCCTGCGCACCATCCACAAGGTGATTTTGCGCTGCACAGCTTTTCAGTGGCCAACGAAGGAGAAGCTAAGCTGACCTTCTCCGGCATAGGTGTGTATCGCCCTTCGATGTTTGATTCGATCACATCCGGTGAATCGGCCAAGCTGGTAACGCTACTGCGCGAATATGCGGCGCGTGGGCAGATCGGTGGAGAACTGTATCGCGGCGACTGGACCGATGTTGGCACAGCCGAACGACTGGCAGAACTGAATGCACCTTTGACAGGACACTACAAATGAAACCTTATAGCGACAGACGCGCAGCACTGATTGCACAAATGCAGGCCAAAGGTGGCGGTGTCGCCATCATTCCAACTGCACCGGAAGTCATGCGCAATCGCGATGCCGACTATCCGTATCGCCACGATAGTTACTTCTACTATTTGTCCGGCTTCACGGAACCGGAAGCTGTCATCGTGCTGGTCGCTGGCGCCAAAAATCAAACGATATTGTTCTGTCGCGAAAAGAATATGGAACGCGAAATCTGGGATGGCTTCCGCTACGGTCCCGATGTCGCGCGCACCACCTTCGGTTTTGATGCTGCTTATCCGATAGAAGCGCTGGATACCGAACTACCGAAGCTGATGGCAAATGCACCCGCGCTGTTCTACGCACTCGGCAGCGACAACAAACTCGATACACAAGTACAAGGCTGGCTGCAAAGTGTCCGTGGACAAGCACGTGCAGGCGTCACGCCACCTAACGCTGCATACGACATCCATGTCCTGCTCGATGAAATGCGCCTGATCAAGGATGCAAATGAAATCGACATCATGCAGCGCTCAGCCGATATCGCTGCCGCTGCACATCGACGCGCAATGCGCATCGCACGCCCTGGCTTGCGCGAATACCACCTGGAAGCAGAAATCCTGCATGAGTTCCGCAACAACGGCTCGCAATTCCCGGCCTACGGTTCCATCGTCGCCACCGGAGCCAATGCCTGCGTACTGCACTACCGCGCCAGCGATGCAGAGTTGAAGGACGGCGATCTGGTCCTGATCGATGCTGGTTGCGAACTGGATAGCTACGCATCCGACATCACACGCACCTTCCCGGCCAACGGAAAATTCTCCGGCCCACAAAAAGAGTTATATGAAATTGTGCTGGCATCGCAAGATGCTGCGTTTGCAGAAACACGTCCGGGCAAACGCTTTATGGATGGCCACGACGCAGCAGTTAAAGTGCTGGCGCAAGGCATGCTCGATACCGGCCTGCTCGACCGCAACAAGGTCGGCTCACTCGATGATGTGATTGCGAGCCGTGCCTATAGCCAGTTCTATATGCATCGCACCGGCCATTGGCTCGGCATGGATGTGCATGATGTCGGGGAGTACCGCGATGCAGCACCGAATGGCGCAGACAAACCATGGCGTACTCTGCAGCCAGGCATGGTGCTGACCGTGGAGCCAGGTATTTATGTGCGTCCTGCAGAAGGTGTACCGGAAAAATACTGGAACATAGGCATACGCATAGAAGACGATGCACTGGTCACTGCGAGCGGCTCACACATCCTGAGTGCTGCCGCACCCAAATCCGTGGCCGATATTGAAGCGCTGATGAAAGACTGATCCGATCTACATGCAGACTGATTTTGACATTGCCATTTGCGGTGCCGGTCCGGTAGGGCTGGCGCTCGCTGCATTGCTGGTCCGGCATGGCAAGCAAGCCGACAGGATTGCACTGATAGATGCAAAAAGCGTAGAACAAAGCGCACAAGATCCGCGCTCTATCGCTCTCTCTTATGGCAGCCAGCAGTTGCTGGAAAAGATAGGCGCCTGGCCGATCGCCGCCACCGCCATCCATCAAATCCATGTCTCGCGGCGCGCGCATTTTGGCCGCACGCTCATAGACAGAAGTGCATACGCGTTACCTGCACTCGGACACGTCACCCGCTATGGCGCCATCGTCTCCGCTCTGAATGCGCGTGTAGCAGACACCGATGTCAATATGCTGCGTCCCCGTACCGTCAGCGGCGTCTCGACCAGCAGCACCATGGTGACACTCGACTTCACGGACCAATCATCATTCTCCGCGCAACTGGTAGTGCAAGCCGAAGGCGGCATCTATAACGAACAAACCAAAAAAACCTTGCATCGCGACTATGAGCAAACGGCTATCGTGGCACATGTCCACGTCGACGCTGCTATCGCACATCGTGCCTACGAACGTTTCACCGATGAAGGCCCGCTGGCCCTGCTGCCGCAGGAAGATGGCTATGCATTGGTATGGTGTGTACGACCGAAGACTGCTGAGCGTTTGCTCGCCTTGCCAGACACAACATTCCTGCAGGAACTGGGTCATGCCTTCGGCACACGCTTGGGCAATTTCACCGCCTGCAGCAAACGCAATGCCTTCCCCCTGGGTCTGAATGCCAAGCCAGATACCTCGGAACGCCTGATCGCCATTGGCAATGCAGCGCAGACTCTGCATCCGGTCGCAGGTCAGGGATTAAACCTGGGATTACGCGACGCAGCGGTATTGGCGCAACTATTAGGTACGCATGCGATACCAGACGCCTTGCAAAAGTTTGCAGAAAAACGTCGTACGGATCGTAATACCACTATCCATCTGACGGATCTCATGGCACGGGTGTTTGCCGACAATGCGCGCGGCATCGTATCGCAAACCCTGCTCGGCATCTCGCTGGGCGTCGTCGATGCACTGCAACCTGCGAAAAAATTTCTCGCTGAACAAATGATGTTCGGACGTCGCCCATAAAGCTACGAAACCAAGTCCTGAACCGGACGGTGTCATCATCCTGCAATCAGCATGCATGACAATAAAACGAAGCTCAGTGACAGATGTTGCCAATTACTACACGTCGTGGCAGGGTCACGCCTGGGATTGGGCATACTATTTGCATAGTTTTAGCCATCATATCCCCTTGCGCCCCTATCCAAAATGCGAGTCGAATTGCAAAAAGTGCGATCTCTCCTTAAAATGCTGGAAATGCGTCATATTTATGTGCTTTTGCTCCTGGTCTCTTTGCCACTCCAATGGGTGTGGGCAAATTCGGTCGCTTGTCGTACCGAGGGACAGGCGACTCCGGCGTATTCCAGCACCAGCGCCAAGCCGCAAATGGCGCAAGCGCTGCACAAGCTCAGTGCTGAGCAAGTCGAAGCACTGACACACGCGAAGCAAGACACCCAACTTTCTCCCTCCATCTTTATCGACGAACCATCCATCGAAAGCGAAATGGCGCGTTGGGAATTTGAAGTAGAGGGCGAGTTCGGCTCTGCAGCGCAAATGCTCGCACCTGACTGGGGCGATGCGGCGGACAATCTGTCCTGCCGTCCACCCAGCCATAACCAAAACTCTGTCGCGCAAGTACCTGATCCGTATGAAGCGGATCTCCCCTTGCCGCTGTCTTTAGATTGCCTGGTACTGGGCGACACATTGTTTGTCGCAACTCAGCACCCACCTCTCCCGGCGCCCGTCTTCCGCGCTGACCGTCCGCCTACCCTGGCGGCGTAAACAATTCATTTTTCCGGGACGGCCCGTGGCCGTCCGCATGTCGTGCGGCTTTTCGTCCGCGGCATGTACTCGTTCTAACTAAAACCATGAAACCTATCACACTACTTATTACGTCAGTGTGGCTGGCCGGCATGTGGTCGCCTGCGATCGCCGCCCCGCCATATACACTGGATCAATTACTAGCCCTGGCCATGCAGGGCAACAAAGGCGTGCAAGCCGCGGCAGCTGGTGTCGAAGCTGCGCGTGCTGGCGTTACCACTGCCAGCGCATTTCCGAATCCCGAGGTCGAATACACCAGCGGTCGCGTCTCGGCACGCGTACCTGGCGCCGCCACCGGCAACGGACAGACCATCTCCGTCACGCAGCGTCTCGATCTGCCTAGCCAGCGCTTCCTGCGTCAGGAAGTAGCACGCAAAACAGTCAGCGCCACCATCGCCGGACAGGATGTGTACTCCGCCGAACTGGTCGCCAGGGTCAAACTTGGCTTCTACGAGACCCTGCGCCGCCAGGCCGAATTCGAAGCAGCACAGGAAGATCTGGCTGTAACCCAGCAGCTATATGACCGCGCGCAAGTCCGGGTCGATGTCGGTGAAGCACCGCGCTATGAAGCCATCCGGGTCTCCACCGAACTGTTAAACGCACAGAAAAACAGTCACAGCTCGCTGTTACGCGCCAACCAGGCCAAGTCTTCGTTGCGCCAGCACGTAGGCGACATCTTGCCGAGCACCTTTGCCATCACCGGTGCCATGGGCAATGTGCCGCACCTGGCTCCGCTTAACACTCTGCGTCAAGCCATGCTCAGCAACAATCCGGAACTGGCGCAGTACCGACTGGAACTGCAGCGCGCATCAACGGCTGTTGACTATCAGCGCTCGCTGCGTTTGCCATCGGTCGCCTTAAAAGCAGTATCAAACCGTGATCCGGAAGTACGTGACACGCAATTTGGCGTAGTCATGAGCATACCGCTGTGGGATCAGAATCGCGGCCCTATCAATGAAGCGAGCGCCAGCGCCATGCGCGTGCGTTACCTGCTGGAAGCACGCGAATTTGAACTGACCCAACAACTCGATTCCGCTTATCAACAATCGCAGATCGCGGCATCACAAGTGGAAGCACTGGAGTCCGGCATCGTACGCCAGGCCGAAAGTGCTTTACGCATAGCGGAAGCCGCTTACCGTTACGGTGAACGCGGCATCATCGATTACCTCGATGCACAACGCGCACTACGCACCGCACGCAATGACCTCATTGCGGCCCAATTTGATCTGCATGTAGCCGCCATTGAAATCGAGCGACTCTTAGCCACTTCTTCTACAGGTAACAAACCATGATGCCCCGTCTCTCTTCCAGCGCTGCACTGATCGCGCTCTGCCTCACCCTCGCAGCTTGTGGTGACAAAAGCAAACCTCAAGCCGAGGACCCGGCGAAGAAAGTTGATCCGAATGTCGTGATCGCACCTGACGCATTGCGTGAACGCGTCAAGATCGGCACCGTCGGTCTCGCACCTTTCAGCGATGTACTGCGTGTACCTGGCCTGATAGATTTTGATCGTCAACGCGTGGCTCGCATAGGTGCGCCGGTTACAGGCCGCCTCACCGACATCACCGTCAATCTGGGACAAAGTGTTAAGCCAGGCGACGTACTCGCGCGTCTGCACAGCACTGAACTCGGTAGCGCGCAACTCGCTTACCTGAAAGCGCGCGCGCAAGCTGAACTGCAACAAAACAATCAGACACGTGCACGCCAGTTGTTCGCGGCTGACGTTATCGGTAAAGCCGAGCTGCAACGACGTGAAAACGAATCAGCAGTCGCTGCTGCCGAAGCACGCGCCGCAGCTGAACAGCTCAAGGTACTCGGCATGTCATCCGCCGCCATCAAACGCATGGCAGAAAGCGGTGACATCAGTTCGTTCGCGCCGGTCACCTCCACCATGCAAGGCTCGGTAGTGGAACAGAAAGTCTCACCTGGCCAGGTGGTACAACCAGCTGACGCCCTCTTCACCGTCGCTGACCTCTCACATGTCTGGGCCATCGCGGAAGTACCGGAGCAACAAGCTGACATGGTTGCGGTCGGACAAACCGTAGACATCGAAGTCCCCGCACTGGGCAATCTCAAGATTTCCGGCAAGCTGATTTACGTTGGACAAATCGTCGATCCCGCGACACGCACCGTGCAAGTACGTACCGCCATCGACAACAAGGATGGCCGTCTGAAACCAGCCATGCTGGCGACCATGCTGATCGCAAGCCGCCCTACCGAACAACTGGTGATTCCGGCTGCTGCTGTGGTGCGCTTCGAGAACGAAGACCTGGTCTATGTTGAAATCCAGCCTGGCCACTTCCGTGCCACCAAGATAAAAATCGGACAGTCCAACAACGGCACTCTGGTAGTGGCGTCCGGACTGAAAGCGGGTGATCGCATTGCGGTAGATGGCGCGTTCCACCTCAACAATCAGCGTACCGGTATCGCACAGGAGTAATGCCATGTTAGAGAAGATAGTTCGCTCCGCCCTGGCGCAGCGGCTGATCATTGTCGTCCTGGCAGCCATCGCCCTGATAGTCGGGCTGGATGCAATGCGCAAGTTATCAGTCGACGCCTTCCCTGACGTCACCAACGTACAGGTACAAATCGCCACCGATGCAACCGGTCGTTCCCCCGAAGAGGTCGAACGTTTCGTCACGGTGCCCATTGAAATCGCCATGACCGGTTTGCCCGGCATGGAAGAGATGCGCTCCCTTAACAAACCAGGTCTCTCGTTGATCACATTGGTGTTTACAGATGCCACCGATGTGTACTTCGCGCGGCAACTGGTGATGGAACGCCTGATCGAAATCGGTGCACGCATGCCGACTGGTGTCACACCGGTGCTGGGACCAGTTTCTACCGGTCTGGGTGAGGTGTATCAATACACTCTCGATAGACCGGATGACGGCGATCGTGAACTGACACAAAAGGAATTGACCGAAAGACGTATCGTGCAGGACTGGATGGTACGACCTTTGTTGCGTTCTATCCCGCAAGTAGCCGAGATCAACTCGCAAGGTGGTTACGTCAAGCAATACCAGGTTCTGGTCAATCCAGATCGCATGAGTCACTACGGTATCTCGCTCAAGCAAGTCTATGAAGGCTTGGCGCGCAACAATGCCAACTCGGGCGGCGGTATCTTGCCACACTACGCCGAGCAATACCTGATCCGCGGCGTCGGTCTGATCGAGAATCTGGAAGATATCCGCAACATCGTCCTGAGTGAATCCAACGGCACGCCAGTCTACATCCGTGACGTCGCACAGGTCACCCTGGGTCACGATGTGCGTTACGGCGCACTGGTGAAAAATGGTGTGACTGAATCAGTCGGCGGTATCGTGATGATGATGCGCGGCGGTAACGCCAAAGAAGTAGTGTCACGCATCAAGGATCGCGTTGCCGAAATCAACAAGGCCGGTATGTTGCCGGATGGCTTGCAGATCGTGCCCTACTACGATCGCAGCGAACTGGTAGATGCAGCCTTGTGGACCGTCGCCAAGGTCTTGCTGGAAGGTGTGGCCCTGGTGGTCGTCATCCTGCTGGTCTTCCTTGGTGATATACGATCGTCGGTGATTGTGGTTGCGACGCTGATACTCACACCGCTACTGACCTTCTTCGTCATGAACCAGTTCGGCATATCAGCCAACCTGATGTCACTAGGTGGTCTGGCGGTGGCGATCGGGCTCATGGTCGACGGCTCAGTGGTGGTGGTGGAAAATGCCTTCGGACATTTGGGACGACCCAATAAGTATGGCAAGCGCAAAGTCCACATCATCCTGAAAGCCGTCACCGAAGTCGCCACACCTGTCGTGTTCGGTATCGGCATCATCATCCTGGTGTTCCTGCCGCTGATGACGCTGCAAGGCATGGAAGGAAAAATGTTTGCGCCGCTCGCATTCACCATCGCGATCGCGCTGGCCATTTCCCTGCTGTTGTCGCTGACACTGACACCAGTGTTGTCGTCTTACATGCTCAAGGGTGGCGCAGAACACGACACGCGTCTGGTTGGTTTCCTGAAGAAGCACTACCTGCGCATGCTCGACTGGGTATTGGCCAATGCCAAGAAAACCGTCATGCTTTCCGTGCTGGCGTTCGTCGCAGCAGTCGGTATGTTGCCACTGCTGGGGACCGCCTTCATTCCGGAAATGAAGGAAGGCTCACTGGTACCAGGTATCAATCGCGTGCCTAACATCTCGCTGGAAGAATCCATCGCACTGGAGAAACAGGCGATGGCTATCATCATGAAAGTGCCTGGCGTGAAGTCAGCGATTTCGGGTGTAGGTCGCGGTGAAAGCCCGGCCGATCCGCAAGCGCAGAATGAATCGACACCGATCGTCAGCCTGAAACCACAGGATGACTGGCCTGATGGCTGGACCCAGGACACCATTGCTAGCGAAATCAAAAAGCGCCTGGAAGTGATTCCTAGTGCCCAGATCATCATGGCTCAACCGATCTCGGATCGTGTGGATGAAATGGTGACGGGTGTACGTTCTGACGTTGCGGTCAAGGTATTCGGTGAAGACCTGGACCGCCTGCTGGAGAAGGCCCACCAAATTGCAAAAGTAGCGGAAACCGTCACAGGTGCACGCGACATTCGTGTCGATCGCGTCAGTGGCCAGCAATACCTGTCGATCAATATTGATAGGCAAGCGATTGCACGTTACGGCCTGAACGTCTCCGACGTGCATGATGTGATCGAAGTCGCGATCGCTGGTAAAACAGCGACTGATATCTACGAAGGCGAACGTCGCTTCTCGGCGGCCGTCCGCTTGCCACAAAGCTTCCGTGGCGATGTGCAGGCGATCAAGCAGATCATGCTGACCACACCGAACGGCGCACGCGTACCGCTGGATAGCCTGGCCAAAATCGAAGTCCGTGATGGCCCGGCACAAGTCAGCCGCGAAGGTGGTAAGCGTCGTGTCGTGGTGGCAATCAATGTGGCAGATCGTGATTTGGGTGGCTTCGTCGCAGAACTGCAGCAAGTCGTGCAAAGCAAGATTCAGCTGCCATCTGGCTACTATCTCGAATGGGGCGGTCAGTTCCAGAACATGGAACGCGCACTGGGTCACCTTGCAGTCATCGTACCGGCGACTGTAGCGGCGATTTTCTTCCTGCTGTTCCTGCTGTTTAAATCAGTACGTTACGCAACCCTCATCATCACCGTACTACCCTTCGCATCGATAGGCGGCATCATCGGCCTCTTCGTTACTGGTGAGTATCTGTCGGTACCGGCATCGGTAGGCTTCATCGCTTTGTGGGGTATTGCTGTGCTGAACGGGGTGGTGATGGTTTCCTATATCAGGAAGCTACGCACCGAAGGCCTGAGCATTGCAGACGCCGTGGTACAAGGTGCGACCATGCGTTTCCGTCCGGTCATGATGACCGCCACGGTAGCGATGCTGGGCCTGGTGCCCTTCCTGTTCGCTACCGGCCCTGGTTCGGAAGTACAGCGTCCATTGGCCGTAGTGGTAATCGGTGGCTTGATTACCTGTACCGCTCTGACCTTGCTGGTACTGCCTACCCTCTATCGCTGGTTCGATGAAGAAGAAGGCGAAGCCTGATCCGCAATCGTGAGGCAGGCGTCGCCCATCGTGGTGACGCCTGTCATTCCATACTGAACACAGGAGTCAGATTATGAAAGAAATCAAAGCTATCATCCGTCCGGTACGCCTGGACGATGTGCGCGAAGCATTGGGACAAGTAACAGGCTTTCCAGGCATGACCATCACCCAAGTGGACGGTTGCAGTTCTCCGGCACGCCATCAGCCGCAAAGTCATAAGGAAGAATTACTCGACTATTCGCCCAAAGTGCGTATCGACATCGTGATTGATGACGAGTACGCACTCGCCGTGTACGACACCATCAAGCGCGTAGCGTCTACCAAACATGTCGGCGATGGCATCGTGTGGATGAATACGATAGATAACTTCGACTACATCTGGAAACCAGAAGACTGAGCCAAAATAGAAGACAGGAAAACAAAAAAAGCCCGCATATGCGGGCTTTTTTCTATGTGATCAACCTGCACTCATCAGGCACCTACTTCGGCGCGCTGGAATTCTGCCCAGTTCACTGTTGGCGCTTTTTTCGCACCGCCATCTGTCATGGTTTCAAAGCAACGTGCTTTGGTAGTCTGGATAGCATCGATCAGGAAATCTGCATCGTAGACCTTCAGCAAATGTGATTGATGCGAGTGCATATAGTCCTTGATGCGATCTCGTTCGCACGACATGCGTTGCAGTGCATGGAATGTTTCATCATCCCAGTGCCAGCTCAAGCCGAGCTCATAGAAAGCTGCATTGTAAGCAGCAAGATGGCATTTAACTGCATCACCAATCGGGCATTGTTCGAGTGCGGAACTAATCATTGCGCTTCTCCTTCTGTATCTGCATGTCACTGCGGAACTTAGTCTGCCGACCTTTTCGCAGACTTCGAACGTATCGTAAGCGCTAAAAATGATTACGTATAGTTAAAGTATTTAATAACAATCATTAATTAATACTTATGGTTATGAGCGTGAAAATACTGCTTTCCAGGCTTTCTTGACAGCCGTCATAGGCAAATTCCGGCCAGACAGGATATGGTTACGCCTTGGCCAAATACGGCCTGGTCTGCAATCCGCAGCGCTCAGTCGCAATCATGCTCGCAGGCATACAACAGCAATATCTCGGGAATGATCGCGTCATGAAAGTCATCGTATTGGGTTCGGGCATCATAGGGACCGCTACTGCCTGGTTCCTGAACAAGGCAGGCCATGAAGTCACCGTTATCGAGCGTCAACCCGGAGCCGCCCAGGAAACCAGTTTTGCCAACGGCTGCCAGATCTCGGTCTCGCACGCGACGCCGTGGGCGAATAAAGGCGCGCCACTGACCATACTCAAGGCACTGGGAAAAGAGGACGCGCCCCTGCTTTATCGCTTCCGCGCTGAATGGCTGCAATGGAAATGGGGCATGAATTTCCTGCGCGAATGCACACCGCAACGCACAGTGCATAACATCCATCAGATCGTTGCGATCGCCGAGTACAGCCGACAAACTTTGCAGGCGGTACGCGCCGAAATCGACATCGATTACGACTGCCTGACACGCGGCATCCTGCACTTCTATACCGCACAAAAAGACTTCGACGAATCCCTGGCATCAGCCGCTGTCATGCGCGACCTGGGCTGTCCGCGCGAACCGCTGACGGTCGAGCAAGCAGTACAATTGGAGCCGGCACTGGCACACATACGCAAACAGATAGTCGGTGCAGACTTCACCGAAACCGATGAATCAGGCGACATCTATAAATTCACCACGGGCCTGGCGCGCAAGGCACAAGAGCGTGGTGTCCGCTTCCAGTTCAACACCACAGTGACACGCCTGATCACCGAAGGCACGGGCGCTGCTGCCCGCATCACCGGCGTAGAAGTCATCAATCCGGAAGGACGCCATATGACGCTGCATGCAGATGCGTTCGTAATGGCGATGGGCAGTTTCTCAGTACCTATGCTGCAACCGCTGGGTATCAATCTGATGATCTATCCGGGCAAAGGATACTCGGCGACCTATCCAATCATCAATCCCGAATTGGCACCTACAGTCTCACTCATAGATGACGGCTACAAACTGGTGTTGTCGCGCCTCGGGGATAAATTGCGTGTAGCAGGAACCTGTGAATTCAACGGTTACTCACGCGAGTTGAATGCCACCCGCTGTGATGCAATTACGCGCCGCACACGCGAACTCTTTCCGGAAGCTTGTGACTATACAAACCCGGCTTACTGGGCAGGTTTGCGTCCGTTGACGCCGTCGAATGTGCCATACATAGGCAAGACCAAATTCAGTAATTTATTCCTGAATACCGGACATGGTTCGCTTGGATGGACGATGGGCTGCGGTTCCGGACGGGCGATTGCCGACATCATTTCAGGCGTGCAGCCTGAAGTAAATTTTGCTTTTACAGGCATGCCGATGCGACATCCTATTGTCCAGACATCGCTGTCTAATCGTGCTGCTTAAACAAAGCAAAAACTAGCTAGAAAATAGCAATACTCAGGCATTTTCCGCCACTTCCAGGTCATCAAACACGATACGGTCTGCACCACTCAGCAAGAGGAAGTGTTTGCCACTGCAACGCGCGAGCAAGGACATGTGCAGCCGCTCGGCCACCATATGTCCCATCTGGGTGGCACCGGAACGGGACAGCAAAAAGGGAATGCCCATTTGCGCGCCCTTCATCACCATCTCCGAGGTCAGACGCCCGGTGGTATAAAAAATCTTGTCGGCACCGGACATACCGTCCAGCCACATCTTTCCTGCAATCGCATCGACTGCATTATGGCGCCCGACATCTTCCACAAAATGAATTAACTCACCATCCGCGGCAAACAATGCGCAGCTATGCACCGAACCGGCTTGCTTGTACACGGAACGATGCACACGTATGGTTTCTATAATTTTGTACAAGGTGCTTTGTTTCAGGCGCGCATCGGCAGGCAGGGAAATGCCATCCACCTCATCCATCAGTCCGCCGAATACTGTGCCTTCACCACTACCCGTCGTCACAGTATGCGTGGCGGTACGCTCTTCGATATTGTCTATGCCGTTGCGCGTAACCACTGCGGCCGCATCCACATCCCAATCAACCTGCACGGACAGGATGTCTTCTATGTTCTTGATAAAGCGTTGGTTACGCAAATAGCCCAGCGTCAATGCTTCCGGTGCACCGCCCAAAGTCATCAGGGTCACCAGCTCACGCTTATCGACATAGATAGTCAACGGCTGTTCCGCAGGAATGGCTATCGTGGAGGCGCGACCGCGCTCATCCATGACTTCCACCTCATGGGTCAGCTTGCGAGTGGCATTGGATAAAAGCGGACGAGCGTTCATAAAAAGTAAGCGTGATGCAACTGCATAAACAAGGTGACCAGATATGACAACTAATCACTGGCTATAGGATGAAAATCAATAGTGCACATTATCTCATCAGTCAGCGTTAGCGTATGCATAAACCCAGGCTGGCTCGCCGCAGCAGGCAGAACGCAGTGCGGGTATCATGAGCGCTTGTCATTCTGACTCCCTCCATGAACTATCTTGCCGATCACGATATCGCATGAGTACTCTCGTATTGGTCCTGGTGCTATGCGCCGCGCTATTACACGCCTCCTGGAATGCCTTATTGAAGAGCAGTGCTGACCCACTAGCCTCGCTAGCTGTCATGACCATAGGTGCAGGCCTGGGCGCCCTGCCGCTGATTATCTATCTGCCCCTGCCCTTGGCCGCCAGTTGGCCTTATATCGCCATGTCGGCCGTGCTGCATACCGGCTACAACCTGTTCCTGATACGTGCGTATCGCATCGGTGACTTCAGTCAGTCCTATCCGATCGCACGCGGCTCGTCGCCTTTGCTGGTGACACTGGGTGCGGCCCTTTTCGTAGGCGAACAGATGAGCCTGATGACCTTGCTGGGCGTGATATTGATTTCAGTCGGCATCATCAGCCTCGCCCATGTCAAAAATCGCAGCAACCTGGCCGGGCCAATCGCCGCATTCACGACCGGTGCATTTATCGCTGCCTACACGATTACCGATGGCATGGGCGCGCGCGCAGCTGGCGACGCCTTGTCCTATTGCGGCTGGCTGTTTGTCCTCGACAGCATACCGCTGCTGCTGATCTATCTTTATCGTCACCGACGCCTGCCTGTCACCATGACGACCGGGCAAGTCTGGACCGCGCTGGGCGGGGGCACCATGTCCCTGCTGGCCTACGGCATCGTGATCTGGGCCGTCACCCTCGCCCCTATGGGTACGGTCTCCGCGTTGCGCGAAACCTCAGTCTTGTTCGCGGCCTTGATAGGCTGGCTATTCCTCGGCGAGAAATTAAGCGTACGACGCATAGGGTCTTGCCTGCTGATTACCATAGGCGCCATCGTACTCGGCCTGCATCTGTAAATTTTCTGCATCGTCACAATACGCGCAGCCAAATAAAAACCGGCACTTGCTGCAAGAGCAAGTGCCGGTTTTTTGTTACGCCTACCGTAGTCGGCGTATCAGTCTTAGTTGGTTGCCAGACTATTCGTCAGATTAACCAAAGCCTGACCACCACCGTAGCTGGTTTGAACCGGAGCAGTACCACCCAGGGTAATGCGGATTGCGCAGTACTTGAACTCTGGAATCTTACCGAACGGATCCAGCGCAGCATTCGTCAGACGGTTAATCGCCGCTTCGTAGTAGCAGAACGGTACGAATACCGCGCCACGTGGCGAACCATCATCAGCACGTGCGTACAGGGAAACTTCACCGCGACGCGATTGCAGCGTGATGATGTCGCCTGGCTTGCCGCCCATAGCAGCCAGATCCAGTGGGTGGATCAGCGCGATAGGATCTGGTTCGATCGAATCCAGCACGGTCGCACGGCGGGTCATACTACCGGTATGCCAGTGTTCCAGTTGGCGACCTGTGATCAGGACCATCGGGTACTCTGGATCCGGACGCTCAGCCGCAGGAATGATATCTGCAGGGACAAAGCGTGCACGACCGGATTCACGTGGGAAGCTGTCAACGAACACAACTGGCTCACCTGGATCGCCTTCTTTTTCGCATGGATAGGTCACGGAGTCTTCACGCTCCAGACGTTCCCATGTGATACCAGCGATGCTAGGCATGGTATGGCGCATTTCGTCGAATACTTCCGACACATGCTTGTACTGCCAATCCAGACCGAGGCGATTTGCCATTTGCTGGATGATCCACAGATCCTGCTTGGCTTCACCTGGTGGGTTCAATGCCTGGCGGCCCATTTGCACAGTACGATCAGTGTTGGTGAAGGTACCTGTTTTTTCCGGGAATGCGCTTGCTGGCAAGATAACGTCGGCCAGGTAAGCGGTTTCGGTCAGGAAGATATCCTGTACGACCAGATGATCCAACGTAGCCAACGCTTCACGTGCATGGTTAGCATCCGGATCGGACATCGCAGGGTTTTCGCCCTGGACATACAAGCCGCGGATTTTGCCATCGGTGATCGCGTGCATGATCTCAACCACGGTCAGACCTGGTTCCGGATCCAGCAAGTCTTCCGACATATTCCATGCTTTAGCGAAGTTGGCACGGATCTTCGGATCGCTCACGCTTTGGTAATCCGGATACACCATAGGGATCAGACCAGCATCGGAAGCACCTTGCACGTTGTTTTGACCGCGCAATGGGTGCAGACCTGTACCTGGACGACCGATTTGACCAGTCATCAATGCCAGAGCGATCAGGCAGCGTGCATTGTCGGTACCGTGGATATGTTGCGATACGCCCATGCCCCACAGGATGATCGATGCTTTGGAAGTTGCGTACAGACGAGCAACATAACGCAGCGTTTCTGCATCGATACCGCAGATAGGCGCCATCAATTCAGGTGTGTAGCCTTCAACGTTTTTACGCAGTTCTTCGTAACCGATGGTACGGCTTTCGATAAACTCTTTGTCGACCAGACCTTCAGTCACGATGACGTTCATCATCGCGTTCAGCATAGCAACGTCGGTATCCGCCTTGAATTGCATGAAGCGGTGAGCGATACGCGACATTTCGGTACGACGTGGATCACAAACGATCAGTTTGCTGCCGTTGGTGACAGCATTTTTGATCCAGGTTGCAGCAACCGGATGGTTCACGGTCGGGTTAGCACCGATGATGATGATAACTTCTGCTTTGGTCACATCCATCACAGGGTTCGATACTGCGCCCGAACCGATACCTTCGAGCAAAGCAACAACCGACGATGCGTGGCACAAGCGTGTGCAGTGATCGACGTTGTTGCTGCCGAAACCGGTACGTACCAATTTCTGGAACAGGTAAGCTTCTTCGTTGCTGCCTTTAGCCGAACCGAAACCAGCCAGCGATTTCTTGCCGTGTGTGTCGCGGATTTTTGCGAAAGTACCGCCGGCAGCTTCCAGCGCTTCTTCCCATGTCGCTTCACGGAACACTTCCATCACACGGTCCGGATCCATGATGAAGTCACCGGTTTTCGGTGCATCAGCGCGGCGGATCAACGGTTTGGTCAGACGGTGTGGATGGTTTGCATAATCGAAACCGTAACGACCTTTAACGCACAGACGTTCACGGTTGGCAGGACCATCGCGACCTTCTACGTAGAGGATCTTGTTGTCTTTGATGTTGTAAGTCAGTTGGCAACCGACGCCGCAGTATGGGCAGACGGAGTCAACTTGCTTGTCAGGGACGTTCAATGCTACGTCACGAGCTGGCATCAGCGCGCCGGTAGGACATGCTTGTACGCACTCGCCGCAAGCTACGCATGTCGATGCACCCATAGGGTCATCCATGTCGAATACGATCTTCGCGTGATCACCACGGAATGCCAGGCCGATAACGTCGTTTTCTTGCTCATCACGGCAAGCACGTACGCAACGTGTACATTGGATACATGCGTCGAGGTTAACCGCAATCGCAGGGTGCGAGTAGTCATAGGCAACTTTTTCACGTGCTGTGAAACGTGGTTTGCCTACGCCCATTTTCTCTGCCCAGTCGTCCACTTCATTGTGGCGCGTATAGTCAGCTTCCGGCATATCGGACTGCAACAGTTCCAATACCAGTTTCTGCGATTTCACTGCACGTTCGCTTTCGGTATTTACTTTCATACCGTTGGTCGGGTTACGGCAGCAGGATGGTGCCAGTACGCGTTCGCCGTTGATTTCAACAACGCATGCGCGGCAGTTACCTGCAGTGTCCATACCTTCTTTAAAGCAGAGGTGCGGGATTTCTATGCCTTCGCGCTTGGCGACGGTCAGGATCGTGTCGGTTGCACGGCCGGTAACTTCACGACCATTCAATTCAAACGTAACTGTAGGCACTTCGAGCTGTGCCAATTCGCTTCGGGTAATTGCGTTCATTATCTTTTCACCTTAATCCGGGGCTACCTGCTTAAGCCAACTCATGCGGGAAGTACTTGACGACACAGTCGATAGGGTTAGGCGCAGCCTGACCCAAACCACAGATCGACGAATCGCGCATTACCTGCGACAAATCTTCCAGCAGACCGACATCCCACTTCGGTTTTTTGATCAAATCTGCAGCCTTCGCAGTACCGACACGGCACGGTGTGCATTGACCACATGACTCATGCTTGAAGAAGTCCATCATGTTGCGTGCTGCCTGAACCGCTGTATCTTTATCCGACAAAACGATGACCGCAGCGGAACCGATAAAGCAGCCGTATGGTTGCAAGGTATCGAAATCGAGAGGGATCGTGTTCATCGAAGCTGGCAAGATACCGCCCGATGCGCCGCCTGGAAGGTAACCGTAGAAGGTTTGACCATCCAGCATGCCGCCGCAGTATTCGTCGATCAACTCTTGAATCGAGATACCGGCAGGAGCCAGTTTGACGCCAGGATTTTTAACGCGACCGGAGACCGAGTACGAACGCAAGCCTTTGCGACCGTTACGGCCGTGCGATGTGAACCACTCACCGCCTTTTTCCAGGATGTCACGTACCCAGTACAGGGTTTCAAAGTTGTGTTCCAGCGTTGGACGGCCAAACAAACCGACTTGCGCCACATAAGGTGGACGCAGGCGTGGCATACCGCGCTTGCCTTCGATCGATTCGATCATCGCGGATTCTTCACCGCAGATGTAGGCGCCAGCACCGCGACGCAGGAAAATTTCCGGCATGTTGGCGATAGGCGGATTCGCTTTCAGTTTCTCCAGTTCCGCTTCCAGCATGGTGCGGCAACCGTGATATTCGTCACGCAGGTAGATATAGATAGTTTGGATATCAACTGCCCATGCGGCGATCAACATGCCTTCGAGGAAACGATGCGGATCTTTTTCCAGATAAACGCGATCCTTGAATGTACCTGGTTCGCCTTCATCGATGTTGACTGCCATCAGACGTGGGCCTTTTTCGCCACGTACGATGCGCCATTTGCGACCGGACGGGAAACCTGCACCACCCAGACCACGCAGGCCGGAATCTTCCATGGTTTTGATGACGGACTCAACATCGCGCTCACCAGAAACACATTTTTTCAGCAGCGCGTAGCCACCTTCACTTTGATATGCATTGAAGTCAGTAATCGTGCCTTCAGCTTGCACGATTTCTTTCTTCTCAACTGCTGTTTGTACCGCTTCGCAAGTTGCATTGATGATAGGATTTTGACCAACCACTGCAACCGGAGCTTGTTCGCAACGACCGACGCAAGGTGCTGCAATGACGCGCACTTCCTTGCCCAGAATTTTAGGCAATTTAGCCAGCAGGTCTTTCGCACCAGCCATTTCACATGACAAGCCGTCGCATACACGTACGGTCAATGCCTGCGGCGCAACGCCACCTTCTTTAACGATATCGAAGTGGTGGTAGAAACTCGCCACTTCATATACTTCGGTTTGTGCCAGACGCATTTCTTGCGCCAAAGCAGCCAGATGGCTGGAAGCCAGATGACCGAATTTATCCTGGATTTTGTGCAGATGTTCAATCAGCAGATCTGCCTGACGCGACTCATCGCCCAACAGTTCACGTACTTCAGCCAGTGCAGCAGGATCAACCCGACGACCTTTAGGCGCCTGGCGCTTGCGCTCCTTCGTATTGACTACTTCTTGCACTGCAATGGGAATGACTTTGTGGTTCATGATTGTTCCTAATCAGCTTGTAAACCCCGACAGTTATCAGGGCCATCTCATTGTGTCGCTCTTGCTTTACTACGCTTTCCTGCACTGCGAAGTCCGTCTTTCTACTTCAGACCGCTCAACTCTCGCCAACTTTATTGCTTTTATAAATTCGTTCCGACATAAAGGCATTACCCTTTTTAGCGCTTCATATGCTTATGTTTGCATAGCATTCTGCGCCTCGGACGCCATATATATGCTTTTTTTAGCATATGCAAGCACTTTTCGGACGGGCGTATCTTATCGGCGCGCCCTAGCCCCTACATTGACCGAGGTCAATTTTCCACATGATTTATAGTACATATGGCACCACCACCAGCAAAAACGATAGGAAAATCCCGCTTCTTCCTTTATTTCCACCGTAAAAGGAATCATTCTCATTTGGGAGGGCGCTTTTTTAGCCACTTTCTATATGCTAGCGCAAAAAACAGGCTCGCGCTCCACAGCAGGCTTTTATCGGCTGAAATAAACATATATTAAGTTGTCGGGTTTGCTTGCGACGTCAGCTGAACTCTCTGCACACACATCGAAAGTCGCGCCATTCCCTAACACCAATAAAAAAAGCCCCTCCCGTTAGGGAGAGGCTTTTTTGCAGCGAGGGCCTGGTTACAGGCCGCTAGCTGGTGTAATTACGAAATGACTTTTTCTGCACGCAAAGCTGCGATGTCTTCCGCACTGTAACCGAGCTGACCCAGAACTTCTTCTGTGTGCTCACCCAGCAATGGCGAACGTGTCACATCTGTAGGGCTGTCCGACAGTTTGATCGGGTTACCGACTGTCAGGTACTTGCCGCGTACTGGATGATCCACTTCAACGATGGTACCGGTTTCACGCAGCGATGGCTCTTCAGCAATTTCTTTCATCGACAAGATCGGGCCGCAAGGGATGTCGAACTTGTTGAGGATGTCCATAGCTTCGAACTTGGTCATGGTCTTGGTCCACTCTTCGACCGTTGCGAAGATGTTTTTCAAGTGTGGCAAGCGCGATGCTGGCGTTGCGTACTCTGGATCTGTCAGCCACTCTTCCTTACCGATCACTTTGCAGATCGGCGCCCATACTGCACCTTGAGCGATGAAGTAGATGTAGGCGTTAGGATCAGTTTCCCAACCTTTACATTTCAGGATAGAACCTGGTTGACCGCCACCCGATGCATTACCTGCACGTGGTACGGAGTCGCCAAATGGTACGTCCGGATATTGTGGGTACTCTTTCATGACGCCGGTGCGTTCCAGACGTTGTTGATCGCGCAGCTTGACGCGGCACAGGTTCAACACGGCATCTTGCATAGGAGCCAGAACTTTTTGACCACGGCCACTTGCGTGACGTTGCAACAACGCAGCCAGGATACCCAGCGCCAGATGCAAGCCGGTACCGCTGTCGCCGATTTGTGCACCGGTTACCATTGGTGGGCCGTCATCGAAACCGGTGGTGGAGGCCGAACCGCCTGCGCATTGCGCAACGTTTTCGTACACTTTGCAGTGTTCGTATGGGCCAGGACCAAAACCTTTAACCGATGCAACGATCATGCGTGGGTTGAGTTCGTTGATGCGTTCCCAGGTGAAGCCCATGCGATCCAGCGCGCCTGGTGCGAAGTTCTCTACCAGTACGTCACATTCCTTGATCAGTGTTTCCAGAACTGCTTTCCCTTTCGGGTTTTTGGTATCCAGAGTGATCGAACGCTTGTTGTGGTTCAACATGGTGAAGTAGAGGCTGTCTGCCTCAGGGATGTCACGCAATTGACCGCGTGTCGCATCACCTTCGCCTGCACGCTCAACCTTGATAACATCCGCGCCAAACCATGCCAGCAACTGGGTACATGTCGGGCCTGATTGCACGTGTGTGAAATCAAGAATGCGATAGCCGCTTAATGCCTTACTCATCAACTACTCCTATCTTTTGCAATAAAACGCGAGCAAGTCATGCCGACTCGCGCAGTACCTAGCCAATAAAAAATTATTTATATATCGTCAGAGTCATCGTAGCCGGGGCATACACATTCAGGATCTACCCGGATAGAGATGACTGCGGATACACGTGTTTCTGCACTGTCTCAGGGGCACGCTGTAACGCGCCTGCAGTGCATGATGGATCGAGGACTTGCTCGCCACCACTTGATAACACGCAACTTCCTTTTCCCGGATTACGTGGACGAACCGCTTGTGCCGATATCGTCACGACATCACCACCATCACCGATGTAGATAGTGTCCTTGCCGGGGAATTCATTCATTACATACGCAACACAATATGAATGTGTAGGGAGCGGTCCAGTTTGGAGCGCGCATCAACCTTTCCGTCCACCCCGCTTGTACTGCCAGCAGAGCTACCATTCATACTTTACATTTTGCTTGCAGCGCAATCCGCTAGGATAGCATCCGGACCAGTAAGCAGTCCAAACTGACAGCGCGCTTTTTCTTAGCCTACGAAAGTCACGCCCTATCCGGAATCAACATGATCTCTGACGATCCAGGCAGTTTTATGCGCGCGCAGCCTACCTTGCGTAAGGCACCTTTGAAAGTCTTTGCTATAGGCTTTTAGAGATACCCTGCCAACTCCGCATTAGCTATAGCTAATACAAGTGGCCGTATCATATCGACCTGCTCGCGCTTCCATCATTGACCCCGGTCAATTTTCACAGCATGATATTCGCCCCATCGATGCTTCTCTGCCCGACCCATTTTTTGCGGCCATTTCATCCATTGCCACACCTCATTTCCGGCATTTTTTAGTCAACTTATCAACGCGCGGCAAGACGAGATTTTTGCCAGGTAGTCGTGAGCAAATAGACAATCATTCACAAGCAATTCTTGCAACGCAACATGGTTTAAGAACAGCAAAGACGAAAAAAAACGGCGCCCGAATCGGGCGCCGTTTTTACTAACTAAAACGAGTTTAAGAAATTCTTAAACTGCTTTAGCAGCGTGCAATGCAGCGATCTGCTCTTTGGTGTACCCCAGTTGAGCCAGAACTTCATCGGTGTGCTCACCCAGAGTTGGCGAACCAACGATTTCTGGTTTCATATCGGAGAATTTGATTGGGCTACCAACGGTGAGGTATTTTTCACCACGGTCTTTGTGCTCAACTTCAACGATCGAACCGCTTTCGCGCAACGATTTGTCTGCAGCCAATTCTTTCATCGACAGAACTGGTGCGCATGGGATGTCGTACTTACGCAGAATGTCGACAGCTTCAAATTTGGTTTTGTCTTTGAGCCATTCTTCGATAGTTGCGAAGATGTCGAAAATCTTGTCTTGACGAGCTTCTGCAGTGTTGTATGCAGGATCTTCAATCCACTCTTCTTTACCCAATGCTTTACAGATAGGCGCCCAAGCGTGACCTTGGATGGTGAAGTAGATGTATGCGTTAGGATCGGTTTCCCAACCTTTACATTTCAGAACCCAACCTGGTTGACCGCCACCGCCAGCGTTACCGCCGCGTGGTACTACGTCAGTGAATTTGCCGTGTGGGTATTGTGGGTACTCTTCCAGGTAACCGATTTTGTCCAGACGTTGTTGATCGCGCAGTTTAACGCGGCACAGGTTCAGAACAGCATCTTGCATCGATACCGCAACTTTTTGACCTTTACCGGTTTTTTGACGACCCATCAGAGCTGTCAAGATACCGATTGCCAGGTGCATACCAGTGTTGGAGTCACCCAAAGCAGCTGCCGAAACAGTTGGTGGGCCGTCCCAGAAACCAGTGGTCGAAGCAGCGCCGCCAGCACATTGAGCAACGTTTTCGTAGACTTTCAAGTCTTCGTAGTGGTGACCATCGCTGAAGCCTTTAACCGATGCCATGATCATGCCTGGGTTCAATTCTTGAACGCGTGCCCAAGAGAAGCCCATACGATCCAAAGCGCCAGGACCAAAGTTCTCAACCATAACGTCGGATTCTTTGATCAGCTTTTCCAAAACTTCTTTACCTTCTTGAGTTTTGGTATCCAGTGTCAGCGAACGCTTGTTGCTGTTCAGCATTGTGAAGTACAGAGCGTCTTTACCTGGGATGTCGCGCAATTGCGAACGGGTAACGTCGCCCGAACCTGGACGCTCTACTTTGATAACGTCAGCACCGAACCAAGCCAACAGCTGTGTACATGCAGGACCAGCTTGTACGTGGGTGAAATCGATGATCTTAACGCCTGCTAATGGTAATGTTTGACTCATGATTGGTAGATTTCCTTATCAATCGTTTAACTTGATTCCTGAAATTTGAATACTTCAGGAAGTGAAAAACCACTCAGAGAGCTCTGAGTGGAATCGCGCCATTTACATGGCTTTAATCCAATACTACTTGGAGTTCTTTAACGTTCTAGTCTAGTGCGGTGGCACAAGCAGTGTCAAGTGCATGGCACGGTCACCCTACTCTGACCGTGCCACACAAAGCCATGACTTGCGCCTTGGCTCTATCCCAGTATTACTTCTTTTTACCGATCGTGCTGACGATGTTCAGGTTACCGATACGGCCGGATTCAACACCAGCTGCTGGATCGATGATCGCGTCGATGATGGTTGGCTTGCCCGATTTCAGGGAAGCTTCCAGTGCTTTTGCCAACGCTTCTGGAGTTTCAGCACGAACACCTTCACCGCCCAGAGCGATACTGAATTGGTCGTACTTGGTTTTCGGATTGAAAATCATGCACGATACTTGGTGTTCTGGGTTCGCTTCGTCACCGCGGTAGATACCGCCGTTGTTCATGATGATGACGGTTACTGGCAGGTTGTAACGTGTGATTGTTTCGTATTCCATTGCGCTGAAACCGAATGCGCTGTCGCCGCAAATTGCAACGACTGGTTTGCCGGTTTCTACTGCAGCTGCAACAGCCGAACCCATACCGATACCCATTACGCCCCATGTACCTGTATCTACACGTTTGCGTGGCAGGTATTGGTCGATGACCATACGTGCGTTGTCGAGGGTGTTTGCACCTTCGTTAACCAGGGTGATGTCTGGGTAGTTTTTCAACACGTCACGGATTGCGCCGAGCGAGTTGAAGTAGTTCATGACTGGAGTAGCTGTGGTCAGTTTGGTAGCCAGTTTAGCTTTGGTGCCGTTAGCACGTTCAGCAATAGCGCTCATCCATTCTGTTGGCTTAGCAGCACCTTTCAGGCCAGCGCGCAATGCGTTGACGCAAGACTCGATGTCACCGATCAATGGTGCAGCGATAGGTACGTTGCTGTCGATTTCGTTAGCTTGGATATCGATTTGTACGAATTTCTTCGCGCCGCCCCATGTTTTGCCTTTGCCGTGTGCCAGCAACCAGTTCAGACGTGCACCGATCAGGATAACAACGTCGGACTCTTGCAAGACCATCGAACGAGCAGCAGCTGCGCATTGTGGGTGAGTATCGGATACCAGACCTTTTGCCATCGACATAGGTGTGAATGGGATACCGGTTTCTTCGATCAGTGCTTTGATGTCTGCGTCGCATTGAGCGTAAGCAGCACCTTTGCCGAGCAAGATCAATGGCTTTTTAGCGCCTTTGATCAGGTCAACAGCGCGCGAAACAGCCGATGGTGCTGGCAGTTGTGCTGGAGCTGGATCAACTGGAACGAACAACGATTTTTGGCCTTCTTCAGCGCTCATGGTGGTGCTGAACAGACGTGCTGGGATGTCCAGATATACGCCGCCTGGACGACCCGACAATGCGGTACGGATTGCGCGAACAACTGCAACGCCGATGTCTTCAGTACGGTTGATACGGAACGAAGCTTTGCAATGTGGACGAGCGATGTTCAACTGATCCATTTCTTCGTAGTCGCCTTGTTGCAGGTCGACGATTTCACGTTCCGAAGAACCGGAAATCAGAATCATTGGGAAGCAGTTGGTGGTCGCGTTAGCCAGTGCGGTCAAACCGTTCAGGAAGCCAGGTGCGGAAACAGTCACGCAAACGCCTGGTTTTTTGGTCAAGTAGCCGGCTACCGAAGCTGCGTAACCTGCATTTTGCTCGTTACGGAAGCTGAAGAACTTGTTACCACGGGCTTGCCACATACGACCGATTTCGGTAACTGGGATGCCGAGCAGACCATAGATGTTGGTGATGCCGTTCATTTCCAGCGCTTCCATCAGCAGATGGAAGCCGTCTGTCAGCTCTACGCCTTCTGCTACTTCTTGAATGTCGTTTTTCATAATGAAATGTTCTCTTCGTTAATTTCAATAAAGGTTGAGCAGTCTTGCTCAATACCGTGGTTGCCGTGCTCTTGCTGCGGCTGTTGCTACACTTGTAAGGCACCTCTAAAAACCAGACCGGTTGGTTTTTAGAGATACCCTTCAGTCAACGCTTTTATGCATAGACCATCCAAGTGGGCGTATCATATCGATCTGCCTGCGCTTCGATCATTGACCCCGGTCAATTTTCATCGCATGATATCGACCCCGCCCACCCTTCTGTCTTTTATATCTATATATCTTGTAAATGCCGACCGTAGATAACCACCCAGAACGAAATGTCATTCGCGTTCAGCTCAAGCAAAATCTTGTCTTAAAAGACATGACTGAGAGCGAATGGGCGGAGCTGGAACCGCATTTGCTCGTCGTAGATTGCCCTAAAGGCGACTTCCTGCTGCATCAGGGCGTACATGAAATGGAGCAATATTTCATTCTTGACGGTATCCTGAAGCGCGTAGTTACTAATCAGCAAGCAAAGGAAATGATTTTGCGTTTTGCTGATGAACGTAGCATGGAGACTAGTTATGCGGCGTGGCGACTGAAAACCCCGACTCCTTACAGCATTATCTGTGTGACAAAAGCGCGTGTAGTGAAGTTGCCTTTACTGCAATGGATCGCTTTCATCGACAAGCATGAGCACATTAAGCAAGCCTTCGAGCATGACGTCATGCACCTGATGAGCGAGATCATGGCTCACACCATCACCTTGCACTTGCTCGACGCTCCTGGCCGCGTACAACGCTTCGTACGCAAGCATCCGGAACTGTTTGACCGTATTCCGAAGAAAGAGTTGGCGTCTTACCTGAATCTTTCGCCAGAAACACTGAGCCGACTGAAGCATCAAGGCAAAATCTGACCTCATCTTGCAATGAGGCCAGAGCTGCAGTCACTCTATACTAGAAAACCGTAAAATCAATACTTACCGGAAGAATAGAGTTTAGAGTTGGCCATCAAGCGCAACTGGTTATCAACACTCTTCACTCCTGACACCCCGGCAGCAACTTTCTCCGCCGCAACGTGTTCATCTGCATGCAGCACGATGCCACTTAGCACCACACGTCCCGCATCTGCTTCTATCGTCACCCTGACATCGCTGGTTGTCGGCGAACTGCGCAATGCAGCACGGACATGCGCTTCCAGCGTCATGTTTTGCAGCGCTGTCTGCGATGCCTTGGTTTCCTTGAATTCAGGACGCCCGGCCAGATTCAAAATCTGCGCAACGCAACTATCGATAGACAAGCGATCCGTATTCAACACCAGATCATACAGCACAGGATCACCCCAAGTAACGCCGAATTGTTGATGCATGCGCGCAGCATGGGCGGCGTCGCTACGACGAATTTCTGCTTCGGCAAAATCAGCATCATCCGTTTCCAGATGCCCCATCAGCCACTCAACACGATTTTTCATTGAGCGCGTAATCCGCACCGTCACCACATGCGGTACCGAACGCAACAGGCAGGTCGCACCCCAACCGCGCAACACTACATTCCCTTTGTTGGCCAGCTCGAACACTTCTTCCGCGGTATAGATCGCCATGCCCTCGTCATCCGCCGTCAGGCGATCGACAAAGCCGGCTTTACCTTCGCGCAAGCGACGTATCACGCTCTTGCTCATGTCCAATTTCTCGGCCAGATGCTCTATCACCTCATGTCGCATCACCGTCAGGTTTTGTGTCTGAGCAAGATGCATGGCGACATCTTTGGCGAGGGAACCCATCTCTTGCGTCATTGCGATTACTGGCATAGCTATCTCCTTGGTTATGGAATACATGCACGGCAAATCAATCAACACTACCTTTAAGTCCGACTACCCTGCTCTGCGGGTAACCATACCACCAAAATTCGAGCCCAAAAACACCGATGCCCCACGCGGCTATTCACCGCGTGGGGCATTCAAGATCAGATCAGTACTGTAGCCTGATCATACGACATCCCGTTGTGCAGGACATCGGATCAAAAACATGAGCAGGTTTATCAATCTACTGGACGCTCATCAGCAAACTCGTCAACTTTTGGTGGACGAACTTTTGCGATCAGACGCGAGATCAGTGGCCAGAACAACATGATCAATGCCAGGCCAGTGATGCTACCAACCAGTGGGTTGGAGAACATGACCGATACGTCGCCTTGCGATGTCAACATCGCTTGACGGAACGAATCTTCTGCCTTGTCGCCCAGAACCAATGCCAGAACCAGCGGTGCCAGTGGGTAGTCGAGTTTCTTGAACAGATAACCAACCACACCAAACACAACCATCAGCCAGATATCGAACATCGCGTTGTGAACGGTGTAAGCACCGATCGCACAGATCACGATAATCACTGGTGCAATGATCGAGAATGGAATACGCAGGATCGAAGCAAACAGTGGCACTGTGGTCAACACAACCAGCAGACCAACCAGGTTACCCAGATACATACTGGCGATCAGGCCCCAAACGAAGTCTTTTTGCTCAACGAAGAGCAATGGACCAGGTTGCAGACCCCAGATCAGCAAGCCGCCGAGCAAGACCGCTGCTGTTGGCGAACCTGGGATACCCAGTGCCAGCATAGGCAGCAATGCAGCTGTACCTGCAGCATGCGCTGCGGTTTCAGGAGCGACCACACCTTCGAGCTCACCGGTACCGAACTTGGAACCGTTTTTCGACATCTTCTTGGCCAGACCATAAGCCATGAACGATGCTGGAGTTGCGCCGCCTGGTGTAACACCCATCCAGATACCAACCAGCGAGCTGCGTACCGAAGTAACCCAGTATGCCGGCAGTTTTTTCCATGTTTGGAAAACGACTTTTGGATCGATCTTCGCAGATTTACCGGAGAACGCCAGACCTTCTTCCATCGACAACAGGATCTCACCAATACCGAACAAACCGATAACAGCGATCAGGAAGTCGAAGCCACGCATGAACTCTTCGAAACCGAAGGTCAGACGCAATTGGCCAGTCACAGTATCCATGCCGACCGAAGCCAACGCGAAACCGAGAGCCATCGAAGCCAGGATCTTGAACGGCGAACCTTTACCCATACCAACGAAGCTACAGAATGTCAGCAGGTACACCGAGAAGAATTCCGGAGGACCGAAACGCAACGCGAACTTAGCAACCAGTGGTGCCATGAAGGTGATCATGACAACTGCAACGAACGCACCGATAAACGACGATGTGAACGCGCCGGTCAGTGCTTCACCAGCATTGCCTTTTTGTGCCATCGGATAACCGTCGAAGGTCGTCGCGACTGACCACGGCTCCCCGGGAATATTGAACAGGACGGATGTAATAGCACCGCCGAACAATGCACCCCAGTAGATACAGGACAACATGATAATTGCAGATGTCGGAGACATCGAGAACGTAAGCGGCAGCAGAATCGCTACGCCGTTTGCGCCACCCAGACCAGGCAACACGCCAATCAAAACCCCCAATACAATGCCGATGACCATCAGCAAGAAATTCATGGGGGTCATAATGACCGCGAACCCGTGAAATAATGAATTGATTTCTTCCATTTTACTTATAACTCCTTGAATTCCAATCTAACTCGTTAGCTAGCACATCGATATGATCGACACGCACAGGCTCTAGTAACCGAGGAAGCTCAAAAGATCTATGGACCCTTTGTACAGGGGCACTTTGAACCACACTTCAAACATCAGGAAGAAGACTGTGTTGACGCCTACTGCAGCGATAACCGCTTTGATAGGTGAGAACTTGCCGAGCAAGATCATGAACAGTGCGATGTAGACAGCGGACGAAACGTAGATACCAAAGACCTGGATCGCACCAACATAAATGATTGCTGGGATCAGGACTTGCAGTACGCGCTTCAGTTGCTCGCCATCGACAAATACTTCTGTGTTTTTTTCTTTACCAAAAAGGGATTGAAAAAGTGTGCCCGCGCCCGATATACAGATAACGAGACCGATATAGAACGGGAAGTACCCTGAGCCTGGACCGTCGGTGGTCCACTCTGCACCCAGGTTCCAACTGGAAATAACAACTGTAATACCCAGCAACAGCAGCAGAGCAGCTACAACTGCCTCGACAACATAAGTGGCCACGCCAGTGCGAACGCCACCGCTGGATTCTGAATTCTGATCCATGAGGAATGCTCCTGAAAATTTTTGCAATGTAGTTGGGATAGGCGCGCAGAAGCCAGCACTACCGTGAGCCGGTAGTGCTGCTTACTGCCTATATCCCGATGTTGATTACTTCTTCGCCATGAAGCCTGCTTCTTGCATCAGAGTAGCGTGTTGCTTCTCTGCTGCTTCCAGCCAGACTTTGAAGTCGTTACCAGTTTTGAAGGTCGTGTTGAACGCGCCTTTTTCCATGTAGTCCTTCCATTCAGCTGTTTCACGTACCTTTTTGAACAGGTCAACGTAGAATGCCAGCTGATCAGGAGTTACACCTGCAGGCATAAAGATGCCGCGCAACATGGTGTAGTCGGTAGGGATACCGGCTTCTTTACATGTTGGGATGTCGTTCCACGATTGAGTTTCGGTAACCTTGGTTTTGTACGGCATACGCTCATGATCGAATACGCATTGCGCTTTCAGTTTACCTGCGCGCCATTGCGAAACTGCTTCGATAGGATTGTTAACCGTTGATTGCAAGTGGTTACCAACCAACTGCACTGCAACTTCACCACCGCCTTTGAATGGGATGTAGATGAACTTGGTGCCGGTTGCTTTTTCCAGGCCAACAGTGATGATCTGATCTTCCTGTTTGGAGCCTGTGCCGCCCATTTTGAATTTGTTAGGGCCAGCTGCTTTTACCGCATCGATGTACTCTTTTGCGGATTTGTATGGCTGTTCTGCATTGGTCCACAGAACGAATTGATCCAGCGCCAACATCGCTACTGGAGTCATGTCACGCCAGTTGAACGGAACACCGGTAGCCATAGGCGTGGTGAACAGGTTCGACAAGGTGATAATGATTTTGTGTGGATCGCCCTTGTCATTTTTAATGCCAAGGAAGCCCTCAGCACCGGCACCACCCGATTTATTGACGACGATCAGCGGTTCTTTCATCAATTTGTTTTTGATGATCACGCCTTGGATCAGACGAGCCATTTGGTCAGCGCCACCGCCTGTACCTGCTGGAACCACAAATTCGACTGGCTTGGTTGGTTCCCAAGCGGCGAATGCTGGAGTTGCAGCGAGAGCTACTGCAGCAAATGCACCGGCTGTTGCCATTGCCATGCCGCTTTTCGAATGCGAAATGAAATCCTTGATCATTGCTTGTCTCCTGTTAATAATAATTTTAACTACGGTGCTACTTGCCGCGTCAGGGTGCCTTGTGAGCACTAGCACCGTGCGGCCAACGATGCCTTCTACGTAACTTGAAGTTACTTTTGTTTTCCGAGGATAGTGTGACTATTCCTCCAAAAACTTCTTGACCTAGGTCAAGTTTTCGGGACGGCGACCTCCTTTGATCGCGCCTCTTGTTTGTTACCTGAGCCACCCTTGCGAGTTACTGGGATACATATACGGCCTCCTTTAACCATACCTGCGTCACAACGATCCATCTTTCAACGTGCCTGTTTATTTACGGCTATCAGTGAACGATGTCTCTTTACTCAAATCCAAACACTGCATTTTGATTGCAATGCGACATTAATTTATCGCTTTGCATCAGTGTGCCATCCTTAGGGCATATGTTGGTGAAAAATTTATATACGTATTTATACGTATTTCTTTTCATTTTCTTGAGTTTGCGAGAACTCTTCTCAGCTTTCCTTGATGCTGGTTAAGAATTTCCATCTTTGATCGATAAGTCACCATCCTGGAGCAAACCCGCGTCATACCGTCAATTGCACGCGATCAGCACGGACAGACAAGAAAAAAGCCCATGAAGATAAGAATATCTTCATGGGCTTCATCATCTTATCGATGCCAAGAACGCTGAATTAAGCGACTTTTTGCAGTTTGACCTGGCCAGTCTCTTCATTCATGGTCTTCGCCAGCAATTTGACCAGTGCGTACACTGTGTCGATATGTGGCGTAGGTGTTTCTGTCAGGCGGCCGAGTTCTGCTACCGAACCTACCAATGCGTCGATCTCAGGATCACGACCGGCTTCAACGTCTTGCAACATCGATGTTTTGTGTTTGCCGACTTTTTCTGCACCAGCGATACGCTTCTCGAGCGTAACGCGGAATTCGATGCCCAGTTTGTGCGCGATGGTTTGCGCTTCGGTCATCATTGCAGCAGCCAGTTCACGCGACAGCGGGTATTGGCAGATGTCTTGCAGGGTCGAGTGCGACAGCGCGCTGATCGGGTTGAATGTCAGGTTGCCCCACAATTTCAGCCAGATTTCCGAACGGATGTTGTCCAATACTGGCGATTTGAAGCCAGCGTTGGTGAAGCATTCCGAAACACGGGTTGCGCGTTCGCTGGTCGAGCCGTCCAGTTCGCCGATAGGGAAACGGTCGCCTTCGATGTGTTTGATGACGCCTGGAGCGATCAATTCCGACGCAGGGTATACAACACAACCCAAAACGCGATCAGCAGGGATCTTGGAAGTAATCTTGCCGGTTGGGTCTACGCTTTCTACGCGTGTGCCAGCCAGTTTGCCGCCGTGGTTGTGGAAGTACCAGAAAGGAATACCGTTTTGCATCGTGACGATGACAGTTTCTGGGCCGATCAGCTTAGGCAGGTCGTCAGCAATCGCTTCGAGTTGATGCGCTTTCATTGCCAGGACGATGATGTCTTGCGGACCAGCTTCGTCGTAGTTGTTGGTTGCCTTGACGTTTGCAGCGACGTGTTCGGAACCGTCGTGCATGATCAATTTAGCGCCGTTTTTACGGATAGCTTCCAGATTCGCACCACGTACGATGAAAGTTACGTCTTCACCAGCCAGCGCCAATTTGACGCCAACGTAACCGCCGATAGCACCTGCACCAATAATTGCAATTTTCATACTATTTACCTCGCCACTATTATTTAAAATCATTTGTGAGCTTGCCGATACCAGCAATCTCAACTTCCACGACGCTACCTGGCTTCATCGAGCCGACACCTACCGAGGTGCCGCACAGGATGATGTCGCCTGGGAACAGCGTCATATCGGCGGAAATCATGCTTACCAATTGCTGCGTGGAGAAACGCATATCGCTAATTGGATAGTTTTGACGAACATCGCCGTTGAGGACAGTTTTAACAACCAATGTGGTCGGATCCAGATCGGTAGCAATCGTCGGGCCGAACGGGCAGAAGGTGTCCAGACCTTTAGCGCGCACCCATTGTGCAAACGATTCATCACGATTCAGGATAGTTGCAACGGTAACGTCGTTTGCAACGGTGTAACCAAATACATAGTCCATCGCGTCCGCTTCCGACACTGCTTTAGCAGTTTTGCCGATAACGATACCGAGCTCGCCTTCGAACACGACTTTGTCGTCTGTCGGCGGCTTCTGGATGGTTTCACCTGGGTTCAGGTAGGAATTAGGTGCCTTGATCAGGTACAGCGGTTCTGCTGGATCTGCCAGGTTCAATTTCTTCGCCAGTTCGTGGAAATTGTTCCACATAGCGATGATTTTGGTTGGTTGTGCTGGCATCAAGACTTTGACGTCATTGATGTTCAACACGGTGTCTGTTTTAACCGGGTTAACGTACATATCGCCGGTGTGAACTTGAATGTTGTCGCCTTCAAGCGTACCGAACTGTGTGTTACCTGCGTGACTAAACCGTACCCAACGTTTTGACATTTTTTGCTTTCTTAAGATTTCGAAACTTGTACTGTTAGCAAAGGCAAGCAGCAGAACCGACGGCAGACCAGCGCTATGGCGCGATCACATTCCGGTGCGCATACGCACACTTGCGGCATCTACTTCATTTGCATTTACTAACTATCTCTACAGCAAACACTGGGTATTTGCTGTAGAGATAACACTCCCCATGCATGGGGAGTGTCAGGACTACTTATTACAGAACCGATTTCAACAAACGTCCCATTTCAGCTGGATTGCGCGTTACTTTGATGCCGCACGCTTCCATCACAGCCAGTTTCTCTTGTGCTGTACCTTTGCCGCCGGAGATGATCGCGCCAGCGTGGCCCATACGTTTGCCTGCAGGAGCGGTAACACCAGCGATGAAGCCGACAACTGGTTTTTTCATGTTGTCTTTGATCCAGCGTGCGCAGGTTTCTTCTGCGTCGCCACCGATTTCACCAACCATGATGACTGCGTCGGTGTCAGGATCGTCATTGAACATGCGCAGCACGTCGATGTGCTTCAAGCCGCTGACTGGATCACCACCGATACCAACCACGGTCGATTGACCCAGGCCGAATTCAGCCAGTTGACCAGCTGCTTCGTAGGTCAAAGTACCGGAACGCGAAACCACGCCGATACGGCCTTTCTTGTGGATGTGACCTGGCATGATGCCGATCTTGATTTCATCAGGTGTAATCAAACCTGGGCAGTTAGGTCCGAGCAACAGGGTTTTCTTGCCTTCCATGCGTTGCTTGGTGCGGATCATGTCGCGGACTGGGATACCTTCGGTAATGCAGATAACCAGATCAACGCCAGCATCAACAGCTTCGTCGATTGCAGCAGCAGCGAACGGAGGCGGAACATAGATAACCGAAACGGTTGCACCTGTTTCAGCTTTCGCTTCAGCGACGGAACCATAGATAGGCACGCCTTCGAACGATTCGCCTGCTTTTTTAGGGTTCACGCCAGCTACGAAACAGTTTTTACCGTTAGCGTATTCGATACACATCTTGGTATGGAACTGACCGGTTTTACCAGTGATACCTTGGGTGATAACTTTAGTGTCTTTATTGATCAGGATTGACATGCTTATTTCCCCTGTGCTGCGTTGACGACTTTTTCAGCCGCTTCAGCCATGTTGTTTGCCGTGATGATAGGAAGACCCGATTCAGCCAGGATCTTCTTGCCCAGTTCTTCATTGGTACCAGCCATACGAACGACCAGTGGAACTGTCAGATCAACTTGTTTTGCTGCAGCGATCACGCCTTGCGCAATCACGTCGCACTTCATGATGCCGCCGAAGATGTTAACCAGGATCGCTTTGATGTCCGGGTTCTTCAACATGATCTTGAATGCTTCAGTTACTTTCTCAGTCGTAGCACCGCCGCCTACGTCGAGGAAGTTAGCTGGCGAACCGCCGTACAGCTTGATGACGTCCATGGTTGCCATAGCCAGACCAGCGCCGTTAACCAGGCAGCCGATGTTGCCGTCGAGCGAGATGTAGGTCAGGTCAAATTTCGATGCTTCGATTTCTGCTGGATCTTCTTCGTCCAGATCGCGCATTTCCTGGATTTCAGGATGACGGTACATGGCGTTCGAATCGAAGTTAAATTTCGCGTCGAGTGCAACGATACGGTCGTCGCCAGTCACGATCAATGGATTGATCTCTGCCAGCGATGCATCGGTTTCGTCGAATGCTTTGTACAGGCCTTGCATGAATGCACGTGCCTGGCCGATCGAACCTTCTGGTACGCCGATCTTGCGGGCGATGTCATCAGCCTCGCTATCGAGCAAACCTGTAACTGGATCGATGAATACCTTGTGAATTTTCTCAGGAGTGTGTTCAGCAACGTGTTCGATGTCCATGCCGCCTTCGCTGGATGCCATCAGTGCAACGCGTTGGCTACCACGGTCAACGACCATGCCGACGTACAGTTCTTTTTTGATGTCCGCGCCTTCTTCGATCAGCAAACGCTTAACCAGACGGCCTTCAGGACCGGTTTGGTGTGTTACCAGCGTCATGCCGAGGATGTCGTTTGCGTATTTACGCACTTCATCCAGCGATTTTGCGACCTTGACACCGCCGCCTTTGCCACGGCCACCTGCGTGAATCTGAGCCTTAACAACCCAAACTTTGCCGCCGAGTTTTTCTGCAGCCTGAACAGCTTCATCTACGGAAAAACAGGGGAAACCTTTTGGTGTCGTAACACCATACTTACGCAGTATTTCTTTTCCTTGATACTCGTGGATATTCATGATCGTCCTTGTTGATAATCAATTTTTTGGCAGCTTTATGCTGCGATAAATTTTCTTTTGCTTGAATCCACGCAAAAACCGTCGATGCTCCCAGCAAAAAAGCTGCTATTTTAACTGCTGCTATATCGAAATTAACGGTGACGTGGATTGTCCGAGAAGAGTATCCCGATATCCTTGACCACGGTTAAGATTCGATACTTGCCGCACCTTAATCGATCATACTTATGCAAAAATCGATGAAGAAAACGGCTATCGCGCGAGGATTAATTCGCATCAGTTACAACAAATGGAGTGAGCTGCAAATTTGACGCGGCGCAACATCGAACCGATAGATTGATGTACACAGTCAAATTGCCTTGCATCCACTGCGATTGCGTCAGGTCATGACACAATCCACAAGGATACCGTGCTCAAACGCCTACTTCGCCCCGTTGAAACTCAGCCCAGTTCACCGAGCGTGTTACGCGGGTTCCAGAGGCAGTCATGGTTTCATAGCAGCGTGCTTTGGCGGCTTGAATTGCTTCAATCAGGAAATCGGCTTCATACACTTTCAGGAGATGCTGTTGGCAAGTTTCCAGATAATGTTGAAGACGCTTGCGACCACCTGCGGCGACGGCAAGATCATCGTCGGTGTTCGCATCCCAATACCAGCTCAAGCCGAGTTCGTAAAACGCTGCGTTATAAGCGTTACGATGTAGATCCGCTGCATCATCTGCAGAATATTGATCCAACGCGGCTGTGAACATAGTAAGTCTCCTGTCTAGATTTTGGTACTCATTTAGCGTTGTTTTCTAAACTTAAATGCATCTTAGGGGCAAAAAATGATTAGGCATAGTTAAAGTATTTAATCATAATGATTCCTTTAAGCTTATACATCGACTATTCCTGCCATGAAGAACGCAACACTCCGGCAACTGAAGGTTTTTGAGACGGTTGCCCGCCACCTAAGCTTTTCGCGGGCTGCAGAAGAATTGCACCTGACCCAACCCGCGGTTTCCACCCAGGTCAAGAAGCTGGAGGAGCATGCCGGCCTCGCCCTGTTCGAACAATTAGGGAAGAAAATCTATCTCACGCCCGGCGGCTCCGAACTGCTGCACTACAGTCGCACCATCATCCAGCAGTTCCAGGAAGCGGAAGATGCGATGACGCAGTTCAAGGGCATCACCGGCGGCAAGCTGAACGTCGCGGTTATCAGCGCAGGCGATTACTTCTTCCCGCGCCTGCTGGTGGAATTTGCGCGCAGCCATCAGGGCGTGACGCTGAATCTGTCAGTACACAATCGCGAAGGCTTGCTGAACCAGATGACCAGCAATCTGACCGACATCGCGATTATGGTGCGGCCGCCGACCGATATGGATACCATCAACGAAGCATTTGCACCGCATCCTTACGTGATCGTGGCCGCACCTGACCATCCACTGGTATCGCAAAAAAATATCCCGATGAGCAGGCTGATGCAGGAACCCTTCGTCGTGCGCGAAAAAGGTTCGGATACCTGGCACTCGATGGAAGACGGCTTCGGCGATCGCATTAACGACATCAATGTCGCAATGGAAATCCGTAGTACCGAAACCATCAAGCAGGCGGTGATTGCGGGCATGGGCGTGAGCTTTCTATCCGCACATACCATCAGCCTGGAACTGCAGGCAGGCAGCCTGGCTGTGCTGGATGTCGAAGGCTTCCCGGTCATGCTGAATTGGTATATCGTGCACCGGAAGAACAAGCGCCTGCCACCAGTTGCGCAAGCCTTTAAAGACTTCCTGCTGGAAGAAGGTCCGGAATTGATAGAACGCCTGGTACGTTACAACCCGAAACCGGGCAAGCAGTTGAGCGACTTGCCAGCGAAAGCATTGGGCAAGAGCAAAAAATAATTCTGCTCTTCTCCCAACAAAAAGCCCGCCAATCTGCAGAGACTGGCGGGCTTTTTTATTGCATCGAGCGGTGCTTATACCTTCAGGATGATTTTGCCGATGTGTGTGCTGGTTTCCATCAGTGCATGCGCTTGTGCTGCCTCTTCCAACGGGAAGGTCTGGTAGATCACCGGTTTGATCTTGCCTGCTTCGATCAATGGCCAGACACGCTCGCGCAACTGTTTCGCAATCGCAGCCTTGAATGCGACCGGACGCGGACGCAAAGTTGAACCGGTAATTGTCAGACGACGCAAAAGGATTTGACCCAGGCTCACTTCGGCCTTGTTACCACCCAGCAGCGCGATGAAAACGAGTCGGCCGTCATCCGCAAGGCAGCGAATTTCACGCGACACATAATCACCACCGACCATATCGAGGATAACGTCTACGCCCTTGCCGCCGGTCGCAGCTTTGACCACTTCGACAAAATCTTCAGTCTTGTAATTGATGCCGCGTTCGGCACCCATCACTTCGCAAGCACGAGCCTTGTCGTCGCTGCCAGCAGTTGCAAACACGCGATGCCCCAGCGCCTTTGCAATCTGGATTGCGGTGACGCCGATACCGGAAGTACCACCTTGTACCAGCAAGGTTTCATCGCCGCTCAAACCGACGCGATCAAATACATTGCTCCAGACTGTGAAGAATGTTTCCGGCAGTGAAGCCGCTTCCACCGCATCCAGACCTTTAGGAATAGGCAGGCATTGCTCGACCGGTGCGGTGCAGTACTCGGCGTAGCCACCGCCCTGCGCCAGTGCGCAAATCATATCGCCCAGCTTGAAATCGGTACCAGCCAGGTCGCCGCCGACGATTTCACCGGCTACTTCGAGGCCTGGCAAATCCGATGCGCCTTTAGGCACCGGATAATTACCCGTACGTTGCAGCACGTCAGGACGGTTAATACCCGCCGCATGCACTTTGATCAATACTTCGCCAGCCTTAGGCTCGGGCATGGGACGCTCGCACAGCTTCAAGACATCTGGTGGGCCTGGCTGAGTAATCTCGATCGCGCGCATGGTAAATCCTTTAATTGTGTAGACGTTGAAGGCAGCAAGGATATTCGATAATCGCTTTATCTGCCAATCCCACACATAAATGACCCTGCCGCTGCCAACAGCTTAAACCACACGCCCAGCCATAGGTGACGACGGGGATGCGGCGAATTTACGGGCGACACGACCTGCCAGGTAAGCATTGCGTCCGGCTTCTATGCCCAGTTTCATTGCATGCGCCATACGCACCGGATCTTGCGCACCAGCAATGGCTGTGTTCATCAGCACGCCATCGCAACCCAGTTCCATTGCAATCGCTGCATCCGAAGCCGTACCAACGCCAGCATCGACGATGACCGGGACTTTGCTTTGCTCAATGATGAGCGACAGGTTCCAAGGGTTGAGGATGCCCATGCCGGAGCCGATCAGCGAAGCCAGCGGCATGATGGCGGCACAACCGATGTCTTCCAGCATGCGCGCCTGGATAGGATCATCGCTGCAATAGACCATGACATCAAAGCCATCCTTGACCAGCGTTTCTGCTGCTTTCAGGGTTTCCGGCATGTTCGGAAACAGGGTCTTTTCATCGCCCAGCACTTCCAGCTTGCACAGCTTGTGGCCGCCGAGGATTTCACGACCCAGTTGCAAGGTGTAGACCGCATCAGCTGCGTTGTAGCAACCAGCCGAGTTCGGCAGCAAGGTGTATTCGGATGGTGGCAGTACATCAAGCAAGCTAGGCGCATTCGGGTCCTGCCCGATGTTGACGCGACGGATAGCAACGGTGACGATTTGTGCACCACTTGCTTCGCTGGCAGCACGTGTTTGCTCGAGGTCTTTGTATTTACCGCTGCCTACCAACAGGCGGGAACGGTAAGTGGTGCCTGCGATCGTCAATTGGTCGTCAGGGAAATGGGTACTGCTCATGGATCACTCCTGTTTAAGAAGAATAGCGAGGCAAGCGAACCTGCCTCGCTGCTTACAGATGAATCAACCGCCGCCTATCGCACGCACAATATCAACCGCATCTGTCGGCAATAGCTGTCGCTGCGGCCAATCGCTGTCAGACAGCACTTCACGGTTGATCGCGACGGCGATGGCTTTGCCAGTCAACGACAAGGACGCAACCAGGTCGGCGACGCTACTACCGTCTTCGACCTGATGCGCATTGCCATTCAGCTGTAGCGTGATCATCATTGTTTTTGATAAATCTCTGCACCGCTTTTCACGAACTCGATGGCCTTCACTTCCATCCCGGCTTTCAAAGCCTGGATTTCTGTGATGCCTTGCTTGGCGGCGTAATCACGCACTTCCTGCGTAATCTTCATCGAACAGAAATGCGGCCCGCACATCGAGCAGAAATGCGCGACCTTGGCTGAATCCTTGGGCAAGGTTTCATCATGGAATTCACGTGCTTTGTCCGGGTCCAGTCCGATGTTGAACTGATCTTCCCAACGGAATTCAAAGCGCGCTTTCGACAATGCGTTATCGCGTATCTGTGCGCCTATATGTCCTTTGGCCAGATCAGCGGCATGCGCGGCGATTTTGTAAGTGATGATGCCGTCCTTGACGTCGACCTTGTTCGGCAAGCCCAAATGTTCCTTCGGTGTGACGTAGCACAGCATCGCGGTACCGTACCAGCCGATCTGCGCTGCACCTATGCCCGAGGTGATGTGGTCATAGCCGGGTGCAATATCAGTAGTCAAAGGTCCGAGTGTGTAGAACGGCGCTTCATGACACTGCTCCAGTTGCAGATCCATGTTTTCCTTGATCAAGTGCATAGGTACATGACCCGGACCTTCGATCATGACTTGCACGTCGTGCTTCCATGCTACCTGCGTCAGCTCACCCAGGGTTTTCAGTTCACCGAGTTGTGCTTCATCGTTGGCATCGTAAATGGAACCAGGACGCAAACCATCACCCAGGCTGAAGGACACGTCATACGCTTTCATGATTTCGCAAATGTCTTCGAAATGTTCGTACAGGAAAGACTCCTTGTGATGCGCGAGACACCACTTCGCCATGATGGAGCCACCACGCGACACGATGCCGGTCATGCGCTTCGCGGTCAGTGGCACATAGCGCAGCAAGACACCAGCATGGATGGTGAAGTAATCGACGCCCTGCTCGGCCTGCTCTATCAGCGTGTCGCGGAAGATTTCCCAGGTCAGATCTTCGGCCTTGCCATTTACTTTTTCCAGTGCCTGATAAATCGGCACGGTGCCGATAGGCACAGGTGAGTTGCGGATAATCCATTCACGTGTTTCATGGATATGTTTGCCGGTCGACAGATCCATCACGTTATCGCCGCCCCAACGTATCGCCCAGGTCATTTTTTCGACTTCTTCACCGATGGAAGAAGTGACCGCCGAGTTACCGATGTTCGCGTTGATTTTGACCAGGAAGTTACGGCCTATGATCATAGGTTCGATTTCCGGGTGATTGATGTTGGCCGGAATAATGGCACGACCACGTGCGATTTCACTGCGCACAAATTCGGCAGTGATCTCTTGCGGGATCGCAGCACCGAATGATTGCCCCGGATGCTGACGCCCCATTAACTCGGCCAGCTTTTCACCTTTAGGGCCGGATTTTTTCAGCTCTTCCAGATAGGCGCGACGATTCATGTTTTCACGAATCGCCACGAATTCCATTTCCGGTGTGATGATGCCCTGACGTGCGTAGTGCATTTGCGAGACGTTTTTACCTGCCAATGCGCGACGTGGTTTGCGATGCAGATTGAAACGCAGCTCGGCCAGCTTCGGATCGTTCAGGCGTTCTATGCCGTATTCCGAAGTCGGGCCCGGCAATTCTTCCGTGTCGGCGCGTTCCAGTATCCACGGCAGGCGCGGTGTGTTCAGGCCGGAACGGATATCTATCTTCGCCGCAGGATCGGTGTAGGGACCCGAGGTGTCGTACACATAGATAGGCGGGTTCTTTTCAAAACCGAACGAGGCTGGCGTATCAGACTGCGTAATCTCACGCATAGGCACGCGGATGTCGGGACGCGAACCTTCGATATAAATTTTGCGGGAATTCGGCAGCGGCTGGATCGCTGCTTCGTCTACTGTCGCTGTGGCAGACAGAAATTGGGGATTGGCATTCATTTTGGCTCCTTGGCTAACTACAGTGGCTTGGAGCCAGCTAAGGAGGTTTCGAGGACAGGTAGCGATTCAAAAAGGAGTTGCAGCGAGGACGATGCAATTCAAATCTTGATGCGATACAACTGGTCTTCGTTAGCTTCCCTTCGCTGGCATTATCCAGATCAGGTTCAAGGGTTTTTCTCACCCGGCGGGATGCGGTATGCATCTGCCTAGGACCCCTAGCTTTTTACTTCTACAACGGGTGCAACAAACTACAACGCGAGTCTATGCAATAAAACGACTATGTCAATTGACCCGGATCAAACTTTTACATCTGACATGAATGGCTTGCTTGCCTACCGGAAAACAAACCATTCATGTCAGTTCTGGAAAACGGCAAGCATGCTGTTTTCCAGAAACTGTTACAACTCAGGTATTACTTAACTGTTGCGATGTGCAACAAGTTGGTTGTACCCGATTCACCGAATGGCAAGCCAGCCGAGATAGCGATGTAATCACCCTTCGTGGCAAAACCTTCATGCACGGCGGCCGCCACTGCTTCGCTGACCATGTCATCAACAGACTTAACATCCTGGCCACCAACGATCGAGTGGATACCCCAGACCCATGCCAGACGACGTGCAGTCTTCAGTTCTGGAGTGATGCTCAGGATCGATGTGGTCGGACGTACACGCGCAGCGCTCATGCTGGTGCTACCGGATTTGGTGTATGTCACAGTAGCGACAGCTTTGATCGCAGCGGTGGTGTCACGCAAGGCGTTGCAGATTGCATCTTCCGGCGTTGGACGTGGTGCCACTTGCTGTGCATCCAGCAGTGTGCGGTAGACCGGATCGTTTTCCACTTCCTTGATGATGCTGTCCATCATTTGCACAGCACGAACAGGGTTCTTGCCGCTGGCCGATTCTGCGGACAACATCACGGCATCTGCGCCTTCGTAAATGGCGTTGGCAACGTCCGATGCTTCTGCACGGGTAGGCATAGGCGATTCGGTCATCGATTCCAACATGTGTGTTGCAACGATGGTTGGACGGCCGTATTTACGCGATACACGGATGATTTCTTTTTGAGCGCGCGGCACTTGCGAGATCGGCAGTTCAACACCCAGATCACCACGAGCAACCATGACGGAGTCAGAAGCTTTACAAATCGCATCGATGTCGAGCATTGCTGCTGGTTTTTCGATCTTCGATTGGATCAGAGCGCGGTCGCCGATGATCTTGCGTGCATCTTCGATATCGGAAACTTGTTGCACGAACGACAGAGCTACCCAGTCCACGCCCAACGACAATGCAAATTCCAGATCAACCAGATCTTTCGGTGTCATTGCAGGGATAGGCAGAATTGCGTCTGGTACGTTGACGCCTTTGCGGTTCGAAATCTTGCCGCCTGTAGTCACACGTGTGACGATGCGGTCACCCGAGTTGCTCTCGATCGAAACACGAATTTTGCCGTCATCGAACAACAGGTTTTGACCAGCTTTGACAACTGCAAACAACTCAGGATGTGGCAGGTAAACGCGTGTTGCATCACCTGGCGTCTGATCGCGGTCGAGCACGAATTGCGAACCTTCAGTCAACACCGCGGAATCGCCGTTGAAGGTACCCAGACGAATCTTCGGACCTTGCAGATCACAGAGGATGGCAACTGGACGGCCATATTTGGTTTCCAGGCTACGCACGATTTCGTGACGTGCGCGGTGATCTTCGTGCGAACCATGGCTGAAGTTGAAGCGGAACATGTCCACACCAGCTTCAAACAATGCGCTGATGGTTTCCAGATCACCACTTGCTGGGCCCAGGGTAGCAACGATTTTTGCTTTGCGATTACGTCTCATGACAGATCTTCTTCTTAAATGAAAAATGAAAAATGAATACCGCTATGCCTGGATCACAGACACAGCGGGAAAATAAATTACAAAATCAGGATGGCGCGGAAGTCATTCACGTTGGTACGTGTCGGACCACTGACGATCAGATCGCCGAGTGCGCTGAAGAAACCATAACCATCGTTGTTCTCCAACATGGCTTTGGCATTCAGGCCTTGCTCAGCGGCGCGTGTCCATGAATCAGGCTGATAGATGGCGCCAGCGTTGTCTTCCGAACCATCGATACCATCGGTGTCGCATGCCAATGCATGGATACCAGCGGTACCTTGCAGGGATACTGCCAGGCTCAACAGGAATTCTGCATTGCGGCCGCCACGACCTTTGCCGCGGACGGTAACAGTCGTTTCGCCACCGGACAGGATGACGCATGGTTTCGCAAATGGCTGGCCATACTTAGCGACTTGCTTCGCTAATGCTGCATGTACCATACCAACGTCACGCGACTCACCTTCGAGATCATTGGACAGGATGTAAGGCGTGATGCCGGCAGCGCGTGCTTTAGCCGCAGCGGCTTCCAGCGCATGCTGTGCTGTTGCCATTACATGGTGTTCATTGCGCGCGAAACGCGGGTCACCCGGCTTCGGTGTTTCACCAGCGCCGGATTCGAGATGCTTCAGGATGTTTTCTGGAATATCAATGCCGTACTTTTTCAGGATCGCGAGCGATTCTGCGCAAGTGGTCGGATCTGGCAAGGTAGGACCGCTGGCAATCACACCAGGATCATCACCCGGCACATCGGAGATCAGCAGCGTCACGACACGTGCCGGGGCACATGCCAACGCCAGGCGACCACCCTTGATAGCGGACAGGTGCTTACGCACGCAGTTCATTTCGGAAATCGTTGCGCCGCTTTTCAGCAGGGCTTTGTTCAATGCTTGTTTTTGCTCAAGCGTGATGCCTTCACCCGGCAAGCTCAGCAAGGCGGAACCACCGCCAGTGATCAGGCACAGCACCAGATCATCTTCGGTCAAACCCTTGACCAGTTCCAGCATACGGCCAGCTGCCTGACGGCCAGCTTCATCCGGTACCGGATGTGCCGCTTCTACTACTTCAATTTGTTTGCAGTCAGCGCCGTGACCATAACGCGTCACGATCAAGCCTTCTACTTTGCCTGGCCACGTATCTTCAACTACCTTGGCCATAGCTGCAGCACCTTTACCGGCACCGATCACCAGGGTGCGACCCTTGGCAGATTGCTTGGGCAGATAGGCGGGCATGCACTTCTGTGCGCTCACGGCCTCAACTGCGGTGGCATACAGGTCATTCAAAAACTGACGTGGATCTATCGACATGGGGCAAGCTACTTTTAAAAATTTTGAATCAAACCGGCATTGCACCTGAGTGCAATGCCGGCAGCAGTACTTAAATCAGTCGAACGAATTACGCCTTGGCGATTTCGTGGTTCGACATGATTTCGATCGCGCGGCACAGTGCCGAGTGATCCAGACCGCTCATGCCATTTGCTGCGCATGCGTTCATCAATTCCTGAGTGTTTGCAGTGTTAGGCAACGATACGCCCATTGCCTTTGCACCTTGCAATGCCAGGTTCAAATCTTTTTGATGCAGTTCGATACGGAAGCCTGGGTTGAAAGTACGTTTAACCATACGTTCACCGTGTACTTCCAGAATACGCGAGTTAGCAAAGCCGCCCATCAGAGCTTGACGAACTTTTGCTGGATCTGCGCCTGCTTTCGATGCGAACAACAGGGCTTCGGAAACAGCCTGGATGTTCAATGCAACGATGATTTGGTTTGCTACTTTGGTGGTTTGACCGTCGCCGTTGCCGCCAACCAGGGTGATGTTTTTACCCATCAGTTCAAACAATGGTTTGACTGTGTTGAACGCTGCTTCCGAACCACCAACCATGATGGTCAGCGAAGCTGCTTTAGCACCGACTTCACCGCCGGATACTGGTGCATCCAGGTATTCGCAACCCAGTGCATTTACTTTTTTCGCGAATTCTTTGGTAGCGATAGGCGAGATCGAGCTCATGTCGACCACGATTTTGCCTTTAGCCAGACCAGCTGCAACGCCGTTTTCTGCGAACAGAACTGCGTCCACGTGCGGAGTATCCGGCACCATGGTGATGATGATGTCTGCGCTCTTGGCAACTTCAGCGCCCGATTTGCAAACTGTTGCGCCGCCGTCGATCAATTCTTGGGCTGGTGCTTTTTGATCATGCAAAAACAGTTGGTGACCACCCTTTTGCAGGTTCAGCGCCATTGGTGCGCCCATGATACCCAAACCAATAAATCCAACTTTTGCCATGACTGACTCCTGATTATATTTAAGTGTGAACTACGTACTCAGTAAAAATACTAAGCGGCCCGATGTCGGACCGCTCAGTATGCTTAGAGACGCTACATTATAGGCCGTGCGCTGCGCGCCAGCCCAATCCTTCTACCGTACCAGCTTTAGGCTTGTACTCACAACCGATCCAGCCCTTGTAACCAATTTCGTCCAGGAACTTGAACAGGTAGGTGTAGTTGATTTCGCCTGTACCTGGTTCAAAACGACCTGGATTGTCTGCCAGCTGCAGATGAGGAATAACCGCGAGGTTGTTCTTCATCGTGTTGGCCAACTCACCTTCCATGCGTTGCATGTGATAGATGTCGTATTGGAAGAACAGGTTGTCGGAACCGACTTTGGCAATGATGTCCAGAGTCTGTTTCGTGCCAGTCAGGAAGAAACCTGGGATATCGAATGTGTTGATCGCTTCGATCAACAGTGGGATACCTTCAGCTTTCAATTTAGCAGCCGCATATTTCAAGTTCGCAACCAAGGTTGCTTCTGCTTGTTCATGCGTTACGCCTGCAGGCACGATACCGGACAGGATGTTGACCTGTTTGGTGCCGAGCACTTTGACGTATTCAATTGCTTTGTCCACGCCAGCTTTGAACTCTTCTACACGATCAGGGTGGCAAGCAATACCGCGCTCACCACCAGCCCAGTTACCGGCTGGCAGATTGTGCAAAACCATTTCCAGGTTGTTCTCTTTCAATTTCGCTGCGACATCAGCCGCAGGGAAATCGTATGGGAACAGGAATTCAACGCCTTTGAAGCCATTCTTTGCAGCTTGTTCAAAGCGGTCCATGAATGGAACCTCATTGAACAGCATCGTCAGATTAGCAGCAAGTTTCGTCATCTTAAGCACCCTTAACGTCGATGATTTCTTCGAATTCGTTGATCGCGTTGATTTCGGTACCCATCGCGATGTTGGTTACGCGTTCGAGGATGATTTCAACAACGACTGGTACTTTGAATTCTTTGATCCACTCTTGCGCTTTTTTCAGTGCAGGAGCGATGTCGTCAGGGTTGTAGACGCGAATTGCTTTGCAGCCCAAACCTTCGGTAACTTTAACGTGATCAACACCGTACGAAGCGTTTTCGGTCGAGTTGATGTTGTCGAAAGCCAGCGATACACAGTAGTCCATTGTGAACATACGTTGTGCTTGACGGATCAGGCCCAGGTACGAGTTGTTCACCAGAACGTGGATGTAAGGCAGGTTGAATTGCGCGCCTGCAGCCAATTCTTCGATCAGGAACTGGAAGTCGTAATCGCCTGTGATAGCAACGATTTCGCTGGTTGGATCGGCAGCCCGGACACCCAGAGCAGCTGGGATAGTCCAGCCCAATGGACCTGCTTGACCGCAGTTGATCCAGTTACGTTCTTTGTACACGTGCAGGAATTGACCCGCAGCGATTTGCGACAAACCGATGTTCGAAATGTAGCGTGCGGTTTTGCCGAACACTGCGTTCATTTCTTGGTAAACACGTTGTGGTTTGATCGGGGTTACGTCGAAATCCGTTTTACGCAACATAGTGCGTTTGCGTTCTTGGCACTCAGCCAACCATGCATCACGGTTTTTCAGTTTGCCAGCAGCTTTCAATTCTTTCGCTACTTCGATCATCAGTTTCAGTGCTGCGCCAGCGTCGGAAGTGATACCGAGGTCTGGACCAAACACGCGACCGATTTGTGTCGGTTCGATGTCGATGTGGACGAATTTACGATCTTTGGTGAACACGTCGATCGAACCGGTGAAACGGTTAGCCCAACGGTTACCGATACCGAATGCGAAGTCCGAAGCCAACATGGTCGCGTTACCGTAGCGATGCGATGTTTGCAGACCAACCATACCAACCATCAACGGGTGATCGTCAGGTACGGTGCCCCAGCCCATCAGGGTTGGAACGACAGGAACGTTTACCAGCTCAGCGAATTCGAGCATCAATGGGGTTGCGTTTGCATTGATAACGCCGCCACCAGAGATCAGCAATGGACGCTCTGCAGCGTTCAGCATTGTGATTGCAGCTTCGATTTGCTTGCGAGTTGCCTGTGGTTTGTACACTGGCAATGGCTCGTACAGATCTGGATCGAATTCGATTTCAGCAACTTGTACGTCGAACGGCAAATCGATCAGCACAGGACCTGGACGGCCGGAGCGCATGATGTGGAATGCTTGTTGGAATACTTGTGGAACCAATGCTGGTTCACGAACCATAACCGACCATTTGGTTACTGGTTTCGAGATCGATTCGATATCAACAGCCTGGAAGTCTTCTTTGTGCAAACGTGCACGTGGAGCCTGGCCGGTAACGCACAAGATAGGAATCGAGTCAGCGATAGCCGAGTACAGACCGGTAACCATGTCTGTGCCGCCTGGACCCGAGGTAGCCAGAGCAACACCGATATTGCCGGATTTGGCGCGGGTGTAACCCTCAGCCATGTGTGTCGCGCCTTCTACGTGACGCGCCAGAATGTGTTTGATGGTGCCTTGCTTTTGCATGGCGGAGTAAAACGGATTGATCGCTGCGCCTGGAACGCCGAAGGCCTGATCAATACCTTCTTTCTGCATTACCCAAACTGCTGCCTGGGCTGCTGTCATCTTTGCCATTACATAATCTCCATTGAAATGAAATTTTCCTACGCTGCATAGTAATTCATATGGATTACTTTTAGAATAGGACTATTAATTAACCAATTAAATACTTCAGGTATCGAATGGACAAGCTCAAACAGATCGAGGCATTTGTGATGGCGGTTGAGCATAATAGCTTTGCCGCTGCGGCCCTAGCCTTGCAGGTCACACCTGTGATGGTCGGGCGCCGCATCGATACCCTGGAAAAACGCCTGGGCGTCCGCCTGCTGCATCGTTCTACACGGCGCCTGGCCCTGACGGAAGAGGGCTCAGTATACCTCGAACACTGCCGTAAAATGCTCAGTGAACTGGAACATGCTGAAAGCGCATTGTCCGCCGGCAATAACAAGGTCACCGGGCACTTGATCGTGTCCGCCCCCGCTTCCTTCGGCCGCCAGCACGTCGCACCCTATGCGCAGGAATTCCTGGACCAGCATCCCGGCCTCAAAATGTCTTTCAACCTGACTGACCGCGTGGTGGACCTGGTGCAAGAAGGTTATGACATGGGCATACGTATTGGCGGTAATATCGACCCCAATTTCGTTGCTATCAAACTGGCGGCCAATAAGCGGGTAGTCTGCGGCACCCGGGAATACTTCAAAAAACACGGCAAACCCAAGACACTGGACGACCTTGCCAATCACAATTGCCTTGCTTTCAACCTACAAGGCGGGCAGCAACGCGGCTGGTACTTCAACTACCGCGGCAAAACCGTCTCAGTACGTGCGCAGGGCAGCCTGGACTGCAATGACGGTGAATTGCTGCATCGCTGGATGACCGAAGGCCTGGGTATCGCCTGGCGCTCCGTATGGGAGATCCAAAGCCAGCTGGAGAGCGGCATGCTGGAAACTGTCCTCGACGATTATGCGATCCCTGAGTACGACATCATGGCGGTCTATCCGCAGCAGCGGAATGTACCGGCCAAGGTGCGTCTTTTCATTTCGCACTTGAAGGCCATGTATAGCCAGCCGGGTTATTGGAGCAGGTAAGCGCACACTGACTTACGCCGCAAGCATTATCAAGCCCCATAAAAAAAGCCCGCAGCAGCGGGCTTTTTTATCAACATCAGCTTGCTATCAGGCAGCAGCTTTCAAAGTTGTCAGGACGTCGTCCAGCATCTTCTTCGCATCGCCAAACAACATGCGGTTGTTTTCTTTGTAGAACAATGGATTATCAACACCAGCATAACCGGAAGCCATCGAACGCTTCATGACGATAGACGTTTCTGCTTTCCAGACTTCCAACACTGGCATACCAGCGATCGGGCTGTCCGGATCGTCCTGCGCGTCCGGGTTGACGATGTCATTCGCACCAATAACCATGACTACGTCGGTATCAGGGAAGTCTTCGTTGATTTCGTCCATTTCCAGCACGATGTCGTACGGAACTTTCGCTTCAGCCAGCAGCACGTTCATATGACCAGGCATACGACCGGCAACCGGGTGAATCGCGAAACGCACATTGGTACCTTTAGCACGCAACAACTTGGTGATTTCGTTCACGGTGTGCTGAGCTTGCGCCACTGCCATACCGTAACCTGGAACGATGACCACGCTTTTTGCTTCGCGCAGCAGTTCTGCAGTTTCTTGTGCGCTAACAGGAGTAGCTTCGCCAACCTGTTCTTTCGCAGCGCCGCCCGCCTTCGGAGCACCGCCACCGAAACCACCGGCGATAACACTGAAGAAGTTACGGTTCATCGCCTGGCACATGATGTACGACAGAATCGCACCCGAAGAACCAACCAGCGCACCTGTCACGATCAGCAGATCGTTACCGAGCATGAAACCGGTAGCCGAAGCCGCCCAGCCAGAGTAGCTGTTGAGCATCGAAACCACGACCGGCATATCAGCACCACCGATCGCCATCACCATGTGTACGCCGAACAGCAAGGCGATGATGGTCATGATGATCAACGGTGTCATACCGCTAGCAACGTCTGGTGCATTCATGAATTCACGACCGAACCAGATCACGAGCAGCAAGCCGATCAGGTTGATGAAGTGACGTGCCGGCAGCATCAATGGCTTACCACCGATTTTGCCGTTCAGTTTGCCAAACGCAATCAGAGAACCCGAGAAAGTTACCGCACCGATGAAGATACCGACGTAAATTTCAACTTGATGAATTGCCTTCTCAGCGCCTTCCAGATGGATCGACGGATCGATGTAGCTGGCAAAACCAACCAGTGCAGCAGCCAGACCGACGAAGCTGTGCATCAATGCAACCAGCTCCGGCATTTCGGTCATTTTGACCTTCTTGGCAGCGTACAGACCAATCACACCGCCGACCAGCAGCGCCAGAATGATCCATGCATAGCCGTCTGCAGTAACGCGTGGGCCAAAGATGGTAGCGAGCACCGCAATGCCCATACCGATCATGCCGTACAAGTTACCGCGACGCGAAGTTTCTGGATGCGACAAGCCGCCCAGACTGAGGATGAAGAGAATGGTTGCTCCGATGTAGGAGACAGTAGCCAAATTTGCAGACATAGGGGTCTCCTTAATTCTTACGGAACATATCAAGCATGCGACGGGTGACAGCGAAGCCACCGAACATGTTGATTGCGGTCAAAGCGATACCAGCAGCGGCGAGGCACTTAATCAGCAACTCGGGACGCGCCATACCATCAGCCAACGGAGGAGCAACCTGTACCAGCGCACCGATCACGATGATCGACGAGATGGAGTTGGTAACGCTCATCAGAGGCGTGTGCAATGCCGGGGTAACATTCCAGACCACCATGTAACCAATGAAGCAACCCAGTACGAACACGGTCAAGTGACCGAGGAAAGCGGTAGGCGCACCCATGCCTATCAACGCAAACAACAACGTTGCGAAGACAAACATTGTGACTACACGCTTAGGTGAGGAAACAGTGGTGCTTGGGCCATGACCGTGCGCAGGCGCAGCTGCCGGCGCTGGCTTGGCAGCCGGAGCAGCTACTGGTTTCGGCGGTGGAGGCGGCCAAGTGATGTTGCCTTCCTTGATGACAGTCAGGCCACGAATGGCTTCGTCTTCCATATTGACGTTGATGATGCCGTCAGTCGTCTTTTTACCTTCAGCGTCCTTGCACAGCTCTTCAGTCAGGCGCAGCAAGTTGGTCGAGTACAGCGTACTCGCCTGTTTAGGCAAACGGCTCGGCAGATCGGTGTAACCAACGATAGTCACGCCATGTTTCACCACAACCTTGCCAGGTTCGGTCAGTTCGCAGTTACCGCCCTGCTCAGCCGCCATATCGACGATCACGCTGCCAGGTTTCATGGACTGAACCATTTCAGCGGTAATCAGTTTCGGAGCTGGTTTGCCAGGGATCAGCGCAGTGGTGATGATGATGTCGCATTCCTTGGCTTGCTGAGCGTACATCTCACGCTGCGCAGCCTGGAAACCTTCGGACATGACCTTGGCATAGCCGCCGCCGCCCGAACCTTCTTCGTCATAATCGACCTTAACAAATTCGCCGCCCAGCGATACAACTTGATCGGCCACTTCGGCACGAGTATCGTTGGCGCGCACGATGGCGCCCAGGCTGGCAGCCGTACCGATCGCAGCCAGACCGGCCACGCCAGCACCTGCGATAAACACTTTAGCCGGAGCAACCTTACCTGCAGCCGTGATCTGGCCGTTGAAGAAACGACCAAAAGCATTGGCAGCCTCGATGACGGCGCGATAGCCACTGACACCGGCGGTGGAGGTCAAAGCATCCATCTTCTGCGCGCGCGAAAGCGTGCGCGGCAGCGAGTCCATCGCCAAAACGGTAACGCGTTTGGCGGCAAGCTGCTGCATCAATTCAGGATTCTGTGCTGGCCAGATGAAGCCGATCAGAGTGCTGCCTTCGCGAATCAGGCCGACTTCTTCGGCACTTGGAGCACGTACCTTAAAGACGATATCGGACGTGGACCACAAGTTGGCAGCGCCTTGCACGATCTGTGCACCAGCTGCGCGGTAGGTATCGTCGCTGAAGTTGGCTTCGTCACCTGCACCAGATTCCACACTGACTGAAAAGCCGAGTTTGATTAGCTTTTCGACGACTTCTGGCACAGTGGCCACCCGTTTTTCCCCGGGGAATGACTCCCGTGGCACCCCTATAACTAAAGACATATAACATCTCTCATAGTTTGTTTAAATTCTGTATCGCCGCGATCAACAAATGGATAAAAACCCGGTTCTAGCTGCCCTGTATGGCGCGACCGGGTTTCTAAATTGTTACGACTACTAATCGCTATTTCTTCAGACCGGCGAATTTATTCTTTTCATCAACGAAGACAATCTTCGGTACATACGTTTCGACTTCTTCGTCTGTCATGGAACCGTAAGTGCAAATAATCAGCAAATCGCCCAGTTGTGCGCAGCGTGCGGCAGCACCGTTGAGCGAAATCTCGCCACTACCCTTGGCGCCCTTGATGGCGTAGGTGGAGAAGCGTTTGCCGTTATTAATGTTGTACAGCTCAATTTTTTCGCCAACACGGATGTCAGCGGCGGTCAGCAGGTCTTCGTCGATACCGCACGAACCCTCGTAATGCAGGTCAGCCTGAGTCACCGTTACACGGTGGATTTTTGACCTGAGCATGATACGTTGCATTTTTATTCCGTTTCGTTACTTAAAACTTTGCCTCGACGCCAAAGCCCGGCGAAGGCAAATCAATTAATGTGTAGTTCCTGGCGCTGCGCTTCCACGGTATGTGAGGCAGTAAACCATATGTTCCTGCAGCGAAATTTCCGCTCAGCGGCAGGGTATTTACCCGGGTCGGGCTAGCACCTGCCAACTTCCGTAGGGGTTTTACAAGGAAGCGAACTGATAAGCATAAGGCCAAATGCCCAGCATAGCAAAGACAAAAGTTGAGCAATCTTGACCTGACTCATTTTATTACAATATTTTCTGTCGGGGAAACATTGCGGGCAACTTTCCTTGGTGCGCGCTAAAATAGCGGGTTATTCCGAGGGACCCTATGCCTGATATCTGGAAACCATCTGTCACTGTTGCTGCCGTCGCCGAGCGTAATGGGCATTTCCTGCTGGTAGAAGAAGAGACCAGTGAAGGCGTACGCTTTAACCAGCCTGCCGGTCATCTGGACCCGCATGAATCGCTGGAAGAAGCCGTCGTCCGGGAAACGCTGGAGGAAACCGCTCACGATTTCACCCCTACCGCCCTGGTTGGCATGTATATGTCGCGCTATGTCTCTGCCCGCACCGGACATGATGTCACTTATCTAAGCTTTACCTTTTGCGGCGAAGTCGGCGCCAAACACGACCAGGCGCTAGATGTCGGCATCCTGCGCGCGGTCTGGATGAGCTACGACGAACTGGTCGCGACCCGGGAAAAGCATCGCAGCCCTTCGGTATTACAACGCGTTGATGACTATCTGGCTGGCAAGCGCGCGCCGCTGTCGCTGCTCATCACGCACCCATCCATCTACGAGGTAGTAAATAATGGCTAAAAAACGTGTCGTCATCGGTATGTCCGGTGGTGTCGACTCGTCCGTTTCTGCCTGGCTGTTAAAAGAACAAGGGTATGAAGTCATCGGTCTCTTCATGAAGAACTGGGAAGATGACGACGATTCCGAATATTGCTCGACACGCCAGGACTGGATAGATGCTGCCAGCGTGGCTGACGTCGTCGGCGTCGATATCGAAGCAGTGAATTTCGCTTCCGAATACAAAGACCGTGTCTTCGCCGAATTCCTGCGCGAATACCAGGCTGGTCGTACTCCGAATCCGGACGTACTGTGCAACGCCGAAATCAAATTCAAGGCTTTCCTCGACCACGCCATGCTGCTCGGTGCCGACATGATCGCCACCGGCCATTACGCGCGCGTGCGCGAAGTGACATCAGGTCCGGATGCCGGTCGCGTCGAACTGCTGAAAGCAGTCGATGCCAGCAAGGATCAAAGCTACTTCTTGCACCGTCTGAATCAGGCGCAGCTATCGAAGACCCTGTTCCCGCTCGGCGAAATCCGTAAAACCGAAGTACGCAAGATCGCGGAACAATTGAAATTGCCGAACGCCACCAAAAAGGATTCGACCGGCATCTGCTTCATCGGCGAACGCCCGTTCCGCGAATTCCTGAATCGCTACCTGTCGTATCAGCCAGGGCCGATGAAGACACCGGACGGCGTCACCGTTGGCGAACACGTAGGATTGAGCTTCTACACGCTGGGGCAACGCAAAGGCATAGGCCTGGGCGGCATGAAGTCGCACAAAAATACTGATGGCAATAGTGAGCCCTGGTATGTGGCGCGCAAAGATGTCGCGACCAACACTCTATATATAGTGCAAGGCCATGATCATCCATGGCTGCTGTCGTCCGAGCTGAGCGCCGGCCAGATAAGCTGGATCGCGGGTGCTCCACCTAGCGAGATATCAGTATCAGCCAAAACGCGCTATCGCCAGGCCGACGTCGCCTGCGAACAGCGCAGCGATGCCGAAGGCTTCTCCCTCGCCTTCGCCACACCACAATGGGCGGTCACACCCGGACAATCGGCAGTGCTGTATCAAGGTGATGTTTGCCTGGGCGGCGGCATCATCAATACTTCTTCCATCCCCGCCTAAACTATCGAATAGTGACCGGTTCGCTGATCACTATTCGATATCCGAACAAATCAGAAGTCAGCCTGATCCTTTTGATACAAGTCGATATATGGCCCTGCTGGTAAGCCCTGCCCTTTGGTAGTTACCGCAAGCGCATTTGCCTGCTGTGCCAAAGGCACATAGTTGGGTGCAGCCTTCGCAACCGCCGCCACCACCGCCTGCGCAATCAAGCCGGCTATCCCGCCACCGGAATTATTGTTTTGCGGTTGATAGACCAGTTTCTGGGTATTGCTCCACAAGGTCTGACCACTTGAAGTACTCTTCAGTACATAGTTCATTTCGACCGTAACAGTCGTTGAGAAGACCACGTATTGCGCATCCCAACGCTCGATCGTGATGTACATGACCGCGTCAGAACCAAACATCTTGCCCATTCTTTGCGGATCACCTGCATGCACCATATCCGCGTCGTTCAGGCCGTCGTCCTCCATCATGCGCTTAACCAGATGCACCGGGAAAACGTAATAGCCACGTTCAGCCAGAGGACGAGAAATAGTGGACAGGAAGTAGTCAGGAGCATTCACCTCCACACTGCGATTAATCGCAGGCACTACCAGGATCGAACGAGGCGCTTCCGTGCGCAAATCGGTGTAATCCTTCTTTTTGCTCATTTGCGTCGCGCAACCGCTCAAGCCTAAAACCAACACACACAGCAACAACGCTTTAATATTTCGTGACATCTCCGGTTACTCCTTACGTGCAGCAGATTGTTGAGTTGCGGAATTTGAAGCGATGCGAATCAGGTTATCCATCAGATACGTCGATTCCGGCCACTTTGCCTTTTCTTTTTCAAACTGCGATATCGCATCCTTGGACTTGCCTTCCTGCAGCATCAGAAAACCATATTCAGCATAGAGTCCCGGCGCAATCGGTTTCCCGGTCGCCTCAGAATCCGCAATCGTGCGCTGCAATTCGGCCGCATGCTCCGCCGATTTGGACGTGTCCTTGTAATACGAATACAAAGAGCCTTCGTAATTGCCCCAGTTATATTTGGCAGGCGCAGCGCAAGCAGTCAAAAGCAAGGAAACAGATAAAGCCAGCAATGAGTGCGGACGCATTATCGACCTCCCGCATTAACCGTTACCGTGCGAGATTCACCATTGCTGACGACAGCTTTCTCGGCATGCAAAGTGACATTACCCTGCTTGATCTCCACTTGATGCAAGCCCTCTTCGACTATCAGCTCGTTAGGTGCGCCATTGAATTGTTCCGCCTGCCCCATCACCAAACCATCGACCACCAGAACTGAACCAACTGGTGCACCTTTAATAATCAGGGTAGGACGTGGCGAACCAGTTTTAACTGAGGTTTCGGGTAGCGCACATGCGCTCAGCATCAAGGCGAGCGCCATTACAAAATAAGTTTTCATCTCTATTAATCCTTGTTTTCAGCAACAAATATCGTCGAACCTTTGGCCGGAACTGCGCTACCCGAAACGAGATCAGCGATTGCACCTTCATTTGTTTCGTTATCTCCGAACAAGCCAGTAATGCGCAAAGTACCGACCTTGGTCGGTGGCAAAGTGATGGCAAAGCCGGTTTGTTTGCTACTTACCGTTTCACCCTGCTGCATCACGGCCAAGGTGTCACCAACCTTCAAACCTTGACGGGCGCCACCAGAAACAAAGACCTGCTTGCCATTCACTTTGAGAATGTCAGTGCGCCAAGGGCGCTCCTCAAGCTTGGCGATCAACGCATTCTGTACATCCGAGATCGCGGCGCCGATCGCCCGATCATTCAACGTACCGTCGTAATCAGCCTTGCTACCGAAACCGGCAATCTCACCCGACTCACTAGTCGCCTCACCCGTTCCTGTTGCCGTAAAGAACAAAAAACCGGTACGTGCATCAACCAAACGAATTTCGATTTTTGCGCGTGCAGTCTGTATTTTTGTCGCGCTCAGGAATCCGGATTTCCCGGTCGTGCTACGACCAAACTCAGTAACAGAACCAAGAATCAATGTATCTACGCCGATCAAGTTTCCTTCTTTCAGCAACGCTTGTTCATTTTTGATTTTTTCGAGATCAGAACGCTCAAAGGTCAGGAATTTGTTTGAGCTGATAAGGCGGCTATTCAACATATCCGACGCTTGTTTGCCCAATGGATCCAGGTTGGCATCAACCTGGAAGGTCTTGCCGTAGCGGGTTTCGTTAGTAAAGCGACCGATCGCAATTTTTCGCTTCAGCGTCTTCACTTGAGGTGCGGCCACCTGTTTTTGCGCTTCGATCTGTTGTGCGCGACTTACGGGCGCCTCAACTGGCTGAGTTGGGGTAGATGTCACTGCACACGCGCCAAGTAATATCGGCGACGCTATGAAAAGCCATTTAATTGACATAAAAAATCCAGAATTGAAGGAGTAGAAATGGATACCGGTAGCCCGGCGTCAAGCGGTCGACAGCGCTTAGCTGGCGTGCATTGAATAAATTCGCAGATAGAACACGTACTCTTCCCTTTGCTATAGCTAGCGTTTTTATAGTTTGCGGCACGGAGACCACATATTTTTACTAACGAAGACTATCCAGATAGTTTCCAAAATGCAATGCCATTTTTATGGGATAGACAAAAAGTAGCGTGAATGCCTTATGAATCCAGATAGTTCTCTAGAAAACGTCGGCAAAGTCATTTCATTGGTCCTTGTGTACACTGTCTCGCAATTCATCGGCATGCACTGCCATTTTGTTCGGAGAAAAAATGCGTTTGTTCCCCATCGGTTACCTGGCTCTCGTCGCATCCGCCTTGCTCTTCATCGCCGCCCTCTTCTGCACCCCACATTTCGATGGCGCCTGGTGGCTGGTTGCACTGTTTGGTTTCCTCACTGTCGTCGGCATTGGCGACGTATTGCAAACCAAGCGCGCGGTGCTGCGCAATTACCCCATCCTCGGGCACTTCCGCTATATGTTTGAATCGGTGCGTCCGGAGATACGCCAGTATTTCCTGGAAGACGACGCCGCACCCAATCCGTTCTCGCGCAACCAGCGCTCGCTGGTGTATCAGCGCGCCAAACAAGCAATCGACAAGCGCCCTTTTGGCACACAGATGGATGTCTACCAAAGCGACTATGAATGGATCAACCATTCGATCGCACCTGCGAAAGTCGGGGCGCACGACTTCCGCATCACGATAGGCGAGGATCGTGCTCAACCGTATTCGGCCAGCATATTCAATATCTCTGCGATGAGCTTTGGCGCACTGTCGGCGAATGCGATACGCGCACTGAATCAAGGCGCGCAAAAAGGCGGCTTCATGCACGACACTGGCGAGGGCAGTATCAGCCGCTACCATCGCCCGGAGCATGCGAACGAAGCAGGTGGTGATTTGGTGTGGGAGATAGGCTCTGGTTACTTCGGCTGTCGCAATGACGACGGTAGTTTTTCGCCGGAAAAATTTGCGCTAAATGCGCAACTGCCTCAGGTCAAGATGATAGAAGTGAAGTTATCGCAGGGTGCCAAACCCGGTCATGGCGGCGTGTTGCCTGGTGCGAAAGTATCACCCGAGATCGCCACTGCACGTGGTGTGCCATTGGGCGTGGATTGCGTCTCCCCTTCGTCGCATTCCGCGTTTGACTCACCTATAGGTTTGCTGCAATTCATAGAACAACTGCGCACGCTCTCCGGCGGCAAACCAACAGGCTTCAAGCTGGCAGTCGGCCATCCATGGGAATTCTTCGGCATCGTGAAAGCCATGCTGGCGACCGGCATCACACCTGACTTCATCGTGATAGACGGCGGCGAAGGCGGCACTGGCGCAGCACCTGTCGAGTTCACCGATCATGTCGGCGTACCGCTGCAGGAAGCGCTCTTGCTCGCGCATAACACGCTAGTAGGTGCCAAGCTGCGCGACAAGGTCAAGATAGGCGCGTCCGGCAAAATCGTTACTGCATTTGATATCGTGCGCACACTGGCACTCGGTGCAGACTGGTGCAACTCGGCACGTGGCTTTATGTTTGCCCTCGGCTGCATACAATCACAGAGCTGCCATACAGATCGCTGCCCTACCGGCATCGCTACCCAAGACAATCTGCGCCAGCGCGCGCTGGTTGTGCCGGACAAAGCCGAACGCGTCGCCAATTTCCATCGCAATACATTAAAAGCGCTCGCTGAACTGATCGCAGCCGCAGGCTTGCACCATCCTTCCGAACTGCGACCACATCACCTGGTACGCCGCGTCTCGGCGAATCAGGTCAAACTCGCTTCCGCACTGCTGCCTTATTTAGAGTCCGGTCAATTACTCAGCGAAGCAAATCCTGAGCGTGAATTGCCGGAAGTCTTTGGTAAATACTGGCCTATCGCGCAAGCTGAATCCTTCAGCCCTATCCATTAAAAAGCCCCCTCGTATACGGCATCCCACAGGGTTGCCGTATATATCTCCAGCGTTAAGAAACCATTCAATTCCGGCGCTGAAATGCCCCTCGGGCAACTTTCCTTGCCCGTATCACCACAAATCCGGTTTATTTAGCTCCCGACGATGCAAAGCCGAGCGAAAAAACTTGCAATCCGTCGCCAAATGTCGAATAATCTAAACACGAATTGTTCTCATTTACATGAAAAGGTTGATCATGGCGATCTCGGCACCACGTGTAGCACTGGAAAATGTTCCTGCTCTACGTAATAACGCTGCAATGGAACAGCCAATAACACGCATTAACAGCCGCGACCTGTTCCGGCAAATGCGCGAAGTAGAAATAGCACACGAAGGGCGAATTTATCGCCTCCGTTTAACGCAGTTGAATAAATTGATTTTGACGGCATAACTAGCAGCATCGATTTGCAACTGAGCCAGCCCGTGCGCCACCTTGCACCAGCCAGCCAAACCAACCCAAAAGGAGAGTTTGATGGCAATCGAAAAAGCGGAGCAGGCACTACGGGAGCCTAACGCAGCACCGGCACAACCGGAATTATTAGTTTCAGCAGTTTTACACTTGATGTCGCATTACACCGCGAATAATCAGGAAAGCAGTTCGTGCATCAAGCTGGCCTCGGTCATAGAGCGACACTTGAAAGCACTGGCCGATCTGCCCGATCTGGCACCAGTGTTACGCGCAACCTGCCAACAGTTATCGGAACAATGGGCAACGGTGGTTGAACGAGCTATGCCACCACCGGAGAAATTTAAGTTGTTTACGCGCCTGGTAGCTGGAGCGCGTGTGAATTGAAGTAAAAATGCCGGGAAACCGGCATTAAATGTATAAAAGCACTGTCGTTTTTTGTATTTTTAACCTACAAAGAAAGTCACACGAGGCATCGATGATTGTTTGTGTTTGCAGAAATATTTCCGAGCGGAACATACGCCAGGCGGTTGATACTGGCACGACCTCGATGTCGCAATTGCGCAATGAGCTGGATTTGGGCACCTGCTGTGGCAAATGCCACTCCTGTGCAAAACGTGTGCTGCGCGAATGCCTTGCAGAGGTTCGCCCAACTCAACCTATAATGTTTCACCCTAACGCATTGGCCGCATAAGCAATTTCTTTATGAACGTAACAACAACCCAGTCGTCAGCACCGCTATTACCGCCTCACATATCACAGCAACTCAGACGATTCGGGCCCCTGATCGCTATCATTGCGATCCACATCGCTTTGTTTTACGCACTTCGCAGTGGCCTGGTACATCAGGTCGCTAAAGTCTTGCCGCGCGAAATCTTTGCTGACTTCATTACTGAACAACCTGCGCCTGCTCCAGCCCCGAAGCCAGCCGAACCAAAAACCGTTCCGGTCGTGAAGAAACAAGTCACGCGTCCGACACCGCGTCCGGTAGTGACAGAAGCACCGTCACCACAAGCCATTACCGAAAACGTTGCCCCGGCGCCGCCATCGAATGAGCCGCCATCGCCACCAACGCCTTCCGCGCCAGCAGCACCATCGGTTCCTGCAACGCCTAAACTGATTTCAGGTGTTTCATACATCAATCCACCACGCCCGGTATACCCGCCGCTCGATGCGCGCATGGGTAACGAAGGTACTGTGACCTTGCGTGTGTTGATCAATGAAAAAGGCCGCGCCGAGAAAGTTGAAGTACAAAAATCTTCAGGCTCATTGCGCATGGACGATGCAGCACGGGATGCCGTGATGCGCGCATTATTCAAGCCTTATTTGGAAGACGGGAGACCAGCTCCTGCCTTTGCTATCGTACCAATTAATTTCACGCTAAATAGATAAGAAGGAATCATCATGGAAGTCAGTCCGTACGGTTTAGAAAGTTTGTGGGCACAAGGTGACTTTGTCACCAAGGGCGTCGCAATATTGCTGGTCGCTATGTCGATCGCATCGTGGTACGTCATCGCCACCAAAGCACTGCAATTGATGCAGTACCGCCGCGCTGCACGCGCAGCTGGTCACGAATTCTGGGATGCAACCAGCTTGCCAGAAGGTGTAGCAACCCTGGGCGAAGCCAATCCATTCGCAGCAATCGCTGATGCTGGCGTAATCGCCATGCGTCACCACGAAGCACACAAAGGCCATCTGCACGATCAACTGTCGGTCAGCGACTGGATCACCCTGTCCCTGCGCCAGGCTATTGATGAAACTTCGGCCAAGCTGCAAAGCGGCATGGCAGTGCTGGCGTCGGTTGGTTCTACCGCACCGTTCGTTGGTCTGTTTGGTACCGTTTGGGGCATCTATCACGCGCTGGTCGCGATTGGTACTTCCGGTCAGGCGAGTATCGATAAAGTTGCTGGTCCGGTCGGTGAAGCGCTGATCATGACGGCGCTCGGTCTGGCAGTCGCGATTCCGGCAACCTTCGGCTACAACGCCCTGGTTCGCGGTAACAAGACAGTCATCGCCAAATTGAATAAATTCGGCTTCGACCTGCATGCATTGTTCGTCACCGGCGCTCGTGCCAACGACACCAATACACCAGGTGCAAGCGGCGCCAAACTGGTTGCCGTCGGAGGTGCATGATGGCAATGGGATCCCTGTCGGAAGAAGACGACTTCAATCCAGAAATCAACACCACGCCGCTAGTCGACGTGATGCTGGTATTGCTGATCATCTTCATCATGACCATCCCGGTGATGAATCATGCGGTGAAGCTCGATCTGCCGCACGCAGCGAACCAACCTAACGAAACCAAACCGGAAACCATCAACGTATCGATCGATGCTGCTGGCCAGGTTTACTGGAACAACGAAGTGCTGGATCAATCGCAAATGCTGTCACGCATTGCGGATGCAGCCAAAGTAACACCACAACCAGAATTGCATTTGCGTGCAGACCGCCTCACACCTTATGAGAAAGTCGCGCAAGTCATGGCAGCAGCACAGTCAGGCGGACTGACCAAAATGGGCTTCGTCACCGAGGCACCGAAGTAAGTAGCAATGGTTTTGCGGGCAGTCCCAATCCTGCCCTTAAGACCTGAAAATAACGCGCTCAGCAACTCGCTGCAGCGCGTTTTTTCTTGCCCGATTCCACGTTCGAGCCGAACCGCCCAACCCCGCGCAAAGCCGCGCCCAGTCTCACTTTGGCAATCGAAACACGAATGATTCCAGTTAGCAAAATGAAGCCAAATTGATCATATTTTGGACTTACTGAGCTATCATGTGCGTTCTTTGCTGACCGAGCATCTGGAGTAACGATAGCCAGATGCGCAGCAGCCCGTTTTCCACATCACTTTCGAGGATCCCATGAAAGGTGACGCCAATATCATCAAGCTGCTCAATGCGCAGCTTACCAACGAACTGACCGCAATCAACCAGTATTTCCTGCATGCACGCATGTACAAGCACTGGGGCTTTGAAAAGATTGCCAAGAAAGAATACGAAGAATCCATCGGCGAAATGAAACATGCCGACAAACTGATAGACCGCATCCTGATGCTGGACGGCTTGCCTAACCTGCAAGCACTGCACAAGTTGATGATCGGTGAAAACACACCGGAAATGCTGGGCTGCGATTTGAAACTGGAAAAGCTCGCGCAAAAAACCGTCAAAGAAGGCATCGCAGCATGTGAAGCCAGCGGTGACTATGTATCGCGTGAACTGTTCCAGTACATTCTGGACGACACCGAAGAACACATAGACTGGCTGGAAACACAACTCGACCTGATCGAAAAAGTCGGCATCCAGAACTACCTGCAAGCACAGATGATCAACGAGTAATACTGCTGTTGGCATCAACTACAAAAAAGGGCGCGCACAGCGCCCTTTTTTATTCCAGACTTATCCGCCCTGCTGCACCACTCCAAACCCACTCTTCTCACGCTATGATCGACGCCCTACGAATCGGGCTCGACCAAACATACCGCGACGTCGACACCCTGCCCTTTAATTCTTTTTTGGAATACCTATGCAAGGTGACAGCAATATCATCCGGCTGCTGAATGCGCAGCTCACCAACGAACTGACCGCTATCAATCAATACTTCCTGCATGCGCGTATGTATCAGCACTGGGGCTTTGAAAAGATAGCGAAGAAGGAATACGAAGAATCCATAGGCGAAATGAAGCATGCGGACAAATTGATAGACCGCATCCTGATGCTGGATGGCTTACCTAATCTGCAGGCACTGCATAAGCTGGGCATAGGCGAAAACATCGAGGAAATGCTGAACAGCGATTTAAGGCTGGAGAAGGCGGCGCAAGCGACGGTGAAGGAAGGCATCGCGGCGTCGGAAGCCTGCAGCGATTATTTGTCGCGCGAACTGTTCCATTACATCCTGGAAGATACCGAAGAACATATCGACTGGCTGGAAACGCAACTCGGCTTAATTACCACCATAGGTCTGCAAAACTATTTGCGCGCCCAATTAAGCGCCGAATAGTAGAAGTAAGCAGTTGCTTACAAAAACAAAAAGGGACGCAAGGCGTCCCTTTTTTTGATGCAATACCAGCTTATTTGGTCGGTACGGTTTCCTTGAATGAAGGACGCTCCGACAATTTTTCCAGCAATTTTTCCAGGTTAGGATATTCAGTGCGCCAGCTGATTTCCGGGAAACGGAAAGTCAGCCACTCCAGCACGCAACCCACTGCCACATCGGCCAGCGTGTACTGGTTGCCAGCGCAGAAAGCAGTATCCTTCAAGCCTACCGACATCGCTTTCAAGCCGTCATGCACCTTGCGGGTCTGACGATCTATCCAGGCCTGGCTACGTTGTTCTGCCGGACGCAAAGTATGTTCGAGGCGCAACAACATGGCAGCATCCGCCACACCATCAGCCAGCGCTTCCCAGCATTTGACTTCAGCACGTTCACGGCCATTCGGCGGTATCAGTTTGCCGACTGGCGTCAGAGTATCCAGGTATTCGACGATCACGCGAGAATCAAACATCGCGCCGCCATCTTCCATCACCAGGCACGGCACTTTGCCGAGCGGATTGGATTCTTGTATCGTGGTTTCAGCACCCCACACGTTTTCAAGAACGAAATCGTAATCGATCTTTTTTTCCAACATGACAACACGTACTTTACGTACGTAAGGGCTGGCGAGAGAACCAATCAGTTTCATAGACGCTTTACTTCTAAAATCGGAAGGCGATTATAACATCGGCCCCGAGCTAAAACCCGCCATCTCCGCCCCCACCCAGATGTCGCTTTCAGGCTATATGTGGCGCTGAAGTGGTAGAATGTCGGCTTCCTCAATTTATGCCGTTTTTGTATTTCCGGCAGCTTTTTCAATCACGTCACAGCGCTAGTCGCCCATCATCATGCCTCTTTCCACGCTTTCCGCCCTGTCGCCACTCGATGGCCGTTACGCCAGCAAAACCGATAAATTGCGTCCTATCCTGTCTGAATCAGGTTTTATGCATCACCGGGTAAAAGTGGAAATTGCATGGCTGCAAGCTTTGTCGGCAGCTGGCTTTGCTGAAATCAAGCAGTTTTCGGCCAGCGCCAATGCATTGCTGAACAAACTGACGACCGATTTCACCGAAGCCGATGCACAACGCATCAAGGATATCGAAGCGGTCACCAACCATGATGTCAAAGCGGTTGAGTACTGGCTCAAGGAACAAGTCAAAGACGTACCTGAACTGGTCGCTGCGACTGAATTCATCCACTTCGCCTGCACTTCGGAAGACATCAACAATACTTCGCACGGCATGATGCTCAAGGCCGCACGTGATTCCGTCCTGGTGCCGGCACTGCAAGGCCTGATCAGCAAACTGACACAACTGGCGCACGACAATGCAGCCGTGCCTATGATGTCGCGTACCCACGGCCAGCCAGCCAGCCCGACCACCCTCGGCAAGGAAATGGCGAACGTGGTGGCACGCCTGAAGCGCGCGACCGACCGTATCTCTGCAGTTGAAATCCTCGGCAAAATGAATGGCGCAGTCGGCAACTTCAATGCGCACTTGTCAGCCTATCCTAACCATGACTGGCAAGCCTTCTCGAAAGAAGTCATCGAGAAACGCCTGGGCCTGACCTTCAACCCGTACACCATCCAGATCGAACCGCATGACTACATGGCGGAATTGTTCGATGCCATCGCGCGTACCAATACCATCCTGCTGGATTTGAACCGCGACATCTGGGGCTACATCTCGCTCGGTTACTTCAAGCAATCGACCAAAGCCGGTGAAATCGGTTCGTCGACCATGCCGCATAAAGTCAATCCAATCGACTTCGAAAATTCCGAAGGCAATCTGGGTATGGCTAACGCCGTCTTGAAACACATGGCAGAGAAGCTGCCTGTTTCGCGCTGGCAGCGTGACCTGACCGACTCCACCGTACTGCGCAACATCGGCGTCGGCTTTGGCTACGCACTGCTGGCCTATGACAGCTGCCTGCGCGGCCTGAACAAACTGGAAGTCAATCCGGTCCGTATTGCACAAGACCTGGATGAAACCTGGGAAGTATTGGCAGAACCGGTACAAACCGTGATGCGCCGTTACGGCATCGAAAATCCTTACGAGCAATTGAAGGACTTGACCCGCGGCAAGGGTATTTCGAAGGAAGCGCTGCAGGAATTCATCGTCACCCTGGCAATTCCGCAAGAAGCCAAGGATCACCTGCTGGCCATGACCCCTGCCAACTACATCGGCTACGCCACCAAACTCGCAAAAGAGATCTAATTAGTGTCCCAGCCACTGAAGCCTATTAAAACAGGCTTCAGCACGCTGGGATTTATTTTGCTATATTAGTTCTAATTTGAACTAATAAGCAAAACACTATCTATGCGCCGCTACACCCTGACTGCAATTGCGCTGCACTGGCTCATGGCGATCCTGATCATCGCCGCCTTCTGGCTGGGCCTGACCATGGTCGATATTCCCGGCCTGACTCCTACCAAACTCAAATATTTTTCCTGGCATAAATGGCTGGGAGTGACCGTGTTCGGCCTCGCCTGTCTGCGTTTGCTCTGGGCGCTGGGCCATCCGGCGCCGGCACATCCACCTGGCATGGCTGACTGGCAAAAGAAAGCTGCACGTGTCTCGCACGGCCTGATGTATGTATTAATCTTTGCGGTACCGCTGTCCGGCTACTTCTACAGCCTGGCTGCAGGCGTACCCGTGGTCTATCTCGGCATCGTGCCACTGCCGGTATTCATCGGCCCGGATCCTGAATTGAAGGCCTTGCTCAAGCAAGTGCATTACGCCTGCAATGTCGTTCTGCTTATCGTTTTTTTCCTGCATATACTGGCTGTCATCAAACACCAGCTCATAGACCGCGACCGCACGCTGCAACGCATGCTGCCGTAAATATATTTTTACCGAAAGGATTACCCATGTTCGTTCGTTCCCTCTCCAGCCAAACCACCCGCTGGCTGGCCATTGCCGGTATCGCGCTGGCGCTACCGGCACTCGCCGCTACCGCACTGAAGACAGATCCGGCCAAAAGCAAAGTCAGCATCACCTTCAAGCAACTGAATGTACCGGTCGAAGCGACCTTCAAAAAATTCAACGCACAGATCACCTATGACGCAGCCAAGCCAGACACCTCCAAAGCCAACGTCGAGATCGACGTCAACGGCTTCGATCTGGGCGACCCTGAATACAACCGCGAAGTATTGAAAAAAGAATGGTTTAACGCAGCACAATTCCCGAAAGCGACTTTCGTTTCCAGCCAGATCAAAGCTGGTGCAGCAGGCAAACTGGATGTCACCGGCAAGCTCACCATCAAGGGCAAAACCACTGACGTCAACTTCCCGCTCACAGTCAAAAAAGAAGGCAGCAACCAAGTCTTTGAAGGTGTATTACCAATCAAACGCCTGACCTACAACATCGGTGAAGGTGAATGGAAAGACACCAGCATGGTAGCCGACGAAGTCACGATTAAATTCCGTGTCGTCGCGGCGCAATAAGCAGTTCCGGTAACAAAAAATTAATTAACCCACACAGGAGTCATTTGAATGAAATCCAAACTTGCACTGATCTGTTTGCTGGCCGCTGGCGCGAGCTCCGCATTTGCACAAACCTACACCATCGATCCTAGCCACACCTACCCTAGCTTCGAAGCTGACCACATGGGCATCTCGTTCTGGCGCGGCAAGTTCGAAAAAACCAGCGGCACTGTAGTGCTCGACCGTGCAGCAAAAACCGGTTCGCTGGACATCGTCATCGATGCAAACTCGATCGACTTCGGCCATGCCAAGATGAATGAACACGCCAAAGGCAAGGACTTGTTCAACGTAGAGAAATTCCCTACCGCGACCTACAAAAGCAAATCGATCAAGTTCGATGGCGACAAGCCAGTTTCGGTTGATGGTGAATTGACCCTGCTGGGCGTCACCAAACCAGTGACTCTGACCATCAACAAATTCAAATGTATCCAGCACCCTATGCTGAAACGCGAAGTGTGCGGCGCCGATGCATCTGCTGAATTCAAACGCAGCGATTTCGGCCTGAATTACGCTTTGAACTATGGCTTCTCGCCTGACGTCAAACTGGCGATCCAGGTTGAAGCAGTCAAAGCAGACTGAGTAAGCGTAGCGATTGTGTAATCCTGAAAGCCGACGTTATACTCCGTCGGCTTTTTTATTTTTATGGACAGTAACTGGGTTTATGGCTGAACGATATCTCCGCAGCATCCGTCTCCTGGCTGAGTGCTTTCATGCATTCGAACGCCAGTCGGGCGCCAATATACGCTGCCGTACCGGCTTGACACCATCACAGTTCGACATCATTGCCACGCTGGGCAATACCTGCGGCATGAGCTTCAAGGAACTGGGAGAAAGAACACTGATTACCAAGGGCACCCTGACTGGCGTGATCGACCGTCTGGAAGAGAAAGGCCTGGTAACACGCGTCACCCAGGTCGAAGACCGCCGCAGCACGCTGGTCAAACTGACCGCTGCCGGTGATGCCGAATTCCATCGCGTATTCAGCCAGCAAATCGCTTTTGGCAAACAATCCTTCGTGAACTATGAGGCGCAGGATTTTGATGCTTTGGATCGCGAGCTGACCAAGCTGCACGCCAACCTGACAGGCAGCGAACCCAAACAAAAGTACTGAATTGACAGTCACTGACAGCCAATAAAAAAGCCGGCATATGCCGGCTTTTTGTAGCTACAGTGCTTAGACGACTGCACCGTCGTGTTCGTCTTTTTCCTTGACCGGCTTCAGCAAGTCTTCGCGCTTCACGCCCAGCCACATCGCCAGTGCTGCCGCAACGAATACCGAAGAGTAAATACCGAAACAGATACCGATGGTCAGTGCCAATGCAAAGTAATGCAGGGTAGGACCGCCAAAGAACAGCATCGACAACACCATCAACTGGGTCGAGCCGTGAGTAATCACGGTACGCGAAATAGTCTGGGTAATCGCATGGTTCAGCACTTCTGCGGTTGGCAATTTGCCGAAACGACGATCCCGGAAGGTTTCACGTACCCGGTCAAACACCACCACCGATTCATTGACCGAGTAACCAAGTACCGCCAGCACCGCCGCCAATACCGTCAGTGAGAATTCCCACTGGAAGAAGGCAAAGAAACCGAGAATAATCACCACGTCATGCAAGTTGGCGAGGATCGCTGATACCGCGTACTTCCATTCGAAGCGTATCGCCAGGTAAATCACGATACCGATCACCAGCATGCCCAGCGCCATCAAACCATCATGCGTCAACTCCTCGCCCACTTGCGGACCGACGAATTCAACGCGCTTCAGTTCAACCGTACTGTCCTGCGCCTTCAACGCACCGATCACGCGTTCGCTGATCTGCGCCGAGTCTGCATTCTTTTGCGCCGGCAAACGGATCAATACGTCTTGTGCAGTGCCGAAACTTTGCACCTGCATATCGACATAACCGAGCTCAGTCAGCTTGCCGCGCACGCCTTCAATATCGGCTGGCTGCGAATAGGTGACTTCCATTACCGTACCACCGGTAAATTCAATCGACAGATGCAAACCCCGATGCAGCAGGAAGAATACGGCAGCGACAAACGTCAGCGCAGAGATGATGTTGAAAATCAACGCATGGCGCATGAACGGGATATCTTTTTTGATGCGGAAAAACTCCATCACTTCCCTCTCAGTGCGACCGCCGCTGTGTATATATCAGCAGGCGGTCTGTCTAAATACAATTCAGTAGTTACAGCTGAAGCGTCGACCTGACGCTTCATTTTTCAATATCAGTCGGCCGGCTTCCAGACCTGACCGATGGATACCGATGTCAATTTCTTCTTGCGGCCATACCAGAGGTTGACCACGCCACGCGATACGAACACGGCAGAGAAAATCGAAGTCAGGATACCCAGACAGTGCACTACCGCGAAACCGCGCACCGCACCGGAACCGAAGATCAACAGTGCCAGGCCGGCAATCATGGTGGTGACGTTGGAATCGAGAATGGTTGCCCACGCACGTTCAAAGCCCATCGCAATCGCTGTCTGCGGTGAATGTCCGGCTCGTAACTCTTCGCGTATCCGCTCGTTAATCAGCACGTTGGCGTCAATCGCCATACCCAGCGTCAGCGCAATAGCGGCGATACCCGGCAAGGTCAGCGTTGCCTGCAACATGGACAACAAGGCAATCAACAGCATCAGGTTGACTGCCAGCGCAAATACGCTGAAGAAACCAAATGCGCGGTAGTAAATGATCATGAAGATGCCGATGGCGATGAAGCCGTACAGCGTCGCATCAAAACCTTTCTTGATGTTTTCCGCACCGAGCTGAGGTCCGATGGTACGTTCTTCAATGATTTCCATCGGTGCTGCCAGCGAACCAGCGCGCAACAGCAAAGCGAGGTCGCTGGCTGCTTCAGCCGAACCCATGCCAGTGATCTGGAAGCGTGCACCCAGTTCATCACGGATGGTCGCAACGGTCAGGACTTCACCCTTGTTCTTTTCAAACAGCACGATCGCCATCGCCTTGCCGACACGGGTACGTGTTGCTTCACGCATGCGACGACCACCATCACCATTCAGGTCAATACTGACCGATGGCTGATGGTTTTGATCGAAGCTGGCCGAAGCGCTGGAGATGTATTCACCGGTGATGATCGGATCTTTGTACAGAACGACAGGTGCGTTCTTGCCGACTTTAAACAGCTCGGAACCGAAAGGTATCGCAGCAGTTTCTTCGGTACCACGGGTAACCGATTCATCCACCAGGCGGACTTCCAGGGTCGCGGTTTTACCGATGATGTCCTTGGCGCGCGAAACGTCTTGCACACCAGGCATTTGCACCACGATACGATCAGCACCCTGACGCTGGATCAGCGGCTCGGTCACGCCCAGTTCATTGACACGTTTCGACAGGGTGGTGATGTTTTGCTGAACCGCGTCTTCTACTGTTTGTTTCAATGCGGTCGGATTCAGGCTACCAACCAGTTTCAGGTCTTCACCGCTGCCTGCATCAGTCAGCACCAGTTCACGCAATTCATTGCCCAGCACGGTACGCGCCTTGTTGCGGGTATCGGCATCACGGAACGAGATTTCCACATTGTCGCCACTACGTGCGATACCGGCATGGCGAATGTTCTTGTCGCGCAAGATGCTGCGGGCGCTGGCTTGCAAGCCGAGTACGCGCTTGTTCATCACTGCCTTGATATCGACCTGCATCAGGAAGTGCACACCACCGCGCAAATCGAGGCCAAGGTACATAGGTGCAGCGTTCAGGCTTTGCAACCACGATGGCGTATTCGGCAACAGATTGAAGGCGACCAGGTAGGTCGGATCTTCCGGATCAGTATTCAGGTCTTTTTCCAGTATGCCTTTGGCTTTGAACTGGATATCGGTATTCGGGAAACGCACGCGGACGGTACCCTGGGTACCTATCGTTTCATAGACTATCCCGTCGTACTGGATACCGTCTTTTTTCAGCGCCTGCTCAACCTGAGTGATCAGGGAACTATCTACCTTGACGGTAGCTTTGGCACTGCTGATTTGCACCGCTGGCGATTCGCCGAAAAAGTTAGGCGTCGTATACAACACACCCAACAGGAGTGCGACAGCGATAATTATGTACTTCCAGAGGGGATAGCGATTCATATTGATTCAGGGTTCGGGGTGGAACGTCAGACAAAAATCAACCCCACGTCCGCCTGGCGGAGGTGGGGCGTTTAACCCATTACAGCGATTTGATCGTACCCTTAGGCAACAAGGTAGTGACTGCGCTTTTTTGAATCACGATCTCGGTACCGTCTTGTACTTCCAGCGACAAGTAGACATCGGAAACCTTGGTGATCTTGCCCAGGACGCCGCCTGCTGTTACGACTTCATCGCCACGTGTTACGGCTTCGATCATGGCCTTGTGTTCTTTTTGACGTTTCATCTGTGGACGTATCATCAGGAAGTACAGCACAACGAACATCAGGATGATAGGAACGAATTGGGCCAGATTGCCCATGACGCCGCCGGCGGCAGTTGCAGCGTAAGCGTTGGAAATAAACACGTGTATGCTCCAGAGTGTAGTAAGGGTTTATAAATATGGGTCGGTTATTTTAGCACTGGAAAATCGCTTTTCCGGTGCTGACTGATTTTCATTATGGAAAGTTCAGCTTCCGCGTGCGCGATCTGCATGGAATTGGCTCACAAAGAGCTGGAATCGCCCTTCGTCTATCGCTTCCCGCATCTCTCGCATCAGGTCCAGATAGTAGTGCAAGTTATGTATCGTATTCAGTCTGGCCCCCAGAATTTCGCCGGTACGATGCAAATGATGCAAGTAAGCGCGTGAAAAATTGCGGCAGGCATAGCAGGAACAGCTTTCATCCAGCGGTTTCTTGTCATCCTTGTAACGCGCGTTCTTGATCTTGATATCGCCAAAGCGGGTAAACAACCAGCCATTACGGGCATTGCGCGTAGGCATCACGCAATCAAACATATCCACACCATTCGCCACGCCCGCCACTAGGTCTTCCGGTGTGCCGACGCCCATCAGGTAATGCGGCTTGTTCGCTGGCAGGCGCGGGCCGACGTGCTCCAGCACCCGCATCATGTCTTCCTTGGGCTCACCGACCGACAGGCCGCCGATTGCCACGCCGTGGAAATTCAGCTCTTCCAGCCCGGCCAGCGACTCATCGCGCAGCATTTCAAACATCCCGCCCTGTACGATGCCGAACAGGGCATTCGGGTTTTCTTCGCGATTGAACTCGTCCATCGAGCGTTTCGCCCAGCGCAGCGACATGCGCATCGACTTCGCTGCTTCTTCAGCCGTAGCCGGACGACCGTCGATCTCATAGGGTGTACATTCATCGAACTGCATCACGATGTCGGAATTCAGCACGCGCTGGATTTGCATGGACACTTCCGGCGACAGGAATAATTTATCGCCGTTGATAGGCGATGAAAAATGCACGCCTTCTTCGGTGATCTTGCGCATCTCGCCCAGTGAGAACACCTGAAAACCGCCGGAATCCGTCAGGATGGGCTTATCCCAGCCCATGAATTCATGCAGCCCACCGAATTTGGCGATGATGTCATTGCCCGGACGCAGCCACAGATGGAAGGTGTTGCCGAGGATGATTTGCGCATTGATCTCGTTCAGCTCCAGCGGCGACATCGCTTTCACCGAGCCATAAGTACCGACCGGCATGAAAATAGGCGTTTCGATGACACCGTGGTTCAGTGTCAGTTGGCCGCGACGTGCTTTACCGTCGGTTTTAAGTAATTTGAAATTTAGCATGGTGGCATTCTGGTCAAAAACATCGCATCGCCATAGCTGAAGAAACGATAACGTTGGGAAATGGCGTGTTGGTATGCAGCACGAATAGTGTCGTAACCGGCAAAGGCCGACACCAGCATCAGCAAGGTGGACTTCGGCAAATGGAAATTGGTAATCAGGCGCGTGACCGTTTTAAAGGTATAGCCCGGCGTAATGAATAAACGCGTATCGGCACTACCTGCCTGCAGCACCCCGCTTTGCGAAGCCGATTCCAGTGCGCGCATGCTGGTCGTGCCGACCGCCACCACATTGCCGCCAGCGGCTTGCGTGGCTTGCACCAGATCGACTGTTTGCTGCGAGATGGTGTACCACTCGCTATGCATATTGTGCTCGGCCAGGTTTTCACTGCGCACCGGCTGGAAAGTACCGGCACCGACGTGCAGCGTGATGTAAGCCAGCTTCACGCCTTTCGCAGTCAGCGTATCCAGCAAATCCTGGTCGAAATGCAGACCTGCAGTCGGCGCCGCTACTGCACCCGGCGTCTTCGCGTACACGGTCTGGTAGCGCGTTTCATCGTAGGCGTCGGCCGCATGTTCGATATACGGCGGCAAAGGCAGACGGCCATGCGCCTCGATCAGCTCGAATACATCATCCGGGAATTGCAATTCGTAAAACTCACCGGCGCGCTCGCCGACGATCACATCGAATGCATCAGCAAGGCGGATGCGCATACCGACCGTAGGTGACTTGGACGCGCGTATCTGCGCATGCACATTGCGCTGGTCTATCACGCGCTCAACCAGCACTTCAACCTTGCCGCCGGTTTCCTTGACGCCAAAGAAGCGCGCCTTCAGCACACGGGTGTCATTGAATACCAGCAAATCGCCAGGTGACAGCAAGTCGACGATGTCGGCAAAATTACGGTCCGTCATTTGCGCGGGCAGAACCTGCAGCAGGCGCGAAGCACTGCGCTGCGCCAATGGTGTTTGCGCAATTAACTCTTGCGGCAAATCGAAATCGAAATCGGAAAGTGAATACATACAACTTTGATGTTTGAAAACGTCGTTAAAAATGTCATGCATATCGCATGACGGCTTCGGTTTTACTGTCCGAGGTGTGACGCAGACAAATTTGTTTGCAGCAATCGCGCGGCAGAACTGCTATGGTTGCAATGCTTGCAGTCTCGGCCTTACATGTGTTGCCACACGCAAGACACATGAAGTCATCGCAAAACCTGCTATTTTACGCCCTGCCGCCCATTTTCGGCCCGATATGCCTGTACTGAAGAAAAAGCCCGCCACTGTTGCCAAAAAGACCAGTAAAACGACCAAGTCGGCGGCTCCGACACGCGCAGAGAAAATCGACGACAAGCTGATCAAGCTCGGCCTGCGCTCGGACATGGATAAAGTCCTGCATCTGCCGATGCGCTATGAAGATGAAACCGAAATCAAAAGCATCGCCCAGGCTGGCTTCATCTTTGGCCGCCCGGTGCAGGTCGAAGGCGTAGTTACTTCCTGCGAAGTCGCGTTTCGGCCACGCCGGCAACTGGTGGTAACCATCTCTGATGACACCGGTCAGTTGGTCATGCGCTTCCTGAACTTCTACGGCAGCCAGGTCAAGCAAATGGCCGAAGGCAACCGGGTGCGCGCCCGTGGTGAAGTGCGACATGGTTTCTTCGGTGCGGAGATGGTGCACCCCAGCTACAAGATGGTGGTCGAAGGTGCACCGCTACCCGCTGCACTCACCCCTGTCTATCCAGCCGGTGAAGGCCTGTCGCAAACCATACTGCGTAAAACCATAGTCGACGCCATGACGCGCATAGAGTGGCGCGATACATTGAGCGACAAGCTGCGCACCGAACTGGACCTGATGCCGTTCGAACCGGCAGTGCGCCTGTTGCACAACCCGCCGCCGGATATCGATGAAAGCGCATTGGCGGATCGCTCACATGCGGCCTGGGTCAGGATGAAATTCGATGAATTGCTGGCACAGCAGCTATCGATGAAACGGGCACAAATGGCGCGCCGCGCCAAAGGTGCGGCGGTACTGCCAACCATAGGAAAACTGTCCAAGGCTTTCCTCAAGCAACTGCCATTTAAACTGACCGCCGCGCAACAACGCGTGCTGGAAGAAATCCGCGCCGACCTCAAGCAATCCTTCCCCATGCAGCGCCTGTTGCAAGGTGATGTCGGCAGCGGCAAGACCGTGGTCGCAGCACTGGCGGCAGCACAAGCAATCGACAGTGGTTTCCAGGCCGTGCTGATGGCTCCGACTGAAATCCTGGCCGACCAGCACTTCCGAAAAATTGCGGGCTGGATGGAACCGCTGGGTGTGAATGTCGCATGGCTGACCGGCAGCCTGAAGAAGAAAGAAAAACTGGAAGCCAAGGAGCGCATAGAGGCCGGTACTGCCCAGCTCATCATAGGCACGCATGCGCTGATACAGGAAGACGTGCAGTTCGCCAAACTTGGCCTGGTCATCGTCGATGAACAGCATCGCTTCGGTGTCAGCCAGCGCCTGGTACTGCGCAACAAAGGCGTGGACACCAATGCGCACGCCACACAACAAACCATACCGCATCAATTGATGATGTCGGCCACGCCTATTCCGCGCACACTGGCCATGACTTACTACGCCGACCTTGAAGTCTCGGTGATTGATGAGCTGCCGCCCGGACGTACGCCTATCGTGACACGCGTGATCGACCAGAATCGCCGTGATGAAGTGATAGAGCGTGTACACGCCGCCGCACTGGAAGGACGCCAGGTTTACTGGGTCTGCCCGCTGATCGAAGAATCGGAAGCGCTGCAATTGCAAACCGCGACCGATACGCACCAGACACTGGTTGCAGCGCTGCCTGATTTGCAGGTCGGCCTGGTGCACGGCCGCATGAAGCCTGCCGAAAAGCAGGAAGTAATGGACGCCTTCACCCGCGGCGAAATCCACTTGCTGGTTGCTACCACCGTAATTGAAGTCGGCGTCGATGTACCAAATGCTTCATTGATGGTGATCGAACATGCGGAGCGCTTTGGCCTGTCGCAATTACATCAGTTGCGTGGTCGGGTCGGCCGTGGTTCGGCTGCCAGCGTCTGCCTGCTGCTGTATCAGGGGCCACTCGGCATGGTGGCCAAGCAACGCCTCGGCATCATGCGCGAATCGACCGACGGTTTTGAAATTGCGCGCAAGGATCTGGAAATACGCGGCCCGGGCGAATTCCTCGGCGCGCGTCAATCAGGCCAGGCGATGCTGCGTTTTGCCGACCTCGAAACCGATCAATGGCTGGTGGATCGTGCGCGCGATCTGGCGCAAACCCTGTTGCGGGATGACCAGTCTACCGTCGATGCACATCTGGCGCGCTGGCTCGGTGCACGTGAGGACTACCTGAAGGTATAGAATAGGCTACTCAATCGCTCTATACCCAGGTACAGACCCGAAGGCCCAGACCCCACCATGACGCTTACCGAACTCAAATACATAGTTGCCGTCGCCCGTGAAAAGCATTTCGGCCATGCGGCAGAAGCATGCTTCGTAGCGCAACCTACCCTTTCCGTCGCCATCAAGAAGCTCGAAGATGAGCTGGGCGTTACCTTGTTCGAACGTGGTGGCAGCGAAATCTCGATGACGCCGCTGGGCGCACAAATCGTGGCGCAAGCCGAACGCGTGCTGGAACAAACCGCCGCCATCAAGGAAATCGCGAAGCAGAATAAAGATCCGCTGGTCGGTCCTTTCCGCCTCGGCATTATTTACACCATCGCACCGTACCTGTTACCACCGCTGGTAAAAACCCTCATCGAGCGCGTGCCGCAAATGCCGCTGGTGCTGCAAGAGAATTTCACCGTCAAGCTGCTGGAGTTGCTGCGTCAGGGCGAACTGGATGCCGCCATCGTCGCGCTGCCTTTCCCTGATCAGGGCTTGCTGGTGCAACCGGTGTATGACGAGCCGTTTGTCGTCGCCGTCCCCAAACATCACAAATGGGCGCAGCGTGACAGCGTCAGTACCGATGACCTGAAATCAGAAACCATGCTCCTGCTCGGCAATGGTCATTGCTTCCGCGATCAGGTACTGGAAGTGTGTCCGGAAATGTCGCGCTTCTCGACTTCCGGCGATGGCATCGCCCGTACCTTTGAAGGTTCATCACTGGAAACCATACGCCACATGGTGGCTTCCGGCATCGGCATCACGGTCTTGCCGCAAGCATCCATCCCCGACATGCAAGCCAAGGATGGCATGTTGCGTTACATCCCATTTAAGCAACCGGGTCCTTCGCGTCGTGTCGTCCTCGTCTGGCGCAAGAGCTTTACCCGCGGCGCCGCGATAGAAGCAGTACGACAAGCATTGTTGTCCTGCGATCTGCACGGCGTCACCATGCTGCCCGATGAACCACTGACTGAAGCCTGATGCTGGCGCATCAGGTCGTTTTTCGTTTTGTATTAAGTTCTTACCTCTAGATGAATCGTCTTCAACTGTATTTCCGCCTGATCCGCCTTGATAAACCGATAGGCATTTTGCTGCTGCTCTGGCCTACGCTGTGGGCCTTGTGGCTGGCCTCCAACGGCAAACCGGACTGGGCGATAGTCGCCATCTTCACACTGGGTACCATCCTGATGCGTTCTGCCGGTTGCGCCATCAACGATTACGCGGATCGTGATTTCGACAAATATGTGGAACGTACAGTGGAACGTCCTGTCACCAGCGGCAAGATCAAACCATATGAAGCGGTGCTGGTCGCACTGGTATTGGCTCTGGTTTCATTTGCGCTAATCTGGCCGCTGAATACATTGACCAAGCAGCTCTCCATCGCCGCCGTCATCATCGCCGCCACCTATCCGTACTTCAAACGCTTCTTCGCGATTCCACAGGCTTACCTCGGCATTGCGTTCGGCTTCGGCATCCCCATGAGTTTTGCTGCAGTACAGAACACGGTACCGGCTGCAGCATGGTGGCTATTGGTAGCGAATATCTTTTGGGCCGTTGCCTACGATACGGAATACGCGATGGTCGATCGGGAAGACGACCTGAAGCTGGGTATGAAAACCTCGGCCATCACATTCGGTTCTTACGATGTCGCCATCATCATGCTTTGCTACGCAGTGAACCTGGGCATCATAGGTGTCATAGGCTGGCAATTCGGTTTGCGCATCTGGTTCGTTGCCGGTTTGCTGGTCGCCGTTGTTTGCGCGATTTATCACTACACCTTGATACGGGATCGCGGACGCGCCGGTTGCTTCGCCGCCTTCCGTCATAACAACTGGCTGGGTGCTGCCATCTTCGGCGGTGTCGCGCTGGATTATCTGTTGCGCTGATCAGGTAACTATCCATGTCCGCCATCCCACCCAACGCAAATACGACAGACGCAGCCACGGTCAAACGGTATTTGCCCTGGGTGGTGGCGATTGCACTCTTCATGGAGCAACTCGACTCCACAATTATCAACACCGCCGTGCCTGCGATGGCGGCCAGCCTCAACGTCACGCCCCTCAGCCTGAAGGCAGTCGTCAGCTCCTACATTCTGGCGCTGGCAGTTTCTATACCTATCAGTGGCTGGATGGCAGATCGCTTCGGCACGCGTCGCGTCTTCAGTGTTGCGGTTGGCTTATTCACTTTTTCTTCCATCCTGTGCGGCCTGTCCGTGAATGTCCCCATGCTGGTGGCGGCACGGATACTGCAAGGCTTCAGCGCGGCAATGATGATGCCGGTCGGCCGCCTGACCGTGATACGTACCTTCCCGAAATCAGAACTATTGTCGGCGATGAACTTCGTCATCATCCCGGCCCTGATCGGACCGCTGCTCGGACCGACAGTAGGCGGACTCATCGTGCACTGGCTGCCGTGGCAAGCCATCTTCTTCGTCAATGTACCAATAGGATTGGCAGCGCAATGGATGATCCACAAGCATATGCCGGACTATCGCTCGGACTCGCCGCGACCACTGGACGTCATCGGACTCATCCTGTTCGGTTCCGGCGTGGCACTCATGTCGTGGATACTGGAAATATTTGGTGAACATTATCTGGATGCGACCTCGACCACTATCTTGTTTGTGATCGCTATCGCATTGTTATGTGCCTATGTCTTGCATGCACGGCGCACCCTGCATCCGTTGTTGCAACTGGCGCTGTTTAAAACCCGTACCTTCCGCGTTTCGGTGGTCGGCGGTTTTATCACACGCCTAGGCGTAGGTGGTCTGCCCTTCCTGTTGCCGCTGCTGTACCAGCTCGGGCTGGGTCTGCCCGCCTGGCAATCCGGCTTGCTGATGATGCCGACTGCTGCCGCAGCAATGCTGATGAAACTGATCTCGGTACGCGTACTCGGTCACTTCGGTTATCGCAAAGTCCTGATCGTGAATACGGTGATGATAGGCATCACGATCTCACTGTTCTCCATCATCACGCCTGGTACACCCATTGCAGTGATCCTCCTGCTCGGACTGGCGCAGGGTTTCTTTAATTCGCTGCAGTTTTCCAGCATGAATTCGATGGCTTATTCGGATATCAATCCGGAAGACTCCAGCATGGCCAGCACTATCGCCAGCTCCATGCAGCAAATGTCGATGAGCTTCGGTCTCGCGTTTGGCTCCATTATCGCAGCGTGGTATCTGGGTGACTTGCCGCAATCTGATCGCGCCGCAGTCGGCAATGCCTTGCACCATGCCTTCCTTACTCTAGGCGGATTAACCATACTTTCCTCCTTGTCGTTCTGGACCTTGCGACCGAACGATGGCGAGAGCGTCAGCAAAGCTCATGCAGCAAACTAAGCAGTCTGTTCCTATCCGATAACCGAGGGAGTCGATGATGAATCGCAAACGTGTAGGCATAGTCATTTTTGATGACGTCGAAGTACTGGATTTTTGTGGTCCGTATGAAGTCTTTTCCGTCACGCGTATCAATAGCGAAAAGCGACGTGAAGAGCCGTCGCCATTCGAAGTCATACTGGTGGCCGAACAAGATCAGCCCATTGTGACTACCGGCGGCATGCGCGTCTTGCCGGACACCACTTATGCAACCTGCCCGCCGCTGGACATATTGCTGGTTCCTGGCGGCTGGGGCACACGCAAGGAAATGCACAATCCGGCCTTGCTACACTTCGTCAACGCACAGGCGGCGCAAGTGGAAACCCTGACTTCAGTTTGTACCGGCGCACTGGTGCTGGGCAATGCCGGTTTGCTGGACGGCTTGCGTGCGACTACGCACTGGCGCTCACTGGACTGGATGCAGGAGCTCTTCCCGAATGTCACGGTGGACTCGGTATCGCAGGTAGTTGAGCAAGGCTATGTGCTGACCTCTGCCGGCATATCCGCCGGTATCGATATGGCATTCATGGTGGTAAAAAAATATTGGGGTGAAGATGTCGCACGCGCTACCGCACGTCATATGGAATACCCATATCCTGAATCCACAGTCAGGCGCGTGCCGCTGGCTGCAAAGGAGTAAGCGCAGATGCACATACGCCCGGAACGCGCTGACGATACAGATGCGATAACTGCGGTAACGCGCGCCGCGTTCCAGGATCATCCGCATAGCGATCAGACCGAACACCTCATCATTGCCGCCCTGCGTGCAACAGACGCACTTGCGCTATCGCTGCTTGCCGAAGTGGACGGACAGGTAGTCGGCCATATTGCATTTTCTCCGGTTACCATCTCGGACGGTAGCACCGGATGGTATGGCCTGGGACCAATATCCGTATTGCCCGGCAAGCAGAAACTAGGGATAGGCACCCGCCTGATCGAAACCGGGCTGGACTTGCTACGCGCAGATCAGGCGCAAGGTTGCGTGGTGGCTGGCGACGCTGCCTATTACCAGCGCTTCGGCTTCCGACACAGCGATACCCTGGCTTATCCTGAGCTACCAGCCGAGTACTTCCTCGCCCTGCCTTTACAGACGAATTCTGCGCATGGAATCGTGCGTTACCACCCGGCATTTTCCGCGCCGGCATAGCAGGGTGACATGCAGAAACATTTGGTAACAGGCCTTACCAAAAAGGCATGCACACAGTAGTCCTTTTCCTGTTTAATGAAAACTCCGTATCAACATGTTTACACATGTATGCAATGCGGAGGCATTTTCGCCATGACAAGGAGCAGAGATGAAGAGCAAAATAATTATTTCGTCGATTATGACGGTAGCTCTGTTGGCCAGCAGCGCAGCATTTGCGCAAGGCTATGACCGCGGTGGTGATCGCGGCCCGCAAGGCAACCCGCACAGCAATAAGTACGGCGACAAACACGGTAACAAGCACGGTGACAAGCATGGGAACAAGCACGCCAACAAACATGATGACAGACATGACAACCGACATGCTGGGCGTGGCGCCGGGCCTAACCATAACTTCTACAAAGGTGGTTACATCCCACGCGAATACCGTGGCCACCAATATGTTGTCAACGACTGGCGCGGACATCATTTGACGCCGCCGCCACGTGGCTATAACTGGGTGCAAACCGGTGGCGACTATGTCCTGATCGCCATTGCAACCGGTGTGATCGCACAAATCATCCTCGGCAATTAATCAAACCAGCCTGAAGACAGCATAAAAACAAAGGCCGGATGTCCAACAGACATCCGGCCTTTTTAACATCTGCGCAGCAATTATCAACTGCGGCTAAATCCTAGTCCTGACCAAATTCTTCGCCCAGTGCCTGACCGCGTGCGGCAGCTGCTTTCATCGCAGTGATGATGGATTGTTTGACGCCGCTGGCTTCCATGCTGGTCAATGCAGCATAGGTGGTACCACCTTTGGAAGTAACTCGTTCACGCAATACACCAACCGGATCACTGGATTGTGCTGCCAGGTGCGCCGCGCCAACAAAAGTCGAAATCGCGAGTGCGTTGCCTTGCTCTGCCGTCAATCCCATCTCCTGTGCCGCCTGTTGCATCGCTTCGATGAAGTAAAACACATAGGCTGGCCCGCTACCGGATACAGCTGTCACCGGATCGATCAGTTTTTCATCATCCAGCCATACGGTCTCACCGACTGCGCGCATGATGGCATCCGCTGCGGCGCGCTGCTCGGCGCTGACACCGGCGGTCGCCACCATGCCGGTGATGCCCTTGCCTATCAATGCCGGGGTATTCGGCATGGTACGGACGATGGCATTGTGCCCCTTCAGCCAGCGCGACAAATCTACCGCGCGTATGCCCGCTGCAATCGACAACACCAACTGCCCGTTAATGTGCGGCACCAATTGTGCGACCACGCCCTTCATCTGCTGCGGCTTGACTGCGAGCACGATGACATCACTGCCAGCCAGCGTGGCATCGATATCGGACGAAGTGCGGACACGGAACTGCTGCTGTAATTTCGCCAGCGAATCGGCGTTGATATCAACTACATGAATATTGGCCGCCGCAGTCAATTTGCCTGCGAGACCACCGATCAGGGCAGCAGCCATATTGCCGCCACCGATGAAACTGATTTTCAAATTATTTTGCATATTCCCTTGTACCAAAAATTGCGGAACCTATCCGCACTATAGTTGCGCCTTCGGCGATGGCTGCCGCCATGTCGCCAGACATCCCCATGGATAAAGTATCCAGTTTTAATCCCTGCTCGCGCAATTGATCAAGCAAAGCATGCATTTGCCTGAACGGTGCGCGTTGTTGTTCTGCATCACCGGTCGCCTCGGGTATCGCCATCAGGCCGCGCAGCTGCAGGCGCGGCAAAGCGGCAATCGCCTGCGCTACCGCCAGCGTTTCTTCCGGCAAAACACCGCTTTTACTGGCTTCGCCACTGATATTCACCTGCAAACAAACATTCAGCGGCGGCAGTCCGTCCGGACGTTGTTCTGACAAACGTTGCGCGATTTTCAGGCGATCTACCGAGTGTACCCAGTCGAAGTGCTCGGCGATGGGACGGGTCTTGTTGCTCTGGATGGGGCCTATGAAGTGCCATTCCAGCTGCAAATCCGGGCGTGTTGCCTTTACTTCAGCGATCTTTTCCAGCGCTTCCTGCAGGTAGTTTTCGCCAAAAGCACCCTGTCCGGCCTCGGCCGCGGCGATCACGGCATCGGCACCAAACGTCTTGGATACCGCCAGTAATTCCACGCCGTGCACATCGCGTTGCGCACTGTTCGCGGCGTCGGTGATCCGCTGACGCACAGCTTGCAAGTTTTGGCCTATTACAGACATAATCAAAGTTCTTTAAAGCATCAATAAAGCGTCACCATAACATCGGTACGCAAACAGGGCGTTACGCCTTTTTGCAGCAGGCTCAGGGATTATAAATGGACATTTCAGAACTACTCGCGTTCTCCGTCAAGAATAAAGCATCCGATCTGCATTTATCAGCCGGGCTGCCGCCGATGATCCGTGTACATGGCGATGTCCGCCGCATCAATTTGCCGCCACTGGAGCACAAGGATGTGCACGGCATGATTTATGACATCATGAATGACGGTCAGCGCAAAGTATATGAAGAACGACTGGAGATCGACTTTTCCTTCGCCATCCCCGGCCTCGCCCGCTTCCGTGTCAATGCCTTCAACCAGGATCGGGGTGCCGCCGCGGTACTGCGTACCATTCCATCGAAAATCCTCAGCCTGGAAGATTTGAATGCGCCCAAGATCTTTGCCGATCTCGCATTGAAACCACGCGGCCTGGTGCTGGTGACCGGCCCGACCGGCTCCGGCAAATCGACCACACTGGCGGCGATGGTGAATCACGTCAATGAAAACGAATACGCACACATCCTGACCATCGAAGATCCTATCGAGTTTGTACACGACTCGAAGAAGTGCCTGATCAACCAGCGCGAAGTCGGCCCACACACCCACTCCTTTGAAAACGCCTTGCGCTCGGCGCTGCGTGAAGATCCGGATGTGGTGCTGGTCGGCGAATTACGTGACCTGGAAACCATACGCCTGGCACTGTCTGCGGCGGAAACCGGTCACCTGGTATTCGGCACCCTGCACACCTCATCCGCCGCCAAGACTATCGACCGTATCATCGACGTCTTCCCGGGCGATGAAAAGGAAATGGTGCGCGCGATGTTGTCCGAATCACTACAAGCCGTGATTTCGCAAACCCTGCTCAAAACCAAGGATGGCAGTGGTCGCGTCGCTGCGCATGAAATCATGCTCGGCACCCCGGCGATTCGTAACCTGATCCGCGAAGCAAAGATCGCGCAAATGTATTCGGCGATCCAGACCGGTGCGAATGTCGGCATGCAAACGCTGGACAGCAATCTGACCGAGCTGGTAAAACGCAATGTGATTTCCAATGCTGCTGCACGTGCTGCTGCCAAGACGCCGGACAACTTCCCAGGATGAAGACGGGCTTGCGCAAAGCATGCTTTGCGCCGCCTGAATCGGAGCAGCTTGCAAGCTGCGAGGTGGAAATGTAGTACAAGTTACGCCGGTGTAAAAAACAGACCTAGAGAGAGTCACTATGGAACGCGATCAAGCCACTAAATTCATGTACGACTTGCTGCGGCTCATGCTCAGCAAGAACGGCTCCGATCTTTTCATCACCGCTGACTTCCCACCTGCATTCAAGATAGACGGCAAGATGACACAAGTGTCCAACCAGCCGCTGACAGCTGCGCACACCATCGAACTGGCGCGCGCCATCATGAGCGACAAGCAGGCGGCGGAATTTGAAGCCAGCAAGGAATGCAATTTCGCGATCAGCCCGGGTGGCATCGGTCGCTTCCGTGTTTCTGCTTTCGTACAGCAAGGCAAGGTCGGCATGGTGGTACGTACCATCACCACCGCTATCCCGCGCATGGAAGACCTGGGCGTGCCTGAAACGCTGAAAGATATCGTCATGACCAAGCGCGGCCTGGTCATCATGGTCGGCGCGACCGGCTCTGGCAAGTCGACCACGCTGGCAGCGATGATAGGTCACCGCAACGAACACAGCTACGGCCACATCATCACCATCGAAGATCCGGTCGAGTACGTCCATCCGCATAAAAACTGCGTCATCACCCAACGTGAGATCGGCGTCGATACCGAAGGCTGGGGCGTGGCACTGAAGAATACTTTGCGCCAGGCGCCGGACGTCATCTTCATCGGCGAGATTCGCGACCGTGAAACCATGGACTATGCAATTGCCTTTGCCGAGACTGGCCACCTGTGCCTGGCCACCATGCACGCCAATAGCTCCAACCAGGCACTGGATCGCATCGTTAACTTCTTCCCGGAAGAACGTCGCCAGCAATTGCTGATGGATTTGTCGCTAAACCTGAAAGCGATGATTTCGCAACGCCTGATTCCTTTGAAAGAAACCAAGGGCCGCTGCGTTGCAGTCGAGATCATGTTGAACTCGCCGCTGGTGTCCGACCTGATCTTCAAAGGCGATGTGCATGAGATCAAAGAAATCATGAAGAAGTCGCGCGAGCTCGGTATGCAAACCTTCGACCAGGCTTTATTCGATTTGTATGAAGGCGGCAAGATTTCTTACGAAGACGCATTGCGCAATGCTGATTCGGTCAATGATTTGCGTCTGTCGATCAAGCTCAATGGCAAGGAAGCCAAACACCGCGATTTGAGCAAAGGCACTGAACACCTGGGGATAGTATGAGCACCGTTTATGACTTTACGCCGAACAGCCTGGGCGGTTCGGCGGTCGATCTCGCACAGTATCGCGGCAAAGTACTGCTGATTGTGAATACCGCCAGCAAATGCGGCTTCACGCCGCAATACCAGGGACTGGAAGCGGTGTACCAGCAGTTCCGCGATCAGGGCGTAGAAGTACTCGGATTCCCGTGCAATCAGTTCGGCAGCCAGGAACCTGGCGATGCAGCCGAGATAGGCGCATTCTGTGAAAAGAATTATGGCGTCAGCTTCCCGCTGTTTGCCAAGATAGACGTGAATGGCGACAACGCCGATCCTTTGTACAAATACCTGAAGCACGCAGCGCCCGGCCTGCTCGGCAGCGAAGGCATCAAATGGAATTTCACCAAATTCCTGATCCGCAAGGATGGCAGTGTCTTCAAGCGCTATGCACCGCAAACCAAGCCGGAAGAGTTAACAGACGACATCAAGAAGCTGCTCGCCGAATAAACACACCGCACAAATAAAAACGCTGGCAATACCATCAGGTAAGCCAGCGTTTTTTATTGCAAAAAGTTTGCTTAGTGCGTTGCGCTCAATGCGCTGTCTATCAATTCTATCCAGTGTTTGACCGGCGTATCGGTACCCGATTGCAGATGCGTCAGACAACCAATATTGGCCGACACGATCATCTCTGCCTTGGTCTCAGCCAGCTTGGCCAGTTTGTTATCGCGCAGCTGGTAGGACAGCTCAGGCTGCATTACCGAGTAAGTACCGGCCGAACCACAGCACAGATGGCTGTCGCCGCACAATTGCACATCAACGCCTACCGCACGCAACACACCTTCAACCTTGCCACGTATCTGCTGACCGTGCTGCAAGGTACAAGGCGGATGATAAGCCACGCGTTTCGAAATCTTGCCGTTCAGCTTGCTTTCCAGTTCAGCTTCAAAGGCAGGCATGATTTCACTCAAGTCTTTGGTCATGTTGGAAATCACTGTCGCTTTCTCTGCGTAAGCAGGATCTGCCGCCAGCAAATGTCCGTAATCCTTGACCGTCGCGCCACAACCGGAAGCGGTCATGACGATCGCTTCAGCACCAGCCAATACCAGCGGCCACCATGCGTCGATATTGCGACGCATATCATCCAGCGCACCGTCATGGTCATTCAGGTGATGCCGGATAGCGCCGCAGCAACCGGCTTTCGGTGCCACGACCAATTGCACACCGAGTGCATCCAGCACACGTGCCGTCGCGGCATTAATATTGGGCGACATCGCGGGTTGTACACAACCATCAAGCAGCAGCATCTTGCGCTCATGTGCACGTGCTGGCCAGATCCCTGCATTTTCTGCGCGTGGTACTTTGTTCTTGATCGCCTGCGGCAGCAATGGGCGGAACAGCTGACCGGTTTTCATTGCAGGCGTGAACAACCATTTGCGCGGCAAGATTTCTTTCAGCGCTGTACGTTTCAGTTTCTGCGAGAACGAATACGGTACGCGATCCTCGACCACCTTGCGGCCGATATCAACCAGCCGACCATACTTCACGCCGGACGGGCAAGTCGTTTCGCAATTGCGGCAAGTCAGGCAGCGATCCAGATGCAACTGGGTTTTCGCGGTAGGTGTCTTGCCTTCCAATACTTGCTTGATCAGATAGATACGACCACGCGGGCCGTCCAGCTCATCGCCCAGCAACTGATAGGTCGGGCATGTGGCGGTACAAAAGCCACAATGCACGCAGCTGCGCAGAATCGCGTCAGCCTCGTGGCCTTCGCGGGTATCTTTGATGAAATCGGCTAAGTTGGTTTGCATTGATTCCTACACTCTTCTGAAAGTAGCACCGCGCTTGCGGCAGCTTAGTACTGCGCGTACATACGACCCGGATTGAAAATACCGTCAGGGTCAAAATTGTTTTTCATGTTTTGATGAATGCGACCCAGCGCTGGTGCCAGCGGATGGAACACACCGACTTCCTTGTCACCGCCACGGAATAAGGTCGCGTGGCCACCAGCCGCCGCAGCAGCTGTGCGTATGGTGTCTGCGCTTTCGTTGGTACGCAGCCAGCGCTGTGCGCCGCCCCACTCGATCAGTTGCTGGCCTTGCAGCGCGATAGGTGCAGTGGTGGAAGGCACTGACAAACGCCACAACACATCTGATTGCGTGAAGAATTCATTGCTTTGCTCACGCATCGCTATCCAGAAATCATCACCATTTATTTCTTCGCCACCTATGGTTTGCTGAGCTGCCGCCAGCGCTGCTTTGGCACCGGACAAGCGCAACATCAGCGCACCGTCACACCATGCACTGGCGGAGATAGGCAGAGGCTGACCGCCCCATTCATTCAGACGGCGTATCGCATCCTTCTCATCCATCTCGAGACGCAAACTGGTTTGTGCGTACGGCTTGGGCAATACCTTGAGCGAGACTTCCAGCAACAAACCCAGCGTGCCCAGCGAACCTGCCAGCATGCGCGAGACATCGTAGCCCGCCACGTTCTTCATGACCTGGCCGCCGAAGTGCAGGGACTCGCCCTTGCCATCCATCAGCACCACGCCGAGCACGAAGTCGCGGGTCGCACCGACTGCGGCACGACCAGGACCGGACAAGCCGCTGGCGACCATGCCGCCGACAGTTGCACCCGGACCGAAATGCGGCGGCTCGAAAGCCAGCATCTGGTTTTGTTCTGCCAGAATGGCCTCCACTTCCGCCAATGGCGTACCGGCCCGTACCGTGATCACCAGCTCGGTCGGGTCGTAGGCAACTACACCGCTGTATGCGCGTGTGTCCAGCAACTCACCGACCGGAGTCCGGCCGTACCAATCCTTGGTACCGCCGCCGCGTATGCGCAAAGGCTGCTTGTTGGCAGCAGCCGCGAGGATACGCTCTTTAAATTGTTCGATTACCTGTTCCATACTGGCCTTGAGAAAATTAGAAGCGCGGCAAATCAGGAAACTTCAGCATGCCACGTTTGACGTGCATCTTGCCGTACTCGGCACAGCGCTGTAGCGTCGGGATCGCCTTGGTCGGGTTCAGCAACGAGACTGGGTCGAAAGCGCGTTTGACTGCGAGGAAAGCATCGATCTCGGCACGCGAAAACTGCACGCACATCTGGTTGATTTTTTCCAGGCCGACACCGTGTTCACCGGTGATCGTCCCGCCAACTGCGACGCACATCTCGAGGATTTCTGCGCCGAACAATTCGGCGCGGTGGAATTCGCCTTCCTGGTTGGCATCGAACAAAATCAACGGGTGCAAATTACCGTCACCGGCGTGGAATACGTTGGCGCAACGCAAGCCGTATTTGACTTCCATCTCGGCGATGCCGAGCAACACATCCGCCAGGCTACGACGCGGAATCGTGCCGTCAATACAGTAGTAATCAGGGGAGATACGGCCTGCGGCCGGGAATGCATTCTTGCGACCAGACCAGAAGCGCAGGCGCTCTGCTTCGTTTTGCGAAACAGCAATCGCAGTTGCGCCTGAGTGCTTGAGCACTTCGGTCATGCGCGCGATTTCTTCGTCGACTTCTTCCGGTATGCCATCCGATTCACACAGCAGCAATGCTTCCGCATCAATGTCGTAACCTGCTTTAACAAACGGCTCGACCATGCGCGACGAAGTCTTGTCCATCATCTCCAGACCGGCCGGGATAATGCCTGCGGCGATCACGCTGGCGACGGCGTTACCGCCCTTCACTACGTCATCGAAGGACGCCAGGATCACGCGTGCGAGTTTAGGTTTGGGAATCAGTTTGACGGTGACTTCCGTCACCATGCCGAGCATGCCTTCGGAACCGACGAACACCGACAACAAATCGAGTCCAGGTGCATCAAGTGCGGCATTACCGAGTTCGACCACGTCGCCTTCTATCGTGACGACGCGCACGCGCATCACGTTGTGTACGGTCAGGCCGTATTTGAGGCAATGCACGCCGCCGGAGTTTTCCGCGACGTTGCCGCCTATGGTGCAGGCGATCTGTGAAGAAGGATCTGGTGCGTAGTACAGGCCCAGCGGTGCAACCGCTTCCGAGATAGCCAGATTGCGTACGCCAGGCTGTACCACTGCGGTACGCGCATATGCATCGACTTTCACGATTTTGTTGAGACGTGCGGTGGAGAGGACAATGCCATCGGCGATCGGCAATGCGCCGCCGGACAAACCGGTACCGGCACCGCGCGGCACGATAGGCACCTTCAATGCATGGCATACCTTGATGGCAGCGATGACTTGCGCCTCGGTGTCAGGCAGAACCACCACCATGGGCAACTGGGCATAAGCAGCCAGGCCATCGCACTCGTAAGGCCGCGTATCTTCTTCATTGAAGAGCACGCAACGTTCAGGGAGTACGGCACGCAATGCGTCCACTACCGTGCGCTGATACGCCGCCGTAAATGGAGGTGCCGAAGTTGTATTCATCATCAATCCTGATTGCAATTTTCGCGTCGGTTAACAAATTGAGAGACGCACAAGGTCTGATCAGAGTGTAACTAAACCACGCCCCGGCTGGACTGAAAGCTTTAGCCGCCGGGGTGAAAATTATTCAAGTGATGAGAAAAATGCAGTAATTCACACAATACTGCAGCAAACTGCTGCGCACCATACTGCGATGCAGCATTGCTTGCTCGAGAACGGCTAGGCCATCCTTTGCATATTGAAACGCTCCATCATCCAGTTCATGAACAATACGACTTCCGGGCGCTCGCGCACACTTTGTTCATAGACCATGTAGTAAGCATGTTGTGGTGTCGTTAATTGGATATCGAACAAGGGAACGACTTCGCCTTTATCGATCATTTCTTCGGCAAAATGCTTGCGCGTCAGGGCCACGCCATAGCCGTGGCGCACCGCTTCCAGCAGCAAGCCGAGGTCATCGATGCGCAAGCCGGTCGCAGGTTCCGGCCAGTCCAGCCCAGCTACTTCAAACCATGCCTGCCAGGGTTCGAGCGCAGAACGCAGCAGTTGCGCTTTTTGCAGGTCGGCCGGGGTTTTCAGGCCACCGATTTTTTCCAGGTAAGCCGGGCTGACGACCGGAAATACCGGTTCTTCAAACAGCTTCTCGGTGGTAGTGTCCGGATATTTGCCAGCCCCAAAACGTATCTCCAGATCGGTCTCCGACAGCGCCATGTCGTACAGCGGGACCGAAAGGAAAACCTCTATCGTGATATCCGGATACAAGGCTGTGAAATCGGCCAGGTGCGGCAGAAAAAGATAACGCGCAAAAGTTGGTGGCACTGTGATCTTGACGCGTGGCTGCGCCAGCGGATGCCGATGCGGCAAAGGAAAGTCTGCCAGTGAACGCAAGGCATCACGCACCACATCCAGATAACGACGGCCAAATTCGGTCAGGCTGACACTGCGCCCGTCACGCAGGAACAGGCGTTCGCCGACGAACTCTTCCAGCAGGCGGATGCGATGGGAAAACGCCGATGGCGTGATACACAGCTCTTCTGCTGCAATCGCAAATGAACCGTGGCGTGCAGCGGCTTCAAAAGCGGACAGTGCGTGCACAGGAGGAAGTCTTATTGCCATTGCGTCAATCAATCTTCGGTTATCAAGGCATGATTTTACCGTTTTCACCGCTTTCTTATCGAACTAGTGCTTGTTTTAAAGCATGCCGAGCTCATTAAAAGTATTATTTTGATAATATTTAAACTATTTTGCACTGCAAAATAAACAAATCAGCGCCGCCGGGCCGGATTCCGCCTGCCGGTTTTACCGTATCCTCACAACTCTCCTCTACTCACTACTGATCTCATGGGCAACCGACTTTCAAAAATCGCAACACGCACCGGCGACAAAGGCACCACCGGCCTCGGCGATGGCAGCCGTGTCGACAAGGATGCACTGCGCGTACATGCGATGGGCGACGTCGATGAATTGAATTCACACATAGGCTTGTTGCTGTGCGAAGACCTGCCTGCCGCCTTGCGTGAAGAATTGATCTCGATCCAGCACGACTTGTTCGACCTCGGTGGCGAGCTGTGCATACCCGGCTACACGCTAATCCATGATGAACAAGTCGCGCGCCTGGACGGTTTGCTGGAGAAGTACAACAGCACCCTGCCTGCACTCAAGGAATTCATCCTGCCAGCAGGTTCACGTGCAGCAGCGCAAGCGCATATTTGCCGTACAGTCTGCCGCCGCGCGGAACGTACTATCGTCAGCCTCGGCAAAGCGGAAAAACTCAATGACAATCCGCGCCAGTATATGAATCGCTTGTCGGATTTGATGTTTGTCCTGTCGCGCGTATTGAATCGCTATGCGGGTGGCAGCGATGTGTTGTGGGAAAAAGATAGGGTGCGGGATATCGCATCCTGATTTCACCAGCGCAGAAATGATAGAAAAATGACTGCACATACATCAGGCGACGAACACGCACATGGCGATGATCACGATCATGAACACACGCCTACCGTAACCAGCGATAACGAACGCAAGGTACTCCTCTCCTTCGTCCTGACCTTTAGCTTCATGCTGGTGGAAGCGGTAGGTGGCGTGCTGTCCGGCTCGCTGGCATTGCTGGCGGATGCCGGTCACATGCTGACCGATGCCGTAGCGCTCGCACTGGCCTATGCCGCATTCCGTTTCGGCCGTCGTGCCGCCGATAGCAAGCGTACCTTTGGTTATCTGCGCTTCGAAGTCATCGCCGGCTTCGTCAATGCACTGACCTTGTTGGGCATCGTGGTGTGGATCGCTTACGAAGCATGGGTGCGCTTATCTTCCCCACCCACCATCCTGGCTGGCCCCATGTTCATCGTCGCCGTGCTCGGCCTGCTGGTCAACATGCTGGTGCTATGGATTATGACGCGCGGCGAGACTGAACATGTCAATGTGAAAGGCGCGATCCTGCATGTGATAGGTGACTTGCTGGGCTCGGTCGGCGCCATCGTCGCAGCCATCGTCATCTACTACACCGGCTGGACGCCTATCGATCCGATACTCTCGGTCTTTGTCGCTGCATTGATCTTGCGCAGCGCATTGAAGTTGCTGCTCAAGTCCATCCACATCTTGCTGGAAGGTGCGCCCGATCATGCAACGCCAGAGAAAGTCGAACAAGGTTTGATGCAGGCCGTTCGCGGCCTCGCAGCAGTCAGCCATATACACGTGTGGCAACTGACTTCCGGTCGCACCATGGCGACGCTGCACATACGCCCAGACACTGATGATGCAGCACGCGCTGTCGTCAAACGCGTCGAGCAGGCACTACGTGACCAGTTCAGCATAGAACACGCAACGATAGGGATAGACTGGAATTCGGATGTTGATGAGAATGCGTGCAGCCTGCAAACGACTGCGCCACACACTGATGCGCATGATCACGCAGCGCCAGGCCACCAACATTGAGTCGCGTTCGACACCTGCCAGGCGCGCAATAAAAAATGCCTTTCAGTCTTACAACTGAAAGGCATTTTTACATACGAGATCTGCTGCTTACTGATTCACGACCAGACGTGGCTGGTCCTTGCCAAAGCGTTTGCGGATAGATGCAGCGATGCCCTTGGCATCCAGGCCGCACGATGCGAGCAAGGTTGGTGCATCACCGTGGTCTATGAATTCATCCGGCAAGCCGAGGTTCAATAATGGCTTGACGATGCCTGCCGCCGCCATTGCTTCCGCGACTGCTGCACCGGCACCACCCATGATGGAACCTTCTTCTACCGTGACGATGGCGTCATGCGTTGCTGCCAGGCGTTTTAGCAATTCCACATCCAGCGGTTTGACGAAACGCATGTTTGCAACCGTTGCATCCAGCTCGTTCCCTGCCTGCACACTAGGCGCAACCATGGTGCCGAACGCGAGGATGGCGATGCCCTTGCCTTCACGTTTGATTTCACCGGTACCCAGCGGGATCGTCGCCAGATCGGTGCCGACTGTCGCACCTATACCGCTGCCGCGTGGATAGCGTATGGCAGCTGGGCCCTGATACTGGAAGCCGGTCGAGAGCATTTGACGGCATTCGTTTTCATCGGATGCGGCCATGATGACCATATTCGGGATGCAGCGCAAAAAGGCGATGTCATAGTTACCGGCATGCGTTGCACCGTCAGCACCGACCAGGCCGGAGCGATCCAGCGCGAAAGTCACGTCCAGGTTTTGCAGGGCGACGTCGTGTATCAGTTGATCGTAACCGCGTTGCAGGAAAGTCGAATAGATGGCGACCACTGGTTTCAAACCTTCGCACGCCATACCACCGGCAAAGGTAACCGCATGCTGTTCAGCGATGCCGACATCGTAGTAGCGATCCGGGAAGCGACGCTCAAACTCCACCATGCCGGAACCTTCGCGCATCGCCGGTGTAATGCCGACCAGACGCTTGTCTGCAGCGGCCATATCGCACAGCCAGTCGCCGAATACACTGGTGTAGGTCACTTTCTTGGCGGTGCTAGGCTTGATGCCTTCAGCCGGATCGAATTTACCCGGGCCGTGATACAGCACCGGATCGGCTTCCGCCAGTTTGTAGCCCTGGCCTTTACGTGTGACCACGTGCAGGAATTGCGGGCCTTTCAAATGCTTCAGGTTTTGCAGCGTCGGAATCAGCGAGTCGAGGTCATGACCATCGATAGGGCCGATGTAGTTGAAACCGAATTCTTCAAACATGGTCGCCGGAACGATCATGCCCTTCGCGTGTTCTTCTATGCGCTTGGCAAGTTCGCGCATAGGCGCCGGCAATACTGTTTTGCCGACGTTCTTCGCTGCTGCATAAAACTGTCCGGACATCAGGCGTGCCAGATAGCGATTCAACGCACCCACCGGCGGCGAGATCGACATATCGTTATCGTTCAGCACGACCAGCAAGTTGATGTCGTCATGGATACCGGCATTGTTCATCGCTTCAAACGCCATGCCTGCGGTCATTGCACCGTCGCCGATCACAGCGATCGCATGACGATCCTCGCCTTTGGTCTTGGCAGCGAGTGCCATACCCAGTGCAGCAGAGATGGAGGTCGATGAGTGTGCGGTACCGAAAGTATCGTAAGGGCTTTCAGCGCGTTGCGGAAAACCGGAGATGCCGTCTATCTGACGCAAGGTGTGCATCTGGTCACGACGACCAGTCAGTATCTTGTGCGGATAGGTCTGGTGACCGACGTCCCAGACGATGCGATCTTCCGGCGTATTAAAAACGTTATGCAAGGCGATCGTCAGTTCTACCGTACCGAGATTCGACGACAGATGGCCGCCGGTAGCCGACACGGATTCCAGCACGAACGCGCGCAACTCGTCAGCCAGCTGCTTGAGCTGCGGACGTGTCAGATGCCGTATTTCGGCCGGGTCATTAATGGTATTCAGCAAATTCATACTAAGCCTTCCGCTGCACGATCAGATCTGCGAGTTCTCGCAAGCGTCGTGCTTTTTCTCCAAACTGCTCCAGCGCACGATGGGCATCATTGCGCAATTTTTCTGCCAGGACCTGCGATTGTTCCAGACCCAGTATCGATACATAGGTCGGCTTGTTGTCTGCAGCATCCTTGCCCGCGGTTTTACCCAGCGTGGCGGAATCCGCAGTCGCGTCCAGCACATCATCGACGACCTGGAATGCGAGGCCGATCGCGGCCGCATAAGTATCCAGCGCCTGCGTTTCTTCTGCGCTCAAAGCCTTGCCGGCGAGTGCGCCGAGCAAAACCGAAACGCGCAACAACGCACCGGTTTTCAAACGGTGCATCTGTTCCAATTCCTGCAAGGACAAGCTCAGTCCTACGCTGGCCAGGTCGATCGCCTGTCCGCCGCACATGCCGAGCGAGCCGGAGGCCTTGGCCAACAAGCGCACCATCGCCAGTTGTCGCACCGGGTCGAGGCCACCATCAGCCAATACTTCAAAAGCCTGCGACTGCAAGGCATCGCCAACCAGCAACGCACATGCTTCGTCATACTTCACATGCACGGTCGGCTTGCCGCGACGCAAGGCATCATCATCCATGCACGGCATGTCGTCATGCACCAGCGAATACGCATGGATCATTTCAACTGCTGCCGCAGCACGTGCCAGTTCAGCCGCATCTGCATCAAACAGCGCACCAGCGGCATATACCAGCAACGGGCGCACACGCTTGCCGCCATCCAGCACAGCGTAATGCATGGCTTCGTGCAGGCGCGCAGGCGTGACTGTCAGCGGCGGCAAATGCTGCATCAGTGCCACTTCCATTTCAGCCTGCGTGGATTTCATCCAGACATCAAACGATTGCATAGTCGTCATTCATCCGCCTCGATCGCACGATCTGCGTTGAACGGTTTGAGCATATCGCCTTCCAGTACCTTGACCTGATTGTCGACTTTTTCGAGTTGCGCGGCGCAGTACTTGACCAGCTCGGAGCCGCGCTTATAGGCCGCGACCGATGCTTCCAGCGGCAGTTCGCCCGCTTCCATGCGCGCGACCAGTTGTTCGAGTTCTGCCATCGCTTCTTCAAACGACGAAGGCAAAGCGGCAGAGGTAGTTTTTTTTGACATAAGAGCAGGAAAAAGGTTTAGCCCGTTATTTTAGAGCAAACCACTCTGCACGGTGGATAAACGCAGCATATCCGTCGGTTTCCCATACGGAAAATCTGCATTTTTGGGCAGAAAACGGGCATATATGGCCTCAACCGGCGATTTTCGTGCTGACCGGCCACCATGGGCAAAGAAATATTTTCCTTTTACCAACAATTGAAATCATCGCATGGCAGTTGGCTCTAGCGGCTCGTCGGCGCATAAAAGTCTGGGGTATAATCCTCGGTTCTGTCCAAAATTGCCTCTTTATCTCGTTTGATTTAGGTTTTTGCGGATTCTTTCCTCTTAGGGTGCAGCAGGTAATTCGGTGAGCATGCTCATCGCCTGCGTAACAGCGTCCGCCTGCAAGCGGATGCTCCCTCCCTACAGGGATTACAGGGGGTGCAAATTAATTTGGGGGTGGGGATGTCCGATCTGGCTAATCTCGCCAAACTCGCGCGTTCTAACGCGCAGCTTCCAGTCAACGTCTATTTCGACGAAGCACTGTTGAAGCAGGAAATCCAGCAGTTGTTCCGTGCAGGCCCGCGTTACGCAGGGCATGAACTGATGGTGCCGAATGTCGGCGACTTTGCCACGCTCGCGTGGGAAAACGAAGGCCGCATGCTGGTCCGCAGTCAGCAGGGAATAGAGTTGCTTTCTAACGTCTGCCGTCATCGCCAGGCGAAAATGTTCAATGGTCGCGGCCATGCGAAAAACATCGTCTGTCCGCTGCATCGCTGGACCTATGACCTCAAGGGCGAATTGATAGGCGCGCCGCATTTCGGCGAAACACCTTGCCTAAACCTGTCCAACACGCAGTTGCAAAGCTGGAACGGTTTGCTGTTTGAACAAAACGGCGTCAACGTCGCCAAAATCCTGAGCAAGCTCGGCGTGACCAAAGACCTGGATTTCAGCGGCTATATGCTGGACCACGTCGAAGTCCACGAGTGCGATTACAACTGGAAGACTTTCATTGAAGTCTATCTGGAGGATTACCACGTCGAGCCCTTCCACCCCGGCCTCGGCAGCTTCGTCAGCTGCGATGACCTGAAGTGGGAATTCGGTGATGAATACAGCGTGCAAACCGTGGGCGTGCACCATGCACTGGCAAAATCCGGCTCAGAAAAGTATCAAAAATGGCAGGAACAAATCCTGCAATTCCGCAACGGTGAAGCTCCACCTTACGGCGCGATCTGGCTGACCATTTATCCGAACATCATGGTCGAGTGGTACCCGCATGTATTGGTGGTATCCACGGTCTGGCCTAACGGTCCGCAAAAAACACGTAACGTGGTCGAGTTCTACTATCCGGAAGAAATCGTTTTGTTTGAACGCGAATTCGTCGCGGCGGAACGTGCGGCGTATATGGAAACCTGCGAAGAGGACGATGAAATCGCGCTGCGCATGGATGCAGGTCGCAAGATCCTGCTCGATCGCGGTGAAAATGAAGTCGGTCCTTACCAGTCGCCGATGGAAGATGGCATGCAGCACTTCCATGAATGGTATCGCCGCCAGCTCGACGTTTAACAAGTGTCACCAGCCGGGACTGCACAGCTGCGGTCCCGGCATGCAGTTTTAGTTTAGTAACCTCAGCTTAGTAAGATCCCGCAGCATCAACCCGCAGTAACACTCTTCACTTCTCATGCAATCACTCTGGATGCTTGTCGCAACGCTGATGTTTTCCATCATGGGCGTGTGCGTCAAGCTCGCATCCGAAACCTACTCGGTCGCGGAAATCATCATGTATCGCGGCTTCATAGGCGTGATCTTTATCTACATCCTGATCCTGCAGCAAGGCGGCAGCCTGCGCACCCATCTGATCTGGCAACACTTGTGGCGTTGCGTGGTCGGTGTGACGGCGCTATGGCTCTGGTTTTGCGCGATTGGCCTGCTGCCACTGGCGACAGCGATGACGCTCAATTACATGGCACCGATCTGGATCTCCGGCATCCTGTTCGTGGCTGCGTGGCGTGCCGGCAAACGGCGTTTTGAATGGGGACTGGTACTGGCGATTACAGCCAGCTTCGTCGGCGTGACCTTGTTGCTGCGTCCATCGATACATGCTGATCAATGGCTGGGTGGCTTTCTCGGCGTATGCTCGGGTGCTCTGTCGGCCCTCGCCTATCTGCAGGTACGTCACCTCGGACAATTAGGTGAACCGGAATCGCGCGTCGTGTTTTATTTTTCCGCCACCGGCTTCATCGCAGGCCTGGGCGGCTGCCTGTTCGGTCCGGGCCTGAACGGAGAAGCGATCACCCTGGCACGCTCGCACTCGACCTACGGCTTGTTCCTGCTGCTAAGCATAGGCGTATTGGCAGCCATCGCGCAGATGGCGATGACACGTGCTTACCGCCTCGGCAACACATTGGTGACTGCCAACCTGCAATACACCGGCATCGTATTTTCCAGTATCTGGGGTGTATTGATCTGGAGTGATATCCTCGGCTTTTTGAGCTGGCTCGGGATCGCGATCATCTTGGTCAGCGGCATCGTCGCCACGTTCTACAATATTCGCAATTCGGCGACCGTAAAAACGGTAACACCCGCCGATCCGATTTCGACCGAACTCTAAACCAGCAGCGACAGGAAACCGACATGAGCTATAGCACCATCATTTCAGCAGCTGATTTATCCAAACATATTTTTGAACCTGGCTGGGTCATCCTCGATACCCGCCATGATCTGGCGAACCCGGAAGCAGGCGCACGCGCATATGCCGAAGGTCATTTGCCGAATGCGCAATTCGCCCATCTGGATAAAGACCTGGCCGGTGAAAAAGTCGGCGCCGATGGCGTCTTCCGCGGTCGTCATCCGTTGCCGGATCGCGCCGCCTTCATCGCCACCCTGCAACGCTGGGGCATCAACAACAATACGCAAGTCGTGGTCTACGATGCGCAAGGCGGCATGTTTGCCGCACGCTTGTGGTGGATGCTGCGCTGGGTCGGACATGAAGCAGTCGCAGTACTGGATGGTGGCTTGCCTGCATGGCTGGCCAGCGGCATGTGGCTGTCGACTGAAGAGTCGCCACGTGTACTGGGCACACTGACTGAACGTACCAGCCTGGTCACTACCGTCAGCGCAGATGACTTGCTGGCGAATCTGTCGGATGAAAAATTGACGGTGGTCGATGCACGCGCAGCGGATCGCTTCCGCGGTGAGAATGAAACGATAGATCCCGTCGGCGGCCATATCCCCGGCGCGAAAAATCGTTTCTTCAAAGAGAATCTGCAAGCTGACGGCAACTTCAAATCAGCGGAACAATTGCGTCAGGAATTCAGTGCTGTCGTCGCAGATCCGACGCAAGCCGTCATGCAATGCGGCTCCGGCGTGACTGCCTGCCACAACCTGCTGGCACTGGAAATCGCAGGCCTGCAAGGCGCTGCGCTGTATCCGGGATCATGGAGTGAATGGTGTGCCGATCCGGCACGCCCGGTTGCCTGAAGCGCACCGGGCATGAGGGGCTTATGAGGGACTAATGCGCACTGCTACGCTTAATGAGCGTGCGCATGTCCTGTCAGAAATAAGACGATGGCCACACCCAGTGCGATCAACACGATTTGCGGTATGGTTTCGCGCATCGATGCACGGCGCTGCATCTGCGGCATCAGGTCGCTGACGGCGATGTAGATAAAGCCGGATGAAGCGAATACCAATACATACGGTATCCATTCCTGCGAACGATCCAGCATGAAGTAACCAACCAGGCCGCCGACTACTGCCGTCAAACCCGAAATAATGTTGTAGGCGTATGCGCGTTTACGGCTGAAACCGGCATTCAGCAAGACGATGAAGTCGCCGATTTCCTGCGGGATTTCATGCGCAATGATAGCGAGGCCGGTCAGGATGCCGAGGTGCGGATCAGCCAGGAAAGCTGCGGCAATCAGGATACCGTCGGTGAAATTATGCAGGCTGTCGCCGACCAGGATCATCCAGCCAGCAGCACCCGCCTCTTTCGCATCATGTCCATGCTCATGACCGTGACCGTCGTCTTCGTGGTGGTGCGAGTGGCGCAGGATGGCAAACTTCTCCAGCAGGAAAAAGCCCAGCAAGCCAGCAAGCAGCAGCGCGAACAGCGCATGCGTATCGGCACCTGACTCAAACGCTTCCGGCAAGGCATGCAGCAGCGAAGTCGCCAGCAGGATACCGACCGACAGGCTGACCATGCGATCGACCAGTTTGGACAGCAGCGAGAACGAAAACAAAGCCGCGGCAGAAATGCTGAAGACACCCGAAATAGCGGTGGTCAACAGGATAGAAACGAGCGTGGAATTAATTTTTGGCTCCGGGCTTAATGCAACAAGGTTGCAAATTAAAACATATCCCGGCTATTTCAGCAAATAAAAACGCGACGGTATAAATACAGCCACCGTCGCGTCTTTGCCACAGATGTGGCTTAGGGGTTTAGCTCACACCGTGGGTTTTAAACCAGTCTATGCAACGTTGCCAGCCTTCTTTCGCATCCGCCTCTACATAGCTGGCACGATAGTCGGCGTGGAAAGCATGGCCGGAATTTTTGAACAGGACGAATTCCGACTTGCTGCCGCCCTTGGACAGCGCATCCTGCATTTGCACGACTGTCGTCACGGGTATGCCGCCATCCTGCGCGCCATACAAGCCCAGTACCGGGGTTTTCAGTTTGCCAGCGATATCGACCGGATTCTTAGGCGTCAATTCATTGTTATTGCCGACCAGGCGGCCATACCAGGCGACACCTGCCTTGACCTTCGGATTGTGCGCCGAGTACAACCAGGTCACGCGACCGCCCCAGCAGAAGCCGGTGATACCAAGCTTGTCGGTATTGCCGCCATTCGCCTTGGCCCAAGCCACGACTGCATCGAGGTCAGTCATGACCTGCGCATCCGGCACTTTGGAAATAATCTCTTTTTGCAGTTCGGCGATGGTGCCGTATGAACCCGGGTCACCCTGACGCACAAACAATTCCGGTGCCAGCGCCAGATAACCCAGCTTGGCGAAACGACGCGCGACGTCGGCGATGTATTCATGCACGCCAAAGATTTCAGAAATCACCAGCACCACCGGCAGATTGGTTTTGCCTGCTGGTTGCGCACGATATACCGGCACTGCCTGACCATTCACATTGACGGTGACTTCGCCTACCGTCAAACCCTTGCTATCGGTAGCCACTGCGCTGTGCGCAGCGATAGGCAATACCGCTGCGGCAAAGCCACTACCCAAAGCAGTCTTCAAAAAACCACGTCTATCGACGCCATCCGAGATCGGCGTTTTTGCGACCAGGCTAGCGAAGTCCTCTTTCAAATTATCCATTCCCATCCTCCAGTAGATAGTGATTGCATCTCAATTGAAAAAATACTTGCTGCCCTGCATATCGACAGCAAACGGCGAAATCCGTACAGCGGCGATGCTTTAATGCGTTATTAGTGCGCTTCATCCCAGTTTTTACCGACACCAACTTCAGCGATCAGCGGCACTTTCAGTTGCGCGACATTGCGCATCAGTTCCGGCAGTTTCTCACGAACCAGTGCCAACTCGGTTTCCGCTACTTCCAGCACCAATTCATCGTGCACTTGCATGATCATTTTGGATTGCAGCTTTTCTGTTTCCAGCCAGCCTTGTACCGCGATCATCGCCAGCTTGATCAGGTCAGCAGCTGTGCCTTGCATAGGCGCATTAATCGCAGCGCGCTCGGCTCCCTGGCGACGCGGGCCGTTCGGCGAATTGATTTCCGGCAGCCATAAACGACGACCGAAAACGGTCTGCACATAACCACGCGCTTTCGCTTCCAGACGGGTCTCATCCATATAGCGCTTCACGCTGGAGAAACGATAGAAGTATTTCTCAATATAGCTTTGTGCCGCCGAGCGTTCTATGCCGAGGTTGCCAGCCAGGCCGAAGGCACTCATGCCATAGATCAGGCCAAAGTTAATCACCTTCGCATAACGACGCTGTTCGCTATCCACCGCAGCGCGTTCTATACCGAAAATTTCGGCAGCCGTCGCCCTATGGATATCCTCGCCATCAGCGAAGGCTTGCAGCATGTTTTCATCGCCGGAAATATGCGCCATGATGCGCAGCTCGATTTGCGAGTAATCGGCAGAAACGATCACATTGCCCGGTGCTGCGACAAAGGCTTCACGGATGCGACGACCTTCAGCATTACGGATAGGAATGTTTTGTAAATTTGGATCATTGGATGCGAGGCGACCGGTCACTGCGACTGCCTGCGCATAGTTGGTATGCACACGACCAGTGGTCGGGTCTATCATCTTCGGCAGCTTGTCGGTGTAGGTCGATTTTAGTTTCGACAAACTGCGATACTCGAGCAGCACCTTAGGCAGCGGATAGTCCTCTGCCAGTTTTTGCAGCACTTCTTCATCGGTGGATGGTGAGCCGGATGGCGTCTTTTTGACGACCGGCAGCTTGAGTTTTTCAAAGAAGATTTCACCTAACTGCTTGGGCGAATTCAGATTGAATGGCTGGCCTGCAAGTTCATACGCATTTTGTTCTATCTCCAGCATGCGCTTGCCCAGCTCGTTCGATTGCTTGGCCAGCAAGTCCGGATCGATGAGTACACCGTTGCGCTCTATCTTTTGCAGCACGACTGCAGTCGGCAATTCAATGTTTTCATAAACAAAGGTCAGGCCTTTGTCTTCTGCCACTTGCGGCCACATGCGTTGGTGCAGTTGCAAGGTGATGTCTGCATCTTCCGCTGCGTACTGTGTGGCGCGATCAATTTCAACTTCGTCAAAACCTATCTGCGATGCGCCCTTGCCGCACACATCCTGGAAGCTGATGGTCTTGCGATTCAAATGACGCAAGGCCAGGCTATCCATATCGTGGCTGCGGTGCGATTCGAATACATAGGATTCCAGCAGGGTGTCGTGCACGATGCCGCGCAGATGGACGCCATGATTTTCAAAGATATGGCTATCGTATTTGAGGTTTTGCCCGACCTTGGCTTTGCCCGCATCTTCCAGCCATGCCTTCATTTTTCCCAGCACGTAGTCACGTGATAACTGTTGCGGCGCATCCTGATAATGATGCGCGACTGGTATGTAGGCCGCGACGCCAGGCTCACAACACAAAGAGATGCCGACCAGTTGCGCCTGCATCGGAATCAGCGAGGTGGTTTCGGTATCAATGGAAGTCAATGTAGCCGCATCGATCTTCTGCAACCAGCGTTCGAGATCAGCTTCGGTCAATATGGTTTCGTAGTGTTTTTCCACTTCCGGCGCATCGTCGGCAAACAAGGCACCTTGTGGTGCGCTATCGCCACCCGTGGCAGCAGTGCTGGCTTCACTTGCTTCCGGTTTATCGGTCAACTCACGCAACCAGGTTTTGAAACCATTGCGCGTGAAGAAGTCGATCATCGCGTCCTTGTCTTCCGGGCGCTGCGTCAGCGATTCGATGATGCCTTCCATGTGATCGGACAAGTCGCAATCCGTTTTGACCGTGATCAGGGTTTTCGCTTGGGGCAGCCAGTCGAGTGCGCGACGCAGGTTGTCACCGACCGCGCCCTTGATTTCTGCGGCATGCTCAACGATGCCGTCCAGCGTGCCGTATTGAGTCAGCCATTTGACCGCAGTTTTGGGTCCGACCTTATCTACACCCGGCACGTTATCCACGGTGTCGCCTATCAGCGTCAGGTAATCGATGATGCGCTCCGGCGGCACACCGAATTTGGCAATCACACCGTCGCGATCCAGCTTTTCATTACTCATGGTATTGATCAGCATGACGCGGTCATTCACCAGTTGTGCCAGATCCTTGTCACCGGTCGAGATCACGGTGTTCATACCATGCTTGACCGCTTCCACCGCCAGCGTACCGATCACATCGTCTGCTTCTATGCCTTCCACCATCAGGATGGGCCAACCCATTGCGCGCACTGCTTCATGGATAGGTTCGATCTGCTTGACCAGGTCATCCGGCATGGACGCACGCTGCGCCTTGTACTCGGCATATAAATCATCACGGAAGGTTTTACCCTTGGCATCGAACACGCAGGCCATGTATTCCGCGTCCGGATAGTCCTTGCGCAGGCGGCGCAGCATATTAATCATGCCGTAGATGGCTCCGGTCGGCGCGCCGTTCGGCCCGCGCAAGTCCGGCATCGCGTGGAAAGCGCGGTACAAATAGCTGGAACCATCAACTAACAACAGGGTTTTATTCATAGGAATTTAGTCAGGAGAAACAGGGGCAGCACTCAGGCTGCCGGATAAAGCGGACCACACAGCTAGCATCTGATGGCAAACGGCTACGATTATGGCAGAGTTTCGGCGGGCAAATTCTGCGTCCTGCGGTGGCAAATTGTGTTTATGGAATGTTTCCACACAAAATGAACTATTTTCAGCAGGCTTAGCCCTGTTTGTTACAATGAACCATTACTAAATCACTTTTAACTACGCATTTTTTAACGACGGGCTCATACACACATCATGCGCACATCCAAAATCTGGTCCCTCATCACGATTACCGCGGCAGTCTTCGCTACGCCTATGGTTGTAAACGCACAAAATGCACCAGGCAACGACACCGCCCCGCCACCACCGCAAATGCAACGCCTGGAAGAAGGTGCGGCACCGGAGGTGACCATACGCCAGCCTGATACGCAAAAAAAAATCACTGAGAAAAAATCCCAGGGCCGCGTCACGGAAGTGAAGGTACAAACCGGTCGCACCACGTATTACGCGCATCCTAACGATCCAGCCGGCAGCGCGATGCGCGGCGACGGTCAAAGCGATAGCTCGCGTCCGGTGCAATTCCAGATCGGCGAATTCGGCCCACCGAAAAGCCAGCCAGCTCCTGAGCCAGTACAAACCCTGGCACCGGCTGGCAAATAAGCTACTTAGTTAGCGCAACTGTCTCCCAATAACGCACCCCGGTGCGTTATTTTTTGTTTTTTGATGATACGTATTTCTTTCATATTTCCTCATGGCAGTATTTACCCCGGTCAGCCTGGATGACCTCTCTCACTGGATCACCCAATTCGATCTGGGCAAAGCGCTCGCGATCAAGGGCATTCCATCCGGCATAGAAAACACTAATTTCTTCATCACGACCGAGGTCGGCGAGTATGTATTGACCATATTCGAGAACCTGAACTTTGAGCAGTTACCGTTCTACCTGAACCTGATGCGTCACCTGGCCGAGCGCGGCGTGCTGGTACCTGCGCCTATCGCCAATCACAAGGGCGAACTAATCAATGCCTTGCACGGCAAACCGGCTGCCATCGTCAGCAAGCTGGAAGGCAGCTCGCAGATGGACCCGCAAGCCGTTCATTGCGCCGCCGTCGGTGCAATGCTGGCACGCATGCATATCGCCGCAGAGAACTTCCCTATCCGGCAGCCTAACCTGCGTGGCCTGGCATGGCGCAATGAAACCGCACCACTGGTTATGCCTTACCTGTCCGATAGCAATAAACAGTTGCTGACAGAAGAAATGGCATTCCAGAACGCCTTTGCTGAGTCGGATACTTATCGCCAATTACAGAACGGTCCTATCCACGCTGATCTGTTCCGCAACAATGTGATGTTCAACGGCGATCACCTGACCGGCTTCTTTGATTTCTATTTCGCCGGTTGCGATACCTGGTTGTTTGACGTCGCGGTGACCGTGAATGACTGGTGTATCGATGTAGAGACTGGCGTGCTGGATCTGGAACGCGTACGCGCGATGCTGGACGCCTACCACCACGTGCGGCCGTTCACTGCTGCCGAGCAAGCAGCCTGGCAGCCTATGCTGCGTGCCGGTGCCTTGCGCTTCTGGCTGTCACGCTTATACGATTTCCACATGCCGCGCGATGCAGAAATGCTGACGCCGCATGACCCGGGGCATTTTGAACGTATCTTGCGCTTGCGCATCGAACAAGCGACTCCCCCTCTTTTTACTTCGGCTGGATGATGGAAAAACTGCCTGCAATAACCGGTTGGATTTGGGTCAAGGAAGGCTTTGCCATCTTCCGCAAACAACCGGCTGAATTATCGACGCTCTTCTTTGCCTATATGTTCCTGATGCTGGGCGTAGGCATCATTCCTGTGATCGGGCAATTGCTGCCGCTGATCCTGGTACCGCTGTTTTCGATGACTTTCATGCACGCATGTGCTTACGTCAAAGCGGGTAAACGGGTGTATCCGAACCTGCTGCTGGTCGGCTTCCGCTCACCTGCGAAACGCACGCTGATCAAACTGGGGACTTTGTACCTGGTAGCAGCCATCGTCGCGATCGGTGCTTCCAGCCTGATCGACGGCGGCGTGTTCTGGCAGGCAATTACCGGCCAGATCGTACTCGATGCAGAAACCGTACGTGGCTCCAGCATGACCTCGGCGATGTTCTTTGCTGCTCTGGTATATATTCCTGCGGCGATGGCGTTCTGGTACGCCGCACCGCTGATCGCATGGCAAGGCATGGGCGTGGGCAAAGCGATTTTTTACAGCTTCTTTGCAGTACGCCGCGCTGGCAAAGCCTTCCTGATTTACGGCCTGGCCTGGGTCAGCATAGGGATGATTTTCCCGGTCGTGGTGAGCTCGATACTGGGTATCTTGCTGAACTCGGCTTCAGCGTCCATCTTTATCCTGCTGCCGCTGTCGCTGGTACTGACCGTGATTATGTATTGCTCGTTTTTCCCGACTTACACCCATCTCTTCGGTGAACCGCCGGAAAATCTGTCGTTCTGACCATCAACGGCAAGCGCAGAATATCTGCGCTTGCTGTCCTACCCTGCCACTCACACCTTCTCGAGCTTGGCGACACTCAAATCCAGCAACTTCATGCCATGTCGGCCAAAGTTGATGTGCGCACGTGCATTGCCACCACTGCCTTCGATATTGACGATGACGCCTTCACCAAACTTCGCATGTGCGACAGATTCGCCTATGCGCCAGCCTATATCTTTTTTCGTGATGTTTTGCGCGATCTGATTGGTACCGGCACCGAGTGCATCTTCCCACGCCGCTTTCGGCTGCGCCGTCCAGTGATGCTGCTGCACTTTGGGCGACAGCCACTTCAATGAATCTTCCGGCATCTCTTCAAAGAAGCGCGATTTCAGGTTGAAGCGCATCTGACCGTGCAACATGCGCGTCTGCGAGAAGCTGATATAGAGACGGCGTTTGGCACGGGTAATCGCGACATACATCAGGCGTCGCTCTTCTTCCACGCCGCCTTCTTCTTTCTGCGAATTTTCGTGCGGGAACAAACCTTCTTCGAGGCCGGTAATAAATACGGCATCGAATTCCAGACCTTTGGCCGAGTGCACTGTCATCAGTTGTAAAGCATCCTGGCCAGCCTGCGCCTGATTGTCACCTGCTTCCAGCGACGCGTGCGACAGGAAGGCCGACAACGGCGACATCACGACTGGCAAAGGCGCATCAGCATCCAGCACTTCGACGCCATCCTGCGTGACGATGGCAGGGCCCGCCATTTGCTGGCTGCTTGGTCCGAGCAAGGCAGGCGCATCTATGCCAAAACCTTCTTCCGATACAAACAGGGTCGCCGCACTGACTACCTGCTCCAGATTCTCTATGCGATCCGCACCTTCTTTTTCATTCTGGTAATGCGTGATCAAACCACTGGCTTCGATCACGACCTGCACCATTTCCGGCAGGGGCAGATTTTGTGTTTCGAAGCGGGTGGCTTCTATCAATTTGATGAACGCGCCCAGTGCCGAACCGGCCTTGCCTGTGACATAGGGCACGGCGGCATACAAGGAGATGCCATATTGTTTGGCTGCGTCCTGCAATTGTTCGAGCGAACGGGCGCCTATGCCGCGCGTCGGGAAATTCACCACGCGCAAGAAGGCAGAATCGTTATGCGGGTTGTCCATCAACTGCAGATACGCGATCGCATGCTTGACCTCGGCGCGCTCGAAGAAGCGCTGGCCGCCATAAACGCGATATGGAATACCGGAGGAGAACAAGGCATGTTCGATCACCCGTGATTGCGCATTCGAGCGATACAGGACTGCGATCTCGCTACGCGCCGCACCCTCTGCGATCAGGCTCTTGGTCTCTTCTATGATCCACTGCGCTTCCTGCAAATCGCTGGTCGCTTCATAGATGCGCACCAGTTCACCGTGACCGGCGTCGGTGTGCAGATTCTTGCCCAGGCGTTTGCTGTTGTTTGCGATCAGCGTATTTGCCGTGTCGAGGATGTGACCATGCGAGCGATAGTTCTGCTCCAGCTTGATCAGGTTCTCGACTTTGAATTCGCGCTCGAAGGCACTCATGTTGCCGACGTTGGCACCACGGAATGCATAGATACTTTGATCGTCGTCGCCGACTGCAAACACCGCACCTTGCGTACCAGCCATCAGCTTCAGCCAGTTGTATTGCAAGTCATTGGTATCCTGGAATTCGTCGACCAGGATGTGACGGAAGCGCGATTGATAGTGTTCGCGCAGCGGCTGGTTGCGGCTCAGTAATTCATAGGTGCGCAACAGCAGCTCGGCAAAATCGACCACGCCTTCACGCTGGCATTGCTGGTCGTATAGGTCATACAGCTCGACCATCTTGCGGTTGTAATCATCAAATGCTTCTACCGCATTCGCACGCAAACCCTGGTCTTTCGCACCGTTGATGAAGTACATCAGGTTACGCGGCGGATACTTTTCGTCATCAATATTGTTTGCCTTGAGCAAACGCTTGATCATCGATAACTGATCCTGCGAATCGAGGATCTGGAAAGTCTGTGGCAAGGCAGCGTCGCGATAATGCGCGCGCAGCAGGCGATTACACAATCCGTGGAAGGTCCCTATCCACATGCCGCGTGTGTTGATGGGCATCATCGCCGACAAGCGCGTCATCATTTCCTTCGCGGCCTTGTTGGTAAAGGTTACCGCGAGTATGCCTGCAGGCGATACTTGTCCGGTCTGGATCAGCCAGGCTATGCGCGTTGTCAGTACACGGGTTTTACCGGAACCGGCACCTGCCAGGATCAACGCTGGTTGCGCGGGTAAGGTGACTGCAGCGAGTTGTTCGGGATTGAGATTGTGAAGAAGATTTTGCATCTATCGATTATAGCCGCGACAGCAGGTGACATGCCGCTGATTACGCGTCTCTTGCCTGATGGCAGCCGATAGTAAGGGAATTAATGCAGGGAAAACGATATTTGTTGCCGACCGGATCGGTCAGCAACAAACAGGATGCGCCAGATCAGGCCGGGAACAAATTAACGAAAGCACGTGCCGCCGCTTGCGGATCACCCGCCAGGTAGACGCTGCTGATCGCTGCCACCATATCGGCACCGTTGGCCACCAGTGGCGCCGAGTTATCGCGGGTCATGCCGCCGATGACGCAGCTAGGTACTTTACCTTGCGCTTTCCAGTCGCTGACGATGGTAGGCGCAGTGGTGACCGGATATTTCTTCACTTTGGATGGATAGAAGCCACCGAAGGCCACATAGCTGGCACCCGCCGCCTGCGCTGCATGCGCCAGCGCCAGGTCACCGTAGCAGGACGAACCGAGGATTTTGTCCGGGCCGATAATCGCACGCACTTCTGCCACCGATTTATCGGTACCACCGACGTGCATGCCGTCAGCATTGATGCTCAGGCACAGATCGATGTGATCGTTGATGATGAACGGCACCTGATAGCTGCGGCACAGCGCTTGCAGGCACTCGGCCTGTTCCTGGCGCAAGGCTGCATCTGCGGTCTTGTGACGATATTGCAGCAGGCTGACGCCGCCTTTCAGCGCCAGTTCAGTGATTTCCAGCAGCTTGCGGGTGTCGTCCCAATCCGGAGTAACGAGATAGAGACCGTGCAGATGAGATACCTTGTCCATGCGTCTATGCTTTCTTACTAAAGAACTTAAACCACGCGTCCTGCCATCGGCGACGATGGGGATGCGGCGAATTTACGGGCGATACGACCTGCCAGGTAGGCATTGCGCCCGGCTTCTATGCCCAGTTTCATTGCATGCGCCATCCGCACCGGATCTTGCGCACCAGCAATGGCGGTATTCATCAGCACGCCATCGCAACCCAGTTCCATTGCAATCGCTGCATCCGAAGCCGTACCGACGCCAGCATCGACGATGACCGGGACTTTGCTTTGCTCAATGATGAGCGACAGGTTCCAAGGGTTGAGGATGCCCATGCCGGAGCCGATCAGCGAAGCCAGCGGCATGATGGCGGCACAACCGATGTCTTCCAGCATGCGCGCCTGGATAGGATCATCGCTGCAATAGACCATGACATCAAAGCCATCCTTGACCAGCGTTTCTGCTGCTTTCAGGGTTTCCGGCATGTTCGGAAACAGGGTCTTTTCATCGCCCAGCACTTCCAGCTTGCACAGCTTGTGGCCGCCGAGGATTTCACGACCCAGTTGCAAGGTGTAGACCGCATCGGCTGCGTTGTAGCAACCAGCCGAGTTCGGCAACAAGGTGTATTCGGATGGTGGCAGCACATCAAGCAAGCTCGGTGCATTCGGGTCCTGCCCGATGTTGACGCGACGGATAGCAACGGTGACGATTTGTGCACCACTTGCTTCGCTGGCAGCACGTGTTTGCTCGAGGTCTTTGTATTTACCGCTGCCTACCAACAGGCGGGAACGGTAAGTGGTGCCTGCGATCGTCAATTGGTCGTCAGGGAAATGGGTACTGCTCATGGATCACTCCTGTTTAAGAAGAATAGCGAGGCAAGCGAACCTNGCATTCGGGTCCTGCCCGATGTTGACGCGACGGATAGCAACGGTGACGATTTGTGCACCACTTGCTTCGCTGGCAGCACGTGTTTGCTCGAGGTCTTTGTATTTACCGCTGCCTACCAACAGGCGGGAACGGTAAGTGGTGCCTGCGATCGTCAATTGGTCGTCAGGGAAATGGGCGCTGGTCATGATGGGTTCCGGGTACGTGGGTGCAGGATGGGGCAAACTGCGTGGGAATTAAAGTAAACAATGGCTAACATGCACGGTAGCCTGGGCTACCGACACGGGCCGAGATCAACCGGGATCAGCCGCCGCCTATGGCGCGCACGATATCGATACGATCAGCCGCCTGTAACTGGCGCTCCGCCCACGCACCGCGCGGGACGATTTCACGGTTAATCGCTACCGCCACGGCTTTGCCGGACAGTGACAATTCTTCTATCAGGTCGGCCACATTCTGGCCATCCTTTACCTGGCGCGCAGCGCCGTTCAATTCGATTTCTAGCATCACTTCACTATTTTCCATGGTGGCTGCGTGCCGTTGGCTGCCTTGTCATTTATTTAAGGCTTACGGCTTTGCATCCGGGCTGCCGCAGCTGTGCGGCAATTGTTTACGGACGTTGCGGTCAGTCGCACAGGCGATGACGCCCGTCTTGTCATCCAGTTAAAACTCAACTTTAGGCAAGGCGTGCAAGCTCAGACCAGCAAAGAAGACCAGAATTCTACCTTCATTTGAGCTATCAGAGGCAATACACCCCCTCATCGTCACTTATAATGCTTGATTCGATTCAATTCATACTCAATCATGGAATTAGCCAAGTCTTTCGATCCCGCCGACATTGAAGCGTTCTGGCGCACCGAATGGGAGAACCGCGGTTACTACACCGCCACCACCGACGCAGACAAACCCGCTTTCAGCATCCAGTTGCCGCCGCCGAACGTGACCGGCACCCTGCATCTGGGCCATGCATTCAATCAGACCATCATGGACGGCCTGACGCGCTACCACCGTATGCGCGGCTACAACACTGCCTGGATCCCGGGTACCGACCATGCCGGTATCGCGACCCAGATCGTGGTGGAGCGCCAGCTCGACGCGCAAAAGATTACGCGCCATGACCTCGGCCGCGAAAAATTCGTCGAAAAAGTGTGGGAATGGAAAGAAAAATCCGGCTCCACTATCACCGGCCAGATCCGTCGCCTCGGCGCGTCGCCTGACTGGAGCCGTGAATACTTCACGATGGATGAGCCACGCTCCAAGACCGTGACCGAAGTATTCGTGCGCCTGGTCGAGCAAGGCCTGATCTACCGCGGCAAACGCCTGGTCAACTGGGACCCGGTGCTCGGCACCGCCGTCTCTGACCTCGAAGTAGTATCGGAAGAAGAAGACGGCCAGATGTGGAATATCCGCTATCCACTGGCGGACGGCTCCAGCTACAAATTCCCGATCGCGTTTAATGAAGAGGGCAATGCCACCGAGTGGGAAGAGCGCAACTTCATCGTGGTCGCCACCACCCGTCCTGAAACCATGCTGGGCGACGTTGCCGTTGCAGTCGATCCGACCGACACCCGTTATCAGCACCTGGTCGGCAAGCTGCTGAAGCTGCCGCTGTGCGATCGCGACATTCCGCTGATCGCCGACGATTACGTCGACATGGAATTCGGTACCGGTTGCGTGAAGATCACGCCTGCGCATGACTTCAACGATTATGCCGTCGGCCAGCGTCACAACCTCGACAAGATCAGCATCCTGACACTGGATGCCAAGATCAATGAAAACGCACCTGCTGCGTATCAGGGTCTCGATCGTTTTGCTGCGCGCAAACAAATCGTCGCCGACCTCGATGCACAAGGTTTGCTGGAACTGGTCAAGCCGCACAAATTGATGGTGCCTCGCGGTGACCGTACCAACACCGTGATCGAGCCTATGCTGACCGATCAGTGGTTCGTCGCGATGAGCAAACCGGCACCGGAAGGCACTTACTTCCCGGGCAAATCGATTACCGAAGTCGCACTGGAAAAAGTCGCGAACGGTGAAATCCAGATGCTGCCGGAAAACTGGACCAACACTTACAACCAGTGGCTCAACAACATCCAGGACTGGTGTATCTCGCGTCAACTTTGGTGGGGCCATCAAATCCCGGCCTGGTATGACAGCGAAGGCAAAGTCTATGTGGCCCGCAATGAAGAAGAAGCAAAAGCCAAGGCTGCTGCAGCTGGCTACAACGGCCCGCTGACACGCGACGAAGACGTGCTCGACACCTGGTTCTCGTCGGCACTGGTGCCGTTCTCGACGCTGGGCTGGCCGGAGGAAACACCGGACTTCAAAACCTTCCTGCCATCGTCAGTACTGGTCACCGGCTTCGATATTATTTTCTTCTGGGTCGCGCGCATGGTCATGATGACCACGCACTTCACCGGCAAAGTCCCGTTCAAAACGGTGTACGTGCACGGCCTGATACGCGACAGCAGCGGACAAAAAATGTCCAAGTCGAAAGGCAACACGCTGGACCCTATCGACCTGATCGACGGCATCAACGTCGACGATCTGGTAGGCAAACGCACCGTCGGCCTGATGAATCCGAAGCAGGCGACCAGCATCGAGAAAGCAACACGCAAGGAATTCCCGGCCGGTATCTCGGCTTACGGTACCGATGCGCTGCGCTTCACGATGGCGAGCTATGCGTCGCTGGGTCGCAACATCAACTTCGACCTGAGCCGCTGCGAAGGCTATCGCAACTTCTGCAACAAGCTGTGGAATGCAACCCGCTTCGTGCTGATGAATTGCGAAGGCCACGATTGTGGTTTCCGCGATGCGCCATGTGCAGCCGGTGATTGCGATCCGGGTGGTTACACCGACTTCTCGCAAGCGGATCGCTGGATCGTTTCCAAACTGCAGCGCACCGAAGCCGACATCGCCAAAGGCTTTGCCGACTATCGCTTCGACAATATCGCGGCGTCCTTGTATCAATTCATCTGGGATGAATATTGCGACTGGTATCTGGAAGTTGCCAAGGTACAAATCCAGACCGGCACCGAAGCACAGCAGCGCGCGACACGTCGCACCCTGTTGCGCGTACTGGAAACCATCTTGCGCCTCGCACATCCGGTGATCCCGTTCATCACGGAAGCCTTGTGGCAAACCGTGGCGCCACTGACAGGTTACAAAGCTAATCCTGCCGGCGATTCCATCATGCTGCAGCCTTACCCTGAAGCACAGGCTGGCAAGATCGATGAGCAGGCAGAGAACTGGATGGCAGAACTGAAGTCGATGACCGATGCCTGCCGTAACCTGCGCGGTGAAATGCAATTGTCACCAGCACTGCGCGTACCGCTGATCCTGGAAGCAGGCGACACCACCCAGGCTGAACGCCTGCAGTCGTTCGCACCGTATCTGCAAGCACTGGCCAAACTGTCGGAAGTGAATGTCGCAAACCAGTTGCCGGAATCACCGGCACCGGTTTCCATCGTCGGCACCGCCAAGCTGATGCTGAAAGTGGAAATCGATGTGGCGGCAGAACGCGAACGCCTGAGCAAGGAAATCGCACGTCTGGATGGCGAAATCACCAAGGCCAACAGCAAGCTCGGCAATGAAAGTTTCGTCGCCCGCGCACCGGCACAAGTTGTGGCACAGGAGAAGGAACGCGTTGCCAACTTCTCGGCCACACTGAACAAACTGCGCGAGCAATTTGCCAAACTGTAAGCGTGCAAACTGAGCCGCCCTGCGAGACTGGGCGGCAATAAAAAAGCGGCTGACGTATTGCTACGTCAGCCGCTTTTTTCATGTGACTAATGCAGGATCAGACGAACGATAAAGTCAGTCCTGGCAAAGCCACACCAGAAAACGCAGTCGACCATGTTTGTCCCGGCTTGACTGAATAAGCATCGGTCAAAGTACCGGTCGCAATGATTTCACCGGCTGCCAGTGGTGCGAATTGCGGTTGCGTCTGCAAGGTCTGGTGCAGGTTCAGCAAAGCATGTACCGGGCTGTCCAGCACATTGCTGCCAAAGCCTGCGCTATGCAAGCGGAACTCTTCGCCTTCGCTATACGACAGCGAAACACTGGCCGCAGTCAGGATGTCTGCCAAGTGCAAACGCGTAGCCGACGACAACACGTGTGGCTCACCCAGGATCAGTGCGCCGTGGAAACCGAAAGCGGCAACTGCATCCGCAGCTTCAAACTTCCAGTCTGCAAACGGACAGACCACCAGCTCAAAGCCGTGCGCCATCCATTCTATGCAATCCGTAATATCTTCCAGCGTCGCATCCTTGGGCGGCGCCTTGGCCAGCTTGAACACGATCTCTGGCTCTATGCGTGGCTGCACGGCACCGGTCAAGTCCTGCAAACCGTGGTTATTTTCTGAATAACGCACGGTATCGTCATACATATGCGCCCAGATCGGTGCGTTGATCGGTTCGCGCTCACCATAGTTCGGCCAGATACGGCGATTGGTGAAACCGATCTTGCGTCCTATCGGCGTCTCGCCTTGCGCGGTACGGATATCGACGATGCATTTGGCCACATCATAGCCATCGGCTATCGTGAGATTGTCGTCTTTGGTCAGGCAGGGAATTTGTTGCGCATCCGCTCGCGCGGTCAGTAATTGGTGCGCGTATCGATTGGCTTGGGTAGACATCAACATGGCTAGCTCGCGCAGAGAAGTTGAATAAAGGAAATAAAGCCTTATTTGCGATGCAACATTCTCACACAAGGATTACGCCCTGAAAAGGAGCAATTTGTCTCAGGACGACCGTATCAGATGAAATTTTTTAATGCGGACATGTCATTTGACTAATGACACAGTGCAACAGTGGCTACTGTCAACAATGTGATCAGTTTTTGCCGCGCTGGCGCGCAAGGTAACGGTCCAGCTGATTGGCAAAATTGCGCGTATCAGCCTGACTGAAGGCGGCCGGGCCGCCGGTATCGACGCCGCTGCTACGCAAGTCATCCATGAAGCTGCGCATGGTGAGATGTTGCTGGATGTTGTCTTTGGTATAAAACTCGCCGCGTGGATTCAGCGGATGTCCGCCTTTTTCCAGCACATCGGCCGCCAGCGGGATATCGGCGGTAATTACCAGGTCGCCAGGCTGCACCAGGCGCACGATTTCATTGTCGGCCACATCGAAACCGGCAGGCACCTGCAGCGCCTTGATGTAACGCGAAGGCGGTGTGCGCAGTAGTTTGTTGGCTACCAACGTGACCTGCACTTCCAGTCGGTCCGCCACGCGAAACAAGACTTCCTTGATCACATTGGGACAGGCATCGGCATCAACCCAGATTTGCATGCGACGCTTACTGCCCTGCCCACAAGTCGCCAGTCGGCCCGGTCTGCGGCGCGGTCACGCCGAAATGGGTATAGGCAGCCGGCGTGGCGATACGTCCGCGTGGCGTACGTTGCAAAAAGCCCTGCTGGATCAGATAGGGTTCGAGCACGTCCTCTATGGTGTCGCGCTCTTCGCCGATGGCTGCGGCGAGGTTGTCGAGGCCGACCGGACCGCCATTGAATTTGAACAGTACCGCTTCCAGCAGCTTTCTATCCATCAGGTCGAAGCCGACCGGATCGACATCCAGCATGACCAGTGCAGCATCGGCCATCGCTTTGGTGATCTTGCCATTGCCTTTGACTTCAGCGTAATCACGTACGCGACGCAACAAGCGGTTCGCGATACGCGGCGTGCCTCTGCTGCGCTTGGCGATTTCCAATGCGCCATCGTCATCGATAGGCGCATTCAGCAAAGAAGAACTACGGGTAACAATACGCGCCAATTCCAGCGGTGTATAAAACTCGAGACGTGCAACGATACCGAAGCGATCACGCAAAGGATTGGTCAGCATGCCGGCACGCGTGGTTGCACCAACCAGTGTGAACGGCTGTAAATCCAGACGCACCGAGCGCGCGGCAGGACCTTCGCCGATCATGATATCGATCTGGTAATCCTCCAGCGCCGGATACAGGATTTCTTCAACTACCGGCGACAGCCTGTGGATTTCATCGATGAAGAGTACATCGTTGGCTTCGAGATTGGTCAGCAGTGCTGCCAGGTCACCAGCGCGTTCGAGCACCGGACCGGAAGTCTGGCGCAGGTTGACACCCATTTCACGCGCGATGATGTGTGCGAGCGTGGTCTTGCCCAAACCCGGCGGACCAAACAACAAGGTGTGATCCAGCGCTTCGTGTCGTTGCCGTGCTGCAGTGATGAAGATTTCCAGCTGGCCACGGATTTTTTCCTGGCCTACATATTCGTCCAGTTGCTTGGGACGCAGCGCCCGCTCTATCGCCTCCTCGTTGGCGGAGGCTGGGGTCGCGGCTATGATGCGTTGTTCGCTGAAATCGTCGGTTTGTATGCTCATGGTCGCATTGTAGCGTGGCGGCGGCGAAAGTTAATAGGACAGGCCTTAAGCCTTGGACAAGGACTTGAGCGCGAGCTTGATGCCGTCAGAAACACCGGTACCGGCTGGTACCTGCTTGAGTGCCAGCATCGCTTCCTTGTCGGAATAACCCAAAGCCAGCAATGCATTGAGAATGTCGGAAGTCGCATCGGTCGCGACCGCACCTGCTCCTCCGAGGTCAGCGCCCAGCTTGCCCTTCAGTTCCAGCAAGAGACGCTCGGCGGTTTTCTTGCCGATGCCGGGAATCTTGGTCAGGCGTCCGGCTTCCTGCAAGGTGATCGATTGCGCCAGGTCAGCCACCGACATGCCGGACAGGATGGAGAGCGCCGTGCGCGCACCGATGCCGGTGATTTTTACCAATTGCTTGAAGACGTTACGTTCTTCGTTCGTACCAAAGCCAAACAGGATGTGCGCGTCTTCACGCACCGTCAGATGAGTCAGCAGCACAACTTTTTCACCCAGGCCGGGCAGGTTGTAGAAGGTGCTCATGGGCACATTGACTTCATAACCGACGCCGTTGCAATCGACCAGCAATTGCGGTGGATTTTTTTCGAGCAATACTCCGGAAAGACGACCTATCATCTCGCTGTGACCTTGGGAAAAGAGGAAAGACTAATACTAACCGACCTAACCGACCAGGCGACCACCGCGCACACGCAAACCTTTGCGTGCCAGCTCTGGTGCCAGCGCGCCGAGCACGCTCAGGGTTTCGCCGCTGTGCGCATGGCAGATCGCCACACCCAATGCATCGGCGGCATCGGTGCCGGGCATACCCGACAACTTCAGCAAGCGCTGCACCATGTCCTGCACCTGTGCTTTTTGCGCCTTGCCCTGCCCGACCACTGCTTGCTTGACTTGCAGCGCGGTGTATTCCGCCACCAGCAAATCTGCATGCACCAGCGCGCATATCGCCGCACCCCGTGCCTGTCCAAGCAAGAGCGTCGATTGCGGATTCACGTTGACGAATACCTTCTCTATCGCCGCGCAATCTGGACGATACGTCGCAATGACTTCGGAGACGCTGGAGAGTATGGTTTTGAGGCGCTGCGGCAAATCGGCATCGGGCGTTTTGATGGTGCCCGATGCGATGTAGCTGAGCTTGTTGCCATGCTTCTCGATCACGCCAAAGCCGGTGGTACGCAAGCCGGGGTCGATACCGAGAATTTTCATGGAGTAGGAAGTAGCTATAAGCAAGTCACGCGACTAGTGTCGCATGACTTTGCTGATTAGTGACGGAAGTGGCGTGTGCCTGTCATCAGCATCACGACGCCTTGTTCATCCGCTGCATCGATTACTTCCTGATCGCGCATCGAACCACCCGGATGGATGACTGAAGTCGCACCGGCCGCAACCACGACATCGAGGCCATCGCGGAACGGGAAGAACGCGTCCGACGCGACCGCGGTACCAGCCAGCGACAAGCCTGCATTCTGCGCCTTGATCGAGGCGATACGCGCGGAGTCGATGCGGCTCATCTGGCCTGCGCCTACGCCCATGGTCATGCCGTTTGCGCAGAACACGATCGCATTCGATTTAACGAACTTGGCGACGCGCCATGCAAACATCAGGTCTTGCAATTGCTGTTGGGTCGGCTGTTTCTTGCTGACGACTTTCAATTCAGACAGCAAAACATTCTTCGCATCTGGCGATTGCACCAGCAAGCCACCGCCTACGCGTTTGAAGTCATGTGCATTGACTGCATTGCCGAGCGGGATTTCCAGCAGGCGTACGTTTTGTTTGCCAGCAAAAATCTGTTTGGCTTTTTCACTGAAGGACGGCGCAATCAGGACTTCAACGAATTGTTTGGCCACGGCTTCTGCTGCATTGCCATCCAGCTCGCGATTGAAGGCGATGATGCCGCCGAAGGCCGAAGTCGGATCGGTTTGCAAAGCCTTGCTATACGCTTCCAGCGGGCTGATGCCGACTGCAACGCCGCAAGGATTCGCGTGCTTGATGATGACGCAAGCGGATTCGTCGAAAGTCTTTACGCATTCCCATGCTGCATCTGCATCGGCGATGTTGTTGTACGACAGTTCCTTGCCTTGCAATTGCGTGTAGTTGGCCAACGCGCCGACTTGCGGATTGCTTTCGCGATAGAAGGCTGCCGATTGATGCGGGTTTTCACCGTAACGCATTTCCTGCACTTTTTCGAAATGCAGGTTCAGGGTAGACGGATAAGCACTGCGTGTAGCGTGCTGTTTGTCTGCACCCAGCGAGGTGAAGTAATTGGTGATCGCACCGTCGTATTGCGCGGTGTGTGCGAATACTTTTTTCGCCAATGTGAATTTGGTTTCGTAAGTGACTTCGCCCTTATTCGCACCGAGCTCGCTCAGTACCTGGCTGTAGTCAGTCGGATCGCAAATGACGACGACGTCTTTGTGATTCTTGGCCGACGAACGCAACATGGCAGGACCGCCGATGTCGATGTTTTCGATGGCATCTTCCAGCGAGCACTCTGCACGTGCCACGGTTTGCTGGAATGGATAGAGATTGACGACCACCATGTCGATGGTCGGGATCGCGTGCTTATCCAGTGCGCTGACATGCTCAGGAAAATCGCGACGCGCCAGGATGCCGCCGTGTACTTTCGGGTGCAAGGTTTTGACGCGGCCATCCAGCATCTCAGGGAAGCCGGTGTAGTCGGCCACTTCGGTCACGCTGATGCCGTTCTCAGCCAGCAGTTTTGCGGTGCCGCCGGTCGACAGGATGTTGACACCCATGCCTGACAGGGCGCGGGCAAATTCCAGAACGCCAGTTTTGTCGGAGACCGAGATGAGAGCTTGTTTGATCATGATGAAAATAGTGGAAGTAAATTAAATAAGATAAAGGCGCGTCGTAAGCAGAGTTCAAACAGGCCGCGACGCCACTGCCCTTAGCTTATTCACTTCCCGCCGCGAGTGCGGGAAGAAGGTTGGAAATTACAATAAATCGTGCTGCTGCAATTTCTTGCGCAAGGTGTTGCGGTTAATGCCCAGCATGTCCGCCGCGTGCGACTGGTTGCCTTCAGCACGTTCCATCACTGCTTCGAGGATGGGTTTTTCTACGGTGAAGACCACCATCTCATAAACATTCGATGGCATTTGCTCGCCGAGGTCCTTGAAATATTTCTCTAGGCTTTTCTTGACGACTTCTTGGATATTATCTTTGCTCATTGTGCTTAGTTGATTGCGCGTTTTTATAATTTGTCGGGCTCGCATTCTGCCACTTACATGACAAGACACCAACCCCGTATCAGGCGGCCAACTTTTCTGCGGTCGGACGATATTGTAACCGTTCGCCGTGGGCCAACTGCATTTCAAAGAATGTATTTACGGCAGCCAATTGCTGCTCGCAGTCTTCCAGCTTGTTCATTTGTTGACGAAATGCTTCGCCACCGACCAGTTCCCGCACGTACCAGCCTATATGCTTGCGCGCGGTACGTACCCCGAGGTATTCACCGTAAAAAGCATAATGCGCACGCAAATGCTCATCCATCAGGACTTGCACTTCGGCAATCATAGGTGGCGGCAAATAAGTCCCGGTCCGCAGGTAATGCTCGATTTCACGGAAAATCCACGGCCGCCCCTGTGCCGCGCGACCGACCATGATGGCATCCGCTCCGGTCACATCCAGCACATAGCGCGCTTTCTCAGGCGTCGTGATGTCACCATTCGCCACAACGGGTATGGAAACTGACGCCTTGACTGCGGTAATCGTCTCGTACTCGGCGTCGCCGCTGTAACCGTCAGCGCGGGTACGTCCGTGCAGGGTCAGCATGGCGATGCCGCTTTGTTCAGCGATGCGCGCGATATTCAGCGCATTCTTGTGCGCCCGGTCCCAGCCGGTACGGAATTTCAGCGTGACCGGTACGTTGACCGATGCGACCACGGCTTCCAGGATTTCCGCGACCAGGCTTTCATGCTGCAACAGGGCCGAGCCGCACCAGCTATTGCACACTTTCTTGACCGGGCAACCCATGTTGATATCGATGATTTGCGCACCTTTATCCACATTGAATTTGGCGCACTCGGCCAGCAAAACCGGATCGGCACCGGCAATCTGCACCGCTTTCGGCTCGACTTCGCCATCGTGGTTGGTACGGCGCGTGGATTTATCGCTGGCCCACAACCTTGGATTCGAGGCTGCCATCTCCGATACGGCGTAGCCCGCGCCCAATTGTTTGCACAATTGGCGGAATGGCCGATCCGTCACCCCGGCCATAGGAGCGACAAAAACATTGTTCGGAAGGGAATAAGGACCGATGTTCACGACAGCAGCATGCGGAGGAAAACCGCTATTTTAGCCGCATCCGCCCATGACTTATGAAGCAATGCACCAAACGTTGTATTTCCAGGCAACTTATTGCCAGTTTGCCTATTTCGCCTGGCTTATTTCAATTTTTTATTTGCAGCTGTTACTTGGGGTTGTCATTTTCATCCAGCGAAGCATGTGCCAGATGCGAGACATCTGCCCATTGCAGGATCTGGAAATTCTGACCATCAAAGCTCACACGGTTGATGCTGGCGTTCAGCACGTCAAAATCACGCGGGTGCTCATAGCCCATGCTTTTCACCCGGCGATACACCGAATCCAGCACGCCGCCATGTGTAAAGACCGCAATCTTGCGGTTGCCCGGCATACTCGCAAGGCGGGAAATACAATCCACCGCCCGTGCTGCAAATTCACGCAAGGTTTCCGCACGACGCTCACCGTCCGGATAGCGCGCATCGATATCGCGACGCTGCCATGCGGCGTAATCTTCCGGAAACTTTTCCTTGATTTCCGGGTGGTTCAAACCCTCGAAGGCACCAAAGCAGCGCTCACGCAAACCCTGCTCGGACTGCACTTGCATGCCGCGCGGATTCGCTACTGCTTGTGCCGTATCGTAGGCGCGCAACAGATCGCTTGAATAAATCGCGTCCAGCGGCTCATCCAGCAAGACGCGTCCGAGCGCCGCCGCCTGCCGCCGACCTTCATTGTTCAGCGCAACGTCGGTATGCCCCTGCAAACGCTTGCCGACATTCCACTCGGTTTCGCCGTGGCGTATCAATAATATTTCTGTCACATCTTCCTCGTTACTAGTCTGGTGCCAGTGCCGGATTCAGCGTGTAGCTACCGCTGACACTGGCCTGATCCAGCACATGCCCGGCGATCGCAGCGCGCACTTGCTGACCGGTGAATTCACCATCCAGCGGCACACTGGCAATATCCAGCGCATACAGAGTGAATACATAGCGATGCACGATCGCATCATTCCACGGCGGGCATGGACCGTCATAGCCAAAGTATGCGCCTGCCATATCGGCATCCGATGCAAACCAGCCGGTGTAATCGTTGATGCCGTGACGAGCGCCCGGAACCGGCGAGTTCGCAATCGCCGGACCGGATTTACCGCGTGGGGTTACGCCATGTGCAAAAGATCCGGCTGCAATTTGCTGCGTGTCCGGCGGCAGGTCGACCAGCGTCCAGTGGAAGAAGTCGACACGCGGCAAATCGGCCGGCACGGTCTTGCCCTCCTGATTCACATCATCGCCACGTGAAGGCACATCCGGATCGTGCACGACCAGCACCAGCGATTTGGTCGCTGCGGGCACACCGCTCCAGGCCAGATGCGGATTTTTATTGCTGGACAAGGTGACATGCGTCGCCGGGGCTATCACGCAAAAAGCGAACTCACCCGGGATTGCCGCACCATCCTTGAAAGAATCACTCCATAGTTTCATCGTGCACTCGACTATTCAATTTAGTTGAAAACATTGTAGCGGCAGCAAACAAATCATGCCGCACGGATATTTCAAACTGCCGGCTTGACCTGTAACCAAAACGTCACCGGTCCGTCATTGGTGAGTGAAACTTTCATATCCGCGCCGAATTGCCCGATTGCGATATTGGCATGCCGTCCACGAGCCTGTGCGACAAAGTAATCAAACAAGGCACGCGCCAGATCCGGTGCTGCCGCTGGTGTAAATGAGGGCCGCGTGCCGGAACGGGTATCTGCTGCCAGCGTGAATTGCGGCACCAGCAATACGCCACCGGCGGTATCGACCACGCTCAAATTCATCTTGCCTGCCGCATCCGAAAACACGCGATACGACAATAATTTGCCGAGCAAGGCATCAGCTTCCTTTTCGGTATCGCCGCGTTCTGCACACAACAATACCATCAGCCCGGCATCGATCGCGCCGACGGTCGCGCCATCCACCACGACGCTGGCATGCGCCACGCGCTGCAAGAGTGCAATCATGCAGTCCTGCTTAAGCCAGCGTGACGCGAGCAAACTTGCGCTTGCCGACTTGCACGACCACGGTTCCAGCCTCCACTTTCAATGCTTTATCGCTGATGACTGTGCCGTCTATCCGTACGCCACCCTGCTCTACCATGCGCAAGGCTTCCGAAGTCGATGCGCACAAGTTCGCCTGCTTGAGCAATTGACCTATGCCCAGCGGTGCGCCGGTCAGCGCCACTTCAGGGATATCGTCCGGAATACCGCCTTTGGAGCGATTGACGAAGTCGGTCAGCGCATCTTCTGCCGCTTGCACGGAATGGAAGCGTGCGACGATTTCCTGCGCCAGTAAGACTTTGACATCGCGCGGATTACGACCGCCTTCGATATCTTGCTTGAACTGGGCGATTTCGGCGAGTGAGCGGAAAGACAACAATTCGTAGTAACGCCACATCATCACATCGGAAATGCTCATCAGCTTGGCGAACATGGTGTTACCCGGTTCGGTGATACCGATATAATTTCCTTTCGATTTCGACATCTTTTCGACGCCGTCGAGACCTTCGAGCAAAGGCATGGTCAAGATACATTGCTGTTCCTGGCCATAACTTTTTTGCAACTCGCGGCCTACCAGCAAGTTGAATTTTTGATCAGTACCGCCCAGCTCCAGGTCGGATTTCAGCGCGACCGAATCGTAGCCCTGCATCAGCGGGTACAGGAATTCATGCAGCGAGATAGGCGTATTCGCCTTAAAGCGCTTGGTGAAGTCTTCGCGCTCGAGGATGCGCGCCACCGTGTATTTCGCCGACAGCTCGATCATGCCGCGCGCGCCCAGCGGATCGCACCACTCCGAGTTATAGCGGATCTCGGTACGTTCCGGATCCAGCACCAGACTGGCTTGCGAGAAGTAAGTCTTCGCGTTTTCTTCGATTTGTTCTTTCGTCAACGGCGGGCGGGTGATATTGCGGCCGGACGGGTCTCCGATCATGGAGGTGAAATCACCGATCAGGAAGATGACCTGATGGCCCAGATCTTGCAACTGACGCATCTTGTTCAATACGACGGTGTGACCCAGGTGCAAATCTGGTGCAGTCGGGTCCAGACCGAGTTTGATGCGTAAAGGCTTGCCAGTTTGTTCAGAGCGCGCGAGCTTCTGCGCGAACTCTGATTCGATTAACAATTCTTCAACGCCGCGCTTAGCGACCGCCAAGGCCTCTTGCACCTTGTCTGAGAGAGGCAATTGATCAGCTTTGCTGCTAGAAGAAACGTCCATATCGTAAAAGTAAATTGTAAAAAAAGGGGTAAGAAAAACAGAAATCGGTACAATGCTTTTTTAATTTAATTCCAGCTACTCTAACCTTGCCGTTCATCAACTTATAAAAACACAAGAAAGAGAAACCGAACAAGCGGCAGATTTTAACTTATTGCATGTTCACATTAAATAAATTACTTAGCGCAAGCTCAGCCAGTAAGAAACTACTACTCGGATCATCCCGTAAAACCCGCATCGTTTCCGCCTCCGCATTGCTGTTGGCAGTGTGCGCGTTTGGTGCAGCAGGCGTGGCCCCTATGGCCCCTGATGCAGATGATTTGCCGATCAAGTCCATTACACAGGAATTGCAGCTGCCGCATCTGGCCGACCAGATCGCCGCGCTCGACACCCTCCAGCAAAACTACATCAGCGAAGAGCGTGTACGCTCGGGCGACACCCTCGCCACTTTGCTGAATCGCCTGGGTGTAGACGACGCAGACGCTGCCAACTTCATCAAATCCGATGCCATCGCGCGCAATGTGATGCAACTGAAAGCCGGCAAACGGGTACAGGTGCAAACCACTGAAGACGGCGAATTGAATTGGCTCAGCAGCACCGTCGGTACTGGTGCAGGCAACCTGAAGAACATAGAAATCCGCCGCGAAGGCAAGGGTTTCAAGGCTACCGAAAAAGCCATCGCGCTGGAAAAACGCATAGAAATGCGCTCCGGCGAAATCAGATCTTCGCTGTTTGCTGCCACTGACGCCGCACAAATCCCGGACAACGTCGCTTCGCAAATCGTCGATATGTTTTCCACCAACATCGACTTCGGCTCCGACCTGCGTCGTGGTGACCGCTTCAACGTAGTGTACGAAACCTTCTGGCAAAACGGCGAATACGTCTACGCCGGTCGCGTACTGGCAGGCGAATTCATGAATGGCCCTGCAACCTATCAATCGGTCTGGTTCGATGATCCTAGCGTTGCTTCGAGCGGCGGTTACTATGGCTTTGACGGCAAGTCACTGAAAAAAGCCTTCCTCAAATCGCCACTGGAATTCTCGCGTATCTCGTCCGGCTTCTCGGTGCGCAAGCACCCTATCTCCGGCTTGTGGAAAGCACATAAAGGCGTCGACTTCGCGGCAGCGATCGGCACACCTATCCGCGCATCCGGCGACGGTGTGATCGACTTCGCCGGCACCCAACGTGGTTACGGCAACGTCGTCATCATCAAGCACTGGTCCAAGTACTCGACCGCTTATGCGCACATGAGCCGCTTCGCCACCAACCTGCGCAAAGGTACCAAAGTCAGCCAGGGTCAGGTTATCGGCTATGTTGGCATGACCGGCTGGTCGACCGGTCCGCATCTGCACTATGAGTTCCGCGTCAACAATGAAGCACGTGATCCGATGTCTGTCGATATCCCGAATGCACAGCCGTTGACCGCTTCGCAAATGCAAAAATTCCGTACTGTCGCCACCGACATGACACATCGCTTTGCCTTGCTGTCACCGGAAAATAGCAACGTCCGCCTCGCAGCAAAATAAGCAGCGCTTCCGAGCCGGATCTGCCTGATCCGGCTCCACAAAACCATTCGTCCAGTGTAGAGTGAACTACCCTGACGAACGGTTTTTTTATGTCTACTGATTCCTCCCTTTTCATAGGCCTGATGTCCGGCACCAGCCTCGATGGCGTCGATGGCATCCTCGCCGAGTTCTCTGCAGACGGCAGCGTGCGCCAGACTCTGGCTGCAGCCTATGTGCCCTTTCCCGATGCGTTACGCGCCGAACTGATGGCGCTGCAAAGCGCAGGTCCGGATGAAATTCATCGTGAAGCGATCGCCGCCAATACGCTGGTCACTCACTACGCGGAATGCGTACGCGACCTGCTGCAACAGACACAGCTCGATGCCCAACGCGTGACAGCTATCGGCGTACATGGTCAAACCATACGACACCGGCCCGAGGTCGGTTATACACGGCAGACCAACAACCCTGCCTTGCTGGCAGAACTCACCGGCATCGATGTCATCGCTGACCTGCGCAGCCGCGACATTGCTGCCGGTGGTCAGGGCGCACCACTGGTACCAGCCTTCCATCAAGCACTGTTCGGATCAACGACTGAAAACCGCGTGCTGGTAAACATAGGCGGCATCGCCAACATCAGCATCCTGCCGAAAGATAAAAACGCGCCCGTCATCGGCTTCGACACCGGGCCTGGCAATGTATTGATGGATGCATGGATAGCACAACACAATGGCCAGCCTTACGATGCAGATGGCGCATGGGCCAAGACTGGCAATGTGCACACAGAATTGTTGGCAGCACTGCGTGATGAAGCATTCTTCGCGGCTGCACCACCGAAAAGCACCGGACGCGATTTGTTTCATCCGGCCTGGCTGGCGCAAAAACTAAGCAACTTCCCGGGACTCGCGAGTGCCGATGTACAAACCACGCTGGCAGTATTCACGGCGACCACGCTGGCGGATGCGATCAAACTATATGCGCCACACACCCAGGCGGTGTATGTATGCGGTGGCGGTGCCTACAATCACTATCTGCTGACGCTATTGCACTATGCGTTGAAGCTGCATCAGGCGACGATCAAGGTGGAGTCGACAGTGACGCTGGGCGTGGCGCCGAATCAGGTGGAGGCGCTCGCCTTTGCATGGCTGGCGCAACGCTTCACTGTACGTGAGCCGGGTAACCTGCCATCGGTGACCGGCGCACGCGGCTTGCGGATCTTGGGCGCGCTGTACCCGGCCTGAACACGCAAAGTTTAAGGACGTAAAAAAAGCGCAGAAGATTCTGCGCTTTTTTATTGGAGACTGAGCTGCGTCGTTACGCTATTAAGCCGAGAACGAAGAACCGCAACCACACGTCGTTGTTGCATTCGGATTCTTGATCACGAATTGCGCACCTTCCAGGTCGTCTTTGTAATCGATCTCTGCGCCGACCAGATACTGGTAGCTCATTGAGTCGATCAGCAACTGCACGCCGTTCTTGGTCATGGTGGTGTCGTCTTCGTTGACGATTTCGTCAAACGTAAAGCCGTACTGGAAGCCGGAGCAACCGCCGCCCTGCACAAATACGCGCAATTTCAGATCTGGATTACCCTCTTCTTCGATCAACTCTGCAACTTTCAGCGCAGCGCTGTCGCTGAAAACGATAGGGGATGGCATTTCGGCAACTGCATTCATTTCAGGCTCCTGCTGGAAAACGGTAGTTCATTATAGACCTAAGCCGCGTTTTACGTATTATTCGCGGCAAGTATAGGTACAGCCAACTTCAAAATCGGTTCATCGACCTCATGGGTCAGCTTGCCGGAAACTACAGCACCGCCGTGCATTTCCAGCGCTTTGTAGTTTACGTCACCAGTTATGCGGGCTTTCGGCTGCAATTCAAGCAATTCTGACGAAAATACCGGTCCGATTATTTCCCCATTGACAAGTAAATGCGCAACCCGCACTTCACCTTCGACCCGCGCATGCTCGGAAATCACCAACATGCTGATTTCATCTGCCTGGGCAATCACGTCGCCTTTGACGCAACCATCGATACGCAGACCGCCCTTGAAATGGACGTTGCCGGTGATGATGGTGGAAGCGCCTATCAGGCTATCTATCGTACTTTTTGCTTTACGGCTAAACATGATGACGCTCCTTTACAAATTTGAAGACTGTTGCGCGCGCAACGTGCCTTTTTCCAGGACCTTGATCTGGATCGACTTGGGCACTGCGCCTGCAGGTATCGTGAGGACGCCCTCTATACGCTGGTAATGCCTGAATGAGAGCTTGAATTTATCCGCTTCATCCGGCTTCGGGAAGGTCATCATAGCACTTTTGCCGTCCTGCACCAGCGTCACAATAAGCTGGTAATTCCCTGCGAAATCGTGGACTACCTTGCCACCCTGCATCAATAGCAAGCGATAACGCAATTGCGTAGGCTCCAGCATTTCCGCCTTCAGGCGTCGTATCGTAATCCCTTGTGCCCCGGTATCGGTCGGCAACAGGCTTTCAAAGAAAGCCAGGTCCTCTTTCAGCTTGGTGTTTTCCGATTCCAGCGTTTTGATCTGGCGCGCCAGTTGTGACTGCAGCGAACGCTCTATATTGAGCTGGCTCTCCGCCGCATTCACCGTGGTTTCAAATTTATCGCGCTCAGTAGTGATTTGTTTGAGTTGCTCCTGCACTTCTGCCAGTTGCGCCGTAGTCGCACCCGGCTTGAAACCGGTAAAACTGCGCCCCAGGTCATAGGCCCACATCGCCATCGCACCACCCAAACCCACCACAATCGCGATGAATACCGCCCGCAATGGCCACGGCAGGTGATTCTTGATGGTCATGCGCGGTGCTGATATCGACCAGCGACGCAACCATAGCTTGCGCTGCAGGGACTTAAATACCGGTTTGGGCTTACTCATGTATCAGATGCGCATCATTACGGCAAAACAGGGATGTGCATCAAACCGGCCGTTTCATCCAGGCCGAACATCAGGTTCATACATTGCACCGCCTGGCCGGAAGCGCCCTTGACCAGATTGTCCTGTACCACCAGTACCACGACGGTGTCGCCGTTATCCGGACGGTGCAAGGCGATACGCAACATATTCGATGCACGTGTCGAACGTGTTTCAGGATGCGAACCGAAAGGCATTACGTCGATAAACGGTTCGTTGCCATACGCCTTTTCAAACAGGGCTTGCAGCGCTGCGTTGTCAATGTCCTTGGTCAGGCGTGCATACAGGGTCGAATGCATGCCACGTATCATAGGCACCAGATGCGGTGTGAACAGCAGGCCGACTTTATCATTGGTCAACAAACGCAAACGTTCGAGGGTCTCTGGTGAGTGACGATGGCCAGACACACCGTAAGCTTTGAAGTTATCGCCCGCTTCGGAGAACAGCGTCGCGACTTCAGCTTTACGACCGGCACCGGACACGCCCGATTTGCAATCGGCGATCAGGTGCGACGCATCAATCACACCAGCCTGCAACAAAGGCGCGAGACCGAGTTGCATGGTGGTCGGATAGCAACCCGGGTTGCCGACGATGCGCGCTTTGCGGATGGTGTCGCGATTCAATTCAACCAGACCGTAGGCAGCCTCTTTCAACAGCTCCGGGCAGGTGTGCGGGATCTTGTACCACTTCTCAAAGGAAGCGATGTCTTGCAAACGGAAGTCAGCTGCAAGGTCGATGACCTTGACGCCAGCGGCCAGCAATTCCGGCGCTTGCGCCATGGCCACACCGTGCGGCGTGGCAAAGAAAACAACATCACATTCGGTCAGCTTGGCTTTTTCCGGCGCTGAAAACGCCAGGTCCACACGTCCGCGCAGCGATGGAAACATGTCTGCCACCGGCAAACCATCTTCCTTGCGCGAAGTAATCGCGGTGAGTTTGACTTCCGGATGCGTTGCCAACAAGCGTAACAATTCCACGCCTGTATAACCGGTCCCGCCGACGATGCCAACCTTGATCATGTTTCTTCCTAGCAAAATTTACTTCGTTTTATTTTAACAGGCGATGAGCTGCATACGCTCGCCCCACCATCGTTTCCAACTGCAAACAGGGATAAAAAAAGCCGCCAGGCGTAAACCAGGCGGCTTTTCGATGCTCTGAAAACGCAGATTAACGCTTGGAGAACTGTTTGGCGCGGCGTGCTTTGCGCAGACCGACCTTTTTACGTTCAACTTCACGTGCATCACGAGTAACGAAGCCTGCTTTGGACAGTTCCGATTTCAAGGTTGCATCGTAGTCGATCAGGGCACGGGTGATACCGTGACGAACAGCGCCCGCCTGGCCGGACTCACCACCACCGTTGACGTTAACCATGATGTCGAATGTTTCAACATTGTTGGTCAGTTCCAGAGGCTGGCGGATCACCATCAGACCGGTTTCGCGCGAGAAGTATTCGCTCGCTGGCTTGCCGTTGACAACGATCTGGCCGGAGCCGGATTTGATGAAGACGCGAGCCACTGCACTCTTGCGACGGCCGGTTCCGTAATTGTAGTTACCGATCATGTCTATTCCTTAGAGTTCAAGTGCTTTAGGTTGCTGCGCAGCGTGCGGATGAGTTGCCTCAGCGTACACTTTGAGCTTCTTGATCATCGCGTAGCCGAGTGGGCCTTTAGGCAACATGCCTTTGACCGCTTTCTCAAGCGCGCGACCCGGAAAACGCTGTTGCATTTTCAGGAAGTTGGTTTCATAGATACCGCCTGGGTAACCAGAGTGGCGATAGTATGTTTTTTCTGTTGCTTTGGTACCGGTCACGCGCAGTTTGCCTGCGTTGATCACGACGATGAAATCGCCGGTGTCGACGTGAGGAGTAAATTCCGGTTTGTGTTTGCCGCGCAGTCGGAGTGCCACTTCGCTGGCAACACGTCCGAGGACTTTGTCCGTCGCGTCAATCACGAACCAATCGCGCTGGACTTCGTGTCCTTTAGCGGAGAAGGTTTTCATGATGACTTCCTAAATAATTAAAATCGCTCAAATGGTGGTTACGCGTGCTTGCTGCTACATGCGTACTCGGCCTTGTTATCTCTTCCTGAGCAAACGAAAGAACCGCAGATTATAGACTTTTCAAGGACTTAGCGTCAAATTTAAGCAGCTATTTTGGCGATATTTGCAGCTAAACCGTTGCGATCCAGGCGAATTGATGCCGAAAAAGCATGGAATTTGTGTATGCCCGGCAATTTTTACGTTTGCGCACGCCTCATCAATTTCCTCGTCAGCAGTTACAATGGCACAAAATCAACCTGCAACTTTACGAGAACACCATGGAATGCACAGTACGCTGGACCGGCTTGTCCGGCATGACCTTTTTAGCTGAAACCGGCTCCGGCCACGTCGTCGCCATGGATGGCGCGCCTGAAGGCGGCGGCCGCAATCTGGCACCACGCCCGATGGAAGTAGTGCTGCTCGGCACTGGCGGCTGCACCGCCTATGACGTCGTCGTGATCCTGCGCAAAAGTGGCCAGGATGTGCGAGGCTGCGAAGTATCCCTCAAATCAGAACGCGCTGAAACCGACCCGAAAGTCTTTACCAAAGTCCACTTCCACTTCACCGTCAGCGGCCGCAACCTGAAGTCCAATGTGGTCGAACGCGCAATCAAGCTGTCGCATGACAAATACTGCTCGGCTTCTATCATGATGGAAAAGACTGCTGAAATTACCCATTCGTTCGAGATCGTCGACGACGCCGCACCGGCAGCCGCAGCCTGAGCCTGGGCCGCAACACCAACTGTTTAGGCAAAAAGAAAGGGATAGCTTACGGCTATCCCTTTTTGCTCGTCACGCTGAAAACGTGGTGAAAACCAACTATATAAATAGAGCCCTATAAATAATAGGCGGTCGTCGTCATGACTTTCGCCATCGCCTGCATACCCATTTGCGCGAAGGGCGGCACCGCTTGCGCACCCAGAGCCTGTGCTGCCGAGCCATGCTCAGCTTCATCCGTACTCATTTGCTGCACGATCGCCAGTGATTTGGCATCCTGCGGCGGCAGGCTGCTCAGATGTTCGTTCAAGTGCGCCTCGACCTGACGCTCGGTTTCCACCACAAAACCCAGGCTGCGCGCATCACCCAGCGTTGCCGCGACGGTGCCCAGCGCAAAAGCGCCTGCATACCACAACGGATTCAATAAGCTGGGACGTGAACCCAGCTCGCGCAAACGCTCGGCAGTCCATGCCAGATGGTCTTCTTCCTCACGCCCCGCGACCAAAAGCTGCTCCTTAATTGCCGGACTGCGCGCGAATTGCGCCTGCGCCTGATATAAAGCCTGCGCGCATACCTCACCCACATGGTTGACCCGCATCAATCCGGCACTATGCCGACGCTGCGCGCTATCCAACTCACCATCGGCAACTTTCGCTGCGGGGTTCGCGCGTCCGGCAACGGAAACACCGGCCATCACGCGCAAGGCGCTATCAAAGTGCTGTATCAAACGATCTGGAAACTGCATATATCTCTAACCTATTCAAAACAAATGTTGCATGAGAACGACACCCAATTACCGATGAAATGTGTCTTTTGCAAAATGTTAACGCACGTCAAAAAGACTTGCCCGCCATTTCGCTTAGCCTTGCCCGGACTAACTAAATAAGATGCCCGCCACCATACAGCTTCGGCCATATGCTGCCGATGAAGAAGGTGGCTCACCTACATAACCCGGACAAATAAGCCTTTAGATGAACAGCCTGCATTTTGCGCTTGCTCTTAGTAGCGCCGTGGTCAGCACCGCATACGCTCAACCCGCCATGACTATATATGGCACCTTCAAGGAAGCGAATGACGAGACCAATAACGAACAAATCGCAAAAAAACCGTTTGCCGGCACCAATTATCAATCGACCATCAATATATACGGCACGATAGATGCTGGCATACGCAATGTTACCAATACCACCAAGGATGGTGGTGATACATTGAAAATGGGTTCGAATGGCGAGTACTACAACAATCGCATAGGCATCAAAGGCACCGAAGACCTGGGCGGCGGCATGAATGCCCACTTCCACCTGGAAACCGGCTTCAACACCGGCACCGGCGCATTGGATAATAATGCGGGACGCATGTTCAACCGTATCTCATCGGTAGGCGTGGCCGGTTCATTTGGCTCCATCGACTTCGGCCGCATGCCATCGGTGTCCTGCAAAACCATCTTCGCCTACGATCCGTTCCAATATCGTTACGTGCAGATCATCCCTTTGGCCGGTGCCTCGGCTGGCAATGCGGATGGCAACTTCAACGGATTCCCGTACGGCACCATAGGCGGCACCCGTTTCAGCAATGACGTCCAATATATAGGCAAGTTCGACGGCCTGACCGTGCTCGCCGAATATTCCGCCGGTGAAGTCGCTGGCTCCAACAGCAACGGCAGCGCGAAGGCAATCGGGCTTACCTACCGCCCTGGCCCATTTGTCATCGGTGCCGCGTACACCAGGCAAAAACCCAATGTCGCAACCGGCAGCGCAGTGGACTACCGGGATCAGGATCAAATTACCTTCGGCGGCGCCTACCAGGGCGACGGCTGGCGCATCGCAGGCGGCCATATCAATACCGAAGCAGAAACCGCCGTCAAAGGAATTAACAACCAGGCCAAGAATAGCTGGATAGGCGCAAGCTACGACTTCACCCCTGCCATCAGCGTCACCACCGGCTACTACCGGACCACCCTGGCGACGGGATCTGCCGAAACCGCCCGACGCAATCTCATGATAGTCGGGGCGACGTATGCCTTATCGACCCACACCAATCTGTACCTGGGCCTGGACCGCGCCATCCTCAGCGGCTTCGTCTCTTTGCCGCCAGGAGGCAAAACCCGGCAGACCGGCACCTCCTTTGGCATTAATCACATGTTTTAAGAAGAGTGAACGAAAAGCCAAAAATATGACGCGCCGGGTTCGGACATGATTCCAGATCGCTACCAAACCGAATCGTTATTTATACGACAACAATGGCATGCTTCACAACAAATCACGCGCGCCTCATTTTGGAATTGAAACGCACCGCTTTGTTGCGAAAAAACGTCATTTCAGCCATTTCCCCAGTGCGCTTTTGATATTTTGGTTGTCACTCACAGCGGATTTTGTTTCAATCAATCGTCGTCTTGCAATAAGGATTGGGCAAGACAGGCAGCTCCGCAGGACTTCATGTACCACTTGCTAGTCAAGTGATGCATTTTTAAAACAACATTTGAGGAACATTTAAATGAAAAAATCGCTTCTGGCTCTGGCCGTATTGGGCGCATTTGCAGGTGCTGCATCGGCACAATCGTCCGTTACCGTCTACGGTATCGTTGACTTGGGATTCGCTAGCACCGACACCGGCGCAGCAGGTAACTCCCGCACAAACGGCATCAACTCCGGCGGTCAATCGGCTAGCCGTATCGGTTTCAAAGGTACTGAAGATCTGGGCAACGGCCTGAAAGCTTTGTTCCAATTGGAAGCAACTATCGCTGCTGACACTGGCTCGTCCTTCACAGCTGCTACAGGCAACTCGGGCGGTTTCAACCGTTTCGCAACTGTTGGTCTGCAAAGCGCAACATTTGGTACCGTTCTGTTGGGTCGCCAAACTTCCGTAGTTAAAGATGCATACGACCAAATCGATCCGTTCGGCGACGGCGGCACAGTTGGCGCGATCAGCAACATCTTCTTCAACGGCACACTGAGCGGCGACTTGGGTCGTATTTCGAATTCGGTTAAATACACATCGAACTCGTACAGCGGCTTCAAAGCAAACGCAGCTTACGGCTTTGGCGAAGTAGCTGGTTCGACAAGCGCGAACAGCAACTACGGTCTGGGTCTGGGCTACGCAAATGGTCCACTGAACGTTCAGTACGCTTACAACAACCAAGACTCCACAAATGCAGCATTGGCTAACATCAGCAAAACCAAAGCTCACTTCCTGGGTCTGACCTATGACTTCGGCGTTGTAAAACTGCACGGCGCGTTTGCTGATACCAAAGTTGACTTCCCAGTCGGCAATGACGGCAAATATCGCAACTACCTGTTGGGCGTAAGCGCACCAGTTGGTCCAGGCACCATTTTCGCGTCGTACGCTGTCAACGACAACAAAACAACTGGTTCGGTTGATCAAGACACCAAAAAATTCGCTATTTCGTACTCGTACGATCTGTCGAAACGTACCAACCTGTACACTGGCTACTCGAAAACTTCGAACGATGCTAACGTTAAACTGGGCACAAGCGCAGCTAACGGTAGCGATCCATCGATTTTCAACGTCGGTATCCGTCACAAGTTCTAATTCCCGGCAGGCCTAGCCTGCTTGGTTTGAACTGTACGAAAGAAAAAGGCACCTTCGGGTGCCTTTTTTATTGCCTGCATTTTCTGCAATACCGACAACTTAGTCGCTATAGCTCATTCAATATCCGCAATATTTCAACTGAACCATCGTAGAATCCAGTCCGTATATACTCAGCACATCCCGTAGCAAACCCGGAGTCCAGATGCACCGCTGCCTGATCATAGAAGACGATACGCACAATGCGCTCTATATAGCCAAAGGGCTGAAAGAGATAGGCTACGATGCGACCGTCTGCGCGGATGGCATAGATGGGATGGAGCTGGCCGTAAGCGGCGAATGGGATGTCATCATCCTGGACCGCATGCTGCCGCAAGGCGTGGACGGCCTGTCCATCCTGGCCGCGATCCGCGAAATGGGCAAGCGCACCCCGGTCCTGATACTCAGCGCGCTGTCTGCGATCGATGAGCGCGTGCGTGGCTTACAGGCGGGCTGCAATGACTACCTGACCAAACCGTTTGCCTTCCCGGAACTCGCGGCTCGTGTCGAAGCCTTGCTGCGCTGGACCCAGCCGAATGAAGTCATACGCGAACTCTACGTAGAAGATCTGAAGGTCAATTTGCTCACCCGCAGTGTCGAACGCGGCGGCCGTCCGCTCAGTTTGCAGCCACGAGAATTCCGTCTACTGGTGTACATGATGACGCATAAGGGACAGGTACTGACCCGCACCATGTTGCTGGAATCGGTGTGGAATTATCAATTCGACCCGCAAACCAACGTCATCGACGCTCATATCAGCCGTTTGCGCAACAAGATAGACAAAGGTTATGCCGTGCCGCTGATCCATACGCGACGCAATCTGGGCTATATCCTCACGCCCAACCCGCAGGCAGATGCCGCCGACGATCACGAACACGCCAAAACCGTGGCTAAACCAGCACCATGAAACTACCTGGTTTCAAACTATGGAGTTCGGTCGCCTTTCGCATGGCCTTCAATTACAGCGCCCTGCTGGTGCTGTCCATGCTGGTCTTGCTGGCGGTTTTCTATACCCAGACGGTCAATGTACTGAAAAGCCAGATTGACCGCCACATCGCCTCCAATTCGCAACGCCTGTTGAACGACTTCATCGAAAACGGTGAAGGCTCGGTCGCACAGCAAATCAAGGACATCCTGCGTGATGGCGTCTATTCGGATACCGAAATCTATTTGCTGGTGAATCCTTATGGCGAAAAAGTCATCGGCAATATCCCATCCATCCCGCACAAAGCAAAGAACAAGGAAGGCATGGTCGAAACCCGCGTCATGCGCAGTGGCCGCGAAGCGATAGGACGCATGTATATCCAGCAACTACCGGACGGCAGCAAGCTGGTAGTCGGCAGCGATATCAACCATCAGCTCGAAATCGAAAGGCTGTTCGATCGCGCCAGCCTGATCGCCGGCCTGATCGGCCTCTTCATGTCGATAGGGGGCGCGTTGCTGTTCCGGCGCGAGCTCAGGCAGCGTCTGAGCGGCATACAACAAATCGTGACACATATCGAAGCAGGCGACCTCAGCCAGCGCATCCCGCTGCAGCAGCAGGAAGATGAATTCTCCCGCCTCAGCCGCGACATCAATAGCATGCTGGATCAGCAACAACGCCTGATGGATGGCGTACGTCATATCTCCAACACCATCGCGCACAACCTGCGCACGCCGATGACACGCATCCTGCTGCGCTTGCGCAAAAGTGAACGGGAAGGTGCCCAGGCACGTGATGAAGCGCTCCAGTTCGCGTTGCAGGAAATGGAAGAACTCAGTGTCATGTTCAACAAGCTGCTGAATCTGGCAGAAGTGGAATCGGGTACGCGCCGCCAGAGTTTTAGCGCCATTTCGCTCAATAACGTCGTGGCCGATGTACTGGAGCTGTATGAACCAGTGGCCGAGGAAAAATCGGTGCGCCTGACCTCTGTTTTCGATGCCGAACCCGTCACCAATGGCGACCGCGAACTGCTGGCCAGCGCAATTGCCAATCTGGTGGATAACGCTTTGAAATACGCCGGAGAAAATGCCGCCGTCGAAGTCCGCACCACGCAGGATGCACATGGCGCAGCCATCATCGTGCGCGATAATGGTGCAGGCATCCCGGCCACTGAATTGTCGCGCATAGGCACCCACTTCTATCGCCTGGACCGCAGCCGCCCCGGTTACGGCCTGGGTCTGGCCAGCGTCATGGCGATCGCCCGTCTGCACGGCGGCAACCTTGAATTCTCGGACGCCCACCCCGGACTGATCGTCCGCATGACACTGGCACCCAACCCGGTCTGAAAAACGGCTGCCGCAGCGGGGTACTATGTATCCACCCGCCAACACGTTACCGAATGGTAATGCCTACTTCCTCGGCTTTCACCCCTAGTCCTCGTAAGATTGGTATCACATAGGCTGCGTCTTTCTGTCCGCTGCAGAAATAGCAAAATGCCATGTACCCGCGACTCAAAGGATGAAGGAACATGCAAGGACTTAAAAAAATAACGATAGCTGCAGCAATGGGGACAAGCTTGCTAGTGGCTGGCTGTGGCGATAAGGGAGCATCAACGCAGGAGGCACAGGAAGCACGCGCCGCCGTATCCGCGGTCAAGAATTCGACCGATTCCCTGCGCTATCCGCATGGCGCACCGCAGCTGACCATGATAGAAGCGCGAGTCATCCCTGCTTCCCCGATACCGCTGGGCGATCAGTTGAGCGCACATCTGGTCTATGACGAAGACGTCACTGCACGCATAGGTGTCAGCATCTCCGGTCGCATCGTCGCCCTCAAGGCCGAACCCGGCACTGTCGTGAAAGCGGGCCAGGTATTGGCAGAAATCGATTCGCCTGATGTCGGTACCGCATATGCCGATATCAACAAGGCCAAGGCAGACCTCGAACACAAACGTCGCGTCTACGAACGTGCCAAGGACCTCGGTGAAGGCGAAGCCATCGCCGCCAAGGATGTAGAGAACGCATTGGCCGACTACACGCAAGCCCAGGCAGAAACCGCACGCGCGGAATTGCGCCTGAAAAACCTGAACCCGAATGGCATGGTCATACGCGGTCAGCGCATCAGCCTGCTCAGCCCGATGAATGGCGTGGTCACAGAACGTACTGCGACGCCATCGCTGGAAGTCAGTCCTGGCATGTCCTCCCCGCTGTTCGTCGTCACCGATCCCAAACGCCTGTGGCTGATGATCGATGTCCCTGAAAAACTGCTGTCGCAAATCAAACTCGGCAGCACGGTATCCATCGCCAGCGATGCTTATCCGAACGAACAATTCGCAGCGAAAATCGTGCAACTCGGTCAGGCCGTCGATCCAAATTCACGGCGTGTGACCGTCAGGGCACGCGTGAACAATCCAGATGCCAAACTGCTGCCGGAAATGTATGTCCGCGCTTCCGTGCAACAGGACACCGGCACCGGTGTCGCGGTCCCGAATAGCGCCATCATCACGCGCGGCATTTACAGCTACGTCTACGTACAAAACGCCCCCGGTGAATTCCAGCAACGCAAGGTCAAGCTCATCACGCGCGGCAGCGACATCAGCTATGTCGGTGAAGGCCTGAAAGGTTCGGAAAGCATCGTTATCAAAGGTGCCCTCCTGCTCGACGCTGAATTGAATGTGAGCGATAACCATGATTGATCGTCTCATCGTCTTCGCGATGACGCAGCGGATTTTTGTATTTGTCCTGATAGGTGCATTAATCGGTTTCGGCGGCTACGCATTATCCAATCTGCCAATTGAAGCCTTCCCTGATGTACAGGACGTACAAGTACGCGTCATCTCGCAATTGCCTGGCCAGGCGCCGGAAGATATGGAGCGCTCGGTCACCCTGCCTATCGAACGTGAAATGGCAGGCATACCGCGCCTGACCAATGTGCGCTCGGTCACCATGACCGGCTTATCCATCGTTACCCTCACTTTTGCCGAGGATACCGATAACTATTTTGCGCGCCAGCAGGTGACCGAAAAGCTTTCGACCGTCGACTTGCCGAGCGGCGTGCAACCACAACTTGCACCACTCTCGACTGCAGTCGGTGAAGTCTATCGCTACACCATCGAAGCACCAGGTCTGACCGATACTGAAATCCGTACGCTGCAGGACTGGACCATACGTCCGGTGCTGCGCATGACACCTGGCGTCGCCGATGTCGTCAGCTTTGGCGGCGCGATCAAGGAATACCAAATCGAAGTCGATCCGCTGGCTTTGCGCAAATATCAAATTACGCTGGATCAGCTTAGCCAGGCCGTCAACAACGGCAATGGCAGCGCTGGCGGTGGCTTGCTGCGGCAAGGTGACGCCTCGCTGGTGGTGCGCTCGGCCGGTCTGTTCGCCAACAGCGAAGACATCCGCAAAGTCGTCATCACCGCCCGTCAGGGCCGTGCGATTACGGTCGGCGATGTCGCCACCGTACGCTCCGGCGAGCGTCCTCGTTTCGGCATCGTTGCAACCGGCGAAAAAGACAGCATCGTCGAAGGCATCGTCTCGATGACCAAGGGTGGCAACCCGTCCAAGATCAATGCCGAGTTGAAAGAACGGATTGCGCAACTGCAACCACGCTTGCCTGCAGGTGCCAAGATCATCCCTATCTATGACCGTACGGAACTGGTACGTCATACCGTCAGCACCGTTGCAGAAAACCTGATCATAGGTGCGCTGCTGGTTATCGCCGTGCTAGTGGTATTTCTGTCGAGCTGGGTGGCGGCGCTGATCGTGGCCACCGTGATTCCACTCTCACTGTTGTTCGCGTTCATCCTGATGAATGCACGCGGTGTATCAGCCAACCTGATCTCACTGGGCGCGGTCGACTTCGGTATCATTATCGATAGTGCGGTCGTCATCGTCGAAGCATTGATGGTGCGCCTGGCAGTCAAAACCGTACATGACGCCAATCCGCATGATGCACGTTCGCATCGCCTGCAGGTTTTGTACAAAACCATGAAGGACATGTCGCATCCGGTGCTATTCGCCAAAGCGATCATCATCCTTGCTTTCGTACCTATCTTTACCTTCCAGCGCGTGGAAGGAAAAATCTTTACGCCAGTGGCACTGACGCTGACCTTTGCACTGATAGGTGCGGTCCTGCTGACCTTCACACTGTTGCCGACGCTGCTGTCCTACGTCCTGCAAAAACGGACGCTGGCCGAGAAGCACAAACCCTGGCTGGAGTGGCTGCAAGTACGCTATCAGCGTGTGCTCGACTTCACGATGAAGAATGCGCGCAAGTCCCTGTGGCTTTCCGCGATACCGGTCGTCATCGCCTTCCTGCTCGCGCCGCGATTAGGGAGTGAATTCATGCCCAAGCTGGATGAAGGAAATATCTGGCTGACCATCACACTGCCGACCTCTGCCTCACTGGAAACGACCAAGGATATCGAGCGCATAGTACGCGCCAAACTGCTGACCTATCCTGAGGTGGCACGCATCATCACGCAGGCAGGTCGTCCGGATGACGGCTCCGATCCAAAAGGCCCTAATAACCTGGAAAGCCTGGTCGACCTGAAACCACGTAAGGAATGGCGTTACAGCAGCAAGGAGGAGCTGGTTGCCCATATGTCGGAAAACCTCGCGGCAATACCTGGCATTACCACCAACTTCTCGCAAGTCATCCAGGACAACGTGGAAGAATCGCTGTCCGGTTTCCGCGGTGAAATCGTAGCCAAAATCAGTGGCAACAACCTCGACATCCTGGAAGACAAGGCATCACAGGTCGTTAGCGTCGTGGAAGGCATACGCGGCGCGACTGACGTTGAGGCCACCCGCATCGGTGGCCAGGCGGAAGTGGTGGTGACACCGGATCGTACCAAGCTGGCACGTTACGGCATCTCTATCAACGACGTAAACAATCTGGTAACGCAAGCGATGTCAGGCACAGCAGTCACCAGCCTGTACAAAGAAGACAAACGTTTTGATGTCGTCGTCCGTATCGGGGAAAAGAATCGCAACAGCATCGATGCGATCGGTAATCTGCAACTCGCAGTACCCGGCACCCAAGTCGGTAACGGCCCTGGCACCATCTCACTCAGCGATGTCGCCACCATAGAAGTGCGTCAGGGTGCATCGCGTATCTTGCGCGAATCCGGATCACGCAGCGTGATTGTGAAGATGAACCTGCTGGGTCGCGATCAGGGTAGCTTCGTTGAAGAAGCCCAACGCGCAGTGGCAGAACAAGTTTCCCTGCCGCCAGGTTACGACCTGAGCTGGGGCGGCCAGTTCGAAAACTCGCAACGCGCGGCGAAACGCCTGATGGTCATCATTCCATTGACTATCTTCCTGATCTTCTCGCTGCTGTTCTGGGCCTTCCGCTCGGTACGCCTGGCCAGCCTGGTGATCGGCATGGTGCCCTTCACACTGATAGGCGGCCTAGCAGCACTCGGTCTGTCCGGTTTGCACTTGTCGGTATCCGCCGCGGTCGGCTTCATCGCCGTTGCCGGGATCTCGGTGCAAAACGGCGTGATCATGGTGGAAGAAGTCTTGCTGCGCGTACGTGAAGGTGCAGCAGTGACCGAAGCCATCGTGCAAGGTGCGGTCGTACGTCTGCGCCCTATCCTGATGACGGCCTTGATGGCGGGCCTCGGCTTGTTGCCAGCAGCGCTGTCGCGCGGTATTGGTAGTGAAACTCAACGTCCGTTTGCATGCGTCATCGTCGGCGGCGTGATCACAGGCACCATCTTCACCTTGTTGATCCTGCCTGTCGCCATCCGTCGCTTTGCCAACTTCACTGAAAACGAAGACAGCAAAGACGAATTGCCCGCTGGCCCAACTGCCACTGCGAGCTAGGAGTAATCATGAAAAAAATGAATAAGACTTTCTACTCCGCGACAGCAGCAAGCGCATTGCTGCTGTTGACCGGCTGCGCTGTCGGCCCCGACTACAAACGGCCGGAGCTGACGCCATCGCAAACGTTTTCGCCCAAGCCATTGCCGGAGAGCACGAGCACTGCGCCAGTCAGTGGCGGCAATGCGCAGCGCTTTGTCGTCGCGCAAGATATCCAGGCTGACTGGTGGAAGCTGTTCCGTTCACCGCAATTGAATGCGCTGATCGAAAAAGCATTTGCTGCCAATCCGAGCATAGAGTCGGCGCAAGCTGCGCTGCGCGTGGCGCAGGAAAACGTCTACGCACAGCAAGGTTTCTTCTTCCCTAGCCTGAGTGCCGGATACTCGCCTTCCCGTACCAAGATTGCTGGTAACCTCGGTGGCAATTCGCCGGGCGTACAGGGCAATGGCAGGGATATCAGTACCGTCGCCAATCCATCGGCGGCACAAGGCGGTACAGCACCGTTCAATGCACCGGTGATTTATAACTTCCACACCACACAACTGACGGTCGGCTTTACGCCGGATGTATTCGGTGCCAATCGTCGACAAGTGGAAACACTGGAAGCACAAGCCAAGTATCAAAAGCTGCAACTCGAAGCGGCCTACATCACGCTCGCTTCGAACATCACGGCAGCGGCGATACAGGAAGCGCTGCTGCGCGAGCAAATCGGCATCCTGCAAACCATCATCGCTTCGAATGAAAAATCGGTGGAAATCGTCGAGCGTCAATTCAAGGCCGGTTATGCATCACGTCTTGATCTGAGCATTCAACAAACCACCCTGCTGCAAGCGAAAGAACAATTGCCACCTTTGCAAAAGCAGTTCGAACAAACCCGTAATCTATTACGCGCACTGGCGGGTGGCATGCAAGACAGTGACTTGCCGGAATCCTTCGATCTCGCTTCACTACAGTTGCCGGAAGACTTGCCTTTGAGTTTGCCGTCGCAAGTCATCGATCAGCGTCCGGACGTACGCGCAGCAGAAGAACAGCTGCATGCAGCCAGCGCGCAAATTGGTGTCGCACTGGCGAATCGCTTGCCGCAGTTTTCGATAGATGGCACCTGGGGTGGCGCAGCCAGCAAGTTCAGCCAGATGTTCTGGAACTCAGGTCGTTTCTTTGAGTTAGCTGCCAATATCTCCATGCCTTTGCTCGATGGTGGCGTGCTGCGTCATCGTCAACGCGCAGCAGAAGAGTCGTACAAGCAGGCGGCAGCGCAGTACAAGGAAACCGTCATCACCGCCTTCCAGAACGTGGCTGACACCCTGCATGCGATCCATGCAGATGCGGAAGCACTGAAGGCAAGTGCGGCACTGGCAGAAACCGCCAAGACCACACTGACCCTGACCCAGAAGCAGCACGCCCGTGGCTACATCGATCGCGTTGTCCTGATCAATGCAGAGCAAGGCTATCGCCAGGCTTCATTGAACGTCGCGCAAGCGCGTGCCATGCGTCTGGGTGACACTGCGGCCTTGTTCCAGGCACTCGGCGGCGGCTGGTGGCACAGGGTCGATAAAGACAAGACTGCAGCGCTGGAACCAGCGCTGGCGAATAAAGCGGCTGACTGATCGTTCGACGTAGACGTAAAAAAGGCAGGACAGCATCACGCTGTACTGCCTTTTTAATTTTTGCGCTTGGGTCGGAACACCGTCGTATCACAATAAAAATCGCGGTCCTGGCCCGGCCACCAGCCCGGCACACCCAGCATTTGCAAAGGCGAAAAATTTGCAGTCGTCAAACCCTGCGCCAGTTGGTGCGCGACGATCTGATCCACCCATGCGCACTGCTCAGCCAGGGGCAGGTCAGCAGGCGGGCAGGCATGCGCGACTATCCAGGCATGACCGGTAATCGCCTTGTAGGGCTGCACCAGTTTTTCCATCAAGGCGTGACCGAATAAATACACGCGGCTATCGCGTTCGAATTCATCGCGTCGCGTCACGAATACTTCTTCCCACGCATGCTCACGCAAGGCGTGCATCAGGTCATCGTTCGCACTGACCAGCAGTACAGCATTTTCATCAAAGATAGTTGCGGCATCACGTACCTTGCCGCGTGGTGCAATATTGTTGACTGATACAGAGTGCTCGATTTCTCGCGCCTGCAACAGGTTTAGTTGGACTTTGATTTTAGGGAAAGTCAGCCAGACCAGTGCATTGAAAAAATCATGCAGGTTATCCCGCGTCGGGACATGCCCGGTCTGGCTGATGTGTGCTTCGTATGCTCTGTCGGCAGGTAGTTCGGCTTGTGGCACGAAGCGGATCGGCAGGTCACGATGATTGCGCAAACCCAGTTCCGTCGCGCGCCGATTCAGTTCCCGTTGCCAGTTGTCTGCGCGTGCCAGTTCTACACCGACGGCACGTACACAGGACAACCACGGGCGCGACCAGTCTATGACGGACAGGAAGGAAGCGCTCATGGTTGCATCAACCAGGCATCAAGGGCAAATGCAGTCAGAACAATGTTCAGACAAATTTCCAGCCTATGGTTTCGCCGCCATTCAAAGGCACCAGCGTAGCGTTACCCATAGGTACTTCTGCCGGAACTTGCCATTCTTCGCGTTGCAAAGTGATGGTGCCGGTATTGCGTGGCAAGTTGTAGAAATCAGGGCCGTTGAAGCTGGCGAACTGCTCCAGTTTATCCAACGCATCCGCCTGGTCAAAAGCCTGCGTGTACAGTTCCATCGCATGCAAGGCGGTATAGCAACCAGCGCAGCCACAAGCGTGTTCTTTCAAGCCTTTCGCATGCGGCGCCGAGTCGGTACCAAGGAAGAACTTCTTGCTGCCGGAAATCGCTGCCGCAACCAAAGCCTGGCGATGCAATTCACGCTTCAATACCGGCAGGCAGTAGTAATGCGGACGAATACCGCCCTTGAACAATTCATTGCGGTTATACAGCAAGTGGTGCGCCGTAATCGTTGCCCCTACATACTGATCTGCCTCGGCCACATACTGCGCAGCATCCTTGGTGGTGATGTGTTCAAACACCACTTTCAGTTCCGGCATATCGCGACGCAAAGGCTTCATCACGCGGTCGATGAACACGGCTTCACGATCGAAGATATCGATGGCCGGATCGGTCACTTCACCGTGTACCAGGAAAGGCATGCCGACTTTCTGCATCATTTCCAGGGTTTTATAGCATTTGGCCAGGTCGCTGACGCCGGCATCCGAATTGGTGGTGGCACCCGCCGGGTACAGTTTCACCGCGTGTACCACGCCGCTTTCCTTCGCACGCTGGATTTCTTCCGGCGGCGTATTGTCGGTCAGGTACAGCACCATCAGCGGCTCGAATTGCATGCCGGCTGGCAACGCCGCCAAGATACGGTCACGATAGGCGACGGCCTGGGCGGTCGTAGTGACCGGCGGCTTCAGGTTAGGCATGACGATAGCGCGGGCAAACTGGCGTGCCGTGTCAGGCAGGACCGAAGCTATCGTTGCGCCATCGCGCAAATGCAAATGCCAGTCGTCTGGACGGGTAATGGTGATGCTGGAAGGACGATTTGTAGCGGAAGTAGTGGTCATGGCGGCTCTTTCTTGGGACTGCCGCTATTTTACCCGTTCGTCCCGAAAAAAAGCCGCCCCGGCCTTACGGCGGGACGGCTGCGGGGCAAAAAGTCCGTATCAGTGAATGATTTTGGCCAGGAAATCCCGTGCCCGGTCCGAGCGGGTCGTGCCAAAAAATTCATCTTTTGTGCAATCTTCAACTATCAGGCCTTTGTCCATGAAGATTACGCGGTTCGCCACCTTCTTGGCGAAACCCATTTCATGCGTCACCACCATCATGGTCATGCCTTCTTGCGCCAGACCCACCATCACGTCCAGCACTTCATTAATCATTTCCGGATCCAGCGCCGAGGTCGGCTCATCGAACAGCATGGCTATCGGGTCCATCGACAGCGCACGTGCAATCGCGACCCGTTGCTGCTGACCGCCGGAGAGTTGGCCCGGAAATTTATCCTTGTGCGCAATCAGGCCAACCCGATCGAGGTACTTCAGGCCGCGCTCGGTTGCATCCGGCAAGCTGCGCTTCAAGACCTTGACCTGTGCCAGCGTCAGGTTTTCGCTGATGGACAGGTGCGGGAATAATTCAAAGTTTTGAAACACCATGCCTATGCGCGAACGCAGGCCGGACAGATTGGTTTTTGGATCGCCAACCGAAATGCCATCCACCGTAATGCTACCTTGCTGGAACGGTTCCAGGCCGTTGACGGTTTTGATCAGTGTGGACTTGCCGGAACCAGACGGACCGCACACCACCACCACGTCACCCTTGGCGACCTGGGTCGTGCAATCGGTCAACACCTGGAAATTCCCGTACCACTTGCTCACGTTGTCCATAGCTATCATGTTGTTGTCCTTATCGAATGATGGCAAACCGTTTTTGCAGCTGCTTGACCAGCGTCGAGAGTGCAAAACTGAGCACGAAATACACGACGGCGACAAACAGGTACATCTCAACTACGCGACTGTCACGCTGCGCAACCTTGACCGCAGCACCGACAAAGTCAGTCACGTTCAGCAGTGATACCAGCGACACGTCCTGGAACAGCACGATGGTTTGCGTCAGCAAGATCGGCAGCATGTTGCGGAAAGCTTGCGGCAGGATCACCAGTTGCATCGATTGCTTATAGGTCAGTCCCAGCGCATATCCTGCATTCACCTGCCCTTTGGAAATACTCTGTATCCCGGCGCGCATGATTTCGCAAAAGTAAGCCGCCTCAAACATGATGAAGGTGATGTAGGCCGAGCGATCCGCCCCCAGCTGCACCGGCCGTTCGGCTCCCGTGATCTTCTGCAGGACGATAGGCATCAGGAAGTAGAACCAGAAGATCACCAGCAGCAATGGAATTGAGCGCATCAGATTCACATAAGCGGCAGCGATCAGGGACAAGGTCTTGTTGCTGGACAGGCGCGCCATCGCCAGCAAGGTGCCGAAGGCGACGCCACCCAATGCCGCAACGACTGTCAACTGCAGCGTGTACTGCAAGCCCGACAGCAAATACGGCCAGGTGCGCGTGATGATTTCGAAATCAAGATCACCCATGTTTGCCTCCCGCGATATAACCAGGGACAGCAAGGCGACGTTCAACCAGGGCCATCAGACGATTCGCCGTCATCGCGATGACTACGTAGATCACGGTAGCCGCGCCGAAAGCTTCAAAGTAACGGAAGGTCATCTCACCCATCTCCCGTGTCCGGAAGAAGAGTTCAACCAGCCCGATCGAATACGCGACCGCAGTATTCTTGATCAGGTTCATCAGCTCGGAAGTCAGCGGCGGAATGATGATCCGATAAGCCATGGGCAGCAGCACATAGCGATATGTCTGCGACGTGGTCAAACCCAGCGCATAACCAGCATTACGCTGGCCACGCGGCAAGGCCTGGATACCGGAGCGCACTTGCTCGGCGATCCGCGATGAAGTGAAGAAACCGAGACACACGACTGCTGTCACGAATTGATGCTCGGTCGGATCCAGCGTAATGACCCAGGCCTTCACCGCCGGTACGATGCCCGGTATCACGAAGTACCAGACGAAGAATTGCACCAGCAAAGGGATGTTGCGGAACAGTTCGACGTAAGCACCGCCCAGACGTACCAGCCAGCGCTTCTCGCTGGTACGCGCGACGCCCACTATCGAACCGACCACGAAGGCGAATATCCATGCAAAGAAAGCCACTGCCAGGGTCCAGCCCAACCCTGACAGCAAGCTTTCTATCCACGTGCCGTCGCCATCAGGCACCTGCTCCAGAAAGATTCCAAGATCCATGCTGCCGCTCCCTTAGCTGATTGCTTATCTAGCTTATTAGCTATGCTCGCATGTACTGCGTTATACGCCCTTGTCGTTCGGATTCTTGAATGCTTCCTCGATAGGCGGCGTCATCGGGAAGTTGATGTTCAAGCCTTTAGGTGGAATCGGAGTGGTGAACCATTTGGCGTAGATTTTATTGATCTCGCCAGATTTCATGACTGTACCTATCGATTTATCCACCAGCGCCTTGAACTGCGGATCGTCTTTGCGCAGCATCATGCTGTATGGCTCCTGGCTCAGCGATTCCGGCAGGATCTTGTAATCCGACGGACGCTTGGAGTTGGCGATCTGCCCGGCCAGCAAGATGTTATCCATCACGAAGGCAACGGCCCTGTCATCGGCCATCAGCAGGAAGGCTTCGGCGTGATCCTTGCCGTAGATTTCCTTGACCTGGATGTTTTCAGTTTTCTTGTAGCCCTTCAGCAGCGGTACCGAAGTCGTGCCGGAAGTGGTGGAGATCGTCTTGCCGTTGAGGTCGGCCAGCGTGTTGATATTCGACGATTTTTTGACAGCTGCAGTTACGTTGATCACGAAGTAACTAGGGCCGAAGGAAACCTGTTCCTGACGAACTTTGGAATTGGTAGTGGAGCCGCACTCCAGATCGATAGTGCCGTTACGCAACAAAGGAATGCGATTGCTGGAAGTCACCGGTTGCATCGCCACCTTCAGGTTAGGCAGCTTGAGGTCGGCCTTGACGGTATCGACGATCTTCATGCAAAGGTCGATCGCATAACCTATCGGTTGTTGCTTGTCATCAAGAAACGAAAACGGAATCGATGATTCGCGATAACCGATGGTGATGGTATTCGTATCCTTGATCTTCTTCAGCGTGCCGCCGAGGTCCTGCGCCTGCACTGTCACAAACGAGCTGGCCATCAGCCCCGCTCCAGCAGTCACTACAAGTAATTTTTTCAGATTCATGATGTCTCCTTGAGGCATATCATCAGTTTTTAAAGTATCTGGCAAATTTCAGGCCAGCTCATTTCGTCATCAACGCCTGCTAATTCATACGGCAGATTTCCAGACTATGCAGCTACGGCTTTAAGGATACAAGCCACGCATTTCGCGCGCCTGTAATACACGCGTACATGCCACGATAAAGGCCGCCGTACGCAAAGAAACTTTCTTCTCTTCCGCCAGCGCCCATATCGCGGCAAAGGCTTCCCGCATGATGCGGGTCAGGCGCGAATTGATCTCATCTTCAGTCCAGAAGAAGCTGGAGAAATCCTGCACCCATTCAAAATAGCTGACCGTCACGCCGCCTGCATTTGCAATCACGTCCGGTACCAGCAATATACCCTTGTCATGCAGGATATCATCCGCTTCCGGCGTGGTCGGACCATTCGCACCTTCGAGTACGATGCTGGCGCGGATTTGCGCGGCATTGTCGCGGTCGATTTGCTGTTCCAGTGCAGCAGGCACCAGAATGTCGCACTCCAGGCCCCAGAAACGGGACGCATCCTCCAGTTGCTCGGCCTCGGGAAAACCGGCCACGCTGCCATTTTGTGTCACATAAGCCTGCAAGGCGGGGATATTCAGGCCGCTGCTGCGCACCACGGTTGCCGCATGATCCTGCACCGCCACCACCTTGGCGCCAGCCTCGGCAAACAGGCGCGCTGCGACACCACCAACGTTACCAAAGCCTTGCACCGCAACCCGCGCACCCTTGATTTCCAGTCCGCGTTTGACCGCCGCTTCGCAGCCGACCACAAACACGCCACGACCCGTCGCTTCATGCCGTCCCAGGCTGCCGCCCAGCGAAACCGGCTTGCCGGTCACGACGCCGGATGCGGTACTGCCCTGGTTCATCGAATAGGTATCCATCATCCACGCCATGATTTGTTCATTGGTGTTGACGTCGGGTGCGGGTATATCTTTGGTGGGGCCGATGATGATATTGATTTCGCTGGTATAGCGGCGCGTCATGCGTTCCAGCTCGGCTTTGGAGAGTGTCTTCGGATTGACGCGTATGCCGCCTTTCGCACCGCCATACGGCACATTCACCGCTGCATTTTTGATCGTCATCCAGGCTGACAGTGCCATCACTTCAGACAGGCTCACATCCTGATGGAAACGCACACCGCCCTTGCCCGGGCCGCGCGAGGTATTGTGCTGGACCCGGTAACCTTCAAAGTGCGCAACCGTGCCGTCGTCACGTTCGATAGGGACATCGACGATAAGGATGCGCTTGGGTCGCTTCATGGTTTCGACCCAGCGCGCCAGCGAGCCGAGGTAAGGCGTAACGCGGTCGATTTGCTCCAGATAAACACCCCATGCCCCGATGTCGGGCGGTGTCAGGTAAGACGGTACTGCGTGCGGACTGGACATGCGGGCGCTCCTATATTTACCAAGCAGTGCCATACGTCATGGCGACAAGCATCAGAAACAGGACAGCGAAACCTGCGATGCATACAAGGCTAATGCAGGCAGGCTACAAGCAAGTTACAGGATTATGCAGGCAATTTATTCTAATCTCTTATCGCCCGCATGAGTAATGATCTGAACTGAATCTTTCTTATAGAGCGCGCCGCTCCTATGGAGTTCCATCCAGGCGGCAGAATCTCAATACAGGTCGAACGGCAATTTGGCGGCTGCCTTATCGTCACCCTCGCCCGCCTCGCCGTCAATGCCGTCTGGCGACGATGCCAGTGCGTCGTCCGGCCGGGCTTGCTGGCGCATCCACATTTGCGCATACGCGCCATCCGCCGCCAGCAATTGCATATGCGTACCGCGCTCGATAATGCGACCGCGATCCAGCACCAATATCTGCGCGGCGTCAGCAATCGTTGACAGGCGATGCGCGATGATCAGGGTGGTACGGTTTTGTGCGATTTCCTTGAGCTGCGCCTGGATCGCCTGTTCGGACTTGGAATCCAGCGCGGAGGTCGCTTCATCAAAAATCAGGATAGCCGGATGCTTGAGCAAGGTACGGGCGATCGCCACACGCTGCTTTTCACCGCCGGATAATTTCAAGCCACGTTCGCCGACCATGGTGTTGTAACCGTCCGGCAAGGATTCAATGAATTCATGGATGTAAGCGGAACGCGCAGCAGCCACGATATCGTCATGGCTCGCACCCGGTTTGCCATAGGCAATATTGTAGGCAATCGTGTCGTTAAACAGCACCGTATCCTGCGGCACTATGCCTATTGCCTGGCGCAATGAGGCCTGCGTCACATCACGCACGTCCTGCCCGTCTATCAGGATCGCTCCCTGGTTCACATCATAGAAGCGGAACAGCAAACGCGATAGCGTCGACTTGCCGGAACCGCTATGCCCGACCACCGCTGTAGTAGTGCCCGCGGTGATGGTGAAGTCGACGTCGAACAGGATCTGGCGCTTCTCTTCATAGCTGAAATCGACATGCGAGAAACATACTTCCGCGCCCTGCGTCACCAGTGCCTGGGTATCCGGCTTATCCGCGATTTCCTTATTCTGATCCAGCAGCGAAAACAGGCGCTCCATATCGGCCAGGCTTTGCTTGATCTCGCGATAAATCACACCGAGGAAATTCAGCGGTATATACAGCTGGATCATGAAGGCATTCACCAGCACCAGATCACCCAGCGTCATGGTGCCTGCGATCACACCTTGGGTCGCACGCCACAGGATGAGCGTCACTGCAATGGCGATGATGCTGGATTGTCCTGTATTCAGCAGCGATAGCGAAGTCTGCGATTTGACTGCCGCAGTTTCGTAGCGCTTCAAGCCTTCATCGTAGCGTTGTGCTTCGTAATCTTCGTTACCGAAATACTTAACCGTCTCGTAATTGATCAATGAATCGATGGCCTTGGTATTCGCCTTGGAATCCAGGTCATTCATGGTGCGCCGGAAGTGGGTACGCCATTCGGTAACGATGACTGTGAAGGCGATATAGCTGACCAGTGCCACGCCGGTTATAACGGTGAACCAGATATCGTAATGCAGCACCAGGTAGCCGAGTACCAGCAGGATTTCGATCAGCGTCGGCAAGATGCTGAACAGCGTGTATGAGATGAGCGAAGAGATGCCTTTGGTACCACGCTCGATATCACGCGTCATGCCGCCGGTCTGGCGATTCAGGTGGAAGCGCAGTGACAGTGCATGCAGATGGCGGAATACTTTCAGCGCGATGGTACGCACTGCGCGCTGCGTGACCTTGGCAAATGTATATTCACGCAGCTCGGTAAATAAAGTCGTCGACAGGCGTAACGCACCATAAGCGAGCAATATCCCGACCGGCAATACCAGCATCGCCTGCGTACTGCCGGGCGCTATCGTCAGGCTATCGATCAGGCGCTTCAATACCAGCGGTACACCGACGTTGGCCATCTTCGCACCGATCAGGAATGCGAGTGCCAGTCCGACCCGCCATTTGTAGGTCCACAAATACGGAATCAGGGTCTTGAGCGTGCTCCAGTCACTGCGATTGCTGACAGATGAAACAGGCTCGGATGGGACGGAATGGCGGCGCATAGGTAAGGTTTGCTCAGATAGTTTATGCTTCGGGTTCCGGATTGTAGCCGTTAATAAAAATAGACACAGAACGAAAAATAAACACAGAACGTCACTACGGAACTTTATCGACAGAAATCATCCTCAGGAGACAACATGGCAAGCGAACACCACACAGACCTGCCCGCAGGCAAAATTCCACAGATGCGGGTAGTCCCCATGCCGAACGACGCCAATATGCACGGCGACGTTTTCGGCGGCTGGATCATGTCGCAGGTCGATCTGGCAGGAGCAGTCTGTGCCACACGCCGCGCCAATGGCCGCGTCGTCACCATTGCGGTGAACTCATTCTTATTCAAACATCCGGTATTCGTCGGCGACCTGCTATCTATCTATGCCGAGATCGTCAAGGTCGGCAATACCTCGATTACCGTGAATGTCGAATGTTATGCAGAACGCAATCGTCTGGAAGTGGAAATCGTGAAAGTAACGGAAGCGACGCTGACTTATGTCGCAACCAATGCTGATCGCAAACCACGCCATTTGCCACCAGCGATCCCGCCGCATAAATAAAATTAATACAAGCTGGCACGACCATAAACAAGTAGTGCAGTAGTTACAAAACATCATGCGCCATTCCCGTCACTGGGGTTATGGCGCATGTTTTTTAGTCAGCTCGTTTTTATCTCGTCGCGCAATTCACGGCGCAGGATTTTGCCGACATTAGACTTCGGCAATTCGGTGCGGAACTCGATGGACTTCGGTTTCTTGTAACCGGTGAACTGCTCCTTGCAATACGCCATCAGCTCAGCCTCGGTCAGTGCCGGATCACGCCGCACGACGAAGAGTTTGACAGCCTCGCCGGTGTGCTCATCCGGTACACCTATGCAGGCACACTCCAGCACGCCTGGATGTGCTGCGACCACGCCTTCGATCTCGCTCGGATACACATTGAAGCCGGAGACCAGGATCATGTCTTTCTTGCGATCGACGATTTTGGTAAAACCGCGCTCATCCATGATGCCGATATCGCCCGTCTTAAAGAAGCCATCCGCCGTCATAGCCTGCGCAGTCTCATTCGGGTTGTTCCAGTAACCCGCCATCACTTGCGGCCCGCGGATCGCAATCTCGCCTGCACTGCCATGCGGCACTTCGTTTTCGTTACTGTCTATGATCTTCAGTTCAGTCGACGAGACCGGCAAGCCGATAGTCCCTGTGAATTCATTGGTGGTCGGTGGATTCGCCGTAGCCGTTGGTGAAGTTTCCGACAAACCATAGCCTTCGCAAATCGCGCAGCCAGTCAATTTTTTCCATTTATCGTTGACCACCTGCTGCACCGCCATGCCGCCGCCGTTACATAGCTTCAGTTCCGAGAAATCGACCTTGGCGAAATCCGGATTGTTCAGCAAGCCGTTGTACAAGGTATTCACCGCAGGCAGAAAGTGCACCTTGTACTTCATCAATTCCTTGATGAAGCCAGGGATGTCGCGCGGATTCGGGATCAGCAGATTCATCACACCCAGATGGGTACCCAGCATGCCGCAAGTGGTCAGCGCGAAGATGTGATACAGCGGCAAGGCGCAGACAAAGATCAGCTGTTTATCTTTAGGCAGTGTATTGAGCACTGGCGAAATCCACGCTTCGTTCTGCAATACATTGGCGATGATATTGCGATGGGTCAGCATCGCGCCTTTGGCAGTGCCGGTCGTACCACCTGTGTACTGCAGGAAAGCGAGATCCTGATGTGTCAGCGTCGGGCGTTGCAAGGTCATGCCTGCAGCCTGGCGCAATACATCCTTGAACTGCACCGCTTGTGGCAGGGAATAAGCAGGCACCATTTTCTTCACATGGCGCACTACGAAATTGACGATGCCACCTTTCAGCCCGCCAAACAAATCGCCCATGGTCGCGACGATCACATGCTTGACCTGTGTGCTGGCGATCACCTTCTCCAGTGTGGCAGCAAAGTTTTCCAGGATGATGATGGCTTCCGCGCCGGAATCGGTCAGTTGGTGCTCGAGTTCACGCGGCTTGTACAGCGGGTTCACATTGACGATCACGTAACCGGCACGCAGGACGGCGGCGATGGCGATCGGATATTGCAAAACGTTGGGCATCATCAGTGCGATACGCGCACCTTTTTGCAAACCCAGGCTTTGCAACCACGCGCCGACTTCGGCGGAAAGATGATCCACCTCACGATAGGTAAGGGCTTTATCCATGCATACGCACGCGTTGCGATCTGCATATTTCTGGAAGGATTCATCCAGTAATTCAACCAAGGAACCGTAACGTGCAGGATCGATTTCTGCCGGTATGCCTGCTGGATATGACTTGAGCCAAAACTTGTCCATCTCCACCTCTATTCTTTTTTGTGGTTAGAGTGATTGCCCGCTGATTTTGCTTGCATGCTGCTTTAGCTATTGCACATGGACCCATTTAAGGCCACTGCTCACTATGCTGCCCAGATAGCCTGATGCTATCGGGCAGAGCGAGGATGTGCAAGCACTTTGATGACGCCTGCCTCAGCGTCCGCCTGCCTCTGTATGCGATACCTGCGGCAAAGCCGCAGCCAGGCTGGCCAGCCGCTGGTCACGCTGCATCTTGTCCTGCTGCGCCAGGGCAATGACGGCACGGTAAAAGCCAGTGAAATTCTGCTGCTCCCGCAGCAAGGCACGGAACGCCGGTACCTGGCCGTTGTAGGTCGCAACCGATACCAGATGGGCATTCGTCAGGCCTTGCGCAAACCAGCGATCATAGGCGGCATAACCGTTCCAGCTTGCTTTCAATTGTTGATAATCGTCCTGCAACGCAGCAAATATCTCCTGCTTGGCCTTGCGCTTGGCTACATCAGTGCGATCCGACGCGTAGTTCTCGACCAGCTTTTTCCGGTATTGAATCAGGAGCGCGAGGAATTGCTGCTTGCGCACCTGTGTCGTCAGATAGGCCTGCCGCGCCTTTTCATCACCATGACGTGCAAGCCAGCGATCCACCCCCGCCTCCTCTACCGCCGTCGCAAACGATTCATTGAATTGCGTATCGCCCTGCACATACACCACCTGGTGTGCCAGTTCATGGATCATCAGGCGCGCTACCTCGGCATCCGGATAGTTGATAAAGCTAGACAGCACCGGGTCCTTGTACCAACCCAGCGTTGAATAGGCAGGCACACCCATCACCTGCACGTCATGACCGGAAGCACGTAATTCAGAGGAAAAGGCCTGCGCATCGGCCTCGCTGTAGTAACCGCGATAGCTGACGCAACCAGCAATAGGAAAACACCATTGCAAAGGCTGCATCGATAACTCAGGCGTCGCCACCACATTCCACAAAGCGTAAGGCCGCTTCAGGTCGGCATACTTTTGATACGTCCCGTTATCCGGCAAGGCCAGCTCATCGACTGCGAACTGGCGGATTTGATTCGCCAGCATCAGACGTTGCCGCAGCTTCGGTGCCAGCTCAGGATCCAGCAATAAATCATCTATCGGCTGCGCCGCTGCCATCAATGATGATTGGCCGTGTGTCGCCTGCGCGTAGTAGCTCAGCTGCGCACATCCGCCCAGTAGCAGCAAGGCACCCAGCAGCAGGCCCGCGCGCCAGCGTGACCAGGGAGCAGCAAGCGATGTGCGGGATATATTCATTTTTCCTATTCGTTCTTACAAAATCGCATATGCAGCCAGCTGCGCCGGATTTTTTTGCTGCATCTATTCTATTACGCCTGCTGCCCCATTACGCAGGCAAGCTAGTTGGCGTAAGATAGGGCTCTCTTGCTGCAAGAATATCCATCCTTGTTGCAAGACAAAACCACTGCAGCACTAGCGCGCAGGAAAGTGGAGACGCCATGAAGTTGATCGACCCCATCATTCAGTTTCACAACGAAATCCAAGCGATACGTCGTGAAATCCATGCTCATCCCGAGCTTTGCTTTGAAGAACACGACACCGCCGAACTGGTCGCCAAAAAGCTGACCGAATGGGGCATACCCGTCGTCCGTGGCCTCGGCGTCACCGGCGTGGTCGGCATCCTGAAAAACGGCAACAGCCAGCGCGCAATCGGTTTGCGTGCCGATATGGATGCACTGCCGATACTGGAACTCAACACTTTCGCGCACGCATCAAAAAACAAGGGCAAGATGCACGCCTGCGGTCACGACGGTCATACCGCCATGCTGCTGGGTGCCGCGCATTATTTGTCGCAGAACAAGAATTTCGACGGCACAATTTACCTGATCTTCCAGCCGGCAGAAGAAGGCGGTGGCGGTGCCAAGCGCATGATGGATGAAGGCCTGTTCGAAAAATTCCCGATGGAAGCCGTATTCGGCATGCATAACTGGCCTGGCATTCCGGTCGGTCACTTCGGTGTGACACCTGGCCCGATGATGGCGTCCAGCAATGAATTCGAAGTCGTGGTCAGCGGCAAAGGCGCGCATGCCGCGCAGCCGCACAAAAGCATAGATCCCATCATGGTGGCGGTGCAGATCGCACAAAGCTGGCAAACCATCATCACGCGCAACAAGAGTCCTATCGATGCGGCAGCATTGTCGATCACGCAAATCCATGCCGGCAGCACCACCAACGTGATTCCGGATGATGCGACGCTGGTTGGTACGGTACGCACCTTTGATCTGAAAGTACTGGATTTGATAGAGAACCGCATGCGCGCCATCGCTGAGCATACGGCAGCAGCATTCGATGCCAAGGTCAGCTTCAACTTCAAGCGCAACTATCCGCCGCTGATTAATCATGCGAAGGAAACTGCATTTGCGGTGGAGGTATTGCAAGGCATAGTCGGTGCCGAGCATGTGGATGCGCAGGTAGAGCCAACCATGGGCGCCGAAGACTTTGCGTTCATGTTACAGGGCAAACCCGGCTGCTACGTCTTCATCGGTAACGGCGAAGGTGATCACCGCTCAGCCGGACACGGACTGGGGCCATGCAATCTGCACAACCCCAGCTATGACTTCAATGATGATTTACTGCCGATAGGCGCGACCTACTGGGTACGCCTGGCAGAAAGCTTCCTCAAGAACTAAAGCAGCACACCGGTCGCGCAGCATCACACTGTGCGACCGGCATAAGCTAAGACAGCAAGGCCACGACCTGCTGGCCATAGCTCACCAGATAACCACCGTTCTGCTGTTGCCAGGCACGCGCAGTTGGCATATCGGGAAACCAGTTCTTCTCGTAGTCGCCAAACATACCCAGCTCCAGCCGATAACGATCCAGCACTGCCGCAGACATGCTGTCTATGCTGTGCTTGCAGACTTCCCATGCCGGGAACTCCAGTTCCCGTGCCAGCATGTGCAACACGTGTTTCAGCTGGATGGATGCGCGCACCGCATACAGATCGGTCACGCGCAATTCGGGCATGACTTGCGTTGCAATAATGCGGCGCAGTACCGGCAGGGTTTTAAGCGGCTCGTCCGCTCGCGCCTGACGCAACAAGCGACGCGCATACCTGCGCAGAAAATCACTGTTACTGAGATTGTTGTTGTAGCCATCGGTATCAGTCACGCCGACAGCAAGAGATGTAGACCACATAACGTTCCTTTCATATTGTCGTTTCTCGCTACGACATCAAGGTTTAAACGCTAGTGCTAACTTGTGATTTATCCGAACTGGAAAATGACAAACTACAGGTGCATCGGCTTTTGCGAGAGCGGGCCTCCTGTCAGACCCGCGCCTATTTTAACGCAAAATTCTCGTCATGTTTTTCATCGGCCGAAAGTTTGATGTCGCCGTACCACGCTTCGACAGTCTCGCCGGTGTTGTCGGTATCGGTCAGCACACCAATTGCAATCAACTTGCCTGGCTTCTCACCAAATGCTTTTTCATAATCGGCAACAATGTTGCGTGTGAAGCTATGCCATTCACCGACGCCGGAGGCTCCGGTTTCGGCGACCACCATCTTCACGCGATTGCTGCGGGTATTGGTAATGATGGTATCGACCGGCGCCTTGCGTCCCCAGATATACATCAGGGTGGCATACGGTACATCGCGCCCGGTGACCAGGCGCGCAGTTTCAAACATGATCTGGTCAGCGAAAGGCAAGCTGTCTTTGTCACCATCGAAACCGAGGATGATGCGTGCCGGTGAATCCTCCAGGCCACGATCAAAATTATTCGCCTTCTCTACCAGGCCACTGATGCGCCAGCGCCAGCTCAAATGGGATTCCAGCAAGGGATCGATATCCACCTTCTGCATCAGGCCGGACGCAGCCGCGACTGCACGTGCGTGCAATACGGTCTGACCTTCGTCCTCGACCAGATTGTATTCGGTGAGTTTCTTGGTGCGATTGATAATCATCGGCTCCCAGCGCTCAGGCAAGCCGCTTCCTGCATTCACCGAGAATGGCAGTATCTTCCCCTCTGGAGTATAGGCAGCAGCATCGCCGCTCTTCGGTAGTTGCGCACATGCGGTGAGCAGGGACAGCAAAATAAGTGTGGAAAGTAATTTCATATGCATATGGTCATGACCATGCACCTTGCGATGCATGGCAAGTACTTGTCGCCTGCTCTGGGAAATCCCGACCGCTTAAGCTTTGCCGGGCTTCATGTGTTGTATCGTATAAATACTGCGCTCACTATCATCGCCAGCATCAGCTGTCGCTATGCCATCCGCGACAAACTGCCAGCGCATTTTATGATATTTCGCGACACTTTCGCGATGCGCGACGCTGACTATTACGGCATCTGGCAATTCTTGCAATATCAATTGATAAACAAGCTCTTCTGTTTCAGTATCCAGCGCACTGCTGGCTTCATCCAGGAACAAGGCATCCGGCCGTGTCAGCAAGGCGCGCACAAAGGCGAGGCGCTGCTGCTCACCTGGTGACAGGCGCTGGCTCCAGTTATCACTATGATCAAGGAATTTCTTCATGTGTGACAATTTGCACAAGTCGAAATAGTGCTTGATCGCCAGATCGGTATAAGTATTTTCACTCGCAGGATAAGCAACCGCTGCCCGTAACGTTCCTATCGGCAAATAACTTTTCTGTGGCAGGAACAGCAGCTTCCACTGCTGCGGTACTTCTATGCTGCCAGCGCCATATGGCCAGACACCGGCAATCGCGCGTATCAGCGTCGACTTGCCACAACCGGAAGGCCCTGCTACCAGGATGCGCTGTCCGGCCTGGATATCGGCGGTCTGCTCTTTCGTCAGCGCCGGACCATTCGGCACATTCAATATCAAGCGGTCTATCAGGATAGCGCCCACATTATTCGCGGTGACCAGCACCCCTTCCCGTTCTTCATGTGCTGCATCCACGGCAGCATGGAAGCCCGCCAGACGATTGACGCTGGCCTTCCATTCAGCAAGGTCGCTGAACGCTGAAATAAACCAAGACAGCGCGCCCTGCACCTGACCGAAAGCGGAGCTGATTTGCATCAGGCCACCCAGCGTAATCGCACCGGAGAAGTAACGCGGTGCCGCCATCAGGAAAGGGAAGATATTCGCGAACTGCGAGTAGAAAGTGGAGACCAGGTTCAGGCTCTTGGTGGTGCGCATAATGCCCCACCAGTTGTCCCGTATGCGCTGGAAGCGCCCGCCCAGTTGCGCCGCCTCTTCGGTCTCGCCACGGTACAGCGCAACGGCCTCGGCATTTTCCCGCACCCGTATCAGGCCGAAACGGAAATCCGCTTCAAAGCGCTGGCGGAAATAGTTTTTCGAAACCAGCGGCCAGCCGACCCACCCCACCACCAGCGAACCGACACCCGCGTAAGCAATCGCAAACCACACCATGTAACCGGGTATCGTGATTTCCTGTGATGCGAGCATGAAAGAGATCGGGCCACTGACCGACCACAGGATGCCGATGAAAGAAATCAGCGTCACCACACTGGAGAGCAAACCCAGGGTCAGCGACAGTGTTGCAGACGTCAACAAATTCAAATCTTCGGCGATACGCTGATCCGGGTTATCAGCGGTACCGGTCTGCTCGATCCGGTAATAGGCCTGATGCTGTAACCAGCGATCCATATACTGTCGCGTCAACCACATGCGCCAGCGCATCTGCAATGACTGCGTCAGGTAAATACGATAAATGGCGACTGCGATGAAGGTAAAGGCGAGATAGCTGAAGCGCCACAACTGCTCGGTGAAGACTTTGTAATTCTTGGTTTCCAGCGCGTTATAAAACTCGCGGTTCCAGGTATTGAACAAGACTTCGAGGTAGACCGCCGCCAATGCCAGCGCCACGATGACGAACAGTAAGCCGCGCGCCTTCCATTTTTCTTCCGAGACCCAGTATGGCTTGATGAGTTGCCAGACGGCGCGCCAGTCTATACGTTGTTTAGGCATGAGTGAGCAGTGTTAATGCATTGCTAAAAGCGATGGGACTGACAACATCAACTTGGATATGTCGGCCCGGTTATCCATAGACCGGGCCTGAGCACACATGTTCAAAAATACTTGTACAGGAATGCCGCTTCTGGTTTAGCCCGGCAACTGGTCTGCCTGCTGCCCCAGGCGCAAGCCCGGATTTTCCTGTTCCAGCGCCAGCAACACGGCAGACTGATCCGCTTGCGGTGCTTCCTTCAATACCTGCTGATAATTCTGTGTCACCAGTTCCGTCACCGGCAAACGCAGTCCGGCATTGTTCGCCGCGATCAACACGTTTTCCAGATCCTTGAACTGACTCTTCACCTGGCCACCCGGCATGAAGTTACGGTCCAGCATGCGCTGACCATGCACCTCGAGGATGCGGCTTTCGGCAAAGCCGCCACGAATAGCTGCGCGTACCGCAGTCGGGTCCGCGCCACCAGCTTGCGCCAGCAACAAGGCTTCCGCCACGATATTCAGCGTACCGCCAACTATCAGCTGATTACACAGCTTGGCGATCTGACCACAACCGGCAGGCCCGACCAGGGTCGGACGACCCATCACGGTCAGCACCGCTTGCGCGTCGGCGAAGTCGTCTGCGCTACCACCTGCCATGATGGCGAGGGTACCGGCTTCGGCACCGACCACACCACCCGAGACCGGCGCATCGATAAAGCGCACGCCTTGCGCTGCCAGTTTGGCATGCACTTCCTGCGCTTCGGACTGACGGGTCGAGCTCATATCCACCACCAGTGCACCACGCTTCAGGCCCGGGATGGCCGCATCCACCACTTGCGCCACGATAGGTCCGGCTTCCAGCATGGTGATGACGATGTCCGCACCCATCACTGCATCCGCCACCTGTTCCGCCACCTTGGCACCCAGCGGCGCCAGCTCATCGGCCTTGCTGCGGGTACGGTTCCATGCGGTCAGTTGGTAACCTGCCTGCAGCAGGCGGGTCGCCATCGGTTTACCCATCAGGCCTATGCCGAGGAAAGCGATGACCGGTTTCGATGCAGATTGCTTCAATTCAAACTCCTTTATGCACAAGATTTTCACTGCATAATGGCGCATACACCACCTAAAAAGCAACTGCCATGTCGACCCACAATATCCAGCCCGTCCTGCCCATCCGTATGCAATTGGGTGAATGCCCTTTATGGCACGCAGCAGAAGCTGCCCTGTACTGGATAGATATCGATGGCCGTGCCGTACATCGCTACGTTCCTGCTTCGGATGCACACCAACAGTGGGACATGCCATCCGAGCCCGGCTGTATCGCGATTCGTGCTGCAGGCGGCTTGCTGGTCGCCTTGCGTTCCGGCCTGGCCGTGCTCAACACCCGTAGCGGTGAACTGACGCCGGTTGCCGATGCGCCGTATGACCCGAGCACCACCCGTTTCAACGATGGCCGCTGCGATGCCGCCGGTCGGCTGTGGGTAGGCTCGATATATGAACCGCGCGATCATGCACATGCTGCACTGTATTGCATAGAGCGTAACGAGATCAGCGACAGCGGCAAGCGTGCCACCGTCTCCAACGGCGTCGCCTTCAGCCCGGATAACAAAACCCTGTATCACGCCGACACCACCACGCACCGTATCTTTGCCTATGACTACGATGTGCGCACTGCTGCACTGGGTGGCAATCGCGTGCTGCACCAATTCTCTACCGACAAACTGAATAACTATGGCGGTCGTCCTGACGGTGCGGCGGTGGATAGTGAGGGTAACTACTGGTCAGCCATGTATGAAGGCGGACGCCTGCTGCGCCTGTCACCGCAAGGTGACATCCTGTCCGAGATCACGCTGCCGGTACGCTGCCCGACCATGATGGCATTCGGCGGTGACGACTTGCGCACGCTCTACATCACCACCGTCAGCAAGAACCGCCCGGCGGCAGAGCTGGAGCAATATCCTTTATCCGGCAGCCTGCTCAGCCTGCGCGTGGACGTCGCTGGCTTGCCCGAACATGTTTATCTCGCTTAAACCTGCATAACGCTTACGATGAGCAAATTCATACTCGCTATCGATCAGGGCACTACCAGTTCACGTGCCATCCTGTTCAATCATGAAGGCCAGATACATGGACTGGCGCAGCAAGAGTATCCACAGATTTTCCCTGAACCTGGCTGGGTAGAACATGATGCGACGGCGATCTGGAACAGCCAGCTGGCAGTGGCACAGCAGGTATTAAAAGAGCACGGCATCAAGGCAGCCGACATCGCCGCGCTCGGCATCACCAATCAGCGCGAGACCACCGTCATCTGGGATCGCAAAACCGGCGTCCCGATAGCAAACGCCATCGTCTGGCAGGACCGACGTACCGCAGCGTATTGCGATCAGCTACGCGCCGACGGCAAAGCGGAGCTGTTCCAGCACAAGACCGGGCTGGTACTGGACTCTTACTTCTCCGGCACCAAAGTGAAATGGCTGCTGGATAACATCCCCGGTGCACGCGCAAAAGCAGAACGCGGCGAACTGGCTTTCGGCACGATAGACAGCTGGCTGATCTACAAATTATCCGGCGCGCATCTGACCGATAGCAGCAATGCTTCGCGCACGTTAATATTCAACATCCACACGCAAGCATGGGATGAAGAGTTGCTGGCCATCCTCGAGATTCCTGTCTCTTTGTTGCCGGAAGTCGTCACCAGCAGCGGCGTGGTCGGCCATACCCATGCTGAGTTATTCGGCGCACCTATTGCCATCGCGGGTATCGCCGGTGATCAGCAGGCGGCAACCTTCGGCCAGGCCTGCCACCAACCCGGCATGGCGAAGAACACTTACGGCACCGGTTGCTTCATGCTGCTCAATACCGGTGCGCAAGCGATACGTTCACAAAATAATTTGCTCACCACCATAGGCTGGGCACTGGAAGCAGAAGGCGCACGCCACACCAGCTATATGCTGGAAGGCAGTGTCTTCATGGGTGGCGCCATCGTGCAGTGGTTACGTGACGAGCTCGGCATCATTCATCGCTCGGCTGATGTCGAAGCGTTGGCGACCAGCGTGCCGGATAACGGCGGCGTGGTATTCGTTCCGGCGTTCAGCGGGCTTGGTGCGCCCTATTGGGATTCCTATGCACGCGGCACCATACTCGGCATGACACGCGGTAGCAACAAGGCACACATCGCGCGCGCGGCGCTGGAAAGCATCGCTTATCAAAACGTGGACTTACTGGATGCGATGCAAAAGGATGCGCAACTGGCGCTGCAGGAATTGCGTGTGGACGGCGGCGCCTCGCGCAATGATTTGTTGATGCAATTCCAGGCCGACATTTTGAATGTGCCGGTCGTGCGCCCTGTCGTGACGGAAACTACCGCGCTGGGTGCGGCCTACCTCGCAGGACTGGCTGTCGGATACTGGAACTCACAGCAAGAAATCACCGCGCAATGGAAGATGGACAAGCGCTTCGAACCCGGCATGTCTGCTGACGAGCGTGAACACAGACTGCACACCTGGCACAGGGCAGTCGAACGTGCGCGGGCATGGGAAAATTAAAAGCGACGCTGGCTTCAAGCCGGAATTGGTAACTTTTTACGCAAACGTATCTTCCAGCGTTTAACGCCACCACGCTCCAGCTCTTCTTCCGCACCGTCCGCCTGATAACCGTGCTTTTCATAAAAGCGCAGCGCACGCTGGTTATCGCGCAGCACCCACAAGATCGTGCTGTGTGACGGTGGCAAGGCCTGCTCTATCGCCTGCATCAGTTCCCCGCCCACACCCTTATCCCAGTACTCGGGCAAGACATAAATCGCCTGCACTTCGGATGCACCAACAGCATCTGCATCTATGCTCAGCCCACCCGAGACCCAGCCGGTTACCAGCTCGTTTTCTTCGGCGATGAAGGTAAGGCCGGGATTATTCGCCAGCTGTTCACGCCATGCAGCCACCCGCCTCTCCACCGACAGGTTGGCGAGAAACTCGGCGGGGAAAATTTCTGCATACGCGGTTTGCCATGTGCGGACGTGGATAGTCGCTATCGCCTCCGCGTCTGCTACCGTCGCCTTGCGTATCACTGCTCCACCTTGACAGCTTCCGCTTTTCCCCGCGCTTCTTGCTGTTCCTTTTCCGCCGCTATCCACGCCGCATCCGGCACCGTACCATTCAGGTAGTAATCACCAATCGCGCGCTCACGGAAGATCGCCGGATTATGCGAAGCCGCAGTACGCGCATTGCGCCAGTGACGGTCGAGGCGACGCGTTTCACTGGTGGCCGATGCGCCACCGACTTCAAATAGCAAGGTACTGGCTTGCAGCACCAGGTCGATGACGACTTGCTGCGCCTGGAAGGCCTTGATCTCGGTATCCACATACAAGGCTTCATCGGCAGTATCTGCCAGCCGCGCCAGATGTACTGCATCCAGCGTGCGCGCGATACCGTCAACTATCGTATCCGCGGCAAACGACAGGCTGGCGAGACGTCCCACCACACGTTGCACCAACGGGTCTTCACGCGGACTGGATGCACCCAGTACACCGAATGCACGCGTCTTGCGCTGTACGAAAGCGATGGCATCCCGTTTGACCGCACGGCCGACACCGGCGATCGACGCCAGCAAGATCAGTTGCAGGAACGCCTTTTGGTAAGACTGCGCATAACTATCCTTACCAGTTAAGCGACGATTGATATGTTCAGGCAGGATCTCGACCTGTTCAAAAATAGTCGTGCCGCTACCTGTCATGCGCTGACCGAAACCATCCCAGTCATCGATGCGTGTCACACCTGGCGCTGTCGCTGGCAGCGACACGCTTACGCGTTCTTCGCCATCCACCACCGATGCAACTATCCAGTCCGCATAGATGGTGCCGGTGCTGTAATACTTCTTACCGTTCAGGAACCACTTGCCATCTTCCTGCTTGATGGTGGCACTGGTGCCAGTTACTTCGGTCAGCTCCGCCATTGCGTAACCGATGAGTGCACCTTCAACGATTTTCGGGAACCAGAATTCACGTACCGATTCGTCGGTGTGGTTGATGCGGCTTTCGAGGAAGGCGAAGTGTCCACGCAATAAATGCGACACATTGGAATCCGCTTCTGCCAGCTCCACCAGCAAACGAAAGAATTGCGAGATCGTCGCGCCGAAGCCGCCGTATTTGAGCGGAATGCGAACGCGTCCAAAGCCTGCGTCACGCAACCAGCGCACTGCCTCATACGGCAGCTCACGCTCCTGTTCGCGGCGTACTGCATCTTCCGCGATACGTGCAAAGATAGGACGGAAGCGAGCAGCGAGCTCTTCGTAAGTCGGACTGGCAGCAGCTTTGGTTTCCAGATGATGGATAGTGGCGGTAGCGGTATTAGTCATGATGTTTGCTTCTTTTAAAAATGGTGGGCCGGTGCTCGCACACGGCAATCAAATCAATTTATTTATGTAGCGCGTACGCGTGGATCGATCAGGCTGTACAGGATGTCGACCACGATGTTGACAATCACGTAGATGAAAGCCGCCAACAAGGTGATACCAAGCACGATGGGTACGTCCTTGCTGCTGGCAGCGTCCAGCATCAGACGCCCTACGCCTTGTCGTGCGAACAGCAACTCAACCACGACGGCGCCGCCGAGCAGGCTGGCAAAAACAAAGCCGGACAAGGTCACCAGCGGAACCAGTGCGTGACGCAAGGCATGGCGCAGGCGCACACCTGCATCCGACATGCCACGAGCCCGCGCAGTCAGGATGAAAGGCTGCTCCAACACGTCCTCCAGTTCTTGCCGCAAGACTTGCGTCAACACGCCAACTACAGGCAATGCCAAAGCAATCGTTGGCAATACCAGCGCACGCCAGCCTTGCGAACCGGATGGCGGGAACCAGTGGAAGTAAAACGAAAACAGCAGCAATAAGAGGATGCCGATCACAAACGATGGTGCGGACGTAACCGTCAATTCCACGCCGGAGACCACCGACCGTATCCACGGTGCACGCCGTGCCGTCAGCAATGCGATCAGTACTGACAAGACGATGGACAAGACCCCGGCACTCAAGGCCAGTTGCACAGTCGCTCCCAATTGCTGGGTCACTGCTTTCAGTACCGGTATGCGCAAGCGATAAGATTCACCGAGATCACCTTGGGCGAGTCGGGCTATATAGTTGCCGTACTGCGTCAACAAAGGATCATCCAGACCGTATTCACGTCGCACTTGTGCCAGCACTTCCGCGGTCGGCATCGCATCCGGCCCGCCGACTATCGCCAGTGCGGTATCACCCGCGGTGATATTGATCGCGATAAAGGTGAGTGTCGCTGCGCCCCACAGTACGCCGAGACCAGCCAGCAAACGCCACAGGATGCGCTTGAGCGAAATCATGATCCCTCCTTGTCGAGCCAGACGCCGATGAAGAGCGGCGTGTTATGCGAGGTATCGAAAATCACGCCTTTTACATTGCTGCGATAGGCAATCATATGGATGCTTTCGTACGACGGCACCGCTGGCACCAGCTCGGTCAGGCGTCGTTGTGCCTGGCTGTACAGTGCTTTCAGCTCAACCGGATCGCTGGATCTGCGGGCACGATCCAGCGCATCGTCCAATTCAGGATCACGCAGGCGCGAGCTGTTTTGTCCGATCAATTTTTCGCTGGCGATCGAATTGCTGTGATACAGGATGTACAAACCATCCGGTGTATTCGTGTGCCAGTAACCACCGCCCAGTGCCTGGTAATCACCGGCATAACGCTTGTCGGTCGCCACCGCGGTCGGCACTACATCGATATTCAATTCAAACCCGACCTTGCGTGCATCGGACTGGATCGCCACTGCCACGCTATTCGGGAAAGCCGGGTTTTCGGTGATCAGCAAAGTCGCTGACAGGCGCTGTCCATCCTTGACGCGATAACCTTTGTCGTCGCGTGCTGTCCAGCCTGCCTGGTCAAACAGGCGATTCGACTCGGCCACGTTGTATGCGAGCGCATCCTTGAACGACGGATCGTAGTAACGCGAATTCGCAGCGAGGAAATCACCCTTGGGCGCGTACTCACCAAAGCCGGTGATCCAGGCTACGCCTTCGCGGTCTATGGCCAGTGCCAATGCCTTGCGCACTTGCACATCGTTGAATGGTGCTTTTTCTACGTTCAGTGTCAGGCTGCGGAAAGGATTGCCTTTGCGTACCCGACTATGAAAGCGCAGATTCGGATCGGCACGTATTGCCTTGGCATTTTGCGCAGGTGCATCCAGTGTGAAATCGGATTGGCCGCTTTGCAGCGACGAGTAACGGATCATCGCTTCCGGCACAAAGCTCAGCTCTATGCGATCCAGATAAGCCGGGCCCTGATGCCGGACTACCGGCGGTGCCCAGTTGTAGTCAGCGCGCTTGACGAAGTTTGCACCTTGCGCCCGGACATAGCTTTCCAGTACGAAAGGGCCTGAGCCGATAGGATGTTCTGCGATCGACTTTGGGTTTTCCTTAATCTGCTTGGGCGAAATCATGCTCAGCCAGGATTGTGCCAGCACATCGAGGAAAGGCGAGTATGGCTCACTCAGTGTGGCTTCAAACGTGTATTCATCAACGATGCGACCACGCTGATACGGACGGATATACGCTGCTGCCAGCGGTGACTTGGTTTTCGGATCCCGCATATGTTCGAGATTCACCAGTACCGCTTCCGCATTGAAACGCACACCATCGCTGAAGGTCACGTCATCGCGCAAATGGAAGGTATAGGTTTTTCCATCCGGTGAAATGTCCCATGACTTGGCCAGCCATGGCGAGATGTTCCCTTGTTCATCCTGATACACCAGCCCGTCATACAGTATGCGTCCCAGCCACTGCACGTTGCCGTGCGAGATGGCGTGGACATCGAAGGTTGAGGTGTCGAGGGCCACCGTCGCACGCAAGGTGCCGCCCGGTTTCCCTGCACTCTGCTGGTAATAGTCAGTCGCTGCATAACTCAGTTGCCCGTCACGCAGGATCGCACTGCCGGTCGCATCCCCTGCACCCTGACTTGCAGTTTTCTCACTATCACCTGAAGAGCAGGCGCCCAGGATGCAAGCGCCTGCCAACAAGCTGATACGTAAAAGCGTGTTCAGCAAAGATCGTGGTTCAACGCCTTTGTCTATCCGTATCATATTCACCAGCCCTTCATTTATTACATGTAAAGATCAATTAAAAACGGTAAGACGCACCGGCAAATGCACCGAAGCCATCACCGACATACACGGCACCGGTGTTATCCAGGCCGCGCAAGTTGTACTGCGGACTGATCGCCGAGGCATACGCCTTGTCGGTCAGGTTGCGCAGATCGAGGAACAGGCTCCACTTGCCACCCGGCTGTTCATAGCCGACCTTGGCACCAAAGATGGTGTAGCTCGGTGCTGCCAGCGAGTTGGCGTAGTCCAGCCAGGTTTTCGCCGAGTAACGTGCATTCACACCGACGTAGAAACCGCTCGGATGCTGGTATTGCAGTTCTGCCGTGTAGACATGCTTAGGCAGACCAGGCAATTCGTTGGCACCGTAGACCGGATCTTTTTTGTAGTGGAAGTCGTTATAGGTATAGGCCTGGCGCAAGACGACGTTGTCACCGCCCTTGCCTTTCCACAGACGCGCATCCAGACCTGCTTCCAGACCCTGGTGTACGGTCGGCGTAGCGTTACGCTTCTCGGTATCGGTCGGGCCGCCACCCGGGATTTGTGCGGTCAGGAGTTCATTGCGGACTTCGGAGCGATACAGCGCAACGCTGCCGCTGAAGGTGTCATTGCTGCCGCGCAAACCGATCTCAACGGTATTCGCTTTTTGCTCGGTCAGATTCTTCACACCGATCTGTGTGGCAGTGGTGCCGGAACCGGTAAAGCCCCAGGTCACAGGCGGATCGATGGAACGGCTGACGTTGGCGAAGGCCACCACTTTCGGTGCCAGTTCATAGCGCAAGCCGAGGCGCGGCGCCAGGTCTTGATGGTTGTAGGTAGTCGCTGCGTTATTGACCGGGATATCACCGTATAGCGTACGCACATCACGACGCACATTCACCAGCGACAAACCCGAGGACAACCAGGTGCGCGGATTCAGTTGCAATTCGTTGCCGACCGCCAGTACCGTGTCGGACGAGCCGTCATACGTCGCGTACTTCTTCAGCGCGCGCGTAGTGCCGTTGTATGTTTTTACGCTGGAGTTGATGGCTTGCGTACGGGTGAAGCTGACGGTGGTATCGCTTTGCAAACCAAACAATTGCTCACTACGCAGATAGCGCAACGAAGCATTGATGTCGCGCCAGGTCCAGAAGTTAGGTGTCGCCGCACTATTGATATTCAGGATTTGCGGATAGTCGTGATACGCGAGACCGAATTCAATTTTGGATACATCATCTATCGTATAAGTGGTTTTGCTACCGACGTAAGTCGAACCAGGCTTGGTGCCGTCATTGCGGCCAGTCACGGTCGCTGCCGTGGTCTGGCTGCTATCTGCCTTTAGCTGGGCCAGTGTGAGCAGTGCAGGATTTTGGTGATACTCCTCGCGGTAACGCAGGTAGAGACGTGTTTCCAATTGCGGCGTCAGGCGGAAACCGAAGTTACCGACGATGCCCTTGGATTCCACGTTGGTCCATTTCTGATAGCCACGGCGTTCGGAATTGGTCACGCTGACGTAGTAATCGGTATCTCCTGATTCCGTTACACCGCCTACGCTCAACTGCTGTTTGCGCCAGCCGAAACTACCTGCTTCAAATCGTCCGTACACGCCCGGCGAAGTACGTCCGGTATGCGTCGCCAGATTCAGCGCACCACCCAAAGCCAAGGCGCCATACTGGAAAGCATTCGCACCGCGCAACACTTCGGTGTAATCGATGCCCGACATCTCCAGCAATTCATAAGGTGTACCGCCGGAGCCGGTCAGCGCCAAGCCGTCAAACAGGAACGACGTGCCTTCGCGGAACACACCGGCAGCAGTCGCAATACCAGAGCCGCGTATCGAAATCTTGATCGCATCATTACCGCCGGTAGCTTGCGCGAACACGCCCGGCTCGAAAGCCAGCACGTCTTCCAGCGTAGAGGAGCGGCCTTTTTCCACATCTGCGTTTTTCACCACGCTGACGTTGCCGGTCACATTCTCCAGCTTCACTTTGGCTTTCTCTGTGGTGGACAGCGCCTTGCCTTTGATGACGACGGTATCTTCAACCTGCGTCGTTGCTTCTTGCGCATACACCAGGCCGCTGGCGAGCCAGAACAGGACAGTGGCATGCAATAGTTTGGAACGTTGCGCGCGTGGGAAGACCGAAGCCACCAAGCGCGAAGTAATCCGGGATGGAGGAAGTGCGTGTTTCAAAATAACCCCTTAAGTAAAGCCTGACCAAGGTCAGTACCGAGTGCCGGCACTATCCATGCCGGCGCATATTTTTATGGAATGAACTAACTGTCTGCTACCTGTATGCCTGAGCATGATTTGCAACCACAGCGTGATGCGGCGACAAATAGCCCGCATCCGCACCGGTAGTCGCCGTTGCGCTCCTCGAATTCCTCTTATATTTTTTTGGTAAAAACTTAGAAGCGATAGGTCACGCCGCTATAGATGGAGAAGCCGTCACCCGGGTAGAAGTTGGGTGTATCCAGTCCTCTCGCGTTATCCGTGGTGTTCGCTGCGGCGGCATAATGCTTGTCGCCGATATTGCGAAAATCGAGATAAGCCTTCCATTTCTTGCCCGGCTCTTCGTAACCGAACTTGGCACCCCAGATCACTGCCGATGGTGCTCTCCAGGTGTTTGCATAGTCGACGTAGTAACCGGACATGGCACGTACATTCACACCTGAATAGAACCCACCCGCCTGCTGAAACAACAGCTCACCCTGATACACATGACGCGGCAAGCTAGGCAATTCGTTCTGGCCGTAACGCGGATCGTTGCGATAGTAGAAATCGTTAAAGGTATACGCCTGGCGATAACTGAGGCGATCACCGCTATTGTTCTTCCACAACTTGGAAGTCAGCGCTGCTTCTATACCCTGGTGTATGGTTTTGCTGGCATTGGTATTCGCGACCAATGCGGGGGTCGCACCGACCGCCGGACTGGCAATCGATGTGAGCAATTCATCACTGACATAGGAGCGATACAGGGTCACGCTGCCATCGTGGTTTTCGCTGCTGGCACGCAAACCGATTTCTGCTGTATTCGCTTTTTGCGGTCGCAAAGGACGGACGTATGAAACGCCGGTACTCGCCATTTGCCAGGTTACCGGCGGATCCACCGAGCGCGACACATTACCGAATACCTGCAAAGTGGGAGTCGCCTGATACAACAAGCCCAGCCGCGGTGCCAGCGACCTGTCCGTATACTCCACCGCACGAGGGAAAGGCAAAGCGCTGGCTGGCAAGGTCGAACGCTCGATACGTACATTGCGTCCGATTTCAATCAAGGACAATCCGCTGCTTAAGGTGGTCTGCTCATTCAGATGCAGCGCATTGCTGACCGACAGCACCGTGTCGCGTGAGCCGCTGTACTTGGTGTACTGGCGCTCACTGGTGCGCACGCCATTCACCTGGTTGTAACCGGTCACGTCACCATCCAGCAAACGCGTATCGCTGAAGCTGACCGTGGTATCACTGAGCTTGCCAAACAAGGTATCGCCGGTACGCAAATAGCGCAGCGAGGTAGTGAAGTCTTTCGAACGCCAGATGCCCGGTTGATCGGAATAGATCCAGCCGTTATCCAGCGGATAGTCGTTATAGGCGAAGCCCAGTTCAAACTTCGACTTGTCATCCAGCGTAAGCGTGGTCCTGCTGGTGACCAGTGTCGTGCCTTTCTTGCGACGCGCCGATGCGGTTGATGTGCTGTTGCGCGGATCCGCTTCGAGTTGCGCCAGTGTCAATGTGCTGCCGTTGCGCAGCTCTTCACCGCGATGGCGGATGACCAGCCTGGTTTCCAGACGATCATTGAATTTATGGCCGAGATTGAAGATGTAGTCTTCGCCGGAGTTTGGGCTATTACGCTGGAAACCGTCACGCTGGTTGTGCGTGTACTGCAGGTAGTAATCAGTATCGCCGGAAGACGACACACCACCGGTGCTGGCCTGGTATTTGCGATAACCAAAGCTGCCTGCTTCCACGCTGATGGAATTCCCTGGTGCGCTGCGTCCTGTATGTGTGACAAAGTTGATTGCACCACCGAGCGAGAGCGCCGAGTAGGCGAAGGCATTCGCACCATTCAGGATTTCGGTGTAATCAACGCCGGTCAGCGTCAGGAAATCTTCCTGCGTCCCGCCCGGCCCGGTGATAGGCAAGCCATCAAACAAATATTTGATACCAAGCGAATAGCCTTGATAAAAGGAATTGAGACCGGAGCCGCGGATAGAGATTTTGTTGGCACCTGTACCACTGGTTGCAGCCGCGAACACGCCTGGCTGATACGCGAGTACATCTTCCGCATTCTGCGCACGACCACGTTCGACTTCAGCGTTATTCACGACACTGGCGGTACCGGCAACATTCTTCAGCCGTTCCTTCGCCTTTTCCGCTTCCTTTAGTGCCTTCGCCTTGATGACTACGGTTTCCTCTACCTGCGGTGCAGCTTCCTGTGCGCCGGCGATACCACCGGACAGGCACAATGCAGCACCGACGCCGAGCGTACGCAACAAGGTGGCGCGTGTAATCGCGGTCGAATTTATTTGCTTGGCATTACGCTGCATCCAGCTCACCTTCTTTTTCACTTTCCCTACTCCCGATATCAGTTGACTCAGCTACGCGTTTTCTTTGTCCCAGTTGCGGGATGGCACTCAGCAACGTCTGCGTATAAACGTGCTGCGGATTTTCAAATACCTCACGGACGCCGCCAGATTCGACCACCACACCATCTTTCATCACCAGGATGCGATCGCTGACGCGGTAGATGACGCCGAGGTCATGTGAGATGAAGAGACAGGACAGGCCGAGGCGATCTTTCAGGTCGATCAGCAAATCAAGGATTTGTGCCTGCACCGATACATCGAGTGCCGAGACGGGCTCGTCGCAAATCAGCACTTCCGGTTCAGGTGCCAGCGCACGGGCTATCGCTATGCGTTGACGCTGACCACCGGATAGTTCGATAGGACGGCGTTGCAGGAAGCTTGGATCGAGACGTACCAGCTGCAGCAGTTCTATCGCGCGTGCACGTGTCTCCGCCACATTGGTATAGCCAGCCACACCGAGCGCTTCAAACAACACGCGCTCCACCGTGTAGCGTGGGTCGAATGAGCTGAGCGGGTCCTGGAACACCACTTGTATGCGTTTGCGTTCTGCGCGTTGTTGCGCGTCGCTGAGTTCACTCCAGATCTGATCACGCAGACGGACATTGCCGACATTAGGCGTTTCTAGCCCGAGTACCATGCGCGTCAGTGTGGTCTTGCCGGAGCCGGACTCACCGACGATGCCGACGGTCTCACCCTTGCGCAAAGCAAACGACACTTCGGATACCGCAACGCGACGTGAGCCATCCTGGCCGAAGAAAACCTTGGTCAGGTTATTCACCTCTACCGCGATCGGATTGGTATTGATCACGCCCGGTGGCAGTTCGGTCGGCAAGGTAGCCAGATGGCCGTCATCGGCCACCGCTATCTTCTGTCGCGCCGGGCCGCGTTGCTGTACCGATGAGACGGCGGACAACAATGATTTTGTATACGGGTGTTGCGGATCATGCAGGATCGCATCGAGCGGCCCCTGCTCCACGATTTCACCATGCCACATCACCGCCACGCGGTCTGCCAGTCGTGACACCACGGCAAAATCATGGCTCACCACCAGCATCGCTTTATCCGGTGTACGCAAGGATTCCAGCAGATCCAGTACCTGTGCTTGTACCGCTGCATCCAACGCAGTAGTCGGTTCGTCGGCAATCAGGAGTTCAGGATTGCACGCAATTGCAGAAGCAATCAGTGCGCGCTGGCGCAAGCCGCCAGAGAGTTGATGCGGATATTGCAGCAAACGGGATTCAGGCTCAGGGATGCCGACGGAGCGCAGCAAGGCGATTACCTTTTCATCGCGCTCCTGTTTGGTCCACTTGCCATGCAGCTTGAGTGGTTCAGCCACTTCGGCACCGACTGTGCGCAGCGGATCTAAAGAGCCAAGTGCATCCTGCATCACGAAGCCGATGCGACGCCCGCGTATATCGCGCCAGGTGCGTTCATTAAACTTGCGCAGATCGTCGCCATCAAAGCTCAGGCGATCTGCCTGCAAGGTGCTGCGATGGCCGGTCAGGCCAACCAGTGTGCGCGAAGTCACGCTCTTGCCGGAGCCGGACTCACCGACCAGCGCCAGGCATTCGCCACGATGCAAGGCAAATGAAATACCTTTGATGACAGCGGGACCACCATGACCAAACCGGACATGCAGGTTCTCCACTTCGACCAAAGGTCGACGTCCGTTTTCCAGCTGGCTGGTCATGCGCGCTTGCCTTCGCTGCGCAGCAATAATTCACGTCCCAGTGCGGTGATCGATACCACCGTCAAGGTAACTGCAACGCCGGGAGCGGCAACCAGCCACCATGCATTCGACAGGAAGTTGCGACCAACCGACAACATCGAGCCCCATTCCGGTGAAGGTGGTGGCGCACCGAAGCCGAGGAAGCTCAGCGCAGCACCAGCTGCAATCTTGCCGCCTATGCCTATGGTCGCGAGGATCAAAATAGGTTTGATCGCATTCGGTAAAACGTGACGGAAGATCACAGTCGAGCGACGCAAACCCAGTGTGACCGCAGCCTCCACATATTGCGCATTACGGACGATATGTGTTTGTGCACGGACCATGCGGGCGTAGCGTGGCACGCTGGCCACACCTACTGCGATAACTGCATTGACCAGGCCCTGGCCCCAGAAAGTAATAATCACCAACGCCAGCAACAAATCAGGGAATGCCAGCAACACATCGATCAGGCGCATCAGGAAGTTGTCGACAATGCGATGACCCAGCCCGGCGAACAGGCCAACTGCGATACCTATGCTCAGGCCAATTGCGGTGGCTGCCAAACCCATCAACAATGAAGGTTGTACACCGTAGATCAGGCGGGTCCAGACATCGCGTCCGTTCTCATCGGTACCCAACCAGTGTGCAGCGCTGGGGGCGCGAAAAGCTTCGCGCGCAGAGGCTGCGAGCGGGTCATTCGATGTCAGCAACGAAGGATGCAGCGCCGCCACAATCAGAAACAGTACGAACAATGCAGCCAGTACCAGGCCTGGACGCAGCTGACGCCAGTCGGCCAGGCGTAACGGGAATCGCGCAGTGGGCGCGGCCGACGGTGCCAGCGTAGCGCCGAAGTCAGGCGCTTCCAGTTGAACGGTTGATCCAGTACTCATTGCAAGTAAACCTCGATGGCTGAATTAAATAGCGGTAAGTGATTAGGAGTGGCTGCATGCACTTGCATGCGACAAAAAAGGTCAGACGGCGAGCAGGCGCTCACAGTCCTCTTCGTCTTCGTATTGGCTTTTGGGGCGGGACAGACCGAGGTGATGGCGCAAGGTGGTACCGGTGTATTCGGTACGGAAGATGCCGCGTCGACGCAAGAGGGGCACTACTTCATCGACAAAGATTTCAGCGCCGGACGGGAACATGTCCGGCATGATGTTGAAGCCATCTGCCGCGCCGGATTTAAACCACTCTTCCAGAGTATCGGCGATTTGCTCAGGCGTGCCGACTGCGAGACGATGGCCGCTACGTATGCGTTTGGATAACTGGCGTACGGTCAGGTTTTCACGGCGGGCGAGATTGATTTGTGCTTCGAAGAAACCATGTGAACCGCCACCAAGTGCACGGGTATTCGCATCCCGCTGTGCTGCGCGCACATCAATGATGCGATCCCACGGCAACGGTGCATCGAGATCGAGATCAGAGACAGCAATGCCGATACGCGCCGCGATTTGCCCGGCCAGACCGAGCTCACCCTGATAGCTATCGAGCTCATCGCAACGCGCATGTGCTTCCGCTTCGGTGCTGCCGATCACGGTGGACAAACCAGGCATGATCTTCAGGGAATCAGGATCACGGCCCCATGCGCGTGCGCGATTACGCATCTCTGCATAAAAAGCCTGCCCATCTTCCAATGTGGTTTGGGTGGTGAAGATCGCATCCGCATAGCGTGAACCGACCGACTTGCCGCCTTCCGACGAACCCGCTTGTACCAGCACCGGACGTCCTTGTGGTGTACGCCGTACATTCAACGGGCCGCGTACCGAGAAGTGCTCGCCTGCGTGATCTATCGTGTGTACCTTTTTCGCATCGGCGAATACACCGTTCTTCCAATCGTTGATGACCGCGTCGTCTTCCCAGCTATCCCACAGCTTGATGGCGATATCGAGAAACTCCGCTGCACGGCCATAACGATCCTGGTGCAAGGGTGCGCCAGTCAATCCAAAATTCTGTGCAGCGATGTCACCGGCGGTGGTCACCACATTCCATGCAGCACGACCGCCGCTGATGTGATCCAGCGAAGCGATACGGCGCGCCAGATTGTAGGGGTCGTTGTAAGTCGTGGAGGCGGTGGCAATCACACCTATGTACTTGGTCGCGAGTGCAACTGCTGTCAACAATACGGTGGGCTCGAGACCACCGACCGGATTGGTCGCGACGTTACCGTTCAGTGCCGGGCCATCGGCCAGGAAGATCGCGTCCAGCGTGCCGCGCTCAGAGATACGTGCAATGTTCTGGAAGTACTCGACACCGAGCAAAGAGTTGCTCGGGACTTCGGCCAAACGCCACGCGGCCCCGTGCCCTCCCAGGCCGAGGATGTTCATACCTATGCTCATTTGACGCGGTGGCGATGCCATTTCCATTCCTTATCGATACTCTGTCTGGCGATATGCGGACTGCACAGACGATTAATTTTTTTGAGAAGGTACCGTCTTCAATGCCGCGTCACAAACAATAAAAAATTCGATCTTTAGCAGAAGTTTGGATATATCGTTTGATCCTCCGAACACATCTGCAAACACGTTTACTGACGTCACAAAAAAAGAAACCCGCAGACCTTGCGGTGCGGGTTAAATCCAATCATGAGAGGTATTGGAGGAGGATGCATCTGCATCTTAAGCGGCGATTCAGCGCGCCCCAACGAAGCATTTCGTACTTATAAATGCGGGATAGGCATAACAAACTTCAGATATCCATATACGGACAAATTCGTTGCCACACCCAACCAGGTATTTCTATGATTAACACAAGCTGGTAACGATCCATAGCTGTTCAGGCAATGCAATAAGGCTCACGCGCATTAGCTGGCTACATGCGAATACTGAATATCTTTAACGCAGCCAGAAATATTCAAATCATTTTTAATTGGTTCGTATATCAGGCTCAGCTTGTTATGCTAAAAATTCGGGCATCTGTTACTTGCCAGCCGCAAATAAATTACCGACCACAGCAGCAAAAAATAAAAAGCACATCCTTGCATCTCGTTCAGAGCAGGGAAGCGATCAGTATTAACAGGGAAAGAGTCCATGAATTTTCAGCAATTACGATTCGTACGCGAAGCGATACGCAACAATCTCAATCTCACCGAGGTTGCTGCCGTCCTCTATACATCGCAATCCGGCGTGAGCAAACAGATCAAGGATCTGGAAGATGAACTGGGTATAGACCTCTTCGTACGCTCCGGCAAGCGACTCACATCGGTTACCCGTGCTGGCGACGGCGCAGTGGAAATCGTCAAGCGCATCCTACTGGAAACAGAAAACCTGCGGCGCTATGCGAGTCAGTACTCAGGCGTAGATACAGGCCAGCTCATCATCGCCGCCACCCATACCCAGGCCCGCTACACGCTGCCACGCGTGGTCGAGCAATTCAACAACGAATTCCCCAAAGTCAAACTCGAACTGCATCAAGGCACACCAAATCAGGTCGCTGCGATGATCAGCAATGGCGAAGCAGACATAGGCATCGCCAGCGAAGTACTCGATCAATCACCTGACATCCTGGCTTATCCATGCTTCTCATGGAACCACCAGGTCATCGTGCCGCAGGATCATCCGCTGGTGAAAAAAGCACCCGTAACGCTGGCAGACATCGCCGAATATCCGCTCATCACCTACAACCCGCAATTCACCGGGCGCAAGTGCGTGGATGCGGCGTTCAGCCAGGCCGGGTTGGTTCCAGACTTCCGTCTGACAGCGATGGATGCCGATGTCATCAAAACCTACGTCGAACGCGGCCTCGGTGTCGGCATCGTGGCCGAGATGGCGCTGGATGGGATAGAGAAAAGCGGACTGACTGTACTGGAAACAGAAGGCGCATTATTTGGTTCCTGCACCACCTTGGTTGCGGTACGCAATGGTACTTTTCTGCCGTCGTTTGCCTATCGCTTCCTGGAAACGTTCGCGCCTAATCTGCGACTGGAAGACCTGAAAAGCGCTTAAGTACATAGTGCGGCTGATGCACTTCTTGTTGAGGAAAAAGCAAAGAGGCTGTAGACCTTATCCACTGTGACGATGCCGTTTGTGCGGGACAGAAAATGGAAAAAGAAGTGGACGTTGTCTGAGCGTAGCGTTAGCGCAGCGAGTTTCGTCCACTTCCCATTTTTTGTCCTGCACAAACGGGGACCACGCAGGGGCAGCGGCGCCGTGGTCGCCTTCTTTTGCTTACTTTTCTTGGCGAAGCAAGAAAAGTGAGTGGCCGCCGGGCCACCCCCGGCAACCCACTTCTCCACGAAGAAAAATCGCCATCACGACGCACCGCACGCGCAAGAGTAATACGTATGGCATTAGCTATCTTAACTAGCTAAGCAACAAGGTATTTAACACCCGTTCCTCCACATGCATTTTCTGAATAACGATATTGAAAAAGCTTCGTTGTTCGTCAGCAATCTCTTCGGTAATGTGGCCACGTAACGCTTTCTTAACAAACCGAGGAGAATCAAAATGAAAATCATCAATTCCCTGCTGATCGCAGGCAGTCTGTTGCTTGGTAGCGCACATGCCGCACCGAGCGACTTCCTGGTCAGCACCGACTGGCTGGAGAAGAACATCAACAATCCTAAATTGCGCCTGATCGAAGTCAGCGTCAATCCGGGCGTATTCGAGCGCGCGCACATTCCTGGCGCGGTGAATTTTTCTTGGCATACCGACCTGGTTGATACAGTACGTCGCGACATCGCCAGCCAGCAAAACTTTGAAAAATTGCTGCGCAATGCAGGCGTCAACAGTGACAGCACCATCGTCCTCTACGGTGACACCAACAACTGGTTCGCGGCATGGGGCGCATGGGTATTCGACATCTATGGCGTCAAGGACGTCAAACTGCTGGATGGCGGCCGCAAGAAATGGGAAACAGAAAATCGTCCATTGGCCTCCGTGACCAAAGTACCTGCTGCTGGCAATATCAAAATCAGCGCAGCGAATCCTGCACTGCGCGCACGCCTGAGCGACGTGGTTGCAGCAGCTGAAAAGAAAAGCAATGTCGCGCTAGTCGATATCCGTTCGGCGGATGAATACAGCGGCAAGGTCTTCGCACCTGCCGGTGTACAGGAACTCGCTATCCGCGCTGGTCATATCCCTGGCGCAGCCAACGTGCCATGGGGTCAGGCAGTTGCGGCTGACGGCACTTTCAAATCGGTCGATGAGCTGAAGAAAATCTACGCTGCAGCTGGCATCGATGGCAGCAAACCAGTCATCACCTACTGCCGTATCGGTGAACGCTCCAGCCACACCTGGTTCGCGCTGAAAAAACTGCTCGGCTACGACGTCCGTAACTACGATGGCTCGTGGACTGAATACGGCAACGCAGTAGGCGTACCGGTTACCAATCTGGCAGGCACAGTATGGGGCGGAAAATAATTGGCTGATCTGGCATTGCCGCCGCTACGGCGGCTTTTGCCTTCTGTCATTATCCTGACGGCAGCAGTCTGGTTCTCACATACCCTCGGCAGCATCGCTACGGGTGGACGCGAACTGGCACTGTCTGCCTTGTTGGGTCTTGCATTTGGCATTTTTCTACAGCGTTCGCGCTTCTGTTTCTTTTGCGTCAGTCGTGATTTCATAGAACGACGCGATGCACGCGGCCTGCTCGGCATCATCGTGGCACTGGTCGTCGGCATACTCGGCTACCACCTCGTCTTCGGCGCATTCATGCCCATCCCTACCCTCGGTCGCTTGCCACCACAAGCGCATATCGGTCCGGTGAGCTGGGTACTGGCGGCAGGCGCACTCAGCTTTGGCATCGGCATGGCACTCTCGGGCTCATGCATCAGCGCACATTTATATCGCCTGGGCGAAGGCTCGACCGTTTCGCCATTTGCACTACTTGGCGCGCTGTTTGGTTTCGTACTAGGCTTCCTCAACTGGAACAAGTTGTATCTGTCCGGCATACAGGAGGCACCTGTGGTCTGGCTACCACATCATTTCGGTTACGCCGGATCTGTCGTATTACAACTTTCGATATTGGCTGCACTCGCGATCTGGCTCTGGCGTGCGCACAGAACGCAAGAAGCAAGTAGCGGCAATCGATGGGAGCGACGCTGGCCTGCCTATGTGGGCGGTCTGCTGATCGGATTTGTCGGCGTGCTCTCTTACTTCCGCATCGGACCACTGGGTGTGACTGCGGAGCTGGGCAGCATCGCACGTACGGCAGCGAATAGCTTGTCATGGTTGCCTGCTCGTCTCGAAGGTGTCGATACCTTCTCCGGCTGCGCAACCGTCATCAAGGAAACCCTGTGGTCGCAAAACGGTGTGTTCGTCATCAGCCTGATCCTCGGATCACTGGCCGCCGCTATCTCTGCCGGTGACTTTAAACCGCGTCGTCCCAAGCTGCCTGAAATCGGCCGCGCATTTGCCGGTGGCATCCTGATGGGTTGGGGTTCCATGGTGGCGCTGGGTTGCACGGTCGGCACCTTGTTGTCCGGCATCATGGCTGGTGCGGCATCGGGCTGGATCTTTGCGCTCTTCCTGTTCGGCGGGCTATGGATAGGATGGCAAATAAGAGTGAAGATGCACTGGAACTAAACCGGCGCATCTTTATTCGTCACACTTCAACTATTCGGCACCCGCTCACCTTCAGCCTCAACAAAGTCGTCAAACGACTCATTGCTGCTGGCATGTAGCTTCGCGTACAAGCCTTTGTTCAGCAGCAATTCATCGTGTGAACCTTTTTCGACGATGCGACCTTTCTGCAGCACCACAATCACATCTGCATCACGTATCGTCGCCAGGCGGTGCGCAATGATGATGGTGGTACGTCCCTTGCGTAGTACATTCAAGGCACGTTGAATTTCCAGTTCAGTGAAGCTATCTATGTTCGCGGTCGCTTCATCCAGGATCAGGATTTTTGGTTTCGCCAACAAGGCTCGTGCGAAGCTGAGCAACTGGCGTTGCCCGATAGAGAGATTGCGGCCGCGCTGGCCCAGCATGGTGTCGTAACCATCCGGCAGGCGCATGATGAAATCATGTGCACGTACGGCTTTTGCCGCTTCTATCACCTGCGCCCGCGTCGCCCATTGCAAACCGTAGCGCATATTGTCCGCGATGGTTCCGCTGAAGAGGAAAGGCTCCTGCAACACCATGCCTACGCACTGCCCCAGCGAGTCCAATGTCAGGTCACGCACATCCTGTCCGCCAACTTTGACTTCACCATCCCACACATCGTAGAAACGATGTATCAGGGCCGCGATACTGGTCTTTCCGGAACCTGTAGGGCCGACCAATGCCACTGTCTGGTAGGGCTGGATATGCAGGTTGAGATCATGCAGTACAGGCTGATTCGGGCGATAGCCGAAAGTCACGTGATTGAACTCGATCGCTGGCGGCACATCCGGCAGGACCTGCGCGTCCTTCTTGTCGCTTAGCGTCACTTCTACATCCAGCACTTCAAAGATACGCTGGCCGGATGCCATCGCACGTTGCATCACCGTGTATTGCATCGTCAGCGTGCGGATAGGATCAAAGAAGCGTTGTACACAAAAAATGAAGGCAACCATGACGCCGACATCGAGTTGTCCCGATACGACGGATGAACCACCGACCACTACGACGATAGCCATTGCCAGTCCAGTCAATGTATCTACCGTCGGCATCATGACTTGCGATGCCCGCGACGAACCGATTTGCGCCTGCAAATTTTCTATCGCACGTACATCGTAGCGTTCGAAGTTGACGATCTCGCGACGGTTCTCCTGCACCGTACGTATGCCGTTGATGTTTTCTGCCAGCGCAGCGTTCACACTGGATGAGGCCTCACGTGCACGCGTAAATGCCTTGCGCGCCCATGGCAGCCATATCTTGCGCACCAGGAACATCATAGGCAGCACGCACAAAGTCAGCAAACCCAATTTGACGTCCATCAGCAACAAGACGGCGACGATACCTATCAGCAGGAAGAAATCACCGACTGCGGATACCGATGTCTCCATAAACTCCTGCAAGGAGTTGACGTCACCCTGCAGGCGCGCCATCAGGCGCCCTACCTGAGTCTGGTCAAGTATGGATAAGGACACATGTTGCAAGTGATTGAACATGGCGCGACGCAAATCAAAGATCACTCTTTGCGCCAGACGCGCTGCTACCCATTCCTGGAAAAAATTGGATACCGCGTTCAGGATAATCAGCGAAACGAATACCGCCAGGATAGTGTTGAACGCAAATTGCGCATTCCCGACTGCGCTATCCACCGCGTAACGCACCGTCACCGGGATCAATACTTGCACGATGGTGAACAAGGCAACGGTAACAACTACCGCCACCAGTGCCCAGCGATGCGGACGTATATAAGCCCACAACCTGCTGACGACGCGACTGTCGTAGCGTGCAAAGATATCTTCACCACGTACTTCTGCATTCAGATCTATGGCTTTCTTGGCCTGCGTTGTACTCAAGATGCAAACTCCACATTGCTATTGTTTTTAATCTCGCCAGACACGGATGTATTTGCAGATGCATCTGCGTCGTTCTGTGCACCGCGATTCTGCAGATTCCACAATTCGGCATAACGTCCGCCTGCGACAGCCAGCTCAGCATGCGTGCCACGCTCCACGATGCGACCTTCATCCAGCACGATGATCTGGTTGGCGTGCTTGAGTGAACTCAATCTGTGCGCAATGATGATGGTCGCCGTATTCTTCAACGACGATTGCAGGGCAGTGCGTACGCGTTGCTCGGTTGCCGGATCTATCGCTGCGGTCGAATCATCCAGTACCAGGATGGCAGGCTGATCCAGCAAGCCACGCGCGATGGTCATGCGCTGACGCTGCCCGCCAGATAAAGCCACGCCACGTTCACCGACACGCGTGGTGTAGCCCTTGGGCAGCTGCTCTACATGCTCATGTATCTGCGCTACCGATGCCGCGGCAATCACGCGCTCTTCACCGGCTTGTGGCTCGGAGTAAGCAACGTTGTTATGTACCGAAGTATCGAAGAGGAAATTTTCCTGTTGCACCAGGCTGACTGCACTGCGCAGTGAAGCAAGCTTGAGTGAGCGCAAGTCCTGACCATCGATGGAGATGCGGCCCGAGCTCACTTCATAGAAACGCGGGATCAAATGCGCCAGGGTCGACTTGCCGCTGCCCGGCGCACCCACTATGCCCAGTACTTCACCTTTCTTCACTTCGAAGCTGATGTCGTGCAGTATCGTCCTGTCATTCGGTCCATGTCCGTATGCAAAGCTGACCGAGTCAAAGCGCAACAAACCTTGATCGAGCTGTAATTCATGCGCTTGCGATGCATCCTTGATTTCCGGGTCGGTATCCAGTACTTCGAACAGGCGTGCACCGGAACCTGTCGCACGGGCACTGGCATTGACGATCATGCCGATCTGGCGCAACGGTTGCTGCAGGATGGTGATGAAGGTCAGGAATTCAGTCAGCGAGCCCACCGTCAATGCACCACTGGCAACACGCTGGCCGCCTACCCATAGCACCAATGCCATAGACGTGTAGTAAGCCAGCACCATCGCACTCATATTGCCCATGCGTTCGGTGATGCGTTGATTCGACAAACGCAGTGCAACGTCGGAGATCTTGTCGAACTTGGCCATCTCATGCAGGCGTGAAGTGAATGCACGTACCACACGTACACCTTGCAGGTTCTCTTCCATGTTGAGCGTCATCTCTGACATCATCTTTTGCAAGCGCTGCCAGCTCACACGCAAACGCAGGCCGGTACGCGCTGCATTCCACGCGACGAACGGCACAAAGCTTAATGCCAGCAAACCCAGCGTGACATCTATGCTCAGCAAGCGCCATGAGCCTACACCCAGCAGCAAGCTCAGGGTAATCACACGCAACACACCGAATTCCAGGAAAGCACGCACGCCTTCCAGATCCAGCATGCCACGTGCGATCAGATCGCCGGTGTGTATCTTGTCGTGATAGCTGAAGCTGAGTCGTTGCAGCTTTTCATAGAAAGCCATGCGCAAGTCGTAACCAACTTTTTGCGCCAGCGTCTCACCCAGATAACCCTGCAATCCGGTCAGTATGCCGCGCACGGCACAGACCAGTACGATCAGGCTGCCAGTGACCAGCAAGGCCTTGCGCACGACATCTGCACCCAGCTGGGCATTTACCAGCAAGTGACCGGCCTGATCCACCGCATGTCCAAGCAGCAGCGGCATCAGCAAGTTGAAAACGGCTGCACCCAGCGCCGCCAGGATGGCGAAGGTGCAATGCCACGGGTAACGTACCGCCAACCTGGTCAAGCGGCCCAGTACTTGCGGCATGGCCTGCACATCAATCTCTTCCGAGTGATGCGGCAAGGCTTTAGGTCGCGGTTTCTTTGCCTTGTTTGTTGCAGTATTTGCTGGCTGGGCGACAGATGGAGCGTCACTGTCGTCAGCAGAAGGAGCGGAGGAAATACTCATAGAACGGCTATCCACAAAATAGTGTGACTAAAAAATTAACTGCCTGGTACTACTGCTATGCAAGCCTGCCGCGAATTCTGCTGATACTTCCGCTTCAGGAAAGATCAAAGCGCATTGCGCGGAACGCGACCGATGACCGGATACTCCGGGTCGGTGTAGCCGGGTGTGCTCGGGTGGCCAGGTGGCACCAGGCGATCAAACAAGGCTTCGTCTTCCGCCGTGTAGCGATAGTTCAAGGCATCCAGGTAGGCTTGCCACTGCTCAAAAGTGCGTGGGCCGCCGATGACAGATGTCACCAGACGATTATTGAGTACCCATGCCAATGCCAGTGCAACGTTGGTCGTGCCATGTGCTTGCGCATGCTCATGCAATGCTTGCGCCAGTGCGATGGATTCCGGACGCCACTCGGTTTGCAGTGCACGTTTATCACCACGCCCGACCCGACTGTTTTGATCCGGCTCATTGCCTGGCAGGTATTTACCGGTCAGTACACCGCGTGCCAGCGGGCTATATGACACCACGCCCAGGCCGTGGAAATTGCAGGCAGGCAGATGCTCTACTTCCGGCATGCGATTCGCAGCGTTGTAATACGGTTGCGAGACGATAGGCGGCGCTACGCCCAGCTCCTTGCTCAGATGTACGACTTCAGCCAGCTGCCACGCACTGAAGTTGGATAAGCCGAAGTAACGTATCTTGCCCTGTGCAATCAGGTCACCGAGTGCGCGTACAGTTTCGTGCAAAGGCGTGGCCGGGTCAGGTCGGTGCAGGTAGTAGATATCGATATAGTCAGTACCCAGGCGCTGCAGGCTTTGCTCTACTGCCTGGATGATGCGGCGACGCGACAAGCCTTTTTCATTCGGCCATTTATCGGAACCATTTCCGACCTTGGTTGCCAACACCCACTTATCGCGTTGTGCGGCGATACCCCTGCCGACTACACGCTCCGATTCGCCACCGGTGTAGATATCTGCGGTATCGATGAAATTGATACCGTGCTCATGCGCATGTTGAATAATCTGATGCGAAGTTTGTTCGTCACTGGCACCGCCAAACATCATGGTGCCCAGACACAGACGCGATACTTTCAAACCGCTTTTTCCTAAATTTTCGTATTGCATCTCACACCTCTTTATTTATTTCCATCAGGTTGGTAAGAACCAGCACCTGATGTCTTGCTCAACCATCAGGCGCTGGCCAGTGCTTCATTCTTCGCTGCCACCACATTCGCATCAGCGACGGCATTTGCTGCTTGCTCTTCCGCCTTTTTCTCTATCTGGTTAAAACGTCGGCGCAGCGGCACTTTGTCGTTCAGATAATAGTTGCCTACATCGTACAAACGCCAGCGCACCGGATCGTGCAAGGTATGCGTACGTGCGTCGCGCCAGTAGCGATCCAGATTGTGCTTGCTGGCGGTCGCTTGCGTGCCAGAGAATTCAAACAGTTTATTCGTAATCAGCAATGCTGCATGGGTACTGGCCGCACGCACTTCGGACACAGCAATAGATGCCTTGGTCCAGTCCGCCTGCAAACCAGTTACATACGCATGATCAATAATCCTGCCTGCGCGTTCGAGCAAGGCTTCCGCGCCATGCAAGGCGACCGACAAGTCACCGATCTCACGGATGGTTAATTGATCTTCTTCCCATGCTGCATCCGGCGCTGCATCCGCTTTCTTAGGATTACGCCCGCGGATAAATGCGATCGTTGCTTCGAATGCTGCGCGTGCAATGCCGGTATCGATGGCTGCATGCATGATCTGTCCGGTAGGGCCGACCGGTGAGACGTGTTCTTTCTTCTCACGGTGCGACACGACCAGATTCTTCGCTATCCGTGCGTTGTCCAGGATCACGCTACCGCTGGCGGTAGTACGTTGTCCTAGCCCGGCCCAGTCATCAATAATCGTCAGGCCTTCTGCGTGACGCGAGAAGAAAGCGAGGTGATGCTCTTCCTTGTCTTCGCTATTCAACGCGGTCGGTATCCAGTCGGCATACAGCGAACCGGTTGCATAGTATTTACGCACGGTCGCGCGATAGTGTTCGTCGCCATCTGCAAACAGGCTGACCTTGCGGTCTTCGGGCTTCTTCACATTCAGTTCTACCAGCGCGTTACCGAAGTGATCCCCGGCCAGTATGCGCTCAAAGAAGAATTTCTTTTGTTCGTCGCTACCGTGCTCACGTATCAACTCGATCACGAAGTAGTGGTTCTGCGGGATCTGTCCGATAGAGCCATCTGCCTTCGAGAAGATAGCGAAGATCTGCGCCAGCGTGACGTAGGACACACCGGCACCGCCATACTCTTTCGGCACGGTGATACCCCACAAGCCGCTTTGCGTGATTTGCTTCAGCTCGGCAAACGGCAGGCGTCGTTCACGATCTCGCACCGATGCTTCCTGCGCAAATTCATCCGCGAGTACCTGCGCTGTCGCCAGCGCTTTTTCATCACTGCGGATCAGATGGACTACGCCGTGGTCGGTGTACTGCAATGTATTTGATGTACTCATACGATACTCCTTGTCGTGCTAAGAATGGCGCTCAATCGCCCGTGCTTGTTTGCTTGTTATTTCCAGGTCCGGTACTGCGCAGCGGTATGGCTATCCGGCAGCTTGGCACCACGGCCAAACAGCTTCTGCCGCAGGCTGCCTTCTTCATATGCTTCCTTGTACAGGCCACGGCTTTGCAATTCAGGGATGACCAGGTCGATGAAGTCGCGATAGGTTTCCGGTGCGACGGTACGTGTCAGGTTGAAGCCGTCGACATCTGTTTCTTCTACGTACTTGGCAATTTCATCTGCGACTTGCGAGGGTGTGCCGACTATCGCCGAGTTCTGCGCGCCGAAGCCGCGGCTTTGCAACAGCTTGCGACGAGTTGTTCCTTCCAGGAAGTTGCGGCCACGCGCACTACCTACCCGCTTCAGGCGTCCCGGATACAGCGCTTCCAGTTTCTCCGGCGTGATCTCTTCGTCCAGTTCGAATTTTTCGAGGTCTATACTCTGGCCGCTGGCCATATGCGCGAGCGAGCCTTCCGCACTGGCGTATTGTTTATAGTCCTCATACTTTTCACGTGCTGCTTTCTCATTGCTATCGACCACGACGGTGAGACCGGAGAAGACCAGGATGTCATTCGGCTGACGACCGGCATCCACTGCCAGGCGACGTATATTCGCAATGCCTTTAGCCAGCAGTTCACGATTCGGCGCACCTGTGAATACGCACTCGGCATGCTTGGCAGCAAATTCATTGCCGCGTTGCGAGGCGCCCGCCTGGTACAGCACCGGCGTACGCTGCAGCGAAGGTTCGGTCAGGTTATAAACACCATCGACCTTGTAGTAAGGACCGTCATGATGAATGCGATGTATCTTCTTCGGATCGGCATACATGCCACGACCCTTGTCACGTACGACGGCGTCATCTTCCCAGCTGCCTTCCAGCAGTTTGTAAAACACTTCCATGAAGTCATCGCCACGTTCATAACGATCGTCATGATCTATCTGTTGTTTCAATCCCATCGCCCGGGCCGCACTATCGAGGTAACCGGTCACGATGTTCCAGCCAACGCGGCCATTACTCAAATGATCCAGCGTGGCGAGACGGCGCGCGAACAGATAAGGCTGCTCATACGTAAGGTTGCAAGTCACGCCAAAGCCCAGGTGCTTGGTCGCTTGCGCCATCAGCGGCACGACATACAGCGGATCGTTGACCGGTAGCTGCACTGCTTCACGTGCGGTCGCTTCTATGCCATCTCCCAGCACGTCGTAGACACCGACGATATCAGCCAGGAAGACGCCATCGAACAAACCTCGCTCCAGCAGCTTGGCCAGCTCAGTCCAGTACTCCGGTTTGGTGTAGTCGCTGGAGTTATCGCGTGGATGCTTCCACAGGCCGTGATGAATATGGCCTACACAATTCATATTGAAAGCATTCAGGCGTATCTTCTTGCTCATACTTGATTCCGGATTCTCTGATGGGTACAACAATTGTTAGCGCGTGAAAAAGCCATAGCAGCGGCGCACCGTGATACATACGGCAAACCGGCAGAGACTTCTGGGATGGTTATTCTGTCGTCGATCACGCAGCGGGATCGCTGGTGATAGCGAGGCTTAAGCAGTCCGACCAGAGAACAATATCAATTCATTGCTCGCTAAAGAACCAAGCAAATTTCATTTCAATATTCCGCTTAGGTTCGGAGTTCAAACTCCTCTGGTGCAATGCTTAGCTTTATATGTGGATAGGACAAGGGAGTATCAGTCGGTGCATACAGGCTGGCTGCATGCACCGCACTGACTGAGCGTTACCAGCGATAAGCACTCGCGCCGAAATTAGCTTCATAGAACGGACCGACATGCGTGCCCGGCGGAATGATGGCATCGATGCGTTGCAGGTCTTCCGGCGTCAGCGTCACTTCTATCGCCTTCAATGCATCTTCCAGTTGCTCCAGTGTGCGGGGACCGGTGATGGCGCTGGTGACGCCGCGCTGCTGCGCAACCCAGGCCAACGCCAGTTGCGACAAGGGCAAACCTTTTTCTGCTGCCAATTCTGATAAGGGTTCAATCACATCAAACACCCGGTCGACAAAGCGACGCGCCTGCATAGGGTTGGGATTGGTGTAACGCGAGTCCAGTGGCAAAGGCTGACCCTTGCGATACTTGCCGGACAGCAGGCCGCCACCGATCGGGCTCCACGGGATCACCGCTAAACCAAAGGTTTCCGCCACAGGTAGTAGCTCGCGTTCTATGCGTCTATCCAGCAGATTGTACGGCGGTTGTTCCGACACGAAGCGATTCAGGCCCAACTCCTTGCTGGCCCACAGCGCTTCGACTACCTGCCAGCCCGCGAATGTCGTCGAACCGATATAGCGCACCTTACCCGACTTCACCAGGTCGTCCAGCGCACGCAGCGTTTCATCTATCGCGGTGGTCGGCTCCGGTCTGTGTATCTGATACAGATCGAGATAATCTGTTTGCAGGCGACGCAGGCTGTCTTCCACTTGCTGGATGATATGGCGACGCGAACTGCCACGCAGATTACCGTCGGTGTCATGCATGGGCAGATGGACTTTGGACGCAAGGAAGATATCCTTGCGCTTGCCATTGCGCTTCAGTGCCTCACCTGTGAACTCTTCACTGCGACCACGTGCATAGACATTCGCGGTATCGATGATGTTGATGCCTGCATCAATCGCACGATCAATAATGCGTATCGTGTCATCCAGCTCGGTCTTGTTGCCGAACATCATGCAGCCCAAAGTCAGTGGTGAGATCTTGACGCCTGTGCGTCCGAAGTTACGATAGTCTTTCAGTCCCATAAGTACAAATCTTTCTGAAGTAAAAGCATGCGCGCAAGGTGTAGCCGGATGCGCATATATGCGCTCCGGTAGGCACTGCGGGATGCGATGATTGGTGTGGGCGCGTATGAAAAACTACACGCCTTGTTTATAGGTAAAAGCTAGATGAGTAATGCGGCGATTTTCTCCAGCCACAATTGGTCGAGGGCGGAAAATGCATCCGGATATTCACTATCTACATCCAGTACGCCCGCGACCTCGCCGTTACGGTCGAAGTAAGGAACAACGATTTCGGAACGAGACAAGGAACTGCATGCGATGTGGCCAGGGAACTGATCTACATCCGGTACCACGATGGTTGCCGACTGCTGCCAGGCGCTGCCGCATACGCCCTTGCCTTTGGCGATGCGGGTGCAGGCAAGTGGCCCCTGGAAAGGTCCAAGCACCAGCTCGTCCTTTTGCACACGATAAAAGCCTACCCAGTGAAAGCCGAAGGCCTGATGCAGGACGGCTGCGATATTGGCCTGGTTAGCAATCAGGTCAGACTCCGCCGCCAGCAATGCTGCTATCTGCGGTAATAACTCCGCATAGATATCTGCCTTGCCACCCTGTTTGTTGAAACTCAGTACTTCAGCCATCGTTATCGTGCTTTCTTCCCAAGATAGTTCCAGAGTCTATTGGGCAAATTGTTCGTTGCCAACCAGACCCAGCTTGTTCGCGCCCAATCGCTGTGCCGACGCCAATACCGCTGCCACCGCCTTGTATGGCGCATTGCGATCTGCACGCAGGTGCAGTTCCGGTTGCACATCTTGCGCTGCCGCACCGGACAACTTGCTGTCCAGCACTTCACGATCTGCGATGGTTTCGCCGTTCCAGCTTACCACTCCTGCCGCATTGATATCGACCTGAACCACTTCCGGAATTACCGTTTGCGGTGGTGGATTACCGGCTGGCAGATTGAGCTCTACATTATGCAGCTGAATCGGGATCGTGATGATCAGCATGATAAGCAAAACCAGCATCACGTCGATCAGCGGCGTGGTATTCATTTCCGACATGACTTCCGGTTCGCCGGAGCCACTGCCTGAGCCTACGCTCATGCCCATGATTTATCCTTTACTTGAATTTATGCGCCGCGCGGCGCGGGCTCGGTGATGAAGCCTATCTTGACGATACCGGCACGCTGGCAGGCAAAGATCACACGACCGATTGCTTCATACTTCGCATCGCCATCGCCACGTATCTGGATCTCTGGTTGCGGCTGTTGCACGGCGACAGTTTTGAGACGTGTGGTCAATGCTTCGGCACCTGCTATCGATTCCTGATCCCAGTAAATCTTGCCGTTTTTATCAACCGACAGATTGATGTTTTCCGGCTTGGTTTCACGCACATGGTTTTCTTCGTGCGGCAGATTCACTGCTATCGTGTTGGTGACGACCGGGATCGTAATCAGGAAGATAATCAGCAGCACCAGCATCACGTCGACCAGCGGCGTGGTGTTGATCTCTGACACCACGCTATCTTCTTCCCCGCCATTGCCAAAAGTAAGCGCCATGATTTAGCTCGCTTTGGATGGCGCGGAGCTGAGCAGTACAGCGTGCAGGGTGGAGCTGAAGTCTTGCACTTTTTCCAGCGCGGCTTTGTTACGACGTACCAGCAGGTTGTAGCCCAGCACTGCCGGCACCGCCACTGCCAGACCGATCGCGGTCATGATCAACGCTTCACCTACCGGGCCCGCTACTTTATCGATCGATGCCTGGCCGGACAGACCGATTGCTGTCAACGCGTGATAAATACCCCAGACCGTACCGAACAAACCGACGAACGGCGCAGTGGAGCCTACCGTCGCGAGGAAAGCCAGGCCGTCCTGCAGACGGTTCTTCACGGTATCGACCGAGCTGTGCAAGGACTGCACTACCCAGGTGTTGAAATCCACATGTGCCAGCAAGCCACTGTGATGTTCGGTTGCCTTCAATGCCAGGGTACCGATGAAATGGAAAGGCGTGCCGCTTTCCAAAGTATCCAGGCCTTGACGTACCGTACCGGCATCCCAGAAGGTGCGTTCGGTATCACGCGCCTGCTTGTGCAACTTGCGTTGTGCCAGCAGCTTGGCGACGATGATGTACCAGCTGCCGACCGAGAACAACAAGAGGATCAGCAAGGTACCTTTGGCGACGAAATCACTGCCATTCCACAACGCGGAGATGCCGTATGGATTCACTTCCTTGCCATGCTCACCGGCTTGCGCTGCTGCACTGCCGGATGCGGCCTGTGCGGCAACGATGGCTGGCGCCGCAGCGACGGCAGGTGCCGCTGTATTGCCAGCGGAGTAAACAGGGGCACTAAAGAAAATTGCCAGGAAGACGGCAACTGCGGATAAACGATTACGGCTAAACATGATTTCTCCAATTAAAAATTACACAGCACAAAGCTGAAGATAAAGCTTGGAAGCAGTTGAAGATGGATGACGCACTCAACTGTCGGTGATCGCCTGCTACTCCACTTTGAATTCGAAAGGTACTTGCACTACAACTTCGCGCCCCTGGCCCACGCAGTTGAAACGTTGTGCGGCATCAAGCGCGGCACGGTTCAGCAATGGATGAGCAGAACGAATCAGACTGAAATCACGCGACTGGCCATTGGTACCGACTACAAACTGCACCAGCACATTGCCGGAGATATTGTTTTGCAATGCCTGACGCGGATATTCCAACGATTGACGGATACGGGTAGAGTCCGGGCAAGCCAGACCAACTTTTGCTACTGCAGGAGTTGGCGCAGGAGGAACGTATGGCTCAGGCGGCGCGCTGCTGACAGTTGCAATCACATTAGGCTGCGGCTGTACATTTACCTGTACTTCAGGCGGTGGCACATATGCTGGAGGTGGTTTGACGAATTTTGGCGGCGGCGGTGTTTTGACTTGCGGCGGTGGCGGCGGCAGCTTTACCTCTTCGATGATGCGGGTCTCTATCGGCTTGCTGATGACATTGATGACATCGCGTGCGAGGCCAGTCACCAGCGCATAACCGATCAGCAAATGCAGCAAGACGGTCACGCCTATACTGGCGATAGATTTGTTCGAGTACTGCTGTTGTCTGTCTAAGGCGAAATCCATTTTATTTCTCCATACGCTGCGAACAATTGTTCGTTCAGCGCGCTATTTTCATTACCGAAATTTCTACGATGAATATTTGGGGATGTAGGCACGCATCTCGTGTCATCCATCTACCTGCCAGCGCCTCGAACTCTGCTCATGACCTGGACTGGTATGCTGTGGCATGGAGTTTGGACACCGTGATCGTCATCTTGCTCTGATAAAAGCAGACGCTGCCGTTTCCCCAGCGAGGCCAGAATAGCATCGTGTTTTCCGATTCAATACCAACAAAATTTCACTTCTATATCCGCTTTCCCTCATATCTAAATTCCACTTTCTGAAATTGGCGCAACAGTAAATGCGTATAGATATGAGACGAGAGATATGCCCGATCTGATTCGATGGAAGGCGCAAGATCGTTGCTGTATCTTGCTTTGCGGCGGGAATAATGTATGCGGGCTTGTCACACTGCATGCAGGCAACGCAAGCGCATTCAGAAATGGAATAAGCTAATGCAGATAAATTTGCGCATAAAAAAAGCCGGCATTAACGCCGGCTTGGGTACAACTTGAGATTGATTGAGTTCGGGAACGCTTCCCTCATTCGATGGCTAACCATAAGAATGCCAGGCCAACACCGACTGGTATGCCGAAGCGTTCCAGCTTACTACCGTTTTCTTTCGCAATCACTTCGACAGGCAGTTCAGTCATTGCCATCACTTTGTTGACGACCGAACCTTCGAAGAAACGCGACAACGCATTCTTACGTGTAGTGCCCATCACGATTTTTTGTGCTGCAGTTTCCTGTGCACAAGCGACTATGCCTTCAGCGGCATCACCTTTGCGGATATGAACCGAGTGCTCGACACCTGCTTTGCTCAGCATATCAACAGCGCCTTGCAATGCTTGTTCGGCACGCTCTTCTTGCAGCAAACGCACGTTACCAGATGGTACAAAACGTGTGATGTATCTCGACAGACGCGGTTGGACATTCGCCAGTTTCACGTTGATCAATTCGTCATGCATGGCACGATATTGAATAACGTATTCCACTGCACGCAGTGCATTCCGCGAACCATCTACGGGTATGAGAATGTTTAGCATGATACTTTCCTCGCAATGTATAAACGTTAACGGTTGATGTGAACTGTGTTCTTATGGATGTCTTGGTGTTGCCTCCCCGCGTGTTGATTTGATAGGCGCATTCCTCAGCAAACCACTCAGTACGACCCCGCCTACAATCAGGCCATACAGCAACCATTCCACTACTCTGTTCTCCAGCAAATATTCCTGCACGACCGCTTCATTCGAAATCATCGTTGCCGCGGTCCACGCCAGCACGCCAGCACCTATATAAATGATGACCGGATAGCGTTCGACCCATTTCAAAATCAGCGTGCTACCCAACACCATAATCGGCACACTGATCAGCAGCCCCAGCACCACCAGCAGGAAATCACCATGTGCTGCACCAGCTACGCCGAGTACGTTATCCATACCCATCACTGCATCTGCCACGATGATGGTGCGGATCGCAGCCCACAAACCGACACGCGAACCAGACAACTCACCATGTTTCTTTTCCGCCTGGATCGGTGCCAACAATTTGTAAGCGATCCAGACCAGTAGCAAACCACCTATCAACAACAGACCGGGCACATTCAGCAGCCAGACTATCGCGACTGTCATGGCTATCCGCACTGCGACCGCACCTACCGTACCGCCGATGATGGTGATGCGTTGCAAATGGTGCGGCAACTTGCGCGCAACCAGGGCTATCACTATTGCGTTATCACCAGCCAGTACTAAATCGATGATGATGATCGCGAGCAAAGCCGAGAAGAATTCCGCCGAGAACATATCCATGTCTCCTCCTCGCAAGCAACCGACCACTTTCGCCCGCCGGCATGCAGAAAAGATTTGCGCGAAAAAAAACCTTTACCTGCTATCGGTAAAGGTCTCGCTACAACGTTGCCGTTGCCTGCAGGCCGGGGAAATCCCGTAATGACGGCTTCTGCAGTAAAGCTACTCCCCTTTAAGGGCGACTACTTAGCTTCAACATAGGCCAGCGGATAGGCACTGTCAATGGAAATATGAAGATTTTGTTAAACTCAATCTAACGAAAACCTGAGATTTGTCTAAGAGGTTGAATATATGGACTTATTTTTGACTTTTTGCACCAATTCCATCGCGGTTTGCCTGTTTTCAGGTGATTTCATGAGGAAAATTCGAGTGAAATCGGGCTGTTTTAGCCTGAAGAATCGTGTGCCGAACCGGACTTGAGAAGGTTGAAACGGCAAACTGCTGACGATGCGGAAGCAGAAATGAAAAAGGGCTAGCTTTACGCTAACCCTTTTAAAATTACTGGTGCTGATGAGGCGAATCGAACACCCGACCTACTGATTACGAATCAGTTGCTCTACCAACTGAGCTACATCAGCGAAGCCGACTATTCTATCAAAAAATAGATTCTAACTGTTGCGTAAAACATGCTTTCTTGGCCGATTCAAAAGCTTCTCTGCTTAAGTTTTCAGCACTTAGAGAGCGCGGATTAAAAGCAGTCGCGAGTACGCCTACTTCTGTTTAGCACCAGGCGTCTCGTCTCTTAAGATCCCCGCGCGTAATGGACTAGGTTGCTGTTGATAGGAGCTGCGACAAAAGCGTTACCTGCATTGCTCCGTCAGCAAATCAGGCAATATCAAATACGTATTTACGAATTAACGCAGGATCCTACGCTGGAATTGGCCTGGAAATTGAAGCTGATTGAGTTGATCAAACAATTTTGAAGGGCATAAAGCCAGGAATCACGGATTTATACAAAGCGTCCGCGCAAAGCAAAAACCCTCCAGTATTTCTACTGAAGGGTTTTCTAAATAAAAGCCTGACGATGACCTACTTTCACACTGGTTGCAGCACTATCATCGGCGCAAAGTCGTTT
>NZ_CAJEVT010000003.1:0-938926 GCF_903993245.1 Herminiimonas sp. Marseille-P9896 | reverse complement strand
GATACACGCCGCGACAGCTATGGCGAGAACGGTCGCATTCGTGACGTGGCCGCCTCCAGCGGCCACGTCACGAATGCGACCGTTCTCGCCATAGCTGTCGCGGCGTGTATCGACGGCAGCACTCAGCGTCAGGCGATCGGTTGCCAGATGTTCGACTTGCAGGTGATAACCGAGGCTGCGGCTATCCGATGTTTTATCGAAGCCACCATTGATACGATTACTTTGCAACAGCGCATAGTTCGAACCATCGAAACGACGCTCGTCCTGGCGCAACTGGCTCGCATAGATCCACCCACGCAAACGCGTGCGATCAGTAATGGCCCAATCTGCAGAAAGCTGTGCTGACAGTTGTGAAATATTGTCGTAGCGTTCATAGCGCGGTACTTGCGCAAAGACATCCGTACTTGGATAGATGCCTGGTGGTTTGCCCTGGCTACCCTCGCCTGCATTGATGCCCAGACCTATTTTCAGGTCACGATTGACCTGATAACCAAAGTTACCGGTGATGGTCGTGCTATCCAGATCGCTGTTGCGACGTTTGCCGCGTGGCTGTTCGGCAGTGCCGACATAGTCAGTCGACAAACGGGTATCGCCATGTTCCTGATGATCAGCAGAAATGAACCAGTCGAGTGCACCAGCCTGGCCACCAATGCTGGCGCTGACCGAGCGCGACGCATTCGTGCCAAAGCGTGCATCGACATTTGCTGTCGTATGGTCTGCATTACCGCGGCGCGTGATGACGTTGATAATGCCAGCTGTACCGCCTTCGCCATACAGTACCGACGAAGTCGCGCTGCGCACCACGATCTCATCGATTTGCGTCACGGGTATCAAGGCCGGATTGAACTGCCCGTCAGCATTCGAGTTGACCGGTATGCCATTTACCAGCAATTTGATCTGACGTGTACGTTGTCCTCGCATATCGATACGTGGCGAACCCTCACCACCGGTGCGGATATTCAGGCCAGGTATTTGTGCCAGCGCTTCATCCAGCGTACGGGCACCGCGACGCTCGATATCCTCGGCACTGATACGCCAGACGGTAGTGGATTTTTCAGCGACGTCAGCCTGCTGGCTGCCGGCAACTTCGATCTGGCCCAGTGTATAGGCTTCATTATCGGCAAATGCCTGCGTGCCGAGGGCGCAACTGGCTAACCCTGCTATCAGCAAGGAATGGCGTGCGGGTTTCTTCATAATGACTTTCTAGTTATAGCTGCTTGAATATAACGATAAACAAATACCAGCCCTGAAAAGAGCTGGTACCGGAACTACAGGAACAACAGTTTAGTGACGGCGTTTACGGCTGCTACCAAGATAAAGCAGCAATCCGAGGAAGGCACCTATAGCGCCAAACAACGCGTGGGTAGAGAGCGGATAGGCTATGCCGTTGATGAGTGAACCAAATTCAATCGCTCCGGCGCTCAGGCTGCTGAAAACATTACGCGTGAGTGGCGCGATCATATGCGTCAGTGCGCCAACCACAGGCAACCAGATGAAATAAGGCAGCACTGAACGTATGCGCGCACCCGGACGAAAAACCAGCGCATCGACGATGCAGCCTTGCAAGAAGTAAGTCAGCATCTGCGCAGACTTGCCATCCAGTCCTATGCCGCCCGCATAAATGCAGGCGGTGGTTGCTGCGCCGAGGCCGACGACCATGCCAGCAGCCCCACGATTGGACAGCAAACGTGCCAGTATCAACAGCGCAAACCACTCCATGCCGTGATAGCCAGGCATGCGCAGTGGAATACGGAACGACTGATGCAGCACCGCTGCCAACGCCCCCACGCCCAGCAGCAGGATCAGCTCGAGTGCGAGCGGATATTGAGCAGCCTGATCGCGGGTACCCGGCCAGCTAAAAACGCTTGATGTAGTTTTTGGAAGCTGCGCGCCATCCGTTGAAATCGCCTTCATCTACCTTCTCCACTAATAAAGTTGCTTGTCCCTGCAGAAAAACCGCGCGCGGCCATTCACCAAGTTCAATACTGTCTTCTGCGTTTATCACTACTTCAGCACCCAGCTTGCTCTGTATCGTCACACCGGTGGCCTGTTCAAGTGCACCTGCCTTCCAGCATTCAGCGGACATGCCACGCAATTGCTTGAGCCAGAGGAAGCGCCCGTCACATCCACTCGCATTCAGGCCGACCGCCGCCAGCGCACCGATTACGCCACCGTGGGTTCCGGTCAGTCCGGCCATGTCTATCTTGTGGCCGACGATCAGCTTGCGTGCGTCAGCTTGCGTCAACACCTGTTCCTTGGCCGCACGTCCGAATTGCTGGACGACGTCTGGCAAATCCTTGCGTTGCACCAGCACGGTTCCTGCATCCGAGCCTTCGGCACTTTCTTCCGGCAGGTAGCGACAGGTGTAATCAAAGATCGTCTGGCGATCGACTATCGATGGCAAAACCAGGCAAGCCGAGCTGTTGTGCGAGGTATAAGGAATACGCGGGTCCACCAGCAACTGATGACGCGTGATGGCCTTTACCTCGGCGATGCCAGCCTCTGCCATGCGCAGAGCCAGCTGTCGCGCAAGAAATCCGGTACCACGCGAAGTCAGGTTGTCTGTGTCGTCAATGGCTAGCAGCCAGTCGTCCTCATGTGGCGGCGACCAGCGCTTGCCTATCGCATCCAGCGCGCGCCACTGTGCTGCATTGATCGGATCGGAGCCAAGTGGCTGCATATTGGATTTGCCCTAAAAAGTCGATATGTTACATAACGACATATCGACAGCGCAATAGCCAAATGAAAATAACGTATGGTGAATGTTGTTGCCAGGCGATGCCGCATGCCTGCCAAAAGTGAGCTGGCAGAGTGAAGATAGGTCCGATGGGGGGCACGCAAAGAAGGTTTGCGGCGCGAACTGCACTGGATGTGCAATCAGGAAGATTAACTCTTGTCGACTTCTTTCATCGACGCCAGCTGCACCAGGCGAGCCAGTTCTATCGATGCGGCTGTGTTGATACGCTGCTCCAATGAGGAATACGTCGCCAGGATGTCGCTGCCCAACTCGGTCAACTGCGCACCACCCCCACCCTTGCCACCTTTGACAGTCGTGACGACCGGCTTGCCAAAGCCCTGGTTCAGAGACTCGATCACCAGCCATGCATTTTTATACTGCATGCCGAGCGCACGTGCAGCAGCGGATATCGAATTCAGTTCAGCAATTTGTCTGAGCAATTCAATCTTGCCAGGACCGATGGAAATGGAGTTGCCAATAAAAATACCAGGGCGAATGATCGCCACTTCTCCTCTGCGCTTACTGCCCGGCTTACGACCGGGCTTGGCACCGGATACATCCGTGATGGCTTCTTTGTGGGCCTGTTTTTGCCTGGATTGCATTTTTCAGTGTGAGATACGCAGAGCGCTCATTGTATTTGCACTTCATTGAAAATGGGAAGCGCTTACGAGCGCAGGCTAGCAGTCATAAGGTTGATTGTCCGTCTGATTGCGCCCTGGGTCGCCCCATCCGCCATCATGATCGACGAACTAATACATACGGATTCAAGAACTTCGTTATTACATTCAAGTATCCAACGTAAAATACGGCTCAAGATACCGATTACCCATCATCAATAACATGTCCAAAGCTAAAACCGCGATCATCGTGCGTCCGCGCATCTCCATTGGGGACGCAATATCCATAGGGCCGGGCAAGATCGATTTGTTGCAAAAAATACGTGAAACCCACTCGATTTCCGCTGCAGGCAGGGCTTTGGGCATACCGTATAAACGCGCCTGGCTATTGATCGACTCGCTTAATCAGGGATTCGGACAGCCTGTAGTGGCAACGATTTCTGGCGGGAAAGGCGGCGGCGGCACATCTTTGACCCCGCTAGGCGAAGCCCTGCTGGTTAGATACATCGCCCTTGAAGAGCGCATGAACGCTGCATCTGTCAAAGAACTGGACGCCCTCCAGAAACTGGCCAAGTACTAAATTACCTCCTGAAATGTCCAAGCCAGTCCGAAATGGTTTATGCTCGTCGTTATGTCATTTATCACCGAACGCTTTAACTTGATTTTTTGTTATGCCATTTTCCCAGTGGCGATTTTTTCTTGCTCGTCGTTATGTCATTTTTCACCTAACGATAGACGCACTCCCTCACGGAAACATATTCGATGCAGCATCAGTTATCAGCCATGAAAAAATCCTTAAAAAGCCGTACTGCGGTCGTGGAAAATTCACCAGTCGCGCACTTGTTGTTTGAATTCGAGTCGGATTTTATAGATACGCTCTGCTGCATACCGATGATCGTTCGCTTCAAGCTGGACCGATGCGGTATGAAATTATCGTTGAGAGCCTGGAATCAGCTCGATCGCTCCATACGTGAAAATTTGATGTTGTTGCCGACCGAGCTGCCTGGGGATATAGATAAGTACCGCGCCTACTTAAGTAGCGAGATTAAGAAAACGGATGAAGCTGTAATCAACATGGGGATAGACCTCACACCATATTGGTTATCGGAAGACGTCATTCCTGACCCCATCTCAAAAAAGGCGCAAGAGAAAAACATTCATTTAAAAGATGATCTGTGGCTGACGCTCAATCCTCTACAGAGATTCGCTTTAATTAAACTCACTCGGGCGCAACATGAGAATATGAATTTTCTGCCGGCGCTGAAAGAATTCCATTTAATCGATTGATTCCTTAGCTTGAAGAGTATCCTTCTAGCGCAGGTTTTATCACCATGTTTTTGTATGAAAATTGATCAAGAATGAATAAGCCCCCTGCTTTCCAGGCAAATTACACTTGTGTACATCCCGGCTTTTTACCATTCATATCTGGCAGTTCTGTCCGTACAAGTAATAGTTGGGCCATGCGATGAAAAATGGCTTTGGCGAAATACGCTGTAAATTCTGCATGACCTGGCAGCGGTCCGAGGTACAGCACTATGACGAGGAAAGTTTCCTGGCTGTTGCACCGGGAACCGATGGGCAGGAATGCATCAATCCCTGGTGCCTGCAGTGGATTCCGGCGGATAACGACAACTTCCGCTGGCGCACGGTAAAAGTGCTGGATCCGAACAAGCCCTGAGACTGTTCGTCACGCGAACGGCCAGTCTTCATTGCTGTTGCCGCGTCCAGCTATCCACGTTCCACAGCCCGGCAATCAAAGATAAAACTCTTCTTATTTAGGAAACAGAAAGGTCATGACGAAACGCACACCAACATCGTGCGCCCCTGTATCCGGATTATCTGCCCAATAGCGCACGCCACCGCCAAGACTGACCGGTTGCGTACCAAACTTGACGAGTTTGGATACCATAAAATTGATCGGAAGCGACCATTCCTTGGCTTTCCAATCGTAGGTTGATTCGGTATTCAGGCTGTAGGTCCATGCATCTTTTGTTGTGTACGAAAGAAAGGGCTGGAGGAATGTATTACTCAGGTCCCGTCTGCTACTGCTGCCCCCGACTCCCCAAATGTGGCTTGCGAGTGCGCCGTAAGTCCATGGCCCATCCTGCTTCAGGATGACACCGGTTGGCCCCGCCCCCCATTTCCTCGCACTTAAATTCGGATCGGTACCTGTGGGCAATAAGAACGCAGGACCTACGCCCCATATGATGCCGCTGGATGTAGGTGCCTTGGGTGAGAAAAACAGGCTTTGCGTTACATCACCCAGACCGGATTCACTACTGCCGGGAATGACGCCGCTCTGGCTTGCAATAGGCACGATGGTGCGACTAATCACGTTCCAGTCCGCATTCAAGGAAATTGGGACAACGGGTTGCACATTCAAATACGATTTATGCCCGTTCTTGTCAGGTCCATAGTGATGATCATAGTTGTACTGCAAGGGTACGCTGATCAGTGCAGCCACAGGATTCGAGAGCTTCTTTGCCAGTTCTGCAGAATCCTCTGCAGCTGCCATGGATGCCTGTGCACAGCAAAACACCAATGTGCACGCGGAGGCTAGGTTACGCGAAGACATATGTATCCTTCGACAAAGTGAGTATCTTGAATATGCGACTACACGAGGAAAATTTCCCGCAGTGTTTTCAACCTTAACAAGCGAAAAAGAAAGAGGGAATAGCACTTTGGTGCGATAGCCATCTCCTTATGGTGCAATAGATGTTGATTTGCATCGAGAATGGACCACGTAGAGAACACAATCTTGCCGGCCGAAGTGAGTAGGAGACTGGCAGCCTTATCGTCGGCAACACTCTTTATCTATATTCATCATCACGTATAGATGTGTATGCAGCCAACTTACACTGTTCAACATCTCGGTGATCGCTGGACTGATTACCGACCTGCCATAAAAAATGGCCCGGTTATTCAACGGGCCATTTTTCACCGCAGTCAGATAGCTGCCATCAGACAAATCCAATCCGCACCAAATCCCCAAAGTTCAACTTGATCGCATGCAGAGTCCTTGCAATGCACCAAAGGGCAATTGACAGTAACAGCGTTGCTTGAAAAGCTGTGTCATATCGTCGCCGCAAGCGTTTTTAGTCGTCCTGAATCCAGGGTATGTTGCGGCTCCCTTCCCGCAATCATGACATGCAGGTGCCACAATTTTGCGTTCAGAAATGGGGTCTATATGATCAATCCGCATGCACCGGCCGAATCATTTTCCATCGTGCGTAATGACGCATTGTTCCGGCTGCAAAGGGCTATCGGCTTAATCCCGGAAGAAGGCAATGGCATACTACGACGTGCAATTATCTATAGCTTGCTTTGCTGGGTTCCGCTTGTGATCTGGGCTTTCTTCACGGGGCGTCTGATGCCCGACGACGATCCCGAATCCCTCGCCGGACACTACGGGATCCATGTCCGCTGCCTGATCGCGATTCCCCTATTGATCATCGCCGAGGCCGGTGCACAAGCCATCCTTCCCGTGTGTCTCGCACAATTTTTGCGCACGGGCCTCATCGACGAAAAACTGGAACCTGCATTTCGCGCGATCATCGCCGATGGCATACGCCTGCGGGATCGCATTTTCCCCTGGGTAGTGATCGCCGGCTTAATCCTTACATGGACCGTATCGTTCGCACTCATTCCGAATAAGGAAGAGGTATCGTGGGCCGGTTTGGAGGTGAACGGATATGGCTTCGGAACTTGGTGGTTTCTGCTGGTGATACGCCCCATTTTCAATGTCTTATTGTTAGCCTGGATATGGCGCCTGATTCTGACCAGCATCGTCCTCTTTCGTATCGCTATGCTGCCCTTGAATCTGGTGCCTGCCCATCCTGACGGCGTGGGTGGCCTGGGTTTCATTCAACGCATACCCATCATCTTCAGCCCGATGGCATTTGCCGTGTCTGCTGTCATCGCTTCATCCTGGGCGCATAACGTGATCTACCACGGTCTGCCCGTTCCTTCCCTCTATATCCAGATGGGCATGCTGGTAGCTATTTTGGCGTTCCTGATACTGATGCCCTTGCTATCGTTCTCCCCTTTGCTGGCGAAAACCAAGAAGCGTGCGGCGCGTGAATATGGCGCCTTGCTGGCAGGACATGGACGCCTGGTGCATGAACGCTGGATACAAGGGAAAGAAATAGAAGACGCGCCGATACTTGATGCACCTGAACTCGGCCCTTCGGCAGATATTCAAACCTTGTACCAGGCAGCGAGTGCGATGCGCCCGGTTGTCATCAACAAAGTCACGCTATTAATGGTGGTCGTACCAACAGCGATACCAATGCTGCTGGTCGTCGCAACCCAATGGCCACTCCGCAGCACGCTCGGCAAACTTTTAATGGCTCTCCTATAGCACTGCTGCACCTCAGCACGCCATCCTCAATTGGCCGGCACGGTAATCACAGGCGCCAAAGGCGGTGTGCCGGTCTCCGCGAGGGAAAAGAACAACAGGAAAAATGAAAACTTGGATTTGCTACTGAGATCCCTGTCATCTATCCAATACCAGGTATCGCGATACTTCACTGTGGAGTATGCCTGCGTCGGCCGCTCTGCCCCTGCATAAATGGTTAAGAACGGCGGCTCGGAACCGGCCGCCAGCGTCGACAGACGCGCCGCCCTTCCTTCCGCCAGGTGCTGTTCCGGCACACGGATACCAGCCCCCGCCTCAATCATAATTTCAAGCATGGAACGCGTAAGCAAAGCGATTTCAGACGACCGTGTCTGATGTGCGCCAAAGGTCAGGATAATCTCGCCCTTCTTTTTCAGCTCCAGATTCAAGGTCTTTGCAACGAACTCGATATCCTTCAATAACTCGGGGCCTACTTCCTGACGAAAGAAGACGATAGCCGCCTCTTCCGGCCCGCGCTTTTCCACCCGCATTCCCATTGCTTCCGATCTTTGTATCCTTTGCATGGCTGCAATCAAAGGGAAAAAAGCCGGATCTGCATTACGTGCACGGGCGTTGGTGGAGGATTGGTTATAGACGCCATTAATCGCACGCACCGTCAGTTTCATGACGATCTCAGCCGGGTAACCGGCCTGGATCAGGGCAAAGACAGCAACTGGTTGAATAGGCTGCAGCAGATTCTTGGCGAACTTATCGCCGGTGACCGGAGAATACGTAATCGTGGGGCGATCGGTATACTTCCCCATTGCGCCTAGCGCCATATTATCCCCGGAGGTATGCGGGAAGATGCCGAATGCCGCACTCGCCTGCGACTCCATCGAATAAGAGCTGATCAGGGATGACACATCCAAAAACACCGGGGCATCGGAATAGCGTAAGCGCACCATATTAAGCAGCGTCTGTTCCTTCCAGGAATCCGCGATGGTCGAAATATATTCCACCCGATCACGTTGCACACTGGTCGGTCCCAGACCGGCGCATCCACCAAGCAACAAGGCTGCGGCCAGGCCTCCTAGCGCAGTTTTTGCAACATGATCCCAGGCAGGTTTCATTAGATTACCCCATGACATGACAGTAGCCCTTACTCGGCGACTTGATCGGATGACTTTTGCATTGATACATCAAGTTGATTTGGATTCGGCAACGCTATGCCAGCACCTTCCAGCGCATTGATGATGGCGACCCTAACGTCGGAAGCGACTAATCGCAGCCTGGTTCTCCTGGAGTCTGTCCAGAATCTGGTTTCTATATAAAAATGCTCGGTAGTCAGATCCCGCAGCCTGATCGAAGCAGCAGGATTCTTGGCCACGCCGGGCACATCCAGCACCGTTTTCAAGATAACGGACATGGCAAGTTCGACGTCCTGGTTGTACTCCAGATAGACAAACACCGATGTGCGACGTAAATCAGATGCAGTGTTATTCGTCACCCGTGACATAAAGACTTCACCATTGGGAACCAGTACCAGTCGCCCGTCATAGGTGCGGATGTGCGTCGCGCGTATTTGTATGCGCTCCACTGTGCCTTCCGTTTCGCCGACCACAATCTGATCGCCAATTTCGAAAGTCTGGGCGATGAGTATGAATAAACCACTCACCAGATTGGACAACACATCCTTTAGTGCAAAGCCCAGGGCTACACCGCCCAGCCCCAAACCTGTCACCAGGGAACGGGCGTCAACACCCATCACATCCAGCGCGACAAAGATGCCGATTAACCAGACTGTGTAGTAAGAGACCAAACGGATCAGGCTGGCCTTCATCGGATTCTTGATGAACCTGGAACCGTATCGCGCTACCCGACGCACGACTACCGCCACTATCCCAAAAGCAACAAGCACGGCGATGGCTGCCAATAACAATGGCAAGCCAGCGCCCAGGCGTTCAAACAAATGCACGATAGCGACCTGAATATTTTCCACAATTGATGCGCTCGATAAATCATCCATTGGAAATCCCTGCGCTAGCCCATGAACCAGGAAAACAGCAGAGTGCAATCATCTGCACCCTGCACTACCTTGCATACAAAGTTTTAGCTACCGCTGGATGCATCGGTCATTTTTGCGATCACCTGGTCCAGGCTGAAACTGGCGGCTTTTTGGCGCGGCGGGAATTCCTTGAAAGTGGCAAGGAATTCGGCAACGATGGCCTGCGCCGGAACCAGCAGGAAGATATGCCGGAACATCCAGTCGTAGAAAGTATTCGACGTAATTTGTGCGCGCTCGTAAGGGTCCATACGCAAATTGAAAATGTATGGTGTGCGCAGTACGACGAATGGTTCCTGCCAGATTTTCAGTGTGCCGGGAACACGCTGTTCCAGGAATAGCATTTTCCAGTTGTCATAGCGCAAGGCGGCGACATCGCCGTCATCCGTGAAGTAGATAAATCCCTTGCGCGGACTCTTCGCTTCCTTGCCCGTCAGATAGGGCAACAGGTTGTAACCATCGAGATGGACCTTAAAGGTTTTTTCTCCAATCTTGTAGCCCTTTTTTAACTTGTCGGTGATGTCGGCCTCACCGGCGATTGCCAGTATGGTGGGGAACCAGTCCTGATGGCTCACGATCTCGTTCGACTCTGATCCGGCGGGAATTTTGTTTGGATAACGCACCATGCATGGCACGCGATAGGCGCCTTCCCAGCTCGAATTTTTTTCGTTACGGTAAGGAGTCGTACCGGCATCCGGCCAGGTGTTCATATGCGGTCCATTATCGGTGCTGTACTGCACGAAGGTGTCGTCTGCAATGCCAAGCTCATCCAGCAGATCAAGCAATTCACCTATGCATTTATCGTGGTCGATCATGGCATCGTGATACTCCGATTGCCAGCGACCGGATTGACCCAGGCTTTCAGGTTTGATATGGGTCCATGCATGCATGTGCGAAGTATTGAACCAGACGAAGAAAGGTTCGCCGGCATCATGCGCTGCTTTAATGAATTTCTTGGCACCGGCCAGGAATTCATCGTCTATGGTTTCCATCCGTTTTTTGGTGAGTGCTCCGGTATTCTCAATTTTCTGACCGCCTTTGCCATCGGCCCAGCAATGCAGCACGCCGCGAGGGCCGTACTTCTTTTTAAAGTTAGGAAAATCCTTTTCATTCGGATAATCGATTTCCTCAGGCTCTTCTTCTGCATTCAGGTGATACAGATTCCCAAAGAATTCATCAAAGCCATGTACCGTAGGCAAATGCTCGTCACGATCGCCCAGGTGATTTTTTCCGAACTGGCCAGTACGATAGCCCAGTGGTTTGAGCGCTTCGGCGACGGTAATGTCCTCCGCCTTCAGCCCGAGATCGGCGCCCGGCAAACCCACTTTTGTCAAACCGGTACGCAAGCCGCATTGCCCGGTCAAAAATGATGCGCGGCCGGCGGTACAGCTTTGTTCCGCATAAAAATCCGTGAAGATCATGCCTTCTTTGGCTATGCGGTCTATGTTCGGGGTACGGTAACCCATCACACCCCGGGTGTAGCAACTGAGATTCGACTGACCAATATCGTCACCCCACATAACGAGGATGTTCGGCTTCTTGCTTGCCATGATCTTTCCTTTCAGATGAAAGAATGCGCAGCGCATCCATAAGATTTAATTGGACATCAGTGTTTGCTCACAAAAATATGCGTCTGTAACGAACACACTTCGGCCGTTCGTCTTACCGACACCGATTAAAGTGTTCGCCCGAAGAATTTGATGTTTGATCGAAAGAAAATGAGCGTCAATTGTCCTTTGGCAGCCATGTCCTGCCCTTTGGTGCATGCGAAATTGTCTCGATGGGCAAACTGCATAGAGTTAGGTGCACACGTGTTGACGCGTCCGCATTTTCACCTTTAGGATCAATATCGCAGTTGCATACTCCGCAGCCTGTCATGCAGGTTTGGTGATTACTCTTCTCGGGCAGAAACCTTATGATCGAGTTTCGCGACACAATGACAGCCTGCATGTATCGACTAATGATTCCTGGTCTTTTTACGATACTGTTCGTCCTTGCCGCACCTGCACTTTGCGCGCAAACCGATACCTCTTTACCCAAGGCAGTACAGTCCGACTCTTCGTCTCAAACGAAGACACAGCAAAGCGACGATGCCACTTCGACAGAAGCAGCTGTCACAGTCTTGAATCGCAAAGTCGCCACCTTTCGCTCGTCTCTGCGCGGGGTGTCACCGGCAAGCCGTGCGGAACGCAGTCGGAAAACACTGAATGAAATTCTGAATAGCGTTGAAACAGGAACAGTCACTGTCAATCACGAGCCGCAAGGAAATGTGTTGCTGGTCGACGGCAAACTGGCTTTCATCCTGTTGCCGAACGATGTTGATGCTGTACGCAGCGAGACGCTGGATTCCATCACAATACAAACCGTCTCCGCCCTGGAACAAGTGATTGCGGAAGCGAAAGAGGCGCAGGATCGCAAGCGACTGTTGCGCAACTTTGGCCATTGGGTATTGGCGACATTGATATTCTGCTTTGCGGTTTGGCTGGTGTTTCGCATACGCAAATGGCTATCGCGACATCTCGCACGTATGTTTCAATCGGGTGCAGCCAACATACAACTCGGCGGCGCCCGACTGTTGGCCGAGGAACGCGTCAGCATGCTGGCGCAAGGTGCAGGCAGCATCATCGCCTGGCTGATCATCTTGTTGATGTCTTATGAGTGGTTAAGCTTTTCCTTACGCCAGTTTCCCTACACGCGTCCGTGGGGAGAACAATTAAACCAATATCTGATTGGCGTAGCCTTGCAAATAGGCAGCAGCATCATCCATGCCTTACCCAATTTATTAATCGCGCTCATCATTTTTGCGTTGGCGCGCACCACCATACGTATGCTTGCTCCGTTCTTTGACAGACTGGAAGCGGGAACAGCACATTTGGGCAGCATAGACAGAGACACAGCAAAGCCGACCCGCTGGATTTTTAGTGTCGGTGTATGGTTGTTTGCGATCGTGATGGCTTACCCATACTTACCCGGTTCACAAAGTGATGCCTTCCGCGGCATGTCGGTATTGGTTGGCCTGATGGTGAGTGTTGGTGGCGCCAGCCTGCTGGGACAGGCTGCCAGCGGTTTGGTGTTGATGTATTCACGCACCTTGCGCATCGGTGAGTATGTACGCATCAACGATCACGAAGGCACCGTTACCGAACTGCGCACCTTCACGACCAGGATACGTACCGGGTTGGGAGAGGAACTGACTTTGCCCAATGCCCTGGTATTAAGCACCGTCACTAAAAATTACTCCCGCACCGTTGTGGGAAAAGGATACATCGTCGATACCGTAGTGACGATAGGCTACGACACGCCATGGCGACAAGTAGAAGCAATGCTGATGGAGGCCGCAGCCAAAACCAGCGGCATCATCGCAGAGCCTCCACCCAGGGTATTCCAGACAGCGTTGTCGGATTTCTATCCCGAATACAAACTGGTGTGCCAGGCAGTCCCGAGCGAACCCCGGCCGCGTGCGGAAGTACTAGCCCAGCTACATGCCAATATCCAGGATGTGTTTAACGAGTACGGCGTGCAAATCATGTCGCCGCATTACCTCGGAGATCCAGACGACGCAAAAATAGTACCGAAATCGATGTGGTTCGCTGCGCCGGCAAAAAGCGACATCCCTGTACGTGCAGACAGAACGCCTGACGAATGAGCATCAGCAGCGCCGCCTGAACCACCCTGCCAACGACAAACGATCCCGCGTCGCCGGCAACACTTCATGCGGCATGCTAGCCGACAGGAACAGCGCAAGCCGACCAGCCAGCGGCAATACTTCTACCGCAGCTTTGCCTTCCGGATGCATGCGCAATGCGCCGCCGTGTTCGGGTAGCCATGCGTCATTGAGGTAAATCACTGCTGAGATGGTGCGCTTGTCGTCGTCGCGAAAGCGATCGAGGTGGGTCTGGTAGGAGGTGCCGGGTGGATAGAAGGCGAAGTGGCTTTCGTAGTCTTCCAGTCCGAGGAAGAAGCTGCGGTTCAGGGCGACGCGCAACTGATCCATTAATTGCAGGTAGTGATCGCAGGCAGCAGACTGTCCTCGCCGTAACCAGAGGATGTGGTCGCCACGGATATCCGGTCGTATCGTTTGTTCTCCGCCACGACCTATGCCCGCTTTTTTCAACGCACCGGCTGCGATTAAGGCGCGACACTCGTCAGCTAGTGCCGCGCTCAGGTCCGCAGATAAAAATCCATCCTGCTGCGACCAGCCATGATCGAACAGGTCGTTCCCTATGCGCTGCTCGAGCTCCTCGCTCAAGTGTGTATGGGGCTCGTCCTGCGCGCTGGAAGCGGTGTGCATGATGTGTCGACCCGGGAGGCCGGATGGATTTTATTTGGAAGCAGCAGTTTATTCTGTCGCGCCGCAATCGGAAAGCAGATTTACTTCGCGACTATCCGATAAACGCAACGTCCGGCATCTGCCAACAGGTGTTGCTCACGCGTGACGGTAGCCTCATTCCCTACGATTTCCTGGAATACACGTAATTCCGAGCGACAAAATCCCTGGCAGGTACGCGCCGCCGCACAGATCGGACAATGATCTTCTATCAACAACCAATCCTCGCCGTCCTGCTCTACCCGCGCCATATAGCCTTCCGCACTACGAACCTCGGCCAAGCTATGCAAGCGTTCGGCCAGGCCTTTGCCGCTGCAGGCGCGCTGATAGACGATGCGCGTTTCTTCTTCACGCTGGCTGATCAGGCGCTCCAGGCCTTCCTCGCCAAATAAGTGACGTACTGTGTCCAGTAATTGCACTGTGAGTTGTGCATGAGTATCAGGGAATCGGGCGTAACCAGCTTCGGTCAGCACCCAGCGTTGGCGCGGGCGGCCGACGCCTGTCGCCGCTTCCTGACGTCCGGCGATCAGGCCGGCGATCAACAGTTTTTGCACCTGTTGACGCGCGGCTTCTGGCGTCATCTCCAGTTCAAGCGCTAAATCCGCGGTCGAGATCGGGCCCTTGGTTTTGATGAACAAAAGGATACGTTCATGCGTGGCATCCTTATTTTCAAAGTAATTACTTGCATAATTCATGCGACCAGCCTAATATCCAAGACAATGTTTGGATATTAGGCTGTCACAGCCATCGTGTCGAGGAATTAATGAGTAACAATCACATCCCCACTGCCAGTTGGGGCGCTTTATTGCGCGGACAAAATGGTTTGCGCGCACTGGCTTTAACTGGCGGCGTCGCACTGCATGCGATTAACGTGCACATCGTCACCACCGTGCTGCCGTCCGTTGTGCATGAAATCGGCGGACTCGACTGGTATGCATGGAATACCACCCTCTTCATGGTTGCCTCCATCATCGGCGCATCCTTTTCGGTACGCGTACTGGCTGCACTCGGCCCGCGCTGGTCGTATCTTTCAGCGTTGATCACGTTCGCGCTCGGTTCTGCCATCTGCGCGATGGCCAGTTCCATGCCCATGATGCTGACCGGACGCAGTGTGCAAGGCCTGGGTGGCGGTTTGCTGGCGGCACTCAGCTATGCGCTGATACGCGTCGTGTTTGCCGCACCTTTATGGCCGCGCGCGATTGCGCTGGTGTCCGGCATGTGGGGTATCTCCACCCTGTGCGGACCGGCGGTCGGCGGTTTGTTTGCGCAAGCGGGGCATTGGCGTTGGGCATTCTGGACCTTGCTGCCGATTGCGCTCGCACAGTCAGTATTGGTCGCTGTGCAATTGCGCCCGGAGAATCTGGCGACAGTACCGCGCAGTACGTCGACACCACCGGTACCGTTGCAGCAGATATTTTTACTCACCCTCTCCGTATTGGCGATCGCTGCAGGTAGCTTGTCGCCAGTATTGTTGTGGCAAGCCGTCGGCGTAGGCGTCGGTTTGTTGCTCGGCGTAGCGACCATATTCTGCGAACGCCGTGCCAGCATCCATATGTTGCCGACGCGCGGTACGGTATTGAGCACGCCACTCGGTGCGATCTATGCAAGCATCGCCTTGCTGTTGATCGGCATCATGACTGAGATCTTTGTACCTTACTTCCTGCAGACCTTGCATGGTCATGAGCCGCTTGTTGCCGGTTACCTGACGGCGGCGATGGCGGCGGGCTGGAGCGTCGGTTCGCTGCTATTTTCCGGGCACGGCAATGTCGGCGCGGCTCGGCTTCTGCGTGCTGGCCCGGCGCTGTGCACCATTAGTTTGCTGGCACTGGGCATATTGCTGCCGTTCAAACTCGGATTGTCGCCACACTGGCATATGGCACTGTGTGCGCTTGCGCTGACCGGCGTGGGTGCGGGTGTCGGTATAGGCTGGCCGCATCTGGTGACACGCGTGTTAACAGTTGCACCGCAAGGCGAGGAATCCACTGCTTCCGCTGCGATCACGACGGTACAGTTGTACGGTATGGCGATAGGTGCAGCGATTGCCGGCCTGGTGGTGAATGCGGCTGGCATCAGTTCACCGGGTGGTGTGGCGGGTGCGCAATCTGCCGTGATCTGGCTGTTCTTCAGCTTTGCACTGGCACCGGCGATGGCGATGTTGCTGGCACGTCGTATCAGCCCACGCGCTTAATCTACTCAAACAAAAAGCGGTGCATCTGTTAAAAGATGCACCGCTTTTTAATTTGCCTATCCGACTATCAGTAAGTACCGGGTATCAGGATTTGCTTGTCGACTTTCTTGACGTCGGTCAGGCCGCAGAATGCCATCGTCAGGTCGAGTTCGTTTTCGATGATCTTCAAGCATTTGGTCACACCCTCTTCACCCATCGCCCCCAATCCATACAGGAAGGAACGACCGATGTAAGTACCTTTTGCACCCAGTGCCAGCGCCTTGATAACGTCCTGTCCCGAGCGTATGCCGCCATCCATATGCACTTCGATCTGGTCGCCTACCGCTGCGACGATGGAAGGCAAGGCAGCGATGCTGGACAGCGCGCCGTCGAGCTGACGGCCACCGTGGTTGGAGACGATGATGGCATCCGCCCCGCTCTCTACTGCCAGGCGTGCATCTTCCGCATCCATGATGCCTTTGATGATGAGCTTGCCGCCCCAGCAGCGCTTGATCCATTCGACGTCTTTCCATGACAAGGCGAGGTCGAATTGCTGCGACGTCCACGACGACAGTGAAGACATATCCGATACATCGCTCGCATGACCGACGATGTTGCCGAAATTGCGACGGGGCGTGCCCAGCATGCCCATGCACCAGCGCGGCTTGGTCATCATGTTGAGAATGTTGGCTATCGTCAATTTAGGCGGTGCTGACAAACCATTCTTCAAATCCTTGTGACGTTGGCCCAGAATCTGCAAATCCAGTGTCAGTACCAGCGCCGAGCATTTCGCCACTTTGGCACGCTCGATCAGACGCTCGATGAAAGGACGGTCTTTCATCACATAGAGCTGGAACCAGAATGGCTTGCTGGTATGCGCCGCAATGTCTTCGATCGAGCAAATACTCATGGTCGACAGTGTGAACGGGATGCCGAACTTCTCCGCTGCACGCGCCGCCAGGATCTCGCCATCGGCGTGCTGCATGCCAGTCAGGCCGGTCGGCGCAATCGCCACCGGCATATGCACGTCCTGCCCCACCATTTGGGTTTTGAGGGTGCGGTTTTCCATATTCACCGCGACGCGCTGACGGAATTTCATTTGCGCGAAGTCGCTGGTATTGGCGCGGTAGGTGGATTCGGTCCAGGAACCGGAGTCGGCATAATCGTAAAACATGCGGGGAACACGCTTCTGCGCCAGTACGCGCAAGTCTTCGATATTGGTAATGACCGACATGTGGATCTCCTTGTGGGCGCTCGAGGTAGTTGAAGCGCTATTTATATTGGTGTGTGCAAAGACTGGGTTCTTGATTTTTCTGCCAGCTATTTTATTTCTTCCCCGCAGGTATTGAGATGAATGTTTTTAACCAATAAGCTGCATTTCGGCTCATGCCTGCCGCCACACCCCCTCTATATACACGGTGAATATAAACAATAATTTCAATATATATTGCATTTCATATGCAACATATTTAAACTTTCACCTTTATGGGGCACGCCCATTCTTGCCTCCCGCCTTGCTGGTACGCAAGGTATACCGGGCACATGTGCCGACACAAGTTTATAAAACAGCACTACAGTCGCAGGCTGTGATGTAATGCAGTAAAAAGAAATTTAGCTAGGAGCAGTATGGTTCAATCGGCATGGAAGTCGTTCACTCGCATCTTCCCTACACCCGGTACCGTCGATCGATATGAAAAAATGCGCGCCTGTGCCGGCGCCCTGTTCGGTCTCGTCCTCACCGGTTTATGTAGCTATTTCATCCTCGGTAAAGATATCCACGCAGCCTGGCTGATCGCCCCTATGGGTGCGTCGTCGGTCTTGCTGTTCGCGGTACCCGCCAGCCCGTTGGCACAACCGTGGTCCATTATGGGCGGCAACATCCTGGCCGCCATCATAGGCGTGACCTGCGCCAAGATGATAGACGAACCCATCCTGGCCGCAGGTGTCGCTGCGGCGCTGGCTATCGGCGCCATGTTCGCGGCACGCTGCATCCATCCGCCTAGTGGCGCAGTCGCCCTCACCGCAGTGCTCGGTGGCCCGGCCGTGCATGCGATGGGCTATAACTTCGTATTGATTCCGGTCGCACTCAACTCCGCCTTGCTGCTGATCACCGCTCTGTTCTATAACAACGCTACCGGTCGCCGTTATCCGCATCGCCCCTTGCCGCCTGACAATGCCAACAAGCACAACACCAAAGACGTCGCCCCGACCGAACGCATAGGCATCGCACCGGCCGATCTGGATGCCGTCCTGACGCGCTACAACCAGGTGCTCGATATCAGCCGTGACGACCTCGAAGCCATCATGCTGCAAACCGAGATGCAAGCCTATCGTCGTCGTCTCGGTGAAACCGTTTGCTCGGCAGTGATGTCCAAGGACGTAGTGACCGCAGAATTCGGCACCACGCTGGCCGAAGCCTGGACCATCCTGCAGGAACATGACCTGACCGCATTGCCTGTGATAGATCGTGGTCGCCACGTCATCGGTATCGTGACCAAGGCCGACTTCCTCAAGCATGCAGTCATCGAACCGCATGAAGGTCTGGCCGATCGCCTGAAACACCTGATAACACCGTCCATGCTGAGTCATACCGAGAAACATGAAGTGGTCGGACAAATCATGACCAAGGAAGTCATGACCGCAGATGAAAACCAATCCATCCTGGATCTGGTGCCACTGATGTCAGATTCCGAATTGCACCAGGTACCAGTGATCGATGAACGTGGTCGTCTGGTCGGCATGATTTCACAAACCGATATGATCGCTGCACTGTACGAACACAGCCTGACCAGCGAATACATCAAACCCTGATTCCGTATAGCCTATAGCCGCAGCCGCCAACGAGGAGAAGCAATGCAAACCACCAATGAAGCTGTCAATCTGGCCTTATCCAAAGCCATCGTAGACCAGGCCCCCGACGCCATCATCTTTGCCGATCAACAAGGTTTTATTCAGATCTGGAACAGCGGTGCAGAACGCATCTTCGGCCACCAGGCAGAAGACGTCATCGGTGGTCCACTCGACATCATCATTCCGGAACAACTGCTGCAAGGCCATAACAATGGCTTTAACCATGCCATGTCGTCCGGCCAGATGAAATATGCAGACAAAGTACTGACCACCCGCTCCATGCACAAGGACGGCACTCGTATTTACGTCGATATGAGTTTTGGTTTCGTAAAGGATGACGACGGCAAAATCCTGGGTGCACTGGCAGTCGCACGCGACATCACCGAGCGTCAGGCGAATGACCGTGCGCAACGCCTGCGCATTGCCGAGCTGGAAAAGGCGTTGCAGGAAAAGGATGCCAGCAAGGGTTAACACAAACCGCATCGCTCAATAATAAACGGCAAGCAGCTTTACACTGCTTGCCGTTTTTCTTTGCCGGCGAATTTTTCCTACGAATGTCAGGATGAACGGAACAGACGCTCGCGTACGTGTTCTTCATGGAATACCGTATGTGCAGGTTTGAGCAAATCGCTGCGACTGATAATGCCGAGCAAGCGTCGCGACTCCTTATCCGCCACCACCGGCAGACGCTCCACATGCTGGATCGCCATGCGCCGCCCCACTACCTGGCAAGTCTCGGTCGGCAAGGCCAGCGACAAATGCGCGGCATCCAGTATGTTCACCAATTGCTGATCGCCACCATGCAAGGCGATGTGATGCAATAAATTATCGCGCTCCAGCATGCCCAGCAAAGTACCGTGCGTATCGACGACCGGGAAGCTACGATGCTTCTGCTCACTGCCAAAGTACTGCTGTGCAGCTTCGTGCAAAGTCAGATGCGCGTCTATGCTCATAGGCTCCTTCGTCATCACTTCACTGACAAAAGCCCGCTCCTGCGGGTCGACGCTGTACTCGCGATAAATATGCAAACCGCGACGCGCGATTTTCTCCGTCATGATGGAGCGCTTCATCAGCAACACCGTGAAGCCATACGACACGCCGGTAGCCAGCAACAAAGGCAGCAAGGCATTGAAATCCCCGGTCAGCCCCAGCGCAAAGATAGCAGCTGTCAACGGCGCCCCCAACACGCCAGCCAGCACCGCCGCCATACATACCAAAGGCCACAAAGTCGGATCGCTGCCGGGGAATAGATGCGCAATCACTGCGCCCAATCCGGCACCCAGCATCAGCAAAGGAGCCAGCACGCCGCCGGACGTACCCGAACCCAGTGCCACCACCCAGATCACCGCCTTGACCAGCAACAATGACAAGGCCATAGACAGCGCGATGTGATTATTCAGCAGGTCTGAAATCACGTCATAGCCTACACCTAGCGCACGCGGCTGGAAGTAACCGCCAATGCCAACTACCAATCCACCGATCGCAGGCCACCACATCCAGTGCACCGGCAGCTTGCCGAACCAGTCTTCAACGCGATACAAGGCCAGCGACATACTGGCCGACAGCATGCCGCTCAACAAACCAGCCACGATGCAAATCGCAAATGCCGCCATGCCGACCGGTGCCGTATGCAATGGGAACAAAGGCCCCGAATCCAGCAACAAGGGACGACAGAAAGCCGCCACCGCACAAGCCAGTATCACCGGCAACAAACTACGCGGCCGCCATTCAAACAGCAACAACTCCACTGCCAGCAACACTGCCGCTACCGGCGTGCCAAATACGGCCGTCATCCCAGCTGTGGCACCAGCCACCAGTAAAGTCTTGCGCTCGGCGGCACTAATGGAAAAGTTTTGCGCAATCAGCGAACCGATCGCACCACCCGTCATGATGATAGGACCTTCCGCGCCGAACGGGCCACCACTGCCGATCACGATGCCGGAAGTCAAAGGCTTAAGCACTGCCACCTTGGGCGACATCTGGCTCTTGCGAAACAGGATCGCTTCTATCGCTTCCGGGATGCCGTGACCGCGCACCTTGTCCGAGCCATAGCGCGCGATCAGCCCTGCGATCAGGCCACCGATGACCGGCAAGGCAATCACCCACGCTCCCAGCGTATGGTTAGCCGGAGACCGGTCTGCAAATGACAAGGTCTGGAAGAAAAAAAGATTAGTGAAGAAATGTATCGCATTGAGCAACACATAGGCAGCGACGGTACTGATCACACCGATCACTACGGCGATCGCACACAACAAGAGTATGCGTTTATCCAGCGAAAAATCGCGCTGATGGCTACTGTTAGTCTTGTGCATGCTCATGCCCCGCCTTCGCTATCGTTGAATGCTGAAATGCGCGCCACCTTGAATACATTCGACAGCGAGCGCAGTTCATTCCTGTGCAGCTCGGCCAGATGGCGCAGATTCTTTTCTCCGAGTGCGGTCAGGCGCACACAGACCTGGCGCTTATCGTGTACACCGGGACTACGCGTCACCAGCCCGGCTTTTTCGCAACGCGACACCAGCGCCACTGCGCCATGATGTTGCATCTGTAAACGTTCGGCCAACTGCCCTACCGTCGCCCAATCCTGCCCGGGGAAACCCTTGATGTGCAGCAACACCAGATAGTGCAAAGGCGTCAGCCCGGCGCTCTGGGCAGCGTCTTCACTGAACCGGAGGAAGCGACGTAATTGATAACGGAATTCGGACAAGGCCTCGAAGTCGGCTTGTTCCAGTGGTGCGGAGCTGCTCATAAGAAGATATGTGCCAGGCGGCATCTGGCATCAAAAGACAGAAGTCGCAAATAATATCACAATATGATGTATTTGCTTGGACTGGCCAAAAATGCAAAAACCCGGCACATGGCCGGGTTTCTTAGCAGACAAAGCATGGGGAATGCCTCGCCGATCAAGCGCGCAAGCTTACTTTACGGGCTCAGTCTTCATCTTGCGCAGTAACTTGGCCAGGCCTTCGCCATGTACCAGGCGCATCTTGTTTTCGACTGCGAATTGCATCGCGTTCTGCGTGAAGCCGCCGGAAGTAATATAAAAGGCATCGTGTGCAGCCTTGTCTTCCCGCGCCTTTTGCAAATCACGCAAGACTTCAATACCTGTGCTGGCTGCTTTCCAGCGCTTGCAGCTGACCAGTGCCGTACGCCCTTCACTGGTGATGGAGAAATCTGCATCCGGCAAATTGATGCGCGTGACTTCAAAACCGTCACGCTTCAAGGCGTTTTCAATCTCCACCGAAAAATCGCGCCACGACATGGCACGGACAGCTTGCAGGATCTCGGCAGCACGCGTCGCGCTGGGCTTACCCCATTGCCGACGCAAGGCGATCACGCTGATCACTATGAATGGGAAGCCGGTGAAGATGCCGTAGATGACGTAAGGACGGGGTACGACGGCTGCTGCGATAAGAGCAATAAATAAGGCGATCCCTGCACTAATCCACCACGGCGAGCGCAGCAGCATGGCAAAGATCGAATTTTGATTCATCTTGAATTTCACTAGTCACCTCTAAGCTAAAACCTGTTTTTTGAAACTATTCTTTGGCACGCATCATAACGCAGTTCGCTACTTCGCCACAAAATTGAATGAACACTCCATCATTCAAGCATGCGCGTTTTTAATTTAAGATTAGCCGCTATGAATAATTCACCTCCGCAAGAAATCGCCGCCCAGCTAGCCCAGGTACGCACCATGCTGGAACGCCATCTCGGCGCCAATTTGCAGGCGATACATTTGTTTGGTTCCGCTGTCGATGGCGGGCTGAAACCACGCAGCGATATTGATTTGCTGGTTAGCGTCGGCCTTCCATTGAGCGAAGATGCGCGCCGCCTGCTGATGCTGGATCTGTTGCATGTCTCAGCCTGGCCTGGCAGTGATCCGTCATTGCGCGCACTCGAAGTGACGCTGCTGGCACGCGACCAGGTGGTACCGTGGCGCTATCCGCCGCGTCGCGAGTTGCAATTTGGTGAATGGCTGCGCACAGACCTGCAAGCTGGCATCTTCGAACCCGCGATACCCGACCCTGACCTGGCAATCCTGCTGACCAAGGCACGACGCCACAGCATCTGCCTGCACGGCATCCCCGCAGACGAATACTTCGATCCGGTACCCGAGACGGATTTTGCGCAGGCGCTGGCCGACACCGTTGCGCAATGGAATGAGGAAGAAGACTGGTTAGGCGACGAACAAACCGTCGTACTCGCGCTCTGCCGCATCTGGTACAGCCTGGTTGCGGGCGGCATCGTTCCCAAGGATGTCGCGTTGGCCTGGGTGTTGCAACGCGTACCGGATGAGCACAAAGACCTCTTGCAAACTGCGCAGGCAGCCTACCTCGGCACGGCTGCAGACGAACTCCCCGGACGCATGCCGGAAGTAAGCGCATTCATACACTATGTGAAGGAGGAAATAGCAAACATACGCAAACCGCAATCATGATATAGCTGCAGCATTAGCCGAATGCCATCTGACATCAGGTAAGATCAGGCATCAGATCACTCATCCCGGAAGCTTACGTCGCCATGAACACACCAGCCACCGTTCCTCTCACCGATGCCATGCGCTCCTTCATCGAAGGCTTGCCCAAGACCGAATTGCATTTGCATATAGAAGGCACACTGGAACCTGAATTGCTGTTTGCGCTGGCCCAGCGTAACAAGATCGCGCTGCCCTACGATAGCGTCGAAAGCCTGCGCGCAGCTTATGCTTTCACCGACCTGCAATCATTCCTCGACCTCTACTATGCCGGCGCCAACGTCTTGCGCACCGAACAGGATTTCTACGACATGACCGCCGCCTATATTGCGCAGGCGCGTGCCGATCAGGTCAGGCATGCAGAGATTTTCTTCGATCCGCAAACACATACCGAACGCGGTATCGCCATAGAAGTCGTATTTGCCGGGATTGCACGCGCGCTACGTCAGGCGCGCGATGAGCACGGTTTTACCAGCGTGATGATTATGTCTTTCCTGCGCCATCTGTCGGAACAGGATGCCTTCGTCACCCTGGAGCAGGCGCTGCCGCTGCGCAAGGAATACGCCGATTTATGGACCGGCATCGGTCTTGATTCGTCGGAGCGCGGCAATCCACCTGAAAAATTCCAGCGCGTCTTCGCCCGTTGCCGCGAGCTCGGTTTCCGCGTCGTTGCCCATGCCGGAGAAGAAGGCCCTGCTGCCTATGTCAGCGATGCGCTCGACCTGCTGCAGGTAGAACGTGTCGATCATGGTGTACGCAGTGAAGAAGATCCGGCATTGATAGAACGCCTGATCGCACTGCGCATGCCGCTGACCGTATGCCCGCTCTCGAATCTGAAACTATGCGTGGTGGATGACATGGTGCAGCACAATCTGGCGCGCCTGCTGCGTGCTGGTGTCGCCGTCACTGTGAATTCGGATGATCCGGCTTATTTCGGCGGCTATATGAATGCCAATTACCTGGCAGTAGCGTCGGCGCTGGCACTAAGCCGTGAGGAAATTGTACAACTGGCACGCAATGGCATCGCCGCCAGTTTCATCAGCGTCACTGAAAAGAAAAAACTGGAGATGGAGCTGGAGCAATACGCTGCTGCACACGCATAGTTACATCACGTCACCACGTATGCCTGCAAGCCATCGGATGTCTACCCGTCAGCCTGGATCAGCAGGTGGCGCGCAGTGCGCAATGAAGCGCTCAAGGTTGGCCGAGAAACGTTTCCGGCGGTGATGGATCAGGTAGAAACGGCGCGTGAGGCGCGGCAGTGTCGTATCCAGGATGACCAGCCGTCCCAGGGTGACCAGATCCTGCACCGCACACGCTGACAGGCAAGCCAGACCCATGCCTTCCGCCGCTGCTTGCTTGATGGCTTCGGTACTGCCGGGCTGCATTTCACTGTCGAAGTGATACAGATGGGGCAATAAGGCATGTTCGACCGCCTCGCGCGTGCCCGAGCCGGATTCGCGCAACAACCAGCGCGCCTTGCTCAAGGCCTTGATATTCACACGCCGGTTAGTAGCATTCTGTCGCAAAGGATGATCAGGAGCACAAACAATCACCAGCTCATCTTCCAGCCACGGATAAACCTTCAGGTCTGCTTCATGGCACGGCCCTTCGATCAAAGCTATATCGACTTCCAGTCGCGTGACCGCAAGTGCCGCTTCACGCGTATTCCCTATCTGTACATCTATGCCTGCCTGCGGCCAGGTTCGTTGGTAACTGGCCACCAGTCCGGGCAACAGGTAATTCCCTATCGTCGTACTCGCACCCACACGCAAGCGGGTCGTGAGTATGCCAGAGCCTGCGGACGAGGAACCGATGCCGAACTGTTCTTCTATCTCCTGCGCCGACTCAAGCACGGCACGCGCTTGCGGCAACAAGGCGCGACCACTGTCATTGAGCAAGAGACGCTTGCCTATGCGATCGAATAATTGCGCACCGAGCAGGCTTTCGAGTTCATTCAATGCACCGCTGGTCGCCGACTGCGAGAGCGCCACGCGCAGGCCGGCGGCCGTAGTGCTGCCGGTGTCAGCCACCGCAGTAAATATCTGGAGTTGTCGTAACGTGAGTCGCATAGCTTGCATCCATCTACCTGTTTAACAGTTAGGTTATAGATAAACAAGCCGTTTCTCAAATAATTTTTCAGCCCCTACACTGACTCCATATTCTTAGCACCTGCTGTAACGGAGAGCCTATGTCCAGCATACCCACATCACCATCTACCGCCCCAAGTAGCGTCAAACTGGAGCGCGCCACATCCTCAGGTGGGCAATGGCAGCAATTACTGCCTGGCCTGGCGCTGACCGGCGTCATTGCCGTGCTTGCAATTGCGCTGGGAAATATTGAAGTCCTGCAGGCAAACGGCATTAGCGCACTGACGCTGGCAATTGTGCTCGGCATCCTGGTCGGCAATACCGTGTACCCGCGCATAGCGCCAGCTAGCGCGGCTGGCGTGCAGTTTTCCAAGGCCAAGCTACTGCGCCTGGGCATCATCCTGTATGGCCTGCGTCTTACCTTCCAGGACATCGCCAACGTCGGCTGGTCGGGCGTGGTGATCGATGCGATGGTGTTGAGCAGTACCTTTGGACTGGCCTATGTACTGGGCACCCGGGTATTCGGACTGGAACGCCAAACAGCCTTGCTGATCGGTGCTGGCAGTTCGATCTGCGGTGCTGCCGCTGTGATGGCGACGGAGCCGGTGGTGCGTGGTCGTGCCGAGCAAGTGACGGTGGCAGTTGCGACGGTAGTCGTGTTCGGCACGCTGGCCATCTTCCTCTACCCGGCCTTGTATCACCTCAATGCCGACTATCAGCTGATCACCATGACGCCATCCAGTTACGGCGTATTCGCCGGCTCGACCATCCATGAAGTGGCACAAGTCGTCGCCGCCGGACGCGCCGTCAGTGAGGCAGCGGCCAATACTGCGGTGATTGCGAAGATGGTGCGCGTCATGATGCTGGCTCCCTTCCTGCTCATACTTACGTTGTGGCTGGCGCGTCGCTCATCCACGCTCGTTGCAGGCCAGCGCATGCGCATCACGATACCGTGGTTTGCACTCTGCTTCGTCGCTGTCGCCGGCTTGAATTCCCTCGCCGTATTGCCACCAGTGATCGTGCATCAGTTGACTACCCTCGATACCGTGCTGCTCGCGATGGCGATGGCTGGCCTCGGACTCGGCACTCATGTTTCCGTGATCCGCAAGGCAGGTATCAAACCGCTAATGCTGGGTGCAATACTACTTATCTGGCTGATATGTGCCGGAATTTCGATAAATATCTTTGTCGCGTCAATACTGACTTGATCAGGCCAAGTGAAAATATTACGTACTACTGCACCTTACTAAAAACGGAATCTCCCTGTACAGATACATATGAAAGCAATTTAGGTGGCGTAGCTTGCTTCACTTCGCTCTCTAATTCTGGATACTGGTCAATCAACGTAAATATCCTCCATGCGTCTCTTATATGCGGCCTTTGATCACCCCACAGAAACGCCCGAACGTCTTTGCGCATTGCTACGCCGTCTAAACCTGCTTCATTTAGTTTTGACACCATATTCTCAAGTCGATCTTGTCGCCCGCGCCCTCTTGCTTGATTCTCAAGATATCCATCAATACCGTCTAAAAAAAGACGTCCGGCTGTACTTGTATAAATTCTTATTTTGCGCTTCTCGGCTTCTCGTCGCAAAGCTTTCACTGCCGCACCGAAATTTCTCGTTACAAAGATGGAATGATAAAACGGACGATAAATTTCAATGCTGTCTTCGGCGCTCAAGACAACCTCTGGAGCGATAATTCCAAGAAAAGGCGTCGGCTTAGTAATATCCAATGACATAATCGACCAGGCGGCCCGGCAAGCAGCCAAATGCAAAGACAGTCGGCCGCGCAAAGCGATATTGACCGGTCGCAACAGTGCAAAAAACTCGCTCCAGCCAATCATTTTCGCATTAACTTCAATACCATTATTGTCGGAGTGTGCATCAATATGAAAAACCACATGGCCTTCTTCATGTTTGGTACTCTCTAAAATAACTTGAATCAAAAATTGATTTAAAGTCAGTCGATTTTCTATGTAGACTTCTTTTAATTCGACATTAGTTTGCGCCATAACTCTCAGGCCTTCGAGATCCTCAACATGTCGTCTGACAATACCGCGATCATCGTGTGGCAAAAAATTAAGGAAATACACTGCTGCTAATTTAGAGTTATTTCTCAATGCGTCGCCTTTTTCGGTCAGCTAGTTCAATTAAAAATAATACTTATATGCCATAACTAGATCGATAAGAGAAGATTTCAAACGATTTCAACTGCTGGGATTGCCCCGTTACCTTCTACATCACACAACTATCCAATTTCATCGCAATAACTAAACTCTGACTATGTTTTCCCTACGCCCGATGACCATCGATGACTACGACGCGGTCATGACCCTGATGCAGCAAACACCCGGCATCAGCCTGCGCGATGCCGACTCACGGGAAAACATCGCGCGCTATCTGGCACGCAATCCCGGCCACAGCTTGGTCGCACTATCCGGTGACAATATCGTCGGCTGCATCATGAGCGGCCATGACGGACGGCGCGGCTATTTGCAGCACTTGCTGGTGCATCCCGGACATCGCAGACTGGGCATAGCCAACGCGCTGGTCGAGCGCTGCCTGGCCGCGCTGCAAGAGATCGGTATCCATAAATCGCATATCGATGTACTCAAGGGGAATGAAATCGGTGCTGCTTACTGGCGCAGCCAGGGCTGGCAATTGCGTACCGATATAGACCGCTATTCGTTTATCAGCTCAGACAACCAAAATATCTGATCGCGGCCAGCATCGTCTGTCGCCATACATTTAAATGATGTGATGAATTCATACAGGCATGCAGCTAGTACGCCATTTTTTCCAATATCCGGGCATACTGACAGCATTACCTTGAATTAGCTTTCCTCAGATGGAAACGAAGCCTTACACACTGCCAGCCAGTTTCATCGACCTTTTGATAGATGCAGTCTTTGCGGTCGATGTCGACGGTCGTGTCCTCTTTGCCAGCGCTGCCTGCGAACGAATTTTTGGTTACACACCACAAGAAATGCTAGGTCGGGTCATGTTTGACATGATGGTGCCGCAAGACAGGGAACGCACCCGACAGTCGGTGCAGCAAGTGATGGCCGGTCAGCCGCAATTGAATTTCGAAAATCGCTACATCCGCAAAGATGGTCAAATTGCCTACATTATGTGGTCGACACGCTGGTCACCACCGGACCAGGTCAGGATAGGCATTGCACGCGATGTGACACAACGCAAACGTGCCGAGTCCAAGCAAGCCGTGCTGTACGCGATTTCCGAGGCGACCTCGACCGCTGAAGACCTGCCCACCCTGTTCCGGAACATCCACCAGATCATAGGCACGCTGCTGGCAGTCGATAACTTTACCGTCGCGCTCTACGACCAGGAAAGCAATAAACTCAGCTTTCCTTATCACATCGACACGATGTCCGAGACCTGCATTCCGGTCAGCGCACTGTGCGAAGAAGTCATCCTGAACGGCCAGCCCTTGTTGCTGACATCCGAAAACATGCAGGATTACCTGACCGAACAGCAAATCCCGTCCCATAACGTACCGCTGTGCTGGCTCGGCGTCCCGCTCAAGTCACAGAAAGGCACCATAGGCGTGCTGGCCTGCAAGAGCTATCCGGGCGGAGCCCGTTATAACGAACAGGATCAGGAATTACTGCAATTTGTCTCAACCCAGATCGCCACCGCTATCGAACGTCAGCAAATGCAGGCCAGGCTGCAATACATGGCGCAGTACGATCAGCTCACCGCGCTGCCCAACCGTGCGCTACTGTACGACCGACTGAATGTCGCCTTGCTGAAAGCACGGCGTGAACGCGGCCATTTATCAATGCTGTTCCTGGATCTGGACAAGTTCAAGCAAGTCAACGATACCCTCGGCCATCAGGTCGGTGACCGCTTGCTGCAGGAAGTCGCACGACGCCTGAAACAGTGCCTGCGCGAATCAGATACGGTGGCGCGCGTGGGCGGCGATGAATTCGTTATCCTGCTGCAGCCTATCCCGTTGCCGGAACATGCGGCGCTGGTAAAGGAAAAAATTCGCGACGCCTTGCGTCCGCCCATCAGCATAGACAAACACAGCCTCAGCATCGTCCCCAGCATAGGCATCGCGCACTATCCGGATCACGGCGATAACGAAGAGCAACTATTGAAATACGCAGACCAGGCCATGTATGCGGAAAAACATGGTCGTCCGCCGCAAACCTTGACGGCTGAACTCGGTCTCACTCCTTAAGCCCTCACTTGCACACACCCGTACACGCATGAAACACGAATTCACATCTGCCAGCTATCAGGAACGCATCCATCAGGAGTTGGACAAGCTAGGTATTTCGCTGGAACTGATTGCCGAGAAAAAACTGCCCTTCTACGCGGAAGCGGAAGAACTGACGGTGGCGGAAGTCGATGCCAACGGCCGTGAATTCCAGATGACCCCAGCCACGGCAACGGCCTGGCATGCGATGAAACAGGCGGCGGCAGATGATGGCGTGGTGCTGGAAGTCGTGTCCGCGTTTCGCTCGATAGAACGGCAGATAGAAATCATCCAGTACAAACTGGAACGCTATATGCCGATGGAAAAGATCCTGACCCTGAGCGCGCCACCCGGCTACAGCGAGCATCACACCGGTCGCGCAATCGATATCAACACCCCAGGCTGCATGGCGACAGAAGAAGAATTCCATGACACGGAAGCCTATCGCTGGCTCTGTACCCACGCCGGTCGCTTCGGCTTTACGCTCTCATATCCGCGCGATAACCAGTTGGGATTCATCTACGAACCCTGGCACTGGTGCTACCAGCCAGATCAGGCCTGAGCCCCATTCACCACTTCGCGTTCACATCTTCTGTTGCAGGAATTCGAGGAAACAACTGATACGGCGTGACAGCTGTGTATTGCGGTAATACACAGCATGGATGGGCCGCTGATAACCGGTGTAATACTTACCGAGTACGGGCACCAGCATCCCGGCCGCTATATCCTTCTGCGTCATGAATTCCGACAGGCAGGCGATGCCCTGACCGGCCAAGGCCAGTGCGCGCAAGGTTTCGCCACTGGATGCAAGAATGGCTGGTGTAATTGCCAGCCACTCTCCACCGTCGTGCCGCAAAGGCCAGCTATTCCCCGTCTCGTACTGCAGAAAGCCCAGCGTCTGATGCTGCGCCAGATCGGCAGGTTTTTTCGGCACGCCATGTTTTTTCAGATAGTCCGGACTGGCCAGGATTGCCATTGGACCGGAACGCAGCGGGCGCGCATGCAAGGGTGAATCCGTCAATTCACCGACCCGTATCGCGATATCGGTTCTATGCTCCAGCAAATCGGCAATCTGGTCATTGCTGGTCAGTTCCAGTGTGATGTCCGGATACAGCGCGCGAAACTCCGCCACATGCGGCACGATCACATGCAGGATGAAAGGAGAAGCGGCATCGATGCGCAAGCGACCGCTCGGACGCTGCCGCCGCACGCGTATCGCCTCCTCGGCTTCATCCATCGCCGCCAGGATGCTACGCGCCTGGTTCAGCAAGAGCCGCCCTTCGTCGGTCAGCTCCATGCGGCGCGTGGTGCGGGTCAGCAGAGTCGTTGCCAGTTTTTCTTCCAGCCGCGACAAGGTGCGGCTCACGGCCGATGTGGTCAGACCCAGGTGCCGCGCAGCGGCGCCTAAGGTGCCACTATCTATCACCGCAACAAAGGTCTTTAAATCGTCTGAATTGATTTCCATAGTCGACACCTATTATTGACTCAAACGCAAATATTATTTGATAGTACAGCTATTTTTCTCAACAATAAATACCGGCATAGTGTGACCATCAGTTCCCGGCAATAGCCTGGAAACCCGGACACCTGGCGCTATACGCAAGCCGTGCAGCGCTACCTACACAAGGACAAGATTATGAAAGTATTTATTACCGGTGCAGCAGGTTATATCGGCGGTTCGGTCGCAGCGCGTTTGTTGCAGGAAGGCTATGCCGTACGCGGCCTGGTGCGCACCGCAGAACAGGCAGAAAAAGTAAAACAACTGGGCATAGAACCGGTCATCGGCACGCTCGACGACGCCGCCATCCTGGCGCGTGAAGCCCAGCAGGCAGATGCCGTCATCAATGCCGCCAGCTCGGATCACCGACCATCAGTCGAAGCCATGCTGGACGCGCTGGCTGGCTCCGGCAAGGCCTTCATCCACACCAGCGGCTCCAGCGTGGTCGGCGACGATGCACGGGGTGTATGGAAATCGGACAAGGTCTATGCGGAAGACACACCCGTCGCGGTCGTACCGGAAAAAGCCGCACGTGCTTCCCTCGATCAATTGATACGCGACGCAGCCAAACGCGATGTACGTTCCGTCATCCTGTGCAACACCATGATCTACGGTACCGGCCTCGGTGCCAGCCCTGACAGCGTGCAAATCCCACCGCTGGTCGCACAAGCGAAAAAAAGTGGCATCGCACGTTACGTCGGCAACGGTGTCAACGTCTGGTCCAACGTGCATATCAAGGATGTGGTCGAGCTGTATCTGCTCGCCCTGAAAAAAGCGCCCGCCGGTTCCTTCTACTTTGTGGAAAATGGTGAAGCATCGTATGCCGAGATCGTTACCGCTATCGCACAACGCCTGCAACTGGGTGAGCCGCAATCATGGCCAGTAGAAGAAGCCATCAAGGAATGGGGCTTCGGTCACGCCGTCTACTCCTTTGGTTCCAACAGCCGTGTTACCGCCGCACTGGCACGCCAGGAACTGGGCTGGAAACCAACGCATACTTCGGTCTTAGCCTGGATCAAGAACGACATGAAAATCTGAGCTGACTGACTTCAGCTCTTCCGCTCAATTTTCCTTCAGTTGCTCCAGGTGCTGACGCAGGAAATCGCGCAAGCTGACTACCGCTGGTGACAGCATCAATCGATGCGCGCACACGAGGTTCAACGGCGCGAGTTCACCCTGATAGTTGCTTAACGCAGCTATCAGGCGTCCCTTCTTCAAATCGTTGCTGACATCAAGCCGCGACTTATAAGCCAGGCCATTCCCTGCCAGCGCCCAGCGCCGCACCAAGTCGCCGTCATCGCTGATGCGATCACCGTCCACCACGATGGTTTCCATTTTCTTGTTGCGCCAGAAATCCCAGCGCTCATGGATCGCATCGCCCAACACAAAGCGCAGGCAATTATGCAATTGCAGGTCGCTCAGCTTCTTCGGCGCAGCATGCCGTTTGAAATAAGCCGGTGACGCACACAGCACGCGCCGGTTATCCGGCGCCAGCGGCAAAGCCACCATGCCGGAATCTTCCGGCTCGCCATACCGTATCGCCACATCTATCGTCTGGCGATACAGGTCAGCCAGCCGGTCGCTGATTCGTATACGCAAACGTATGGCCGGATGCTGCGCCTGGAACTCATCCAGCCACGGCAACATCACATTGCGCCCGAGATCAGACGGAATAGACAAACTCAAATCACCACCTATCGTTTGCGCATCACGCGCCACGCTGGCCGCACCTTCGTCGACTGCCAGCAATACCGCACGCGCGTGTACCAGATAACGTTCACCATCCGTCGTCAGCCGTAAACTACGCGTAGAGCGGACGAACAGGCGCGCCCCCAAGGCCGCTTCCAGACGCTTGAGCGCAGCACTGGCAGCAGCCGGAGCGATATCCAGTTCGCGTGCAGCGGCCGACAAGCCGCCGCAATCGGCAGCACGAACGAAAAGCATTAAATCCTCAATACGCGGTATTTTCATTTTATTTTTGAAAGTGATAGTGAATTCAACGTATTTTCAATAAAGAGAATATAGCGGAAACTGCGTGCATGAGCTTGTAAATCACCGCCTAGCCATTCATTTTTAAAAGGAAGCCCAGCATGAAAGCCGTCGCCTATCAACAAGCATTGCCGATCAAGGATCAAAACTCATTGCTCGACGTCACCCTGCCCGCCCCGGTCGCCAGCGGCCATGACCTGCTGGTGGAAGTCCAGGCCATCTCGGTGAATCCGGTCGACGTCAAAGTACGCAGCAGCGCCACACCGCCAGATGGTGAATACAAAGTTATAGGCTGGGATGCCGCCGGCATCGTGCGTGCAGTCGGCGACGCAGTGACCTTGTTCAAACCGGGTGATCGCGTGTTCTATGCCGGATCAATTGCACGTCCGGGCACCAATAGCGAGTTGCACCTGGTCGATGAATTCATTACCGGCCATATGCCCGCCTCACTGGACTTTGCACAAGCCGCCGCCCTGCCCCTGACCGCGATCACGGCATGGGAACTCTTGTTCGAACGGCTTGAAGTCCAGACCGACAGCAAGGAGGCCATCCTCATCATCGGTGCCGCTGGTGGCGTCGGTTCCATCCTGGTGCAACTGGCGCGCCAACTGACCGGCCTGACGGTGATCGGTACCGCTTCACGCCCGCAAACACAGCAATGGGTACGCGAACTCGGCGCGCATCACGTCATCGATCATGCACTCCCCTTAAGTCAGGAATTGAAAAAAATCGGCATCGACAATGTTAAATACGTCGCCAGTCTGAACCAGACTGATCAGCATTTTGCAGAGATAGTCGAAGCGCTTGCACCACAAGGCAAGCTGGCCCTGATCGATGATCCGGTCGCGCTGGATTGCCGCTTGCTGAAACGCAAGAGCATCTCCCTGCATTGGGAATTCATGTTCACACGCGCCCTGTTCGCCACAGCCGACATGCACAAGCAACACGAATTGCTGAATGAAGTCGCGCGCCTGATCGACGCAGGAACCATCAAAACCACGGTCGCGGAAAATTTCGGCACCATTAATGCAGCCAATCTGAAACGCGCGCACTCATTGCTCGAGAGCAATACAGCCAAAGGTAAAATCGTACTCGAAGGTTTTTGAAAAAAATAATTCACGCATGAATTTACAAACGTCGACATAGATAGAACGATCTGTATTGCGCCATTTATTTTGCAATCAAAACGACAAGCACCCGTTTTTAACGGGTGCTTTTTTTTCGTCGTTTATCAAATTCTTCACGCATAAAAAATCATCAGCAAGCACGCAAAAACAAAAATAAAAATTGCGTACTTCTCTCTATGAAAATGCCTAAATTTTAAGCACGAATTTTTACTTCATATAGCAGCCTATACACATCAAAAATACCTACTAATACATCACAAACATCTGTCAACAATCTGTCAAAACCCGCCACGCGTCGGTGTCTGAAGCAGCCAAGGTTTTGTCGCTAAGAAAAAGATTCCGCGACCTAATATCAAGCCAATCCAAACGAAACCAGTAGGCCGCTGGCACAAGTGGATTGATCCGAAGACAGGTGTTAATTCAAATACTTTTCTATCTGTCCTCCGGTGACTTTGAATGAGACATCAAGGTAAACAACACTCTATCCACATTCAGGAGAATCAAAAATGAAACAGCACATCATTGCAGCAGCCATCACCTCATTGTTCGCAGCAGCTGCATTTGCAGGTGGCGGCCATGGTGGTTATGGGGGTCCTTCCATGCCAGCACCTAGCGGCAACATATCAGCAGCCTCAGTCGGCGGCGCTGGTGGTGCCGGTGGCAGCGCAACATCAGGGAACGTTACAGGCGGCTCGACCACAGGCGGCAACGCCAGCGGCGGGAATGCAAACCAAAACAACTCCGGCGGCACGGCAAACACTGGTGGTAACTGGACAGGTACCGGCGGTGTTAAGTCATTCGGTGGCGACACAAATGCCACCGTCAGCAACACCGCTAAAGTCGGAGCAGCAGCACCATCCGGTGGCGGCCACGGCAACCGTGGCGGACAAAGCCACAATAGCGGCAGCGGTGGTGGCAGCGCAAAGGCTGGCGATGCAGCAGCAACGCAGAAATTCAACGGCAATTCCCTTGCAGTCGGCGGACAAACACAATCGTCCACCGGTGACGCAGCCTCCGGCAGCGGCAACGGCAACTACGCCGGCAATGGCAAGTCGGTGACTATCGGCGGCGATACGAAGAGCGGTGCAGCGTTTGGCGGCAATGGTGGCAATGGCGGCAATTCGGCTGCAATCGCTACTCACTAAGCCAGAAGCAACTCAGCTATCGAACAGATAGCCAAGCAGGAAGAGAGGCAACTCTCTTCCTCATTTAAAAGAGTCGTCATTGTGATGGAGCAGCCATGAAAAGCAATCTTATAGGCCTGCTGGTAGCCTCAATGTTTGCCTTGCCAGCATGGGCAGGAAGCCCGCACGGACATGGTGGATCTGGCTCCGGATCAGGCGCCACTGCAGTCCCCACATCCAATTCTTCTTCATCTGCAACCGGCGGTGCAGGCGGTGCGGGTGGCGCGGCAACCGGCGGTAGTGCAACCGGAGGTTCAGCAAGCGGCGGCGCGTCAAATGTGAATGTCTCAGTGAATGCCGGCACCGGCGGTGGCGGAACTGGGGCAGCAGCATTAGGCGAAGTCGGAGCACCCGGCAGCAGCGCCAACAATACTAAAGCGACCGTCGACTACGGCGGCAGCTACACCGTTAAAAATGTACCTGGCGTACTTGCTCCATCGTTGACCACAACCTTGTCGGATACCTGCATGGGTTCTGTGTCCCTCGGTGTATCTGCAGTCGGCTTCGGCTTGACTGGCGGTATCACCATGGTTGATGAAGCTTGCGTACGTCGTCTCGATTCGAGGGAATTCCGTGCGATGGGTATGAATGATGTAGCGCTTGCACTGCTATGCCAAAGCGAAGCCAATCGCAAGGCCATAGAAGCAACCGGTCGTTCCTGCCCTAGCGCGCCGAAACAAGATGCAGCTAACCCTGTGCAGACTTATTCCGTTATGCAAAGCTCGGCTGACCAATATACAGACCCTATCGTACGCAAACGCATGGGCCTGGAACCATTGCCTTGAGCAAGTGTACACAGCTGTAATTTTCTGAGAGAAACAATTCCTGTAATCAACAGAAACAAAGGCCCTGCGATGAAGCGAACGATAACCAGCGATCAGATCGCAGCTGCCTTGAAGCAAGAAGAACTAGGCATTCCATTGGAAGATGTCTTGCGGCAAGCCGGTGTATCCGAGCATACGTTTCTTGATTGGAAGAAACGTTACAGCGCACTGCCCGGCTTTCCGCAAGACTTGAAATGCCTGCAGGAAGAGAATAACAAGCTTAAACAAATCGTCGCAGAACTTGCTCTGGAGAATGCTCGTTTGAAAGACATGCTTGAGAGCAAGTAATGCGAAACAAAGGTTCACAAATCGTAATGTGCTTCACAGCAAAAATAAGTGCACTCTGGATTAAATAAGCATATATTTAAAAGGTGATTTTAATCATGACCTTAGGCAATCATCTCACCTTCATCGACTTCTAAAATTATTATTCACCGGCAATATACTTTTTATTTAGTGAATAGAAGAAATAAGAATATAAGTTAGGCGGGAGATATGACATGGAACAAATGTCTTTCAAGTTACCGGCTCTATCCGAATCTACACGGACCATCAGGCACATAGGAATCATCGTTTTTGAAGGCGTCATACTTGCTGACGTAATTGGTGCAGCAGATGTGTTCGGCGTCGGAGACAGATTAATTTCCTCAGTCTTTGCAGGTCAGTCCGGATATGCAATTTCATTGCTGTCTCTCAACGGCGGCATCATACGATCTTCCACTTGCGTGCAGATCATGACTCTTCCTCTGCCCCCACACGACAACCACAACTTCGACACAATCTTGATAGCCAGCGGCACCGGCAACTTTGATGCTTATCGTGATCCGGGTCTGGTTGGCTGGCTGCAGGATGCGAATGCCAATGTAAGACGCATAGGCGCAGTATGTACCGGCGTCTTCGTGATGGCAGCAGCAGGTTTGCTGGATCAGAAACGTGCGACCACACATTGGGCACTGCAAGATAAATTGATACGAGAATTTCCGCAGATTAAAGTCGAGCGTGATGCCAACACTACTGAAGATGACGGGATATTTACTGCCAGCGATGTCGGCATGGCGACGGATCTCGCACTTACTTTCCTGGAAGATGATTTAGGCAGCAGCGTCGCCAAACGTGTCGCTGAAAGCCTGCAGGTAACGCAGCGTCGACGTGAACAGATTCCAGTCAGACCGACAAAAATCACCGAGCCTGTAAGCTGCACAAAGATACAGCAAGCGTCGCGCTGGTTTGTCGAGCATATGGCAGAAGCGATCAGCATCATCGATGCAGCCAACTATGTTTCGATGAGCGAACGTAATTTCCAGCGGCAGTTCAAACGCGAAACCGGATGGACACCTCATGAATTTCTGCTACACCTGCGTCTCGATGCAGTACGTCAGCAATTGGCGCGGACAGATTTACCAGTCGATAAAATAGCCCGGCGTTGTGGCTTTTTAAATGGCGAGCATGTCTCCAAACTATTCCGCAAGCATTTGCAGATCTCGCCGATCGAATACAGACGCAATGAACGCAATGCGCAGAATCAGGCTATCGAACCTCCGCCTGTCTCTACGAATGCGCAAGCGCCGATACTGGTGTTCGATGCGGTCGCTAAAAATACTTTGGCCGACGGACTCATATGAGCCGCCGGCCATTTTTGAAAGTTAAACGCGCGCTTACTTCAAGGCGCCGAAGACTTTGCCCAGGATGGCACTACCGGCACCAACTGGATCCTGGCGTATCGCTTTCTCTTCTTCGCCGATCATCGTGTACAAGCCATCGAGTGCGCGTTTGGTAACGTAGCCTTCGACGGTGGTTTCATCTTGCGACACCAGACCGCTGGAACCTACCTTGCCCATGATCGCGTTGTACTGCGGTGCCAGCCCATTCTTATCCGTGATCTTTTTAACGACGGGCAGGAATTGCGCACCTAATGGCGTCGCTGTTTTTTGCCGGAAGAAATCAGTGACTGACGTATCGCCCCCGGTCAGGATATTTTTCGCGTCGGATACCGACATCGATTTCACCGCATCCAGCAACAATGGTTTGGCCAATGCGACCGCTGATTCTGCTGCGTGATTCATCGACACCTGCAACTCTTCCACTTTCTTGCCCTGCCCTGTCATCTTCAGGATAGGCATCGCTTTTTCAACCACGCTGGGCAAACCGATTTTTACTTTTTCATTATTCAGGAAGCCGTTTTCCACACCGAGTTTGGAGACGGCGACGGTTGCGCCTTTTTCCAGCGCCGCTTTGACGCCACTCGTGGCGTCCTTGTTGCTCAGGTCTGCCAGTGATGCGGCAAACGCCACGGAAACGACCAGGCTCAATGAAACTGCCAGTGCCGTTTTGGAAAAATGATGGTTGAGCATGCTGTCTCCTCAATATAAGCGATGTGTGGGATGGTGCGATTCTTATCCGAACTGCGATAGCTGCATCATATTATCGCAAGGCGCGTTTTTACGGCAGCAGTTTGCCGCAAACAATTGCAAGCAAAAGTGAAGATCATCACATAAAGATGGGAGCAGGCATTGCCGGATGGAAAACCAGCCGGGCAGATGTACACAACCGTGAGCAGATAAAAAAACGCCGACTGGAAAACTGCTTCCAATCGGCGTCAACTACAGCACCTCGCAAACTTTACTTATGGCTGGACTGCCAGTGCCAGGCCATCCTTGGCGGCGGGCGTATCCCAGCCGCCACCGAGTGCACGTATCAGGCCCACTGATGCGATGGCGCGCTGACCGGTACTGCGTATCTTCGAACGTTGTGTCGACAGGCTGGAACGCTGCGCATCGATCACTTCAAAGTAGCTGGCCGAACCATAGCGATAACGTGAATCAGCCAGACGTGCGGCCAGTTGCGCCGAGCTGACGGCTTGGTCTTCGAACTGCAGCTGACGATCCAGCGTCCGCAAAGCGGTCAGGTTGTCTTCGACATCCTGGAAGCCGACCAGTACTTGTTGACGATAGTTGGCAACCAGCGCTTCGTAGTTGGCATCGGCACGTTCCAGGTTCGAGCGGTTACGACCACCGTCAAACAAAGGCATGCTGAGTATGGTGCCAACTACCGGACCCAGCATCCAGCTGCGGCTCGACCATTTGAACAAATCGCGCAATTCATTCGACTCGTAACCAGCCGATCCGGTCAGCAGCAGTTTCGGGAAGAACGCTGCCTTGGCCGCGCCTATACGTGCACTGGAAGCTGCCAGCTGACGCTGCGCCTGGGCGATGTCAGGACGACGTTCCAGCAAATCGGACGGCAAACCAGACGGCACCGTCACCACGGCCGCCGCCAGTGGCGCGGCAGGCAAGGTGAATTCAGCCGGAGCCTTGCCCAGCAAAATCGCCAATGCATGGTCACGTTGCGCACGTTGACGCTTGACGCCTTCCAGTTCAGCACTGGTCGTGGCCCATTCAGTCTTCGCCTGCGCTACTTCCAGCTCGCTGGTGTCACCGGCCTTGTAGCGATGCTGTGTCAGCTCCAGTGCTTCCTGGCGCAAGGACACGGTCTTTTGCAAGACTTCCAGTTCCGAATCCAGCGAACGTATCGTGAAGTACTGTTGCGCGACGTCAGACTGCAAAGCCAGCAGAACCGAACGGTAAGCCGCTTCCTGCCCTTCCGCATCCAGCTTGGCGGCACGGCTGGCATCGGACAGACGGCCAAACAAATCCACTTCATAGCCGAAACTCAAAGGTGCACGATAAGTAGTGCTGGCAGCTTGCGCATTGCCACTGCGGGTCGGGCCGACACCAACGTCTACCTGCACGCCGCGATCTGCATCGACCACACCGGCAATCGCACGTGCATCTTTCACACGCGCCAGAGCAATCGCCAGATTCAGATTGGCCTTGCCTGCTTCCACGATCAGCTCACTCAATTGATCGTCGCCAAACACCTTCCACCAGGCACCCCGATCTTTATTGTCGGCCGGTGCTGCCAGCTTCCATGCGCCATCCAGCGCAGTGGCTTGCTCACGGTAGGCTGTCGGCAAATCCAGCTTGAGCTGTTCCGGCGGCCGCGCCGTCGAGCAACCGGCCAGTACCAGCGTCGCCACCATCGTGCTCAGAGATAAATTAAATTTCTTCATCATCACACCTCGTAATTGTGCGGAGTATCCGCTACCGCAACCGGGGCGTGATGTGCGACATACGCTTCATCTTCCACCACCTTCTTGCGGGTAAATTTCTTTTCCAGCGTACGCAACAGCACGTAGAAGATAGGCGTCAGAAACAAGCCAAACGCAGTCACACCTATCATGCCGGAGAACACTGCCACACCCATCGCATGACGCATCTCTGCACCCGCACCGGTCGACAGGATCAGCGGTACCACACCAGCGATAAACGCAATCGACGTCATCAGGATAGGACGCAGACGCAAGCGCGCTGCTTCAATCGCTGCTTCGTAGATGCCACGTCCCTGATGCTCCAGTTCACGCGCAAACTCGACGATCAGAATCGCATTCTTACAGGCCAGCCCCACCAGCACGATCAGACTGATCTGCGTGAAGATGTTATTGTCGCCACCCGTCAACCAGACACCGAAGATGGCCGACAGCAAGCCCATAGGGACGATCAGCAACACCGCCAGCGGCAAGGTCAGGCTTTCATACTGCGCAGCCAGCACGAAGAACACCAGCAGCATCGCCAACGGCAAGATCACAAACAAGGTATCGCCAGCGATCTTGTCCTGATACGTGATCTCGGTCCATTCATAGCTGATGCCGCGTGGCAGTGTTTCTGCCAGCAAGCGCTCTACCACTGCCTGCGCCTGACCGGTGCTGTAACCAGGAGCCGGACCGCCATTCACGTCCGCTGCCGGGAAACCGTTGTAGCGGATGAATTGATCAGGGCCGTAGCTCTGTGTCATTTTCAGTACCGACGACAAAGGCACCATTTCGCCATTCTTGTTACGCGCTTTCAGCAAACCGACGTCTTCAGCATGGGCACGGAACGGTGCATCTGCTTGCACGCGCACCTGGAAGGTACGACCGAATTTATTAAAGTCGTTGACGTACAGCGAACCGAGGTAAACCTGCAAGGTATCGAACACCGCCGGTACCGACAGCCCCAGTTGCTGGGCTCGGGTGCGATCCAGGTTCGCATACAGTTGCGGCACGTTGATTTGATAGCTGGAGAACATGCCAGCCAGCTCAGGTGCCTGGTAGGCTTTGGCCAGGAAGGCTTTCAACGCATCATCCAATGCTTCCTTGCCCAATGCACCACGGTCCTGGATCTGTAGCTTGAAGCCACCGATGGTACCCAGGCCCTGCACTGGTGGTGGCGGGAACATCGCAATGTAAGCGCCTTTGATGCCAGACATTTGCTGGTTCAGCTTCTGTGCAATCGCCGGGCCGCTCAGGTCTTTGCTGCGACGTTCGTCAAACGGTTTGAGCGTCATAAATACAATGCCGGAGCTCGGGCTGTTAACGAAACCGTTAATCGACAAGCCAGGGAACGCTACCGCGGATTCCACGCCCGGTGTCTTCATACCGATTTCAGACATTTGACGAATTACGTCTTCAGTACGATCCAGCGACGATGCATCCGGCAATTGTGCGAAACCAACCAGGTACTGTTTATCCTGGCCAGGAATAAAGCCGGCCGGTACATGATGGAACAGGAACATGGTCGCACCTATCAGTGCGGCATACACACCCAGTGCAACTGTCTTGCGTTTCAGGATGCCGGTTACACCACCACCGTAGTTTTCCGAACCGCGATGGAATACTTTATTGAAGCGGACAAAGAACCAGCCAAACGCCCGATCAATCGCTAACTGGAATTTGTCTTTAGGCGCACCGTGGCTCTTCAGCAGCAAGGCAGCCAAGGCAGGCGACAAGGTCAGCGAATTGAACGCCGAGATCACAGTCGAAATCGCGATCGTCAATGCGAACTGCTTAAAGAATTGACCAGTCAGGCCGCTGACAAATGCGAGTGGCACGAACACTGCCGACAAGGTCAGCGCAATCGCGATAATCGGCCCCGACACTTCGCGCATCGCCTTATACGTTGCTTCGCGTGCGGTCAGACCGTCTTCAATATTCCGCTCGACGTTCTCCACCACCACAATCGCATCATCGACCACGATACCGATTGCCAGCACCAGTCCGAACAGACTGAGCGCATTGATCGAAAAGCCCAGCCCCATCATCACTGCGAACGTACCGATGACCGAGACCGGTACCGCCAGCAAAGGAATAATGGATGCACGCCAGGTTTGCAGGAAGATGATCACGACGATCACGACCAGCAGGATCGCTTCCAGCAGGGTATGTACCACCGCTTTGATCGATGCACGTACGAACTGGGTCGGATCATAGACGATGCTGTAATCGACGCCTTCCGGCATATCTTTCTTCAGCTCAATCATGGTCTTGCGCACATTATTCGAAATATCGAGTGCGTTGGAGCCAGGTGACTGGAAGATAGGAATCGCGACCGCCGACTTATTGTTCAGCAGGGAACGCAAAGCGTACTCGCTCGCGCCCAACTCAACCCGTGCCACATCACGTAAACGTGTGACGACACCATCCGGCGACGTACGAATCACGATATCGCGGAACTCGTCTTCGGTCGTCAGACGACCTTGTGCATTCACCGAGATCTGGTAATCGACACCCGGCACCGATGGCGACGCACCGATCACACCAGCCGCAACGTTAACGTTTTGCTGGCGTATCGCATCGACTACATCATTGGCGGACAAACCACGTTCCGCTACTTTGCGTGGATCGAGCCAGACGCGCATCGAGTAGTCACCGGAGCCGAACAATTGCACTGCACCTATCCCTTGCAAACGTGCCAGCCGGTCCTTCACATTCAGCACGGCATAGTTACGCAGATAAGCCATGTCGTAGCGATCGTTAGGCGAGACCAGATGGACCACCATCGTCAGGTCGGGCGAGCTCTTGGTCGTGGTCACACCGAGGCGTTGCACCACGTCAGGCAGGCGCGGCAACGCCTGGTTGACGCGGTTCTGCACCAATTGCTGCGCCTGGTCTGGCGAGACACCAAGTTTGAAAGTAACGGTCAGCGTCATCAGACCGTCAGAGGTAGCCTGCGACTGCATGTACAACATGCCTTCGACGCCGTTGATCTGTTCTTCTATCGGGGTGGATACGGTTTCCGCGATGGTTTGCGGATTGGCACCCGGGAAGTTGGCTTTGACCACCACGGATGGCGGCACGACTTCCGGATATTCAGAGATCGGCAGGTTCAGCATCGAGATCAAACCACCGATCAGGATGATGGCCGACAATACGCCGGCAAAGATGGGGCGATCGATAAAAAATCGAGAGATATTCATTTCAGTTTTTCTTTTTAAATGTGGGGAGCGTAGTCAGCCAGGTCGTTCCTGAATTAGTTGACTGCGCTGGAAGCCGCCTGCCCTGCCGGCTTCACTGTATTGGCACTCGCAACACGTGCATCCATCTTCACAACTTCCGGTGTCACCGTGTCATTCGGACGTATGCGTTGCAAACCGTTGACGACGATGCGCTCGTCTTTTTGCAAACCGCTACGTACCACGCGCAAGCCATCGACGATAGGACCAAGGCTGACCGGGCGATATACAGCTTTGTTATCAGCACCGACCACCATCACGTATTTCTTGTCCTGGTCGGTACCGACTGCCTTGTCGTCAATCAGCAATGCATTCTTCGCATTTGCATCACCGGTACGGACACGCGCATACATGCCTGGAGTCAGTGTGCCGTCTTCGTTATCGAATACGGCACGTACACGTATCGTGCCGGAACCGGTATCAAGACGGTTATCGAAGGACTTCACATGACCATTGCGCGGATAGCCGTCTTCGCTGGTCAGGCCGATAGAAACCGGAACGCGGTTCACACCGCTATTACCAACCGTGCCATTACCTGCATAGCGGATATAAGTAGGTTCATCGATTTCAAAATTGACGTAGACCGGTGACACCGACACCACGGTGGTCAGCGTTGGTGCAGTCGGGCCGGTCGCGACCAGATTACCCACGGTGATTTCTGCGCGCGAAACACGACCGGCAACCGGTGCGGTGATTTCGGTGTATTGCAAATTCAGGCGCGCGCTCAATACGGCTGCATCGGTTGCTTTCAGATTCGCATCGGCTTCCTGCAAGGCATTTTCACGTGTATCGAGTTCACGTTGTGCCACTGCACGTTCTTCCAGCAAACGCTTGGTACGTTCGAGTTCGGTTTTGGCCAGTGCCAGACGCGCTTGTGCGCCAGCACGCGCAGCTTCGGCACGCGCCAGTTCTGCTTTATATGGACGTGGGTCGATGGTGAACAGCAAAGCGCCTTTCTTCACCAATTGGCCATCCTGGAAATGCACGGCATCGATGGTGCCGGACACGCGTGGCCGTATCTCAACCCGCTCGACGGCTTCTACCCGTCCGGAGAAGTCATCCCATTCGGTAACCGAACGTTCCAGTACGCTGGCAACGGTGACGCTGACTGCGGCAGGTGCTGCGGCTGGCGTTTTTTCAGCGCGACCGGTGAGCGATACCGTCGCCGCGCCTACTATCAATAAGACGCCGACCGCGATCGCGATGGCGCTACGGGAAAAACGTGGAGTAGTCGATGTTTTCATTTTCATTCCCTGAAAAGTAATCTGTAAAAAATAGGTAGTTAAGAAGTGCCGGGCTAAGCCTGAAGATGAAAAATCAACATCGCTTCGCGTTTTCCCCTCCGGTCGCTGCTTTGCTTGCAGGATCCGGGAACGACAAAATGCCAGGCAGCCGACGCGTGTCGGCAATTAGTGGCATGATGTCGGTCTTGCGCATGATTCAGTGCTGGGCAGGCAGGCTCTGTCCGAAGTTGCCCAGTGAGACGGTTGCACCGGCCCACACAGCACCGCCGGTCAGAGCGCTGTCGTAAATCATGTCTTGCAATGCCTCATTACGCATCGCGGCAGACAGCGCGAGCGTACTGGCAGCAACAACGGTTATTTGGTAGAGACGGTTTTTCATTTGGTACACTCGCTGTTTACTAAGTAAATAAGTATTGATAGATAGAAACTAAAAGAACGATCCTTGATGGCCGCAAGGCCCAGAAAATATTTTCGTTAAATATTTCAATTTCATGACATTTTCATATTTCATAGTGATCGCTATGAAAGTATGATGTGACTGTATATTGCTTGTTTTCGTCTGTCAAGGGGTTTACTATCGATCGCTATGGAAATGGAAAATAAATCCGCACAAACCGACAAACCACGTAAAAAAGGTGGTCGGCCGCTCTCTTTCGACCGCGAAGCTGCGCTGGAACGCGCGATGCTGGTGTTTTGGCGTTACGGCTATGAAGCCGCGTCGCTGAGCGAACTGACGTCCGCGATGGGCATTACGCCGCCCAGCCTGTATGCGGCTTTCGGCGACAAAGAACAACTCTTCCTGGAAGCGGTGGAGCGCTACTCCACCAAACGATGCGACGCGCTGCAGGATATGTTTGCGCAAGCACCGACCGCGCGTGATGCCATCGAACGTTTATTGCAAAGCAGCGCCGTTGATAACACCTGTCCGAGCCACCCGCCCGGATGCCTGGTCGTCATGGCCGCTACCAATTGCTCCGCTTCTGCCGAACATGTGCAAACCGTGATGACCGAACGCCGCGAGAATATCGAAGGCATGATCACGGCGCGGATAGAACAAGGCATACAGGAAGGTGAACTGCCGACCAGCATAGATGCTGCCACGCTGGCGAATTTTTATGCTGCGGTGCTGCAGGGTATGACTATGCAGGCTCGAGATACCTGCGACCGCGATAAACTGCTGGCGATAGCCTCTGCCGCGATGCGTGCCTGGCCGGTAGCAAAAGTAGCAGCCTGAAACAAAACAGCGGGCATCCTGCCCGCTGTTTGCATATTCCCATCAGAAATCAGAACGAGGAGCCCGGCGTTTGCAGAAACGCATGCTCCTCTGCCGTCGTCTCACGTCCAAAGATCTCGTTCCGGTGCGGAAAACGACCGAAGCGCGCTACGATATCCCTGTGCTTGATCGCAAACTGGACAAAACCAGCAAAGGTTTCCTTATGCGATGCAGGCACATCCTGCAGCAACTGTTCAAACAATTGTACGGAACGGTGCTGATGCTCCAGCACTTCGGAATGTTCAAGCGGAAGGTAAAGAAAGACCCGTTCTATCGGGCGTAAATGACGTTCAAAGCCATGATCCAGCGCTATCAGCGTCCATTGTAGCGCCAGCGCATCGAAGGCAAATGAAGTTGGCAAGCCGCGATACATATTGCGCGGGAATTGATCCGTCAGCAGGATCAGCGCCAGCAAGTCACGCGGTTGCGCGGCCCACTCATCCAGCTCGCCGTTGGCGGCAGCCAGGGTACTGGCCTTGAAGCGGGCACTGATGGCCTGGTCCATTGCCGTATCCTTGGACCACCAGAGCTTGTTTTGTTGTGTCGCGGTTTTAGTGTCGTCAGATTCGTCGCCGAACCAGAATCTCAATACCGCATCTGCCGTTTCCATCGTCATGCCATCTCCTGTGCTAACCACCGTATCGTGCAGCTATGGTCGCATAGCTTGCCACAATCCGGAAGTCGGCAATCAGGCGGTGGTATTGACGTTTTGTCCTATGTTGGCAGGCAAGCTGACTTTAGGAATGGCATCGAGCAAGGTCGTTGCTGTCGTGCTTTGGATATCCATAGCCTTCTTGAATACCGTCAACGCTACTTCGTTGCTGGTACGTTGCTGTGCCATGCTGCTGGCCAGGCTGGCAATATTGCTTACGTCCATATCCACCTCACATCTACGCGCCGGGAGTGACGCTACTCCTGCTATATCGGCAGCTTTCCGGATTTCTTTACGGTTTCTTAATCCATAAGTTATTTACCTCACCCAACTATGCAATTAAACACTGCTATAAACAGTATTTAATGGCAAGATTAAGCGCGCCCCTGGCTTTGCTTTCATTTGTTTACAAGCAAAAAACTATCGGCCTTTAAAACCACTAACAAAAATATCCACTAAGAAATGTCCAAACACTTTTTGCGTGATCACTTTTTGCTTAGGCTTACTCTCGCGGGGCTTAGTCTCGCACTGAGCGCATGCGCTTCCCTGCCCGATGTGCAGTACCTCAAAACATCGCTGCAACCACAAGACTCGGCGACCATACAAACCGCCCAGGGCAATACCCTCTCCAAGGAAAAAACCGAATCGTTGCTGGCGCGTCGCCTGCGCAGTGACAATGTGGCCCTGCCTGAACTGGCAGCACTGGAAGAAGCCGCGACTGGCAGCCCGCTCATCGCTGGCAATAAACTCACCTTGCTCAATGATGGCCCGGACACCATACGTGCGATGCTGGCGGCGATACGCGCAGCCAAGGATCACGTCAATCTGGAGACCTATATCTTCAACGAAGATGCGCTAGGCACCGAGTTCGCCGAACTGCTGATGCAAAAGCAGCGCGATGGTGTGCAGGTCAATATCATTTACGACAGCATAGGCTCTCTCAGCACACCGCCGGAATTCTTCCAGAAACTGCGTGACAGTGGCATCAACCTGCTGGAATTCAGCCCGGTCAATCCTTTCAAGCGCGCTTTCTCGACACGCTTAAACAATCGTGACCATCGCAAGATACTGGTGGTCGATGGTCGCATCGCATTCACTGGCGGCATCAATATCAGCAGCGACTACTCATCCAGCTCACTATTCCGTTCGAACAAGAAACAAAGCGACCAGGACCTGGGATGGCGTGACACACATATACAAGTCGAAGGCCCGGCCGTCGCTTCCTTCCAGTGGCTTTTCATGCAAACCTGGGTCAGCCAGAAAAACGAAAACCTCTCAAAACGAAATTACTTCCCGCCGCTGACACGCATGGGCGACAAGATGGTGCGCGTGATAGGCAGCGAACCAGGTGGCAACTATGAGATGTACAAAGCCTATGCACTCGCCATGCAGGAAGCCAAAGTGTCTATCCATGTCACGAATGCCTACTTCGTGCCGGATGTGCAATTGGTGCAAGCGATTACCAATGCAGCGAAACGCGGTGTCGATGTGAAGATGGTCTTCCCCGGCATGTCGGATGTCGGCCTGGTCATGCACGCAGGTCGTTCGTTTTATACAGAACTATTGGCGGCTGGCGTACGCGTCTTTGAATTGCAGGCATCGGTGCTGCATGCCAAAACCGCTGTGATCGATGGCTACTGGTCCACCATAGGCTCAACCAATCTGGACATGCGCAGCTTCCTGCACAATAGAGAAGTAAATCTGATCACACTGGATAAGGCTTTCGGTGATGTGATGGAAAGCGCCTTCAACGAGGATCTGAAAAACTCGATAGAAATCACAGCCGAAGAATGGGACAAACGCCCTTTCTCAAATCGCATGAAAGAATGGATGGCGCGACGCCTCGAGTACTGGTTGTAAAGGACCTCAGTTACTCGCCATCGCGACGCACACGCGCCGCCGTGATGCGTTCAAAGTGCACCTGCCCCCAATCGCACATCGCATTGATAATCTCGCCTAGCGACAAGCCAAATTCGGTCGGCTTGTACTCCACCCGCGGTGGCACCTCCGGATAAACGATGCGCTCGATCACGCCATCGCTTTCCAGCTCACGTAACTGCTCGGTCAATACTTTTTGCGAAATGCCTGGCATCAACCGGCGCAATTCGCCGGGTCGTTGTACCTGTTCCAGCAAATGACACAGTATCGTGCACTTCCATTTGCCACCTATCAGGTACAGCGTCGCATCGATAGGAAACTTGAATCCCGTGACTTTCATAACTTCACCTATCTCTAATGGATAAATCAGCAGGCACAAAAAAGTGCCTACTTTTCAGGCACTGCCTGCATTGCTAGGATGCGTCATCAACAAGTTTAAGGACACATCATGAACAGCAACAAGATTCTCGTTATTGTGACGCATCCCGACATCCACAAGTCCGTGGTCAATAATAGATGGCTGCAGGAACTACAAAAGAATACGGACCTCGTCACCATCCATCAACTGCATGAACAATATCCGGACGGGCGTATCGATGTGGCGGCAGAACAAAAGCTGCTGCTGGAGCACGACACCATCATCCTGCAATTTCCGTTTTACTGGTTCAGCACCCCACCGCTATTGAAGCAATGGCAGGACGAAGTACTGACACATGGATTTGCCTATGGTCGCGGTACCGAGAAGTTGGCTGGGAAACGGATAGGCGTCGCTGTCTCGGCGGGCATCAAGGCCGTCGACTACAATCAGAACGGACGCTATCACTACACACTGGAAGAACTGCTACGCCCGCTGCGCGTGACAATTGAATACATCAGCGCGGAATACTTGCCGACCTTTGCCTGCTACGGTGTGGAACACGGCATTTCGGATGCAGACCTGGATGCGAATGCAGGACAGTACTTGCAATACATCAGGGAACTGGCCGCGGACCATTGCTGCGTCGCGGATTAGCCGGATGCAATCAGTCAGGCGACTGCTGGCAAAAACGCAAGTGATTGCCAAACGGATCGGCGATATCCATCATGCGTCCCCATGGTAAATCCTGCACACCCGGCTTGGCGTTCTTATAGTCTTTCGCCAGCAGCTCTGCATGCAGGCTATCGATATCGTCTATAGGGATAAAGATCGCCGAGCCCGGCGTCGCATCACCGTGATGCTCACTCAAATGCAGGATTAGCGACGAACGTCGCACCTGCATATACAACGGGAAGTTATCTCCGAAGCGATGTTCCCAATCGCAGCTGAAGCCGAGGAAATCAAAATAAAATTCGCTGGCTTTGGCTTCGTCAAAGATACGGATGATGGGAATCGCGGCGGATATCTGCATGGCTGTTATCGCTAGGTGTAGGTACAGCGATTATGGCTGAATTAACTTAAGGCGCAAATAAAAAAGCGATGCATCCGTACAGATGCATCGCTTTCCTGATTCAGACTATCTTGCTGCGTTTATGCCAGATCGAAGCGATCCGCGTTCATGACCTTGACCCAGGCGGCAACGAAATCCTTGACGAATTTTTCTTTCGCATCGGATTCGGCATAGACCTCAGCCACCGAACGCAGGATGGAGTTGGAGCCAAAGACCAGATCCGCACGCGTGCCTGTCCATTTGACTTCACCACTCTTGCGATCGCGACCTTCGAACACATTCGCATCGTTCTCCACTGCTTTCCACTGCGTACGCATATCCAACAGATTGAGCAGCACTTCATTGTTCAGCACGCCTGGTGTCTTGGTCAGTACACCATGCTTAGCACCACCCACGTTGATGTTGATTGCGCGCAGACCACCGATGAGCACTGTCAGTTCAGGCACGCTCAGACACAGCAACTGTGCCTTATCTATCAGCGCAACTTCGGCTGGCACACCGTTCTTCTTGCTGACGTAATTGCGGAAACCATCGGTACGTGGCTCCAGCGCAGCGAAGGATTCCACATCCGTCTGATCCTGACGTGCATCATTGCGTCCCGCAGTAAATGGCACGGTGATGTTGACACCCGCAGCCTTGGCAGCCTGCTCCACGCCCGCGCTACCCGCCAGCACGATCAGGTCGGCCAATGAAATCTGCTTGCCGCCGGTAGCAGACTGATTGAATTCAGCCTGTATGCCTTCCAGTACCTTCAACACCTTGGCCAGTTGCGCAGGCTGGTTGACTTCCCAGTCCTTCATCGGTGCCAGGCGGATGCGTGCACCGTTGGCACCACCACGCTTGTCCGAACCACGGAAGGTCGAAGCCGATGCCCATGCGGTGCCTACCAGTTCGCTCACGGACAAACCAGAAGTCAGCAACTTGGCTTTCAGTGCTGCGACATCAGCGGCATCCACCAGTTTGTAATCCACTTCCGGAATCGGGTCTTGCCAGATCAATTCTTCCTTCGGTACTTCCGGACCAAGATAGCGCGAACGCGGACCCATATCGCGGTGCGTCAGCTTGAACCAGGCACGGGCAAATGCTTCGGCAAAGGCTTGCGGATCTTCATGGAAGCGTTTCGAAATCTTGCCAAACTCCGGATCAAAACGCAGCGTCAGATCGGTGGTCAGCATAGTCGGCTTGTGGAATTTGCCCTTGACGTGTGCGTCAGGGATGATTTCCTCGGCATTCTTCGCCACCCACTGCTTGGCTCCTGCCGGCGACTTGGTGATTTCCCATTCAAAGTTGAACAGGTTTTCAAAGAAGTTATTACTCCACAGTGCAGGCGTCTTGGTCCAGGTTACTTCGAGGCCACTGGACACCGTATCCTTGCCGTGACCCTGGCCGAAGTTGCTGATCCAGCCCAGGCCTTGCGCTTCTATAGGTGCACCTTCAGGTTCAGGTCCCTTGTGCGATTCAGGTGCCGCTCCGTGGGTTTTACCAAAGGTATGACCACCGGCGATCAGCGCGACGATTTCTTCATCATCCATCGCCATGCGGTAGAACGTTGCACGAATATCCTTGGCTGCTGCCATATAGTCGCCGCTGCCGTCCGGGCCTTCCGGGTTCACATAGATAAGGCCCATGTGCGTTGCCGCCAGGTCTTCATTGAGGTCGCGATCACCGCTAAAACGTTTGTCGGTAGCCAGCCAGGTCGTCTCTGCGCCCCAGTTAACATCTGTGTCCGGTTCCCACACGTCTGCACGACCACCGGCAAAACCGAAAGTACGGAAGCCCATGGATTCCAGCGCCACATTGCCGGTCAGTACCAGCAAGTCTGCCCATGAAATGCGCTGACCATATTTTTGTTTGATAGGCCACAGCAAACGGCGCGATTTATCGATGTTGACGTTGTCCGGCCAGGAATTAAGCGGCGCAAAACGTTGCTGTCCGCGTCCACCACCACCGCGACCATCCATGATGCGGTAGGTGCCGGTTGCATGCCAGGCCATGCGTACGAATTGTGGGCCGTAGTGACCGAAGTCGGCTGGCCACCAATCCTGGCTATCGGTCATCAGCTTGACCAGGTCTGCCTTCAGCGCCTTGTAGTCAAGCTTCTTGAATTCTTCGGCGTAATTGAATTTTTCGCCCAAAGGGTTGGATTTGTTCGAATGCTGGTTGAGCACATCGACGCGTAACTGGTTGGGCCACCAGTCTCTGTTAGTAGTGCCGCCACTCGCGGCATGGGGAAAAGGACACTTGGTTTCGCTTGACATGATGGAGTCTCCTGAGTTGGCGTGGCTCTGTATGAGCCACGTAAAATTAATCGAAAAGGAAGGCAACCACTACAGACTACTGCTCGAGTCCCGCTCAATGGCCGTACGCAATAGCTGCCAGGACTTCAAGCCAGAGCGGCGATGACGATGGCAAGGGCGACTGCAACAAAGATCGGGACATACAGACTCCTGAATAGTGACCGCCTATGAACTTTATACAGAAACTATCGAAATCAGAATTTGATTGTTTAAATATATCGGATAGGCGATAACTATCCCATGTGAGGAGTAAGGTAATTCAGAGCAACTGTGGGAGCAAGAAGAATATGGAAGTGACAGGTGTAAAAGTGGCATTCGGGTCGCGCTCAGACGCCGAGCCATTCTTTCCTGATCGCCGCTTGCATCTGTAAATCCTGCGGACTGCCTTCAAACACAATCTGGCCATGCCCCATCACATACACACGCTGCGAAATCTCGAGTGCTATAGCAAGCTTCTGTTCTATCATTAAAACCGACACACCGCGTTGCCGCAACTCCTGCAGGAAGTTTGCAACCAGTACCACCATTTGCGGGGCCAGGCCTTCGGTAGGCTCATCGATCATGATCAGGTCGGGATCACCCATCAAGGTACGACACAGGGCCAGCATTTGCTGCTCACCGCCGGATAACACGCCTGCCTGCACGTGCTGCCGTTCCTCCAAACGCGGAAACAGACGATACATATCGTCCGCGCTCCAGCGCGATTTCTGCTGCGCACCCAGCAACAGGTTTTGCGCCACCGTCAGCGTTGGGAATACTTCGCGACTCTCGGCGACATAGCCCAAACCCTTGCGTGCAATCTTGTAGGTAGGCACACCGAGGATTTCTTCGCCCTTGAAACGGATGGAACCCGTCGCTTCGACCATACCCATCGCGGTCTTGACCATGGTCGAGCGCCCTACTCCATTGCGTCCGAGCAGGCTGACTATCTCGCCCTGTGCGATGGAGAGGTTGATGCCATGCAAAACATGGCTCTTGCCGTAAAAGGCATGCAGGTTTTTAATTTCCAGCAAGGCGCTCATGCTGACTCCACCGTGCCGAGATAGGCTTGTTGCACCAAAGGATTATTGCGGATGTTGTCAGGCGTATCGCAAGCGATGATTTCGCCATAAACCAATACTGCAATCTGATCTGCCAGGCCGAACACCACATCCATATCGTGTTCCACCATTAGCAAACTCTTACCGACACTGACCTTGCGTATCAACTCGACCACAGCATCCGATTCCGAACGGCTCATGCCGGCGGTCGGCTCATCAAGCAGAATCACGCTGGCGCCACCCGCTATCGTGATGCCTATCTCCAGCGCACGTTGCTCCGCATAGCTGAGAAAATCTGCTTCTACGTTGCGACGCTGCTGCAAACCTATCTCTTCCATCACCTGCTCGGCACGCTGTGTGACATCGCGCAAGCCATTCAGCCTTTGCCAGAATGAATAGCGATAACCGAGCGACCATAGCACCGCACAACGCAGGTTTTCAAACACACTCAGGCGATGAAAAATATTCGTGATCTGGAAGCTGCGCGACAAACCACGCCGGTTGATTTGATACGGCTTCTGCCCGACGATACTGCTGCCATTCAGCAGGATGTCGCCGCTGCTCACTGGAAAACGCCCTGAGATCAGGTTGAACAAAGTCGACTTACCCGCCCCGTTCGGCCCTATCAATGCGAGGCGTTGGCCTTGCGGCAACTGCAAGTTGGCGCCGCAAATAATCTCGGCATTGCCGAAGCTTTTGCGTACATCTTTCAATTCCAGTGCAAGCTGACTCATGGCCGCACCTGCAAGGTATTTTCGATATCCAGATTGACCGCCGTCCACGTCTGTTGCAAACGAGGTCGCGCACGCCACCACAGCAAAATGCCGAGCGCCAGCGGCAACAAACCCGTCAGCCAGCTCAACGGCTGTGCGGTGTCCAGCGTCCAGCCCGACAAGATCAGCGTCGTGCCATGCCGTGCATTCAGACTCAGGTGATACAGCATCTCAACCAGCACCACAAAGCCAACCAGCATCAGCGCCACCGCCACGCAAGTCAGCAACAAAGGCCGAGCCATGTACGCCAGCTTGCGATGGCGCAGCAAATACACGAACTGCATCAGCAAACCTGCGATACCACCCGGTGCCAGCATCACCAGCAAGACAAAAAACACGCCCAGATAGAGCTGCCATGCATTCGTAAAATTGGACAAGACCACGGTCAGGAAGACACCGACGATAGCGCCTATGATGGGGCCAAAGAAAAAGCCGGTACCACCTATGAAGGTGAACAGCAGGATCATGCCGGAGCGCAAGGCGCTGACATTTTCTGCGCTGACGATTTCAAAATTGATGGCTGTTAACGCACCGGAAATTCCGGCAAAGAAAGCGGATAGCATCAAGGTCAGATAGCGCACCCATTGCGGATCGTAGCCGATGAACTCAGCTCGCTCCGGATTGTCACGCACTGCGTTGATGATGCGCCCCAGCGGTGTTTGCGTAAATGCATACATCGCGATGGTACTCAGCAACAGCCAGGCCGCAATCAGGTAATACACCTCGATCTGTGGACCATAAGTAATACCGAAGAAAGCTTCACCCACCACGCGATCAGTAAAGATGCCGCCCTCGCCGCCAAAGAATTCCGGGAACATCAGCGAGCAGGCAAACACCAGTTCGACGATACCCAGGGTAATCATCGCGAAGGTGGTACCGGATTTCCGCGTCGTCACATAACCGAACAAGGCACCGAAAAACAAACCGGCGACGCCACCAACCAAAGGAATCAGCGTAATCGGGATATGCAGATTGCCTGCCGCGACCAGGTTGATCGCATGGATCGCGCAAAAAGCACCCAGCCCGGAATACACAGCATGACCGAAAGACAGCATGCCGCCCTGCCCGAGCAACATGTTGTACGACAGTGCAAAGATGATGAAAGTACCCATCTGGCATAACAGCGACAGCGCCGCGCTTTGCGTAAAGACGAGTGGCGCGAACACCAGCAGCGCGATATAGCCGCCCCAGATCAGGCAACGTTGACGATAGCTAACAGCTGCCATGCTCATGCGTCCCTCTTTCCAAGCAAACCCTTGGGTCGGAAGATCAGGATTAACACCAGCAATAAATAAGGCAGGATAGGTGCGACTTGCGAAATCGTCAGTCGCAGCACGCTATAACCGGGCGCATCGGTATTGATGTTGATGCCGATAGCAGCCAACGCATGCAGCAAGGAGAAGTCGAGTGCCACCGCAAAAGTCTGCAGCACGCCGATCAGCAAGGATGCCAGCAAGGCACCGCCCAGTGAGCCCATGCCACCGACCACCACCACGACAAAAATGATACTACCCAGCGCATGTGCCATATGCGGCTCAGTGACAAAAGCATTACCACCGATGACACCAGCCAATCCAGCCAGCGCACAACCACCAGCGAATACCCACATAAACACGCGCGGCACATTGTGCCCCAGCGCCTCCACCATCTGCGGATGCGTCAAAGCCGCCTGTATCACCAGGCCTATGCGCGTGCGCGTCAATGTGAAGTAAATGGCGACCAGCATCAGGATCGCCACCAGCATCATGAAGCCGCGATAAATAGGAAAAGTAGTCGTGTAGAGGGTAAAGAGCGAACCCTGCAATTCCGCCGGAATGGTGTATGGAACCGCGACCCGGCCCCAGATCAATTGCACCACTTCGACGATGACGTAGGACAAACCAAAAGTGAATAGCAACTCGGGGATGTGTCCGTATTTGTGTACGACACGCAAGCCATAACGTTCGACCAGCGCACCGAGCAAACCTACTGCCAGCGGCGCCAGCACCAGCGCGGGCCAGAAACCGATAGCGGTGCTGATGCTATAGGCGAAGTAAGCCCCTATCATGTAAAAACTGGCATGCGCGAAATTCAAAACGCCCATCATGCTGAAAATCAGCGTCAGTCCGGACGACAGCATAAACAGCAGCAAGCCGTAGCTCAAACCATTCAGCAATGAGATCAGCGTAAATTCCACGTGCCCGTTCTCTCCTGTCCAGGCATGCAGCGGCACACCTGGTTCTTCTTCATTTCATACAAGGGGGATCATGCCGCACCGGATGGGCGGCATCACGGTACTAGTGTGACGGACGCTTCATCTGGCACGAAGTAGGTTGCGCAGCAACATAAGCATCGATCTTTTGATCGGTACGCCAGCCATAACCGGTGTTTTCCTGATCGAACTTCACATCAGTGTTGTTCTGCTTGACCCAGGTAGCAATATACAAGGGTTGCTGTGCCTGGTGATCGGATTTACGCATTTCCACCTCACCGTTCAGGCTTTTTACTTTCATGCCTTCCATCGCCAGCGCGACTTTCAAAGGATCGGTCGAACCGCTTTCCCTGAATGCCTGGCCCAGCATGGAGAGCACAGTGTAGGACGCCATCGCGTAATAATCATCGTTGTATTTCTTTTTGAAGCCTTCGATGATTTCCTTGCCCGCGTAGGTTTCATTGTTCAGGTTCCAGTAGGCCACATACTTGACGCGATCCAGGCCTGCCGCGCCCATCGCGGTCGGCACGCCGGTAGTCGCCGCATACAAGGTATAGAAATTGGCTTTCAGGTCGGCGTCGCGTGCCGCCTTCACCAGCAAGGCCAGATCCGCGCCCCAATTGGCTGTGACTATCGTATCTGCACCGGATGCCTTCATCTTCGCCACGTAAGGTGAGAAATCCTTGACTTGACCGATAGGATGCAAATCATCACCGACAATCTGTACGTCCGGGCGCTTGCGGCTCATATAAGCACGGGTCGTACGCGATACTTCCTGACCCAGCGCATAGTTCTGGCCGATGATGTAAATCTTCTTGATCTTCCGATCCTTGGCCATAAAGGTGGTCAGTGACTCCAGCTTCATCTCGGAATTGGCGTCAAAACGGAAATGCCAGAAGCTGCATTTGCTATTCGTCAGCGCCGGATCACCCGCCGAGTGATTCAGGAACAGCACTTCCTTGCCCGGATTGCGGTCATTGTGTTTATTGATGGCATCGATCAGCGCCAATGCCACGCCTGAACCATTACCCTGCGTAATGTAACGGTAGCCCTGGTCGATCGCCGATTTCAGCTGGATCAGTGATTCCTGCGGACTCCCCTTGTTATCGAAGCCGACGATCTCCACTGTATTCTGACCGCCCCATTGTTTCTGATTCGACAGTTCAGCAATCGTCTTGAAACTGTTGAACAGGTTCTGTCCTACCGGTGCGAACGGGCCGGACAGCGGATCAATAAAGGCGATCCGGACATTTTCAGCAAAGGAAGTGGAAGCAGAGACAGTGAAAGCGGCAGCAAGTACGAGGGATGGAATACGCATGAGCATTAGTCGGTAATTTTCTTCTCGGAAATAATGGTCATTTTTATACCATATATATGGGATATTTGTGACTAAAAACGACTCTGACCCTAAGGCTTTAAAACCCGTGCTTGCGCAGATGCGCACAACCAATTTTCGCTTCTCTGTCAAAATACGCTCTTAACTCGTACTTAACTTTATATCGACGTCGCCACATACACGTCAATACCGTAGCACTACTGTAGTACTTGTCAGATAGCCGCGATAGAAACACAGGAATGTAATATGAATGCACCCAAGCCGCCGTACCCGCTCTATCGCACCGACACCCTGCCGCTGGAAAATTCCTTCGCTGCACTGCCGCCTGCGCATTACACGGCATTGATGCCTACGCCTTTGCCTGATCCCTACATGGTCTGTGCCAGCGCCTCGACCGCAGCATTGATAGGTCTGGACTTTGCAGAAACCAGCACAGAATCTTTTATCGAGGCATTCACCGGCAATCGCCTGCTGCCTGAGTCCAAACCCTTATCGGCGGTTTATTCAGGCCATCAGTTCGGCGTCTGGGCTGGCCAGCTCGGCGATGGCCGCGCCATCCTGCTCGGCGATGTACCGGCACCGGAAGTCGAGCCATCCGGTCGCCTTGAGTTGCAACTCAAAGGCGCGGGCCTGACACCCTACTCGCGCATGGGCGACGGACGCGCCGTGCTGCGCTCCTCGATACGTGAATTCCTCTGTTCAGAAGCAATGGCAGCGCTCGGCATACCGACTACGCGTGCACTGTGCGTCACCGGCTCGGATCAGCTCGTCATGCGCGAACAGGCGGAAACCGCAGCCGTCGCGACACGTGTTGCGCAAAGCTTCATCCGCTTCGGTTCCTTTGAACACTGGTTCTATAACGAGAAGCATGAAGAGCTGAAAGTGCTTGCTGATTACGTCATTGACCGCTTTTACCCCTGGTTCCGCGCCAGCGCCAATCCGTACAAGGATTTGTTGACGGAAGTCACGCTACGTACCGCGCACATGATCGCGCACTGGCAGGCAGTCGGCTTCATGCACGGCGTGATGAATACCGACAATATGTCGATACTCGGCCTGACACTGGACTACGGCCCGTTTGGCTTCATGGAAGCCTTCAACGCCACCCATATCTGCAACCATACCGACCAGCAAGGCCGTTACTCCTATGCGCGCCAACCGCAGATAGGCGAATGGAATTGCTATGCACTGGGGCAGGCACTGCTGCCGCTGATAGGCGACGTGGAAGAAACCCAGGCCGCGCTGCGCATCTACAAACCGGCGTATTCCGAGAAATTCGAAGAATTGATGCATGCCAAACTGGGGCTGAAAACGCGCCAGTCCGACGATCGCCAGCTCATCGACGGCCTGTTCGGCATCCTGCAGGACAGCCATGTCGACTTCACGACTTTCTTCCGCCAGCTCGGCAATCTGCAGCCGGGTAACAGCGACAGCCATGAAGACTTGCGCGATCTCTTCATAGACCGTGCCGCATTCGATGCCTGGGCGCTACAATACGGCGCGCGCCTGCAGCAGGAAAACAGCATAAACGGCGAACGCAAGCTTGCAATGGATGCGGTCAACCCCAAATACATCCTGCGCAATTATCTTGCGCAAATCGCCATCGAAAAAGCGCAGAATAAGGACTACTCCGAAGTCAGCAAATTACTGCAGGTGCTGGAAAAACCGTTTGACGAGCAGCCCGAGAATGAGAAATATGCTGCACTACCGCCCGACTGGGCCAACGATCTGGAAGTGAGTTGTTCATCATGATAGACAAAGTAATCAAAACCGACGCCGAATGGCGTGCCATGCTGGATGACATGGAATACGACGTGACCCGTCATGCCGCGACCGAAGCACCATACACCGGCCGTTACTGGGATCACCACGAATTCGGTATCTACACCTGTGTGTGCTGCAACACCCCGCTGTTTGCATCTGACACCAAATTCGATTCCGGCTGCGGCTGGCCGAGCTACTTCAAACCGTTGAACCCGGCGAACATCAAGGAAAAGATGGACCGTGCCTACGGCATGATACGTACGGAAGTCATCTGCAACGTCTGCGATGCGCATCTGGGTCACGTCTTCAATGACGGTCCCCCGCCTACCGGCCTGCGTTACTGCATCAACTCCGCGTCACTGCGTTTTGACCCGGCTCCAGAACTGAAATAAGGCAAGCTCACATGAAATTCTTGTTCGACCTGTTCCCGGTCATCCTCTTCTTCGGCGTCTTCAAATGGGGCGAAGGCAACACCGAAGCAGCGCAAGCGTTCGGCCAGCAATATCTGTCCGGCGTGGTATCCGACGGCCTGGTGACGGCAGCGCAAGCACCTATCCTGCTGGCGACCGCGATTGCCATCGTGGCGACCATCTGCCAGATCGCCTACCTGCTGGTCAAAGGCAAAAAGATCGACAAAACCTTGTGGCTGTCACTTGCCATCATCGTCGTCTTCGGCGGTGCGACCATCTACTTCCACAATGAAACCTTCATCAAATGGAAGCCGACCGTGCTGTACTGGTGCTTTGCCGCAGCCCTGCTCTTCAGCCAAATCTTCCTGCGCAAGAACCTGATCCGCACCATGATGGAGAAGCAAATGTCGCTGCCGGAAGGTATCTGGCATCGCCTCAACCTGTCCTGGGTCGCCTTTTTCATGACGATGGGACTGATCAATTTGTACGTTGCCTATAGTTTTTCCACTGCAACCTGGGTCAACTTCAAGTTATTCGGTGGCATGGGACTGATGGTGGCTTTCATCGTGGCGCAAAGCCTTTTCCTCTCCAAATACATGAAAGAACCGCAATGAGCGCACGTATGGATCGCATCCAGGCCAGGCTGAACGAAACTTTTGCACCGCTCGAATGTCAACTGGAAGACGAATCTGCCCTGCATGCTGGCCATGCCGGTGCAGCCTCCGGTGGCGGACATTTCCGGTTGCGCATCATTTCGGCGCAATTTGAAAAGCAGAGCCGCATAAATCGCCATCGGCTGGTGTATGATTGTCTCGATGACATGATGCACAAAGAAATACATGCATTAGCCATTACTGCCTTAGCGCCATCCGAAGTCTGACGCGCGCCGGGAATTAATAGCTGTCACTCTCAAATAAAATAACTTCCATTAGGAATATATATGACTTTAAAACCTGCTCATTTGCTGGCCGCCTTAATCGTATCTGCATCACTGCCTGCGATGGCACAAAACCTGGCCGTAGTGAATGGCAAGCCCATTCCATCTTCCCGCGCTGATGTCATGATCAAGCAAATGACCTCCCAAGGTCAGCAAGACACACCGGAACTGCGCGCGATGGTCAAAGATGAACTGATCAACCGTGAAATCCTGATCCAGGAAGCAGACAAACTGGGCCTGGGTACAAACGCTGACGTCAAAAACCAGATCGAAATCGCACGCCAATCCATCCTGATCCGTGCCCTGGTGGCTGACTACCTGAAAAAGAATCCGGTCAAGGATGCCGACATCAAGGCTGAATACGACCGCTTCAAGGCGCAAGCCAGCGACAAGGAATACCACGCTCGCCACATCCTGGTTGAAAAAGAAGACGAAGCAAAAGCCATCATCGCCAAGCTGAAAGGCGGCGCGAAGTTTGAAGACCTGGCCAAAGCATCTTCCAAAGATCCTGGTTCGGCAGCAAACGGCGGCGACCTGGACTGGGCATCCCCAGCTTCGTTCGTGAAGCCATTCTCCGATGCGATGGTCGCCCTGAAAAAAGGCGAACTGTCGGAAACACCGGTGAAGACACAATTCGGTTACCACGTCATCAAACTGGACGACGTACGTACAGCGAAGATCCCTACCCTGGAAGAAGTGAAACCGCAAATCGCGGAATCGCTGCAACAGAAAAAACTGCAGGCGTTCCAGCAACAACTGCGTAGCAAAGCGAAGATTCAATAATCTTTGATTCGCTTGTTAAAAAGCCCGCTTATGCGGGCTTTTTTATTGTTTGTTTGGTTTGCGGTTTGCTGGTGCTGATTATTTTCTCTCTCCGTAGAGAGCGGGGTTGCCGGGGGTGGCCCGGCAGCCACTCACTTTTCTTGTCTCGCCAAGAAAAGTAAGCAAAAGATGGCGACCACGGCGCCGCTGCCCCTTCGGGGTCCCCGTTTGTGCGGGACAAAAAATGGGAAGTGGGCGAAACTCGCTACGCTAACGCTCCGCTCAGACACACCCACTTCTTTTTCCATTTTCTGTCCCGCACAAACGGCATCGTCACAGTGGACTACCAACCACAGCCTCTTTGCCAGCAACGCATATACCTCTCTTCAACAAGGCTGCTGCTTTTGACGTTCCGCATCTGACGTTGCCAAGGCCAGTGAGTGTCAGACGGATTAAGGGCGCAAACTTGTCTGAGCGTAGCGAGTTTGTTTGCGACCCCGGCTGACGCTCGCTGGACTTGGGTGACACACTTTAGTGTGCAACGGCTCTTGCGGTCGCCTTTCTTTGCTTACTTTCTTTGGCGAAGCAAAGAAAGTGAGTAGCTGTCGGGCTACCCCCGACAACGCACTTCTCCACGGAGTGAGCACCAAGTCAGCAACATCAACACGCAAACCAACCCACCAATAAAAAATGCCGCTTAGTAAAAACCAAGCGGCATTTTCAACACAGGCCTGTGCCAAAAGCACAAACCCAACTACTCCCTTATCACCCCACCCACTTACGCGCATTACGGAACATACGCATCCAAGGCGAATCCTCACCCCAGGTCTCAGGATGCCAGCTCTGCTGCACGCTACGGAACACACGCTCCGCATGCGGCATCATCACCGTAAAGCGGCCATCAGGCGTCGTCACCGACGTAATACCTTGCGGCGAACCGTTAGGGTTGTATGGATAGCCCTCTGTCGCACGACCCTTGTTATTGATAAAGCGCATCGCTACCAGCGCTTCATTGATATCACCGGTCAGCGAGAAGTCGGCAAAGCCTTCACCGTGTGCCACAGCAATCGCAGTTTGCGTACCCGCCATGTCATTGAAGAAGATGGACGGCGAATCCGCCACTTCAACCATGGTGAAACGCGCCTGGAATTGTTCAGCCTTGTTGCGAGTGAATTTCGGCCATGCCTGCGCACCCGGGATGATGGATTTCAGGTTACTCATCATCTGGCAACCGTTACAGATACCCAGTGCAAAGGTGTCCTGACGGCTGAAGAAGGTCGCAAACTGTTCTGCCAACTGATTGTTGAACAGTATGGTTTTAGCCCAGCCCTCGCCTGCACCCAGTACGTCACCATAGGAGAAACCACCGACCGCGATAACGCCCTTGAAGTCGCTCAGATGTGCACGGCCGCTGATCAGATCACTCATGTGGACGTCGACTGCGGTGAAGCCAGCCTTGTGCATGACATAGGCGGTTTCGATATGCGAATTGACGCCTTGTTCACGCAGGATCGCCACGTGCGGACGTACACCGGTTGCGATGTATGGTGCAGCGATGTCTTCCTGCGGATCGAAGCTCAGCTTAGGTGTGATGCCCGGATCCAGCTTGTCGAGGATGCGATCGTATTCAGCATCGGCACAATCCGGATTGTCACGCAGACGGGCGATGCGCCAGCTGGTTTCGCTCCAGAAACGATGCAGGTCTATGCGCGACTGGCTGTAGATAGCCTTGGCATCACGCGTGAATTCGATTATGTCGTTGTCGTTCGGTTTGCCGATGATGTGGCTGCATGCACCCAGATTGTATTCACGTAGTACATTCATGACTTCCGATTTTTGCTCGGCGCGGACCTGGATCACAGCACCCAGTTCTTCATTGAACAAGGCGCGCAGGGTCAGGTCGTTGCGACGTTCTGCGACCTGGGTGGTCCAGTTCTTCGCATCGCCGCCATCGCTGGCGTGCTCGCCTTCCAGCGTCAGGATGTCCAGGTTCACCGACAGACCGCTGTGACCGGCAAATGCCATTTCACACAAGGTCGTGAACAGGCCACCGTCGGAACGATCATGGTAGGCCAACAGTTTGTCTTCCTTGTTCAGGCGCTGGATCGCGTTGAAGAAACCTTTCAGGTCTTCTGCGCTATCCACGTCCGGTGTTTCATTGCCGATTTGCTGCATGACTTGCGCAAATGCCGATGCGCCCATACGGTTCTTGCCACGACCGAGGTCGATCACGATCAGTACGGTGTCACCGGCATCGGTACGCAGTTGCGGCGTCAGAGATTTACGTACGTCATACACCGGCGAGAAGGCGGATACGATCAGCGACACTGGCGATACAACCGCCTTGTCTGTCCCTTCATCCTTCCAGGTGGTACGCATGGACAAGGAATCCTTGCCGACCGGGATGCTGATGCCAAGTGCCGGGCACAGTTCCATGCCGACTGCCTTGACGGTGTCGAACAAGGCTGCGTCTTGCCCCGGCTGACCGCAAGCGGCCATCCAGTTGGCGGACAGTTTGATATCGGAGATATCAGCGATAGGAGCAGCAGCAATATTGGTCAGCGCTTCACCGACGGCCATACGACCGGATGCTGCTGCATTGATGACTGCCAGCGGGGTACGTTCACCCATGGCCATCGCTTCACCCAGATAACCTTCAAAGCTCATTGTGGTGACGGCGCAATCGGCGACCGGTACCTGCCACGGACCAACCATCTGGTCGCGCACGGTGGTACCGCCCACAGTACGATCACCGATGGTGATCAAGAAGGATTTGTCAGCAACCGTAGGCAGGCGCAGTACGCGTACCGACGCTTCCAGCAAGTCGATGCCGGTGACGTCTATCGCTGGCAAGTCTTGCTGTACGTGTGTGACATCGCGATGCATTTTTGGCGGTTTGCCGAGCAATACATCCATAGGCATATCGACCGGATTGTTGTCGTGTTCCGGATCGATGACTTTCAATTGACGCTCTTCGGTCGCAGTGCCGACAACTGCAAACAGGCAGCGCTCACGTTCACACAGATAAGTAAATTGCGGCAGGCTTTCCGGTGCAATCGCCAGCACGTAACGCTCCTGCGATTCATTGCTCCAGATTTCCTTCGGTGCCATACCGCTCTCTTCCAGCGGCACTTTGCGCAGATCAAAGATCGCACCACGTTTAGCATCGTTGGTGATTTCCGGGAAAGCATTCGACAAGCCGCCTGCACCGACGTCATGGATGGAGAGGATAGGATTGGCATCCTGCATCGCCCAGCACGCATTGATGACTTCCTGTGCACGACGTTCCATTTCCGGATTGCCGCGTTGTACCGAATCGAAATCCAGATCTGCTGTATTGGTGCCGGTAGCCATCGACGATGCGGCGCTACCGCCCATGCCGATACGCATGCCTGGGCCACCGAGCTGGATCAGCAGGCTGCCGACTGGCAGATCGTGTTTCTTGGTGTGCTTGGCCGAGATGCTGCCGATACCACCGGCGATCATGATCGGTTTGTGATAGCCGTTGACGGTGCCAGCGACGTTTTGTTCGTAGGTACGGAAGTAGCCACCCAGGTTAGGACGACCGAATTCATTGTTGAAAGCTGCAGCACCAATAGGACCATCGACCATGATTTCCAACGGCGAAGCAATACGGTCCGGTTTGCCGTAGACCGGCGCAGTATCGGCGACTGGCTTGGTGACGTCATGGCTGTTTTCCCATGCCTGTACGCCATCCGGCAACATCAGGTTGGAAACGGTAAAACCACTCAGGCCCGCTTTCGGCTTGGCACCGCGACCGGTTGCGCCTTCGTCACGGATTTCACCACCGGCGCCAGTCGATGCGCCCGGGAATGGCGAGATAGCTGTCGGATGGTTGTGCGTTTCCACCTTCATCAGGATGTGTGTCAACTCTTGCGACGCTTCATACACATTACCTGCAGCTGCGCCGCGTGGGTAGAAACGGGTGACGGTTGCACCTTCGATGACCGACGAGTTATCGCTGTACGCAACCACGGTGCCGCGCGGCGCCAGTTGGTGCGTATTCTTGATCATGGCAAACAGCGATTTATCCTGTTTGACGCCGTCTATGGTCCAGTCAGCGTTAAAGATTTTGTGGCGGCAGTGTTCGCTATTGGCTTGCGCGAACATCATCAGTTCGACGTCGGTCGGATTACGCTTGGCAGTTGTGAACGCCGCCAGCAGGTAATCGATTTCATCGTCGGACAAGGCCAGGCCGAGTTCTGTGTTGGCATTGATCAGCGCAGCTTTGCCACCTTGCAGCAGATCGATGAAGGCCAGCGGTTTGGCTTCCAGCTCACCGAATAAGCCTGCCGCTTCATCGGCGCTACGCAATACCATTTCAGTCATGCGATCGTGCAGCAGCGCTTGAACCGCTAAGGTGCTCTCTTCCGACAGATGACGCGCACCGCCGAGCAAACCGGATTTCACATGGACGACATAGACGATGCCGCGCTCGATGCGACGGATACCAGCCATGCCGCAGTTGTGCGCAATGTCGGTCGCCTTGCTGGCCCACGGGGAAATCGTGCCGAAACGCGGGATAACAACAAACTCGTCGCCTTCCAGCTTCGCGCTGAACGGTTCGCCATATGTCAACAGCGCATCCAGGCGCCGGACGTCGACTTCTGCGATGGGCGCAGCCGAGTCGACAAAATGCAGGTAACGGCCGGTGACACCGACGATGGCATGGTCGACTTGTTGCAGTTGGTTTAAGAGGCGTTCAGTACGAAAAGCAGACAGGGCGTTGGAACCTGGCAAAATCAGCATGGCGAGAAGGTAGTTGAGGCGAAAAAACGGTCAAATTCGGCCGTCGCTCCGCGAGTTAGATCAGAAACCGTGATTATACCGCGACCGGGCGTCTTTACCTCCGAATTCATGGCTAAAGCAGCAAGGCGGGTTTAGCCATAAATGCAATAAAGGGGCACATTTTCATGCGCCCCTTCATCTATAACGGTCTATCCCGGCTTATTGCAGCGTCAATTCCACCTGCCGCCGCGCCCGCCTATGCTGAAGCGCCCCGCTCCCAGCAAGACCAGCGCCAGTGCCGCCACCAGGAACATACCCTGTAATTCCAGCGACCAGCCACCTGTCTCATTGAGCGTAAACAGCTGTTTGGTATGCACCAGCACAATGGCAAAAACCATATTACCGGCAATAATCAATGCCGCCAGCCGCGACCAGATGCCGACGATCAGCAGGATGGGAGCGATGACCTCACCCAGATACACCAGATAGCCCACTGCTGCCGGCAATCCGGCGCTGGTCGTTGCACTGATTACGAAAGCCGGTCCAGCAATGATTTTTGCCATCCCGTGCAGCAGGATCAGGCCGCCCAGTACCACCCGCAAAATCAGTTTGCCAAGATCGTCAGTATTTTGCATATCGTCCATCCTTGTTTGAGGTTGATGTCCCAGCGCTCCAGGCCCGTCTCACAGGCCGAAGTGCAACCGATACGAAGTCATATTGCCATAGCAATAATACTCCCGATAAACAGGAAATGTGGTGCCGGGAATAGATGGCGCTTATCGGTTCTAGAACTCATTTCACAAATATCCGCGAGTGCGAACGCGGCTATTTGGGAGGTAGTGCAAGGCGTGTCGCGCCGCCAAGGGTGGTCCCCTTGGCAAGCGGCGCAACGCAGCAATACGCCCAAATAGCCCGTTCCCTCCGGGTTCTTACCAAAAGCGGCGCTGGCCGCGTTGTGCTCCTTGCGCATAGGCCACTATGCGACGCGTCGCACGCCTTGCCAGTGCCTCATTTGGTAAGAACGCATCTCACGGATATTGATGAAATGAGTTCTAATTATTCGCCCAACAACTCTGCTATCACCTGCAAACCGTCCACATGTTCGCAAATGACCTTGATGATGACGATAATCGGGATCCCCAGCAACAAACCGCATACACCCCACAGCCAGGCCCAGAACAGCAGCGAGACAAAGACCGCGACCGCATTCATCTTGGCGATGCGCCCCGTCATCCAGGTAGTGACGAAGGTGCCGACGACGGTGGCGATAAAGAGCGTCGCCCCGCTCACTGCCAGTACAGACGAAAAAGTCCCGAATTGCATAAAGGCGGTGACACCGGTTGCCGCCATGATCAGCAGCGGGCCAAAGTAAGGGATGATATGCAGGACACCCGCAGCCAACGCCCAGGCCCCTGCATTTTCCAGTCCTATCCAGTGCAAGGCACCCCACATCAGCAAGCCGAACAGGACATTCGTAACCAGCAGCATGAACATATAGTTCTGGATCGAGGTATTGATCGCGTCCAGTATCTGTACCGTGATCTTGCGTGTATGCAGGGTACGCCCACTGATCTTGACCAGCTTGCGCCGGAACATATCTCCCGACTGCAGGAAAAAGAAGACCAGGAAAATCACCATCGTGGCCTGCCCCAGGAAACCCACCACACCTATAGAGCTGGCCCATAACCACTGACTGAGATTAAAGACCGATTGTTCGACCGTGCCTTTCGCCACAGGGCGTCCGCCCGCAGCCTGGTTGGTCGCCTTTTCAATTTCGGTTGCCGCCGCCTGCATTTGCTGGATGGTGCTGCCCTGACCTCTTTGCAGACTCTTCACCGCGCGCGCCAGTTTTTGCGTGGCGGTCGGCAAACTGACCAGGATGGAATTGAACTCATCGCGCAGATTGTTGGCTGTCAGCGCAGCGCTGCAAACGATGGCAATAATCACGACCGATGTACCCAGCAGACGCGGTACACGGATGCGCTCCAGCCATACCACCAAGGGATTTAGCGTGTAGGCGATAAAGATACCGAACAGCAGCGGAATGAAGAAAGCGTGCGCCACCGACAAGGCAAAGACAAAGGCCACGGTGGCGATAATCGTCAGCGCCACGCCGCGTGCATTGACGGGCAAATGGAGAACTCCGGCCGAAGGCACCGGCTCCAGTGGCATCCTGACCGGACTAACGGCGTGTTCAGGCGCGGCCGTTTCTGTATTTTTATCAGTCATATGGATACTCGGAAATAAATCCTGTGAGCAACAAACTCACAGCAGACGATGGCTTAAGGGACAAGGATTGTCCCATATGCATAACAAGAAAGCATGTTGATTTCAGTCCTGCCTACACCTGCAAACAACAAATTTCCCTTATGTACGATAACGTACGGACAACATTACCGGATCCGGCGCACACTATGGTTGAAGGTGCATAAGCACATGCGGCAATCACTCCGCATCTATCGTTCGAATTCACAAGGAGACCCTATGCTCTATACCATTGCAGTAGTACTCGTCATTCTTTGGCTGGTTGGCTTGGTCAGTTCCTATACTATCGGCGGTTTCATCCACATCCTGTTGGTGATAGCCGTTGTGTTGATTCTCTTGCGCATCATCAGTGGGCGCAAACCGTTCTGACGTATCAGGGCTAGCCAGGCGGCGCGTCATGGCCGCGACAAAAACCGCACCTGTTGGTGCGGTTTTTTTATGCTTTAAGCCAATTTTCCGGAGATCGGTAAACGACGAATAAACGACTTGTTTTTCGCGACTACGTACTGGCCGGGCCCAATATGAGCCGCTTTGCCACGCTTTTTTGCTAATTTTCAAAAATTTGCACCACTACTGCTGGCACAGCAATGTATCCGCTTGGTAACATGACGGGCTAATTCTGGGAAGGATAGAAGTAATGCAAGTAGCGGTTATCGGTGCAGGTGTCATTGGGGTAAGTACCGCCTATTTTCTGGCCGAAGCAGGACACGAAGTGGTCGTCATCGAACGCCATAACAATGTGGCAGAAGAAGCCAGCTACGGCGACTCCGGCATCCTCGCCGCCAGCAGCATTGCACCATGGGCCGCACCAGGCGTCCCGCGTTCCTTTCTTTCCCATCTGTTGAAATCCGAAGCACCGCTCATGCTGAACCAGCCGTGGCGACCTTCGATGCTGGGCTGGATGCGGCGCTGGATGAAGGAAGCGGACGTAGAACGCTACCGCATCAATCGCGAACGCATGCAACGCATCGCGTTTTACAGCCGTGACATCATGCAAATGCTGCGCGAACGCCACCAGCTGGATTACGAACAAACACCGGGTTACCTGCAACTGTTCCGCACCGAACGTGACCTGCAGCTGGCGCAAACCGCTTTCGATTACCTCAGCGAACACAATATCCCGCATAAAAAACTGGATGCTGGCCAGGCGCACACCATCGACTGCGCACTGAATCCGAATACACCACTGGCTGGCGCCCTCTACTTCCCTGAAGATGAAGCGGGCAACTGCCCTTTATTCACACGTCAGATCCGCGCGCAAGCACAAGCGATGGGCGTAGAGTTCCTTTTTGGTAGTGAAGTCAAATCGATTGAAGAGTCGAAGCGCGGAGTACACCTGCAAATCGACGATCACAGCTTCTCCGCCGAATGCGTAGTCGTTGCTGGCGGCGCAGACAGCGCCAAGCTGCTGACACCATTGGGGCTGCATTTACCGCTGCGTGCGGTGAAAAGCTACTGCGCCACTGCCACCATCCGCAACTTCGAATCAGCACCAGTTGCCGCAGTCGTGGATGAAGCCTACAAGGTTGCCATCACACGCATGGGCAAACGCATACGCGTAGCTGGCACGGCAGAGCTCGGATCGCATACACCTGAATTGCGTCAGAAAGCCTTGAACACACTGCTCAAGGTTGGCTATGACTGGTTCCCTGATGCATGCAACTACAACACAGCCGCATTCTGGTCCGGCAGCAGCCTGGCCTTGCCGGATGGCCCGCCATTGCTGGGCGCGTGCCGGGTACGGAATGTCTACATCAACATCGGTCATGGCAGCACGGGCTGGGCGATGGCAGCGGGTTCAGGCAAGGTAGTAGCCGATGTCATTTCCGGTCGCACGCCAGATATCGACCTCGATGGTTTGACCCCTACGCGTTATTCCTGATACCTCTGCGCTTTAGTACCGGTCTAATTGGACTAAAATCAAATGCATCAGCACGCTGTGCCCGCATTCATTTGATTAAGTCGCCGATATGACCGATACCCACGCGCTCTACACCGTTAACGAAATACGCCAGGTCGAACAGGCAGCACTGGCCAACTCCCCATCCTATGCACTGATGCAACGCGCCGGTACCGCTGCCGGTGAGCTCGCCTATGAACTGCTGCAAAGCACTGAAAAGGAAAGACGCGTACTGGTCCTGGCAGGTCCGGGCAACAATGGCGGCGATGCACTGGAAGCGGCCAGCCAGTTAATGAATGCCGGACTCAAAGTATTCATCACGCTACCCTTCCCTACCGATACTCTGCCTGCTGACGCACAACAAGCGCTGCAAAGAGCAAAAGCCAGCAAAGCGACTTTCATCGCCAGCGATGACCCAGCAATCAGCAGCACCGACTGGGCGATGGTCATCGACGGCTTGTTTGGCATCGGCCTGAGCCGTGCCATCGACGGTTCGTTGCATGAGCTGATCGCCACCATCAATCAACTGGGCTGCCCGATACTGGCGCTCGACGTACCGAGCGGATTAAATGCCGACACGGGTGCCATCGTCGGTGACGACGCAGGCATCGCGATACAGGCGACGCACACGATTACCTTCATCGCCGATAAAGCAGGATTGCATACCTGCGAAGGCCGTGACTTTGCCGGAGCTGTTACGGTAGCGACACTCGACATAGCCGCCGAACGCTTCCCTCCTGCATCCATGCATTTGAATCACCCTGCGCTATTCGCCAAATGCCTGCGGCCACGTCGCCACAACACGCATAAAGGCAGCTACGGCGATGTCAGCGTACTCGGTGGTGCGCATGGCATGGTAGGCGCGGCCGTCCTCGCTGCACGCGCTGCTGCCAAATGCGGTGCGGGACGCGTCTTCATCGCATGTCTTGCCGATTCACTGCTGTACGACAGCATGCAGGCGGAACTAATGAGCCGCCTGGCCAGCAATATCGATTACAGCACCACGACTACCGTTGCCGGTCCCGGCCTCGGTACTTCACGGCTGGCGCGCGACATCCTGGGCAAAGCCATTATTGCGAATACCCCGCTGGTCATAGACGCCGATGCACTCAACCTGATCGGCCATGAACCCGCGTTGCAGGAAAAATTATTGGCACGCAGCGCCGCCACCATCATCACGCCGCACCCGCTGGAAGCGGCGCGCTTGCTGGCAACGACCACACAACAAATCCAGGGCAACCGGATCGCTGCGGCGCGCGCACTGGCAGGCACCTTCCGGGCAACGACAATCTTAAAAGGTTCGGGTACCGTGATCGCGGCACCGGACGGCACCGTGGTACTGAATACCACCGGCAACCCGGCATTGGCGACTGCGGGTTCCGGCGATGTGTTGGCGGGATTGTCCGGCGCCTTGCTGGCGCAAGGTTGCCCGGAGTGGGAGGCCGCCCTGGCCGCCGTTTATTTGCACGGCCTGGCGGCGGATGAATTGGTCAAACGCGGTATCGGCCCGATAGGTCTGACGGCAGGTGAACTGATACCGGAAATCCGCTCGGTACTAAACCAATTGGTTAGCGGCTGAACTTTCTAAGCCTGAACCAGGCGACCAGCCGAAATCGTGATCGTGCGTTTGCACAGGGCAGCGATAGAAGAATCATGCGTCACCAGCACCAGCGTGGAACCACGTTCACGATTCAATTCAAACATGAGTTGTATCACTGCGGCACCCGTTGCCGCATCCAGGCTACCGGTCGGCTCATCGGCAAATAACAATGGCGGTTCACTGACGAAAGCGCGTGCCAGTGCTACCCGCTGCTGCTCGCCGCCTGACAAATACTTGGGATAGTGCTTCAGACGCGTACTCAAGCCGACCCGTGCCAGCATCGCTTCGGCTTTTTCTTTCGCCTTGGCATCACCGCGCAACTCCAGTGGCAACATGACATTTTCCAGCGCATTCAAATGCCCGAGCAATTGAAATGATTGGAACACAAAGCCCAGTCGAGACTTGCGCAAACCGGCCCGTCCGTCTTCATCCAGCGCAAAGATATCGGTGCCATCCAGCTTGACCGTACCTTCCGACGGTGTATCCAGACCCGCCAGCAAACCGAGCAAGGTAGACTTGCCGGAACCCGACGCACCTATGATGGCAAGCGTGTCGCCTGCTTGCACGGTAAAATCAACCGATTGCAGGATGGTCAGCTCACCGGTCGCATCTGCCACACGTTTAGTCAGATTGATAGCTTCAATTGCAGGATACAAAGTAGAGGATTCAGGCATGCCGATTAATTTCAAGTTTTCGTATCAAGTAGGGAATGTACTGAGGGCACTGGCATTGGTCATGCTCGCCTCGTTCACGATGAGTGCTTATTCTGCATCAAAAACCATACTCGTGCTTGGTGACAGCCTGTCGGCGGAATATGGTCTGGCGCGTGGCGAAGGCTGGGTCAACCTGTTACAGAAGAAGCTGGAAGCAGAAAAAATCAGCGTACCTATTGTCAATGCCAGCATCAGTGGTGAAACCACTAGTGGCGGCGCAGCACGCCTGCAAGCACTGCTGGACAAGCACCAGCCAGCAGTCGTGGTGATAGAGCTGGGCGCGAATGATGCCTTGCGTGGCTTGTCACTGACCGCTACCCAACAGAATTTACGCGGCATGGTTGCAGCGGCAAAAAAGGCTAAAGCCAAAGTCTTACTGATAGGCATGCAAATCCCGCCCAACTATGGCACCGATTACACGCGTCAATTCGCCGATCTGTTTCCCAAGATTGCCAAGGAAACCAAATCAGCACTTGTTCCGTTCATGTTGAAAGGGGTTGCCGACCAAACTGACCCCAGCCTGTTCCAGGCTGACCGCATCCATCCGGCAGCAGTAGCGCATCCGATCATACTCAACAACATCTGGCCACAACTCAAGCCTCTGCTGCCCAAGTAAATATGAAGAAGTATCCCGCCCTGCTCCGCTTCGCCGATCTCCTGCCTGCGCTGGAGCAGTTCGATGCCATCATCGATGCGCGCAGCCCTGCAGAGTTTGCGCTTGACCACATACCAGGCGCCATCAATTGCCCGGTGCTGGACGACGACGAACGTCATCGCGTCGGCACTCTCTACAAACAAACCGGTGCGTTTGAAGCGAAGAAGCTGGGCGCAGCACTCATCGCGCGCAATATTGCGCACCATATCGACACTGCGTTCATCGACAAGCCGCAAGACTGGAAGCCACTCATCTACTGCTGGCGCGGTGGCAACCGCAGCGGTGCAATGGCATTGATACTGGCACGCGTAGGCTGGCCCGCCGTACAACTGGACGGTGGCTACAAGGAATACCGTCGGCATGTGAATGCAGAGCTGGCCGAACTACCATTGCGCTTCCAGTTCAATGTCATATGCGGACCGACCGGCAGCGGTAAAAGCCGCCTGTTGCAGACCCTGGCAAATGCAGGAGAGCAAGTACTCGACCTGGAAAGACTGGCTGCGCACAGAGGCTCGGTGCTCGGCAACCTGCCGACAGAACAACAACCCTCACAAAAGAAATTTGAAACTGACATCTGGCAAACGCTGCGTCAGTTCGATGCGCAAAAAGTCATCTACATAGAATCAGAAAGCAAAAAAATCGGTGACTTGCGCGTACCCGACGCATTGATGACGCATATGCGCCAAGCAGCGTGTTTCTCGTTGGAATTACCACACGACAAGCGTATCCAACTCTTGATGCAGGATTACCAGCACTTCCTGAATGACCCTGGGCTATTGAACAAACAGCTTAGTTGCCTGCTGCAGCTACATGGGCGGGAAAAGATCGCACGCTGGCACCAGCTGGCGGCCAACGGAGAAATGGACGTGCTGGTGGGTGAATTACTGGGAGACCACTACGATCCGGCTTATAGCCGTTCGATAGAGCGCAATTTCAGTCGGATCAAAGACGCCGCAATCATTCGTTTGACTGATTTGTCCGAGTCGGCATTTCAGGTTGCGGCAGCGGATGTGATACGGCTTACACAGATCTAGCCAGGCAAATAAAAAAGCGCTCCGAGGAGCGCTTTTTTTAAACCGGTAAATTCATCTGACTTTTACTCAGCACCGTCAGCCTTGGCGGTCGCTGGTTTCAGGATCTTGACCTTGGCTTTTTCTTTCAGGACATCCAGATAAGCCTGCATTTCTTCCTGTGCCAAAGCAGCAGTAATTTGCTGTTGCTCAGCCTGGCGCTTGGCTTGGTCCACATTGGCTGGCTGCACCACGCGTATCACGCGCAATACACCGTAACCCTGACCCGGCACTTCAACCCCAACATACGATGGCAGCTTGCTGGTATCCGCTTTCATTACTGCGAGGAACAAAGCTGGATTCACGCCCTGGCTCTTCGCACGCGAAACGGTTTGGGTTGCCGAGAAACCAGTTGCATCGTCTTTGGCTTTCAATGCGGCCAGTTTTTCTTCACCCGCTTTTTTCGCCAGCGCCAGCGCTTCTACCTGTACCACGCGATCACGTACTTGCGCTTTGACTTCTTCGTAAGGACGTTTGCTCGCTGGTTTGTAATCGACGACACGACCTGCGATCAGCGTATTCGGCGCAACTTCTACTGCTTCCGTATTACGTTTGTTTTTCAACGAGTCATCCGAGAACAAGGCACTCAGGAATTTAGGGCTATTGTAAGGAGCCGTCGCTGCCACCGCCGGATTAGGCTGACGCGACAGATTGTTGACTGTTTCAATTTTCAGTTTCAGCTTGTCAGCAACCGACTTCAGGCTGTCCGATTGCTCGTAAACCGTGTTGCTGAAGACGTCTGCTGTTTCCGCATACTTCTTGGTTACCAGTTGCTTACGGATGTCATTCGCGATCTCACCTTTGACTTGTTCCAATGGCTTCTGTGTCGCTGGTTTGATCGCAGTTACTTTGATGATGTGGAAGCCGTAGTCCGACTCAACCAGATCACTCAATTCACCCTGCTTCAGTTTGAATGCAGCATCTTCGAAAGGTTTGACCATCATGCCTTTGCTGAAGAAATCCAGATCACCACCACGTTCTGCTGAACCCGGGTCATTCGAATTTTCTTTCGCCAGCTTGGCAAAGTCCTGCGGCGATTTACGCAAGGTTTCCAGCAGCTTTTCAGCCTTGGCCTTGGCTGCAGCTTTTTCTGCAGCTGGCGCATCCTTGTTTGCAGCGATCAGGATGTGGCTGGCACGACGTTGCTCTTCGACGCCATATTGCTTGGCATTTTGCTCGTAATAGGATTTGACATCAGCATCGCTGACATTGATTTGTGCGGCCAGCGCATCAGCGGTCAGGACGACATATTCCGCTTTTACCTGTTCCGGCACCGAGAATTCATTGCTCTTGTCGTAGTAAGCCTTGAGCATGTCATCCGTTACCTTGACTTGCGACGCGTAATCCGCAGCCTTGAAAGTCAGGTATTGCACTTCGCGTTCCTGCTCGCCCAGTTCGGACAAACGCTTGGCCAGCGAATCAGGAGCAAATGCGGTCGACTGGATCGCGGCATTCACTTGCTGCACGATCAGGTCCTGACGCAGGCTGGCTTCATACATCGCAGGCGTCATGCCTTGCGCTGCCAACAGGGATTTATAACGCTCCACATCAAACTTGCCATCAGCAGTGGTCAAGCCAGCGATGCCCATGATGGTTTGTTGCAGAGTCTGGTCAGAGACCGACAGTTTATTGCGTTTTGCTTCGGCTGCCAGTACGCGCTCAGCGATCAGGCCATCCAGCACGTCTTGCTTGGCTTGCGGTGTATCAAACATTTTCGGATCGAACTGGCCGCCGAACATTTGACGGAAGCGTTCCATCTGTTCGCGCTGTGCCGCATCCCATTCCGGTTGCGTAATCGCCTGGCCATCTACCTTGGCCACGGTGGTCGATGAATCGCCCATGCTGGTGTAGCTCTCCAGACCGAACAAGGCGAACGACGGGAAGATGACCAGCAGCAGCAGGAACTGCATCAGACGTTGGTGTGTGCGGATAAAATCAAACATGGCTAACCAATCACAGGCAAAACGCGATCAATATGTCGCATATATGAAAAAAGGCGAACTCTCGTTCGCCTTTTATTTTTTGGCGGAGTGGACGGGACTCGAACCCGCGACCCCCGGCGTGACAGGCCGGTATTCTAACCAGCTGAACTACCACTCCTAAACTACTTGATGATTATTTGCGAGTTTGACTGATGGTGGGTGCTGACGGGGTCGAACCGCCGACCTACGCCTTGTAAGGGCGCCGCTCTACCAACTGAGCTAAGCACCCTAATTCTGCTTAACCAGCCAAACATACAGCGTTGTCACCACGCCGCAAAAGAAAATATTTTACAGCATGTTGAACCAATTTGCTACTAGTTAACTGCGTCTTTCAATGCTTTGCCTGGTTTAAATTTAGGCACTTTAGCTGCTTTGATTTTGATCGCTTCACCAGTACGTGGATTTCTGCCTGTGCGGGCTGCACGTTTGCCTACGGAAAATGTACCGAAACCAACCAAGGTCACGGAACCATTTTTCTTCAATGTGGTTTTGACTGCACCGATCACTGAATCAAGCGCGCGTGCTGCGGCTGCTTTGGAAATATCGGCGGAACCAGCAATGTGGTCAATCAATTCAGTTTTATTCACTTACGTCCCCTCACAAAGGTTGAATGCCGCATCTCGTGCTTTACGCAGTATTGCTAAAACGATGATGCGGACGCAGAAAAAATCTGCAGCAAGTATTAAACAAGCCGCAAAGCCTTGTGTCAAGCGCTTTGCAAGCTTTTCTCCTCTGAAAATTAACATTTTTTATGTTTAGGATTCATCCTCTGCGCTTCTAAGAATATTTTTTTTTGATGAGAGCGCGAAAAAAAAGCGCTCCGAAGAGCGCTTTTTTAAAACACAAAATTACTTCTGCGTTACATCTGCAAGTGCATCAAATCATCAATGCTTGACGACAGTCGGATCGTTCGACTCAGCAGGTTTCGCAACGGCGGTATCAACCACTGCGACCTCTTCATCGGTCAATGGTACTGGTGCGCGTTCCAATGCGATCTCAAGCACTTTATCGATCCAGCGTACTGGTACGATTTCAAGCTTGTTCTTCACATTGTCCGGAATCTCAGCCAGATCCTTCACGTTTTGTTCTGGTATCAAAACGGTTTTGATACCACCGCGATGTGCTGCCAGCAGTTTCTCTTTCAAGCCACCGATAGGCAATACCTCACCACGCAAAGTAATCTCACCAGTCATCGCCACATCAGCACGCACAGGAATACCTGTGAACACCGAGACCATGGCCAGCGTCATCGCTACACCAGCCGATGGACCATCCTTAGGTGTCGCACCTTCAGGAACGTGAATATGGATATCGCTCTTCTCGAAGACGTCGGCTTTGATACCGAGTTTCTTCGCGCGGCTACGCACTACCGTGCGCGCTGCTTCGATCGATTCCTTCATCACATCGCCCAGCGTACCGGTACGGATGATCCCGCCCTTGCCTGGCACTGCAACCGATTCGATGGTGAGCAAATCGCCACCGACTTCGGTCCACGCCAAACCGACCACCTGACCAACCTGGTTTTCTTTTTCGGCGACACCGAAATCGAATTGACGCACGCCCAGGAATTTGTCGAGGTTCTTGGTCGAGACCGTGACTTTTCTGTCCTGCTTTTTCAGCAGCAACATTTTCACGACCTTGCGGCAGATCTTCGAAATTTCACGTTCCAGCGAACGCACACCCGCTTCACGTGTGTAGTAACGAATGATGTCGCGGATCGCCGATTCAGCGACGCTGATCTCATCTTCCTTCAGACCATTGTTCTTGATCTGCTTCGGCAAGAGATAACGTTGCGCGATGCTGGTTTTTTCATCTTCGGTGTAACCCGACAGACGTATCACTTCCATACGATCGAGCAAGGCAGGCGGAATGTTGTACGAGTTTGAAGTCGCAACAAACATCACGTCGGACAAATCGAAATCGACTTCGACATAGTGATCCGAGAAAGTGTGGTTTTGCTCTGGATCCAGCACCTCAAGCAAAGCCGACGACGGATCGCCACGGAAGTCCATGCCGAGTTTGTCGATCTCATCGAGCAGGAACAATGGATTGCGCACACCGGTTTTGGCCAGGCTTTGCAAAATTTTGCCAGGCATGGAGCCGATGTAGGTACGACGATGACCGCGGATCTCTGCTTCATCGCGTACGCCACCCAAAGCCATACGCACGAACTTGCGGTTCGTGGCGCGTGCGATCGATTGACCGAGCGAGGTTTTACCCACACCTGGAGGACCGACGAAGCACAGGATAGGTGCTTTCAGTTTGTCGACGCGCTGTTGCACGGCAAGATATTCCAGGATGCGTTCCTTGACCTTCTCAAGACCGTAGTGATCGTCTTCCAATACTTTTTCAGCATTGGACAAATCGTTGTTCACTTTCGATTTTTTCTTCCAAGGCAAGCCGAGCAAGGTGTCGATGTAGTTACGCACGACCGTTGCTTCAGCCGACATCGGCGACATCAGCTTGAGTTTCTTCAACTCATTCTGAGCCTTGGCCAATGCTTCCTTAGGCATCTTGGCAGCAATAATTTTCTTCTCGAGATCTTCGAGATCTGCGCCCTCTTCACCTTCGCCCAATTCTTTTTGAATCGCTTTGACCTGCTCGTTCAAATAGTATTCGCGTTGCGACTTCTCCATCTGGCGTTTGACGCGACCACGGATACGCTTCTCGACTTGCAGGATGTCGAGTTCGCCTTCGAGCTGGCCGAGCAGATGCTCATAGCGTTTCGCTACGTTGAAGATTTCGAGGATGACTTGCTTCTGCTCAAGTTTGAGCGGCAAGTGCGCAGCGATGGTGTCAGCCAGGCGGCCGGCATCATCTATACCTGCCAGCGAAGTCAGGATCTCTGGCGGGATTTTTTTGTTCAGTTTTACGTATTGATCGAACTGTTGCACGATCGCGCGGCGCATTGCTTCCACTTCGGACTCATCGCCCGCTTCGGATTCAATCGGCGTCAGATCCGCGACGAAATGCGTATCCAGCTCACTGATGTGATGGATACGTGCACGTTGTGCGCCTTCGACCAGTACTTTGACCGTACCGTCAGGCAGCTTCAACATTTGCAGGATGTTCGCGACGCAGCCGATTTCGTAGATATCGTCGGCTGATGGTTCGTCTTTGGCGGCGGCCTTTTGCGCGGCAAGCATGATGCTCTTGCCTTGCTCCATCGCAGCTTCGAGGGCTTTGATTGATTTAGGACGACCGACGAACAGAGGGATCACCATATGCGGGAAGACAACAACATCACGCAACGGTAACAGCGGCAGTTGGGTTTGTTCAGTGGAAATAGTAGTCGTCATGGCGAGCCTTATCTATAAACGTGTTAATGATGTTGGCGCTAACGGCCAAAACACAAGCCCGGACAGCAACAAAAATCATCCAGAAAAATAAAAAAGCCACCCGCGAAGTTGTCTTCGAAGTGGCTCTACTATGGAAGCCTGAATGATCCCTGCTGGTTTTAATTGTACTGTGTTTTAAATGAAAAACGGGCTAAAAAAGCCCGTTTTTGATAATTTCTGCCTATTTTTACAAAACTTTACTGTTTTCCAGCGGCATCCTTATTATTTCGCGCCGGAAACTTTAGGTTGCTCGTGATAGATCAGCAATGGTTTGGCGCCATGGTTAATGGTGCCTTCATCGATGACAACCTTTTCAACGTTTTGCTCATTCGGCAATTCGAACATGACGTCCAGCAATGCGTGCTCCAGAATCGAGCGCAAACCACGTGCACCGGTTTTGCGCGCAATCGCCTTCTTCGCAATCGCCTGCAAGGCAGCCGGACGAATTTCCAGTTCCGCGCCTTCCATTTGCAAGAGTTTCGAATATTGCTTGATCAGCGCATTCTTAGGCTCGAGCAAGATCTGGATCAGCGCTTCTTCATCCAGTTCACGCAGGGTAGCCACTACCGGCAAACGACCAACCAGCTCAGGAATCAGGCCGAACTTGATCAAATCTTCAGGTTCGGTATCCATCATGACCTGGCTTGCAGTACGTTCTTCGCGGCTCTTCACGCTGGCGGAGAAACCGATACCGCTCTTCTCCGAACGCTCGGAAATGATCTTGGCCAGGCCATCAAACGCACCACCGCAAATGAACATGATGTTGGTGGTATCGATTTGCACGAAGTCCTGGTTCGGATGCTTGCGGCCACCTTGTGGCGGCACCGATGCCATCGTACCTTCGATCAGTTTCAGCAAAGCCTGTTGCACGCCCTCACCCGATACGTCGCGGGTAATCGATGGATTGTCCGACTTGCGTGAAATCTTATCGATTTCATCAATGTAAACAATACCTTTTTGCGCGCGCTCGACTTCGTAGTTACAGTTTTGCAAAAGCTTCTGGATGATGTTTTCGACATCTTCACCAACGTAACCGGCCTCGGTCAGCGTGGTTGCATCAGCGATCACAAACGGTACGTCCAGCGTACGTGCCAGGGTCTGTGCCAGCAAAGTCTTGCCGGAACCGGTAGGACCGACCAGCAGGATATTGCTCTTGGCCAGCTCGACGTCGTCTTTCTTGCCGAGATGCTTGAGGCGTTTGTAGTGGTTGTAGACCGCAACCGACAAAATACGCTTGGCAGGATTTTGTCCGATCACATATTGATCCAGCAACTCGCACAATTCCTGCGGCGTAGGCAGATCAGTACGTGGACCGGCTACGGTTTCCACGCTTGATGCTTCGTCGCGAATGATGTCATTGCACAGGTCTATACACTCATCGCAGATAAAGACGGATGGTCCAGCGATGAGCTTTTTTACCTCGTGTTGGCTCTTGCCGCAGAACGAGCAATAGAGCAGTTTTTCGCCGCTTGAGGATTTTTTCTCTGACATGGTGCGCGTTATCTATGGTTAGCTATGGATTGATATTACCTGCGAATTACAAATTCGTCACGCCGTTCAAAAAAACGGCTGGCTCACACGGAGCCTATAAAGCAAAACGCCCGAACGTTGTTGCGCCCGGGCGTCAAATATTACATACGAACTAGCTTAAGCGCGCGTTGCCAAAACTTTATCGATCATGCCGTATGTCACTGCAGCATCTGCTGACATAAAGTTATCACGATCAGTATCTTTAGCGATTTCTTCGACAGATTTACCGGTTCTTTCAGCAAGAATGGCATTCAGTCTTTCGCGCAGATACAGAATCTCGCGTGCCTGAATTTCGATATCCGAAGCCTGGCCCTGAGCACCACCCAATGGCTGGTGGATCATGATGCGGGAGTTAGGCAGGGAAAAACGTTTGCCCTTCTCACCCGCTGCCAGCAGGAACGCACCCATCGACGCCGCCAGGCCAGTACACAAAGTCGAAACGTTCGGCTTAATGAACTGCATGGTGTCATAAATCGCCATACCGGCCGAAACCGAACCGCCAGGCGAGTTAATGTAGAGGGAGATATCCTTGTCCGGGTTTTCGCTTTCCAGGAACAGCAATTGCGCAACGATCAGGTTGGCCATCTGGTCATTGACCGGGCCAACCAGAAAAATAATGCGCTCTTTCAGCAAGCGCGAATAAATATCGTACGCGCGCTCACCGCGACCACTCTGCTCAATCACCATCGGGACCATACCGAGCATATCGGTATCGAGAGCGGAAGTACGAGTCATGCTTGTGGTGATCATCTGCTTTCCTTATGGAGAGCGCACAAGTTATTACGCTTGTGCGTTATTGCTCATCAATTCATCGAACGCAACCGGTTTCTCGGTTACTTTGGCTTTGCCTAACACGTAATTGACGACGTTTTCTTCCAATACAAGGGCTTCAACTTCCGCCAAACGGCTACGGTCGCTGAAATAATACTTCAGAACTTGTTGCGGGTCTTCGTAGCTCTGTGCGAACTCTTCAACTTGCGCTTTAACTTGTTCTGGTTTGGCTTGCAGATCGTTGGCTTTGACAACTTCAGCCAGGATCAGGCCGAGGCGTACGCGACGTTCAGCTTGCTCTGTGAACAGTTCCGGCGGGAAAGGCAAATCGCTGACTTTCATGCCGCGCTGGGTCATGTCCTGACGGGTCATTTCCATCAGACGCTCTACGTCCTGGTCGATCAGTGCTTTAGGCACGTCGAGTTCGCTGATTTTGATCAGTGCATCCATCACGCTGTCTTTGGTGCGTGCCTTGATGCGGCTGCTGACTTCACGTTGCAGGTTGACTTTGATGTCTTCACGCATTTTTTGCAGGTCGCCGTCAGGGATACCCAGCGATTTTGCAAATTCAGCATCGACTTCCGGCAGGTGCGCCCATTCGATTTGCTTCAGGGTGATGGTGAATTCAGCGGTTTTGCCTGCTACGTCTTTACCGTGGTAATCAGCAGGGAAAGCCAATGGGAAAGTTTTGGACTCGCCCACTTTCAAGCCGATGGTACCGGCTTCGAATTCAGCCAGCATGCGGCCTTCGCCCAGTACGAAAGCGTAATCTTCCGCTTTGCCGCCCTGGAATTCAACGCCGTCAATAGTACCGACGAAGTCGATGGTGACGCGATCGCCGTTTTTAGCTGTCAGGTCCGAACCACCGTCGCCGTGCGCGCTTTGCTCGCCTTTGACGTGGTAGTGCACACGTTGTTTGCGCAGGATGTCGATGGTTTTATCGATTTCTGCATCGCTGACGTCTACCGTGGTTTTTTCAACTTCGGCGGCCGACAGGTCACCCAGTTTAACTTCTGGGTAAACTTCAAACGTTGCGTTGAAAACGATGGTGCCTTCAGCAGCAGCGTCATCAGTCTTAGGTTCGATTTTCGGGAAACCGGCAACGCGCAGGTTGTTTTCTGTAGCGGCGTCGTTGAATGCGCGACCGACTTTGTCGTTCAGCACTTCGTTTTCGACTTGATAGCCGTATTGTTGTGCGACCATTTTCATCGGCACTTTACCAGTGCGGAAGCCAGGCGCCTTCACCGTACGAGCACGGACTTTCAGGCGTTTTTCAACTTCCGCTTGTACATCGGCGAGTGGCACCGTAATCGTGATACGGCGCTCAAGTTTGTCCAGAGTTTCGACTGCAGTTGCCATGTGAATCGTCCAAAAAATAAAAAATTCTGTGGTGCGAGGAGGGGGACTCGAACCCCCACACCATTGCTGGCGTCAGGACCTAAACCTGGTGCGTCTACCAATTTCGCCATCCTCGCGGGAATGAGTGCGCTAGCGAATACAAAAGCGCAAAAGCAAAGGGCGACCACGAAGTGAATATAGGGTCGCCCTGCACTGCCTTTTGTATCGGCTGTTCAACTTCAACCCGGGATTTTACTGGATTTTGCACAAGCTGCGCTGATTTTTGACACTTTGCCTACTTGCGCCCTATAAACACCCCGCCACTAGCGGAATTTTCCGCTGTTTGCGCTACTGAAGTCGAAGCGATACGACGGTCAATTTGGCGGTCTTTGCCAGATTTTCAATTACTATGCGTGCTGTGTCCGATATTCGCGCAGGAAACAGTGATTATCAACCGGTAGCGGCGCTGTACGATTACCCCACCCTCACCCTTAGCCTTCATGCCTGTCGATCATTACGAAAATTTCCCGGTAGCATCCGTCCTCCTGCCTGCGCGACTGCGTCCTGCGGTGGAAGTCATCTATGCGTTTGCGCGCAGTGCCGATGACCTGGCCGATGAAGGTGATGCCAGCGATGAGGAACGGCTGGCGGCACTGGCAGAGTATGAGCACGGACTGGATCAGATTGCAGCAGGCGAACACCCGGACAGCGCGCTATTCCAGAAGTTGGCAGTTGTTATCAGCTCGTACCAGTTACCGCTGCAACCCTTCCGCGACCTCTTGTCCGCCTTCAAACAGGATATCGTCACCAAGCGCTACACCAGCTTCACCGACCTGCTCGACTATTGCAGACGCTCGGCCAACCCGGTAGGCACGCTGATGCTGCATTTATATGGCGCAGCCAATGCTGACAATCTGCGCGCCTCCGATGACATCTGTTCAGCACTACAACTGATTAATTTTTGGCAAGACGTGGCGATAGACTGGCAAAAAGAACGCATCTATCTGCCGCTGGCCGATTTGCAGACTTTCAATATTGCGGAACAGCAGATCGCCCGTCAGGAAGTCGATACTGCCTGGCGTGAATTAATGAAGTTTGAAGTGGAGCGCGCACGCGCGATGCTACTGGCCGGTGCACCGCTGGCGCTACGCCTGCCCGGTCGCATAGGCTGGGAGCTGCGCCTGGTGGTACAAGGCGGCTTGCGCATACTCGAGTGCATAGAAGCTTCCGGCTACGATATGTTCCGGCACCGACCCAAGCTCGGCAAAAGCGACTGGCTGCTACTACTGCTGCGCGCAATCCGTATGAAAGCGAAATAAGTAGTCAAGCGTAATCTGCAACAAGAACCGCAGAAGGTATTTTGATACGACAGATTCATGCGTATCGATAAAGATACGCAGACATTATTTGTTCCTACAGCCTTAGTCGGCTAGCATAGCGGCTTAATTCAGCGTCCAGCGCCTTACTTTTATGTCCCCCGACGAATACTGCCAACAAAAAGCCGCACAAAGCGGCTCCAGCTTTTACTACAGCTTCCTGTTCCTGACACCGGATCGTCGCCGTGCGATTACTGCGCTCTACGCCTTTTGCCGTGAAGTCGATGACACCGTCGATGAATGTACCGATATCACGATCGCCCGTACCAAACTGGTGTGGTGGCGCAAGGAAATCGGCGCGATGATGTCCGGCGAACCAACGCATCCGGTGACCAAAGCCCTGCAACCGCATATGGCGATTTACGCACTCGAGAGTGAACACCTGATGGCCATCATCGATGGCATGGAGATGGATCTCGACCAGAACCGTTATCTCGACTTTATTGGTTTGCAAAAGTACTGCTGGCATGTCGCCAGCGTGGTAGGCATCCTGTCTGCCAAAATCTTCGGTGCCAGCAGCCCGCAGACTTTGCAATACGCAGAAAAACTGGGACTCGCTTTCCAGCTCACGAATATCATTCGCGATGTCGGCGAAGACGCCCGTAAAGGTCGCATCTATCTGCCGGTGAATGAGCTGCAGCAATTCAACGTCACTGCAGCCGATATCCTAAATGCACGTCATAGCGACAACTTTGAAAAGCTGATGCAGTTCCAGGCAGCGCGTGCACAAAAATTGTATGACGAAGCTTTTGCCTTGTTGCCGAAAGAAGATCGTCGTGCACAACGTCCTGGCCTGATCATGGCAGCCATCTATCGTGCCGTACTGAATGAAGTGGAACGCGATGGTTTCCACGTACTGAACCAGCGCATTTCGCTCACGCCTATACGCAAGCTGTGGCTGGCGTGGATTACCTACGTACGCGGCTGACGCAGCCGCCTATGAACTCGCTCATGTCGGACGCAAAGAAAATTGCCGTCGTCGGTGCTGGTTGGGCCGGATGCGCAGCGGCAGTAGAACTGGCCAGCGCAGGACATGCAGTCACTCTCTTCGAATCATCCCGCACCTTAGGCGGCCGCGCGCGCGCCGTCGAGATTCAGGGCCAGGTACTCGATAACGGCCAGCATATTTTGCTCGGCGCCTACAGCGCAACCTTAAGTCTGTTAAACACCATAGGCGTCGAGGCAGATCAGGCATTGCTGCGCCTGCCGCTGCAAATGCGTTATCCGGCGGGCTGCGACGGCATGGATTTTGTTGCGCCGCGCCTGCCTGCTCCTTTGCACATGTTGATCGCGCTGCTACGTGCCAGCGGATTAACAGGTGCGGACAAAATGGCGCTGGCGCGTTTCTCCACCACTGCGCGCTGGATGGAATGGCGCTTGCACACTGATTGCAGTGTCAGTGAATTGCTGGAACGTTATGACCAGACTGAACGCCTGATTAAACTGATGTGGCAACCGCTGTGTATCGCCGCCCTCAACACACCGCCAGAGCGCGCATCCGCACAGGTATTCCTGAATGTGCTGCGTGACAGCCTGGGGGCGCAACGAACAGCATCCGATATGCTGCTGCCACGTACCAACCTCACCTCATTGCTACCGCAACAAGCCGCCAATTTCGTCGCTGCGCGCAACGGTGCGATACAGACGGGCTGTACCGTACAAACAATTACTGCACACGATCAGAAGTGGGCACTCGGCTTAAGCAATGCGGAAGCAGCAGAAGAATTATTTGATGGCGTCGTCATCGCTACGCCTGCAACCACAGCTGCCAGTTTGTTGGCCGGCTCCGCAGCCGAAGCACACATCCCTGCCTTCAACTATGAACCGATCACCACCTGCTATCTGCAATACCCGGCAGGCACACGCTTAAGTGCTCCATTCTTTGCATTGACTGATGACGAAGCCTTGGGCCACTGGGGACAGTTTGTATTTGATCGCGGGCAACTGGATAGCACGCAGGATGGCTTGTTTGCAGTGGTGGTCAGTGTGTCGACCGCGGCAATAGAACTCGGACAGGAAGCATTGTCTGCCGCTATCACGCAGCAACTGGCGCAAGCACTGCAGATCCAGCAATTGAAAGCTCCGCTATGGAGCAAGATCATCACAGACAAGCGCGCAACTTTTTCCTGCGCACCCGGTCTGCAACGGCCGACTGAGAAAACCGTATTGCCACATCTGGTGATTGCCGGGGATTACGTCGCCAGTGATTATCCGGCGACACTGGAATCAGCTGTGCGCAGCGGCGTGAAAGCTGCAGACTTGCTGAACCAGCATTTCGACGACTAGCTCATTCGCGCATCTACTACGCATTTACTCGTGCTCGCGCACGCGATTCAAAGCCTCATCTATACGCTCTACGCCTATGATGGTCAGCCCTTCTATCTTTTGCTTGGGCGCATTCGATTTTGGAATCAGGGCAAGTGAGAAGCCCAGCTTCGCTGCTTCACGCAAACGTTCCTGACCGCGCGGCGCAGGACGTATTTCACCTGCCAGACCCACTTCACCAAATACCACCAGGCCTCGCGGCAAAGGTCGGCTACGCATAGAGGAATGTATCGCCAGCAGCACGGCCAGATCGGCCGCCGGTTCGGTGATCTTCACACCACCTACGGCATTGATGAATACATCCTGATCGAAAGCAGCGATGCCAGCGTGTCTATGCAACACAGCCAGCAACATCGCCAGACGATTTTGCTCCAACCCCACCGAAAGACGACGCGCATTCGGCAAATGCGAAGTGTCCACCAGTGCCTGGATCTCGACCAGCAAGGGACGTGTGCCTTCCTGCGTCACCATCACGCAAGCACCAGGCACCGGATTATCGTGTTGCGACAGGAATAGCGCCGAGGGATTGGATACTCCCTTCAAGCCTTTTTCCGTCATCGCAAACACGCCCAGCTCATTGACTGCACCGAAGCGGTTCTTGATCGCACGCACCAGCCGGAAGCTGGAATGTGTGTCGCCTTCGAAATACAGCACGGTGTCGACGATGTGTTCCAGCACGCGCGGACCAGCCAGCGCGCCTTCCTTGGTGACATGACCAACCATGATGATGGTGATGCCGGTTTGCTTGGCGATGCGCGTCAATTGCGCGGCACATTCCCTTACCTGTGCAACCGAACCCGGAGCCGAACTCAGTGCGTCCGAATACACGGTTTGGATGGAGTCGATGACCGCGACATCAGGCTTGTGCTCAGCCAGAGTTGTCAGGATTTTTTCCAGCTGGATCTCGGCTTGCAGCTTCAGATCCTTGGCGTCGACCGCGAGGCGTTTTGCGCGCAATGCGATTTGTGCACCGGATTCCTCACCGCTGACATATAAAACTTTTTTGATGCGCGAGAGATTGGCCAGTGCCTGCAACAACAGCGTCGACTTGCCTATGCCAGGATCGCCACCGATCAGCACCACACCGCCAGCCACCAGGCCACCGCCGAGCACACGATCAAATTCTTCTATGCCGGTACCAAAGCGCGGCACATCTATCGCTTCGATATCTGCCAGGCTCAGTACCGGCGCTGTTTGCGCCAGTCCTTGGTGTTGTATGGAAAAACGATTGGAGCCTGACTCGACTATGGTTTCGACCAGCGTATTCCACGCGCCGCAAGCGGGGCATTGTCCGCCCCACTTGCTGGTAATGCCGCCGCAGTCGCTACAGGTGTAATTGGTTTTGGCTTTTGCCATCTGGGTAAATTTCGCTTTATTAGAACTCATTTCACAAATATCCGTGAGTGCGAACGCGGCTATTTGGGAGGTAGTGCAAGGCGTGTCGCGCTGCCAAGGGTGGTCCCCTTGGCAAGCGGCGCAACACAGCAATACGCCCAAATAGCCCGTTCCCTCCGGGTTCTTACCAAAAGCGGCGCTGGCCGCGTTGCGCTCCTTGCGCATAGCTCGCTATGCGACGCGTCGCACGCCTTGCCAGCACCGCTTTTGGTAAGAACGCATCTCACGGATATTTGTGAAATGAGTTCTAGCTAACTTCGACTACCTTCACGCGCGACGCCAGGCCGCACATCAACTCATAGCCGACTGTACCGGCCGCATTTGCCACTTCGTCTATTGGCAAGCCTGCGCCCCACAGCGTGACTTTGCTGCCTACACACGGTTTCGCCACCGGTGTCAGGTCGACTGTAATCATATCCATCGATACGCGTCCGACCATACGTGTCTTCACACCATCGACGATCACTGGCGTGCCGCTGGGTGCATGACGGGGATAGCCATCAGCGTAACCACAGGCGACCACGCCGATGGTCATCGGACCAGTCGCGACGAAAGCACTGCCATAGCCGACAGCATCACCCGCGACGATATGCTGCACACCGATGATTTCACTGTTCAGACTCATCGCTGGCCGCAAGCCGAACTGCTCGGCGCTTTGCCCGCCTGGCGTCGCACCATACAGCATGATGCCAGGACGTATCCAGTCAGCCGCCGAACCTGGGTGTAATAAATCAGTCGCCGAATTGGCCATGCTTTGTTCGCCTGGCAAATCACGGGTTGCTTCCCTGAAGCGGCGCAACTGCTCCTGCACCGGCAATACCGGATTGTCCGGATCTTCCGCGTTGGCGAAGTGTGTGACAAAAGAAATATGGTCTACGGCCGGGATAGCGCGCAGGCGCTCGTAGGCGGCCCGATATTTCGCTGGCGTGAAGCCCAGACGATTCATACCGCTATTCAATTTCAGATGAACGTCGATTTTCGTCTGTAAACGTGCTTGTTCGAGCATGAGCAGTTGCTCTTCGCAATGGATAACCGTATCCAGTTGATGCTCGGCCAGCAGTTGCGGATCGGAGGCATCAAAAAATCCTTCCAGCAACAGGATGCGCTTCTTCCACCCCAGCTCGCGCAGGCGGGCCGCCGCATCCAGCTCGATCAGCCCCAAACCGTCTGCCGCAGCAAAACCACGCATGCCGCGCTCCAGGCCGTGCCCATAGGCATTGGCCTTCACCACCGCCCATGTCCGGGAATGAGGGGCACGCGCTTTGGCCAGCGCAAGATTACTGCGTAATGCGGCGATATCTATGGTAGCAATAAGGGGTCTGGGCATACGGCAATGTAAAGAAAGTTAAATCGTGACATTCGTTCAAGATGGTTTTTTTACGAATTTATTTATTTTACCGGACGCATTGCGTTAACGAGGCGCAAATCAATGGAAGCCGCCAAGATTCATGGTATAAAGTCAGCCAGAGACACACAGCAAAAATAGATTAATGCGAATGAATCGCGGTTTTTATACCATCATGGCGGCGCAGTTTTTTTCCTCGCTCGCCGACAACGCCCTCCTGATAGCGGCCATAGCCTTATTAACGGTAATGAAGTCACCCGAATGGATGACTCCATTGCTGAAGCTATTCTTTGTCCTGTCTTATGTATTACTCGCCGCTTTCGTCGGTGCTTTCGCTGATGCGCTACCCAAGGGTCGCGTCATGTTCATCACCAACCTGATCAAGATTTTCGGTTGCGGCATGATGTTCTTCGATGTCCATCCGCTGATTGCCTATGCCGTGGTCGGTTTTGGTGCAGCAGCTTATTCACCGGCCAAGTACGGCATCCTCACAGAATTGCTACCGGCGGAGAAACTGGTCGCCGCCAATGGCTGGATAGAAGGCTTGACCGTTTCCTCCATTATCCTCGGCACCGTGATGGGAGGTGCACTCATCAATCCCAACGTTGCCGCCAAACTACTAGCCTTCGATTTCCCCATTATTAACTTTGGCATAGACACACCAGCCGAAGCAGCACTCTGCATTATCACCGTCTCTTACCTGCTCGCCGCACTCTTCAACCTCCGCATTCCTGACACTGGCGCCCGCTATCCGCATCAGGAACGTAATCCCATCAAGCTCATCGGCGACTTCGCCAACTGTTTCACCACTTTGTGGCGCGACCGCCTCGGGCAAATCTCGCTGGCCGTAACCACGTTGTTCTGGGGTGCCGGTGCAACCTTACAGTTCATCGTGCTGAAATGGGCTGAGAAATCCCTGAATATGCCGCTCGACAAGGCCGCCATCCTGCAAGGTATCGTAGCGGTCGGTGTCGCACTCGGCGCAGTGGCTGCTGCTCGCTTTGTACCTCTTAAGAAGTCACTGTCGGTAATGCCGCTCGGCGTGATCATGGGTGTGGTCGTGATCGTGATGACCATGGTACATACCGTATGGCTGGCGTATCCGTTGCTGGTTCTGGTCGGCGCCTTGTCAGGCTACTTCGTCGTGCCTATGAATGCGCTGCTGCAACATCGTGGCCACGTCCTGATGAGTGCAGGTCACTCGATCGCGGTGCAAAACTTCAATGAGAATTTGTCAGTACTGACCATGTTGCTGCTGTATGCATTGATGGTGAAACTGGATTTGAACATCAACATCGTCATCATCATGTTTGGCTTGTCGGTCTCCGGCATCATGTACCTGATCATGCGCAAGCATGCTGCCAACCAGCGTGAACATGATTCGCTGTCACTGATAGGCGAACCGAAACACTAAGTTATTGCGGCAGCGGATGAACCAGTTTTATCCGCTGACCAGCCCGGGTGCGCCAGTCATCCGGCACGATAAAGCCACGACTGCTTTCCAGCGCAAGCTCTCCCCGGACATTCAGCAAGACTACCAATACCGGCATCGTGTCATGCACGAAATGCGTCGCCAGCATTTCTTGCAATGCCTGCTTGTCCATGGTCTGTGACAAATCCAGTTTAGCTGGTGCCAGCCAGTGCAAACGCGGCACCACGGCATAACGTTCGGCTGTCATCTGTTCCGTCTCTGTCAGCGCACACCAGAAACCACGGCAATGATCGGCAGAGATACCGCATATCGCGGCATCTGCCCTATCATCCTGGTGATAAAACAACCAGCCTTTGACCAATGCCTGCGCCTGCTTCACCGGTGCTGGCAAATGCACCTGCGCTGCCGGATGCTGCGACAACATCAGTTGACGCTCAAGTATCTTGTGCATTTTTGCACCCAGCGTATCTGCCAGGTTGGGACCGACGAAGTAGTCTGCATCTTCACCAGCACCGCTGGATTCCAGCAGATAAAATTTGGTGGCAAATTCCCAGTGCAACAAGGCATCGCCATCGCGCAGCAGGAAATCAAACTCGCCTACGGTGCTGTTCTTGCCCGCCCTTACCTGCACACCGTGCGCGGCGAGTATGCCGCGTGCCTCGAAATAATAAGCCAGCAGTTTTTCTGCATAGCGTCCGAGGCGGGTGAATACTTGTACATTGAGGTAGCGATGCAAGGCATCCGGATCCTTATCCAATGCTTGCAACCAGTCATTGATATCGTGCGGCAGGCTGCCCTGCAGGCTGGCAATTTTTCCCTGCCATTGCGGTGCTTGCGGATCCAGCAGATCGGGAGCATCGAGCAGCCATGCCAGTGAGCGCACATGGATATCGTTGAGGTGGCCCCAACGCTGCTCGAATTGTGTTTGGAAGGTATTTGTCAAATTCGCTGCCAAGCTAGACGTTAGCCTTTGTCGGCATAGGTTTGCATCGCCAGACACAAATCTGCCCAGGCCTTGCTCTTGTCTTTCGGTGTGCGCAGCAAATACGCCGGATGATAGGTAACCACCACAGGGATATCCGCATAGCGATGTACGCTACCGCGCAATCTGGCAACAGGTGTCGCCGGATCCAGCTTCAACAAGGACAGCGCGGCGGTCTTGCCCAGTGCCACGATCACGGTCGGATTGAGCAACTCTATCTGCCTTTGCAAGTACGGCATGCAGGCATCGCTTTCGGTTGCGACTGGTGCACGGTCACGCTTGTTTTCATCGGTAGGACGACATTTGACGATGTTGGCGATGTAGGTGTTTTCGCCACGTTTGAGGCCCATCGCGACAAACATATTGTCGAGCAGCTTGCCCGCCGGTCCGACGAAAGGCTCACCCTGGAAATCCTCATTGCGTCCAGGACCTTCACCGACGAACAACCATTTGGCTTTTTGGTCACCGACACCGAATACAGTTTGTGTGCGTCCTTTGCATAAACCGCATTCGGTGCAATTGCTGACCACCGTCTTCAACTGATCCCAGTTCATGCTGCCTATACTACTGGCAGGCTGCACCAGCGCAGTCGGCGTTGCAGGCACTGCGACAGGAAGAGCAACGGGACTAGTCGCGACATCGTCGTCACCCCAGGCCGAAGCACCAGGCTCAACAACACGCAGCGGCGTTGCAGCGGCCACGCTGTCCTCAAGCGGCGCAGCAACTTCACTTACAGTTGCTGCTTCAGGTTCCAGCGCCTGCAGCACAGCCGCTCGTTGCGACCAGACTGGCCCCAGGCCCATCTCCTGCAAGAATGCGATACGACGATCCGGATTACTCATAGCGCAAGCTTCATGACTAGCGCATCTTCACGCTGATTATTCGGTGCCGGATAATAGCCTTTGCGCACACCTATGCGACTAAAGCCATATTGACGGTAGATTTTTTCTGCACGCGTATTCGATGGACGCACTTCCAACAAGACCGCTTCCAGCTTTTTTTCCTGCGCAATTGCCTTCGCTTTATCCAGCAGCAGTATGCCTATGCCCTGCCCCTGCAAATCACGATGTACGGTGATGTTCAGCAAATGTGCATCGTCTACCGACAGCATCAACAGGAAATAACCGCTCAAGGCACCGGTGCCATCACGCAGTATCCAGGTTTCGTAACCGCTATTGATGGAATCGAGGAAATTGCCGCGCGTCCAGGGAAAAGGATAAACATCGTTTTCGATCGCAAGCACATCACTGATATCGGTCGGCTGCATCCGATAGAAATAAAGCTTGCGCGCTGGCGGAGGCGGCGCCTTGAACTGCGGGATAGGACTGGGCACGGAACTCATGCGGCCTCCTTTGCAGCCTTTTCCAGACGTTCCGCCGTTGTCAATGCCACCTTGTTACGCAAGTACAGTGGTTCCGCCGCACTCGCGACCACCGCCAGTCCTTGCGCATAAGCAATCGCACCCAGCGTCGCAATCTGCTCGGCCTGCGGCAGCATATCTTTCAATGCAGTCGCAAAAAACGGCTGCGCAGCGAAATCCGTTGCATACGCCTGTAAACCATTTCCACATGCGGTCACTTCGCCTTGCGGCTGCACCTCACGTGCAGATGACAGGCTAGGGGCAATCACAATCTGCCAGCCATCGGTGTAGCGATACTGCGCCCAATAAACTTCGCCCATGCGCGCATCCAGCACCGCCAGCACGTCACTGGCACCAGTCTGCTCGCGACACGCCTGGGCCATCGCTAGCAGGGTCACAGTCGGCAATAAGGGTTTCTCTGCGCCATAGGCCAAACCTTGTGCAATACCGCAAGCGGTACGCACACCGGTAAACGAACCAGGTCCGGCACCAAAAGCGATCGCGTCGCAATCGCGCAGCGCGATGCCAGCGTCCTGCAACAAGGCCTGCACCATCGGCAGTATGCTTTGTGAATGCGTGCTGACACCTGCCGTCTGGCGGCTGCTGTTGACGCCCTTGTGCAACAGTGCCGCAGAAGCCAGTTCAGAAGATGTTTCTATAGCGAGTATCGTAGACATAGGGGCTATTTTACCGTGCGTATCGCCATCGGTGCTGGGAAGGTATGCATTTGTCGCTGCTGCGCATTTCCACCGGGACGAACACTCCCTATGCAACAGAAAACGGTAGAATACCGCCATGGCAAGTATCACTCTAGAACCGCATAACCAGCAGCAGCTCACGCAACGCATGCAAGACGACGTCTGGGTCGTGGCCTGCTTGTGCGCGGCCTGGTGCGACGTCTGTACCAATTACCGGCCCGGCTTTGACGAGCTGGCGGCCCAACATCCGGACAAGCTGTTTGTCTGGATAGATATCGAAGACCGCGCCGACCTGATCGGCGACTTCGATGTCGAAAATTTCCCTACCTTGCTGATCCAGCGCGGTGACGATGTCATGTTCTATGGCACCACCATGCCAGATCATCGCATCGCGCATCGCCTGCTCACTGCACACGAAGGAAAAAGTGCAGCCGAACTCAAGGCATATACGCAAAGCAGCGCGGAATACCGTGAGTGGCAGAATGAACGCAATCTGCGACAAGCGCTGACACAAAACTGAATCACCCTCACCTGCGGCACTTCAGGAAATGACAGGCGAAAAAAAATCCTCAGCATGCTGAGGATTTTTCTATTTCGTTTGATCCAGCTATTAGATAGGCTGAATGTTCGAAGCTTGCTTGCCTTTAGGACCAGCTGTCACTTCAAAAGAAACGCGTTGGTTCTCTTGCAGCGATTTGAAGCCGCTCGACTGAATAGCCGAGAAGTGCGCGAACAAGTCTTCGCCGCCTTCGTCAGGGGTAATAAAGCCGAAGCCTTTCGAGTCATTGAACCATTTTACGATACCAGTTGCCATTACAATTCCTAATTTCAGTTAAGTTGGGCATTTGCCCGTTGGATCGTTTCAACCAAGACAGGAATGACAGACTAACTGCACCACTAACTCGAATCTCAACGATGGCTGATTATACCGGGATTAAAATAAAAAAAGTTAAATTTTAATAATCTCTCAATATTGTTTAGAGATAAGTCCAGCACTTTATCGAATAAGCGCACAACTTGTACGGTTAAGTTGCCAAATTCAACAGCAAATGAAACTTATATATCAGTCTGTCACTCTAGTCAGAGATAATTTGCAGCTGATAATTGCTACCATGCATCAAGGCTTGGCGGCCGGCACATTGGCTTTTTCCGCTTTCTTTCTGGCAATCTCTTTTTGTTTTTCTTCTGCGGCACGCACTTTTTCTTCGTAGCGCTGTACATTCTCGGCCCGCTTCTGCGCATCAGCTGCTTCGTTTTCCTTCAACAGCCGCTGCTTCTCCGCATACTCAGTATTGCGTTTCGCATAGGCTTCGGCGCGTGCCTTGCGCTGCGCTTCCTCTGCTGCACCCGGACCATCCTTGGCTGTGCGTTCGTCTACAGGCTTGTCAGCATTGGCGGCAGCTTTCGCTGCATTCTGCGCATTTTTTTCGGCCAGACGACGATCACGCTCGTCAACTTTGGCGTGGCGTATATACGAATTGGCCTCGAGTTCTATCGGCTTAATAGAAACCAGATCCAGACGTCGCTGCTCCTTGATCTTGTCCAGGCAGGAAGTGGTAAAGAACACTTTGTAGCAAGCCTTTTGGTCGGCCACAAAACGCGCTTCAATATCTGCGCGCGTCTTGTTCACTTCTTCCACCGCACGTTCCGCCACTTCGTTGGATTTGATGGAGTCAGCCGGATAACGTTCTACCAGTTCTTTAGGCAAATACACATGGTCAGGCGTTTCAGCAGCGACGGGCGCTGGCTGCGCAAACACAAGATTGCCAGCCAACAAGAAGGTAGCGCCAAGGCAGGTAGGAAATATGTATTTCATCTATCGTTAATTCAAATTAAGGCGAGTCCGGCTCTGCAGCCATGGCTCATAAAATCGCGTTGGCTGTGAGTCGACGCTCTGCTTCCATATATTCGCTGGATTGCATCTCGATCAAACGCGACACAGTACGTTGGAATTCGGCAATCTGCGCACCATCAGTATACAACTCATCCATCGCCACCTCGGCCGACATGACCAGTTTAATCTTGTGATCATACAGGACGTCTATCAGCCAGATAAAACGTCGAACCGCGGAAGCCATACCGGCCGACATCACTGGCACATCTGATAAAAATACTGTGTGAAAACGACTGGCGAGTTCAAGATAGTCATTTTGCGAACGCGGACCACCGCACAAGGTGGCAAAGTCGAACCATATTACGCCACCAGCCCGACGCAAGGCACGTACGTCTCGCCCTTCAATTTTCAGACTCGGGTTTTCATCTGTAGTTTCAGCTATGCGCGCAAATGCCACCCGCATCGCTTCGCTAGCCTTCTCATTCAGCGGCCAGTAATAAGCATCAACCTGCTCCAGCGCGCGCTTACGATAATCATTGCCGCTATCGACATTCACGATGTCCAGCTTTTCCTTTAGCAAAGCGATGGTCGGCAACATACGATCCCGATGCAAGCCGTCCGGATACAAAGTGTCAGGATGGAAGTTCGAGGTAATGATGAAAGACACACCATTCTCAAACAAGGCCTTGAACAAGTTGTAGAGAATCATCGCATCGGCGATATCGATGACGTGGAATTCATCGAAGCAAATCAGGCGGTACCTCTTCGCGATACGCTTGGCTACTTCATCCAGCGGATTCACCACCATCTTCAGTTCGTCCAGCTCGCGATGTACGCTGCGCATGAATTCATGGAAGTGCACACGCGTCTTGCGCACCAAAGGCACGACTGAATAAAAACTATCCATCAGGAAGGATTTACCGCGACCTACCCCACCCCACATATAAATCCCACGCGGGATTTCAGGCGGCCGCAAGAAGCGCATGAAGGCATTCGCACGCTGTGCCTTGTACTCTACCCATTCATCATAGGCTTGCTGCAAACGATTAACGGCATTGAGCTGCGACTCATCAGCAACGAATCCTCGTTGCGATAATGCATGCTCATAAAATTCACGTACATTCATGCGGCTAAAATCCAGTCTGTATTTTCGCTATCCAGCGGGCTGATACTTGCAGAAAAAAATGGGCGAGTCATTGCTCGCCCATCTGTCTCTGCACCATACTGGCGGCAGAATGATCTTTACTGCGGCGCCATATTGACCACGACACGAGGCGGATAATAACCGCCGCCACCGGAGCTGATCGGCACACTAAAGCCCAGACCCATACCAACTGCACCGCTACCACCACCGAGACCCAGACCTACACGGGAACCGGATGAAGTTGGCGCATAGGGCGGCAAGCGCAATTCCGTGGTGCGATAGCCCGGCTTATTGCAAATAATCCGCAACTCACCGTTGGCACTGCCCAATTGCACAGTAGCAGGCGTCAACACACTCCAGCTCCCGGAATTGGTGGTCACCGAACAATTGGCACCGCCAAACTCTTGCCCGTTGGAGGCGGTCGCAACTGACACGCGACCATCTCCATTACCGCTGGTGGCACACGCGGTCAGTAGCAAAGGCAAAAGCAAGGCGGCATATCGCATTAAAAAATACTCCTAAAAGTTCAGGGCCCGGCCATCGACCGCCAGCGCTGCCTCTTTGACAGCTTCCGACAACGATGGGTGTGCATGACAGATCCGCGCGATGTCTTCAGAAGATGCACGGAACTCCATTGCGACCACAGCTTCTGAAATCAGTTCCGAAGCCATCGCGCCGATGATGTGTACACCGAGGATTTCATCGGTCTTGGCATCAGCCAGGAATTTCACGAAACCAGTGGTATCACCGAGGGCGCGGGCACGACCGTTAGCGAGGAAAGGGAAAGAGCCGGATTTGTAAGCAATTTTTTCTGCTTTCAGTTGCTGCTCAGTCTTGCCTACCCACGCAATCTCAGGGGAAGTATAAATCACCCATGGAATGGTGTTGAAATTGACATGGCCGTGCTGGCCAGCGATGCGCTCAGCGACCGCGACGCCCTCTTCTTCCGATTTGTGCGCCAGCATAGGACCACGCACCACGTCACCGACTGCCCACACATTCAGCAAGCTGGTTTTGCAATCAGCATCAACCGCGATGAAGCCGCGTTCATCCAGCTTCAGGCCGACTGCTTCTGCATTCAGACCGATGGTGTTAGGCACACGACCGATCGAGACGATCAGCTTGTCAAACACAGCCTTCTGCGCCGCACCTTTGTCGTCAACGTAATTGACCGTGACGTCGTTTTTGCCCGCAGTGATCGCACCGATCTGCACACCGAGACTGATGGCCAGGCCTTGCTTGGCGAATTGTTTGAACGCTTCTTTGGCAACTGCGTCATCGACTGCACCGAGGAAAGCTGGCAATGCTTCCAGTACTGTCACTTCGGAACCCAGGCGACGCCAGACGCTACCCATTTCCAGTCCGATGACACCGGCACCGATCACGCCCAGACGCTTAGGCACATCAGTGATTGCCAACGCACCGGTATTCGACAGAATCAGTTTTTCATCGAATGCCGCACCTGGCAAGGCACGTGGATTGGAACCGGTTGCCACCACCACATGCTTGGCAAAAATATTTTCTTCCGTCGCACCTGCGATCTTGATTTCATGTCCGCCGTCTGCGGCTTTCACGAAAGAACCACGACCGTGGAAGAAGGTAACCTTGTTCTTTTTAAACAGGTACAGGATGCCGTCATTGTTTTGTTTAACAACGCTATCTTTACGCGCCACCATCTTCTTGACGTTGAGCGACAAACCTTTGACTTCGATCCCGTGATCGGCAAACGCATGACCTGCATGATCATAATTTTCCGACGATTGCAGCATCGCTTTCGATGGTATGCAACCTACATTGGTACATGTGCCACCAGGCGCAGGGCCGCCCTTTTCGTTTTTCCATTCGTCGATACAAGCGACCGTGAAACCTAGCTGCGCTGCACGTATCGCTGCGACATAACCGCCAGGACCGGCGCCGATTACTACCACATCAAAATTCTTCGACATATCTTTACCCCATTAAAGAAAAAGACACAAAGGCATCCATATACCTGGGCCTTTGTGTCTTTTCATTTGGTCAAATATCAGAGGTCCAGCAGCAGACGCGCAGGATCTTCCAATGCTTCCTTCATCGCTACCAGGCCCAGCACCGCTTCACGGCCATCGATGATGCGATGGTCATAAGACATCGCCAGATAGTTCATCGGGCGTATCACGATCTGGCCGTTTTCAACCACTGCACGTTCTTTCGTTGCGTGGATGCCGAGGATCGCAGATTGCGGTGGGTTGATGATAGGAGTCGACAGCATGGAGCCGAAGATACCGCCGTTCGAAATCGAGAAAGTACCACCGGTCAGATCGTCCAGTGTCAGCTTGCCGTCCTTCGCCTTGTTACCGAATTCACCGATTTTCTTTTCGATCTCGGCGATCGACATTTGATCTGCATCGCGCAGGATAGGCACCACCAGACCGCGTGGTGAACCGACTGCGATACCGATATCGAAGTAACCGTGATAGACGATGTCATTGCCATCGACCGACGCGTTGATGATCGGATATTTTTTCAATGCCGCTACTGCAGCCTTGACGAAGAAAGACATGAAGCCAAGTTTGACGCCATGTTCTTTTTCGAACTTGTCTTTGTACTTGGTACGCAGATCGATCACTGGCTGCATGTTGACTTCATTGAAGGTCGTCAAGATGGCATTGCTCGATTGCGATTGCAGCAGACGCTCGGCGATACGTGCGCGCAGGCGGCTCATAGGCACGCGCTCTTCCGGACGATTCGCCAGTGCGGCAGACGGTGCGGCCGGTGCGGCGACTTGCTGCAGAGCCGGTTTCGCGGCTACGGCTGGAGCTGCCGGTGCCGGAGCAGTTGCTGGCTGGGCGAGCTGGTTGATCACATCACCCTTGGTGACACGACCATCCTTGCCGCTGCCTGCAACATCGCTGGCGGACAAATTGTTTTCTGCCAGCATTTTTGCAGCCGCCGGCATTGCAATACCCGCAGCGCTGTTGGACGCCGCAGCAGGCGCACTCGCCGCTGGCGCCGGTGCGCTTGCAGGCGTGGTCGCGGCCAGTGGCGCGACTGCTGCCGGAATTGCGACCGCCGACAAATCGGTATCGATCAGTGCGATGACTTCGCCGGCAACCACGGTGCTGTTGTCAGCACGCACGATTTGCGTAATCACGCCCGCGTCAGGTGCCGGCAGTTCCAGCACGACTTTATCGGTTTCGATGTCGATCAGGTTTTCGTCACGGGCAACAGTGTCACCCACCTTTTTATGCCATTGCAGCAGGGTAGCCTCTGCAACTGATTCCGACAATTGCGGAACTTTCACCTCAAGAATTGCCATTTAACTCTCCGTTTCGGGTTGTTCGTACGACACCCCAGTCTTTGGGGTGCCGCAGGGTCTTTATTTCGTTTGTACGAAACCTTTTAATTTGGCAAAAGCCGCATCTATCAATGCTTTTTGCTGCGCGTAATGCTTGTCGTAATAACCGACCGCAGGCGATGCGCTGGCTGGACGACCGGCATATGCCAGCTTCTGTCCATCCGCCATGTTTTCCAGAATATTGTGTTGAATCTGGAACCATGCGCCCTGGTTCTGCGGTTCATCCTGCGCCCATACCAACTCGGCGAAATTCGGGAATTTCTTGAGTTCAGCCGCAAAGGCCTTGTGCGGGAATGGATACAGTTGTTCGATACGGATAATCGCGACGTCATTCTGACCACGCTCTTTACGTGCTGCGATCAGGTCGTAGTAGACACGACCGGAGCAGGCAATTACGCGCTTCACTTTTTTCGCATCGATCTTGTCATCCACTTCACCGATCACGGTCTGGAACGAACCTTTGGCCAATTCGCTCAGTGGCGATCCGGCATCCTTGTTACGCAACAGCGACTTCGGTGTCAGGATAACCAATGGCTTGCGGAACAAACGTATCATCTGACGACGCAGCAGATGGAAGATCTGCGCCGCAGTAGTTGGTTGCACCACTTGCATATTGTTGTCCGCGCACAGTTGCAGGAAGCGTTCAGGACGAGCAGATGAGTGCTCTGGCCCCTGTCCTTCGTATCCGTGCGGCAGCATCATGACCAGGCCAGAAGCACGCCCCCACTTCACTTCGCCGGAACTGATAAATTGGTCGATCACGACTTGCGCGCCGTTGACGAAGTCACCGAACTGCGCTTCCCAGATCACCAGGGTATTGGGTTCTGCAGTCGAGTAACCGTATTCATAGGCCAGTACTGCTTCTTCCGACAGTACGGAATCGATGACACGGAACCAGGCCTGCTGGTCGGAGACGTTTTGCAGCGGCACATAGGTACCTGCATCCCAACGTTCACGGTTTTGATCATGCAGGACTGCGTGACGATGCACAAAGGTACCGCGACCAGAATCCTGACCAGTCAGGCGCACTGCGTAACCGGAGCTCACCAGCGACGCATAAGCCAGATGCTCGCCCATACCCCAATCCAGATTCATTTCGCCACGCCCCATCGCTGCACGGTCGTTCAGTACTTTCTCTACCAGCGGATGAACCTTGAAATTCTCCGGCAAGGTCGTGATACGTTCCGCCAGGCGCTTCAACTCAGTAATCGGCACTGCTGTATCGGCAGCATCGGTCCATTTGCGGTTGAGGAAAGGCATCCAGTCAACCGCATACTTGCTCTTGAAGTTGGAAATAACAGGATCGACTGTGTGCTTACCAGCATCCATCGCATCGCGATATTCCTTGACCATCGCATCGCCATCATCAGCAGCTATGGTGCCTTGTGTCAGCAATTTGTCGGCGTAGAGTTTGCGTGTGCCTGGATGAGCGGCAATCTTTTTGTACATCAAGGGTTGCGTCAAGGCCGGGGTGTCTTGCTCGTTGTGGCCCAGTTTGCGGTAGCAAACAATATCAACCACGATGTCCTTGCGGAATTCGAGGCGGTAGTCGAGTGCCAGTTGCGCAGCAAAAACAACGGCTTCCGGATCGTCGCCATTGACGTGGATCACCGGCGCTTCAATCATCTTCGACACGTCGGTGCAATACAGCGTGGAGCGTGAATCACGCGGATCCGAAGTGGTGAAACCGATCTGGTTATTGATGATGATGTGCACGGTACCGCCGGTGCCATACCCACGGGTCTGCGCCAGGTTCAGCGTTTCCATGATGACGCCCTGCCCGGCAAACGCGGCATCGCCGTGAATCAGGATAGGCAGTACTTGTTGCGACGGATCGTTCTGGCCGCGACGTTCGATACGTGCGCGCACCGAACCTTCGACCACTGGATTAACGATTTCCAGATGTGACGGGTTAAACGCCAGCGACAGGTGAATAGGACCGCCTGGTGTGCTGATGTCGGATGAGAAGCCTTGGTGGTATTTGACGTCGCCGGATGGCAAGTCATCGCCATGACGACCTTCGAATTCGGCAAACAATTCCTGCGGCATTTTGCCCAGGGTGTTAACCAGGACGTTCAGACGGCCGCGATGCGCCATACCGATCACGATTTCCTGCACGCCTTTTTCGCCACCGCGCTGGATGACTTCATCCAGTGCCGCGATAAAGCTTTCGCTGCCTTCCAGCGAGAAGCGTTTCTGGCCCACGTATTTGGTGTGCAGATAGCGCTCCAGGCCTTCAGCTGCCGTCAGGCGCTCAAGGATGTGTTTTTTCTTTTCGCTGGAAAAAGTCGGGGTCGAGCGTACCGATTCAAAACGTTCCTGCAACCACAGCTTTTGCACCGGGTCACTGATGTACATGAACTCAGGACCGATGGAACGGCAATAGGTGTCACGCAAGGCGTTGAGCAAATCGCGCAGCGACGATGTTTCGCTACCGAAATGGGTATTGCTGATATTGAAAACGATATCCATATCCGCATCGGTAAAACCATAGAAGCTAGGCTCCAGTTGCGGGATAGGCGGACGTTCCTGGCGTTGCAGCGGGTCGAGGTTGGCCCAGTTATTACCGAGCACGCGATAGGCGGCAATCAGCTGTGTAACGGCGACGCGTTTGCGTCCCATTTCGACATCTTCGGAAGCGGTAACGGTGCGAATCGGGCCATGTTTGGCACGTTCGGCAAAAGAAGCGATGACGGACGCGTGAGCGACGTCAGGTTTGGCTGAACCATCGACGGCAGGCACATGCTGCATGGCGTCGAAATACGCGCGCCAGTTGTCTGGTACGGAGCCTGGGTTGTCGAGGTAAGCCTCGTACAGTTCTTCAACGTACGGTGCGTTCCCTCCAAACAGATAAGAATTGGATTGGGACTGTTGCATCATCTTGCTCACCTTTCTTCGCGTTTCGCGAGATTAGCGGGTTAATTTAACCTTCCGCGACACGGCCTGACCGGTTAGCGGATTGCACATCAAGTTGTGGGGAAGGACTCTTTAATCTATAGCTGTAACTTAACTCAATTTTGTGACATCAGAATAACATAAAACAATTTGGCAAAAAGTGAATCTCCTGACTCACTTTTTGCCTTTAGCGATGATTATGGACGCTTTGCCAAGTCTGGCACGTCGCGTTGCTTTTCACCGATGAACAATTGACGTGGACGGCCGATTTTTTGTTCCGGATCCGAGATCATTTCGTTCCACTGAGCAACCCAGCCAACGGTACGCGCCATCGCGAAGATACCGGTGAACAGCGAGACTGGAATACCCAGCGCGGATTGCACGATGCCCGAGTAGAAATCGACGTTCGGGTACAGTTTGCGCGATACGAAGTATTCGTCTTCCAGCGCCACTTTTTCCAGGGCCATCGCCAGTTTGAACAATGGGTCGTCATGCAAGCCCAGTTCTTCCAGCACTTCGTGGCAGGTTTCACGCATCAGTTTGGCGCGTGGGTCGAAGTTTTTGTAAACACGGTGACCGAAGCCCATCAGTTTGACGCCGGAATTCTTGTCTTTCACCTTAGCGATGAATTCAGGAATCTTGTCGACGGTACCGATTTCTTTCAGCATGTTCAATGCAGCTTCATTCGCACCACCGTGGGCAGGGCCCCACAAACAGGCGATACCGGCAGCGATACAGGCGAACGGATTGGCACCACTGGAACCCGACAGACGCACGGTCGAAGTCGACGCGTTTTGCTCATGGTCTGCGTGCAGGATCAGGATACGATCCAACGCGCGTACCAGGACGTCGCTGATTTTGTATTCTTCGCTAGGTGTCGAGAACATCATGTGCATGAAGTTCGCGCTGTACGACAGGTCATTGCGCGGGTAGACGAAAGGCTGGCCTACCGAGTATTTGTACGACATGGCGACCAGCGTAGGCATCTTCGCGATCAGGCGGATAGCCGATACTTCACGATGGTGCGCGTCAGTGATGTCCAGCGAGTCATGGTAGAACGAAGCCAGCGCGCCGACGGTACCAACCAGTACCGACATCGGGTGCGCGTCGCGACGGAAGCCACGGAAGAAGAATTGCATTTGTTCATGCAACATCGTGTGCTTGGTCACGGTGCTGACGAAGGTTTTCTTTTGCTCTGCATTCGGCAATTCGCCTTTGAGCAAGAGGTAGCAAGTTTCAAGGAAGTCGCACTTTACCGCCAACTGCTCAATCGGGTAACCGCGATACAGCAGTTCGCCTTTATCGCCATCGATGTAAGTGATGGTCGAATCACACGCTGCGGTAGACATAAAGCCTGGATCGTAGGTGAATTTACCGCTGGCACCGTAGAGTTTACGGATGTCGATTACGTCAGGGCCTATGGAACCCTTATAAATCGGCAACTCCACTGATGGCGAACCGTCAGAAAACGACAGTGTGGCTTTGGTGTCAGATTGGGAGTGGGGCATGGCTCTTCCTTCTAATAACGAGGTGAGTCGATTTAAGAATAAATCGCAAAATTAAAAAACCGGTCATACAGCACGCTTTAAATCGCGCGCAATCTAATCAGCAACGCATGGACATGGGGCACATCGGCCTCACCTTCCGGTTCATTGCGTGCCAATAGCAAATTCAGCAATTCATTGTCGGGCAATTCCAGCAATATGGAAAAAGCCTCGACTTCTTCATCCGTCAGCGTTTCTTCGTGTTGATCGAGGAAACGCGTCAGCAATAAATCATTTTCCAGCAAACCACGACGACCACGCCAGCGCAGGCGCGCTCGTTTTACCGGATCAGCTTGGTGGGTTATCGACATGGATACTCACTTAACCTGTTCAATACTACTTCCACGTCATCTGCTGGCGTAAGAAACACAGCGACTAACGCGCTGCGCTTCGTCGAATTGCGCACTATACAGCCCTGCGCACCATCAGTTCCTTGATTTTGCCGATTGCGCGGGTCGGGTTCAAACCCTTGGGACAAACATCCACGCAATTCATAATTGTATGACATCTGAACAATCTGTATGGATCTTCCAGATTATCCAGACGTGCACCAGTGGCTTCATCGCGGCTATCCGCTATGAAACGGTAGGCCTGCAACAAACCGGCCGGACCGACGAATTTATCAGGATTCCACCAGAATGACGGGCACGAAGTCGAGCAGCAGGCGCACAGGATACACTCATACAGGCCATCGAGCTCTTCGCGTTCGGCAGGAGTCTGCAAACGTTCCTTCTCAGGCGGGATTGTATCGTTAATCAGGAACGGTTTGATGGAATCGTATTGTTTAAAGAATTGCGTCATGTCCACGATCAGGTCGCGGATCACCGGCAAACCTGGCAAAGGACGCAATACGATAGGCTCGGTCAACTCATTCAAATTGGTGGTACAAGCCAGGCCATTCTTGCCGTTGATGTTCATCGCGTCCGAGCCGCACACGCCTTCGCGGCAGGAACGACGCAGGGCCAGCGAGTCATCGACGGTCGCCTTGATGCGCTGCAAGGCATCCAGCAGCATCTTGTCATGATCATGCAATTCTACCGTCACATCCTGCATGTACGGCTTTGCATCCTTGTCAGGATCATAGCGGTAAATCTGTAATCTGAGAGTCCGTGCCATGTTCTGACCTTTTAGAAAGTACGTGGTTTAGGCTTGAAGGTGTCTACCGTCAGCGGCTTGGTCACCACCGGCTTGTAGTCCAGTCGATTGCCTTCGGAATAAAACAGCGAGTGCTTCATCCAGTTTTCATCGTCACGCTTTTCGAAATCACGATGCGCATGCGCACCACGTGATTCCTTGCGTGCAGCTGCCGAGGTGATGGTCGCCTTGGCAGTTTCAATCAGGTTATCCAGCTCCAATGCTTCGATACGCGCGGTATTGAAAACACGTGACTTGTCCTTGAACGAGACATGCTTGCGACGCTCATCCAGTTCCATGATTTTCTTGTAGCCGGTTTGCAGCAATTCATCAGTACGGAACACGCCGCAATACTGTTGCATGGTCGAGCGAATATCGTTCGCCACGTCTTGTACACGTTCGCCACCGGTGTTGTTCTCCAGGCGTGACAAACGCGACAGTGCCTGATCAGCTGCATCAGCTGGCAAAGGCTTGTGCGAACGGCTTTTCAAATTGCTCTGCACGATGTGGTTACCCGCAGCGCGACCGAATACCACCAGATCGAGCAAGGAGTTGGTACCCAGACGGTTCGCACCATGTACCGACACGCAAGCGCACTCACCGATCGCGTACAGGCCATTGACCACGTGATTAGGGTTGCCGTCTTTCGGCACCACGACCTGGCCATGGATATTGGTTGGAATGCCGCCCATTTGGTAATGGATAGTAGGCACGACGGGAATCGGCTCACGCGTCGCGTCAACGTTCGCAAACTTGTGCGCGATTTCCAGGATCGATGGCAAGCGCTTCTGGATGGTTTCAGCACCGATGTGGCGCAGGTCCAGCATCACGTGATCCTTGAGCGGACCACAGCCACGGCCTTCCTTGATCTCCTGGTCCATCGAGCGCGATACAAAGTCGCGTGGTGCCAGATCTTTCAGTGTAGGCGCATAACGTTCCATGAAACGTTCGCCTTGACTATTCACCAGAATGCCGCCCTCACCGCGCACGCCTTCGGTAATCAGCACACCTGCACCAGCCACGCCGGTCGGGTGGAACTGCCAGAATTCCATATCTTCCAGTGGCAGGCCAGCGCGTGCTGCCATGCCCATGCCGTCGCCGGTGTTGATGAAGGCATTGGTCGAAGCAGCCCAGATGCGCCCTGCACCGCCGGTTGCAAACAAAGTAGTTTTGGCTTCCAGCATCATGACGTCGCCGGTTTCCATTTCCAGTGCGACGACACCGATCACATCACCATCCGCATCACGCATCAGGTCGATCGCCATCCACTCAACAAAGAAATGGGTACGGGCGCGCACATTGCGCTGGTACAGCGTATGCAGCAAGGCATGACCGGTACGATCCGCCGCCGCGCATGCACGTTGCACCGGCTTTTCACCGAAATTTGCGGTATGACCGCCAAACGGACGCTGGTAAATCGTGCCGTCGGAGTTGCGGTCAAAAGGCATGCCGAAGTGTTCCAGCTCGTAGACGACTTTCGGCGCTTCGCGGCACATGAATTCGATAGCATCCTGGTCGCCCAGGTAATCCGAACCTTTGACGGTATCGAACATATGCCAGTACCAATTGTCTTCCGCCATATTGCCGAGTGAAGCACCGATACCGCCCTGGGCAGCAACCGTATGCGAACGGGTCGGGAATACCTTGGACAAGACTGCAACGTTCAGACCTGCTTCTGCAAGTTGCAACGATGCGCGCATGCCGGAACCGCCGGCACCGACAATGATGGCGTCAAAGTGACGTGACGGAATGCTGGTTTTGATTGCTGCCACGTTACGCTCTCCAGAGAATTTGCGCCGTCCATCCGGCGCAAGCGACGAGCCACAAAATCGTGGCGACCTGCAATGTGAGGCGTATAGAAACCGGTTTGATGTAATCCATCCAGATGTTCCGCATGCCGACCCAGGCGTGATAGAACAAAGCCAAGAAGGTAACAAACGTAAACATCTTGACCCACTGCTGCGCGAACAAGCCCGCCCAGCCTTCATAGCTAAAATCCGATGCAGTCAGGAAGGTGATCAGCAGCACCGCCGTGTACAGCACCATCACGATGGCCGTGATGCGTTGCGCCAGCCAGTCCCTTACGCCGTAGTGCGCACCAACGACCAGGCGGTGACGTCCGATATTGTCGATAGGCATCAGAATGCTCCAAACAGTTTGAGGGCGACCAGTGCGGTCAAAGGCAGGCTGACAGCGAATACGATCAGGGCAGATTTCTTGCCGGTGACTTTATCGACGCCGACATGCACATCCATCAGCAAATGGCGTATGCCCGCGCAGAAATGGTGCAGATACGCCCAGACCAGCGCGAGGATAATCAGTTTGACGAACCAGTGCGAAGCAATGCCCCTGAAATGCTCAAAAGAGATTTCAGACAGCAGGCTCTTGTCCAGCAGGAAAAGGATGAATGGCAACAGCAAGAAGATGAAAGCACCACTGGCGCGGTGCAATATCGACTGTATCGCAGCAAGTGGAAAGCGATATCGGAGCAGATCTGTAACGTTGATATTACGGAACTCTCTCTTGCCGGTTTTGAGTGAATCAGACATGGCAGGACTTTCCAAAACGAGATAAACCACTAATTTTCACCGATATTGGTGCGCCACAGCAATACAAATTATTTTTCATTATCAACTGGCTTGCTTATTTAATAATACGGGCTTGCTGGTTTATTGAATTAGCTGCAACTTTAGTTCAAATCGTTACGGTAATGATGATTGTTTGTCACGTAGTAAGAGCGCCTTACTTCGACCGGTTTATCACCATATGTAAATGAAACGCGGGTCACGCTGAGCAACGGTGTATTCAACGGCAACTGCAATAAATCCGCCGTTACCTGATCCGCCACCACCGCCTTGATATTCTCGACCGCTCTTATCATCTGGGTGCCAAATTCAGTCTCCAGCAGCGCGTACATCGGACCTTTGTACTGCAGCACACGCTCCACCGACAAACCTTTGAAGATAGTCCCTGGCAACCACAGTTCTTCCAGGATGGTAGGCGCATTATCAAAAGACTGCATGCGCTTGAGGAAGACCACGGAATCACCGGTTTTGATGTCGAGCTGACGTGCGATATCAGCCGGCGCACGCAGGCGCTTGGCATCAATAATCGTGTTATCTGGATAAAGCGGCTCGCCGACATCCGGCTTCAGGCGAAGGAAACGGAATTGCGCGCGCGCCTCATGGTGCGTCGCAACAAAAGTACCCTTCCCCTGACGTCGAACCACCAGGTTTTCGGCGGAAAGTTCGTCGATAGCCTTGCGTACGGTGCCCTGGCTGACCTTGAAGCGATTTGCCAGCTCGACTTCGCTGGGGATCAATTCGCCGGGACGCCACTCACCGGATTGCAGACTACGGGTAATAAGAGCCTTGATTTGCTGATACAGCGGACTGAAAGTGGGCGAAGGTGTCGCACCGCCAGCAGTAGCGGCTGCATTATTGTTAGGCAAGGTAGTTGGCGCTGAACTCATAGGACGGATTTCACCACAAAGCAGCCCCGCCGTCCAGCAAAACTTGAAAATAACATGTCTTATATAAGACATAAGATATATATTGACAGCTAAACTTGCCAAGCCTAAACTCGTGGGCAATACAGCTGGGCACAAATTTTACCAACAGAAAGTTGCGGTAACTATTGAGCTTAAGTTGAGCTTATGTTGATCATAAGCGCTTTGACCCCGCTGACTTATCGGGTATTCAACTGTATCATTGCGCCACGCGGAATAAATTCCCAATACCTGACCTCACTCATCACTACCTTGGAGATTCAACATGGCTAAAGCCCCAATGCGTGTCGCCGTTACCGGCGCCGCCGGCCAGATCGGCTATTCCCTTCTGTTCCGCATCGCTAACGGCGATTTGCTGGGTAAAGACCAGCCAGTTATTTTGCAATTGCTGGAAATCGCTGATGAAAAGGCACAAAAAGCGCTGAAAGGCGTGATCATGGAAATCGACGATTGCGCGTTTCCACTGTTGGCAGGTGTCACCGCACACAGCGACCCGATGACCGCATTCAAAGACGCAGATGTTGCCTTGCTGGTTGGCGCACGTCCACGCGGCCCAGGCATGGAACGTAAAGACCTGCTGGAAGCCAATGCACAGATTTTCACGGTACAAGGTAAAGCGCTGGATGCAGTTGCATCGCGCAATGTCAAAGTACTGGTCGTCGGCAACCCAGCCAACACCAATGCTTACATCGCAATGAAATCGGCACCTAACCTGCCAGCCAAAAACTTCACCGCCATGCTGCGCCTGGATCACAACCGTGCCTTGTCGCAAATCGCAGCGAAGATCAGCAAGCCAGTTACCTCGATCGAAAAACTGACGGTCTGGGGCAATCACTCGCCTACCATGTACCCTGACTATCGTTTCGCAACAGCTGATGGCAAATCGGTTAAAGAAGCGATCAACGACGAAGTCTGGAACAAAGACGTATTCCTGCCTACAGTCGGCAAACGCGGCGCAGCCATCATCGACGCACGCGGCGTATCGTCGGCAGCTTCGGCAGCCAACGCAGCGATCGACCACGTCCGTGACTGGGTGCTCGGCACCAACGGCAAATGGGTCACCATGGGTATCCCTTCCGATGGTTCGTATGGCATTCCGAAAGACACCATTTTCGGTTTCCCTGTCACCGTTGAAAACGGCGAATACAAAATCGTTCAAGGCCTGGAAATCGATGCATTCTCGCAAGAGCGCATCAACCTGACCCTGAAAGAGTTGCTCGAAGAACGCGAAGGTGTGAAACATCTCCTAGGCTAATGCGCGCATCGATGGGCAGGCAGACCTGCCCATCTCCTTCGTAGCAAGTCCGACCAAGATCGACAATTACGCAACATACATGCATCCTTCAGAAGTCCTATTTCAAGGCAAATGCCCACCGGTTTCCATACCGGCATGCGATCACTATGCCGGTTCCGAGAAATTGATGCGTAAATCGCTGGCGCTACAGCAAGAGCTCGGCCCGGTTTTTGATATTACGTTTGACTGTGAAGATGGTGCTGCGCATGGCAATGAAACAGCACATGCGCATCTGCTCGGCACACTCGTCGCCAGCGAAGAAAACCTGTTTGCCCGCATCGGCGCCCGTGTGCACGATGTCAGCAGCGAATTTTTTGCGCAGGATATAGAAATCATCCTGCAACACGCCGCACAAAAACTGGCTTACCTGGTCGTCCCCAAAGTTGAAAGCGTCGCCGATGTGGAGAACGCAATTGCGCTCATCAATCGTCACGCCCATCAGCATGGGCGCGAACAATTGCCGGTACACGTATTAATAGAAACGCATGGCGCATTGGCAGACGCATTTGCCATCGCTGCCCTGCCCCAGGTCGAATGTTTGTCGTTCGGCGTGATGGATTTCGTTTCTGACCATTACGGCGCGATACCCGGCAATGCCATGCGTTCCCCGGGACAGTTCACGCATCCTTTATTAGTACGCGCCAAGCTGGAAATTGCGGCCGCCTGCCACGCCCACGGCAAGGTGCCTTCGCATAACGTCACGACTGAAATCAATGACACCTCAGTCGTCGCCAGTGATGCGCATCGCGCTGCGGCGGAATTTGGTTATACGCGGATGTGGAGCATACATCCGAACCAGATCAAACCGATATTGAAATCATTTGCACCACGTCTGTCCGAAGTCAATGAAGCGGCAGAAATCCTGGCGCAAGCCCATGCTATTCAATGGGGCCCGATACAACATAATGGCAAGCTGCATGATCGCGCCAGTTATCGCTATTACTGGACCATCCTGCAACGTGCCCAGGCCAGCGGTTTAACGCTGCCTGCAGTCGCACATACAATTTTATGAATACCCGTTTGCCCGCATCAAACCTGATGTGGGTGAGTTAAAAATTTTTGGAGAATATCGAATGAAAAAATTGCTCTGCGCATTCCTTCTGATCGGCATGTCTTCCGCAATCGCTCCGGCGTTTGCACAATCGGCTGCCGGCAACAAGGAAGCGGCAAAAAAGCCAGCCGCCAAGGTAACCAAAAAAGCACCAGCCAAAGCAGCCGCTGCTGCAACCCCGGCCGCTGCCGCAGCAGCCGGTGAAGACGAACAGGAAGATCTGGGCGAAGCCAATATCGAAGGCTCGACCGTGACCCATTACAACTGTGAACTGGGCAATAAGATCACGACCTACAACAACGTCGGTGACGACAAGTACATGGCGATCCGCTGGCAAAACAAAGTGCATCGCCTGGGCCGCATCGGTACCAGCACCGGTGCCAACCGTTTTGAAAACCGTAAAGCAGGCCTGGTCTGGATCAACATCCCATCGAAAGCAATGTTGCTCGACTCCCGTAAAGGCCAGCAGCTGGCGAATGAATGCCGCAACCCTGAACAAGCCAAAGCACTCGCTGCCAAAGGCTAAGGGATAGGAATTAAAGGAAGTAAAACGATGCCGCAAGCCGCCGCCGAAATCTGACGGCATCGGGTAGTAAATAATGCCTCGGTTATTTGTATTAAGGAGAAATCATGTCGCGTAACACATTGAATACGCTTAAGGAATTCAATATCACAGCCTCCAAGAAAGGCGAATTCTATTCCTTGCCTGCTCTGGGCAAAAAACTCGGCGTGAATGTTTCCCGTTTGCCGGTTTCCATCCGTATCGTGCTGGAATCGGTGCTGCGCAATTGCGACGGCAAAAAAGTAACTGAAGAACACATCCGCCAACTGGCCAACTGGTCGCCTAACGCCAGCCGCACCGATGAAATTCCTTTCGTCGTGGCACGCGTGGTGCTGCAAGACTTCACCGGCGTACCGCTGCTGGCTGATCTGGCCGCCATGCGTGGCGTTGCTGAAAAGATGGGCAAGAACCCAAAGAACATCGAACCACTGGTGCCGGTAGACCTGGTCGTCGATCACTCCATCCAGATCGATCACTTCCGCCAAAAAAATGCACTCGACCTCAACATGAAACTGGAATTCCAGCGCAATAACGAGCGCTACCAGTTCATGAAATGGGGCATGCAGGCATTCGACACCTTTGGCGTCGTGCCACCAGGCTTCGGTATCGTGCACCAGGTCAACCTGGAATACCTGGCGCGTGGTGTACATCAAAAAGATAGCGTCTACTACCCTGACACCCTGGTCGGTACCGATTCGCACACCACCATGATTAACGGCATCGGCGTAGTCGGCTGGGGCGTAGGCGGTATCGAAGCGGAAGCCGGCATGCTGGGTCAACCGGTCTACTTCCTGACACCAGATGTGGTCGGCGTGAACCTGACCGGCCAACTGCGTGAAGGCGTCACCGCTACCGATCTGGTACTGACCATCACCGAAATGCTGCGCAAGGAAAAAGTCGTCGGCAAGTTCGTCGAATTCTTCGGCGAAGGCACCGCCTCGCTGTCGCTGACCGATCGCGCCACCATCGCCAACATGGCACCGGAATACGGCGCGACCATGGGTTTCTTCCCGGTCGACGATGCAACCATCGATTACTTCAAAGGTACCGGCCGTACCAAGGCAGAAATCGACGCCTTTGAAAACTACTTCAAGGCACAAGGCCTGTACGGCATTCCTAAGTCCGGCGAAATCGACTACACCCACGTCGTCGCGCTGGATCTCGGTTCGGTTGCACCTTCGCTCGCAGGTCCTAAGCGTCCGCAAGACCGTATCGAAATCGGTAACGTCAAACACAACTTCGCAGAACTGTTTGCCAAACCTGTTTCGGAAAACGGCTTCAACAAAAAGATCGAAGACCTGGATGCGACCTACACCAACAGCGACGGCGTCAAAGTCAAAAACGGCGACGTGCTGATCGCTGCGATTACTTCATGCACCAACACTTCCAACCCTAGCGTCTTGCTGACCGCAGGCTTGCTCGCGAAGAAAGCCGTTGAAGCTGGCCTGAAAGTATCGCCACATATCAAAACTTCGCTGGCCCCTGGCTCGCGCGTTGTGACCGAGTACCTGGAAGCAGCAGGCTTGCTGCCCTACCTGGAAAAACTCGGCTTCGGCGTCACCGCCTACGGCTGCACCACCTGTATCGGTAATGCCGGCGACCTGACACCAGCGATGAACGAAGCGATCGTGCAGCACGATATCGTCGCCTCGGCCGTCCTGTCTGGTAACCGTAACTTTGAAGCGCGTATCCACCCGAACATCCGCTCCAACTTCCTCGCCTCGCCACCACTGGTCGTCGCTTACGCGATTGCCGGTAACATGACACGCGATCTGATGACCGAGCCTGTCGGCCGCGGCAAAGGTGCTGATGGCAAAACCCGTGACATCTACCTGGGTGACATCTGGCCGAGCAGCCAGGAAGTGGCCAAGCTGATGAAGTTTGCGATGAATGCGAAGACCTTCAAGGACAACTACGCACAAGTCAAAACCGCACCAGGCAAGCTGTGGGAGCAAATCAAGGGCGTGGCTGAAGGTCAGGTCTACGATTGGCCAACCTCGACCTATATCGCGGAACCACCGTTCTTCAGCGACTTCGCGATGGAGCCGAAAGCAGCAGCGACCGGTATCACCGCAGCACGTGCACTCGGCGTGTTTGGTGATTCGATCACGACTGATCACATCTCGCCTGCAGGCGCGATCAAGGACAGCAGCCCGGCTGGTAAATACCTGAGCGAAAAAGGCGTGATGAAAGCCGATTTCAACTCGTATGGTTCACGTCGCGGCAATCACGAAATCATGATGCGCGGCACCTTCGCCAACGTGCGTATCAAAAACCTGATGATCCCGGCCAAACCGGACGGTTCGCGCGTCGAAGGCGGCGTTACCCTGTTCCAGCCTAGCGGCGAACAAATGTCGATCTACGATGCAGCAATGCGCTACGTTGCAGAAGGCACACCAACCATGGTCTTCGCTGGTGAAGAGTACGGTACCGGTTCGTCGCGTGACTGGGCTGCTAAAGGCACGCAATTGCTGGGCGTCAAGGCAGTGATCGCACGTTCGTACGAACGTATCCACCGTTCCAACCTGGTCGGCATGGGCGTCTTGCCTCTGCAATTCCTCGGCGATGACAGCGTCACCACGCTCGGCATCACCGGCGATGAAACCTTCGACCTGAAAGGCCTGGAAGGCAATCTGCGTCCGCAACAGGAAGTGACCCTGGTCATCCACCGCGCGAATGGCGAAAGCCGTGACGTCAAAGTGCTGTTGCGTATCGATACCCCTATCGAAGTCGATTACTACAAGCACGGCGGCATCCTGCCATTCGTCTTGCGTCAATTGCTGGCCGCGTAATGCCTGTTGTTTCCGTCCAGTGATGGATGGAAACAGCATCTGCAAAAAAGCCGCATGCTTGCATGCGGCTTTTTTTATGCCGTACTTCCTATAAAAGCGCGGCAGACACTATCAGCCCATAAGAATCTGCATACTTTCCCCGTACAAACGTGCGAGCTCGGTGTAATCCACTACAATACATTCATCGCCCTACTTCAGATTGTCCTGACATGCGTCGTCCGAATAAAAATACCAGTCACAAACTATCCGCCGACAGCCAGCGCCTGGCGACGCTCGCCCAGGCGCTTATACAGGCGGCCAGCCGTCTGGAAGAACGCAACTGGGAGCGCCAGCTGGATGTCGTGCTGCGCAAACTGCTGAAGAATGATCATCAGGACACTATCGATGCCGCACTCGATCATTTATTCAAACAGGAATCGGATGCTTACGATGGCCTGATGGAATGCGTGGAAGCCGCCAGCGAATCCTGCCAAGTCGAACACGAAGGTGTGCTCCACGATGCCTTGCTGGTCGCCATGCCGATACTTGCCTGGACACGTTTCTCGATTGCATCGGGAGCGATACCAGCCGAGATGACCGCGACCCTGTCAGCACACTTCCAGGCGCATATACTGGCCCCGAATACGAAGATGGTGATGGCCTCTGCCCTATTCTCTATCGATCAGCTGCCGCGCACGCATGCAGAAACCTTTGCCTTCACGCATCGCATGGCGCAATCTGCGCTGAAAGACGTCACGCTCAAACCACCAGGCCAGGCACCGGAAACGGCGCCCTTCCTGGCTGACACACGTTACCTGCTGGCCGTAGTTACTGCAGTTGCAGGTGAGCCGCTGTTCCGCTGGCAAGTATCGACCAATCCGAATGAACGCGATAACGCACTGACGCAATGGAGTGCGCAGGCGTTGCCGAATATTGCGCACCTGCTGCCGGGTTGCGGCATCGAATTGCTGCTGCCTGAAGCCTACTTTGTTGCCTGCCGCGAAGGCGACAAACAAATCCGCCCGGCTTCGATACGCGCTGCCGTGCATTACCTGACGCATACACTGAATGTCGAAGCATCCGAGTTGCAAGCCATCATAGGCAGCTTTGGCGAGGAATCGACCGATGGCCGGGTTGATGAATATCGCATCAGCTTTACCCGTCTTAATGACACGGATGTGGTGTATGGCACGGTATGGCCGCTGTACGGTGAAGAAGACGATGCAGAGCTGGAATATCGCAGCGTCGAGGTACCAAGCGATCCTGTGATCTCGGCCGACGTCGAGCGTAAATCACCGATAGAGGAAATCCTCGCCCTGCTGGAAGAATGCGGCATCGTGAATGTGAAGCGTCATCTCGAATGCTTCCCTATGGAATTCTGCGATGACTGCGGCACGCCGCTGTATCCGGACATGAATGCCGAACTGGTACATGCAGAAATGCCGGAAGATGCGCCGGTGGGATCGACCCACCTGCACTGAGTCCTACCTCACCAGGCGGTAAAGGGATGGCGTAACAAATTGGCATTGAAGTAACGTGCATCATCTGTCACTTCGACGCCGACCCAGTCCGGTTTGGCAAACACCTGGTTTTCGCTTTCCAGTTCGATCTCTGCCACTACCAGCCCCTGGTTCTCACCGAAGAATTCATCCACCTCCCACACCATGCCTTGGTGCACGATACGGGTACGGTTTTTCTCTATCAATGGGCGCTCGCACAAACCTGTCAGCAATTCATCTGCTTCAGCGAGCGGAATCTCATATTCCCATTCGCCGCGCGTAATACCGGTCACACGGCCCTTGATGGTCAGCGTAGCCGTCTGATCTTCTATCCGCACGCGCACTACGCGATCACGCTGCGAGGACAAATAACCCTGGCGTATAGCCTGCGGTGATCCCAGCTTCTTCCACGCGTCGCCCAGCACCAGGAATTTGCGTTCTATCTCCAGGCTCATCGTGCACTCCGTTCCAGATGATGCAGGATGGGTTGCAGCATCTCCTGTCCCAGCTTGGCACTGCGTGCGCCATTCCAGCCCAGCTTGGGTTCCGGGCTATGCGCGTTATCCTTGAATGGCATTTCCAGTGTCAGCGATACGCATTTAAAGGTATGGCCTATGTATTTGGAAGCCAGCTTCAGCATATCGGCACGATACTTACCGGCGGCATAACCAAACTCGGTCTGGAAGTCTTCGCTGGCGCGCAGGAATTGCTCGATGAAACGCTGCTGCTCATCCACCTGTTGCTGGGAGAATCCTTCCAGCATTTCGCTGCCCGCAACGAAGACATAGGGCAAGCCTTCGTCGCCATGGATATCGAGAAAGAGATCGCAGCCGGTCTCGTGTATCTTGTTTTTGACATGCCAGACTTCCGGGCTGCTTTGCAGCGATGGCGTCATCCATTCACGATTCAGGTTGGCGCCTGCAGCATTGGTGCGCAGGTTGCCCAGGTAGGCGCCATCCGGATTCATATTCGGCACGATGTAAAACACCGCATGCCTGAGCAGCTTCTGCACCAGAGGATTTGTGGACTCCAGCAACGCATCTATCATGCCCTCGGCGAACCACTCAGCCATGCTCTCACCCGGATGCTGGCGCGCAATCACCCACACTTTTTTCTGTGCAGCCGGATCGCCAATGACGACCACATTCAAATCGCGCCCTTGCACGGTATTGCCCAAATCCTGCACCTGCGCGCTGGCGGACATTTGCGCACGCGCCAGCAAATCCAGATGGCGCTCCCATGAGTAAGGCTCAAAGTATGCGTAATACGCACTGTCGTACTGTGGCGTATGCGCTATCGTCATCACTTTGCCGTCGTACGAAGTCGGTACGCGAAACCAATGCTTTCTGTCGTAGCTGGCGACTGCCTGGTAGTTCTGCCAGCCATCCGGATAAGTCGCTTCCGACGCATTCAGGATGCGCATGCTGCAGCGTTCACCACGTACACCTTGCAAGCGGAAGTAAAACCATTGCGCGATATCGGCGTGGCTATCTTTGCGCAAATTCAGCTCTATCGCGGCAGCGCTCTCTGCGCGCACTACCTCTATCGCACCGGCATCGAAGTTCGTACTAATTTTGATCGTCATCACGCTGTCCTGTTTGTTTGCTGCTGCCAACTCACACCAGTCCGAACTCTTTCAGTGCGGGCAGCAAATTGGCATTCTTGTGTCCCGAACGCGTCAGCTTGGTCAGCGCAAAGCGCTGTAAATCATTCAAGCCTGTCCATTGTTCATGCGCAGGCACAGGCAGTGACAATTCAGCCAATCCCTGCGCTACCACATCCGGCACTGCGCTTAAGTCAGCCCATACAGGCGACGGATCGATCTCTACCGTTTCTATCACCGCATCCGGATTATCCGCGTGCACTGCCAGCAAGGCTGCGAGTCGCTCACGATAAGCCTGCTGCTCTGCAGGCGATACACATGGCAAGGCTACCAGCTCTTCGCGCTCATCACGGCTGAGTGTAATCCACGCGGTCAGGGAAATGCGGATACCGCAAGTATCCAGATTGAAACGCATGATCATAGGAATGCGACGCAAGGGATAGCGTCCATCCTGTTCAAATTCAAAAAGCCCCTGCATGATTAAACGACTTCATTCATAACAAATTGATCTGCCCGCCATGTAGCGGGTCGTATTCTGTGTCCTGGGTTTCAGCAGCTACCGAAACCATGCTTCTTCAGTATCGCCTGGCCCGCTGTCGCCAATACGAATTGCACAAAGCGCTGGCCTTGCTCGGATTGCTTGCCCGCCGCGATGCCATAGGCGCTACGTACGTTCAGCTCATCCGGGATAGCGATCACCTGCAGCTGCGGCAACACTATGCGCGTCGAAATCGCATTCGTGCAGTACATGATATATGCATCTGCCTTATCTGCTTCAAATGCAGTGATATAAGGCAGGCGCTCATCTGCTGCGGGAATATGCGCTCCCGATAGCCTGATCGCTTTTGCATTCATGGCTGCATAAAACCCGGCTTGCCGCTTGTCTGCATTGCGAAAGAACTGCCAGGTATAGTCGCCCATGGGATCACTCACCGGGGTCGAGGTCGCTATACGCACCGCCGGATCAGCCAGCAGCGCCAGCAAATCATCGCCATGCAAATCCAGATCCGGCCGCGCCAGCACACATAAATCATTGTGCGTGAACAGTGTAGATGTACCGAGCAGATTCTGCTGCGCCAGCGCTTCGGTATGCCCTACCGAAGCCGAAGCAAACACATCTGCTTGCACACCTGCTTCTATTTCCTGCCTCAGCTTGCCTGACGGTCCATACTGCGCATGAAATGCAGCGCCACCCTGCAGCTGATAGGCCGCCATGATTTCCTCCATGGCACCACGCAGGCTCCCGGCCGCAAATAATTGTGGTACCTGGCTCGCAGCTGAAATAAGTCGGGTCGCCGGAAAGGTCATGATTTACAGACAATCACAGAAAGACAGACATAGTACGCAGCATTGCTGGCATTACCAATATGAGCGCTGCTGCATATATCTGCATGACGTCCGCTCTGGCCGCACCTTGCAGCGATTAACAAGTGCGTACTTCCGGCGCAGCTGTCGCCAGCCTTCAATTTCTTCATTTGGACACCATCCAGTATGTAGTCATGTTTCCATTTTTACATTAACCGGGAAATTGAAATGTGACTTTTCGTGTCTTCGGCTATTTCCCGCCTCCGCATAAGCTGCGCGTAAGCAAGCGTGAGTAAGATCAAATCACACGAATAAAACTTACTGCATGCAGCCACCGTCCGGTGGTCACATAGCAGCATCAAAACTTGTTGTTTTCTTATGTTCTGTCTGCACGTGCCACCTTCAACTAAATCAAGGCACGGCAGATTATCTGCGTGGAGACCGCGATATGTTCAGGAACAAAAGTTTTCCTCTATGGTTGCGACAAAGTACCCTGCTGTTAGTCGCAATTGCATTTGGCAGCGGCCTGGCCTACGTCGCCGCACATCTAAGCACACAGCTAAGCAATGAAATACTCGGCCTGCCCTGGCTGCTGCTGATCGCATCATTACTGAGTACCAGTTTGCTGCTCGTGCTGCGCCCAGGTGGTGGCAGCAAGCGTACCGATTTTGGCAACAAGGTAGGCGGTGAGATCGACCACATCATGATAGGTGCAGCCGAAACTTCGTTCTTCGTCGACTCCATCAAAAACAAAATCGCACAGGATGTGCAGGCAGCAAACGCCATCGTTGCCGGTTCCGAGCAAAATGCCAGCACCACCGAGCAAATCGCCGCAAATGCAGAGCGCGCATCCAGTATCGCGGCTGAAGTGCGTACCGAAAGCGTCGCCGGTCGTACCGAAGTCAACCAGGGTCTGGAGCAAATCAGCAAGGCGCGCGACGATGCACAGACCGCATCGGAAATGATGCGTGTGCTGCAGGAAAAATCACGGCGCATACATGGCATCACTGAAGTCATCAGTGAAATCGCCGCACGCACCAACCTGCTCGCATTAAATGCAGCGATCGAAGCAGCGCGCGCCGGTGAGCACGGTCGCGGCTTTGCCGTGGTAGCGGGTGAAGTACGACAACTGGCGCAGCGTACCAAGGAAGCTACCGATGATATCGGTTCCATGGTGACAGCCATTAACGTGGAAGCCGAACGCGCAGCGGGTGGCATGCAGGCACTCAGCAGCAAAGTGATGGAAGCATCACAAAACGTGGAGCGCGTGCATGGCTTTCTCAGCAATATAGAACGCGCTGCCAGCACTTCGGAAGAAGAGATACAGCAAATCGCGCACGCCTCACGCGAACATGTAGAGACCACGCACAAAATCGCCGCAGCCATCCTCAAGATACGCGACGGCATGCTGGAAACGGATACCGAGTTGCCACGCGTCGCTGCTTCCGCTATGGCCTTATCGGAACGCGCTGAAATCGTCTACGACGCGATCGCCGAAAGCGGTGCCGCGACGCAGCACGATCAAATTCGCATGGTCGCCAGTACGGCAGCTCAACAAATTGGCAAGCTCTTTGAGCAAGCAATCGCGAACGGCAGCATCACTGAAGCCGCCCTGTTTGATCGCCAGTACCGGCTCTTACCGAATACATCGCCGCCCAAACACAGCACGCAATTCGACGCCTACACTGATCGGGTATTACCCGATATACAGGAGCCGATACTGGACGCGATGCCACAACTGGCCTACGCAGGTGCAGTCGATGACAATGGCTACTTCCCTACCCATAACAAAAAATTCTCCAAGCCGCTGACCGGCGACTATGATGTCGACCTGGTGAATAATCGCACCAAGCGCATCTTCACCGATCGCACCGGCAAGCGCTGCGGCTCGAATACCAAACCATTTTTATTGCAGACCTATAAACGCGACACCGGTGAAGTCATGCATGACTTATCGGTGCCGATTTATGTACACGGTAAGCATTGGGGCGGCTTCCGGATAGGCTACCGATCGAGTTCAGCGGAGGTGGCTCCGGTTGCACAAACACGTGCGCCATCGGCAGTCAGCCAGGCCCCATCACGCACGCCCAAGCAGATCGCAGGTACGCCTGCAAAAATTAGGCGCGTATCGACAAAATTATCCTGAGCATGGACTTGCCGCAGATGAATTTCAGACGCGCAGATGGCGAAAACACATCACGGCTCTGGTATAATTTTTCGCTCGTCGGGGCGTAGCGCAGCCTGGTAGCGTACTTGCATGGGGTGCAAGGGGTCGTGTGTTCGAATCACACCGTCCCGACCAATAAATATAAGGGGTTCCAGAGTTTTCTCTGTAATCCCTTTTTCATTTTTAATTTCCGTACCCTTGCTGTACCCCTATTTGAATATTTAAATTCAAAATATTTTTACGAAAAAACCCCCACATAAAGTGGGGAGTTTTGTTACTTGCTTTTAGGTTTCGGCTTTGGCGTGGGTACTTTGATTGTTTCAACCACAGCACCTTGCTTGTCACGCTGCGCTTGCTTTACTGGGATGAATTGTCCATTTCCCGCATCTCTGCCAATTTTTCTTGTAACCATTACTTGTTACCTCCTAATTGCATTTTTGGGGTAGGCGAAGCCAAAGCTGGCAAACGATCTAAATAGGCCAAACTGCTCGGGTCTTTCTGTTTGAAATACTTGACTCCATTTTCCGGTAGCCATTCTGAGCGAAACCAGCGACGAAACGAAGCTAGATACTCATCTGGGTATAGTTTGGCAGCAGCAGGACGGCGGTGGTCGTTGTAGGTGTGAGTGTACGTTGGAAGAGCCTCAGTATCGACGCCGCCTTTACGTAACCATTTACAGAATCCCAATCCGACAGAAATATCAGGAACCCACCCTACTGGGATTTCAAAACCGACGTTATGTAATGGGCCAAATAGATTTAAGCCAGTTTCCTGAAGCACGGAAAAGTAACCGGGCGGGACTTTTCCATCATTGGCAAGATAACGAGCTAAATGAGTTGGTAACTGTGCAGGCGGACGAGGTGCACCGTTGCCGTTTAACCAATCAAATACCCATTCAGATACTTGCACAGCAAAATCAGCCGAAAGCCATTGTGCAAGGTGAACAGCAACTTTGGGATGTATCCAAATGCTTTTTACACCGTTTGCGCCTGCAACTTCTTGGATAAATTCAAGTGTGGTCGTCTGATTTTTAACTGCCAGTGCTCTGAGGAACTGACCAGTTGCTTCAGTCATTACATATTTGTGCCAGTGCTTTCCTGCAATTTCACACAATTGACTCGCGTTGACGTATCCATCCTCGCTACGTTGCTGAACTACTGAACCATTTGCCTCTCTCTGTATAAGAGAAAGGCTATATTGATGCGTTGGCATAGCTTTTCCTAGGTTAATTTAATTAAAAAAAACCGGGAAAAACAACACATGTGTTGATCTTCGTTATTGACACGAAGATCAACTAAGCCGCAAACTTTAGTTTCTGAAATGAAGTTAGGGCTCAACCTAGCTGTTGTACGAGGCGGGGGACGATTGGCGTCGTTTCCCTGCTTTCCCAGAAATCTCAAAAACGCACTACATCTAGTGCCGTTGTCAAGATTCACACTAATTCTAGTGCGCGAAACTCGAGGATGCAATCAATTTTTCAGCAGTTTCAGATATATTTTTTTATAAGAATATATGGGATTGCATTCATGTAAATATCCGTATAAACAAGAGCTTGCGATCAAACCTTAGATTCCGGATGAACTTCCATTAAATTCGCAAAAATAGCCTCGCAAAACACTCATTCCAAGTACGCCACAATCCCGCCACTGCGAATGGCGAACCATCTTCCATCCCTATTCCATATTGTTGATTTGCGTCGAAAACTGACCCACTTAGCCGCATAATTTGCATCCAAAACTGACCCACGTTTAGAACACAATCCTACTTACCAAAGTGAGTAGGAGATATGGAGTGATCGACGTGGCTTTACTTGGAATTATTCGACGCTGGCACCTTCGTGACCAGGTCTCATTGAGGGAAATATCCAAACGACTGGGTATCTCCCGAAATACCGTCAGACGTTATCTACGCTCGGAAATTGTCGAGCCGGCCTATGCTGATCGACGTTCCCCAACATCTCTCGACAAATATGCGTTCAAGCTTTCAGCCTGGTTAAAGACCGAGGCAGCGAAGTCTCGGAAGCAACGACGGACTTTGAAACAGATGCACATCGACCTATGTGCTTTGGGATTTGAAGGTTCGTATGATCGGGTTGCAGCCTTCGCTAGACAATGGAAGGTGGATCAATTGGAGAGGGTCAATTCTGCGAGCAAATCAACAGAGATCATTAACTGTGAGTGATGCACTGGTGTTTGCAAGCTCTGCAGCTTTCGCAATCTCAGCATTCTTTGCGCGCTGTATTTGATAGTCGATACCTTGCTTAGCTAGGGCGCGAATCGTCGCAGCAAGAGCTTTAGCATCTGTTAGTGATAACGTGGAGTCACTTGATTTGAGGCCAAATAGCTGAGGAGGACGAAAATCTCTTTGGCTGGCATTAACTGAGTAGCGGATCATCCAATTCTTTGTACCATTGGATGCAACGCAAATATAAAGTCCATCGCCAATAGATTTTTTGTAATGCGCATTTCGAGGCGACAATGCTTGAATACCCTGAACTGTGATCCCTGCTTTCGCTACCATCCATGCCCTTCCTATGCCCCTAAAACATTTAGATTTGGTTAGTTTAACCAAGATGCCTTTAGACAATCCGATCCGTTAAGTAACTGAATTTTATGGAATTATAGATGATGATGAATTACTGTGGACAATAACGTACTTGCATGGGGTGCAAGGGGTCGTGTGTTCGAATCACACCGTCCCGACCAAAAAACAAAAAGGGTTGCAGCATTTCGCTGACAACCCTTTTTCATTTCCGGCTCAGTTATACACGAGCCGTTTTATTCTTCCATCCGCCTTATTTCAGCAGCGCCAGTATCTCAACCAGCTCATTACGAATAGCGCTGAGTTCATCCGCATCTACCGTAGGTCCGCTGTCCGGCACCACATCATCATCGCCACCTGCTTCCAGGATGCGGCTGTCGAGTTTGTTACGTGCACCGCTAATGGTGAAACCTTGTTCGTACAAGAGTTCACGTATGCGACGTATCAACAGCACTTCATGATGCTGGTAATAACGACGGTTACCACGACGCTTGACTGGTTTCAGCTGCGTGAATTCCTGCTCCCAATAGCGCAGGACGTGCGGCTTCACCCCACACAATTCGCTGACTTCACCGATGGTGAAGTAACGCTTGGCGGGAATTGGCGGCAACGCAACCAATTCTGGTTTCTGGATCCGTTCGTTCATCTAATCAGGCTGTTTGCACGAGCGGCTGTTGGCTGGAATCTTCCACCATGCCCTTGAGCTTCTGGCTGGCGTGGAAAGTCACGACCCGGCGTGCGGTAATCGGGATTTCTTCCCCGGTCTTCGGATTGCGACCAGGACGCTGTGGCTTGTCACGCAACTGGAAATTGCCGAAACCGGACAATTTGACCGATTCGCCACGTTCCAGTGCGTTACGGATTTCGTCGAAGAAAGTCTCGACCATATCCTTGGCCTCGCGTTTGTTCAAACCGACTTGTTCAAACAGCAATTCCGCCAGCTCAGCCTTGGTCAATGTAGGGAGGTTTTTTTCCGCTTGTGAGCGTACTTGTGCCTCCAACATCGCACGGTTGAGATCAGCAGCTAATACGGATTGGAGTTCGGCTGAATTCACGTCATTCATATCGTTAGTCCCCGCCTGTTTATGCACGCAATTTGGCCCCATGCTTCGTAGTGGCGGCAGCAACAAATGCGGCCATTGCGGCATCAACCAAATCGTCTTGCAGGGTTAATTGAGTATCTTGTAAGGTGAAGCGGAAAGCAAGGCTTTTTTCATCCGACTCCAGACCTTTCCCGCGATATTCATCAAATAAAACAACCACTTGCAGAATATTGCAAACTGGATTGTATTTCTTTTCGGAAATAAAAGCATCCATCAGGTCTTGCATGGGGACCGCTTGTTTGACCACCAGCGCAAGGTCGCGTGTTACCGCAGGGAATTTCGAAATTTCCTTGTAGGAAGGTACGCCCACACTTTGCAATGCGCTGGCGTTAACTTCGAACAATACCGGCGCCAATGGCAGGTCATATTTTTGCTGCCAGCGCGGATGCAATTCACCGATAAAGCCAATTACTTCACCATTAAGCAAAATACTGGCAGAGCGTCCCGGATGCAATGCCGGATGCTCAACTTTGACAAATGTTAAGGTTTGCGGCGCAAACAAGGCTTCCAGATCCGCCTTCACATCGAAGTAGTCGACGTTGCGCGAGGCCATGCCCCACTGCTCTTCAGCCACCGAACCGTATGCAATCGCGGCCACACGTTTAGGCTGGTCGAAACCGGCCACCGACAATGGACCATCTTGCTCAACGTTGTTGCGCAGGTAGATCGCACCGATTTCAAACAGGCGGATGCGGCTGACTTTGCGATTCAGGTTGTAACGCACGTTGGCGATCAGGCTGCCTATCATCGAAGAGCGCATGACGCTCATCTGGCTGGCGATAGGATTCAGCAATTTGATCGGATTGGTATTGCCGGCGAAATCCGCTTCCCATTCCTGTTCGACGAAACTGAAGTTGACCACTTCCTGGTAATCCGCATCAGCCAGTTGACGACGGATCGTGAACAGCGAGCGGGTGTTTTCCGGCGGGATGCGCATGGCACTGGCCGCAACTGGCGGCAAGGCCGGAATGTTTTCAAAACCGTAGACGCGTGCGATCTCTTCAATCAGGTCTTCTTCGATTTCGATATCGAAGCGATATGACGGCGGCGTTACCGAGAACACGCCATCCTTGTGCGTGAAGCTGAGGCCGAGGCGTGTGAAGATGTCAGCGATCTGCTCATCTGTCAGCGGTACACCTATGACTTTGACTGCACGTGCAGTACGCACACTGACGGCCTCACGTTTAGGCAGGTTCACTACGTGGTCATCGATAGGACCGACTTGGGTCTGCTCTTTCTGACCGCAGATTTCGACGATCAGCGCGGTGATGCGCTCCATGTGCTCAACGATGGTCGCGAAGTCGACACCACGTTCAAAACGATGGGCTGCATCGGTAGAGAAGTTAAAGCGACGGCCACGGCCCTGGATTGCATTCGGGTACCAGAATGCAGCTTCGAGGTAGATGTCTTGCGTATCCAGCGATACGGCGGTGGCATCACCACCCATGATGCCGGCCAGCGATTCGATTTCTTTGTCGTCCGCGATGACGCCTATCCACTCATCGATGACAACCGTATTGCCATTCAACAGTTTCAGCGACTCACCTTTTTTGCCCCAGCGTACATCCAGTCCGCCGTGGATTTTGCTCAGGTCGAATACGTGCGTAGGACGGCCGAGTTCCAGCATGACATAGTTGGAGATATCTACCAGTGCCGAGATCGGACGCTGGCCGCTGCGCTCAAGGCGCTGCTTCATCCAGTCCGGGGTCTGCGCCTTGGCATTCAGGCCGCGTATGATGCGACCAGCAAAACGACCGCACAAATCAGGTGCCGATACTTTGACTGGCAATACATCGGTAATCGTCGCTGCAACCGACTGGAAGGTCGGTACTTTCAACGCGGTACCGGTCAGGGCCGACACTTCACGTGCCACGCCCAAAACCGACAGACAGTCTGCCTTGTTCGGGGTCAGCTTGATGGTGAACTTGAGGTCGTTCAGTTGATAGTAATCACGGAAATTTTGTCCGACTGGTGCATCAGCAGGCAAGTCCATCAGGCCGCCCTGCTCGTCCGACAGTTTCAGTTCACGTGCCGAGCACAACATGCCCTGCGATTCAACGCCGCGCAATGCGCCGACCTTGATTTCGAATGGCTTGCCGTCTTCACCAGGCGGCAGGATAGCGCCAGCCATCGCACAGACCACCTTCATGCCAGCGCGCACATTAGGCGCACCGCAGACGATGTTGAGCATGGTGCCGGTACCGACATTGACCTGGCACACATTCAAGCGATCAGCATTCGGATGCTTGGCGACTTCCAATACTTCTGCCACTACCACATTCGAAAATGGCGGCGCGACTGGTTCGACTTCTTCGACCTCGAGGCCGGACATCGTCAACAAGTGTGCCAATTCGTCCGAAGTCATGTTCGGATCGACCATCGTACGGAGCCAGCTTTCGGAAAATTGCATGATTAAAACCTTTTGCCACAGACGTCACAAAAATACAGAAAGAATCAGAGCGCACATCCCATGCACGCTCCGGCTTGTCACTGCTTTTAGTTGAATTGTTTGAGAAACCGCAAATCGCCTTCGTAGAACAGGCGCAGATCATTGATGCCGTAACGCAGCATGGTCAGGCGTTCGAGGCCGGAGCCAAACGCGAAGCCAATGAATTGTTCCGGATCAAAACCCATATTGCGCAGCACGGTAGGATGAACCTGACCCGCACCGGATACTTCCAGCCAGCGACCTTTCAGCGGTCCGCTACCGAAAGCGATATCGATCTCGGCCGATGGTTCGGTGAACGGGAAGTACGATGGACGGAAACGTACTTGCAAATCGTCGGTTTCAAAGAACGCTTTGACGAAGTTGAGGTAGACGCCCTTGAGGTCAGCGAAGCTGATGTTTTCATCGATCCACAAGCCTTCGACCTGATGGAACATAGGCGAATGGGTAGCATCGCTATCGACACGGTAGGTACGACCCGGCGCGATGACTTTGATCGGTGGCTTGTTCATGCGCGCATAGCGCACTTGCATCGGGCTGGTATGCGTACGCAGCAGCAAAGGCTTGCCGAGCGTGTCTTTGCCTTCGATGTAGAAGGTGTCTTGCATCGAACGCGCAGGATGGTTTTCCGGGCTGTTCAATGCAGTGAAATTGGTCCAGTCGTTTTCAATTTCCGGGCCGTCGGCAACGTCAAAGCCGATGGAACCGAAGATTTCTTCCACGCGCTGCCATGAGCGCATGACCGGGTGGATGCCGCCGGTGCCGCGACCGCGACCTGGCAGGGTGATGTCGATAGCTTCTGCGTTCAGACGCGCTTCCATCTGTGCATTCGATAATGCATCGCGGCGCGCAGTCAGTGCTGCTTCTATCTTTTCTTTGGCGGAATTAATGACAGCGCCCTGGGCCTTGCGCTCTTCCGGCGCGAGCTTGCCCAGGCTCTTCATTTGTTCGGTGATCTGTCCCGTTTTACCGAGGTACTTCGCTTTCGCGTTTTCCAGCGCGGCGGCATCTTCTGCGGCGGCGAAATCGGTCTGGGCTTGGGTGACTAATTGTTCGAGGTGATTCATGCGGTTTGTTCTCGTCCTTTGCAAGGAAGCCGAAAAGGAAAGCAAAAATAAAACGGGGCATAGGTATGGAACCCTGCCCCGCTCGGATATTGCTGCACCGTCCGCAGACGGTGCATACGATCACAACACTTAAGCAGCGATGTTTGCTTTCACCTGATTCACAATTGCAGCGAATGCCGGTTTGTCCATCACAGCCATGTCGGCCAGGACTTTACGGTCCAGTTCGATGGATGCGCGTTTCAGACCGTTCATGAACACGCTGTATGTAACGCCATGTTCACGTGCTGCTGCATTGATACGGGTGATCCACAGAGCGCGGAAAACGCGTTTTTTGTTACGACGATCGCGGTATGCATATTGGCCAGCGCGCATAACTGCTTGCTTGGCAATACGGTACACCTTGCTGCGACGACCACGATAGCCTTTGGCTTGGTCGAGGACTTTCTTATGACGGGCCCGTGCTGTGACCCCACGTTTTACTCTAGGCATGATTACTCCTTAATAATTGAGTGTGAGGTTAAGCGGTAGGCATCATTGCGCGTACGGAATTCATGTTGGTGTCATGGACACCGACAGCACCGCGCAATTGACGTTTGTTTTTGGTGGTTTTTTTGGTCAGGATGTGACGTTTGAACGCTTGACCGCGTTTAACGGTACCACCCGGACGTACACGAAAGCGCTTTTTGGCGCTGCTTTTCGTTTTCATTTTAGGCATGACACACTCTGTCCTTTTAAGGGACAGTTCCATTTTATATGATTGCAGGTGGCAACAATTTCGTTACGCTTGGATGCCTGCTTTCACTTGTTATGCAGCGGAATCAAGTCCACTGCTATTTTGTGTAAATCGTCCGTTGCCGGACGACTCGCACGAAATTCTTATTTCTTCTTCTTCGGCGACAGAACCATGATCATCTGACGACCTTCCATCTTCGGCCATTGTTCAACCTGGCCGTATGGTTCGAGATCTTGTTTCAGACGTTCCAGCATTCTTACGCCGATATCCTGATGCGCCATTTCACGACCGCGGAAACGCAGTGTGATTTTGGTTTTATCGCCGTCTTCCAGGAATTTGATCAGGTTGCGCAGCTTGATGTTGTAATCACCATCATCGGTACCAGGCCGGAATTTGACTTCCTTCACCAGAATAACCTTCTGTTTCAGCTTGGCTTCGTGCGCCTTCTTTTGTTCCTGGTACTTGAACTTGCCGTAGTCCATCAGGCGTGCGACTGGTGGTTGCGCAGTTGGCGCAATCTCAACCAGATCGACATTAGCCTCTTCCGCCAGGCGGAAGGCTTCTGCCAGAGTGACGATACCGAGCGGCTCGTTTTCTACACCAGTTAAACGTAGCTCAGGCGCTGTAATTTCACCGTTGATCCGATGCGACTTGTCAGTAGCTATTGCAATTTCCTTTTAAAATCAAATAATTAAGCCGTGCTCTTGCGCTATGGGTTGCCCCTTAGGCTTTGGTATCCATCTCGTTTTTGAGACGTTCCACCAATAAATCGACAGGCATTACACCCAGATCGACATTGCCTCGCGCTCGCACGGCCACTGTACCTGCGTCCCGTTCTTTATCGCCAATTACGATGATGTACGGCAGCTTCTGAACGGAATGCTCGCGTATTTTATAGGTAATTTTCTCATTACGCAAATCCAGGTGCACCCTAAACCCTTGTTTTTTCAGGTTTTGTGCAACAGCCTGTGCATATTCGGCCTGTGCGTCAGAGATGTTCAGCACGGCAATTTGCACCGGAGCTAGCCATAATGGCAATGCACCAGCGTAATGTTCGATCAAAATACCAATGAAACGCTCGAGCGAACCAACGATGGCCCGGTGCAACATAATCGGCGTTTTACGGCTGTTATCAACTGCGACATACTCGGCACCCAGGCGACCCGGCATCGACGGATCAATTTGCACCGTACCCACTTGCCATGCGCGACCCAGGCTGTCCTTCAGGTGATATTCGATTTTCGGACCGTAGAACGCGCCCTCGCCCGGCAACTCAGTCCAGGCAACACCACAGGCACGCAGCGCGGAACGCAGCGATTCCTCGGCGATATCCCAGCTTTCTTCAGTGCCGATACGACTATCCGGACGCAAAGCCAGTTTGACATCAATATTTTCAAAGCCGAAAGCTGCATACACCGCCATCGCCTGCGCGTGGAATGCTGTAACTTCTTCAGCAATTTGCTCTTCTGTACAGAAGATATGGCCGTCATCCTGCGTAAAGCCGCGCACGCGCATCATGCCGTGCAAGGCGCCGGATGGCTCATTACGATGGCACTGGCCGAATTCGCCGTAGCGCAAAGGCAGGTCGCGATAGCTGCGCATATCGCTATTGTAAATTTGTACATGACCCGGGCAGTTCATAGGCTTGAGCGCGTATGAACGGTTTTCCGATTCGGTCACGAACATGTTTTCGCGATAGTTATCCCAGTGACCGGTTTTTTCCCACAGGCCGCGATCCAGGATTTGCGGTGCTTTGACTTCCTGGTAATCGTTGTCCTGGTAGACCTTGCGCATGTATTGCTCAACCTGTTGCCAGATCGACCAGCCTTTTGGATGCCAAAAGATCAAGCCGGGCGCTTCTTCCTGAAAATGGAAGAAATCGAGCTGCTTGCCCAGCTTGCGGTGATCGCGCTTCTCGGCTTCTTCCAGCATGTGCAGGTAAGCTTCCTGCTCTTCCTTCTTGGCCCAGGCGGTACCGTAGATACGCTGCAGCATTTCATTTTTGGAATCACCACGCCAGTAGGCACCGGCCAGTTTCATCAGCTTGAATACTTTCAGCTTGCCAGTCGACGGCACGTGCGGTCCGCGGCACAGGTCGGTGAACTTGCCTTCGGTGTAGAGCGAAACTTCCTGGTCAGCCGGGATGGAGGCTATGATCTCAGCCTTGTACGCTTCACCTATCGATTTGAAATAGGCAACAGCTTCATCACGCGGCATAACTTTGCGCGTAACCGGCTCGTCTTTCTTCGCCAGCTCGGTCATTTTCTTTTCGATCGCGACCAGGTCTTCCGGCGTAAACGGACGCTTGTACGAGAAATCGTAGTAAAAGCCGTTATCGATCACAGGGCCGATGGTGACTTGCGCATCAGGGAACAATTCCTTGACCGCGTATGCCAGCAAGTGGGCAGTCGAATGACGGATCACATCGATACCTTCGGCATCCTTGTCCGTGATGATAGCCAGGTCGCTATCTTTATCGATCAGATACGAGGTATCGACCACATCGCCGTTGACCTTGCCTGCCAATGCCGCTTTGGCAAGGCCGGTGCCAATATTGGCGGCAACTTGCGCTACGGTGACAGGCGCATCAAATTCACGTTGCGAACCATCGGGAAGTCGGACTGTAATCATTTTGCTCTCCGTTTCAGCGGGACCCTGCATGCTGACGCTAGACTGGATAAATTGAACAACAAAAAATGCGGACGAAAAAAAACGCGGGCTAGCCGCGCTTTTTCAATAGTAATGACGAAAAAGAACCCGACTTAGCGTCGCCTGGAAACCAATGTGGTTGCCGTTCGCGGTGTCATAACCGGGTTGCCTTTCTCGCTCTTACAGGTTTTACCAATTTTTCGTTGGTAGGCACGATTGGACTCGAACCAACGACCCCTACCATGTCAAGGTAGTGCTCTAACCAGCTGAGCTACGCGCCTAAAGAAGCGAAATTATAGCGGCAAATTATTTACTTAGCTAGTGCTTCCGTGAACTAAGTGCAAAAAATTCATCGCCATTTGATTTCGCCAGCGAAAAACAGCTCATCAATGCCGCTTGGCTTCCAGCACACCGCTGACTTCGCGGATCACGTTCAGCGCTTTCTGCAATTGCGCGGTCGAAGCAATTTCTGCAGTAAAGGCCATACGTGCCTGCCCTTTCACGCTTTGCGTGCTGACGCCGATCACATTGATTTTTTCACGCAGGAAAATATCCGAGATATCGCGCAGCAAGCCTTGCCGGTCACCGGCCAGCACGAAGATATCGACCGGATACACAGTGGCCGACTCCGGCCTGCCCCAGGCAGTCTGAATCACGCGCTCCGGTGCCTTGTTGCGCATCTCGACGAAATTCTTGCAATCGGCGCGATGGATGGACACACCTTTGCCACGCGTAATGAAACCGACGATTTCATCCGGCGGTGCCGGTTTGCAGCACTTTGCCAATTGCGTCATCAAGCCATCGGTACCGACGACCAGCACGCCGGACTTCGCACCGTGCACCACGCTGGACGCACGGCTCTTGCGCGGGATGACCGCATCTTCCGGTTCGGCAGCATTCGGATCTTCGCCGTGCAGGGCCTGCTCTACTGTGCGCAGGCTGAACTCATCCTTGCCCACCGCTAGGAAGAGATCATCGACCTTGGAGAAGCCCAGCTTTTGCGCCAGCTCTTCAAGGTTGACAGCTGTTTTACCTTCGCGCTGCAAGGTTTTTTCCACCAGGCCACGACCATGCGACAAGGTCTCTTGCATATCGATCGCATTGAACCATGCGCGCACCTTGGCGCGGGTACGCGAGCTTGCCGCATAGCCAGGTGACAGCCAGTCACGCGACGGACCGACAGTACCGGTCACGGTGCTAACGCCCTTGGCGGTGATGATGTCTACGGTCTGGCCGTTCTTCAGCACAGTATTCAACGGTACCAATACGCCATCGACACGCGCACCACGGCAGCGATGTCCGACATCGCTGTGCAAGTGATAAGCAAAGTCGATAGGCGTCGCGCCATTTGGTAATTCGATCACGCGCGCCTGCGGCGTCAAGACATAGATGCGATCATCCAGCGTCGCCGACTTGAGTTTCTCGACCCAGTCGCGGTGCACTTCTTCCTGTCCGACGACGGTATCGACCACCTCGCTTTTCCACGCCAGCAACTGGCGCAACCAGGCAATCTTTTCGTCGTACTTTTGCCCGGAGAAGTTCGAACCGCCGGATTCCTTGTAACGCCAGTGTGCGGCTACGCCATACTCGGCGAAGTCGTGCATATCGTTGGTGCGCACCTGCACTTCGAGCGGACGTCCGTCCTCAGCAATGACGATGGTGTGCAGCGATTGATAGCCATTCGGTTTCGGACGCGAAATGTAGTCGTCGAATTCTTCCGGTATTGGCGCCCAAATGTTGTGGATAATGCCCAGCACCGTGTAGCAGGTTTTCACATCGTCGACGATCACGCGGAATGCGCGTACGTCGTACAGATCAGAAAACTCGATCGCCTTGCCGCGCAATTTGCTCCAGATACTGAAGATGTGTTTGGGGCGACCAAATACTTCCGCCTTGATACCGGCAGCGGCCATTTCCGATTGCAAACGTTTGATCGCGTTGGCGATGAAGGCTTCGCGCTCGACGCGCTTTTCTTCGAGTTGCGAGGCTATGCGTTTGTACGCTTCCGGCTGCAGGAAACGGAAAGATAAATCTTCCAGCTCCCATTTCAGCTGCCACACGCCGAGACGGTTAGCCAGCGGTGCATAGAGATCGAAAGTCTCACGTGCATATTGTTTCGAACGTTCGTTCTGTACCTTGTTATCAGCGAAATAGCGCAGCGTGGTCACGCGGGTGCCGAGACGCACCAGCACCACGCGCATATCGGATGCCATCGCCAGCAACATCTTCCGTACGACTTCGAGTTGCGCTGCTGCTTCCTGCGCCGCATTCTTGCTGCGGGTTGCTTCATGCTGGACGAAGGTGACTTCGTGCAGACGCATCAATTGCCGCACACCCTGCACCAGATTATTTACTTCCGTACCGAAGCGCTCTTCTATCTTCTCGGCCGCGGCCGGGTCGACGGTTGCCAACTCGAACAACAAGGCTGCAATCCTGGTATCGGCATCAGTTTCCAATTGAGAGAGAACAGTGGCGACGCCTTGCGCAAACTCGAAGGTATCCTGTTCACTTTCAAATGCATCCTGTCCGGCCGAGACATTTTTGCCGCTATAAATCGGTTTGACGAAGGCGAGCGCATCCATCACGCGCGCACTGTCGTGTTCGGTCAAACCAGAGCGAAGTAGCTCTTGCGTATCGCTCTGTGATGAAGCTAAGGAAACCATTTAAAACCTAAGAAGATGCTGCAACTACAATTATCTCTACCAGGCGCTTAGGATCAGGAAACTGCGCACCCACTGTGGCGCGCGGCGGCGTGTGGCCTTCCGGCACCCACTCGTTCCACGCTTCATTCATCCCGTCAAAATCCTTGACGTCGGCAATAAAGATCTGACACGACAAAATACGCGTCTTGTCGCTGCCCGCTTCTGCCAGCAGGCGGTCAATATGACCCAGCACTTCGCGGGTCTGCCCCTGGATGTTTTGCGTCGTGTCTTCGGCGATTTGTCCCGCCAAGTATACCGTGCCGTTGTGTATCGCCACTTCGGACAGCGTATCGCCTATGTGCAAGCGTGTAATGTTCATCATGTATCCAATATAAAAACCGACCTGGAAATATCAAGCCAGCAAAAAATTCTTCGCGATTGCAATCTGGTCTGCATGCAGGAAAGTCGGCGCGTGGCCTACCCCTGGCAACTCGACAATTTGTGCTTTCGGCCCGCGTTGTGACATCGCCTGCACTGTTTGGTTCGATAGCAAGTCCGACTCGGCACCACGTATCACCAGCGTCGGACAAGTAATGGCATCGTAGGCAGCCCACAGACGCTGGGTGTCTGCCTGCACGCTATGCACGGTAGTTGCCTTGAATGGCACAGCAATACCGGGATCGTATGTAAACACCCATTGCCCGTCGGCATCCTGATGCATCACGTCCGCCGCCAGCTTGCGCCACTGCGGATCACTATGCTGACCAAAGGAAAGCGAAATTGCCCGCACATAATTCCATGCCTCATCAAAAGTTGCGAAGCGTACATCCTTGCCAACGTATTCACCTATGCGTGCCAGGGCCACTGCATCCATTTCCGGACCGATATCATTCAGTATCAGTCGGCGTATCGGATTCGCAGGCAGTGATGCAAGTGCCATGCCTATTACGCCACCCAGCGATGTTCCCAGCCAGTGCAGCTCACTTACACCGAGGCGCGCGATCAATGTCACCATATCGCTGACGTATTGTGGAATCTGGTAGTACTGCGGATCCAGCAGGCGACCAGAGCGACCACGTCCGACCACATCCGGACAGATCACGCGATAATCACGGGCCAGCTCTTGCGCCAGCATGTCGAAATCGTCGGAAACACGGCTCAGGCCATGCACGCAAACCAGTGTTTTGGGATTGTTACTATCGCCCCATTCCTTGTATGCCATTGGATGCAAGCCGGTCGGGGAAAGGCATTGCACGGACTTGATTTGTAGCTGGGTCATATGTCTCGCCATCAGGTAGTCGGCGCGTGGTGCGCGACAATTGCGGTTTTCTCTTGTTGATTTCTTGTCTCTTTATTGCTTCTTTTTTTGCGCTTACGCGTAGAATCTTACCAAAGATCGCTACGCAGAAACTTTCAGATTGAAAGGTAGACCATGCAAAAAGCTCCTCTACACGGCAAGACCGCGCTGGTAACCGGCTCGACTTCGGGCATAGGATTGGGAATTGCGCAGGCACTGGCGCAGCAAGGTGCCGATATCGTGCTCAACGGTTTCGGTGATGCGAATGAGATCAAGACACTGCAAGCAGCATTGATGCGCAAGCATGGCGTCAAGTGTGTGCATCATCCGGCAGACATGTCGAAACCGGCAGAAATCGCCGCCATGATGGCCTTTGCTGCCGAGCAGTTTGGGGCTGTTGACATCCTCGTCAACAATGCAGGTATCCAGCATACCGAAACCATAGAAGACTTTCCGGTTGAAAAATGGGATGCCATCATCGCCATCAACCTGTCCTCCGCTTTCCACACTACCCGCCTCGCACTGCCTATGATGCAGGCGAAGAACTGGGGCCGCATCATCAACATCGCATCCGTACATGGACTGGTCGGCTCGGTACAGAAATCAGCTTATGTCGCAGCCAAGCACGGCATCGTCGGCCTGACCAAAGTAACAGCACTGGAGATGGCGCATACTGGCATTACCTGCAATGCGATATGTCCGGGCTGGGTTTTGACGCCGCTGGTGCAGAAGCAAGTGGATGCGCGCGCCGCCCGTGAAGGTTTGTCGGACGAGGCAGCGAAGAAGGATCTGGTTTCAGAGAAGCAGCCGTCCGGCGAATTTGTCACGCCGCAGCAATTGGGTGCGCTCGCTGTATTCCTCTGCAGTGAGGCTGCGGTACAGGTGCGTGGTGCTGCGTGGAATATGGATGGCGGCTGGACTGCACAATAAGTCCAGCGCCCTGCTCTCAGCGTTATTGCAGCTTGCTGCTATCCAGCGGTACGCCGGTGCCGGCCTGGATTTCTTCCAGCGTGACACCTGTCGCCAGTTCGACTAACTGCAAACCTTGCGGTGTCACATCCATCACACCCAGATCAGTGATGATGCGATCGACCACCGCAACACCCGTCAACGGCAGGCTGCATTGCGGCAATATCTTGTGCGATACCGTACCGTCCTTAGCACGCGCCACATGTTCCATCAGTACCACGATACGTTTGACACCTGCAACCAGGTCCATCGCACCGCCCATGCCCTTTACCATTTTGCCGGGGATCATCCAGTTCGCAAGGTCGCCTTGTGCGGATACCTGCATCGCTCCCAGCAAGGCGATATCGATTTTGCCGCCGCGTATCATGCCGAAGGAATCGGCCGAACTGAAATAAGATGAACCAGGCAAGGAAGTGACCGTCTGCTTGCCGGCATTGATCAGGTCGGGATCGATTTCATCTTCAGTCGGGAACGGTCCGATGCCGAGCAAGCCATTCTCCGATTGCAACCAGACATGGATATCGTCCGGCACGTAATTCGCCACCAGCGTCGGCAAGCCTATGCCGAGGTTGACGTAAGCACCATCCTGTAATTCCTGCGCTGCACGCGCTGCCATTTCTTCCCGGGTCCAGGCCATGTGATGTCTCCGTGTTGATTAGCTTGCACGCAGGGTGCGTTGCTCTATCCGCTTTTGCGGATGTGCATTCAGCACGATGCGGTGTATGAAGATGCCCGGTGTGTGCACGTGATCCGGATCGATTTCGCCGATCTCGACCAGCTTTTCGACTTCGACCACGGTGATTTTCCCGGCCATCGCCACATTCGGATTGAAGTTGCGCGCGGTACGGCGATAAACGAGGTTACCGGCCTTGTCTGCCATATACGCTTTGACTATCGACACATCCGCAACCAGCGATCGTTCCATCACGTATTTTTCGCCATCAAATTCGCGCACATCCTTACCCTCAGAAACCACGGTGCCGACACCGGTTTTAGTAAAAAAAGCAGGTATGCCTGCACCACCAGCGCGCAATTTTTCAGCCAGTGTTCCTTGCGGCGTGAATTCCAATTCCAGTTCGCCGGCCAGGTACTGGCGTTCGAATTCCTTGTTTTCACCTACATAGGAGGCAATCATTTTCTTGATCTGGCGTGTTTGCAGTAACTGGCCCAGACCGGCATCGTCCACCCCGGCATTATTGGAAATAGCGGTCAGGTTTTGCACACCGGAGTCGCGTAAGGCGGCAATCAGGGCTTCCGGGATACCGCACAGTCCAAAACCGCCGACCGCGATGGTTTGTCCGTCCCGGACTATATCCGCCAGTGCGGAAGCCGCATCAGGATAAACTTTGTTCATAGGCACCCTTCTTTGTGTAGAGTAAACCGCAACGGAACAACAAAAGTGCATCTGCCAGCATACGGCGGCACTGTCATAGTCACAATACCGTAGAACTACGAGGAATGAAGGCTGAATCCGGCATGAATGAACGCGCAGACATCGATTATGAAAGCATATTCCGGCATGCGCCTATCGGCATGTGCATATCGCAACATCGTGTCATGCATGACTGCAATCACGCGCTGGCGGTGATGTTTGGCTATGAGCATGGTGCGCTGAACGGACTCTCATTCGCGCAGCTCTACCCAAGTTATGTGGAATTTGAGCGGACCGGCGCCCGCATCGTTCCCATCATGAATGCCAAGGGTTGTTATTCGGACGAGCGCATCATGAAGCGTGCAGACGGGCAATTATTCTGGTGCCATGTGAGCGGACGGGCGCTGCATAGCGAAGACCCGCATGCTGCCGGCATCTGGACTTTTGAAGATTTGAGTGAGAAACGTCCGGTCACGGCCGAACTGACACCACGTGAGCGTGAAATTGCCGCGCTGCTAGTAGACGGCAAAACCAGCAAACTGATCGCCAAGCAAATCGGCCTCAGTCCGCGCACGGTGGAAATGCACCGAGCCAAGCTGATGCGGAAATTCACCGCAACCACATCCAGTGAATTGGTGAATCGCTTGCTCGGCGTGGCGCGTCAAATATAAAATTAAACGCTAGTAGAGATCATCCTTTTGCTACTGCGTTCTTGTATCCTGCCCTTCTCCTTTGCCCATAGACTGGAGCCGATATATGCACACGACCCCTGGTTCTCTTCGCCTTGTTGCGATATTCACCCTCACTTTCCCCCTCCTGGCCATGGCGCAACAAAAAGCTTGCCTGATGGAAGGCAGCTTCACCGTCGCAGGCGAAAAAACAGAGATCAAGGATTGTTTGCAAAACAATGGCATCCCACATGGGCAATTCGTTGAAACCTGCAATAGCCTGTCGCAAGCGACGGCAGCATTCGGCGGGCCACCTGCCAAGACGACCTATATGGCCGCTTGCCCGGCCCAGGCACAAGGCGTCTGCGTGGGATTCTTTGGGCAACCTTTAAGCAGCCACTATTACAAGCGCGACCCCAAGACTTTAGCCTCTACCAAATCGGGATGCCAGGCTCAAGGCGGGAAGTGGCAGTAAGCGTCTGATCGTGACCGAGCGCTTCATCGTGAAACCCTTTGCGCATCATCAGGTCCAGGCCAAATTTGACGCATACCCAGCCAAGGCGCGTCGGCGCTTGCTAGACCTGCGTGAACTGATTTTTCAGACGGCGGAAAATACGGACGGGGTCGGTGAACTGGAAGAATCGCTGAAATGGGGCGAGCCGGCCTACATCGGAAAAAACAAGGCGGGCACGACGATACGTATGGACTGGAAAGCAAAGGATCCACTGAACTACGCAATCTACTTTCATTGCCAGACCAGTTTGGTCGCAATGTTCCGGACCATGTTTCAACATGACTTCACATTCCAGGGTAACCGTGCCCTGATCCTCAAACTGGAAGACGAGCCGCCGCAAGATGCAGTGGCTATCTGTATAGCCGCAGCTCTGACCTACCACTTGAAGAAATGAAACGAACACTGATTTCCATCTGAAGCCGGTCAGATGGAAATCTTTGACATCAGAATTACTGCACGCTCATGCCATCGTCAGCAGTCATGATGGCGCCGTTGATAAAGTGCGATTCCTCAGCCGCCAGCAACAGCAACAAACCATCCAGATCCTCGGGTTTTCCTATGCGTTTGCGTGGCAACATTTCCAGTACTTGTTGGCCTTGTTCACTCTTAAAATAGTCAGCATTTATTTCGGTGCCGATATAGCCGGGACAAATGGCATTGACGTTAATACCAAACTTACCCCACTCCAGCGCCATCGCTTTGGTCATGTGCACCACTGCAGCCTTGCTGATGCAATACAGACCCAGTTCCGGTACCACGCGCAAGCCTGCAACCGAACCGATGTTGATAATGCGGTGCTGCTTTTTGGGATCGCCTTTGTAGCGGGTTATCATGCGTTTCGCGACTTCCTGCGCGACGAAAAATGCGCCACGCTGGTTGGTGTCCATCATGTGGGCATAATCTTCCGGCGTCACATCAACCAGGCGCTGGCTGGCCGAGACGCCGGAGTTGTTAACCAGGATATCAATCGCGCCAGTTTCAGTTTCAGCATGCGCGATTGCGGACTTGATGCTGGCGTAATCAGTTACATCCAGGCTGACGACCTGGGCGGCTCCGCCTTCAGCTTCGATCTCGGCGCGCAATTCCTTCAGGCGATCGACCCGACGTGCGGCCAGGATGACCTGCGCCCCCGCCATCGCCAATACTTTTGCAAAACGTGCACCCAGACCACTGGAAGCACCGGTAACAAGGGCTACCTTGCCCTCAAAATTGACTTCTATGCCCACTGAATTCCCCTGATTGTTGACGCACTGCAAATAAAAATGCATGACTTACGCGTTATGATTACACGAAAGCGCAGTAATGCGTGTTTTTGCCCTTCGTATTGCCGCTAAAACAAGGGACAATATCGGCTTCCGCGTGAAAGATATTTAGACTGCAATAAACAATGACCAATACCCAAACTTCCGATTCCAGCCTGCTCGAACAATACGGCCCGCGTGAAGCGATGGAATACGACGTCGTGATCGTCGGCGGCGGCCCTGCAGGCCTTGCTGCGGCGATACGCCTCAAACAACTAGCCGCTGAAAAAAATACTGAAGTATCCGTCTGCATCCTGGAAAAAGGCGGCGAACTGGGTGCGCATATCCTGTCCGGCGCCGTGATGGATCCGCAAGCGATCACCGAACTGTTTCCCGACTGGAAGGAACTCGGCGCACCTTTGAATACAGCTGTAAGCGAAGACCGCTTCCTGTTCCTGAGCGAGAAAAAAGCCTACAAGACACCCAACTTCCTGTTACCAGCCTGCTTCCAGAACCACGGCAATTACGTGGTCTCACTGGCCAACGTAGTGCGCTGGCTGGGGCAGCAAGCCGAAGCACTGGGCGTGGAAGTATTCCCAGGCTTCCCGGCTGCTGAAATCCTGTACAACGACGATGGCTCGGTCAAAGGCGTAGCGACCGGCAATATGGGCGTGAATCGCGCTGGTGAGCCTACCGCATCGTTCCAGTTGGGGATGGAGTTGCATGCCAAGTACACCTTGTTTGCCGAAGGCTCGCGTGGCCACCTCGGCAAGCAGTTGATGGAAAAATTCAATTTGAATGAAGGCAAGGCACCACAAACCTATGCCATCGGCATCAAGGAATTGTGGGAAATCGATCCGGCCCTGCATCAACCTGGCCTGGTGATCCACACCGCAGGCTGGCCACTCGCCAGCGATACCTATGGCGGCTCCTTCCTCTACCATCTGGAAGACAATCAGGTCGCAGTCGGTTATGTGGTCGGTCTCGGCTATGACAATCCTTACCTATCGCCATTTGAAGAATTCCAGCGCTACAAAACGCATCCGGAAATCAGCCGCTTCTTCGTCGGTGGCAAACGTATCTCCTACGGTGCGCGCGCCATCACTGCGGGCGGCTTGCAATCGCTGCCCAAGCTGGTGTTTGCCGGTGGGGCACTGATCGGTTGCGACGCCGGCTTCCTCAACGCCAGCCGCATCAAGGGCAGCCACGCGGCGATGAAAAGCGGCATGATGGCGGCCGACGCGGCTTTCGTTGCCCTGGGTGAAGGTCGTCAGGCTGATGAGTTGAGCGACTACCCTATCGCCTTCAAACAATCCTGGTTGCATGAAGAGCTGCACGTCGCACGCAACTTCAAACCGTTTATGAGCAAAGGCTTGTACACCGGATCTCTAATGGTAGGCATAGACCAGCTCATCTTCCGCGGCAAGGCACCGTGGACCCTGCGTAACACACACGCTGACCACACTTGTTTGCGTCCAGCCTCCGAGTTCCAGCCTATTGCTTATCCTAAGCCGGATAACAAGCTGACCTTCGACAGACTGTCATCGGTATTTATCTCGAATACCAACCACAGCGAAGACCAGCCTATCCACTTGACACTGAAAGATCCGAATGTACCGGTACAGGTTAACCTGGCAGAGTATGCGGGTCCTGAAGCACGCTACTGCCCGGCCGGAGTGTATGAATTCGTCAAAACAGATGCCGGTGACGACCGTTTGCAAATCAATGCGCAAAACTGCGTGCATTGCAAAACCTGCGACATCAAGGACCCGACGCAAAACATCGTGTGGGTCACACCTGAAGGTGGCGGCGGTCCCAACTATCCGAATATGTAAAAACAAAAAGCCGCTTTTCAGCGGCTTTTTTATTTTGCATCACATAGTGATCAACTCAAAGCTTCCATTCCCCGCTGATGATCTTCTCCAGCCAGAATGCCCCGATCACGGTTTTCACGTCGGTGATCTTTCCTTCGCGTATCAAGCCAGGTAATTCATCTGCACCCAGCGTAAAGATATCGAGGAATTCCTCGTCATCCAGCTTGCGCTCACCAGCCGTCAGGCCGCGCGCCAGATATAAATCCAGATGCTCGTCGGCATAAGCGATTGCATTGTGTATGGTGCAGACGAACTGCCAGTCAGTCGCGGTATAACCGGTCTCTTCCAGTAATTCACGTTTTGCACAGGCCAGCGGCTCCTCCCCCGCATCTATCTTACCGGCCGGGAATTCGATGAAGACGCGATCGATAGGATAGCGGAACTGCCGTTCCATCAGCACTTTGCCGTCATCAAACAAAGGCAGGACCACTACCGCACCTGGATGCTTGATGTACTCACGCGTAGTCGGCTGGCCATTCGGCAGACGCACGGTATCGCGTTGTACTTTCAGGAAATGACCGTCGTAGGCAAGCGTGCTGTCGATGCGAATTTCTTTAAGGTGATTATCCATCTGCAGCTCCGGTAGGCACTCGGCGGCCGGGAGGAAGCCGATGTGGGAAAGATGTCAGTAAAGTCTGTCAGTGATGACGCTTGCGCATATAGCGCATGACAAAGCCTGGATAGGCCAGCACAATAAATAGACAGCTGGTCACAGCGAAAAATTCCCAGCCTTGTGGGAACACACTGCCGATGCGGGATTCCAGTCCGCGTGCGACCAAACCGACGACCAGATACAGGACGAACAGTTCGATCAGACGCAGCCAGACCGGCTTACTGGAAGAAGACAAGGGGAGAACGGCGAACAGCCGTTCATTGAAGAATGGAAGGTTGGCGCTGAATAGCGCCAACAAAATCACAAACCAGCTGGCAAGCGAGACATCCACTCAGTGACAGATCAGGACGCGAGCGTCGTGACGATAGCAGCAGCACAAGCTGTCATCAAAGGACCCGGCACCAGGCCGAGCACCAGCAAGGATGCGCCGTTGATGCTCAGTGCAACACTAACGTCCTTGCTGACCACGATCTTGGAGTTATCCAGTGGCTCGTCGAAGTACATGACTTTGACCACACGCAGGTAGTAGTAAGCACCGATCAGCGAGAACAATACCGCTACGATCGCCAGCCAGATTTGGCCTGTGCTCAATACAGCTTGCAATACCGACAGCTTGGCGTAGAAGCCGACGACTGGAGGCACACCTGCCAACGAGAACATCAGCATCAGTGTAACCAGCGCGAACCATGGGCTGCGTTGGTTCAGGCCTTTGAAGTCGTCGATGTTTTCAGCTTCGAAACCGGCACGCGACAACAACATGATGACGCCGAAGATGCCCAGGGTAGTCAGCACGTAGGTGATCGAGTAGAACATCGCTGCGCTGTAACCGTTGGTAGTGGTGCCATCAGCACCAACCACCACGCCGGACAACAAACCGAGCAGGATGAAGCCCATTTGCGAAATCGTCGAATACGCCAGCATGCGCTTGATATTCGTTTGCACGATCGCAGTAACGTTACCGATCGCCATCGACAGTACAGCCAGGATGGTCAGCATTTGCTGCCAGTCGATCGCCAGTGCTGGCAAGCCTTCCACCAGCAAACGGATGGTAATTGCGAATGCAGCCAGTTTAGGCGCACCACCCAGCAACAGGGTCACCGATGTAGGTGCACCTTGATAAACGTCAGGTACCCACATGTGGAACGGTACCACGCCCAGTTTGAACGCCAGACCAGAGACCAGGAATACCAGGCCGAAGATCAGGATAGGTTTGTTCACAGTACCAGCCGCAGTAGCACGTGCCACTTCGGTCAGGTCGAGCGAACCGGTCGCGCCGTACAACATCGAGATACCGTACAACAGGAAACCGGAAGCCAGCGCACCCAGGATGAAGTACTTCATCGCCGCTTCTGTCGAGACCGCGTGGTCACGACGCATAGCAACCAGTGCGTACAGCGACAAGGACATCAGTTCCAGACCCAGGTAGATGATCAGGAAGTTGTTGGCCGAGATCATGACCATCTGACCCAGCAGCGAGAACAGCGCAAGCAGGTAGAACTCACCGCCGAGGCGGCCGTTTACCATTTCACGGTCCAGACCGTATTGGCGCGAGTAAATCAGTGTCAGGCCAACTGCAACATACGAACAGATCTTCAACAAGCTCGACATCGGATCCGAGACGAACATATTGTTGAAGGTGTAGACAGTCGCACCTGTATTGAAGTCAGACAGGCTAAGCACACCGCAAACCAGCAATGCAATAATCGACAGCACGTAAGTGATGTGGCGTTTCTCGTCCTTCAGAAACAAGTCAATCAGCAAAATTGCGCAAATCGCAATTGCCAGGAATATTTCAGGAAGGACGGGTATCAGATTCAAATTATTCATTTTGTCGCAGTTCTTGTGCGTTTACTTTCGCGGTCGCGGCGTTTATTAATTCAGTTTCGAGATCGAGACGTGCTTCAGCAGGTCAGTAACCGAAGTTTGCATCGCATCGGTGAATGGAGCTGGGTACAGACCCATCGCCAATACAGCGATAGCCAGCAGGCCCAACATCAGGAATTCACGTTTGTTCAGGTCTTTCATCTCAGACACGTGGTGATTGGTGATAGCACCAAAGATCACGCGTTTAGCCAGCCACAGCGAGTACGCTGCACCCAGGATCAGAGCGGTTGCTGCCAGCAGGCCTATCCAGAAATTGAATTTGACTGCGCCCAGGATCACCATGAATTCGCCGACGAAGCCCGAGGTTGCTGGCAAGCCTGCATTACCCATCGAGAACAGTACGAAGAATGCGGCAAACTTAGGCATGACATTCACAACGCCGCCGTAGTCAGCGATGTTACGGGTATGCATGCGGTCGTACAGGACACCGATACACAGGAACATTGCGCCGGATACGAAACCGTGCGAAATCATTTGTACGATACCGCCCTGCACTGCCATGTCGTTAAACATGAAGAAGCCGAGCGTAACGAAGCCCATGTGTGCAATCGACGAATAAGCAACCAGTTTTTTCATGTCGGTTTGTACCAGAGCGACCAGACCGATGTAGATAACAGCGATCAGCGACAAAGTAATCATGAAGCCCGACAGATAGTGGCTGGCGTCTGGTGTGATCGGCAACGAGAAACGCAGGAAGCCGTATGCACCGAGTTTCAGCATGATAGCTGCCAGTACGACGGAACCACCGGTAGGCGCTTCCACGTGGGCATCAGGCAACCATGTATGTACTGGCCACATCGGAACCTTGACCGCAAACGCCATCAGGAATGCCAGGAAGATCAGGATCTGTGCATCCATAGGCAACGGCAATGTGTGCCAAGCCAGGATGTCAAAGCTGTGGCCGGACTTGAAGTACAGGTACAGCAATGCCACCAGCATCAACAACGAACCGAAGAAGGTATAGAGGAAAAACTTGATCGAAGCGTAAACACGATTCGCACCACCCCATACACCGATGATGATGAACATCGGGATCAGTGTCGATTCAAAGAATACATAGAACAGTACGCCATCCAATGCGCTGAACACGCCGATCATCAGACCGGACAGGATCAGGAAGGCACCCATGTACTGAGCCACGCGCTTTTCAATCACTTCCCATGCTGCGATCACGACGAAAATCGTAATGAAGGCAGTCAGGATGACGAACCACATCGACAGGCCGTCTACGCCCAGCGAGTAGTTAATGTTGAAAATGTCGATCCATTTCAGCTTCTCGACGAACTGCATGCCGTGAGCGGCATTGTCGAACTTTGCCACGATAGGCAAAGTCACGAGGAAGCTGACGATAGAACCAAACAGCGACAGGACGCGCACCGCGTTTGGATTGGTATCACGGCCTACGGCCAGGATGAACACACCGAACGCGATTGGTAGCCATATCGCGAGACTCAAGAGGGGAAAAGTTGACTGCATCATGTTTTTATTTACTTTATTTCGCTAACTTATTTGGCGAACAACGGGAATATCACGAAATAACTCAGTAAACCCAGCATGCCGAGAATCATGACAAATGCGTAGTGATAAATGTAGCCACTTTGGAATACACGGATCACGCGGGAGGACCAAGCTACTACTTTGGCACTACCGTTAACAATCAGGCCATCAATCAATGTCTTATCACCGACCTTGGACAAGCCACCACCCAGCAGACGTGCACCGCCAGCGATGACAACTTCATTGAATTTGTCCATGTAGTACTTGTTCTCAAGCAGCGTGTGCAGAGCATGGAAGTGCTTATAGAACCATGCTGGTACACGCGGATTGATCATGTAGCAATAGTAGGCAGTCACAACACCAGCCAGCGCCAGCCAGAACGGCGCGGTGGACACACCGTGGATCGCCATTGCTACTGCGCCATGGAAGTGTTCTTTCAACTCAGCCATCGCACCGTGTGTATCGCTGACGGTGATCACGCCCTTGAAGAAGTCGCCGTGCAACATAGGCTGGATCGCGAAGAAACCGATCAATACCGATGGTATCGCCAACAAGATCAGCGGCAAGGTAACAACCCAAGGCGACTCGTGCGGTTTCTGACCTGGGGCCAGACCGTGGTGTTCGTCATGGCCATGGTCATCATGCGCGTCATGTGCATGATCATCGTGACCGTGGTCAGCGTGAGCAGCTTTAGCATGTGCATGGTCGTCATGGTGTGCGTGTTCTTTACCGAAACGCTCTTCACCGTGGAATACCAGGAAGTACATACGGAACGAGTAGAACGCCGTAACGAATACACCAGCCAATACAGCGAAGTTAGCAAAACCGGAACCAAACAGAGTGGTTGCGTGCACTGCTTCGATGATGCTGTCCTTCGAGTAGAAACCCGAGAAGAACGGTGTACCGATCAATGCCAGCGAACCCAACAAGGAAGTGATCCAGGTAATCGGCATGTATTTACGCAAGCCACCCATGTTGCGGATGTCCTGATCGTGGTGCATACCAATGATGACAGAACCCGCGGCAAGGAACAGCAAAGCCTTGAAGAACGCGTGGGTCATCAGGTGGAATACAGCAACCGAGTAAGCAGACGCGCCCAGTGCAACAGTCATGTAACCCAGTTGCGACAGGGTCGAGTAAGCAACCACGCGCTTGATATCGTTCTGGATAATGCCCAGGAAGCCCATGAACAGCGCAGTGATCGAACCGATGATCAATACGAAGGACAAGGCGGTATCCGACAATTCAAACAGTGGCGACATGCGAGCCACCATGAAGATACCTGCGGTAACCATGGTCGCCGCGTGGATCAGTGCGGAAATCGGGGTCGGGCCTTCCATCGAGTCAGGCAGCCAGACGTGCAGCGGGAACTGCGCCGATTTACCCATCGCGCCGATGAACAGGCAGATACAGGCAACGGTCAACAGCATCCAGTCGGTACCAGGCAGGGTCAGGGTCGCGAGTTGTTCTTTCTTCGCGAAGACTTCTGCGTAGTCCATCGAACCAGCGTACGCCAGCAACAGGCCGATACCGAGGATGAAGCCAAAGTCACCGACACGGTTGACCAGGAAAGCCTTCATGTTCGCCACGATAGCAGTTGGCTTGGTGTACCAGAAGCCGATCAGCAGGTAAGAAACCAGACCCACTGCTTCCCAACCGAAGAACAGTTGCAGGAAGTTGTTGCTCATGACCAGCATCAACATCGCAAACGTAAACAGCGAGATGTACGAGAAGAAGCGGTTGTAGCCTTCGTCTTCTTCCATATAGCCGATCGTGTAGATGTGCACCATCAGCGACACGAAGGTCACGACGCACATCATCATCGCGGTCAGGCTATCGACCAGGAAACCGACTTCAAGCTTGAGCCCGACGACCGTCATCCATGTGTACAGGTTGCCATTGAAAGTCGCACCATCCAACACCAGCGACATCGTGTGCAATGACAAGATGAAAGAAATCAGAACGCCCAGGATCGTCACAGTATGCGACGTCTTGCGACCGATCAAGTTACCGAAAAATTTTGTACCGAACAATCCAGCAATCATAGAGCCGGCAAGTGGTGCCAGCGGTACGACTAGAAGGAGGTGTGGGTTAAGTTGCCCCGCCATGAGTGAACCTTATCGTTATTTTTTGGGATTAGCCTTTGAGGCCGTCAAGATCTTCGACATTGATGGTATCCAGAGTACGGAACATGGAAACCAAAATGGCAAGACCAATCGCAGCTTCAGCAGCAGCCACCGTCAAGATGAAGAAAACAAAAATCTGACCGGCTGCATCACCCAGGAAATAGGAGAAAGCGACGAAATTCATATTCACCGCCAACAGCATCAATTCGATAGCCATCAACAAGATGATGATGTTCTTACGATTCAGAAAAATACCAACGATCGAGATCGCGAACAAAATCGCGCCAAGAATCAGGTAATGTACGAGCGATAACTCCACAACACTCCCCTTACTTTTGTTCTGCTGCAGGAGCAGCTGGTGAATCGCCATTGGCGCGAGCGGAATCCGCCTTCATTTTTACGACACGCAAACGATCGCTGGCTTTAACTCGAACTGCGTCGCCAGGAGCGAAGTACTTGCTGTCTTTACGTTTGCGCATGGTCAATGCCACTGCCGCGATCATACCGACCAACAACAGCACCGCTGCAATTTCAAACGCATACAGATAGTCGGTGTAGATCAATTTGCCCAGTTCCTTGGCGTTGCCGATGGTCGACGACACTTCAGGGACTTGGGTATGCGAGCGCCAGAAGCCGCGGAACAATACCGCTGCCATTTCCAGCACGATCACGACACCGATGGTTGCTGCCAATGGCAGGTAACCCCAGAAACCTTCACGCAGTTTGGTGAGCTTGATGTCAACCATCATGACCACAAACAGGAACAGCACCATAACCGCACCGACATAGACCAGGATCAGTACGATGGACAGGAACTCAGCTTTGAGCAACATCCACAGTGCAGCAGCCGAACAGAATGAGAGCACGAGGAACAGCGCCGCGTGAACCGGATTCGATTCGGTGATAACGCGTATAGCAGCGAGTACGAGTATCGCTGAAAACACGTAGAACAAGACAGTTGTAAATTCCATAAGCAGTCTAAAAATCAGCAAAAAGTCAGCAAGAGGTCAGCCAGTAACAGCGACCCATACTATTAAATCAACGATAGGCCGCGTCGGCGGTGCGTGCTGCTGCGATTTCTGGTTCGTAGCGATCACCTACTGCCAGCAACATTTCCTTGGTGTAGTACAAGTCGCCGCGCTTCTCGCCGTGGTATTCCAGAATATGTGTTTCCACGATCGAATCGACCGGGCACGACTCTTCGCAGAAGCCGCAGAAAATACATTTGGTCAGATCGATGTCGTAACGGGTGGTACGGCGGGTGCCGTCTTCACGCTGGTCCGATTCGATCGTGATTGCCATTGCAGGGCACACTGCTTCGCACAACTTACATGCGATGCAACGCTCTTCCCCGTTCGGATAACGACGCAGCGCATGCAAACCACGGAAACGTGGCGACTGCGGAGTCTTCTCTTCCGGGAACTGCACGGTAATTTTGCGTGCAAACATGTAGCGACCTGTCAGCGCCAGCCCTTTGAAGAGCTCGCGCAGCATCAAGCTACCGAAAAAATCCTTAATTGCTTCCATCTTGGCTTCCCTTTTTGCTCAGCCCTGCTGCATTAATTCCAGATATTCCACGGAGTCTTCATCCAGATCGCGACGATCAACAGATAAACGAGTGTCAGTGGGATAAACACTTTCCAACCCAAACGCATGATTTGATCGTAGCGATAGCGTGGGAACGATGCACGGAACCAGATAAACATGGTTACGACCATCAAGGTCTTCAGACCCAACCAGATCCAGCCTGGTACCCAGGTGAACGGCGCCATATCGATCGGCGATGTCCAGCCGCCCAGGAACATCAGGGTAGCCATGATCGAGATCAACCACATGTTGGCGTATTCAGCCAGGAAGAACATCGCGAACGACATACCCGAGTATTCAACCATGTGACCGGCAACGATTTCCGATTCGCCCTCAACCACGTCAAACGGATGGCGGTTCAATTCAGCCGTACCCGAGATGATGTAAATGAAGAACATAGGCAGCAATGGCAACCAGTTCCACGACAGGAAAGTCAGGCCCATCTCGGCAAAGCGACCAGTGTTTTGCGAGTTCACGATAGTCGTCAGGTTCATGCTGCCGGTAACCATCAGGATGATCACCAACACGAAGCCCATCGCGATTTCATACGAAATCATTTGTGCCGATGCACGCATCGCACCGAGGAAAGCGTACTTGGAGTTCGATGCCCAGCCTGCGACGATCACGCCATATACTTCCAGCGAAGTAATCGCCATCACGAACAGCAAACCTGCATTGACGTCGGCCAATACGGTTTCTGGTCCGAACGGAATCACAGCCCATGCGGCCAGTGCCGGCATGATAGTCATGATAGGAGCAATGACAAACAAAGCTTTGCTCGACTTGGCCGGAACAACAATCTCTTTCAGCAAGAGTTTGACGCCGTCGGCGATCGGTTGCAGCAAACCTGCAGGACCGGTACGGTTGGGGCCATGACGCACGTGCATCCAGCCGATGACCTTACGTTCCCACAAAGTCAAATAAGCTACGGCACCCATCAATGGCGCGACAACTGCAATAATTTTGACCAGATTCCAAACTAACGGCCAATAGTATCCAAGGAAAGATTGACCCGTCGCGTGGATGGATGCAAACAATTGATCCATTACGCTTTCTCCACGCTGATAGAACCAAACATCGCGCCCAGACCGGCTGTGGACTGATGTCCTGCCGCTACGCGCACCACATTAACCGGCAACTTCGCATCGATGGCGGCAACCAGCACTGCACTACCCGCACCTTGCGTTACCTTGACCTGATCACCAGCCGCGACGCCGAGCTTGCCTGCCAGATCAGCCGACAACCATGCCTTAGGTGCAGCACCGTCGTTGGTCTGTTGCAGAGGCAGCGAGCGACGTACGATCGCGTCAGTTGCGTAAATCGATACATCAGCAACGCGTTCCAGTTGCAAGCCAGCTGCAGCGACTTCTGCCTGCGGCGCTGCTTTGCCGAGGTTGTTCAGACGTGGTACCAGGTTTGCATCTGCAGGAGCGTTCGCACCGATGATTTCATTGCGGATAGCTTCCGATGTTTCGTAGTCGAAACCGCTCAGTTCCAGCAGGTTGCCGAGTACGCGCAATACTTTCCATGCCGGACGTGTGTCGCCCAGAGGCTTGACGGTACCGTTGAAGCTTTGTGCACGACCTTCGCAGTTGACGAAAGTACCCGAGGTTTCGGAGAACGGTGCGATCGGCAACAAGACGTCAGCAAAATCATTGCCGTGCTTGTATGCAGACATCACAACAACCATTTCAGCCTGGTTCAACGCAGCACGTGCTACTTGCGGGTTGAAGCTGTCGAGTTCTGGTTCTGCGTTCAGCAAAACGTATGCTTTACGTGGCTGCGCAAATGCTTGCGCTGCGTTAGCACCGTTGGCACCTGGAACTGCATTGACCAGATAGCCACCAACGCTGTTGGCTGCTTCGGTCAGAAAGCCGAACTTGGCTTCGGTGTTTTGTGCAATCCATTGTGCTGCTGCGTGCAATTTCGCTGCCTGTGGGTGCTGCAATACTGCATTACCCAACAAGACTGCCTTAGGCTCACCGGACAACAGGCTGGCTGCGATTTGTTTCGCTTCAGCCGAAGGCTGGATCGCGTCGAAACCGGCTGGTGCCGAGATGCCTTTGGCTTGCGCCACGGCAGCAACGACTTCGCTCAGGGCCGACAACCAATCCGACGGTGCCTTGATCATTTTGTTTGCAACTGGCATCAACAGGTCGTCGTCGCTTGCGTGCAAGATGCTGACGCTGGCGCCCTGCTTCACTGCCTGGCGCAGACGCGCTGCCAGCAATGGGTGATCTTTGCGCAGGAAGGAACCGATGACGAATGCACGTTTCAATGCACCGAACTCTGCGATCGACATGCCGAGCCAAGGAGTAACACCAGCATCCAGCGAGAAGTCGGATTGGCGCAGGCGGAAGTCGATGTTTTCCGAACCGATGCCACGCACCAGTTTTTGCAACAGCGACATTTCTTCCAGTGTCGAGTACGGCGTAGCCAACGCAGCGATGGAGTCAGCACCGTGTTCGTGCTTGATGTTACGCAGACCGTGCGCAACGTATTCCAGGGCGGTTTGCCAGTCAGTTTCCTGCCATTTGCCGTCTTGCTTGATCATCGGGCTGGTCAGACGGTCTTCGCTGTTCAAGCCTTCATAGGCGAAGCGATCCTTATCCGAAATCCAGCATTCATTGACGTCGTCGTTTTCCAACGGCAGCACGCGCATGACTTTGCCAGCTTTAACTTGCACGATCAGGTTTGCACCGAGGCTATCGTGTGGGCTGACTGATTTGCGACGCGACAATTCCCAGGTACGGGCGCTGTAGCGGAACGGCTTCGATGTCAACGCGCCGACCGGGCACAGATCGATCATGTTGCCCGACAATTCGGAGTCTACAGTTTTGCCAACGAAGGAAGTGATTTCTGCGTGCTCACCGCGATTCAACATACCGAATTCCATCACGCCTGCAACTTCCTGGCCGAAACGGACGCAGCGTGTGCAGTGGATGCAACGGCTCATCTCTTTCATCGAGATCAGCGGGCCGACATCTTTCGGCGCTACTACGCGTTTTTCTTCTTCGTAACGCGAAGAAGAGTCGCCGTAGCCGACTGCCAGATCCTGCAATTGGCATTCGCCACCTTGATCGCAGATAGGGCAATCGAGCGGGTGATTAATCAGGAGGAATTCCATCACGCCTTTTTGCGCTTTGACGGCCTTCTCGCTATTGGAGCGGACGATCATGCCTTGGGCGACAGGAGTCGCACAGGCTGGCAATGGCTTAGGTGCTTTTTCAACCTCTACCAGGCACATACGGCAGTTCGCCGCGATGGACAATTTTTTGTGGTAACAAAAGTGTGGGATGTAAGTGCCAAGCTTATTGGCAGCGTCCATCACCATGCTGCCTTCTTTCACTTCGACTTTTTTACCGTCTATTTCGATTTCAACCATGGCTTTGCTTTTGTTGACTTCAGTGTTCTCACTAGGTTTGTGCTGCTAAACGAAGTGATCGGCTAAATGTAAGCGGGCACCAAGCAATGTTTATGCTCAATGTGATATACAAATTCTTCACGGAACTGCTGAATCATTGCGCGTACAGGCATCGCAGCTGCATCACCAAGTGCGCAGATGGTACGACCCTGAATATTGTCGGCGACCGAATTCAGCATATCGATATCTTCCGGACGGCCTTGACCGTTCTCGATACGATGCACCATGCGATACAACCAACCAGTACCTTCGCGGCAAGGTGTGCACTGACCGCAGGACTCTTCAAAGTAGAAGTAAGACAGTCGCAACAGCGCTTTGACCATGCAACGTGTTTCATCCATCACGATGACAGCACCCGAACCCAGCATCGAACCTGCTTTCGCGACCGAATCATAATCCATATCGGTAGCCATCATCAGGTCGCCCTTCACTACCGGCACCGACGAACCACCAGGGATCACAGCCTTGAGCTTTTTACCGCCGCGCACGCCACCGGCGAGCTCCAGCAATTCAGCAAACGGTGTACCCAATGGGATTTCGTAGTTGCCTGGACGCTCGACGTCGCCGGATACCGAGAAAATCTTGGTGCCGCCGTTGTTCGGTTTGCCCAGTGCTGCATATGCTTCAGCGCCTACCTGGAAGATGAACGGTACTGCAGCAAATGTTTCAGTGTTGTTGATCGTGGTTGGCTTGCCGTACAGACCATAGCTTGCAGGGAAAGGCGGCTTGAAGCGTGGCTGGCCTTTTTTGCCTTCCAGCGATTCCAGCAACGCAGTTTCTTCACCGCAGATGTACGCACCAAAGCCATGGAATGCATGGAGTTGGAAACTGTGTGTCGAACCCAGGATGTTATCGCCCAGGAAGCCAGCTGCGCGTGCTTGCTCCAGCGCTTCTTCGAAACGATCGTACTCAGCGAAAATTTCGCCGTGGATGTAGTTGTAACCAACGCTGACACCCATCGCATAAGCAGCAATGGTCATGCCTTCGATCACGGAATGCGGATTGTAACGAAGAATGTCACGATCCTTGAAAGTACCTGGTTCGCCCTCATCTGAATTACAGACCAGATATTTTTGGCCCGCGAAATTCTTAGGCATGAAGCTCCACTTCAGGCCGCTAGGGAAGCCCGCACCACCGCGACCACGCAGGGTCGATGCTTTGACTTCAGCGATGACCTGGTCAGGGGTCATGCCTTCGCTCAGGATGCGCTTCAACGAAGCGTAGCCACCGCGCTTGACATACTCTTCCAGGCCCCAGTTATCACCGGTGAGGCCAGCGAAAATCAATGGCTTGATATGACGATTATGCAGACTGGTCATTTCTTCAATTCCTCTACCAGGGCGTCGATTTTGTCATCCGACATAAAGCTGCACATACGCTTGTTATTGACCAGCATCACAGGCGCATCACCGCACGCGCCCATGCATTCGCCTTCAACCAGGGTGAACAGGTCATCATCCGTGGTTTCGCGATAATCGATACCGAGTTTATGTTTCAGGTAATGCGCAGCCTTCTCGCCGCCAGACAATTGGCATGGCAGATTTGTACACACCGAGATCTTGTACTTGCCGACCGGCTTGGTGTTGTACATGTTGTAGAAGGTCGCAACTTCTTGCACCGCGATCGCAGGCATGCCCAGGTAGTCAGCAATATCTTGCATGACTTCAGGCGGCAGCCAACGGGTTTCATCCTGGGCGATCTGCAGCGCAGCCATCACGGCGGACTGCTTCTGGTCCGGAGGGAACTTGGCGACCTCGCGGTCGATTTTTTTATACGTTTGCTCTGATAACAGCATGTCTATGCCTCAAATATTGAGCCGCGATTAGCGGTCAATCTCACCAAACACAATATCTTGTGTGCCGATGATGGTTACTGCATCGGCAATCATGTGGCCCTTGGCCATTTCATCCAGGCCTTGCAAATGCGGGAAGCCCGGTGCGCGGATTTTCATGCGATATGGCTTGTTCGCGCCATCCGAAATCAGATACACGCCAAACTCACCCTTCGGATGTTCCACCGCTGCATATGCCTCACCTGTCGGCACGTGGAAGCCTTCAGTGAACAGTTTGAAGTGGTGAATCAGATCTTCCATGTTCGACTTCATGCCGACACGCGATGGCGGTGCAACCTTGTGGTTGTTCGTCATCACAGGACCCGGGTTGTTACGCAGCCATTCCACGCATTGCTTGATGATGCGGTTCGACTGACGCATTTCTTCAACGCGTACCAGATAACGATCATAGCAATCGCCGTTGGTGCCGACTGGAACGTCGAAGTCCATCAGGTCATACACTTCGTATGGTTGTTTCTTGCGCAGATCCCACTCAACGCCCGAACCACGCAGCATAGCGCCGGTGAAGCCCATGGCCATTGCACGCTCTGGCGACACAACACCGATACCGACCAGACGCTGTTTCCAGATACGGTTATCGGTCAACAGTGTTTCGTATTCGTCGACATAGGTCGGGAAACGATTGGTGAAGTCTTCGATGAAGTCGAGCAAGGAACCTTGACGGTTTTCGTTCAACTGGCTGATCGCTTTTGCATTGCGGATGATCGATGCCTTGTGTTGCGGCATGGCATCCGGCAGATCGCGATATACGCCACCTGGACGGTAGTAAGCAGCATGCATACGTGCACCCGACACTGCTTCGTAGCAGTCCATCAGGTCTTCACGTTCGCGGAATGCGTACAGGAACACGCCCATCGCACCAACGTCCAGCGCATGCGCGCCGAGCCACATCAGGTGATTCAGGATACGGGTGATTTCATCGAACATCACGCGGATGTACTGTGCACGCAGCGGCACTTCGATGTTCAGCATCTTTTCGATAGCCATCACATACGCGTGCTCGTTACACATCATCGAGACGTAATCGAGGCGATCCATGTAAGGCACGGATTGCAGATAGGTTTTTTGCTCAGCCAGCTTTTCTGTCGCGCGGTGCAACAGGCCGATATGCGGATCAGCACGCTGGATAACTTCGCCGTCGAGCTCCAGAACCAGACGCAACACACCGTGCGCGGCAGGATGCTGAGGACCAAAGTTGAGGGTGTAGTTCTTAATTTCGGCCATTATTTCGCCCCGTATTGTTCTTCACGAATGACGCGCGGCACATTTTCGCGCGGGTCTATCGTTACAGGTTGATAAATGACGCGTTTTTGTTCCGGATCGTAACGCATTTCAACATAGCCAGAGACTGGGAAATCTTTGCGGAATGGGTGACCGATGAAACCGTAGTCAGTCAGGATACGACGCAAATCGTTGTGGCCTTCAAACAGGATGCCGTAGAAGTCGAAAGCTTCACGTTCATACCAGTTAGCCGAAGGCCAGATATCGATCATTGATGCGACTACCGGCATTTCGTCGTCAGCGGCGAATACACGTACGCGAACACGCCAGTTATGCTTGATCGACAGCAAGTGCGAAACCACAGCGAAGCGCGGGCCTTCCCACAAACCATCACCATATGTCGAGTAATCGACACCGCACAAATCAATCATTTCTTCAAAGCGCAGGTCAGCGTGGTCACGCAGTACACGCATTGCAGACGCATAGTCATGCGACTTAACAACAATGGTGACTTCGCCCAATGCCTGAGTCAGGCTTTGAAGTTGGTCGCCGAGCGCATTGCGCAGAGCGGCTTCAAGGAGTTCAAGTTTGATCGTCATTTAAAAACCAGCCTTAGCGAGCAATCGTGTTGGTGCGACGGATCTTGTTTTGCAACTGCATGATCCCGTACAACAACGCTTCAGCGGTTGGAGGACAACCAGGAACATAGACATCGACTGGAACGATACGATCACAGCCGCGCACAACAGAATACGAATAATGGTAGTAACCGCCACCATTGGCACAGGAACCCATCGAGATAACCCAACGCGGCTCAGCCATCTGGTCATACACCTTGCGCAATGCAGGTGCCATCTTGTTGCACAGTGTGCCTGCCACGATCATCACGTCGGATTGACGTGGGGATGGACGGAACACAACACCGAAACGATCCAGATCGTAACGCGAAGCACCTGCGTGCATCATTTCAACTGCGCAGCATGCCAAGCCGAATGTCATAGGCCACATCGAGCCTGTGCGTGTCCAGTTGATCAGCTTGTCAGCTGTGGTGGTTACGAAACCTTCGTTCAATACGCCTTCAATTGCCATGACTTACTCCCAATCCAGCGCGCCTTTTTTCCATTCGAACACCAGACCGATGGTCAGCACTCCAAGGAAAATCATCATTGACCAAAATCCCAGCATCCCTACTTCGCGCATTGCTACTGCCCAAGGCACCAGGAACGCAACTTCGAGATCGAACAGAATGAACAGAATCGCGACGAGGTAGTAGCGCACGTCGAACTTCATACGTGCATCTTCAAACGCTTCAAAACCGCATTCGTAAGGGGACAGTTTTTGTGCATCCGGATTATGCGGAGCCAGAACACGACCCAACACTTGTGGCACGACACCAACGCCGATACCGACCAGAATAAAAAGCAATACGGGGAAATAGTTTTCGAGGTTCACGATTAGCGCAGTATGTTGAACGATTAATTGGCTTGCAAAATAATCCGTTAAATCAAACGACAGTTTTGTCGATAAAAAGCCAGCTTAGGTATGCCCCCTTGCTGGCTTAGAATTTTTGTTGGTGCCGACGGCGAGACTCGAACTCGCACAGCTTTCGCCACTACCCCCTCAAGATAGCGTGTCTACCAATTTCACCACGTCGGCAAGACTTCTATTCTAACCCGCCTTGACACATTTGTTCAATGCGCAATTGCATTAAAACAAGAACAAACAGCGAATAAAACACGCTTATTTTGGAATCTGATTTGATTGACCAGTTCCGCTCGGTGCAACTGGTGTTTCAGGTGCAGCAGCAGGTGCATTTTGTGCAGGTGCAGCAGCGCCAGGAACAGCTGAAGCTGGCAGGTTTTCCATCACACCAGCGCTTGGTGTAGATGGCTTGTTACCGATGAATGCCAGACCCAATGTTGCAGAGAAAAATATGATCGCGGCAACACCGGTAAATTTGGAAAGGAAGTTGGACGATCCGGTCGCACCAAACAAGCTGCCCGAAGCACCCGAACCAAACGATGCGCCCATGTCAGCGCCTTTACCATGCTGCAATAATACGAGGCCGATAATCGTCAACGCAGACAAAACCTGAACAACGACGATGATGGTGTGAAAGCTATTCATTTAAGTTCCAGTATTGAGGTAATTCGTAATAAATCTGTTGCAACTCAAGCCGCTTGGATGATGGCGAGAAAGTCTGCCGACTTCAATGCTGCCCCACCGATCAAACCGCCATCGATATCTGACATGGCAAGCAATTCTTTCGCGTTGTCCGGCTTCATGCTGCCGCCGTACAGAATTCTGACTTGTGCTGCGGCCTCGGCATTCTTGACCTGCAGCTGCTTGCGCAACATCGCATGCACTTCCTGCGCCATCGCTGGCGTTGCTGTCTTACCGGTACCTATTGCCCAAACCGGCTCGTATGCTACAACAATCTTTGCCAGATCGCTTACAGCAATCGCTGCCAACACGACATTCAGTTGTTCTGCAACCACGCTATCGGTCTGCCCTGCTTCGCGTTGCGCCAGTGTTTCACCAACGCAGACGATAGGAGTCAAACCTGCTTGCAGTGCACGCACAGTTTTTTGTGCGATCAATTCATTTGATTCGGCGAAATAGGCACGACGTTCCGAATGGCCAACGATTACATAACGGCAATCGAATTCCTGCAGCATGCTGGTCGATACCTCACCGGTATATGCACCTGCTTCGTGGGCGGAGACATCCTGCGCACCGAGGGTGATCGCAGAGCCATTTAACAAGCCTTGGCACTGCGCAAAATAAGGAGCTGGGACACAGACAGCAACATCACAAGTTGCGCTGCTCATATTGCTTTTTAATCCGCTTTCAATCTCCGTCAGCAATAGCGCATTGGCAGCCAGGCTGCCATTCATTTTCCAATTGCCAGCGACGAGTTTGCGGCGCATATAAGACCCATAATTTCAATAACCCGCTATTCTATCCCCTTGCAGCGAGCATGGTCAAACGTCATACCACTCTGACAGAATGAAAAAACCGCCCACAGCTTGCGCGGTGGGCGGTTTTTAACCATCTGGTATGTCAAGAGTCGATTACTCTTGTGTTGCCGCTGGTTCCGGATTCTCTTCCGCAACCGCTGCTTTCATCGACAGCTTCAGGCGACCACGGTCGTCTGTTTCCAGAACTTTAACGCGTACTTGCTGACCTTCTTGCAAGTAATCAGCAACTGCATTGACGCGCTCGTTGGCAATCTGGCTGATGTGCAACAGACCATCTTTACCTGGGATTACTTGCACGATGGCACCGAAATCCAGCAATTTCAGAACTGTACCTTCGTAGATCTTGCCGACCTCAACCGAAGCGGTCAGCTCTTCGATACGACGTTTGGCTTCCTGACCAGCAGCTGCATCTACCGATGCAATGGTGACCACGCCTTCATCGCTGATATCGATTTGGGTACCGGTTTCTTCGGTCAATGCACGAATAACTGCACCGCCCTTGCCGATGACGTCACGGATTTTTTCTGGATTGATCTTGATGGTGATCAGGCGTGGCGCGAAATCGGACAACTCGCCAGCAACACCGCTAGGTACCGCTTTTTCCATTTCGCCGAGGATGTGCACGCGGCCTTCTTTAGCTTGCGCCAAAGCGACTTGCATGATTTCCTTGGTGATGCCCTGGATCTTGATATCCATTTGCAAAGCGGTGATGCCGTTAGCGGTACCAGCCACTTTGAAGTCCATATCTCCGAGGTGATCTTCATCACCCAGGATGTCGGACAGAACAGCAAATTTGCTGCCTTCCTTGATCAGGCCCATAGCGATACCGGCAACGTGCGATTGCATAGGCACGCCAGCGTCTATCAGCGCCAGGCAGCCGCCGCAGACCGAAGCCATCGACGACGAACCGTTGGATTCGGTGATTTCCGATACCAGACGTACCGAGTAGCTAAACTCTTCCGGCGCTGGCAAGGCAGCAACCAGTGCACGCTTGGCCAGACGACCATGGCCGATTTCACGGCGCTTAGGTGTACCGACACGGCCGGTTTCGCCAGTTGCGAACGGAGGCATGTTGTAGTGCAGCATGAAGCGATCCGAGTACTCACCCATCAATGCATCGATCTTTTGCTCGTCACGTGCGGTACCCAGGGTTGCGATAACCAGAGCCTGTGTTTCACCGCGGGTGAACAATGCCGAACCGTGGGTACGTGGCAATACACCAGTACGGATGCTGATAGGACGTACGGTACGGGTATCACGACCGTCGATGCGTGGTTCGCCTTCGAGGATCTGCGAACGTACAATTTTTGCTTCCAGATCAAACAGGATGTTGCCGACTTCAGCTGCGTCAGGTGCTGCAGCGCCGATGGAAGCAGCTTCTGCCGCCAACTCGTTGTTCACTTCAGCAAATGCATCTTTCAGCTTGGTGGTACGTGCTTGCTTGTCTTTGGTTTGGTAAGCAGCGCGCAGTTTCGCTTCTGCGAAATGAGTTACGCGTGCGATCAGCGCTTCGTTCTTTGCCGGAGGCGCCCATTGCACTTCTGGCTTGCCGCCATCACGCACCAAATCGTGAATCGCATCGATGACTGCTTTCATTTGATCGTGGCCATAAACAACCGCGCCCAACATGACTTCTTCCGACAATTGCTGCGCTTCGGACTCAACCATCAACACTGCTGTTTCAGTGCCGGCAACAACCAGATCCATCTGCGATGTTTTCAGTTGTGTTGCAGTCGGATTCAGGATGTATTGACCATCGATGTAACCAACGCGAGCCGCACCCAGAGGACCTGCAAACGGGATACCAGCTACGCACAATGCAGCCGAAGCGCCGATCATGGAAGCGATGTCCGGATCAATCTCAGGATTGACCGACAGTACGTGAATGATGATCTGCACTTCGTTCAAATAACCTTCCGGGAACAACGGACGGATCGGACGATCGATCAGGCGCGATGTCAGTGTTTCTTTTTCGGAAGGACGGCCTTCACGCTTGAAGAAACCGCCTGGGATACGGCCAGCAGCGTAGGCTTTTTCTACATAGTCAACGGTCAACGGGAAGAAGTCCTGACCTGGCTTGGCATCTTTTTTTGCCACTACAGTAGCCAGTACAACGGTGTCTTCAATCGAGACGAGTACGGCGCCAGATGCTTGACGGGCGATTTCGCCGGTTTCAAGCGTGACCTGATGTTGGCCATACTGGAAGGTTTTAGTGACTTTATTAAACACGGTGTTCCTTTCTAATTTTACCGACAGATTTTCAGGCGCTGTCGTACACCTCACCACAAACAATCGAGCAATATGAACGATTGTTTTTATTACTAACTACATTACAAACAAGTACAAACCACCAAAAGACAAAATGCCCGCATCAGAGAACTGACGCAGGCATTTTTATCTATGAAAGCCGGATAAAATAGCGCAACGAAATTACTTGCGCAGACCGAGCTTTACAATCAGATCGCGGTAACGAGTAGCGTCTTTACCTTTGAGGTAGGACAACAGGCTCTTACGACGATTAACCATCATGATCAAACCACGACGGGAATGATGATCTTTAGTGTGTGCTTTGAAGTGGCTGTTGAGTTCGTTGATACGAGCTGTCAACAATGCGACTTGAACTTCCGGCGATCCGGTGTCGTTTTGACCGCGGGCGTTATCGGCAACAATAGCTGCCTTGCTTGCTTTTTCGAGAGACATAAAAACTACCTTTCACATGCGATGCATAGAGTCTGAACCCCACACACCGTGAACAACGATTAAAAAAACTGGTCGAATTAACCAGCCCCGCAGTATAGCGGAAAGACCTAGCCGATTCAAACACTTAGCGTATTTATTTAAGGAAAACAGCATGAAATATGGTCAAAAAGCAATCTTGGGGGGATTACTCCTGATGCTGGGCGCTTGCGCCAGCTTCATGCCACCACCTATTAACATCGGCGAACCCGAGGCTTCAGTCGTCTCCAAGCTGGGACAACCCACCTCCCGGATCGAGGATAAAAACGGGTATTTGCTGGAGTATACGCGCAACCCGTGGGGCCAGGCCACCAATATGGCGCGCTTTGACCGCAGCGGCAGGCTGGTTTCCTATGAACAAGTGTTAACAGTAGAAAAATTCGCCACCATCAAACCCGGCATCGCGACCAAGGATGATGTGCTGCGCACCATAGGCCACCCTTCCGAGACTTCCTACCTCTCCAGGTTGCAACTTGAAGTCTGGAGCTATCCATACAAGGAAGCTGGCGTCTGGAACTCCGTGATGCATGTGCATTTCGACAATAACGGCGTGGTCAAGATGATGCAAAACGCGCAGGATATGCGTTTTGAGCGGGATGGCATGTTTGGCTTCGGGCGCATGTAAAACAACGGCAAATTTGCAATAAACGTCCGTAAACACAAAAAGGCTGATGCTTATGGCATCAGCCTTTTTTATCGCCCTCCTCACAGGGAGCGCTGCTTCAGGAGCCTGGCGCCACGATCATGGCGGCGCGCAAGCCCTGAGAATTCACTACCAGCCGATTAAGCTGTAACGCGTTTGTCTTCCGACGAAGCTTGCAATGCTGCTTCTTTAGCCTGCATGTTTTTACGCATAGGGCTCAAGATCAGTTTTGCCGACAAGCCAGCGAAGATTGTGATGATTGCTGCAACCACGAATACGCGGCTCCAGCCACCACCAGCAGCCAGTACCGATGCCAGTGGCACCAACAAAGCAGCGGTACCTTTAGCGGTGTACAGGGTACCCGAGTTACCAGCAGCAAATTTGCTACCGAAGATGTCAGCGCAGATTGCTGGGAAGATCGAGAAGATTTCACCCCAGAACAGGAAGATCAAGGCTGCGAAGAACATGAACGCGTACATATTGTGGCCCCAGGTCATCAAGCCCAACAGTGCCAGGCCTTCGCCGATGAAGACGATGAACATGGTGTTTTCACGACCGATTTTGTCGGAGATGAAACCACACAGTGGACGGGTGATGCCGTTGGCAACGTTGTCGATCGACAAGGTCATGGTCAACAGTGGCAAGGTAACGCCGAACAGGGTAACTGGCAGCGAAGCAAGGCCGTAGTCGTTAGCGATAGGACCCAATTGCGCAGTTGCCATCAAGCCACCGGAAGCAACCAGGACGAACATCAGGTACAGAACCCAGAATACTGGCGATTTCAGCATTTGCTTGGTGGTGTAATCAACCTTGGTAGCGGAACCGGCTTTAGCCAATGCAGCTTTAGGTGCAACTGGTTTTACCAGCAACATCGACAGGATGAAGATACTTACGCCTTGGATGATACCGAAGGTGAAAAAGGTTTTTTCGTAGCCAGCCGATTGGATCATGTTAGCGATAGGAATCACTGTGATCGCAGCACCAGCACCGAAACCGGCAGCGGTCAAACCAGCTGCCAGACCACGACGGTCCGGGAACCATTTCAACGCATTACCAACGCAAGTACCGTAGACGCAACCAGCGCCAATACCCGACACAACTGCACCTGCGTACAGCATAGGCAGCGACGAAGCGAAGCTGTAGATGATCCAGCCCAGGCCAGCACAGATTGCACCACCGGCAACAACAGGACGAGGACCGAATTTATCGACCAGGTAACCTTCGATAGGTACCAGCCATGTTTCGGTCACGATAAAGATCGAGAATGCGAGTTGAATCGCAGCCTTGCCCCAGTGATGGGCATTGTCCATCGGTGTTACGAACAAGGTCCAGCCATACTGCAAGTTCGCCACGAAACCCATACATACGATACCGATGACGAGTTGCATCCAGCGATTTTTGTAACCTGTGCCGGCTTGTACAGCCGTGCTTGTTTGATTGTTGCTCATTTCTAACCACCTCTCAAGAAGTCATAAACGTTGAAACAGAGTCGGTCTGGCCATAACGGGCCACCAGCTTGTTTCGAATGAATTGTTTGACGGCAGGCATCCGAATAAGGAAACGTAAGGTTTCCGATGTGGGTCAAGACCATCGACGATCTGTGACTTATTCGTGTGATTGATGACGTTGACCAACACGGCCAGATGTGTGCGCATGGATAGAAACAGCGCACGCCATTACGTCAAATGCCTGCTATACGACTGGAGGTGCGCGGGAGCGATATGGTAGCGCGGCTACCGAGAGGAATTGCTCGAAAGTGACTTCGAGCTTGGCCACGATCATCTGTGGCACAAACGGTTGGATCGACAGCGACGATGCGCCGTCATCGAATTCGTCTAATGCAAGGTGTTTGGAGAGATTACCATCAGCGGAGTCGCCCTCTTCGAGCGTACATTGATGGTCGAAAGCCGTTTGTTGTACATATGTCAGCGCACCAGCGAACGCAACGTGCTGCGAAAACAGCAGCAGGAAGGCGAACCAGATATAGACAAAGGATGAACGGGATTTCATGTTTGAGGTGACCTCGCTAGTGACAGGTGAAACCAGTTACAAGCAAAATCCATTCGACTCATTTATTTCATCAATGAAGCAATTATAGATCTTTTCGGCGTTTGCTGCCCGACAGATATTCGATCGCCGACTGACAGATATTCGATCCGTCCATAATGGCACAGTTTGGGATGCTCGACCAACGCTAGTTGATGAGGGATAACACGTAGAAAAAGAAACGCTTCCGTTAAGGAAGCGTTCAGATTGATGCCAGGAAGCAAAGTATTAAGCAAATAGTACTACTTAATAAACGCCCTGCGCCAAGATCGCGTCTGCCAGCTTGACGAAGCCAGCGATGTTCGCGCCATCAACATAGTTGATAGAACCATCAGCACGTTTGCCGTGATGTGCGCAGTTGGCGTGGATTTCTTTCATGATGCTATGCAAACGCTCGTCAACTTCAGCGTGGTGCCAGGACAGGCGCAAGGCATTCTGCGACATTTCCAGACCGGAAGTAGCAACACCACCTGCATTGCTGGCTTTGCCAGGTGCGTACAGGATACGTGCATTGATGAAAGCATCAACCGCTTCCAGCGTCGAAGGCATGTTGGCGCCTTCGGCTACGCATACAACACCGTTCTTGATCAGGGTTGCCGCATCGTTACCGTCCAGCTCATTCTGCGTTGCGCAAGGCAAGGCGATCTGTACCGGGATATGCCAAGGACGCTTGCCCTCTTCGTATTGCAACTTGAATTGTTTGGCGAACTCTTCAACACGACCGCGTTTGACGTTCTTCAATTCTTTCATGGCTTCCAGCTTCTCTTCGTTGAAGCCGTCTTTATCGTAAACGGTACCGCCGGAGTCAGACATCGCCACGACTTTCGCATTCAGCTCCATCGCTTTTTCAACTGCAAACTGCGCGACGTTACCGGAGCCGGAAACCGAAACTGTCATGCCGTCGAATGACTTGCCGCTATGACGCAGCATTTCTTCAGCAAAATAGACTGTACCGTAACCGGTCGCTTCAGGACGCATCAGGCTACCACCGTAGGCCAGGCTCTTACCTGTGAAAACGGCCGAAGTATCATTCGACAGCTTCTTCATCATGCCAGCCATGTAACCAACTTCACGCGCACCAACGCCAATGTCGCCAGCCGGAATATCGGTATCCGAACCAAGGTGACGATACAGTTCAAACATCAAAGCCTGGCAGAAACGCATCACTTCGCCATCGCTCTTGCCCTTAGGATCGAAATCGGAACCGCCCTTGCCACCACCCATAGGCAGGGTCGTCAATGCATTCTTAAAGCTTTGCTCGAATGCGAGGAACTTCAGGATGGACAGATTGACCGATGGGTGGAAACGCATACCGCCCTTGAACGGACCAATCGCCGAGCTGTGCTGGATACGGAAAGCACGATTGACCTGCACCTGGCCACGATCATCCACCCATGACACACGAAACTGAATGACGCGCTCTGCCTCAACCAGGCGTTCCAGCAAACCATCCTTTGCATACTTCGGATTTTTTTCAATAAAAGGCCACAAGCTGAGCATGACCTCTTTAACAGCTTGCAAAAATTCTGGTTGATGAGGGTCGCGCTTGGCGACCATGGCAAGAAAGCCGTCCACGGTGGCGTGAGTCAAAATTGCTCCTAACAATAAATGGGGGAAGTGCGCATCCGGTTCAGTACCGGATCACAGTCTGCGATCGCAATTGATGTATAGCGTCGCTTTACTACGTGAAGGAATAGGCTGAATCTGCATCTTTCACAGAGCGCACTATTTTAGTGCAATTCGACAAGATAAGCAGCTAAAAGCTATCTGCCATGTTACAAATATGTTGAAAAATATCGACGTCTAACAGGCGCTTGCAATTATTCCGGGTGCTGCCAAGTCTGAAAACGACCGGCTGTGACCTACACAGGACGCATACAATCAACCCGAAAATTTGTGCTGCGGCGGAAAACTAACGACCAGCATGCACAATCAGAAACCGCTCGCGCCTGACCACAAGGAGCCGCCTGCACCCTAGTTAGCAGTCCGCCTCAATCCCGAACAAAGATGAGAACAGCATGTGCCTGCGGCTAAAAAGTTCGATCCATCCATTCGGGGACCACGCCGGGACGCATTCCAATTACCGCAACGCCCCTCACATCAGACGATGCGACAAGCACTTTTATGCAAGCAACGAGATCAAGCCAACCACCTGATGCAGGACGCCATCCGCTATTACTTAGGATATGGATAAAAATTTGGAGAATAGAAAGAATTGGGAGCTCTACACCGCCCACCAATGAGGTGCGGACTTAGCAAACCGTTCGCTTTTTAGCTTTGCAAAACAGGACAGGAGGAAGCCTTTGTTTAGCCGTATCGCGCACGAGGCAAATCGAATCCAGAAAAGAAAAAAGGGCCCATCTTGCGATGGACCCTTTATATCTGGTGCGGCTGGCAGGAATCGAACCCACGACCCCTTGGTTCGTAGCCAAGTACTCTATCCAGCTGAGCTACAGCCGCGAAAGAAAAAATTATAGCATGACTATATTTCAGATTGGAAGCCTTGATTGCAATTTTTTATCTAAATAATTCTACAAAGGCATTTTTCCTCATTCCACGCAAAGTAGCACTCCCTCATTCGACAGTTCTCCAATCTGCCGTCTTTCTCAAGACGGGCCGATATAGGGCCATCAATAAATTGCCGCAGACATCAACGCCCGCCCCTACAACTGTAAATAACTACGAGCATGAATACGAATAACTTATGCTAAAGTCGTCGCAGTTGTTTTCAGTTGAAATAACATCCAACATTTAGCTTGCAGGAGACGAGATGCCTGGTCACCGCGCTACAAGCAAAAGACATATTGAACAAAAGGGAATTGTCATTAACACGATGCATGCTGAGTGGTTGCCAACGATCTTGCAAGGATCGTCCAGCGAAATCTACGTTTTAAACTACAACACATTACGCTTTGAGTACGTCAATCCAAGTGCATGCAAAAACCTGCAATACAACCACGATGAATTAAGTGCGATGTCGCCCACCTGCATCGCCAGGGATGTCACGCAAGAAGCGTACGCGCAGTTTATCCGAGATCTGCAAAACGACAGCAATACCTCCGTCTCCATCAGTACCCAGCACACACGCAAGGATGGCAGCAGCTATCCGATCGAATTCCAGTTGTTCTACTTGGCATCCGACACGACACCGGCCATCATCGCTATCGGCAATGATGTCAGTTCGCGCTACAAATCAGACAAGGCATTGCGCGCCAGCGAAGCGCGCCTGAGTACGATGGTGTCCAATACACCGGGCCTGGTTTATCAGTTCCGCCTCCGCAAGGATGGAAGGTTCTCCTTCCCTTATGTCAGCGATGGCTGCGAAGCCTTGCTGGGCATCAGTTCAGAAAAACTATGCGACAACCCGACCCTGTTTACCGGTTTGATTTTGCATCAGGACATGTCTTCATTCCGCGACACCATGCGTATCTCTGCCGAGCAGATGAGCAACTGGAACTGGGAAGGCCGGATCTGGGTCGAGGAATGGAAAGACATCAAGTGGATTAATCTGCGCGCCACCCCGCGTGCACTGGATGATGACAGTGTGCAGTGGGAAGGCATCATGACAAATATCACCGCCAGCAAACTCGAGCAGGAAGAAATCATCCGTTCCCGCGCGCAGCTCGCTGAGCTGTCGGCACACGTCAATACCGTTAAAGAACAAGAACGCACCCGCATCGCCCGCGAGATACATGACGATCTCGGCGGCAACCTGACCGCGATCAAAATGGCTTTGGCGCTATTAACACGACGCTTGCCGACCAAATCTCCGGAGCTATATGAGAAAGCCGCCTACGTTGAGTCACTGGTAGACCGCACGATAGAAACCGTGCACCGCATCGCTGGCGACCTACGTCCCGGCATACTCGATTTCGGCCTGGTCGCTGCGATCGACTGGCAAAGCAAGGAATTCGAGAAGCAAATGGGCATGCCATGTGAATTTGTTTCAAACAAGGCGGAAATAGATCTGGATATGGATCAGGCGACAGCGTTGTTCCGCATCTTCCAGGAAGCGCTGACCAATATTGCCAAACATGCGCAAGCCAGCCTGGTAACGGTACAGCTCATGCATACGCCGCAGTATGTACGGCTGGAGATTATCGATAACGGACGCGGCATAGAGCTGGCGGATCGCGCAAAACCAAAATCATTTGGTATACGTGGCATGGTCGAGCGTTCGGTGGCATTAGGCGGCAGCCTTTCTGTCAGCACCGCGCCGAAAGGTGGCACAGTCGTTGCTATTAACCTGCCTTTGCCCACTAGGCCGGTATCTGACAATATCCAGACGAATAATATTGGGCATTAAGCGACAGAATTTGGCGGTCAGGAACCTTGTTGCGCCAAAATTTGTCACATATAGACAAATAGTTAACTCGAATCTGGCACTGCTATCCAGACAGCCATAAAGCATAACAATGACAACGAAGAACGTAATTAAAGTCTTGATTGCCGACGATCATGCGATCGTACGTGAGGGTTTAAAGCAAATTCTTGCTGACACGAAAGATATCGTTGTAGCGGGTCATGCCGAAAACGGCATCGAAGCGATCAAGCTTACCCGTGAAGGTACTTGTCAGGTGCTGTTGCTGGATATTTCGATGCCGGATCGTAGCGGGATAGAAGTACTAAAGCAGGTCAAGAAGGAATCCCCAAAGACCGCCGTTCTCATGCTCTCCATGCATCGCGAAGATCAATACGCGATACGCTCACTCAAGGCCGGCGCCTCCGGCTACCTGAATAAACAAAGCGCACCAGCCGAACTGGTAAATGCAATCCGCCAGGTTGCCGCTGGCCGTAAATACATTAGCGCTGCGCTCGCACAAGAGCTGGCCAACCAGATCAGCGACGACCACGAAACACCGCTGCATGAAACCCTGTCTGATCGCGAATACCAGACCCTGACCATGATTGCTTCCGGCAAAACCGTCAGTGACATCGCCACCGAACTGGTGCTGTCAGTCAAAACCATCAGCATGTATCGCTCACGCTTATTGCAGAAAATGAAACTTCGCCATAATGCGGAGTTGACGCATTACGCGATCAAAAATCATTTGGTCGATTGATTTACGCAACTGATCAGTTGCCACCTCGCCTGCTCTGCCTGCGCTCACAATCTTTAGCTTTAAGACAAGGAAAGCCGTGCCATTTGGCGGTTTTTGTTGCATTTTGGATAAAGCGTCAAAGTGGTCAGCATTTGCCTGCTTAATCCCCTTATCAGACTTGTCTGCATAGTTATATTATTGCGAAACAGGCCGATATCCGGTCCATCAACAATAAAGAAACGCGCGTGCATTCATGCAAGACAAGCGAGACACCCCGCCACAAAACCCTGCTGAAATCGCACGAGAAGCCTTTCGCCAATTGGCCGTCCGCAGAATAGCCCCGACCCCGGACGCTTATCGCGCCATTTACGACGAGATCGCTGGTTATACGCCGCAACCCACTCCGGAAGAAATCCTGAGCGAGTTTGCCGCTTCCTTGTCGACGGCACCAGACGGTGTCGCCATCATAGGCAAAACCCTGGAAGAAGCAGCCTCCACCTCGTACTGGCCAGACTTCAGCAAGGGACTGACGCAACTGGTCAAGCATTACCAGACACAGCTGGCGATACAAACCAATAGTGCCGCCAATACCGCGGCAGCCCCGGTTGCTGCCAGCAGCGCCGGTTTGTCCCTGGTTGACGATCCACAACCTGCCCTCCTGCGCGATTTGCTGACACGCACACTGACTTTGGCAGTGGCTTCCCTCTTGCAGGGTGCCCCTGAGCTAGCCGCGGAGGCAGAGGCACTCGGCCGCTCGATCAAGGATGCGAAAACCGAAGCCAGCCTGAATGAAGTCTCCGGCAAGCTCAAGCAACTCTGCTTCAAGATCGAACTCAAGAGCGGCGACATGGCGCAGCAGCAGGAAATGCTGTTGCGATTGTTCCGCCTGCTGCTGGAAAACATAGGCGGCCTGCTGGAGCAGGACTCATGGATGCACGGACAGATTGAAGCAGTACGCGATTTGATTTCGGCGCCTATCAATGACGTTGCGCTCAATGAAGTGATGCGCAGTCTGAAAGAAGTTATCTACAAACAAGGCACGTTGAAGAACAGCATCAACGACGCCAAGGTTTCCGTCAAAAACATGGTCAACACATTTATCGATCGTCTGGCAGACATAGCCAATAGCACCGGCAACTACCACCAGCAAATTGACCGGTATTCAAAAGAACTCACACAAACTGCGGATATCAACAAGCTGAGCAAAATCCTCGACGAGGTCAAACGCGAAACACGTATCGCGCAAACCGAAGCGCTGCGCTCGCGTGACATCGTACTGGCAGCACGCAAGGATGTCGAAGATGCAGAAGCACGCATACATAATCTGGAACAGCAACTTGAACAGATGAGCGAACTGGTGCGTGAAGATCAGCTCACCGGCAGTCTCAACCGCCGCGGCCTGGATGATGTGCTGGAACGCGAGATAGCACGTGCCGACAGACGTGCAACGCCACTGTGCATCGCTATGCTGGATCTGGACGATTTCAAACAGATCAACGACAAGTATGGCCACATCGCTGGTGATGAAGCATTGATCCATTTGGTCCGCGTCATCAAGGAAACGCTGCGCACTATGGATGTCATCGCCCGTTTCGGTGGCGAAGAGTTCCTCATCGTCCTGCCGGATACCCCAATGGAGGAGGCGATCATGACCATCACGCGCCTACAACGTGAGCTGACCAAACAGATTTTCATGCACAACCACACACGCCTGCTGATGACTTTCAGTGCCGGTGTTGCCCTGCGCAAAGAGCTGGAAGACCAGGCCGCGATGATCAAACGTGCAGACATCGCCCTCTACGAAGCGAAAAAAGCCGGCAAAAATCGCGTCATCCCGGCGCAATAAGCTTAAACAGGGGCGGTAAAAACTGCCTTTAATGACGAATTAAGCAATAAAAGCCCTGCAGAGATGCGGGGTTTTTTATTGATTCTTCAGCACGCTGTCACTTTTTCACAATATTTTGCAATTATTTTTTGCTGCGACTGACTGCTCAAACAAGCCAGATAGTGTGTTTTTGGCAATTTCCCATTCGACAGGAATTCGGAAAAATTAAGGGCGATTTCTCTTTTTATTTGTTTTAAATCTCACATTATTTTCTTAAAGATTTTCCAGATAGCGACCGACAAAGGACATATCTGGCTGCAGTTCGGGCGAGACCGGGAAAAAATTAGTTTCAGTCCATCACTAAACTTTTCCCGGAACCGTCCGATAAAACTTACAACGACGCTGCATATGCAATAAATCGCACAGCAGACGTTGAAGTGCTTCAGTCGGACTTCCATCGGACTACAACAGGAGAATTAACATGGCCGCAGTCATTAATACCAACATCTCGTCGCTGAATTCACAACGCAACCTGACCGCATCGCAATCTTCCCTCGCTACTTCGCTGCAACGCCTGTCCTCAGGTCTGCGTATTAACAGCGCGAAAGATGATGCTGCAGGCTTGGCAATTTCTGATCGTATGACCAGCCAGATCAACGGCTTGAATCAAGCAGCACGTAACGCCAACGACGGCATCTCGATGACGCAAACAGCTGAGGGTGGTCTGGCAACAGCAACCGACCTGCTGCAACGTATGCGTACCCTGGCAGTTCAATCTGCTAACGGCACCAACTCCGCATCTGACCGCGCTTCGCTGCAAGAAGAAGTCGGCCAACTGCAACAAGAGTTGAACCGTGTTGCTAACACAACCCAGTTCAACGGCCAAAACGTTCTGGACGGCTCGCTGAGCAACGCTCAATTCCAAGTCGGCGCAAATGCTAACCAAACGATCAACTTCTCGATCGGCAACACCCAAGCGTCCGCTATCGGTAACAATGCGATCAAAAGCAATGGCACAAGCACCGCTGCTACTGCAGGTACAGTCGCTGGTACCATTGGTGCGAATAGCACAGCAGTACAAACATTCACCGTTCAAGGTAACGGTACAACCTCAACCTACGCTGCTGCTGTTGGCGCAAGCGCTTATGCTATCGCTAAAGGTGTCAATGCAGCTTCGGGTTCGACCGGTGTAACTGCAACAGCAACAACTACTGCTACCCTGTCGGCCTTCACTGCAGGCAGCCAATCGTTCACGATCCAAGGCGCACCAAAAGCTGACGGTTCAGCTAACCCAGTTACTGTTACGGCAACAATGGCAACCGCAACTGACGTCGGCGGCCTGGCTGCTGCGATCAATGCCCAATCCGGCGTAACCGGCATCAACGCAATTGCCGATACATCTACGGGTAAAATCTCGCTGACACAAGCGCAAGGCTATGACATCGGTGTAACCAACAACCTTACCGCAAACAACACGACCACATTGACCGGTGCTAGCGGTGCAGGCGTTGCTCTGGTTCGTGGTGCAGCAAATGCTGCAGCAGCAGGTGACTCGGCAACTGTCGGTGGTTCGCTGGCATTCAACTCATCGGGTTCGTTCACAGTCGGCACATCGGCTGCAGGTACCGTGCTCGCCGCAGCTGCTAACTCGAGCGCACTGTCGTCGGTTGCTAGCATCGACATCACCACGCTGACCAACGGTATCCCAAGCGGCGCTAACGATGCATTGCAAGTCATTGACTCCGCTCTGGCAAACATCAGCTCCTCCCGCGCTTCGCTGGGTGCGTTGCAAAACCGCTTCACATCAGTTGTTTCTTCGCTCAGCACCACCAGCGAAAACTTGAGCGCAGCTCGCAGCCGTATCCTGGATGCTGACTTCGCTTCGGAAACAGCTAACCTGACACGCGGTCAAATCTTGCAACAAGCTGGTACCGCAATGTTGGCACAAGCGAACTCGCTGCCTAACGGCGTGCTCGCTCTGCTCCGTGGCTAATCCTAGCCCGTCAGCAGCGTAGTAAGAAATGAATCCCCGGCTGCATTTTGGTAGCCGGGGATTCGTTACAACAGGAGTCAATTATGGATATCGGACAAATTGCTAGTAGCGCCAAGGCAGGTACACGTATCGATCCGCAACCGTCACCAGTCAGCAGCGCGGTAAATCCCGCAGCCAAAGCAGTCTCTTCCCCTGTGCTCACCACCGGAGCTGTCCAGCAACCGGATGCCGCCAGCGCGCAAAGCCAGGTCGGCCAGGCACTACAAAGCATCAACAAAGCACTGCAAGGCTTATCTTCCAACCTGGAATTTACAGTCGACTCAGACAGCAATCGCACCATCGTCAAGGTAGTTGATCAACAGACGAAGGAAGTCATACGCCAGATGCCGTCGCTCGAAGCGATCGAAATTTCCAAAGCCTTGGATAAGTTGCAAGGTTTGTTGGTGAAGCAAAAAGCATAAATTGCATCAAACAGACGGGTAAATCACCCTCTTACCTTGGGCTTACCCTCGTCTGCCTTCCTATATATTGTGGTTTTTCTCTAGCAGGAGAAGCAAATGGCCGTTTCATCAATCGGCGTTGGCTCCGGTTTACCCCTCGACACCTTATTGACCAATCTCATGACGGCTGAAAGCCAGCCTCTGACATTGATGGCGCAAAAGGAAGCGAGCTATCAAGCCAAGTTAACAGCATACGGCACCCTCAGTGGCGCACTCAGCGCATTTCAGACAGCGATGTCATCGCTGGGGAAAAGCTCGACCTTTGAAAACCTGCAAACCACGGTTGCGGACAAAACTATCCTGAGCGGTACTGCAAGCACCAAGGCAGCAACCGGCAACTATCAGATCAATGTCACACAACTGGCGCAGGCGCACAGCCTGTCCACCGCGGGACAAACCAGCAAAACCGCGCTGATCGGCACGGGCGCAACGACGACGCTGACCTTCCAGTTCGGCACCATTAGCGGCGGCACCCTGACCGACGGTGTATATAGCGGCGCGACCTTCACGCAAGACGCCAAACAGGCGACCGGCACCGTCACCATCAAGAATGGCGACAACTCGCTGCAAGGCATACGCGATGCAGTCAATGCTGCCAATATCGGCGTGACCGCGACCCTGGTTTCCAACGGTAGCGCGGCACCTGATCACCTGGTCTTCACATCGAATAAAACCGGTGCGGTTTCCAGCATGAAGATTGATGTCGATGGTGACCCGGCTTTGCAAAGTCTGCTCGGATACGATCCGGCCGGCACCCAATCGCTGAAACAAAACAGCGCAGGACAAAACACCCAATTGACGGTCAATGGCTTCTTCGTCGACAGCCCGACGAATGAAGTCAAGGAAGCGATACAAGGTGTGACCTTGAATGTTTCCAAAATCGGCAACACCACGATGAGCATCGCCAAGGATACGGCTGCGGTGGAGACCAGCGTCAAGGCCTTTATCAAAGCGTACAACGATCTCACCGGCACCATCAAAAAACTGACCGCATACGATGCCACCACCAAGACCGGTGGCCTGCTGGTTGGTGACTCGACGGCTCGTACCATCCAGGAACAGCTCAGCAAGACATTGTCGGCGTCGCTGGAAGGATTGAGCAATACAAATATGTCCTTGCCGCAGCTCGGCGTGACGGTACAACGCGACGGCACACTTGCGCTTGATTCCGCCAAGCTCAGCAAAGTGATGGAGAGCAATTACAACGACATCGCTGGCCTGTTTGCCACGGTCGGTAAGGCTACCGACAGCCTGATCAATTTCAATGCTTCAAGTTCGGCCACCAAGGCTGGCAGCTACGACATCACGGTCACCAAACTGGCCACTCGCGCCGAGATGACCGGCACGGTCAATCTGAATGCCGGCAGCACCACCATTGCGCCCAACACGAAGATGAACATCACGCTCGATGGCGTCAGCGCAAAGATCAATTTGACTGAAGGTACCTACACCGCGAAAGAACTCGCGGCGATGGTGCAGTCTGCCATCAACGGCGCCTCCGAAATTTCGAAGGCAGGTTCCAAAGTAACCGCAACCATAGACAGCAATGGCTTCCTGAATTTGCAATCGGATCGTTACGGCTCCGCTTCCAAAATCAGCATTAACTCTGAAACCGGGACACCAGTCTCAACCTTGCTTGGTTCGGTATCCAGCGGTACCAATGGTGTCGACGTAGAAGGCACCATAGGCGGCATGCTGGCCACCGGCTCCGGCCAGATCCTGACGGCAGCCAAAGGCTCGGATGCAGCTGGACTAAAGATAGAAGTTATCGGCGGCACCCTGGGTAGCCGCGGCAAAATCGACTTCTCGCAAGGTTATGCGGATCGCCTGAGCAAACTCACCGATAGCTTCATCGGTAGTGACGGCCTGATCGCCGGCAATACCAACAGTCTCAACAGCAACATCAAACGCCTGACGGATGATGCGGATGCATTCAAGGTCCGCCTCGCGGCAATTGAGGCACGTTATCGCAAACAATTCACTGCTTTGGATACCCTGGTTTCCAGCATGCAGGCTACGCAAACTTATCTGACACAACAGCTCGCCGCGATTGCTGCGAATACCAGCTCGAGTAGCTAAGTAGAACTCCGGGAGACATCAATGTTTGGATCATCGCAAAGCGGAGCAAACGCCTATGCCAAGGTTGGCATGGAAACTGGCGTGATAGCTGCCAATCCGCACAAACTCATCATCATGCTGTTTGAAGGTGCGCAAATCGCACTCAACAATGCATTGCAGCAAATGCAGGCGGGGAACATCCCCGAAAAAGGCAAGGCTATTTCCAAAGCCATCATGATTATCGAAAATGGCCTGCGTGCCAGCCTCGACAAATCAGTAGGCGGCGAAATCGCTATCAACCTTGATGCGCTGTATGAATACATGGGCGGACGTCTGTTACTCGCAAACCTGAATAACGACCCGGCCATCATTCAGGAAGTACAAACCCTGCTCAACGATATTAAAAGTGCATGGGAAGAAATCGCTCCACAATCCGCCGCACCGGCACCGGTGAACGGATTGCCAGGACAAATACAAGCATCCTCCTACGATGCACTCGCGCCTAACATGTCCCGTTTAATGAAAGCCTGATCGATGATGAACGAACAAGAAATCATTTGTCTGTACGAAAACGTTGCGACCATAACCGATCAGATGCTGGCTGCTGCACGCAGCGGTGATTGGGAAGAATTGACGGCACTCGAACAACGCTGTGCGGCGCAGGTAAACATCCTGAAAAACGGTGAGGCACCGGTTGCATTGACAGGTGCAGAGCGTGAACGCAAGGTAGAGATCATTAAAAAGATCCTGGCTGATGACCGTGAAATCCGTAACATCACCGAACCATGGATGGCCAAACTATCCATGCTCATCAATAGCACTGGGACTGAGCGCAAACTCAATCACGCCTATGGTGCCGGTGGCCGTTCGAATTAATCCGGATTAACTTATGCTGCCACGGGCCGATATCACAGGTACCCGGCCCGTAATCTTGATCGAGGCAACCACGCCGGCAACGGCGTTGGGACAAGCCAAACAGGAATCACTAGACCGGCTCATCCAGCTTACGCTTGGCAAGGAATACCAGGCGCAAGTGTTGTCACGCCTGGCTGACGGCAATTTCCTCGTCAAGATCAATAATGCGCCTGCCAACATGGCGCTGCCGCCCGGCACCAAAGCGGGCGACACCTTGGATCTGACACTGCTGGCGGTCCAGCCACGCCCTACTTTCCTGCTCGGCAAACCTGATCCCGGTGCGACTATCTCACTGAGTAACGCCGGACGTCTGATCGGTAATATGCTGCAGCAGACGCAAGAAGGCAGCATGCCAACTACCCTGGTCGGAAAAGCTCCGGTGCTGAGTACTCCTGGCGCACCAGCTCCGCAAATCGCCGCAGCCCTACAGAACACGATAGCCTTCAGCGGTCTGTTCTATGAGTCGCACGTGGCGCAATGGGCACTCGGCGCACGTCCGACGGCAGACTTGCTGCGTGAGCCACCAGCCAAGCGCGTTGCTACCTCGATCCTCGGTACGCCACAACCGACACCGGCATCGGAACCAGAAACTGGCGGCGAGCTGAATCGCCTCGTCAATAATCTGCGTGGCCTGGTGACCGGCGAACGCGCCCAACCCGCAGACGCACAAAAGGTAGCGGTACTGACACGTAGCGCTGACCTGCAGGAAGCGATAGCACCTGTTAGCAACAAACAGCCTGAAGTGGCAGGCGCCGAAGCGGTCAAGCTGATCAGCCTGCAACTCGATGCGCTGGAGCAGCGCCGCATCATGTGGCAAGGCGAACTATTCCCCGGGCAACCGCTGGAATGGGAAATCAAGGACGAAACGCCGCAAAAGGGCAAAGATCAGGCCGAACCGGAGCCGGTCTGGAACAGCACAGTAAAGTTTTCCCTGCCGACGCTGGGTGCAGTATCCGCATCCATCAGACTGGTAGGAGACCGGGTACAAATACAGGTTAATACGCCCAGTGCAGAAACCGCCAGCGCCTTGCGTACGCATGGCGAGTTACTGGCCGATGCACTGGGTGCAGCAGGATCGCCGCTGGAATCATTCCTGGTGAAGCAAGGGGGATAACAGGATGGACAAACCCACCCCGCCCCAGCAAGCCGTTGCGCTTGCCTACCAGAGTAATGACTCAGCGCCACGTGTCGTGGCGAAGGGACGCGGTGCAATTGCCGAACAAATCATAGAACGCGCCAGAGAACATGGCGTTGCCATCCATGAGTCGAAAGAGTTGGTGGCACTTCTATTGCAAGTTGAGCTGGATGAGCATATCCCGCCTGCCCTGTACCGGGCAGTGGCGGAACTCCTGGCGTGGTTATATCGCGTTGAGGCTGCCCAACAAGGCGGCGGCAATGTATCATGACCAGTTGCAATTTTTAGTGCCGGTGAATCACCTACGGTTTTAAAGAAATAATAATGACACTTGTAAGCGACTACGAAAATGACGACATGAACCCGTTCCGGGTTCGCTCACGCCGGGAAGTTATTGCCTTGCTGCGCAGCATAGGCGAGCGCAACCAGCTGGTCCGTATGGTCATCAATCACGGTGCCGACACAATTGTCACATCCATTCTCAACATAGACGAAACAAATGACACGGTCCTGCTGGATTGTGCACCGACCGCGATCATGAACCAGCGGGTGCTGGACAGTAAACGTCTGTCATTTGAAACCGTACTGGAAAATATCCGCATCCTGTTCACCGCACCATCGGCCGAAAGCTGCGTCTACGAAAACCTGCCAGCTTTCGTGATCGATTTGCCGACCAGCGTCATACGCTTGCAGCGTCGTGAGTTTTATCGCGTACCGACACCACTGACTTCTCCGGTGTCCTGCATCGTTCCTTACACCCGGGAAGGCGTCACGACCGAAATCCCCACTACCCTGCACAACATCAGTGGCGGCGGGATCTCCATCGTCGACGAAAAGAAACTGCTGGGTACGGCCATAGGCCAGACTTATGATAATTGCAAGATTGATTTACCCGGCAGCGGTGTCATCACCGTTACACTGCAAGTCCGCAATGTGCTGGAACTGACGCTGACCAATGGCAAAAGCATCAATCGCCTCGGCTGTGAATTCATACGTCCATCGAACGGCACCCTCGCCGTGGTGCAAAAATACATCACCAAAATAGAACGCGAGCAAAACGCCAAAGCGACCGGACTCGGCTAAATCCGGGTCGGTTCAAGGTTCAGATAAGTACTGAGCTGGATACTGCGGGAAGACGATGCCGCGCAATGCGGCATCTGAAGATAATCTGAAGTGGGTGCTGCAGGAAAAATACCGGGGCTGAACAGCCCCGTTTTCTTATTTGTTTCTTGCTTACACCTGCATATTCATCATTTCCTGATAGGCCGATACCAGCTTGTTGCGTACTTGCACCGTTGCCTGGAATGAAATACTCGCCTTTTGCATCGAAATCATTACATCTGACAGATTGACGCTGTCATCCCCCATCGAAAATTTCTCGCCCATCTGATTGGCGGTGCTCTGCGCACTGGCCACATTATCGAGCGACGCTTTCAGGGCCTGTGAAAAGTCGGCGCGGGTCGCCGTCTTTTCCGGTTGCGCCATCCCGCCCAGCGGATTCACCGCAGGCTGGGAGCGCGCTGCGGCGGCTCTGAGCTGTGCCACCATCGCGTCTATCGCGCTTGAATCAATTCCACCGACTTTCATCATTCTCTCCATCTTGTTGCTTGCAAGCACTATAATTGCCTAAGCTGATCTTGATCTGTTGCCCACAAGGGTGTTCAAACTACCTCGACAAGTTATCACGCACCCTGATTTGGATCGGGCTGATAAGCCATAGAAATATTGCTCTATTCCAAAGATTGAAATTCCCCGCAAGCCCGACAATTCAAGCTACGGAAAAAAGCTTGAATAGCGAGAACAGCGATGAATACACCAATCCGATTTGACGATAGCCACGCAGGAGCACAATCATGGCAGTAGTCGTAGCAGGCGAAGGCGGTCTGCCACCTGGCGTTCCGGCCGAGGCAAACGCCACCCCTAATATGCAAAACTCCTTCATGGATATGGCGAAGTCGCCGAACGGACGCAAGGTATTGCTGATGTTGGGTAGCGCAGCCGTAATCGCCGTCATGATCGCACTGGTGCTGTGGAGCCAAAAGCCGGAATACAAGGTGCTTTTCTCCAATTTTTCAGATCGCGACGGCGGCGCCATCATGTCGTCACTGCAGGCATCCAACGTTCCTTACAAATTCGCTGAAGGCGGCGGTGCCATCTTGGTTCCGGCCGATAAAGTCCACGAAATCCGTTTGAAACTGGCGGCTGAAGGCTTGCCTAAAGGCGGCGGCGTCGGCTTCGAGCTGATGGAAAACCAAAAGCTCGGCGTTTCCCAATTCCTCGAACAGGTCAACTTCCAGCGTGCACTCGAAGGCGAACTGGCGCGCTCGATTCAATCAGTAGGCGCAGTGCAGGCCGCACGTGTCCATCTGGCGATGCCAAAAGCATCGGTCTTCGTACGTGACCAGCAAAAACCAACCGCTTCCGTTTTGCTCAACCTGCGTCAGGGTCGCGCGCTCGATCAACAGCAAGTCAGCGCCATCGTCCATCTGGTCGCCAGCAGCGTGCCTGAGCTGTCGCCGAAAAACGTCACCATCGTTGATCAATCCGGCAACCTGCTGTCAGAAACCAACAAACCTGCCGGTTCCAATACGCTGGATCCGTCACAACTGAAATATGTACAGGAACTGCAGCAAAGCATCACCAAACGTATTGAATCCATCATCACCCCTATCGTCGGTGCTAATAATATCCGTGCGGAAGCAACGGCTGATGTGGACTTCTCTACCAGCGAACAAGCGGCAGAAATCTACAAACCAAATCAGGTGCCTAACAGCGCTACCGTACGCAGCCTGCAAACCAGCGAATCGCGCGGTAACGGCAATGGCGCGTCAGGTGTACCAGGCGCATTGACCAACCAGCCTGCACCGAATGCGACTGCACCGTTAACAGCGCCACCACTGGCAGCGGACGGCACACCATCGACTGCGACCAATCCACCGGCACCGGGCACACCTGCCGCTGCAGCAGCAGCCGCTGCCAGTGCCGCAGCGAATGCGCAGCCGACACAAAAAGACACGACTACCAACTTCGAAGTGGATAAAACGATCCGCTACGTACAACAACCTATGGGTGGTTTGAAACGCCTGTCGGTCGCGGTCGTCGTCAACTACAAACGTGTGGTAGCGAAAGACGGCAAAGTCACCATCGTCCCTCTGAGCGAAACAGAGAAAAACCAGATCAGTGACCTCGTCAAGGAAGCGATGGGTTACAACAAAGATAGGGGCGATACGCTGAACGTCGTGAATAGTCCTTTCGCCGGCGTGGAAAAAGATGAAATCGTGCAGCCACCACTGTGGGAACGTCCCGAAGTGATTGAGATGGCGATCCAGGCAGCCAAGTACCTGGCGCTCGGCATCATCCTCTTCATGCTCTATCGCAAAATGTTGAAGCCTATGCTCAACAAACTGAACCCACCGCCGCCAGAACCGCTGTCGCTGGAAGATGAAACCGCTGCAGCAGTAGAGAAAATGCATCTGGAAGAAGATGGCAAACCGATGGGCATACAGAATACGTATCAACAGAATCTGGAAGCTGCCAAAGAGCTGGCAAGAAAAGATCCTAAAGTCGTCGCTAACATTGTGAAATCGTGGGTGGGAAATGATTGATAACGGCGTACATAAAGGTGCCATCCTGATGCTCGCACTCGGTGCTGACGAAGCAGCCGAAGTGATGAAGTACCTGGGTCCGCGCGAAGTGCAAAAACTGGGCGCAGCCATGTCCACGATGAAAGCCATCCAGAGCGAAGAACTGGTTGCCGTCCTCAGTGAGTTCCGTGCTGAAACCGAGAAGAACACCTCGCTCGGCCTGGACTCCGATGACTACATCCGCGACGTACTGACCAAGGCGCTGGGCGACGACAAAGCCGCTTCCCTGCTTAACCGCATCCTCGGTGCGCGCGATGCCAGCGGTATTGAAAGCCTGAAATGGATGGATGGCCAATCAGTCGCCGATCTGGTGCGTAACGAACATCCGCAAATCATTGCAACCATCCTGGTTCACCTTGAACGTGACCAGGCATGCGAAGTACTGGAACGCTTTACCGAGCGCCTGCGCAACGACGTGGTATTGCGTATCGCGACACTGGATGGCGTGCAGCCAGCCGCCCTGCGCGAACTCAATGAAGTATTGACCAAGCTGCTGACTGGTAATGAAAACCTGAAGAAAAAACCGATGGGCGGCGTACGTGCTGCCGCGGAGATACTCAACTTCTTCAGCGGTGAAAATGAAATCTCGGTCATGGCGAATCTGAAAAGCTATGACAACGACATGGCACAAAAAATCATGGACGAGATGTTTGTCTTCGACAACATCATGGATATCGAAGATCGTGGCATCCAGTTGTTGTTACGCGAAGTTCAGTCCGAGTCGCTGATCATTGCACTCAAAGGTGCAACCCCAGAACTACGCGAAAAATTCTTCAAGAATATGTCGCAACGTGCCGGTGAAATGATGCGCGAAGATCTGGAATCCAAAGGTCCGGTGCGTCTGTCCGAAGTCGAAACCAATCAAAAAGAAATTCTGCAAATCATCCGCCGCCTGGCAGATGAAGGTCAGCTGACATTGGGCGGCAAAGCGGAAGATGCTTATGTCTAACGTCATCCCGAAAGAGCGCCAGTCCGCTTATCAACGTTGGGAAATGACTTCGTTCAACGAAGTAAAACCCAGCGCCAAAGTCGAACCGGTCAAAGACCATGCCGCCGAACTGGCAGCCGCGAATGCAGCCGCTGCCGCCCACACTGCAAACATTGCAGCCATGGCCGAGCAAATCGAAAACGCGCGTACGGAAGCGCATGCCGAAGGCTATGCCGCTGGCATGGAGGAAGGTCGTGCTGCCGGTCTGGCCGAAGGCCGCGCGCAAGCCGAGCAGGAAAAGCAAACCTTGCTGGATATCGCCGATACCTTCGGCACCGAAGTTGCACAAGCCAACGAACTGATCGCCAGCGATATGCTGGACCTGGCACTCGACCTCGCCAAAGCAATGCTGAAAACCGCGCTCAACGTGCGCCCGGAACTCATCATTCCACTGGTACGCGAAGCCATCCACTACCTGCCTACGCTGCAACAACCTGCGATGCTGCATTTGCATCCGGATGACGCCGCCATCATCGCCACCCACCTCGGCGATGAACTGAGCAGTGCTGCCTGGCGTGTAGTCGAAGATCCGCATATGGATAGAGGCAGCTGCCGTGTCGAAACCGTCACCAACCAGATCGACGCCACCACCACCACCCGCTGGCAACGCATCGCCGCGGCCCTCGGCAAAGAATCTGACTGGCTGATCTGATGCTGACCGACCATCCTAACAGCGGCCGCTGGCAAGCCTATCTGCGCGATTGCCGGATGTTGCTGGACATCGCCGAACCGATGCAGGTATCCGGCCGCATTACGCGTGTCGCTGGCCTGGTCATGGAAGCAGTCGGACTCAAACTCGCGGTCGGCAGCGCCTGTACCGTGCCGCTGGCGAACGGTGCACGCATCGAAGCTGAAGTCGTCGGCTTTGAAAATGACCGTTTATTCCTGATGCCACAAAGCGATGTCGAAGGCATCATCCCTGGCACCCGCGTGTATCCGGTCGAAGTCGTGCAATCGCTACCGCGTCCCGGTGCCGTTACCCACCCGCGCCGTCGTCCTAGCGACCGCGGTCGTCACCTGCCGGTCGGCATAGAGCTATTGGGTCGGGTACTCGATGGCGCTGGTCGCCCGCTCGACAATCTCGGACCACTCAATGCGGCTCATGCTGCGCCGCTGAACGTACGCGCTGCCAATCCATTGTCACGTGCTCCGATTACCGATGTACTGGACGTCGGTGTGCGTGCCATCAACAGCATGCTGACCGTTGGTCGTGGCCAGCGCATGGGGCTGTTCGCAGGTTCCGGCGTCGGCAAGAGCGTCTTGCTCGGCATGATGGCGCGCTACACCACCGCCGATGTGATCGTGGTTGGTCTGATCGGCGAACGGGGTCGTGAGGTCAAGGAATTCATCGAACAAATCCTGGGCGCGGAAGGTCTGGCCCGTTCGGTCGTGGTCGCCGCCCCGGCTGACACACCGCCGCTCATGCGTCTGCAAGGTGCCGCTTACGCCACCGCGATCGCCGAACACTTCCGAGATGAAGGCAAGGATGTCTTGCTGATTATGGATTCGCTGACCCGTTACGCAATGGCGCAACGTGAAATTGCGCTGGCCATCGGTGAGCCACCAGCAACCAAAGGTTATCCGCCATCGGTTTTTGCCAAATTGCCAGCATTGGTCGAACGCGCCGGTAATGGTAAAGAAGGCGGCGGCTCGATTACTGCCTTTTATACCGTGCTGACCGAGGGTGACGATCAACAGGATCCGATTGCCGACTCCGCCCGCGCCATCCTGGACGGCCATATCGTGCTGAACCGCTCGCTGGCTGAAGCCGGTCACTATCCTGCGATCGATATCGAACAATCGATCAGCCGTGCGATGCATAACATCACCACGCCTGAGCACCAGAAGCAGACACGCAAGCTGAAACAGCTGACTTCGCGCTACCAACGCAATCGTGACTTGATCAGCGTGGGCGCTTATAGTGCAGGTTCCGACCCTGTGCTGGATGAGGCGATCGCCCTGAACTCGAAAATAGAGTCATTTTTACAACAGGATATTACCGAACGGTGCGGCATAAACGAGAGCTTGGGGCAACTTGCCTCGCTATTCGACTGATTGCCGCTCCCCTTCAAAAAATATAATTAGTCACGATGGCTACATCTACTGCATTAGACACATTGATCGAACTGGCGACCAAGGAAACTGACGAGGCCGCCAAACGCCTGGGTAAATGCATGAAAACCGCCGAAGAAAGCGAGCAAAAACTGGCCCTGCTGGTGCAATACCGCGATGACTACGCGGCCCGCTTCCAGCAAAACCTGAGCACCGGCTTAAGCGCGCTCGGCTACCAGAATTACCAGCTCTTCCTCGGCAAACTGGAACAAGCTATCAGCAGTCAACAATTGGTAGTACGCGATGCCCACCTGCGTGTAGAGCGGGAACGTTCAGCCTGGCAAGCCAGCGAACGCAAACGCATGTCCTACGGCACCCTGGCCAATCGCGCGGAGAAAACCAGGCAGTTGCAAGAGAATAAACGCGACCAGAAGCAAACTGACGAACACGCGGCAAGAGCCCTGCTCTACAAACGATAAACGATCTAGACGGACGCACAACGATGAACACTACAGCAGTCAACAGCCCTCTCGCAGTATTGCAGGCACCGGTACCCGGCAGCAAACCGGATAGCGCACCCAACGCCGATGCTGGCTCTTTCAATCAAGTGTTGTCACGTGAAATGTCTAACCGCGGCAATACCACCAATAACGCCAGCGAAGCCAGCAAGAATCCGGGCAAGGATACGCCTGCCAATCAGGGCGACAAAACCAAAACCGAAACTGGCCCGACTGCTGAAGCGGCCAAACCGACAGAAGATGGCAAAGTCGCCGCACCGGAAGCCAAAACCGAAGACAGCGATAGCGAACCAGTCACCGTATCGGCAGAATTGCTGGCCTTTGTCGCGGCGCTGACGCAAGCCAATACCGCCGCAGTCGCGACCACCGCACCCGCGGCCAGCGCCGACGCCGAAATCGGCGTTTCGGGCCAAGGCGACGCTGAACTGGATACCGCCGTCGATACCAAATTAAATGGCAACCTGCTGACCGCTGCTGCCGATAGCGAAAAAGAAGCAGTCGGCAAGAAATCCGACTTTGTCGCGGCGCTGGATAAGGCCACCAAAGGCGGTGCAGATGCCAAGAACACACCTGCTGCTGCCACAGCCACTCCGACGACTAAAACTGAAATCGACATCGCCACTGCCATCGCCCAAGGTGCCAAGGCACTGGAGCCTGCCACCGTCAGCAATCCGCAAAACGTTGCGGCTGTCACCGCAGCCGCTCTGCAGCAGTTAAACGATGCACAAGGCCCGCAGTCCAACAAGATCGCGCCGCAAGTCGGCAATCCCGGCTGGGATCAGGCGATCGGCCAGAAAGTCTTGTGGATGGTGCAAGGCGCGCAACAAAGCGCCACCCTGACACTGAATCCGCCCGACCTCGGTCCTATGCAGGTCACGGTACACGTCAATAACAACCAGGCCACCGCCAACTTCACCGCGCACCAGCCTGAAGTACGCCATGCGCTGGAAGCTGCGATGCCGCGCCTGCGCGAGATGCTTAATGATGCGGGCATCCAGCTGGGCCAATCCAACGTCAGCGCCGGCACACCTAACCAGCAAGGCGGCTTTGGCGAACAACGTCAAAGCAGCGGCGCACGCCAGTCGAATCAAATTGATATCGCCGACTCAGCAGTCCACGTCAGTCATGTCCCGACCCCAGCCAGCGGCAATGGCCTGGTCGACACCTTTGCCTGATCACTGAGCGCGAAGGGGCGCGGCACGCATCCCCTTCTCCCCCTCGAAATAAGCACAGCCGGCCATCAGCGCAGTCGCCGAACTGCAACGTCAGCAGGATCATCTGAAAAATTCGTACAGTTTTCGTCTGTCACGGGTGTTTGCCGCAATTAATAATGGTTTAATAGCGACTGCAGCCTTGCTTCGGTAGTGCAGTACCAAACCGGGGCAAGCAAGAAGAATCGACCCAGGCCCGGAAAAGGCGAATACGTCGATATGCGTCGTGTTCCCCTCTCTTTTCAATGCATCCTGTGTGTCGTTTTTTTTTAATAATGGCATGTGACTTTAAAAAACTCATGTCGTACTTGAGGAAAACAGATGGCAACAGCAGCAAAAGGCGCTAAAGCAGCCGCAGACACAGCGGATAAACCGAAGAAGTCCCGCTTATTGATCATCATCCTGGCCGCATTGCTCGTGCTCGGTGGTGGCGGGGGCGCGGCTGCCTGGTATTTTCTCGGGCAAAAAGCGGAAACGCACGCACCCAAAGCGGCTGATGCAGTCGATCTGAGCAAACCACCGGTGTTCCTGCCGATGGAGGCTTTCACGGTCAATCTGCAACCTGAGAATGGCGAACAATTCCTGCAAACCAGTTTCACGCTGCAAGTATCGAATCAGGCGCAATTGGATTTGATCAAGTTATACATGCCGCATGTGCGTAGCCGCCTGCTGCTTTTGTTGTCCGGCAAAAAAGCGTCGGAAATCCTGACCGTCGATGGCAAAAACAAATTATCCGAAGAAATCATCGCTGTCTTCAGGCAGCCATTCACGCCTCAAGGCCCTACCGTGAACGTTACCAACGTTTTGTTTACTTCATTCGTCGTGCAATAAGACCATGGCTGATAATTTCCTCTCACAAGAAGAAGTTGATGCGCTACTAAAAGGCGTCAACGGCGATCAGGATGAGACCGGCAAGCCGGAAGACTCAGCGGGCGTGCGCCCGTACAATCTGGCGACCCAGGAGCGTATCGTCCGTGGCCGGATGCCTACGCTGGAAATTATCAATGAACGTTTCTCGCGCCTGCTGCGCATAGGTCTGTTCAACTTCCTGCATCGCAGTGCTGAAGTATCTATCGGTCCGGTCCGTGTTTCCAAGTACAGCGAATTCATCCGCAACCTGGTGGTGCCGACCAATCTCAACCTGATCCACATGAAGCCGCTGCGCGGTACCGGTCTGATCGTGCTCGATCCGAATCTGGTATTCCTGCTGGTCGACAACCTGTTCGGCGGCGATGGCCGCTTCCATACCCGGGTTGAAGGCCGCGACTTTACGCAAACCGAACAACGCATCATCCAGCGCATACTCGGCATCATTTTTGAAACCTACGCCAAATCGTGGGAACCGGTGTATCCGGTCGAATTCGAATACATCCGTTCAGAAATGAATACCCAGTTTGCCAATATCGCGACGCCGAACGAAGTCGTGGTTGCGACCACCTTCACGATCGAGCTCGGCCCGGTCAGTGGCGACATGCACTTCTGCACACCGTACGCGATGATAGAACCTATCCGCGACCTGCTCACCAGCAGCATGCAGGGTGAAACACTGGAAATGGATAAACGCTGGATACGCCTGATGACACAGCAGATCCAGACCGCCGAAGTAGAAATCCTGGCGAACATGGGTTCGGCCAAAGTCACACTGGGCGACATCCTGAATATGCAAAAAGGCGACATCATCCCTATCGCCGTGCCGGAAACAATTACCGCCGAAGTCGACAGCGTGCCAGTGATGGAATGCTCGTACGGAAAACTGAATGGACAATACGCATTGCGCGTGGAAAAACTGATCTACAGCGCAAGTGATACAACGCAAGGAGAAGATCATGGCTGATGAAAACGAACCGCAAACCGCAGTAGAAGACGATTGGGGTGCAGCGATGGCGGAACAAGAGCAGAGCGAAGCTGCTGCCCTTGACGCCAAACCTGCATCGGCAACCGTATTCAAAGACTTTGCTGGTGGTGACCTGAAAACAGGTACGCACAACGATATCGATTTCATCCTCGACATCCCGGTACAGCTGACGGTAGAACTCGGCCGCACCAAGATCGCGATCAAGAACCTGCTGCAACTGGCACAAGGTTCCGTCGTCGAACTCGACGGCCTGGCTGGTGAGCCTATGGACGTGCTGGTCAACGGCTGCCTGATCGCACAAGGTGAAGTCGTGGTCGTCAACGATAAGTTTGGTATCCGCCTGACCGATATCATCACCCCTGCGGAACGTATCCGAAAACTGAACCGATGATTTGTTCCCGTCCTGCCTTCCTGACGACGGGCTTATCAGCGTCGTCTTTGCTTGCATCGTCTTTGTTCACGGCCAGTGCTTATGCTGAAACCGCAGCCGGCACTGCCGTTCCGTCAACTGCAGGTAATCTGTTCCAGGTATTGCTCGGCCTGATAGTCGTATTGGCCCTGATGGCGGGCGCAGCCTGGCTCTTGCGCCGCTTCAACACCGCCAAGGGCATCAGCAATACCAGCATCAAAGTCGTCGGTGCTGCCAGCGTCGGCACACGTGAACGCGTGGTCGTGGTTGAAATCGCTGATCAATGGATAGTCGTCGGCGTTGCGCCCGGCCGCGTTAATGCGCTCGCTACCATGCAAAAGCAGGAAACCACTCTGACACCCGAAGCACCGTCTTCCGGTAATTTCTCGACCTGGCTCGCGCAAACCATAGAAAAACGCAATGGCCAATAATATTTCCCCACTGCTGCGTCGCGCTCTGCCGCTGGTACTGCTCGCCCTGCCTATGGCAGCGATGGCGCAACAGGCTGGCTTGCCAGCATTTACCAGCTCACCTGCACCAGGCGGTGGCCAGACCTATTCGCTCAGCCTGCAAACACTGCTGCTGTTGACCGGCCTTTCCTTCCTGCCAGCCGTCTTGCTGATGATGACCAGCTTTACCCGCATCATCATCGTGCTGTCGCTGCTGCGTCAGGCCCTCGGCACCCAGAGCTCACCACCGAACCAGGTCATCATCGGCTTGTCCCTGTTCCTGACCTTGTTCGTCATGAGTCCGGTAATCGACAAAATTTACGTCGACGCTTATCAGCCTTTCTCGCAAAACAAGATACAGATGCAGGAAGCGCTGGAGAAAGCGGTCGCACCGTTGAAGACATTTATGGTCAAGCAGACCCGCGAATCCGACCTGGCGCTCTACGTCAAGCTGTCGAAGGGACCCGAGCTGCAAGGGCCGGAAGATATTCCACTGCGCGTACTGGTTCCTGCTTTCGTGACCAGCGAACTGAAGACGGCATTCCAGATCAGCTTTGCCATCTTCATTCCCTTCCTCATTATCGACATGGTGGTCGCCAGCGTCCTGATGTCGATGGGTATGATGATGGTGTCACCGGCGATTGTGGCGCTGCCGTTCAAGCTGATGCTCTTCGTTCTGGTCGATGGCTGGCAATTGCTGATCGGCTCGCTCGCACAAAGTTTCTACTGAGGACGCTATGACACCAGAAACCGTCATGACCATGGGCCGTCACGCGATCGAAGTGACCTTGATGGTGGCCGCGCCGATGTTGCTGGTTGCCCTCGGCATCGGCCTGATCGTCAGTATTTTCCAGGCAGCGACGCAGATCAATGAAACCACCCTCTCCTTCATCCCGAAGCTGATCGGTATCTTTGTAGCGCTCGTCATCGCCGGACCGTGGATGCTGACGGTCTTGCTCGATTACATGCGCGAGATGTTTACCAACATACCGCTCTACGTCAGCTAGTGCCGTATTCCGGCACTGCTGTCCCCGCATGATTTCCATTACCAGCGCTGAACTCAATACCTGGATCGCTGCCTTCCTGTGGCCGCTCACGCGCATCATAGGCATGATCTCGGTAGCGCCGCTGTTCGGCAATGTCAGCGTACCGGCACGTGTGAAAATCGGCCTCGGCATCATGCTGGCGCTGATCATTTCGCCGACCGTGCCTGCGATACCCTCACTCGATCCACTGTCACTCCCCGGCTTCCTGATCCTGGCACAGCAGCTCATCATCGGCCTGGCGATAGGCTTCGCCATGCGCATCACTTTTGCAGGCGTTGAGATGGCGGGTGAGATCATCGGCATGACCATGGGTCTGGGCTTTGCCAGCTTCTTTGATCCACAGACACGTGCACGCTCGTCCGCTATCAGCCAGTTCCTGGCCTTGCTGACCCTGATGATTTACCTGGCGACCAATCTGCATCTGGTGGTGCTGTCGACGCTGGCACAGACTTTTGACATGCTGCCCATCAGCAGCAGCTTCGTATCGGCTGGCGGCATGCTGGAAGTAGTGAAATGGGGTGGTCGTATTTTCAGCGCCGGGGTCCAGCTTTCGCTACCGGTGGTTGCTGCTTTGCTGATTACCAATATCGCCCTGGGTATCCTGACTCGCGCGGCGCCACAGCTGAACATCTTCGGTATCGGTTTCCCGATTACCATCGGCGTCGGCTTCATCATGATAGGCATCGTCCTGCCCTACCTGATGAATCCCATCATCAACCTGATACAGGAAGGCATAGATGCAATGGGGCGGATTACGATGGCAATGACACCCCTGAGCTAAAGAAATATCGCTACCGCAAAAACAAAAAAGGCTTGCCCTGATCGGCAAGCCTTTTTTATTAAGCGTGGCAGTAATCAGTTCAACATATTGAACAGAGACAAACCGGCAATCTTGATAAAGGTTTTTTGCGCAGCGTCCAAAGTGAATTGTTGCTGTGTGAAGCGCGAATAAGCCTCGACCGGATCGATTTCCTGCAATTGTTTCAGCGTCGCCGTGTATTGCAGGCTGAGACTGGAGCCGACGTTGTCGAGGTTTTCGATTTCCTGCAAACGCGTACCTATGGTTGTGCGGACCAGGGAGATATTGTTCAAGGCATTATCGATATTCGTATTCGCAGTGTTCAAACCATTGGTCAGACGGGTCTTGCCGCCGTCACCGGTGGTCGAAGTCGACAGCACATTCAGCAAATCCGTGATGGTCGTGAAGATACTCTGACTCTTGCTCGGCTCTATGCTGAAGGTATCGCCATTGGCAGGCACACCTTTGATGTCGAAAGTCATGCCGTCGAAAGTAATCGCCTGTCCACTGACATAAGGCTGCGGTGTCGCCGGTGTCGCTGGCGGCGGGGTCTGGGTCACCAGATAAGTGGTCGCGCCAGCAGCGTCGATCGAGAAGGTAATGTCATACTTGGCACCCGTCAGCTGCGTCAGATCCTTGACCGAACCGGTACTGATAATACCGTTACCGGTATTGGCGGTGCTGGCAGAAGTGGCAAAACGTCCGTTGCCGGTCACACCGCCTTCAAACACTGCCGCGCCCGAATCGCTGGACGACAATTGGCGCGCAGCACCCACTTGCAGCATGCGCTGGCCCTGGTCGCCGTTATACGCCGCGCCAGTCGCGGTTTCCGTAAATGGCTTGGATGACACCTGATAACCGCCGAAGATATAGTCGCCAGTCGCGCCACGGGTATTGGCCAGGCCCATCAATTCTTCGAAGTTATTACGCAATTGCGTGACAAAAGCCTGGCGCTGCGAATCATCCAGCGACGAATTACCGGCTGCCACGATCGAAGTTTTGATCGATTGCAGCATGGTGGTCACACTTTGCAGCACACTTTCTTCTTCCGACAATGCACTCTTCGCGTTCGCCCGATTGGTCGCAAACTGTGCATTGATCGATATCGCCTGGTTTACACCCAAAGCCGATGCGGCCGCGACCGGGTCATCGGCTGGCGACAAAATGCGCATACCGGTAGAAATTTGCTGCTGGGTCTTGAACATAGCGGTTTGCAGATCGCTAATCTTGCCCGAACCCATTTCAAATATCGTATTGGTGCTAATGCGCATGATCTTTAATCCTTATACACCCAGAGAAATCAACACCTTGAACATATCGCTGATGGTCTGCATCACTTTGCCGGATGCCTGGTAAGCCTGTTGATAACGCAACAGATTCGTCGCTTCCTCGTCAAGGTTGACGCCTGAATCGGATTGCTGTGCGGTTTGCAGCTGCTTGAGCAGAGTACCTTCGGCTGCGCTATTGGTTTGCAGCTCACGGGTTTTATTACCGACCAGGCTCACCAGCTGGCTGTAAGCGCCGTTGTAGCTGGCTGTGCCGCCGAGCAGGACATTCTTGGTTTGCAGTTCGCCCAGGGCCAGCATATTACGGTTGTCACCATCCCCATTGGTGTTGGCGCTGATGGTAAATTTGTCGCCATTGGCAGGCGTACCGCTAATCTTGACTTCAGCACCGCCGAACGCAATGACGGAGCCAGCGGTATAAGTCACCGGCGTACCTGCCGGGAATGTGGTCGTGACACCATTGGTGGTCACGGTCACTGGCATACCTGCCGGGAAACCGCTCAGGGTTCCGGTTGCGGAATCAAAAGTCAGCGTGACTGGCGACGCCACTGTCGCACCAGTGAAGCTGGAATTGATGTTGCCCGCGCTGATGGCACCAGTACCGGTATTGGTACCCGGTGCGTCGGTGCGGATCGGGGTCGCGGCAGCGATGTTTTTCACATCCTTGATCAGCACGCTGAGACCAGATGCACCATTGATAGTCGGTTTGATGACAAACTCATCACCGGACGCCATGGTGCCGCTAGGCATAGAGAAATTCACACCATCGATGGCACCCGCCGGGAATGTCGTGTTCGAATACATCGACACATTGTCCGACATGCGGGTCACCGTGTAGTTGGTACCGTCATAGGTCAGGCGATAATCGCTGGTCGTGAGCGCATCCACATTACTGATGCTGGCAGCAACACTTGCATTACCGGTATTGTTGTCGCTCGGATTGACGACCGGTGATGCCAGGTTGAAGAAGTCGCCACCAAGATTGCCGTTCTGGTCTTGACCAAGACGGTGTTGTGCATTGAAGGTTGCCGCCAGGCCAAGCGCAATGCGGCCAAGGGAATTCTGGATCGGATCCAGCGTCTTGTTGCGGTACTCAAACAAGCCCCCCAGATTGCCGCCGACCAGTGAGTTTTCCGGCATGCTGATGATAGTGCCGGTCGCGGTCTTATAACCAACACCCAGACGTCCCGGGTCGGTCGGCGAGGACAGCGTCATCAGTTCATAACTGAGATTACTGACGACCAATGGCTGACCATTACCGATAAAGACGTTATAGCCATCGCCCTGCTGCACCACCGATACTTTGGTTTGTTTGGCGAGTTCTGAAACCAGCAAATCGCGCTGATCAAGCAAATCATTCGGCGGTTGTCCGGTACCGTTTTGCGCTTTCGTGATCGCATCATTCAGTTGTGCGATCTGCTTGGCATAGGCATTGATATTGGTTACCGCACCGGCAATTTCGTTATTCACACCGTTGCGCATGCTGGTCAGCTGCGCATCCATGCTCTGGAAGCGCGAAGCCAGCGCTTCTGCGCCCGACAACATGGCTTGACGCGACGACGCCGAGCCTGGGTTGGCGACCAGATCCTGCACGCCCTTGAAGAAGTCCTGTATCGCAGGAGACAGACCAACCGAAGAATCGGCCAGCATATTGTTGACCTTGCTGATCTGGTTGTAATACGTGTCCAGCTGGCTTTTGCTCGATTGCGCACCGACGATTTGCGCAGCGAGGAAGTCATTAAAGATGCGCTTGACGGTTTCCACATTGGTACCACTACCGATGTAACCGCCGCCATCCAGGTTTTGCCCGCCCAGCGACGACTGGACCACAACCTGGCGGCTATAACCGGGAGTCGCCTGATTGGCGATATTGTGTCCGGTGGTAGCGATACCTGCTTGTGCTGCAGCTAGTCCGGATTGAGCAATGCTGAATAAACTGGACATAATTTGGCTTTTCTAACTCTATGTTGGTGTGTACGGCACGTTGATGGAAAACTTGAGCCGGAAGATCAGACTATCAGCCCCAAATCTTGCGTTTCATGCAAACAAATGTAATCAGGCCGACAAGTTGCGATTGATGATGTTGGTCAGTTTGGTCGCGTAATTCGGGTCAGTCGCATACCCGGCGCGCTGTAAGCCCTGGGCGAAGCCCTTGACGTCACTGGCATTGGCCAGCACTTTTTCGTAACGCGGATTGTTGCGCATCAGTTGCGCGTAATCGCGGAAGGAATCCGCATAGCTATCATAGGCGCGGAATTTCTCGACCCGCTTCTGCGCAACACCGTCCACGTATTCAGTTGTCACCGCGTCTACTGTTTTGCCTTTCCAGTTGGCACCAGCCTTGATGCCAAACAGGTTGTGGCTGCTGCCACCATCGGCGGTACGTATCACACGCTTGCCCCAGCCACTCTCCAATGCCGCCTGCCCCAACATGAATTTGGCCGGGATGCCGGTGGTACGGCTGGCCTCTTCCGCATGCGCGGCGACTTTGTCCTGGAAGGCTTGTACGTGAGCTGGTTTGCTGACAGCACTGGCCGCGGTGGTGGTGTTATTCACACCGCCACGTGCCTGCATGGCATGGGCTTCACTCGAACGCTGGTGCGCGAGTGCATTACGTTCCGCCATATTGCGCAGGATTTCAGCACGCAGATCACTCGTGTCCGATACTGCTTTCGTCGCATCAGCACCATCCGGCGTGACCGCCGTTGCCATCTGCGTGCTGGAGAGCTGGCGTATCAGCACGTCAGCCAGGCCTATGCCACGGCTGGCCATGTTCTGGCTCAGTTGCTGATCCAGCATGGAGGTGTACATCTTGGTTTGCTGGTTGTCGAACAGCCCATCCTGCGGCGTTGCTTCACGCATGCTCTTCATGATCATATTCACGAAGAGTGCTTCAAACTGCGTGGCCGCCGCCTTCAGCGAGTCAGGCGAATTCTGCCGCGCAGATTGCTTGAGCGATTCCAGTCCTTTGGAATCTATCGCCAGGGCGGTATTCGAATTGTCTGCAGGCGTAATCATATTCAGCTTAGATAATTTCCAATTCTGCGCGCAAAGAGCCCGACGCTTTCATCGCTTGCAGGATGGCCAGCAAGTCTTGCGGTGTTGCGCCTATCGAGTTCAGGGCTTTAACCACGTCTGCCAATGAAGCGGAATTTTTCAGCAAGATGACCTTGCCCGGATCTTTGTTGATTTCGATTTGCGACTGCTGCGCCACCACGGTCTGACCACCGGAGAACGGTGCAGGCTGGCTGATGACTGGCTGGGTATTAATCACTACCGACAGGTTGCCGTGCGATACCGCACAGGTATCCAGTGTCACGGCCTGGTTCATGACGACCGAGCCGGTACGTGCATTCAGGATCACCTTGGCGCTGACTTGAGCTGGCGTCACGCTAATGCTTTCCAATGCACCGAGGAAGCTCACGCGCTCATCGTTGCTCATCGGTGCGCGCACACGGATCACGCGGCCATCCTGTGCTGCTGCGGTATCAGGACCGAAACGTTTGTTGACGGCATCCACTACCCGGCTGGCAGTAGAGAAATCACTGTCTTTTAACTCGAGGAAAATTTGGTCGCCCTGCCCCAGGCTGCTCGGCACCGCACGCTCCACTGTTGCACCAGCCGAGATACGCCCTACGCCCAAGTGATTGATCTGCGCTTTGCTGCCATTCGCTGCAGCACCGGCACCGCCGACCACGACGTTACCCTGCGCCATACCGTAGATCTGTCCATCCGCACCTTTCAGTGGTGTCATCAACAAGGTACCGCCGCGCAAGCTCTTCGCATTACCCATGGAAGAAACAGTGATGTCCAGCGTCTGGCCAGGTTGCGCAAAGGCAGGCAGCGAAGTCGTCACCATCACCGCAGCGACGTTCTTCAATTGCATGTTCACGCCTTGCGGCAGGTTGACACCCATCTGCTGCATCATGCTAACGATACTTTGGATGGTGAATGGTGTTTGTGTAGTTTGATCGCCGCTGCCGTCCAGGCCAACAACCAGACCATAGCCGATCAATTGGTTTTGCCGGACGCCTTGCACGGTAGCCAGGTCTTTCAGGCGCTCTGCATGCGCTGCAAATGGCAGCAACAGGCAAACTGAACACGCGATGACGCGCAGTGATTTTTTAAACGATGGTAGAGAAACGGTATGCATGGAAATTCCTATCAGCCTCAAGATTAAAGAGGCATGACGCTCAGGAAGAAACGCGCCAGCATGGACATCACTTCGGCTGCATCTATACGAGCGTTGGTACGATATTCAATCCGCGCATCTGCGACGCGGGTCGAGGAAACGATATTGCCCTTCTCAACTGTGGCCGGATCGACGACGCCAGAGAAACGAATGAACTCACCACCTTTATCGAGCGCGACTTGCTTCTCACCGGCGACGACCAGGTTGCCGTTCGAAAGTACATCGATGACAGTCACTGTCAGCGTACTCACGAAGTTGTTACCCGAAGTAATCACACCCTTGTCTTCGTACTTGGAAGCACTTGAAGCGCTCGCACTGAACCTATCCGTGGTATTTCCGAATATGCCAAAAATATTCGGTGCTGCTGCGACCACCGAGCCAGTCTTGCTGCCAGAGCTGCCAGCCTGTTTACCCGCCGAGCTACGCTCGTTGATGGTAATGGTGATGGTGTCGCCTATCAGGCGTGCGCGACGGTCTTCAAACATCGGGCGATACGATGCAGTTTGAAAAATCGCGCCATTCATAGGTGGCGTCACCGCACTTGCCGCCTGTGGCCGCGCGGTCAATGGTGTCTGCACCACGGTTTCCGGCATGCCACCGCAACCTGCCAATAGTGTGGCAAACATCACCAGCGCTGACAGCTTGAGCTTAGACATCGTCATCTTCATCATCATTCCTTTACTCTTACCACTGCGGCTTATCACTGCTGTTTACAACTGTGTCAGGCGTTGCAGCATTTGATCCGAAGTCGTAATCGCCTTGCTGTTGATTTCGTAAGCGCGCTGGGTCTGGATCATATTGACCATCTCTTCGACCACGTTCACGTTCGAGGTTTCAACATAGTTTTGTTTGACGTAACCGGCGCCGTTGGTACCTGGATTATTGGTGGTCGGATTGCCCGATGCGGTGGTTTCCACATACAGGTTCTCGCCCTTGCTTTCCAGACCGGCCGGATTGATGAAGGTCGCCAGTTGCAAGGAACCGACTTCGGTTTGGCCGGTGGTACCAGGAACAGTCACGCTGACGATACCGTCACGGCTGATCGAGATCGCCGTCGCATTGGCCGGGATCACAATTGCTGGCTGGATAGGAAAACCGCTGGAGGTAACCATCTGCCCCTGATTGTCCGTCTGGAACGAACCGTCACGGGTGTAAGCAGTGGTACCGTCCGGCATCATCACCTGGAAGAAGCCATCACCGAGGATAGCCATATCCTTGCTGTTGCTGGTCAGTTGCAGATTGCCCTGACTGTGGATACGCTCGGTTGCGACCGGACGCACACCAGTACCGATCTGCAAGCCAGATGGCAATTGCGTCTGCTGCGACGAAGCAGCACCCGGCTGGCGGATGTTTTGATACAGCAGATCTTCAAAAACCGCACGTGAACGCTTGAAGCCGCTGGTGCTGACGTTGGCCAAGTTATTGGAAATGACGTCCATCTGCGTTTGTTGCGCATCCAGACCTGTTTTAGCAATAAATAGTGAACGTATCATTCTTTTCTCCAATATTTTGGCAAACGCATGGCATATATCGCCACCTTCATTGTGCCTGTACCTGCATTAACTCAAAGCGAGGAATTGATCGGCTTTAGCAGCGTTACTATCCGCATCCTTCAGCAACTTCATGTTTAATTCGAACTGGCGTGCAAGGCTGATCATATTCACCATCGCATCCACCACGTTGACATTACTGCCTTCAACCGCACCGCTGATCACGCCCACGTTGGCATCAACATCCGCTGGCAAGCGATCTTTGGTGACAAACATGCCGTCACTACTACGCTCCAGATTGCCTATCTCAGGATTGACCAGCTTCAGGCGTGCGATTTCTATGGTTGCGCCTGGCACGTTGCCAGAATCTACCGATGAAATCGTGCCATCCTTGGCGAACGAAATTCTGACGTTAGGCGGAATCGTGATCGGGCCACCGTCAGACAGCACATTCAAACCACCTTCGGTTTGCAATACGCCGTTTTCATTGATCTTCAGGCTGCCGCTGCGGGTGTAGCCTTCGGTACCATCGGCGCGTTCCACCGCGAGCCAGCCGGGGCCCTGCACTGCCAGATCCAGTGTGCGTCCGGTTTGCTGGATCGGACCGGCACGGAAATCGGTACCTATGGTCGAATCCACCACAAAGGTGCGTGTCGGCAAGCCGTTGCTGACGACAGGGATCGCCCTGAACGTATCGAGCTGGGCACGAAAACCCGTGGTCGAGACGTTCGCCAGATTATGTGCAGTCGTGGATTGCTGCTCCATGATCTGCTTGGCGCCCGACATTGCGGTGTATATCAGCCTATCCATTTCATTCCTCCTGTGACTACGCCCGGCTGTCGCTAAACAGCCAGGCGGTCATGACTTGCTTCATGCATTAACGCAGGTTCACCAGTGTCTGCATGATCTGATCTTGCGTTTTGATGGTTTGCGCATTCGCCTGGTAGTAACGTTGCGCAGTGATCATGTTGACCAGCTCGGCTGTCAGGTCGACGTTCGATTCCTCGACACGTGCCGACTGCACTGCACCGAGCCCGCTGCTACCCGGCGTACTGGTCAGTGGCACGCCAGATTCAGCGGTTTCCACCCATTGGTTGTCGCCGATGTTTTGCAAGCCGTTAGGATTGGCAAAACGCGACAGGATGACCTGGCCCAGCACATTCACCTGGCCATTGCTGTAACGGCCGACGATAGAACCGTCGTTGGCAACGTCAAAACCAGTCAGGGTACCTGCCTTATAACCATCCGGCAGCTGACGCGCCACACCAAAAGCTTGTGCAAACTGCTGGGTGCCTGCGTGATCGATAGAGATATTGAAAGGTGTCACCGCACCTGTCGTGACTGCCATTGCAGCTACCAGCGGCGAAGGTGTGGTGCCGGTCAATACACCACCGGTACCGAATTGCATCGTGCCCAGAGGTACTGGTGGGTTGGTTGCACTGGTAGGCAGGGTGTAACCGATAGGCACGCCGTCATTGGTAGCGAATACGCTCCATTGACCACCCGCTGTTTTGACATAGAAAGTACGCAGCACGTGCGAGTTACCCAGGCTGTCATAGACAGGTACCGAGGTCGAATCGCTGAAGGTGGTCGGATCATCCGGATTGAAGTTATTCGCGACCAATGGATCTTTACGCGAATCCAGTGTCAGCTTGAGTTCGTATTTGGTGGTTGCCTTAGGCGCGAGGTCAGCCTTGTTGATGATAATTTCAGTCGGTGCGCCGATCGCAACCACGCCATTCGCATCCGCCATGTAACCAGTCAGGCGTCCACCGGCAGCATTCTCGATATAGCCTTCCTTGGTCAATTCGAACTGGCCGTTACGGGCATAAGTAATCGTGCCGCCGCTGCTCATGCGGAAGAAACCGTCACCATTGATCGCCATATCCAGCGGATTGTTGGAAGCGGTGATATTGCCCTGGCTGAACAGTTGCGCGACGCGCGCGATCTGGGTACCGATACCGATTTGTGCTGCGCCGGAACCAGACAATGTGCTGGCGTAGATATCCGAAAACTGCATTTGCGATTGTTTGAAACCGACTGTATTCGCATTGGCAACGTTGTTGCCGATGGTTTCGAGACTTTTGCTTGCGGCATTCAATCCGCTCAAACCTTGTTGGAAACTCATGCTCTTTCTCCTGGTTGATGTGCCGCTGTATTAAAGAATTTGACGGATGTCTGCGAGGGTCAATCCACCCAGGCCTGGAACGTTGATCTGTATGCCGCTGGCAGAAGTGGAAACCGTGGTCACTATGCCGAATTGCAATGGATTCGATGTGACGGCCTTGCCAGCCAGGCTGGATGTCACTTCAAACTTGTATGTGCCATCCGCTGCCTTGGCACCGTCAGCCTTGGTACCGTCCCACAACAGAGGCACGGTGCCAGATTTTTGCGGACCAAGTTCGATGGTCTGGATGACGTTGCCGGAAGAGTCCTTGACCAGGATTTGCGCGGTGTCCACATCCTGCGGAAATTCAACGCCCATCAAGCCTTTGCCTTCGGCCAGGCCGATCTCGGAGCCCGGCGCCAATACACCGTGACCTATCATGTTCGCAGCCTGCAATGCCTGATTCGACTGATAGCTGCCCATCATCGATTCCAGTGTGCCGTTCAGTTTGTCGATACCGGTGACGGTCGACAACTGTGCCAGCTGACTGGTGACTTGCGCGTTATCCAGTGGATTCAAAGGATCCTGGTTCTTCATCTGGGTCACGAGCAGGGTCAGGAAACGATCCTGCGCTTCTTCTGCAGTGCTCTTCTTGGCCGCGCCGGAACCATTCATCTGGTCCAGTAAAGCCTGTGGCAGGACGGTGGCATTGCTATTGACTGTGGTCATGATTAATCCTGATTGTTTTACTGACCGATCGTCAGTGTTTTGAGTAGCATGGTCTTGGCCGTGTTCATGGTTTCGACGTTGGTTTGGTAGGAACGCGAAGCGGAAATCATATTCACCATTTCCTCCACCACATTCACGTTAGGCATGGCGACGTGGCCGGTTTCATCTGCGTTCGGATGCTTGGGATCGAACACCATCTTCAGTGGCGACGTATCTTCCACCACGCGATTGACACGTACACCAGTCGAAGTCGCACCGCCCTTCATTTGCTGCGCCTGAAATTCCACTTGTTTGGCGCGATAGGTCTTGCCATCGGCGCTGGTGGTACTTTCAGCATTCGCGATATTGCTGGAGACGACGTTGAGGCGCTGAGCTTGTGCGCTCATCGCCGAACCGGAGACATTGAATATATTAAATAGCGACATGATTATTGCCCCTGGATAGCGGTGAACATGCCCTTGATCTTCGAAGAGACCAGGGTCAGGCCGACTTCGTAACGCAAGGCGTTATCGGTAAACTGATTGCGTTGCACATCCATATCCACGGTATTGCCGTCGATATTGCCCTGTGCCGTATTGGCGTATAACAAAGGCGCGCCGCCCAAAGTCGGCAAGACCTTGGAAGACAGATGTGCGCTGGAAGTCTTGGCCATTTCGCTCGGCGCGGCAGCACTGGTCTTGCTGCGTGCTAGCGCACCTTGCAGGGCCTTGTTAAAATCAACGTCACGCGCCTTGAAGTTGGGCGTATCCGCATTCGCTATATTGGACGCCAGTATTTGCTGACGCTGACCGCGCAAACTCAGCGCGGTCTCCTGAAAGCGCATCATGTCATCAAGTTTTCCCATCATTCCGTTCTCCGAAGTATGCGTTCAAGGAATGGCTACCCTGCACTAATCATGGATTTCTATAGCGTCGATCATACGGAGCGACCGTATGCTTCGATCAAACGATAAGAAGACAAAAATCCATGCTATTCCCCGCTTTAGCTGAACCTCGAATCGGTACCATGATCGTGCAATTAGCTCACCACCACTACATTGGCTGCCATGAAACACTCTATCCACATCGCTATCGCCGCTTTCTCCGCCGCACTCTCGCTGACTACTCAGCTGGCGTGGGCGCAAGCCGTCGCCGAACCGCGTCAGGATCTGGCGCTGCTGAAACAAACCGCTGAACAGTTTTTGCTGACGCAAGCCAAGGGCTTGCCGGGTGAAGTAAAAGTGACGGTCGGCGCCATCGATCCGCGTTTGAAATTGCCGGTCTGTCCGGTACCGGAAGCGTTCCTGCCACCTTCCAGCAAAGCCTGGGGCAAAACCACGGTAGGTGTGCGCTGCAATGTGCCGACCAACTGGACTATCTATGTATCCGCACAAGTGCGTGTACACGGTGAATACATCGCCGCCGCTGCACCACTGGCGCAAGGACAAAATATCGGCCCGGGCGATATCGCCACGGTCAAGGGCGACCTGACCAATCTGCCATCCGGTGTAATCACCGACGCCTCGCAGGCGATAGGTCGTACCGCAGCCAGCACAATCGCACTGGGCGCACCATTAAGACAGGATGCCTTGCGCAACCAGCAGGCGATCCAGCAAGGCCAGGCAGTACGCATCATTTTGAATGGCGACGGCTTCAGCGTATCCAGCGAAGCACGCGCTTTGAATAATGCTAACGAGGGTCAACTGACTCAGGTAAGAACCGCTGCAGGCCAGGTCATCAGCGGGATTGCCAAGCTGGGCGGCATCGTCGAGTTGGCATACTGACAATATAAATTAGTACACAATATTTTACGTTTGCCCCATTTAGGACTAAAGTTTGCTGTGATAACGCCGATAGACCAAGCAGAGATAGGCGTTTTGCCGCAAACCAAACGGGGTGAAGTCGTGAAAATTAATGACGCAAGCAAGAAAATCGCGGGAGTCGGCGTAGCAGCTACGCAGACTCGCGCAGGCAAGGCACCGGAAAAGGCCGATACCGGCTCGGTGTCTTCGAATGTAACGTTATCGTCGCAAGTGCAGGCCTTGACCAGCCAGGTCGCCAGCGCGAGCGTTTTTGATGCTAAAAAAGTAGATGAGATCAAGGCAGCTATTGCCGGTGGTCAATTCCAGGTCAATGCAGAACGCGTTGCCGACGGATTGATGGATACGGTGAAAGACCTGATCTCCACACGTAAAGGTTAAATATCCATGAAATCGTTCGGTACCAGCCCTGCAGATAGTTTGATTGAAGAACACAAAGCCATCCGTGCTCTGACCGAATTATTGAAGCTGGAACAGGAACATCTGATTTCTGCGAATGTTGAAGGCATCGCTGCCCTCACTGAAGAAAAAGCAAAAGCTGCAACGCAAATGGCAGAGCTGGCTAACTGGCGTCACAACGCGTTGGCTGCTGCCGGTTTTGAGCCAGCCGAAGCGAGCATGCAAGCCTGGCTGGAAAGCTCACCACAGGCGCAATCAGCAAAGAAAAGCTGGCAAGAATTGATCGAACTGGCGCAAGTCGCCAACGAACTCAATCGCGTCAACGGCACCCTGATCAACAAGCAGATGGTGCGCAATCAAAACGTGCTCAACATACTGCAACACGGCAACGTACAAGACAGCAATGTCTATGGCCCGAATGGCCAGACCGCGAGCAAAAGCGTCGGTCGTCACTTCGTTGCAGGCTAATGCCACTATCTATCTCAGATAAGTAATCACACTCAGCACCCAAAGAAAAAGCCACCAGATACTGGTGGCTTTTTTATTGCACGCTAGCAAGCGTATGCAGGCTTAGCGACGCGGCGCATAAATATCGCGCCCTGCTTCATCGATCTGGCGACGCAATGCGCGACGCTCATCCGGCGACAGGCGTGCATCGCGGCGCGATTGCTCTTGCTGCTGCCGTTCCATATTGCGATTGTTGTCGTAGGCACGATCATTCGACTGACGTCTGGAATCATAGTGTCCCTGATCCTGGTTACCACGATAGCGATTATCGCTTTGCACATAAGAACCGAATGAATTATTCTGAAATCGCGATTGCGCAAGCGCCATCGTCGTACTTGCAAAGGTACTGACCAGTAGCAACACCAATCCCATTCTTTTCAATGTTATATTCATCATCATCTTCCGCAGCGCTTTGAACAGTTACCAGGTCCTTCGCACTTCTTATTTACCATGTTCAAAGTTTATGCTGCTTTGCTCTTAGTCCTAAGTCCAATTCCGTAAAGGTTGTAACACTTTGTAATGCCACACCTCCTCGCTATGTCGAGAAGACCTTCTGAAGTTACCATAGCCATATGAATACGACAAATGCATCCATGAAGGACACGGCTCACTCGACCAATTCCCACCAGACCAAAGTCCTGGTGGTAGACGACGATCTGCGCTTGCGCGATCTGCTGCGCCGTTACCTGTCCGAACAAGGTTTTAATGTAGTCACCGCGGAAAACGCGCAAGCCATGAATAAGCTCTGGCTGCGCGAACGCTATGACTTGCTGGTACTCGATTTGATGTTGCCGGGTGAAGACGGCTTGTCCATCTGCCGCCGCCTGCGCGGTGCTGGCGACAAAACCCCGATCATCATGCTCACCGCCAAGGGCGAAGACGTCGATCGTATCGTCGGCCTCGAAATGGGCGCCGACGATTATCTCGCAAAACCTTTCAATCCGCGCGAATTAGTGGCACGTATCAGCGCAGTCCTGCGTCGTGTCGGCCCCGAAGAAATCCCAGGCGCACCATCCGAAACACCGCAATCATTTACCTTCGGTGAATTCGTACTCGACCTCGGTACGCGCACATTGAAAAAGAATGATGAAACCGTCCCGCTGACGACCGGCGAATTCTCAGTCCTGAAAGTATTCGCACGTCACGCGCGTCAACCACTGTCCCGAGAAAAATTAATGGAACTGGCACGCGGCCGCGAATACGAAGTATTTGATCGCAGCCTGGACGTCCAGATTTCACGCCTGCGCAAACTGATAGAGCCAGATCCTTCGACCCCGTTGTACATCCAGACGGTATGGGGTCTGGGTTATGTCTTCATCCCTGAAGGCAAGCCACGCTAAGCACACAGCCGCAGCCGAAAAAAACAAGGATGCCCACCACTACCAATCGCCTGAACTGGATCAAAAGCGGCCTGTTCTGGCGCACTTTTTTCCTGCTCGCCTTCCTGATTGCAGCCAGCATGGCGGCCTGGGTCGCCAGCTATCGCATCATCGAACAAACACCGCGCGCGAACCAGATCGCAGCGCAGGTGATTTCAGTCGTCACCATCACACGCGCTGCGCTGACCCACTCCGCACCGGACCTGCGGCGTGAATTGCTGTTCGACCTCGCCAGCAATGAAGGCATACGCGTCTACCCGCTGGAAGAAAACGATCGTATCGAGCCGCCTATCCAGAACAGCATGATGCGTACCATACAGGAGCATGTACGCTCCGGATTGGGACAGGACACCCGCTTTGCGCGCGCTGTCAATGACGTTGCCGGCTTCTGGGTCAGCTTCACCATCTCGGATGATGAATACTGGCTGATGCTGGACCGCGACCGCATCGAAGGCAGTTCGGGTGTGCAATGGCTGGGCTGGGGTGCGATGACATTGTTGCTGTCATTACTCGGCGCACTGATGATCTCCGGCCTCATCAATCAACCGCTGGCACGCCTGACGGCCGCGACCCGCGCTATCGCCAATGGCCAGCGCCCTGCTCCACTGCCTGAACGTGGCCCGACCGAAATCCGCGAAGCCAATCACAGTTTCAATCAAATGGTCGACGACCTGAATCGCGTAGAGTCGGATCGCGCCGTCGTGCTGGCCGGTATTTCGCATGACTTGCGCACGCCACTGGCACGCATGCAACTGGAAGTCGAGCTGGCTGGCCTGCCACCGGAAGCGCGCGTCGGCATGCAGTCTGATCTCGAGCAAATGGACGCCATCATCGGCCAGTTCCTCGACTATGCGAAACCGAGCGACAGCAGCCACTTCCAGCCTATAGACATGAGCACGCTGATGAATAGCGCGGCACAGGAAGCCTTGCGCATGCAGGATGTGCGCATCAATAGCAAAGTCGATGACAAGCTGGTCGTACTCGGCAATGCGATCGACATCAAACGCGTCATCAACAATCTCATCGAGAATGCACGACGCTACGGCAAACTGCCGGGCAATGATTATGTAGAAATCGATCTGCGCTGCCAGTTGGAAGGCGACAAAGTCATCATCGAAGTCAGCGACCACGGAGCCGGTGTACCGGAAGCAGAGATAGATCGCCTGTTACGGCCGTTTACACGGATGGATAGCGCACGCGGGCAAGCGAATGGTGCAGGACTCGGCCTCGCTATCGTAGACCGCATCGTCAAGCGGCATAGCGGCAAACTGCAATTATTGAATCGTGAAGGTGGTGGCCTGACGATACACATCGCACTCAATCAGGCGAAGAAACGTCATGGCGTATTAGCTGGTTAAAATGCGCATCTAATATGACCCGCACAAAACAAAACGCACATGCTCAATGAGGATGTGCGTTTTTTATTTGGATCCGCATAGCATGAAGGCTATGCGTATAGCGCGAAATATTTAAGCGCGCTCGTCTTTCACTTCAGTGATACCACCTTCAATGATGATATCGCTACGTCCTTGCGATTGCTGGTAGGCGTAACGCTCAGCGGCAAAGCGTGCTTTCGCTGCCTTGCGTTTCTTGAACAGCAGCACAGGGATCAGCAACCAGCTCAGCAACAGCACAGTCACCACGACCAGCAATCCTACGGCAAGCACCAGACCCAATACCAGCCACGCGATCAGACGCGAAAAAAATCCACCCGATTGATGACGGCGGAAGACTTGTTGCCAATTCTGAGCCTGCTGGCTGAAAAAGAAAGATGCCATAGTTGTAATCACTCCTGTCTCTGTAGTATACGCCAATTCAGCGCAAACGATATTTTCCTGATCCGGATGCTGCCAATGTAGCCATGCCGGGTGCGCTATGCGTATGCAATGATAGATAGCGCTTTTACCTAAAAATTCAATACGAGCAGAGATTAATTCTTAAAAATTACCGCTAAAACTGCGAAAAACACCGCTAACCCGACACAAAATTATTCTTTTCACACCGATTTTCGCTGTAATCCCTGTAGTTGTTATCAGGCGTTACGATAAATCAGCGCCACTGCTTCAGCCGCGATACCCTCTTCACGCCCCAGGTAACCGAGTTTTTCATTGGTTTTCGCCTTGATATTCACCTGATCGATGGCGACGCCCAGATCGGCAGCGATATGCGCCACCATGGACGGGATATGCGGTGCCATCTTCGGCTTCTGCGCAATGATAGTCGCGTCCACATTACCTATGCTGTAACCTGCCGCCGCCACACGCTTGACCGCCTCCCGCAACAAGACCCGCGAATCAGCACCTGCAAACTCCACGGCAGTATCCGGGAAATGACGGCCGATATCACCCAGTGCCGCCGCACCAAACAAGGCATCGGTAATCGCGTGCAACAGCACATCCGCATCAGAATGGCCAAGCAAACCGGTACTGTGCGGTATCGTCACGCCACCTATGATCAGCTTGCGGCCTGCGACCAGTGCGTGACAATCGTAGCCCTGGCCGATACGGAAAGGCAGGCCCGCGTTCTGGGAAACACTCATACAAATCCTTTTAAATATAGTTCTGCCAATGCCACATCGTGCGGCAAAGTCACTTTGAAATTCCTGGCCTCGCCTTCGACCAGCCTGGGCTGCAAGCCCAGCGCTTCGATCGCGCTCGCTTCATCCGTCACCGCCGTTGCCTGCTCCAGCGCACGCAATAGCAAACCGTAACGAAACATTTGCGGCGTCTGTGCCGCCCACAGGCGATCACGCGTGACAGTCTGATCCACCCGCCCTTCCGCACCCGCACGCTTCAGGGTATCGACCACCGGTACCGCCAGTAAGCCGCCGACCTCATCATCTTGCAGGATATTGATCAGCTTATCGATCAGACCTATGCTCAGGCCAGGACGTGCGGCATCGTGTACCAGCACCCAATCATCGTCATTGATCTCACTACGCATGGCGTGCAGACCATTCAGTACAGACTGATGGCGCGTCGCGCCGCCGACATGCAATACGGTGGCGTAGGAATCATCATGCAAAGCGGCCATGGTCGCGTCGATATAGCCATCCTCGGCGCTGACGACGACAAAGGTATGCGTTATCGCATCGGCCCGGCAAAAAGTGTCCAGCACATGGCGCAGCATCGGTTTCCCGGCTATCTGCACATATTGTTTGGGTATCTTTTCGCCCATGCGCGCACCGACGCCGGCGGCAGGAATCAGGGCGAAATAACGGGGTGAGCTCATGTTTTGGTCTTGGGAAGATGCGTGGGTGCGCTCATTATTATGGGGCTATCCCTTATGGAATGCGCACGCGCCCGACGGGAGGGAGGGCTTGGTTTATAATCTCATCATAATTTTTCACTGTCAAATGAAGTGCCTGCAGGCAAGTTAGCCGGTGCTTTTTGACCACCCTGACATTTTTAATGTCGCTATTTGATGTCATTCGACCTAAAAAAATCACTTCCCAAGCCCGCTACGCGTTTTGTCCTGCCCCCGGTACACGGTTCGGCGGATGCCTATGTATTGGCGCAAGCCGCAGCTGAACTCAAGTCGCAGAAACGCATGTTGACAGTCGTCGTGGCGAACGCCAGCGACGCGCAACGCCTGTTGGCAGAAATCCCGTGGTTCGGCAAAGAACCGAACGATCTGCGCTGCCATTTGCTGCCGGATTGGGAAACCCTGCCTTACGACGCCTTTTCACCGCACCAGGACCTGGTTTCCGAGCGTCTGGCAACGCTGTACGAAGTCTTGAACGGTCACTGCGACGTCCTGATCGTGCCGGCCACCACGGCGCTGGTGCGCATGGCACCGCCTGCTTTCCTTGCGTCCTATACCTTTTTCTTCAAACAAGGCGAAACGCTGGACGAAGCCAAGCTGAAGGCGCAATTGCAACTGGCTGGTTACAGCCCGGTCAAGCAAGTCATGTCGCCCGGCGAGTACTCGGTGCGCGGTGGCCTGATCGATATCTATCCTATGGGTTCGGTACTGCCTTACCGTATCGACTTGTTTGGCGACACCATAGACAGCATACGCACCTTTGACGCCGATACGCAGCGCTCGCTGTATCCGGTCAAGGAAGTGCGCCTGTTACCGGCGCGCGAATTCCCGATGGACGAAGAAGCGCGCACCGCTTTCCGTGGTCGCTGGCGTGAAGTGTTCGAGGGTGATCCTAGCCGTTCGGTGATTTACAAAGACATAGGCAGCGGCATTGCATCTGCCGGTATCGAATACTATCTGCCGCTGTTCTTCGAACAAACGAATACGCTGTTCGACTACCTGCCAGGCGATGCCACCTTCGCACTGGTAGGCGATATAGAAGCTGCAATCAAACGCTTCTGGGACGATACGCAATCGCGCTATCGCTTCCTCAAGTCGGATCGTGAGCGCCCTATCCTCGCACCGGAACAAATCTTCCTCAGCGATGAAAACTTTTTCACGCTGGCCAAACCATTTGGCCGCTGGGTGATACAGAACCAGGACGTCGCGTCCGAATTATCAGCACCATTGCCGAATATCGCAGTCAATCGTCGTGCCGACGACCCGCTAGTCAACCTCCGCGCCTACCTGCTGCAAACCGACAAGCGCGTCATGATTTGCGCGGAAAGCAATGGCCGGCGCGAAACCTTGCAGCAGTATTTCAATGAATATGATTTAGCGCTGACCCCGACTGAAGGCTTTGCCGACTTCAGCACAGCGTCTGCCAAACTGATGCTGGGCGTCGCGCCCATGCACGCCGGTTTCGAGCTCGGTAATGCACTGGGTGGCCTCGCCTTCATCACCGAAACCGAGTTGTACGCAGGCTCCGGCCGTCGTGTCGGCAGCAAGAAGCAGGAGGGAGCAACCCAGGTCGAATCCATGGTGCGCGACCTGTCCGAACTCAAAATCGGCGATCCGGTCGTGCACGTCAATCACGGTATAGGCCGCTACATGGGCCTGGCCAGCATGGATCTGGGTGAAGGCGAAACCGAATTCCTGCACCTCGAATATGCGAAGGACACCAAGCTATATGTGCCGGTTTCGCAGCTGCACGTGATCTCGCGCTACTCCGGTGCCTCACCGGAAGATGCGCCACTGCACGCACTCGGCTCCGGCCAATGGGAAAAAGCCAAACGCCGCGCTGCCGAAAAAATCCGTGACACTGCTGCCGAACTGCTGAACCTGTATGCCCGCCGCGCACTGCGCGAAGGCCACAGCTTCGAATATTCGGCGCATGACTACCAAGCCTTTGCCGAAAGCTTCGGCTTTGAAGAAACCGCCGACCAGGCTGCCGCCATCAAGTCTGTGATCGAGGATATGACCAGCGGCAAACCGATGGACAGGCTGATTTGCGGCGATGTCGGCTTCGGCAAAACCGAAGTCGCATTGCGCGCCGCTTTCGTTGCGGTACTCGGCGGCAAACAGGTCGCTATCCTGGCACCAACCACGCTGCTGGCGGAACAACATGCACAAACCTTCGCCGACCGTTTTGCCGACTGGCCGGTGCGCATCGCCGAATTGTCGCGCTTCCGCACCGCAAAGGAAGTAACGCAAGCGATCAAAGGCATGGCCGATGGCACCATCGATATCGTGATCGGCACGCACAAGCTGCTGTCCGGTGACATCAAATTCTCGCGTCTAGGTCTGGTCATCATCGACGAAGAGCACAGGTTTGGCGTACGTCAGAAAGAAGCGCTGAAAGCCTTGCGTGCCGAGGTCGACGTATTGACGCTGACTGCCACCCCTATCCCGCGTACGCTGGGTATGGCACTGGAAGGTTTGCGTGATTTCTCCATCATCGCCACAGCACCACAAAAACGTCTGGCGATCAAAACCTTCGTCCGTAGTGAAAACGACTCAGTCATACGCGAAGCATGCTTGCGTGAATTGAAGCGTGGTGGCCAGGTTTACTTCCTGCACAATGAAGTCGAGACCATACAAAACCGCAAAGCCATGCTGGAAGAGCTGATGCCGGAAGCGCGCATAGGCGTCGCGCATGGCCAGCTGCATGAGCGCGACCTCGAACGCATCATGCGCGACTTCGTGGCGCAGCGTTTCAACATCCTGCTGTGTACAACGATTATCGAAACCGGTATCGATGTCCCGACTGCCAACACCATCATCATGCACAGGGCCGATAAATTCGGCCTGGCACAACTACATCAACTGCGCGGTCGTGTCGGTCGTTCGCATCACCAGGCTTATGCTTATCTGCTGGTGCACGATGTACAAGGCTTGAGCAAACTGGCGCAACGTCGCCTCGACGCCATTCAGCAAATGGAAGAACTGGGCAGCGGCTTCTATCTGGCCATGCACGATCTGGAAATCCGTGGCGCAGGTGAAGTACTGGGCGACAATCAGTCCGGCGAGATGAGTGAGATCGGGTTCCAGCTCTATTCGGACATGCTGAATGAGGCTGTACGTTCGCTCAAGAATGGCAAGGAGCCGGATCTGGCAGCACCTCTGGCCAGCACCACCGAAATCAATCTGCACGTACCTGCACTCTTGCCGAACACCTATTGCGGCGATGTGCATGAGCGTTTGTCGATCTACAAACGCCTGGCCAACTGCAAAACGGCAGACGCCATCAACGACTTGCAGGAAGAGTTGATAGACCGTTTTGGTAAATTACCGGATGCGGCACAGGCATTGGTAGAAACACACCGTTTGCGGGTCGCAGCGATTCCGGTTGGTATTATCAAGATCGATGCACACGCAGAATCGGCAACGCTGCAGTTCGAACCTAACCCTCCTATCGATGCGATGCGTATCATAGAGTTGATCCAAAAGAATCGTCATATAAAATTGAACGGCCAGGACAAATTGCGTATCACTGCAAATATGCCGGATCTGGCTGCACGCGTAGGGCAGATTAAAAACACCATACGTGCCCTGCTTAACTAAACTGACTGACTTATGAATCTGATCCTGCAAGGCCTCAGCACTCAACGCCACATCGTCGAACAAATCGCCGAGTTGGCACGCCCGCGCTCTATCGTTGCGATCGGCGAGCACGCTTACCGCTGCCTGGACTGCAGCTATAACGATGAAGTGAAGTCACAAATCGATATCGCAGCCTGGGCCGCCAAACTGGATTACGCCTTCATCGAACGCAGCCGCTCGCTATCCGATTTCAAGCTCGTCGCGATGGATATGGATTCCACGTTGATCACCATCGAGTGCATCGATGAAATCGCGGATATGCAAGGCCTGAAGCCGCAAGTCGCAGAAATCACCGAAGCCGCGATGCGCGGTGAACTGGAATTCAAGGAAAGCCTGACACGCCGCGTCGCCCTGCTCCAAGGGCTGGACGCCAGCGCCTTGCAACGTGTCTATGACGAGCGTTTGCAGCTATCGCCTGGTGCAGAAAAGATGTTGCAGGGCTTGCAGGCGCTCGGCATGAAAAGCCTGCTGGTGTCCGGTGGCTTCACCTACTTCACCGACCGTATGAAGCAACGCTTGCAACTCGATTACACACATTCGAACCAACTGGAAATCGTCGACGGCAAGCTGACCGGTAAAGTCATAGGCGGCATCGTCGATGGCGAAGAAAAGAAACGGACAGTAGAACGCGTGTGCCAGGAAACGGGTATCTCACCGGAACAGACTATCGTCATGGGCGATGGCGCGAACGACCTGAAGATGATGAGCATTGCAGGTCTGTCAGTCGCCTTCCGTGCCAAACCGGTGGTCCGCGCACAGGCAGACATCGCGTTGAACTTCGTCGGACTGGACGGCATCCTCAACCTGTTTCACAAGTAAGTACGTAAGTAAATGCGTATCAGCTCGCAAAAGTTGATACAAGGAACTTTGTAGTCAGCAAGCCATCTTATTGCAGTGCATATTAATAAGGACTCGCCATGAACCAAAATCTCGTTTTAGACAGTTCATTGCAATCCGCAAAGAACCTTGCCTGGTGGCTATATCTGGGCCACGCAGCCAGCCTGGTGTTTTCGCTGGGCTTATTTTCCTTCATCCCACTCATCATCAACTACGTCAAACGGGCAGACTCCGCCAATACCTTTGTCTACAGCCATCATGGCTGGCAAATCCGCTCCTTTTGGTGGTATCTGGTATGGATGACAGTAGGTTGCCTGCTTTACGTCACCATCATAGGCATACCGGCTGCCTTCCTCTTGTGGACCGTAGCGTGGATATGGAAACTGTATCGCCTGATCAAGGGCATAGTCGACCTGAACGACAACAAGCCCATGCCATGATGGCATAGCCCATAAAAAAGCGTCCGTATGGACGCTTTTTTTTGCCGGCCCTGCTTATGCAGTGGCGAGTTCAGTCTCCTCCTTCAGCAAAGGTAATACTGGATTCCAGCAAGCCAGACGTTCGCCGTTGACTGACATCACTTGCGGTTTCTCGCTAGCGCATTGTTGCCGCGCATTGCTGCAACGTGGCGCAAAGCTGCAGCCCGGCGGCAAGGCCGACAAATCCGGCGGCGAGCCCGGCACCGCGAGCAAAGGCTTGCCACGATTCTCGGTACTCACTGTGGATGCCAGCAAACCCGCCGTGTATGGATGACGCGGACTATGCACGATGCCAGCCACAGTATTCTCTTCGACGATACGACCACCGTACATCACCGCTATTTTGTCTGCGACTTCAACCGCTGCGCCTATATCGTGCGTAACAAAAATCACCGACATCCCGGTTTCCTTTTGTAGCTCACGCAATAGCAACAGGATCTGAATTTGCACGGTCGCATCCAGCGCCGTGGTCGGCTCATCCGCCAGCAAAAGCTTGGGCTTGCATGCGAGTGCCAGCGCGATCATGGCGCGTTGACGCATGCCACCAGACAGCTCATGCGGATACGCATCGTAGCGGCGCCGCGCTTGAGGTATCTGCACCCGTTCCAGCATTTGCAAGGCGCGTTGCATCGCGCCACGCTGATCCAGCGCTTCATGTGCACGTATCGCTTCGGTGATCTGCTGCCCTATGGTGTAGACCGGATCGAACGCCAGACCCGGCTCCTGAAATACCATCGAAGTTGTACCACCGCGATACGCATCCAGCTCACGGCCTTTCAATGCCAGCACATCCATGCCATCCACTTCCATGCTGCCGCTGATACGGGTAGTACGCAGCGGATGCAGACGCAGCAGCGTGCGCAGGGTCACACTCTTGCCGGAACCGGATTCGCCCAGCAAACCCAGCACTTCCCCAGCCTGCAAATCAAAGCTGATCTTATCCAAAGCATGCGCGCGACGATTACCGACAAACTCCACCGTCAAGTCACGTACCGATACCAAAGGCTTGCTCATGCTGCCACCTCCATCAAGGTTTGCGTGTGACCAGACTCCGGATCATTCATATGGCAGGCCACGGTATGCGCCGCATTGCCATCTGCCGCTATCACCGCAGGTACCTGCGCCGCGCATATTGCTTCTGCATGCGGGCAACGTTCACGGAATCGGCAACCGCTGGGCGGATTGATCGGGTTGGGCGGATCGCCACTGAGCGGCGTATGTTGCGTACGGTTGGCCGGATCCATAGACGGTACTGCAGACAGCAAGGCACGCGTATAAGGATGACGCGAGTTGCCGTAGATATCTTCGACCGGCCCCATTTCCACTACCTGGCCCATATACATCACCATCACTTCATCACTGATGTAATGCACCACATGCAAATCATGTGAAATAAAGAGATAGGTCAAGTCATGCTCCGCTTTCAGCTCCTGCAACAGATTCAACACTTGTGCCTGCACCGATTTATCCAGTGCTGCGACCGCTTCATCCAGGATCACCAGGCGTGGCTCGAAAGCCAGTGCACGCGCGATATTGACACGCTGACGCTGACCGCCGGACAGCTCATGTGGATAACGTGACGCAAACAGTTCTGGCCGGAGCCCCACGCGCGCCAGCAAGGCATGTGCACGTTCAGTTGCCAACGCTTTCGACACACCATGCGCTTGCGGGCCGTAAGCGACAGTTTCGCTAATCGTCAGGCGCGGGTTGAGCGATGCAAAGGAATCCTGAAATACCATTTGCAGGTTGCGCCGGAATTCCTTGAATTCGAGCCCACCAAATTCGGCCACGCCTTCACCATCAAAAATCATGCTGCCGCTATCAGGTGTAAGCAGGCGTGCGATCAGGCGTGCCGTGGTCGACTTGCCACAGCCGGATTCACCGACGATGCCCAAGGTCTTGCCCTTGGCAACCGAGAAGCTGACACCATCGACTGCGTGCACGAATTTGCGTTCGCGCTGGAACAGTTCGCCGCGCACCGGGAAGTACTTTTTCAAATCCTTGATCATCAACAGTGGCTGCGCAGGGCCGCCTTTATCTGTTGAAGCCAGGCTTACAGTTTCTTGTTTCATCGGCGTATATCCATAGCAGAGCGCACGCCATCAGCCAACAGGTTAAAGCCGATGGACGTGATAAAAATCAGCAAGCCCGGCAAAGCCGCGACCCACGGATTACGGAAGATGGCCGAACGCAAGGTGTTCAGCATCAGTCCCCATTCAGGCTCTGGCGGTTTGACGCCCAGGCCGAGGAAGGACAAACCTGCCGCCAGAATCATGCTGACGCTGAGCAAACCGGTCGCATACACGAACACCGGCCCCAGTACATTGCCCAGCACGTGCACACGGATAATCGAGAACGCACTCGCGCCGCTCATGCGTGCCGCTTCGATGTAATCGAGCTTGCGTACTTGTGTGGTGACACTCTCCGCTACGCGCACTACCTGTGGCACGAAGACCAGCGTCAGCGCGAGTATGCTGTTCGTCATGCCTGGTCCCAGCGCGCCGGAGATGGCGACTGCCAGCAACACCGACGGGAAGGCATAGAACACGTCCAGCACGCGCATGATGACCATGTTCACGCGTCCGCCTACATACCCCGCCAGCAAACCGATAGAGGTACCGATGCCGAAAGCTGCCAATACCGGCGTCACCCCCATCAGCAAGGACAAGCGACCGCCGTACATCAGGCGACTCAACATATCGCGTCCCAGTTCATCGGTGCCGAGCAGATAGCCTTCGCTACCTATAGGCAGCAGGCGCTTGATCATGCTGCCCTTGTATGGGTCCATAGGCGCCAGCCATGGTGCAAACACTGCCGCACATACGATCAGGAACACCACCAGCGCCGCTGTCATCGCAACCGGATCGCGCATCAGCTGGCGCAAGACCTTGCTCCAGTAACCGCGTGCCGGTGTCGGCAAAACGGGAACCGCGACCTGCGATGCAAAATTCAAAGAGTAAGCCATAGTCAACGTCCCATACGTGGATCAAGCAGCGGTTGCAGGATATCGACGATCAGATTCAAGCCGACAAAGAACATGCACAGCACCAGGATCGTGCCTTGCAGCAGCGGCATGTCGCGCTGAAAGATGGCAGTGTTCAGCAGGAAGCCGGTACCCGGCCACGCGAATACAGTTTCGACCAGGATGGAACCGCCCATCAGGTAACCGATCTGCAAGCCAGCCACTGCAAGCACGGTTGGTGCCGTGTTCTTTGCGATGTGACGGAAGATGGCGCGATTGCTCAGGCCGCGTGCACGCAAGGCAATCACGAATTCCTGTTCCAGCATATCGGCTACCAGTGCCCGCACGGTACGAGTGATGATGCCCATAGGAATCACCGCCAGCGTGACCGCAGGCAATATCAAATGCCGTATATGTTCGTAATCCCACAGCCACTCGGACGAGCCGCCGGGCCCTGCACCCATCGCCGGGAACCAGCCCAGCCAGATGGAAAAAATAATCGTTAATACCAAACCCAGCCAATAGTGCGGCACACTCACGCCTATGACTGACAGAAAGGTCGCAATGCGGTCTATCCAGCCACCATGCCAATAGCCGGCCAGCGCACCCAGCACACAACCGAACAACACACCGATGAAGCCAGCAATCCCGGCTAGCAACAAGGTATTACTAACCGCGCTCATGACTTCGGTCACCACCTGGCGACCAGATGCAATCGAGGTACCCAGATCACCCTGCACCGCACGTGCCAGCCACATACCGTATTGCACCGGTACCGGTTTATCCAGGCCATAGGCACTCTTCAGTGCGGCGATCACATCGGCAGGCGCATCGGCCGGAGCGATCGCATTCAGCGGATCGCCAGGTGCCAGATACACCAGCATGAAAGACAAGAGCGTCACGCTCAGCGCGATTGGAATCGCATACAGCAAACGCTTCAAAATATAGGAAAACATGGACAGCTCTCAGTGATACAGAAAGGGTGGACGAGGCGCGAGCGCCCCGCCCTTCACGCTTGTTACATACGGATCGTGGTCAGATCCTGGAACCAGTGTTGAGCCTGGATAAAGCCCTTCACTTTTGGCGAAATCACGTGCGGATTGACGTCATGTACGACCCACAACATCAGGGCATCATCGACCATGGCCTGGTGCACTTGCGCCAGCAATTTGTCCTGAGTCTTGACGTCGAAGGTGGTGCGGATCTGATCCAGCTCTGCATCTACTTTCGGATTCGACCAGCCACCCCAGTTCACGCCGTTCGGTGCGACATAACGGCTGTCAGCAAAACGGGTGAGCGCGTAGAACGGATCGGCAGTGACATAACCCAGGTTGATCGCAGTGATGCCTTTGCCTGCGTTGATATCGCCCTTGGCGCCACTACGCCAGTGCAGGTACAGGGTTTCCAGCTCCACTACTTCAAACTGCACCTGGATGCCGATTTCCGCGAGACTTTGCTGGATGTATTCATTCATAGGCAAGGACAACATCTGACCTGTACCACCTTGTGCAATCACGATCTTCGCTTTCAGTGGCTTGCTTGGGCTGTAACCGGCTTGTGCCATCAGGGCACGTGCCGCAGCGAGGTCATACTTGATTTTGAAAGTCGGTTTGCCGAACCAAGGGCTGGTCGGATCGAGCTGGCCATAAGCAGGCACTGCCAGGCCATTCATCAATGCCACAATGCCGCTGCGATCGACTGCCAGGTTGGCTGCTTTACGCACACGGATATCGGTCCATGGCGAACCAGGCTGGGTGCTGAAGTGGTAAGGCCAGACGTGTGGTGTCACGTTGGTCACCAGTTTGAAGCCCGAGCTTTTCAGTTGCGGCAAGACATCTGGTGGTGGCGTTTCGATGATGTCGACCTGGCCATTCAGCAAGGCGTTGGCGCGGGTCAGTGCATCAGGGATAGGCAACAAAATCACGCGATCAGTTTGTGCCAGGCGCGACTTGTCCCAGTAACCTGCATTCTTGACCAGTTCAGCACGCTCACGCGGTACCAGTTTGTCCAGTTTGAATGGGCCGGTACCGGATGCTTGCGACGCAAACTTATTCCAGTCGCGACCGACCTTTTCCCATTGCGCCGGGCTGGAGATCAGGAACCATGGCAATTGGTAAGGGAACAGTGCATCGACTTCCTTGGTCGTGATTTCTACCGTGTTGTCATTCACCTTGCGATACGAAACGATGGAAGGAATACGCGGACGTACTTGCGCACTTTGCTTGGCATCGAACTGCGGTGCCTTGTCGTTCAGCACCTTGTCCAGATTCCACACTACGGCGTCTGCCTTGAAGTCGGAACCGTCATGGAATTTCACGCCCTTGCGCAGCGTGAACAACCATTTCTTTTGATCTTTGGGATCAACCTTCCATTCAGTTGCCAGACCCGGAATCAGCTTGCCCGGACGTGTGCCGATATTCGCTTCCCATGCGATCAGCGGATCATAAATTGTGTGACCTGTGAATTGATAAGCACCAGCTCCGCGATCCGGCTGGCCTGTAGTCAGCGGAATATCCGCCATCGAGATCCCGTAACGTGCCACTGTTTCGGCATGTGCCCCCGAATGCAGTGCCAGCGCGACCGGAACCACCATCAACCATCGTGCAATCCATTTATCCAACGCCATAAAAATCTCCCAGTAAATACGCCACCAAAACTATGTGACATGCCAGAGATAAGCACGTGGCATGCCAACCCTTGTTTACGCGGGAGATTGCACTCTGATCAGTGTGCTAAGCCCTTCATTACACTGAGCAATTTCCGTACTCGCCGGAAATCGGCCATTCAGCCGTCAGCGCGCAATCCTGATGCGCCGCTTTGAGCAGGCGATCACAAAATTGCTCTATCTTGGGGGCGTGCTTTGGTGCAAGAATGCACAGGGGATTAAATGGATGCGCACAATAAAAAAGCACCCGTTTGGGTGCTCGTTGTACTGCCGTAGTTCGTAGGCCTGGCTATGCCTGCATCGCCTTGAATGCCTGCTCGATATCGGCGATCAAGTCTTGCGGATCTTCCAGCCCTATATTCAGGCGCACCAGTTGTCCCTGGTGCGGCCAGTTCTGCCGCATATGCTGCATGCGATACGGTACCGCCAGGCTGTGTACCCCGCCCCAGCTAAAACCGATTTTGAAAAGTTGCAGGCTATCGACAAAGCGATCAGTCTGCGCTTCGCTGTAGCGCGCATCGAAGACAACCGAGAACAAACCACCGGCCCCGCTGAAGTCACGCCGCCACAGCGCGTGTCCCGGACAATCCGGCAAGGCCGGATGCAGGACCGCAGCGATCTCAGGACGTGCCTGCAACCATGCAGCCACGGTACGCGCTGCCGCATCATGTGCTTCGAATCGTAGCTTCATGGTTGGCAAGCTGCGCAAGACCAGATACACATCATCCGCCGCCACGCCGAAGCCGAGGCGCATATGCGCGGTTTCCAGCTTCTGGTTCAGCGCCTTGTCTTGTGTAATCACCGCACCCATCAACACATCCGAGCCGCCGGACTGATATTTGGTCAGGGCTTGCATGATGATGTCCACACCCAGCTCGAAGCCACGCAAAGCGAGACCGGCAGACCAGGTATTGTCGAGCGCGACCAGTACGCCCTTGGCGTGCGCAGCGCGGCAGATCGCAGGCAGGTCCGGCACTTCCATCGACACCGAACCCGGCGCTTCAGTCCAGATCAGGCGTGTATTCGACTGGATCAGGTCAGCGATGTCGCCACCTATCAGCGGATCGTAATAACGTGCCGTGATACCGAAATCCTGCTGCAGCCAGTTGGCCAGTTCGCGGTTCGGGTTATAGACGTTATCCGGTATCAGTACATCGTCACCGCTTTTGAGAAAAGCAAAATCCACGAGGGCAATTGCTGCCAGGCCACTCGGCGCGAGCACACAGTGCTTGCCATCTTCTATCGCTGCGAGTCGTGCTTCCAGCGTAAAGGTGGTCGGCGTGCCGTGCAACCCGTAGGTGTAGGCGTTCTTATCCTGCCAGTTGCGCGAGCGCATGCTGGCGACATCCTTGAACAGGACCGTCGATGCGTGATGGATAGCTTGCGGCAGTGCGGAGAACCCGTCCGGAGCGCGATAGTCATTGTGGATCAATGCCGTCTGTAACGTAGGTCGGTCAGTCACGCGCGCTCCCGGAGGTGAATTATGGTTTGGCAGTATTGCTTGCGGCTTTCTTGGCAGCGTGCGCTGGTGCAGCGGCAGGCTTTTGTACGACGGCTTTCAGGGTAAATGGTTTGGTAATCGTGCCATCGGCGGACATCCAGCTACCCACCAGGCTATCGCCTTCCAGCTTGCCATCCCATTGACCGGAGATGTTGGTACCGTTTTCCGACTCTTCCATGAAGAGCTGGTCACCTTCGATTTCACCAGCCAACAGAATCTTGTGCGAGTTACCAAAGATGAAGTATTCACCTTCTATGCCTTCATCGATATCTGCTTTCGGACGGATATTGACTTGCACATTGATGTCGCCGACCACGCCACGAAAAAATACCGGTTTGTGGAACAGCGCTGGCACGTTGGTGCCTGGTGCAGGTGCTGTTTGCGCCGCCGGTGCATTACCTTGTGCAGCGATTTGTGCAGATGCGCCAGTGCTGAGAGCAGCCAGTGCAATCAGGGTACTCAGTAAAACTTTTTTCATCATGCTTCGGCCCACAGGTCATGTGCATCGGCGCCGGTGATTTTGACGTCGATGAATTCACCTACTTTCAATTTCAGGTGCGGTTCATACGGCGGCTTGACGTACACCACGCCGTCGATTTCCGGTGCATCAGCAGCCGAACGTGCAACGCCGCCATTGCGATTGACTTCATCCACCAGTACACGCATGGTCTTGCCGACTTTGGCTTGCAGACGCTTCTTGGAAATTTCTTCCTGCAGCAACATGACACGGCCACGACGCTCTTCGCGCACTTCTTCCGGCACTGCATTCGGCAGGCCATTCGCGGTCGCGCCCTCTACCGGCGAATAGGCAAAACAACCGAGGCGGTCAATTTCGGCTTCTTTCAGGAAGTCGAGCAAGTATTCGAATTCGGCATCAGTCTCGCCAGGGAAACCAGCGATAAAGGTGGAACGTATCGTCAGGTCCGGGCACATCGCGCGCCAGGCCTGGATGCGTTCGATATTCTTTTCACCGCTGGCGGGACGCTTCATACGCTTCAGGACATCCGGATGCGCGTGCTGCAGCGGCACGTCGAGGTAAGGCAGGATCTTGCCTTCGGCCATCATAGGAATAATGGCGTCCACGTGCGGGTATGGATAAACGTAGTGCAGGCGGACCCATGCGCCGTATTGCTTGGCCAATTCGCCCAGCGCCTCGACCAGCTGCGTCATATGAGTTTTGACCGGCTTGCCGTTCCAGAAACCCATGCGGAATTTCACATCCACGCCATACGCGCTGGTGTCTTGTGAAATCACCAGCAATTCCTTGACGCCTGCCTTGAACAGGTTCTCGGCTTCCAGCATCACATCAGCGATAGGACGCGATACCAGGTCACCGCGCATAGACGGGATGATACAAAAACTGCAACGATGGTTGCAACCCTCGGAGATTTTCAGATAGGCAAAATGCTTGGGCGTCAGCTTGATACCCTGTGCCGGCACCAGATCGATGAACGGTGCGTGCGGCTTGGGCATGTGTTTATGCACCGCATCCATGACTTCGCCCAGTGCGTGCGGGCCGGTGACGGCCAGTACTTTCGGGTGGACTTTCTGGATGATGTCGTCGCCGTCAGCGTCTTTCTTTGCACCGAGGCAACCTGTGACGATGACTTTACCGTTTTCATTCAACGCTTCGCCGATGGCGTCCAGCGATTCCTGCACGGCGGCATCAATGAAGCCGCAGGTATTGACGATCACCAGATCTGCGCCGTCGTAAGACTTGGCAGTGTCATAACCTTCAGCGCGCAGCTGGGTAAGGATTTGTTCTGAGTCGACCAGGGCTTTCGGACATCCGAGGGAAACGAAGCCGATTTTGGGAGTTACTTGTGTAGCGTTGGTCATGGCTGAGGCGGGCAAAAAGCTGGCATTAAAAGCGAAGCCGCTATTGTACCCTTTTGCCCGCCACGCCCGCCACTCGGCATGATGCGAGCGGCAGTAAGGTCTTACTTGTTGTTTTTATCGCCAGGCGGAGGTGCTGGCGGTGCAAACGGGAAAGCGCCGAACATGTTTTTCGACTGGGTCTGCATTTGTTCCTGCATTTGTACGAACAGGCTTTTGCTTTGCTCGATGTAGTTGCTCATCATGCCTTGCATGATAGGGCCTTGCACATTCATGAACTGGGTCCACATCTCCGGACTGAAAGGCTTGCCTTCGTACAGGTCCTTGGAGTTTTCGGTCAGCTTGTTCTGGATGTCGATGAAAGCCTGGATGTTTTTTTCCAGATAGGAGCCCATCATGCCCTGCATTGCATGGCCGTAGTAACGAATGATTTGCGATAAGGCAGCGCTGGAGAACATAGGAGAGCCGTTAGCTTCCTCTTCCAGGATGATCTGCAACAGGATGCTACGCGTCAAATCTTCATCAGTCTTAGCATCGAGCACGGAGAACTGCTCGCTATCCAGCACCAACTGTTTGACATCGGCGAGCGTAATGTAAGAACTCGTTTGCGTGTCATACAGACGACGGTTTGGATATTTCTTAATCAAGCGCTCGGAGATTTTTTTTGTACTCGTCATCAGTCATCCCAACTTATTGCGTCACGACGCGTTTATATCAATCGACCCAAAAAGAGCCAACGGAGTCTACCTCGACATTTCATTATAGTGCGAAAAAACAAAGGTTTACGCAACATTACGCGACACCTTGACCTACCTCAAGAAGTACGATTTTCCATTGCGGCTACGCTGCGGCGGCTATTTACGCCGCTTTTGCCTTCACATAACGGCCTGGCGCGGCCTCTATCGGTTTGAATTTGGCATTGCCCGGTTTGCTCCTGGCCTTCACCTGCTTGCCGGAATGACCTGCCAGAAATTCGGTCCACGCAGGCCACCAGCTACCCGCCACCTCTTGCGCGCCCGCCAGCCATGACAAGGCGTCCAGCCCGTCCTGCACATCATTGACCCAGTACTGGCGACGACTTTTGCCCGGCGGATTGATGACGCCTGCAATATGCCCGGCTGCGCCGAGTACGAAACGATTCTGCTGCGGTTTTTTGCGGTTCAGGATGTTGACTGATTCATATGCACTGGTCCACGGCACGATGTGGTCTTCGCGCGAACCGTAGATAAAACTCGGTGCATCGATTTCGCGCAAATCGATGGGCTTGCCACCCAACATGAATTTGCCGAATTGCTTGAGGTTGTTTTCCAGATAGGTATTGCGTACGTACCAGCAATACATGGGGCCAGGCAAATTGGTGCTGTCGGCATTCCAGTACAGCATGTCGAACGGCGCTGGATTTTCACCTTTCAGGTAATTCGACGCGACATAATTCCAGATCAGTTCATTCGAGCGCAGGCTGGCGAAAGCGGCATTGAAGTCCAGCCCTTTCATCAAACCACCGCTGCCTATCTCTTGCTCGATTTCCTTGATCTTGCCTTCATCGATATACACATCAAGGATGCCGGTATCGGAGAAGTCGAGGAAGGTAGTCAATAAGGTCAGGCTGGCCGCGGGTTCTTCGCCCCGCGCACTCGCCAGCGCCAGTGCATTGGTCAGCATGGTGCCACCTACGCAAAAGCCCAGCACATTGATTTTTTTCTGGCGTGTGATGGCTTGCGCCACATGCATGGCCTGCAGCACGCCTTCTTCTATGTAGTCGTTCCAGGTCGCATGCGCGATCGAGGCATCGGCATTGCGCCATGAAATCAGGAATACCGTATGTCCCTGCTCGACTGCATAACGTACGAAGGAGTTATGCGCCTGCAAGTCGAGTATGTAGAATTTATTGATACATGGCGGAACCAGCAACAAAGGGCGCTCGTAAACGGTATCGGTCAGTGGCTTGTATTGCAGCAACTGAAACAAGTCATTTTCAAACACCACCGCGCCTTCGGTGATCGCCACGTTGCGCCCTACTTCAAACGCAGTTTCATCGCTCTGCGAGATGCGCCCTTTTTGCATATCCTCGAACAAATGCTTGAGACCATTGGTCAGGCTCGCGCCTTTGGTCTCTATCAGCTTTTGTTGCGCTTCGGGATTGGAAAAGAGGAAGTTGGCCGGCGACATCGCGTTCACCATTTGCTCCACGGCGAAACGGACTTTTTGTTTGGCTTTGGGTGGCATCTGTACTGCATCTGCCATCGCCGCCAGGAATTTGGCATTCAGCAGATAGGCCGCTGCATTGAAGGCATGCATGGTGCTGGACTGCCAGGCCGGATCCGCAAAGCGCTTATCACTTAACGGCGGCACCTCTGAATTCAGCGTCTGCTGCCATAAGGTCATGAACTGCTGCGCATAATCACTTTGCAATTGCGCTGCCACTGCCGGATCTATCCCCATGCCAGGCATGGCGTTCGGGGAAGATTGCTGCTGATTCATGCTCGCTCCTCGCTTTTCCGTCACTTTTTCAAGTATCTTTGCGGTTTCGAACCGTCGCCGCAGATATCTATGTACATCGTCGCCATCGCCTGGATCTACGTCGTCTTTATGATGGCGATTACAGAAACATCGGTCGTAGCCGGAATTATGACTTTTTTACTCTACGGTGTCTTGCCGGTAACGATTATTGTATACGTGATGGGTAGCGGACGACGCAAGCGCAAGCGTTATGCGCGGGAAATGCAACGCCGCGAGGAACTGCAAAAATCACAGGAAGTAGCGGCGAGCACGGAACGCCCGCCGGAAGCTTGAAAGAATAGGATTTAGCGCAACCAGATCAGGGCCGCCATGCGCCCTGTCACACCATCGCGCCGATAAGAGTAAAAACGCTGCGCATCACTGACCGTGCAGGCATTCCCCCCCGTGACCTTGTGCACACCCAGCCGTGCCAGCCGCTGGCGTGCCAATTGATAGATATCCGCCAGGTATTTTCCCGGTTTATCAGCGATAGGTTGGAACGCCTGCTCTGCTGCAGCGTCCTGCGCCACAAAAGCCTGCAACACATCCGCACCGACTTCAAATTGCTGCGGCCCGATCGCCGGCCCCAGCCATGCATGCAAAGTCTCGGCACCCGCCGCGCGCATCTGCGCCACCGTGTTATCCAGCACGCCTGCAGCCAGGCCACGCCAACCTGCATGGGCAGCACCGACCGCACGACCACCGGCATCGGCAAACAGCACCGGCAGGCAATCTGCCGTCATGATGGCGCACACCACACCAGCTTGTGTGGTGTAGCTGGCGTCGGCTTCCGGCGCACCGGATACCTGTGCTGCATCAACCACAGTCGTGCCGTGCACTTGTGTCAGCCAAGCCGGTTCGGCTGGTAGCTGGCGCCGGATTTGCGCACGGTTGTGTTCCACATGCGCCAGCACATCACCGACATGCAGGCCCAGGTTCAAACCACCACCGCCCTGCCCGTCATCGTAAGGCGCAGTACTGATCCCACATGGCCGTGTGGTTGCCAGTGCGCCTGTGTGCGGCAGCGAGGTGCCCCATTGCGGGAGTATCAATTCCATAGTCGGCGTGCTTTCAATTACGTTTGATGATGCGAAGTACTGATCGAAGTGCGTATTTTACGCAATGTCGCAACTTCACTACGAGCGAGTATGTGTAGCCGCATTCGAGAGCTTTCCTGTTGGTTCAGCAATAGCCACGCCAGACAATCCCACTCACCCGCACCAGGCACTTATTCCCAGCGTTAACGATTGCAAATAATGGAAACACTTGAAGCACTGCGTCTGCGCATACAAGCATGCCGGCGCGACTCCAGATGGAAGAGCAACACCTTATCTGACATAGCCTTTTCCCTGGACAACCTGACCTTGGCTATCCCCGTCATTCCCAATGAAATATTCCTGATTTATAGCGAAATACTGAGCGACGCCGTACTGGGAGAAAAACCACATACCGCCAGCTTCATCCCTGCGCTGTTCAGTGACTTTGACAAACTGTCCGACGCGCAACAGGACGTCTTACTGGATATCTTGATCCAACACGCATCACTTTATCGTAGCCAGATAATGCAATTCTCTGTGGGCGACATCATTGCCAGAAAGTACCCTTGCGATATCGCTATCCAGGCATTCAAAAAGATGTGGGAATCCCACAATCTGCACGCCCGGAATATCGCACATTTTGGCGCGAATGTACTCTCGCTGACCCTGCCCAGGGAAGGCAGCGAACGCAACGCGCTGCGCCGTCTGGATCACATAATGGAAATGGGCTCACCATCGTAAATAGTGAGCCCATCCTTGATCACGACATGCGTCGATCAATACGTTTTAATGCCGGCCCGCTCTACCAGTTCAGCAAAGTCCTGCGGCAACTCTGTTTCCCATTCCAGCTGCTCGCCACTGACCGGATGGATCAGGCCGAGACGACGTGCATGCAGTGCCTGGCGTGGAAATGCTGTCATCAAATGCTGCTTGCCATACAAGGCGTCACCGACCAGTGCAAAACCTATCGATTGCATGTGCACGCGAATCTGATGCGTACGGCCGGTTTCAAGGCGACATTGCATCAGGCTGACCGGACGGCCATCCAGCATGCCAGTCGCCAGTCGCTGGTAATGCGTGATCGCCGGTTTGGCGGTCAGGTTTTCCGATACCGCCATCTTGATGCGGTCACGTGCATGGCGACCGATGGAAGCATCTACCTTGCCGGTAATATTTGGCGTACCCCAAACCAGCGCCAGGTACTCCCGCTTCACAGTGCGTGCCTGCAGTTGGCGCACCAGGTCGGTATGCGCGATCAGGGTTTTGGCGACCACCATCAGACCGCTGGTGTCTTTGTCCAGGCGATGCACGATACCGGCACGTGGCACACCGGAAATTGATGGCAAATAATGCAACAAGCCATTCAGCAAGGTGCCAGACCAGTTACCGGCAGCCGGATGTACTACCAGGCCGTACGGTTTGTTGATCACCAGAATTTCACTGTCTTCGTGCACGATGGCCAGATCCATCGCTTCCGGCTTGAAAGCCTGCTCTTCAGGCGCAGGTTGCGGGTAGATGACGACCTTTTCATCGCCATACACCGTCATTTTCGCGCGGGCAACTTCGCCATCCACGCTGACATGGCCGCCATCTATCCATTGCTGCATGCGGCTGCGGGAATACTGCGGAACTAGGGTGGAAAGCACCTTGTCCAAACGGACGCCACATACTTCAGGACCTAATTCCAAGGCGATCGGCGGCAGTTCCAGCGCCAGATCGTCGCCATCATCCACGCCCTCCAGATCACTTTCAGGCATGGTTTTATTCAAAATCGGTGTTTCGGTTGGTATCACTACAAGTCCCATCGGCTATAATCATTCATTGTCTAGCGGCATTCTCGCGAAATCTCATGCAAAAACCAATGCTAAAAATTACCATCGTCGCTCTCGCCTTCCTACTGTCCGCATGTAGCCTCACACCTGACAAATTCGACGAGACCAAAAACTGGTCTCCGTCCAAATTATACTCGGAGGCTCGTGAAGAGATGACAGTAGGTGACTACACCAAGGCCATCTCGCACTTCGAAAAGCTGGAATCCCGTTATCCATTCGGCACCTACGCCCAGCAAGCACAGATGGAAATCGCCTACGCCTACTATCGCCAGGGCGACCAGCCGCAGGCTTTGGCTGCTGTGGAACGCTTCATCAAACTGCACCCGGATCATCCCAACGTCGACTACATGTACTACCTGCGTGGTCTGATCAACTTCAACGATAAAGTCAGCATTTTTGACTTTGTATCGCGCCAGGATCCGACCGAACGTGATCCGAAAGCAGCGCGTGAAGCATTTGATTCGTTCAAATTGCTGACCGAACGTTTCCCTGACAGCAAGTACACACCGGATGCAACCGCACGCCTGGCCTATCTGATCAATACCATGGCGCAATACGATGTACACGTGGCGAATTACTACTACCGTCGTGGTGCGTACCTGGCAGCAGCCAACCGTGCACAAGCCGCAGTGAAAAACTATCAGGGTGCACCAGCAGTAGAAGGCGCACTGTATGTAATGATCAAATCTTACGATGCACTCAACCTGCCAGAACTGCGCGACGATGCTGAGCGTGTGATGAAGAACAACTTCCCTGATAGCGTCTACTTCCGCGGCGGTCCCAAAAAAGATAATCCTTGGTGGAAAGTCTGGTAATCACTTAACGGTTGTATAGCGCCTGACCTTTATTCAGGCCATCAAAAAAAGCCTCGCATCGCGAGGCTTTTTTATTTCAGGCTGCCTTCTTCAGATTACACGTACTGCACATTGATACGTGCGATTTCATGTGTGTAGGTGTTGTCGCTGTAGAAGGCATAGTAGCTTTGCGAGCCGTTCTGTCCCAAGCCGACAAAACCATTGGCCAGGATAGAGTCATTGGAAGTGTTATTGTCCAACATCACGGTAAGCGTCCCGCCCACACCGACCATCGCCTGTACGTCTTCAGCCGTAAACAAGAGCTTGGTTGAAGTACCATCCCCTGTCACATCGATGCGATTAATGCTGCTGACCTTGCCATCCAGGAAGTTAGCCATATTCAGCACAGGCTCGGCAGTCGTCAGGCCAAATATCTTCAGTGTATCGAAGGTGCTGGCTGCATAGGTGGTCGCAGTCAGACCGCCACCACCATTGATCGCCGTGATATTTGTCATGACACCACCGGTAGCCTGCACATAGAAGGTGTCCGCACCGAGGCCGCCGTTCAGGGTATTGTGCCCGCCCAGACGTCCATCCAGTGTATCGGCACCGAGGCCACCATCCAGCAAGTTGGTATTGGTCAAACCGAGCGCCGTCAGGATATTGTCCAGCCCGTCACCATACAAGGTGCTGTTGACGTTTTCACTGCCGGTCAGGTTTTCGATAGAGGTATATCGGTCACCGTTGGCATCACCACCGGTACCACCCACACCCGTCACCAGGCTGGCCACGATAGGCGCTCCGGTTGAATACTTGTAACTCACAGTATCATTACCGGCACTGCCACCATTGAAGTTATTCGCAACCGTACTGGCGTAGAACAAATCGTTACCCGAACTACCAATTACATTCTGTATGTTCGTATAAGTATCACCCTGCGCAAAGCCGCCGGTTCCGGTGCCGTGATATAGATCAACCGTTACCGCGCCACTGCCAACGCCGGTGCTCGCATAGCTGACAGTATTGCTACCGCCACCACCGTCAAAATAGTTGGCTGCCAATCCGCCGATCAGCGTATCGTTACCGCCACCACCCGTGATGTCCTGGATATTGATGTAGGTATCCAGATTCGCGTCACCACCACTACCCCGGCCTGCTGCCACACCCGAAACGGTCGTATCCGACAGATTGATAATCATGTCGCCAGTGGTATTGGTATACACCACCCGGTTATGCGAAGTCGCGTCGGACACGCCACCATTGAATACATTGGTCTGTGCGCTGGCATAGAAGGTATCGTTGTAGCTGCTGCCAACCAGATTCTGGATACCTGACAAGGTATCGCCCTCAGCATCACCACCGCGACCAGCACCTGATGCTAATCCGCCCAACGGATTCGATACATCGACCGTTACCGCCGACAGGTTGATCGTCACGCCCGAGCCCGAACCTGCATAGTTGGCCGTGTTCGCCGTTGCAGCGTTACCAGCGGTGTAACCCAGCCCTATCAGTTGATCGGCCCCTGCGCCACCAGTCAGGATGGAGCCACCAGTAGCCAAACCAGTCAGTTTGTCAGCAAAAGCTGTACCGGTCAGATTTTGAATCAAGGTAAAGGTATCGCCGATAGCGTCACCAGTTGCACCAACTGTCGTATTCAGGTCGACTACCACCGCACCCGTTGAGCCTGCATAGCTGACCGTGTTATTGCCCGCGCCGCCATTGAAGGCATTGACATCGCCACTCGCGATAAACAGATCGTTACCAGTACCGCCGATCGCGTTCTGGATGTTAGTGTAGGTATCGCCTTCCGCATCGCCGCCCTTACCGCTGCGCGCCGCGACGCCGCCAACAACTGCATTCGATAAGTTGATCGTCAATGCAGCAGTATTGCCTGCGTAGTTGGTCGTATTGTTCGTGCCATAGCCGATCAATACGTCCGCACCACCGCCGCCCGTCAGCGTCGAATTACCACCTGCGGCGCCACCCAACGTATCGTTACTAGCGGTACCTATCAGGTTCTGGATATTCCAGAAAAAGAAACCGGTCTGGAACGCGCCAGTGCCAGTCATGTTTTTGATATCAATATTGACCGGACCGGCCAGTGATTGATAGCTGACCGTATTCACGCCGCTGCCACCGTCAAATCGATTGCTAACCGCCGCCGCGTTGAAGGTATCGTTACCGGAGCCACCTGCCACGTCCTGAATATTGGCGTAGGTATCACCCAGCGCGCCACCTGCACCGCTGAGAGCGCCAACGCTAGTACCGTTCAGGGTTGCTGCACTACCAGCCAGATTGATCAATACATCCGCAGTCGCCGCTTCATAGCTGACCCGGTTATGCGAAGTCGCATCGCTGACGCCGCCATCGAATTTATTGGCCGCAGCACCGGTCGCTGCGCTGGCGTAGAAAATATCATCAAAGCTGCTGCCAACGACGTTCTGTATATTGATGTAGGTATCACCTATCGCGTAGCTGCCAGCTGCGCCACCGCCTGTCATGGTCGTCAGACCGCCACGGGTATCTGCTGCCAGATTGACGATCACACCGGCATCCGATGCAGCGTAATTCACTGTATTGCTGCCTGTGCCGCCATTGAAAGCATTCGCTGCGCTACCCGCAATGAAGACGTCATTGCCACTGCCACCAGTCGCATCATGGATACCGATATAGGTATCCTGACCGGCAGCCTTGCCGACACTGCCTTTGCCAGCTGCGACGCCAGCTACTGTCTTATCGGACAAATTGATCGTCAGATTCGAAGTGAAGCCTGTGTAATTGACGCGGTCATGTAAACCGCCGTTACCGTCGAAGGTACCAGCCAGCGTGTTGTGCGCAAAGAATTCATCACCGCCCAAAGTACTGCCGGTCACATTGCTGATGCCGGAATAGGTATCGCCTTCAGCATCGCCACCACGTCCGGTACCTGCGGCCAACGCAGCACCACCCGCCGTCGGATTGACCGACCCGGTTGAAAGATTGACTGTAACCGCCGTCGCTGACGAGGTATAGCTGACCGTATCGCTACCACCATTGCCGGTGAATGCGTTAGCCGCAATACCGCCGATGAATATATCGGCGGATGTACTACCCGTGACGTTCTGGATTGCTGTGTAGGTATCGCCTGCGGCATGGCTCGCAGAGCCAGTTGCGTTAGCACCCGTCATGCTGGCTACTGTAGTGCCGCCTATGGTGACGCTGGCACCCGACAAGTTGACGATGACACCTGCGCCGGAGCCGCCGTAATGCACGGTGTTACTCGTACCGCCACCGCCATTGATATTATTCGCCGCCGCATTGGCCACGATGATATCGGCACCGCCACCACCAGTGATGTCCTGGATATTCGTATAGGTATCACCCAGCGCTCCGCCAGCACCGCTGTTGGCAGCGATGGAAGTGCCATTGACGGTAACCGCAGCGCCTACCAGGTTGACGATAATTCCGGTATTCGTCGCTTCATAGCTGACCCGGTTATGCGAATTGGCATCACTGACACCACCATCAAATTTATTCGCTGCCGCGCCAGTCGCCGCACTTGCATAAAACAAATCATCGAAGCTGCTACCGACCACGTTCTGTATATTGGTATAGGTATCGCCGATGGCATAGCTGCCAGCCGCACCTCCACCAGTCATGCTGTTCAGGCCTCCGCGCGTATCTGCCGCGAAGTTGACGACCACACCCGCATCCGATGCCGCATAGTTCACGGTATTGCTGCCAGTGCCGCCATCAAACGCATTCGCGGCAACACCTGCGATAAAGGTATCGTTGCCCGAACCACCGGTGGCATCATGGATGCCGATATAAGTGTCCTGTCCAGCGGCCTTGCCGACATCACCCTTGCCTGCATTGACACCTGCCACCGTCTTGTCGGACAGGTTGATCGTCAGATTCGAAGTGAAGCCTGTGTAATTGACGCGGTCATGCAAACCACCGTTACCGTCGAAAGTACCTACCAAGGTGCCGTTGGCAAAAAATTCGTCGCCACCCAATGCCGTACCCGTCGCATTGCTGATGCCATTGTAAGTATCACCCTGTGCATCACCGCCCCGACCAGTACCTGCAGCCAGTGAGCCGCCACCCGCGGTCGGTGTCACTGCAGCATTCGAGAGATTGATAGTGACAGCTGTCGTTGACGATGCGTAACTCACCGTATCGCTGCCACCATTGCCGACGAATGCATTCGCGGCCGCACCACCGATGAAGGTGTCGTTGTAAGCGCTACCCGTGACGTTTTGAATGGCCGTATAGGTATCACCTTCAGCATAGCTGCCGACGCCGCCACCGGTATTGCTTGCGAGGCCATTGACGGCCAGTGCAGACAGATTGACGATCACACCACTGTCCGATGACGCATAACTGACCGTATTCGTACCGGCACCACCGTTAAAATTATTCACTGCCAGGCTGGCAATGAATACATCGTTGCCGTTACCGCCCGTCACATCCTGGATATTGGTATAGGTATCGCCCTGCGCATTGCCACCGGAACCAGTCCCGGCCAATACACCAGAAGCAGTCTTGTCGGACAAATTGATAGTCAGATTGCCGTTGTCGCCCGCATAGCTGACGCGGTTATGCAAACCGCCGCCGCCGTCAAAATTATTCGCCGCCGCACTGGCGATGAAGGTGTCGTTACCGCTACCGCCGGTGATGTCCTGGATATTGGTATAGGTATCGCCCTGTGCGTTACCACCCAAACCTATCGCACCTGCTGTCAGCAAGTCGATGGTCAGATCCGCTGTATCACTCGCATAGCTGACACGATTATGTGAAGTCGCAGTGCTGCTGCCACCGTCAAAATTATTAGCCTGACCATTGGCGATGAAGAGGTCATCACCCGAACCGCCTGTAATGTCCTGGATATTGGTATAGGTATCGCCCTGCGCATTGCCGCCAAGACCGATTGCACCGACCGTCAACAAATCGATAGTCAGGTTCGCCGTATCACTCGCATAGCTGACACGGTTATGCGTACCGCCACCACCATCGAAATTATTCGCTGCAGCACTGGCAACAAAGGTATCGTTGCCGCTACCGCCGGTCACGTCCTGGATGTTGACGTAGGTATCGCCTTCGGCATTACCGCCCAGGCCTGTACCTGCGATCAGATCGATAGTCAGGTCCGCGGTATCAGTCGCATAGCTGACGCGATTATGTGAGGTCGCGGTGCTGGTACCACCATCAAAGTTATTGGCCTGGCCATTGGCGATGAAGAGATCATCGCCGGAGCCGCCAGTAATGTCCTGAATATTGGTATAGGTATCACCCTGCGCGTTGCCGCCCAGCCCAATTGCCCCAGCGTTCAGCAAATCGATAATCAGGTTCGCGCTATCACTCGCGTAGCTGACACGGTTATGCGTGCCGCCACCACCATCAAAATTATTCGCTGCAGCACTGGCAACAAAGGTATCGTTGCCGCTACCGCCGGTCACGTCCTGGATGTTGACGTAGGTATCACCTTCCGCATTGCCACCCAGGCCTGTACCCGCAATCAAATCGATGGTCAGGTCTGCGGTATCAGTCGCATAGCTGACACGGTTATGCGAAGTCGCGGTGCTGGTACCGCCATCGAAACGGTTGGCCTGGCCGTTGGCGATGAAGAGATCATCACCCGAACCGCCAGTAATGTCCTGAATATTGGTATAGGTATCACCCTCCGCCATACCGCCCTGACCGGTACCTGCAATTAAATCTATCGTCAGGTTGGCCGTGTCAGTCGCGTAACTGACACGGTTGTGCGTGCCGCCACCACCGTCGAAATTATTCGCTGCTGCGCTGGCGATGAAGGTGTCATTCCCCGCGCCACCTGTAAGATCCTGAATATTGACGTAGGTATCACCCTCGGCATTGCCGCCTATACCAGCCGCACCTGGCGTCAGCAAATCGATGGTCAGGTCAGCGGTATCACTGGCATAGCTGACACGGTTATGTGAAGCGGCGGTACTCACACCACCATCAAAACGATTCACCGAACCGTTCGCAATGAACAAATCATCGCTGGCACTACCAATCACATTCTGGATCGAAGTATAGCGATCACCTTGTGCATAGCCGTTGCTGCCTTCACCCGTCAACAGGTTAACCGTCACACCACTGGCGGATGCGGCATAGCTGACAGTGTTCGAACCCAGACCGCCATCAAAGCTATTCGCCAGGTTGCTGGCGACGAAGGTATCGTCATAGCTGGTACCGATAGCATTGCGAATACCGTCGTAACGATCGCCGTCGGCGTAACCACCGGTACCAACACCGGCGTTCAAATCGACCGTGACGCCATTGCCGTCAGTTGCCTTGATATAGCTGACCGTATCGTTCCCGCCATTGCCGACGAAAGAATTGGCTGCGCTGTTTGCGATAAACAAATCATCGCTGGTGCTGCCTTTGACGTTCTGGATACTGACGTAGCTATCACCATCGGCAAAACCGCCGCTGCCCGTACCCGCAACCAGATCGATGGTCACACCGGCAGTTGAATGTTCATAGCTGACAGTATTCGAACCAGCACCGCCATTAAATGCATTGGCGACATTGCTCGCGATGAAAGTGTCGTTGCCGCTACCACCGGTCGCATCCTGAATATTGATCAAGATGTCACCTGCAGCCAGGCTGCCCGCACCGGATCCCGTACCGTTGAACAGATCTACGGTTACACCTACCGTATCGTTCGCGTAGCTGACACGGTTGTGGTTGCCGCCACCGCCGTCAAAAGTATTGGCTGCAGCGCTGGCGACAAAGGTGTCGTCGAAGGTGCTACCAATAACGTTTTGGATATTGATAAATTTATCGCCTTGCGCGAAACCACCGCTGGTACCGACGCCATTCGCGTGGAACAGATCGACCGTCACAGCACCGGTAGTGGACTCGCTGTAATCCACCGTGTTGGAACCCGCACCGCCGTCGAATACATTGGCAGAGTCATTCGCGACAAAAGTGTCGTTACCGCTACCACCGATAACATTTTCGATATTCGCCAGCTGATCGCCTGCGGCCAGACCACCAGAACCGAGGCCGGTGACCAGATTGACGGTAACGCCGGCTGTATCTGCTGCGTAGCTGACGGTATCAACACCACCCAGGCCGTCAAAATTATCGGCATTATTGCTGGCGATGAAGGTATCCGCATAAGCGGTACCGACGAATTTATCTATGTTGGTGTAGCTGTTCGAGTACGTTGCAGGTGTGCCCCCTGCTGCAGGCGTCAGTTCTATGCCGCCGACGTTACGCGATGCGTCTATGGTGACACCCGACAGATAGCGTTCATAGCTGACTGTATCAAATCCGCCTGCACCGCCATTGAAGTTCAGGCTATCCGTATCCGCGACAAATTTATCGTCAAACGAACTACCAATGACGTTCTGGATATTCTTATAGCTGTCGCCCTGCGCATTCCCCCCCGAGCCCTGTCCTTTGTAGAAATCTACTTCCACACCGGCAGCAGAACCGGCATAGCTGACGGTATTGACACCGCCCATACCATCGAAATGGTTGGCGTCCAGGTTGGCCGTTGTAAGCACTGCCGATGACGTTTTGGATATTGACGTATTGGTCGCCGGTGGCATCGTTTCCGCTACCGACACCATTGAGCAAATCGACTGTCACACCGGAAGTCGAACTCGAAGGCGAGTTTGCATAGGAAACGGTGTTCGAACCACCCGCACCGCCATCAAATTTGTTCGCAACGCTGCTAGCAATGAACGTATCGCTATAGCTGCTGCCGACTACATTTTCGATACCGGTGAAGGTCACATTTCCTGCATAACCACCGGTACCGTTACCAGCTGCCAGGTTCACCGTTACCGCTGCATTCGAAGCCGAAAAATCTATCGTATCGCTGCCGCCGGTGCCACCGTCCACGCCTTTGGTATTGGCACCGACGATGAAGGTATCGTCGTGTGCACTACCGATTACTTTCTGGATATTCTGCAGCGTATCATGACCACCAAAACCATCCAGCGCATTACCGGTACTCAAGTCTACCGTCACGCCTGAGGTCGAGCCCTTGTAGCCTACGGTATTGATATTCGTACCGCCAGCGTTGACACCACCGACGATCGTATCGTTACCGGCACCGCCTTCGAAATAGGTATTGCCCTTGCCGCCGTAGAGGATATCGGCACCGGTACCGCCGTACAAAAAGTCATTCGCGTTACTACCGTATATCGTGGTACCGGCGTTGTCACCCGCATGTACGATGTGCGAAATGCCCTGCGCTGGCAATACCAATGCGCTTTCACCTGTTACCGGATTCGCATAGTTCAGGTCGTCCGCAGTCGTCGCATCCTTGAGTACAACCTGACGCACACTATTGAGTACCTGTATGCCCTCGGTGGTAATAACCGTCAGTTCAAAATTGAGTTTGAAGTCCTCATGTATCGGGGCATTCGCATTAGGATCAACCGTGTTGTAACGCAATTCAATACGATAATCCTTGGTGTCTGGCAATACATCAATTTTGTAAACGTTATTACCCAATGAAGTGGCACCAACTATCGTCATGCCAGCAGGCAGTACGGCTGTGATCGTCAGGCTTTGCACCTTACCGTCACCAGTAATTTGCACATTCAATATTTTGCTGAAAGTACCATCAGGCAAGCCTCCAACTGGTGCCTGACCATTCGCCCATATTTCAGTGATGTCATTACCCGCATTGATGATCTGCGGAGCGATCTGCGCGATATTCGAGGTATTCGTATCCGACTGGAATGCGCTACTGCCACCACTACCCTTCAGGATGGTGCCAGTGGCGTCCGGCGTAGCACCTATGGTATTCACCAGATGCACCGATAATGCCGGGGCATTCGGCCCGATCACAAACTCCTGTGGCGTGACACCCGGACGTTCCGGCAAAACTTGAGGTATTTGTTTGACCAGCGGCTGCTGTACTGATGCCTGGCCTTCATAATTCGACTTGAAGTTGTTAACCGGTGTTGCATTGCTTTGCACCACGTTCGCCAGTTGCACCATCGCCTTGCTGATAGCGGAAATCGCTGCATTCGCCGCCTGTGCCTGCGCGGCCAGATCCTGCGCACCTTCGGTCTGACGATAGGACGCATCTTCCTGCATATTGCCGCGGCCATCCGATTCACGTGGCTCGGTACTCAAGACACGCGGCTGATCCAGTTTCTGCAGCGGGATAATGCCGACCTGGTCCATCATATGGGCAGCACTGTCGCGACCGTTGCTAAAGTCGACCATCACGCTGTCATCCATCGCGCCTATCGCGCCGCCCGCCAGCACCAGTTTGGTACCGTCGTTCAGATAGAGCACCATGTCGACGTCGACGATGTGCACCTTGGCGATATCGCCCTTGCTGATTTTCAGTTGGAAATTGCCCTGTTGATCCGGTGTAACCACACGGATAGGCGCACCATTTTTATCCAGCGCTGGCTGGTTATTAGCGGATTTGGAAACAGGAGCGGTAGCCATCTGAGTGTCCCTTCATAATGAGAACCGGAATTCTTCTCGGTCCGTCCTACATACTTACTGCAATATTTTTGCCCGCGGGCCGTCTGCAACTATCTTGCCGTCATTAATGACGATGATGCGATCCATCTGTTTTAACAACACTGGACTATGCGTCGCCACCACCAGAGTGCGACCCGCAACAAATGCAACCAGTCTTTCAATAATTTTGTTTTCTGTAGCCTGATCGATACCGGTAGTCGGTTCGTCCAGCAGTAATACATTCGGCACCGTCGCAACTGCGCGTGCCAGTGCCACCATCTGACGCTGACCACCGGACAGATTGCCAGGTGCGACCAGCATCTGATCCAGTCGCAACTGACCGCCGGCCAGCAACTCATCCATGCACGACACATGCAAGGCGGTCTGGTAAATCGAACTACTGATGCTGTTATCAACAAAAATATTCGTCGCTAGCGTGCCATCGAACAGGAAAGGATCTTGCGGTTTGTAGGCGATAGCACGCATGCGTACTTCTTGCGGATAGGCGGCGACCGAAATGCCATCCATCAGCACCTGACCCGCATCCGGCGCATGTACGCCAGCGAGGCAACGCAACAAGGTCGACTTGCCTGAACCGGAGCGACCGACCAGGCCTACCTTCTCGCCTGGATTGATCACAAAGGAGATCTGCTTCAACATCGCCGGTTCATTCGGCTTGATGCTGAAGCTCAGGTTGGAAACCTGGATCTTGCCGTCTATCTGCTGCCTGTCCACTTCATTCGTGGTATTTGCATTCGGCGCTTCGACAAACAATTCTTCAAACGAGGTACGTGCCTGCTTGAACGCGTCTATACGTCCGAGTACCATCGCTACCGATGAGAGCATGGAGGCCGCACGGCCGACCAACATTGACGATGCAATCAGCGCACCGACAGTCAGCGCATTTGCTTCCACCATATACACACCGACGACCAGCGTCGCTATCGTCATCAACGTATAGCCGCTGGATGAAATGGTGTAACCAACCGAGGCCCAGAAACGGCTTTTCGCTTGCGTGACGCCGGACACTTCCGCGTCGCGCGCAAACAGTTCAAGCACACGTTTTTGCAAGGCCGAAGTCTTCAAGGTTTCGATACCAAATACCAGTCCCGCCAGTTTGTCGGTCTTGGTCGCGCCTACACTCATCGCGGTACTTGCATAATCATTGGCTGGTATCTTGCACAGCAATTGCGCGCCAACCAACAGCGTCCCGCCGACCAACACCACCCACACGATAGGACCGCCTATCAAGCCTATCGCCAGCAGATACAACAGCAGGAACGGGAAATCGATGATGACCAGCATGTAGTTGGACGATAGCAAATCACGTGCACTGGTGATATCGCGATACTTGGCCAGCACCACACCGACCGGCCAGCTGACACGTGTCGCCAGCAGCTTCTTGACTACCGCCTGATCAAAATCGATATCGAACTTGCCTGCCAATTGCTCGATATAGAAAGTGCGTATCACGCGCAAGACAAATTCCAGCACCAGGAAGAGCAACATGCCCAACGTCAGTGCCCACAAGGTATCCGGTATGTGATTACCGATTACTTTGTCGTACACCAGACGCGAATACACCGGCAGCAACAGACCAAACAGATTGATCAGGAAACCGGCGACCACGATCTCTACCAGGCGTTTGCCATATGCCCGCAACATCGTGAGGTACATAGGATCACGCGTGATCTCACTTAACGCCTCGCGCAACACGCCGACATCGCCCTCAACCGGGGCGATGTTGTTGGCGGCCGGAATGGCTGCGTCAGGAAGATCGGGCAACTTGCTCATAAACCTGCTGGTCCTTGTTACTTGCTATCGCGATTCGACAGTTCACGCATCGCTTCACGCAATTCAAGACGCAAATCCTTGATCATGGTCTGACGACCATTGCGCATTTCTTCGATGATGGTTTGTGACATCACGTTTTGACGTACCAATGCTTCATTGATATTGGCCAGTGCCTGCGGAATCGCATCCAGCCCCTTGATGCGTTCATTTTGCATAGCCATATGTTTGGCCAGGTCGATCTGCAATTGACGTGCGGCCAGCGCATCGCGGGTGATGTTGCCGGAGTTTTCACCAATGACGGTACCGAGCTGACCCAGGCGGGTCGCCACGTTCGAATGGATTTCTGCCTGATGCTGAATCGCATTCAACTCGTCACCCAGACGTATCGAAACCTGTGACAACAGACCTGGCAATTGCGCAATATGCTGTGCAGTTTTTTCATGCACGTTAGCCAGATCAGCCTGCTGTGCGTGCAAGGACGACAAGGCCGACGATACAGCGGTCTGGCCGCTTTGCATCGCCCCGACGATTTGCGGCAACACATCAAAGCTGCGCAACGCAATATCGCCGTTCACACTGAGGCGCTCATTCAACAACGACAAGCTTTGTGTAATGTCCTGTGTCGATTCCAGTTTTTGATTGATCAATTGGCCCAGGCCGCGAATTTCTTCCAGCGTCTGCTGCCCTACTTCATGCATGCGCGGGCCAAAGCTGACCAGTTGGCGCACGTTTTTCGATTCATCTATGCTTTCCTGGAACAGACGCGCCACAGTAGCCAGGCGTTCGTTCATCGCTTCCAGCTTCATGCCAGCCTGCAGCGACGCATCCGAACTATTGCGCGAGGTCAGTACCGATTCACGTTGCAAGACCATCAGGTCATGCAGGAATTCAGTCAGGAAGGATTCGGAAATACCCTGGCGTTGCGAAGCACCCGGGCCGGACATTTCATGCACCACGTGCTCGACCATGACGCTGATGCATTCACGTGCTGCAACCACCAGACGTTTGCCCGCACCGCGCAGGCAGACCAGGGTCAGGCCCAGTGTCAGCGAACCGATCAAACCAAACATCGACGCACTAAAGGCGGTACCCATACTCGCCAGTGGTTTGTTCAGATCGGTCACCAGGGTCGCGAACGATGCATCCATATCGCTACCCTGGGTCGCCTGCCCGAAACCGTTAATCAGGTCAGCGGTACTGACCAGTGTTTCCAGCAAGCCGATAAAGGTACCGAGCAAGCCCAGCGCAATCATGAAACCGGTCAGGTATTGCGGGAATTCCATGCGCGCTTCCAGATGCGCGTGCAATTCAGCCAGTGAGCGCTCTATGGTTTCCTGTTCGATACGGGTCGTCAGACGACCTTTGGTGTTGGCGACACTGACCAGCACCTTGGCGATCTCGGTACCTTCAAAGGTCGGATCCTTGACCAGGTCTTCCAGCGCTTCACCCGCCTGCGAACGTGCATAAAACACTTTCAGCTTGTTGTATTCCCAGCTGACCTTGTAGATGTCGTACATGATCAGAGCCACACCGAATACCGCAACGCCGATGATGAACAGGTTCAGCACCGGATTGATATGGATCGCGTGGAGTACAAACTCCCTGAACATGATTCCGCCTGTCAGCAGGACCAGGGAGGGAATCAGCGCAAGAAGGTAGTATTTGCGGAGCGTTTTCATGGTGCTGGATATTCCGATCGGGTAATTGAAATTAAATTTTTGTTATCAGGATCATCGCGGCTCACGCAAAGCACTTTGCGTGAAACGATTAATCGGGGACATCAGGTATTGCCATACGGTGCGGCGGCCAACCACAATATCTGCAGTGGCTGTCATACCCGGCATCAAAGGCAAACCATCGCTGGCGCTCTTGAGTTGTGCCGGGTCACGACTGACTTCTATCTTTACGCGGTAGTGACGCTCGCCGCGTTCTTCCGGCACTGTATCGGCACTGATCTCCGTCACCCTGCCTGCCATCGAACCAAACACGCCATAGTCATATGCGGTCACCTTGACGCGCGCCGGTTTGCCGATGGCAAGCTCAGCACGGTCAGTAGGACTGATATTCGCTTCGACCACCACCTTGTCATCGATAGGCGTCATCTCCAGGATAGGATCACCCGGCTTGACCACACCACCGACGGTATTGACGAAGATGCGGTTGACCACGCCATCCATAGGTGCCTTGACTTCAGAACGCAGCACCCGGTCGTTACGCGATTTCATTTCTTCCGACAAACGCGCCAGTTCGGTTTCAGCGGTCGTCAGGTCGGCGCGTGCTTCAGCGCGGAAACGTGAGACACCATCAGTCACCTTGGCTTGTGCTTCCGAAATCGCTGCGCGCAAACGCGGGATCATGGAACTGGCCGCATTCAGACGGCTGCGTACATCCTGCGCACGTGCTTGCGACTGGATATCTTCCAGCTGCGACGCGGCGCTTTTCAAAAACATCGCATGTACCAATTGGTATTGCTGTTGCGCGAGATTAAATTCATCGGTCAGGCTTTTTTGACGGCTGATGGTTTCATTCAGCTCAGCCTGGCGCTGCGTGGTTTGTTCACGCAATATGCTCAGCTCGCCACTCAACTTGGCCTGGCGTGCAATAAATGCAGCCTGTTCATTCTGCGCCGATGCATCGTTCGCGATATCGGCTGGCAAGGTCAACTGGCTGGCACCATTTGCTTCAGCAGTCAGGCGCGCCACGCGCGCGCGCAAACCGGCCAGCTTGACCTGGCCTTCGCCCTGATCCGACGCTGCACGTACATCGCGTATCGTGATCAAAACCTGATCCTTGCGCACGGCCGCACCTTCACGCACTGCCAAAGTCGAGACGATGCCGCCTTCCAGATGCTGGATGATCTGGTTATGGTCAGATGGCACGATACGTCCCTGTCCGCGCACCACCATATCGATAGGCGCGAAGTATGCCCAGATCACCAGCAGCAACAAACCGAACGTCAAAGCCAGGACAAATACTTTAGGCCCTGGCATTTCGCGATACGACTCTATCCCGCGATCCAGCGCAGGCACTGCCTTGCGTGTCGCACTTTCGACACGTTTGAGGCGCTGCGCTATAAAGCTGGATAGACGGGTAAATTTCATTTGGCCGACGCTGAGTATTGGATCACGACGCTGGAATCGGTTTCTACGTTTTCATTGCCCGGTACCACGCGGCTGATGACGCTGCTAGGCGCTACGCCCTGGTCGATCAGGTAGTTACGCACAGCGATCGTGCGGTAGTAGGCACGACGACGACCTTCGGTATACGCCAGCGTACCGACCACACCGGTCACCACCAGCTTGCCCTGACTACTTTTGATTTTCTGGGTCCAGCCTTTGAGATTGGCTTCCAGCGCCGCCACTGCTTTCTTGTCGAGCTCGACGCCGTCTGTATCAAAATGCAAAGTGACCGCATCGCTGCGGCCATCGAGCTTGATACCGGCCAGCGTATCGCTGGCAGTCGAAGTACGCGATTTTTCTATCTGGATCGCTTTGGTCGGTGCGCCTTCATCACTGCGCAAGCTGCCTTGCAAGGACGTACTGCTGTTATTCAGCTTGGCTTGCAGCAGCGCGACCTGCCCTTTCAATGCGGCGATTTCCTTGATCTGCTCCTGACTCTCTGCTTTCAGGCGTGCCGCATCCGGATTCTGTCCATCATCCAGGCGACTGATATTCGGCTGGTCCTTGGATGGAGTATGCACCTGCTCCTGCAGCTCTTTCTTCTCAATGAACTTCACTGCCTTGAATGCAGCCAGTTTTTGCGAATAGTAGAACAGCGTGACGACGAAAACGACGACGACAAAGATCATCACCAACACAACGTTGGATAGCGCGTCTACGAAGCCCGGCCAGAAATTCTGTTCCTTACCACCTTCCATCTTTCCCCCTGGATTACTGCATTACGGCTGCTGCATGCCTTCCACGAAGGAAGAAGCGCGCCCGGTATTACGCAAAATTTGATAGCTGATATCGGCCTGCAGGAACAGCAGCTGTGACAACTCGACACGCGACAGGTAAGCCTGTTGGTAAGCATCGAGTACATCCAACAATTGCTTGTTACCGGTTGCCAGTTGCTCAAGGAAGACGTCCGCCACATCGGCATTGGTCTGGTAAGCCTGGCGCGCGATGGTGATGCGTTTTTTCACCGCATCCAGCGTGCGGTAGTTGATCTCGATTTGTTCTTTCAGCTTGCGTTCGAGGTCCGATGCCGTATTCGCTTTCTCAACGTACTTACTGCCGATTTGCTTTTGGTAGTAGTAGTCGGAGCCACCGTTGAGCAAGTTCATATTCATCACGAACATGTAGCGACGATCTGTGGTCAGACGACCATCGCCACCTGCATTATCAGTACGAGCCTGCGATACTTCGATCGAAAAGTTAGGAGAGAAACGTGAACGTGCCGATTTCAATTCTTCGCTTGCCGCTGCGGTGTCCTGACGCGCCGCACGCACTGCCGGATTGTTTTCGTAAATCTGTTCCAGCGCCAGGCGCGAAGTGTTTGGTACCAGCGGCATCATCTTGGTCGGCACACCCAATTGCTGAGTGCGCACACCTGTCAATTGCGCGAGTGTGACCATCGCACTTTCGAGCACGCCTTCCGCTTCGATCATGGTCGAGCGCGCATTCAATGCACGACCACGCACACGTTCGAAATCAACCTTGCTCGCACCGCCGCCCTGCAAGCGCTTGTTCATGTAATCCTGCAGCGTATCCATGCGCTCGGTATAGCTACGCGCAAACGTCAGAGAGACATAGCTACGCAAGAGATCGTAATAAGCCTTGATGGTGGTGTAGTACAGCGCTTCGCGTGCATCTTCCTTGCGCAGATCTGCGGCATTCGCCAGCGACGCCTGCTTGCGGTATTCGAAATAGGAAGCTGGTGCAAACAGCGGCTGACGCAGGATCACGCTGTTATCCCAGCGGATATGCGTATCGCTGCTCAACGCACGGCCAGTATTTGGATTAATGATGGAAGCTGGCGCCGAGTACTCACGACCACGTTGTGCGCGTACATCCAGGGTCGGGCCCAATTGTCCCAACGCTGCTTTTTTGCCGTACAACGCACCTTCTGCCTGCGCACTTGCAGCAGCGTAGCTGTAACTGTTTTGCAGGGTACGTGCCAGCGCCTCCTCCAGCGACAACATGTTTTGCAGCGGGCCATCGCTTAAGGCCGTGATCCCATCCGGCAAAGGCACGGCAGGATTGGTAAATGCCTTGTCTGACTGGCGCAGCAATTGCAGGATTTCATCGTCACGCGAACCATCTGCCTGCATGGTTTCGGAAGCCTTGGCAGCATTAGTACTCTCACCTTTGCTGCGCTTGGGCACATCAGACGGCAGACGCAGCGCTGGTGGTGCGACAGGTGCTACCGCCTCGTCGCCAGAGGTCGGCTTTTGCCGTTGTATATCTTGTGTAAAAGGCTGCTCGCCTGAACCAGGACGGGAACGAAACAGATTTGATTGAGCAACTGTGTCCGGAGTCGATGGGGCCGCAAATGCCAATTGTGAGGCAATCAGCAAAGGGATACTCGAAAGTAATCTGTATTTCAATGTACTAATCATCTAACAACTGGCCGATCAATATCTCTAACCGGCAACTGTGTGTGCCGCAAAAACGCGCATGCAATGCATTACTGCACCTTGCCCCCAACACCAAAAAACAGAATTTTTTCTTATTGTTTATATGCAGAAAGCATTATATGGGAACTTGCATGCACCCCGAGCGGCCAACTTACAATAAGTTGTAGCTTCACAACTGTAAATTTGTACGATAAGCCATTGATTTAACAATTGTTTTCAATATGGCTGTTGTAACAATTTTGAAATTTTCTCGGCAGAAAGCGCTTGCCAGCAGGGAATTCATTGCATTGCAGCAATATTGCTGTGAAAAATGATATAAAGCCTAGACAATTATTTAACAAATAATTGTCATTAAAAAATTTCTGACGAAATCTGAGAATATTTCCATGAGGCAAGTAATTGATTTCTATGTGGAAATATTATTTCCACACGGAAATTAAATCCCAACCTTGCGTCGGAACATCCAGGTTTTTTCATTTGACGCATCTGCATCAAATGCATAACCGTCAACGTCGAAAGATTTAAGGTCATTTGGACGCGTTATACCCTCGGTTGCGGCATACCTTGCCATCAGCCCACGCGCTCTTTTTGCATAAAAAGAAATGATCTTGTATTGCCCGTTTTTCCAGTCCTGGAACACAGGTGTAATGACTGGAGCCTTAAGCAAAGTCGGCTTCACTACTTTGAAGTATTCTTCCGATGCCAGATTGACCAACGCCTCCGACTGCTGCTCGGCGATACGCTGATTCAGCGTCTCTGTCACCCTGCTGCCCCAGAATGCATACAGATCCTTGCCAGCGGGATTCGCCAGACGGGTACCCATTTCCAGCCGATACGGTTGCATCAGGTCGAGCGGACGCAAGACACCGTACAAGCCGGATAAAATACGGATATGCGACTGCGCATAAGCCAGTTGCTGCTCGCTCAGGCTGGCAGCATCCAGTCCTTCATAAACGTCGCCATTGAATGCCAGCATCGCCTGCTTGGAATTTTTCTGCGTAAATTTGGGCGACCAGGCCGCAAAACGATTAGCATTCAGGCTCGCCAACGGATCAGAGATACGCATCAGGCTCGCAATCTGTGCCGGTGATGACAAGCGCAGGATATCAATCAACTCAGCGGATTGTTTGATGAAGTCAGGTTTGCTGCTGATCTCGGTATGGGCGGGCGTGTCGTAATCCAGGGTTTTGGCAGGCGATAAAACAATAAGCATTTCTACATCCGGACAAGAATAATTTTGCCTATGATACCGAAGCTGATTCCTCAGCGCATCGTGCTCGACACAAATGTCTGCCTCGATCTGTTCGTCTTTCGCGATCCGCGTTGGACACTGCTGCTCAACGCCATGCAAAACGGTGAGGTAGAAGCGTTGACACGCGATGACTGCCGCAAGGAGTGGAGCATCGTGCTCGGCTACCCACATCTCAAACTGGATGACGCTGCGCGCGTACAAGTGACGACGGAATTCGATGCGCTGATACGCTGCCTGCCGATACCGGAGCCGGACGAAGCACCGCTCAAACTGCCGGTCTGCAAGGACAAGGATGATCAAAAATTCCTGGAGCTGTCACGCGACATCAAAGCCGACGTCCTGATTACCAAGGACAAGGCCTTGTTAAAACTCGCACGCAAGACACGACGTGATGGCCTGTTTTCCATCATGACACCCGAGGCCTGGACCCTGGAAGCAAGCCAGGCGCGGCAAGCGCTAGAATAGGCAGCTTCAGCCCTACACACATTCAGACATGTCCAACAACTCAGCACCTGATTTCGCCACGCCGGCCATACAGAGCAAGCTGCCACAAGTCGGCACTACCATCTTTACCCTGATGTCAGCGCTCGCGGCTGAGAAGAAAGCCGTCAACCTGGGGCAAGGCTTTCCTGATTTCTCCTGTGATCCGGCCTTGATCACTGCTGTCAGCGATGCGATGCAAAGTGGTTTGAATCAATATCCGCTGATGACGGGCGCACCTGTCCTACGTGTAGCCATCGCGAAAAAAATCGCCATGTTGTATGGGCATCACTACGATGCGCAGAATGAAATCACGGTCACCGCGGGCGCAACACAGGCACTGCTGACCGCCATCCACTGCTGCGTAGGCCCCGGCGATGAAGTCATCGTGATCGAACCAGCCTTCGATAGCTACTTGCCAGCGATTGCATTGGCGGGTGGCAAAGCGGTCTGCGTCCAGATGGAACTGGGTAATGCTGGTTATCTGGTGCCATGGGAAAAAGTCGCGGCTGCCGTCAGCAGCAGAACCCGCCTCATCATGATCAACTCGCCGCATAACCCGACCGGCTCCGTGCTGCATCCGCGCGATCTGCAAGCATTGGCCGACATCGTACGCGGCACCGACATCCTGCTGCTGTCGGATGAAGTGTATGAACACATGGTATATGACGGCATGCAGCATGAATCCGTATGCCGCCATCCCGAGCTGACAGCGCGTGCCTTTGTGGTATCAAGCTTTGGCAAAACCTATCACGTCACCGGCTGGAAGATAGGCTACGTCGCCGCACCTGCTGCCCTTAGCGCAGAGTTCCGCAAAGTGCATCAATACAATGTGTTCTCAGTCAACACACCTATGCAACATGCAATCGCACACTATATGGGCGATCCGCAACCCTATCTGGAACTACCGAGGTTTTACCAGCGCAAACGTGATCTGTTCCGTGCCGGTTTGCAAAACACGCGTTTCAAACTTCTGCCAGCAGACGGTACTTACTTCCAGTGCGTCGACTATCGCGCCATTTCCGATTTGCCGGAAAGCGAATTCGCGCAATGGCTGACGACAGAGATAGGCGTAGCAGCGATTCCGGTATCAGCTTTCTATGCAGACGGCAAAGATGCTGGCGTGATCCGCTTCTGCTTTGCCAAACAGGATCAGACGCTGCAAACCGCACTGGAACGACTCAATAAAGTTTAAGCAGGCCCAGGTACCCAGCTCAAATACGCGCCGCAGCGACGCTTCCTGTATATTCTTAATCCATCTATCCACTTCATACGGCCATCATGTCTGCAGAAATCCAAGCATCCCGCCACGAAGCTACGCTGATCCTCACCATCTCCAATCCTGGCGCCAAGAACGCCTTGCATCCGGACATGTTTGCAGCGGCCGTTGAAGTGCTGTCTACCGCGGAGCGCGATGACACCATACGCGCCGTGATCCTGACAGGTGCCGACAATTTCTTTTGCGCGGGCGGCAATCTCAATAAATTGCTGGAACATCGCGCCATCGATAAGAATGAACAAGGCGCGGCAGTCGATAGCTTGCGCAGCTGGATCGAAGCCATACGTGATTGCCCTAAACCCGTCATCGCTGCTATCGAAGGTGCGGCCGCTGGCGCTGGATTTTCGCTGGCACTGGCATGCGATCTGATCGTTGCAGGCAGCAATAGCAAATTCGCGATGTCTTATTCCAAGGTCGGCCTGACGCCAGACGGCGGTGCCTCCTGGTTTCTGACCCAGGCCTTGCCGCGCCAACTGGCGACTGAGATCCTGCTCGAAGGTAAAGCGGTCGAAGCGACACGCCTGCATGAACTGGGTCTGATCAATCGCCTGGTGCCTGACGGCACTACCCTCACGGTAGCGCAACAATGGGCCGACGATCTGGCGGCCCTGTCCGGCCACGCGCTCGAACGCATCAAATCACTGGTACGCGAAGGCAGCAGCAATACACTGGCACAACATTTCGAATCCGAAAAATTTCACTTCGTTGAAAGCCTCAACCATCGCGATGCGCTGGAAGGCATCAACGCATTCCTCGAAAAAAGAAAACCGCACTATAAATGACGACTGAAAAAAGAAGACGCATTTATCTGATGCGTCACGGCAACGTCACCTACTTCGATGCTGATGGCACAGCCTATCCGCCGGACGAAGTTCCGTTGAATGAAAAAGGTCGTGCGCAGACTACCGCTGCAGGCCAAGTCTTTGCCGAACAAGGCATACAGTTCGACCGCGTGATCACTTCCAATCTGCCGCGCACCATAGAGTCGGCACGACGTGTGTTGGCAGAAACCGGACAGCAAATCGAGCCGGAGCAATGGCTGGAGTTTCAGGAAGTGCGCGGCGGTGTACTCGAGGTCATCCATGACGACGACCTCGAAGCAGCTTTCACGCATGCCTTCGCCAGCATGGCGGCCGAACACAAAAAATTCCTCGATGGTGAAAGCGTAGGTGAATTGCTGGATCGCATCCATCCTGCCATAGACAAGCTGCGCGCCGATCCGGACTGGGATACCGTGCTGCTGGTATTGCACGGTGGGGTGAACCGCGCCTTCCTGTCGTATGCGATCACTAGCCAGCGCATCTTCCTGGGCAATATCGAGCAGGCTCCTGGTTGCATCAATGTGCTGGACGTCGGCGAACGTAGCAATGACTGGGTCATACAAAGCATCAACTACTCGCCGCTGCTGCCACTGCAAACCGAATCACGCCTGAGCACGATGGAAGAAATGCTTCATCAATACCGCAAGTCACGCGCGCGTTGATCGTAAGCTAAGCGTCGTACGTTCAGCCATACCCATTCCGTCGCTGCGGTTTTTCATGCGACTCGCAGCAAGGAATGCCGAATTTCTGCATAATCTGGTTCGACATATTCCGAGTTGCGCACTGCCCTGCGCTTAGCCTTCGTATCTTCCCTGGAGAAAAAATTGATCGACCTTTATTCCACCGCCACGCCGAACGGCCACAAAGTCCACATCATGCTGGAAGAATGCGGCCTCGCGTACCGCAGCCACCACATCGATATCGGCAAGGGTGACCAGTTCACTCCTGCATTCCTGAAGATTTCACCAAACAACAAAATCCCGGCCATCATCGATAGCGACGGCCCGGACGGCAAGGAAATGTCCTTGTTTGAATCCGGCGCGATCCTGGTTTACCTCGCCAGCAAGGTCGGCAAATTCCTCGGCGATACCGACCGTGAAAAATTCACTACGCTGCAATGGCTGATGTTCCAGATGGGTGGCGTCGGCCCTATGCTGGGACAAGCGCACCACTTCCGCATCTATGCTCCGGAAAAAATCGAATACGCCGTCAATCGCTACACCAATGAAGCCAAGCGTTTGTACGGTGTGATAGATCGCCGCCTGGCGGAAAGCAAATACCTGGCAGGCGACAGCTACACCATCGCCGATATCGCGACCTTCCCATGGCTGCGTTCGTGGGAAAAGCAAGGCATCGTATTGACTGACTACCCGCACCTGAAACGCTGGTTTGATGAAATCAACGCTCGCCCTGCGGTCCAGAAAGGCACCACCATGTTTGTCGACGTGCGCCAGCCGGTCGCCGATGACAAAGCCAAGGAAATCCTGTTTGGCGCGACACAGTACGCAAAGCGTTAAATAAAAAAGGCGATGATCACCGCCAGGTTATAGCAGAGATCATCGCCCTCATCGTGGCGGGTAAATTCAGTTAACCGTAATGCCGTAGTAGCAGTTCCGCCACACACACTGGTTTGTCGCCACTCTCGGCTTCCACCGTTACCTCCCACACCATCTGCACGCCACCGTCTATCTCTTCCAGCGCCTGCAATAACATACGCCCGCGGATCTGCTGACCGACCAATACCGGCGCCGGAAACCTGACCCGATTCAAACCATAATTCACGGCCAGCTTGCACGGCGGGAAAGCAACGGCTGTCGACAGCAACATCGGCAACAGGGATAAAGTCAGGAAACCATGTGCGACCGGCATGCCGTACGGCGACTCACGCCGACAGCGCTCCGCATCAATATGTATCCATTGATGATCGCTGCTGGCTTGCGCGAATTGATTGATGCGCTCCTGCGTGATCTGTAACCAGTCGGATACTGCAAGCTCTTGCCCGACCAGGTCCTTGAGCCCGGCCAGCGATGCAATTTGACGCATATCATTTCCGATCGTTTATTGAAGTGTTTGTTTGACGGGAACCGGAAGTGGCAATGCCATCACATCGATGCCCTCTTCCGCCAGCTCGGCACATTCTTCTACCGTCGCCACGCCCCGTATCGCCTGCTCGGGTACTTCCTTGTAGTGGATGCGACGCGCTTCCTCGGCAAACTGCTTGCCTACATCCACAGTATTAGCCACCACTTTACGTGCGTATTCCAGCAACTGTTCCTGCAAGCGTGCGGCAGCACCATTGTCGCTCACGCGCGTGGTAGCACCGGATAAATTTAAACGAGGGGAAGATGGCAAGCGCTTGATCTGATGCGTGCCGCACATCGGGCATGCGATCAAATCTTGCGAGGATTGCGTGAGGAAATCATCTTCGGAAGCAAACCAACCTTCGAAGCGATGTTCCAGCTCACAGCAGAGGTCATAGACTTTCATGAGTATGGTGCCCGGGACCGGAATCGAACCGGTACACCGTTACCGGCGAGAGATTTTAAGTCTCTTGTGTCTACCTATTTCACCACCCGGGCATGTCACGATTCTAAAACAAGATCAAAAAATAAAAGCGCCCGCGGCGCTTTAGGAAAAACTGGAGGCGGGGGTCGGGATCGAACCGGCGTAAACGGCTTTGCAGGCCGCTGCATAACCACTTTGCTACCCCGCCATGGGGCCGTATTGTACCTTGCAAGCAACATTTCCGCATGCCTGGAACAAAACGTATACAAAATAAGAAACTATCAGCGAATAAAAAAGGAAGCTGGGCTACGAGCTTCCTTTTGGAAATCCGGTGTCGGAAAGGTTTTCCGACAGCGCGTATTATGCCCTAGTATGGCGCGTCTTTGCAAGACGTTCTGCTACGCTCCTGCCTGCGCCATATTGATGGCCAGATACATGGCCGCGAGCAACCGCGCACACTAGTTGTAAGTAATATTAAATGTCGCTTTGGCATGGGCCGGACCCTGCGTAACTTTGGCTCCTGTTTGTACATAAACACGTATTTATGCGCGAAATTATGAACAATAGTACAAAATGACGAGGGGTAAAGCTTGAGTAACGACTGTTCAGGCATATGCCGGCAGGCAGAATTACAAAGAAACAGAAAAATATTGCCCCTTTAGTATTTGCGCAGACATAGCAAACAGCTGTCGACAACGATCAGCGCGGGCGCGATACAACGGAAGTACCGTAAGGCTGACAAACGGACCATCGCCGATGCAGCGCACGAAGAATTACACTCGTCAACGGGTGGAACCGAAGATAAAAACAAGATTGGATTTTGACGCAGGGACACATCGATTGATGTGCATGGGATACTGCGCCAAGTCTGAACTGATCCTGGCTCAGCACGTATAAAGAATAAAAGCTCACTGTGAGCGCACTGCAAAAGCTACAGACGTAAAAAAAGGGCGTAAGCCCCTTTTTATTTGCTACAGCTCGCCATGTTCTGGCTTTGAAACTGGAGCGGGAGAAGAGTCTCGAACTCTCGACCTCAACCTTGGCAAGGTTGCGCTCTACCAACTGAGCTACTCCCGCATATCTGTTACTACCACCACTAATTGAATGATTGCTCACTCAATAAAAAAAGAAGCCAGTGCGGCTCCTTTTGAAAACCTTTGGAGCGGGAGAAGAGTCTCGAACTCTCGACCTCAACCTTGGCAAGGTTGCGCTCTACCAACTGAGCTACTCCCGCATCAACAACAGGTGCACATTATAGAGGAATGCCTTTGCATGTCAAGCGTTCCTCGCAGCAAAATTACAATAAATGCCCTGCACTTTCCTTAATCAGCGGCCAGGCCTTACGCAAGTAATAGAACATGGACCACACCGTCAACACAGCAGCCACCCATAACAGGATATCCCCCCAGTATTGAAGATTGATACCGAAAATACTTTCATAGTAAAGAAGCATCGGTATCGCCACCATTTGCGCGATGGTTTTGATCTTGCCTAGCGAGCTCACCGCGACCGATTTTGATGCGCCGATTTGCGCCATCCACTCACGCAATGCAGAAATCGTAATCTCACGTCCGATAATGATGAATGCGATGACCGCGTTCACGCGATTCAGCTCTATCAGTACCAGCAAGGCACCGGCCACCATCAGCTTATCCGCGACCGGATCAAGGAAGGCACCAAAGGCCGAAGTCTGATTCCAGCGACGCGCGAGAAAACCATCGATCCAGTCGGTCAGCGCAGCGACGATAAAAATCAAAGTGGCAGCCAGACCCTGGGTCTTGTTGAATGAGCCCAACCACGAATCCGGTATGTATAGCACGCCGACCATCAGCGGGATCAGCGCGACACGTAACCATGTAAGGAGAATAGGAATATTGAAAGGCATATCAAACTTTACATTTTCATGAATGTGCACAGGCATTTGCATGCGCACCCGTAATCTAATGCAATTGCTTGTAAATGTCTTCAGCCAATTGCCTTGAAATGCCCTCGACCGAGGCTAAATCCTCAATACTTGCGTCCACCACGCCCCGCAAGCCACCAAAACGCGCCAACAGCTTCTGTCGACGCTTGGCACCAATCCCTTCGATCTCTTCTAGACGCGAGGTCTGGCGTGCCTTGGCACGCTTGGCACGCATGCCGGTGATCGCAAAGCGGTGTGCTTCATCTCGTATCTGTGCAATCAGCATCAGGGCACCCGATTCTTTGCCCAGCTCCTGCTCGGCACGGCCGTCAACAAAGACCAGGGTTTCGAGGCCGACCTTGCGTCCTTCGCCTTTGGCGACACCAACGATCAGGCTGATATCGAGTCCCAGCTCGACAAACACCTGACGCGCCACTTCGACCTGGCCTTTGCCGCCGTCGATCAGCACCACGTCCGGCATCACGCCATCACCATTCGCGACCTTCTCATAGCGGCGCAACAGCACCTGGCGCATCGCAGCATAATCATCGCCCGGTGTAATGTCGTTGATGTTGTAACGTCTGTATTCGCCATTCTGCATCGCGTGATGATGAAACACCACGCAAGACGCCTGCGTCGCTTCGCCCTGAGTATGACTGATATCGAAGCACTCGACACGAAAGCTTTCCAGATCCGGCACATCTATGCCCAGCGCATCCACCAGCATACGCGTGCGTGCCTGTTGCGAGCCCTGCTCCGACAGCAGGCGCGCCAATGATATTTCCGCCCCCTTATGCGCCATCTCCAGCCACTGGCGACGCTGGCCTTGCGGCTGAAACACCAGGTTGATGCGATGGCCGCATTGCTCCATTAGCGCCAGCATCAGTTCCGGCTCATCCAGCTCGGTATTCAGGATCAGGGTGCCGGGTATGAACTTATCAATGTAATGCTGCGCGAGGAAAGCCTTGATCACTTCGCTGGCAATCGACTCTTCCGGACTGGTCAGCGCATTGTCTACATGAGTCGGAAAGTAAGCGCGGTCACCCAGGTGCCGACCGCCACGCACCATCGCCAGGTTGACGCAGGCACGACCACCCTGCACCACCACTGCAATAATGTCGATGTCAGCATCGCTGCCGGTCTCCATGCTTTGCTGATGCAGTACGCGCGACAAGGCATTGATCTGATTACGCACGACCGCCGCCTGTTCGAACTTCAGCTCTTCCGCATAGGCCAGCATCTTGCCTTGCAAGGTTTCCAGCACTTCGGTCTGGCGACCGCGCAGAAACTTGGCAGCATTCTCCACATCCAGCGCGTAGTCTTCCTTGCTGATGTAGTTGACGCAGGGGCCGCTGCAGCGATGGATTTGATGCAGCAGGCAAGGTCGTGTGCGATTGGCAAAGACCGAATCTTCACAGGTGCGCAGCAAGAAAACCTTCTGCAGTATCTGCATCGATTCCTTCACTGCCCAGCCGCTGGGGAATGGCCCGAAGTATTGATTCTTTTTATCGACCGCGCCTCGGTAGTAAGCCATGCGCGGATATTCCTGCCCGGTGATTTTCAGGTAGGGGTAAGACTTATCATCGCGGAACAAAATGTTGTAACGCGGCTGCAGAGTCTTGATGAGATTATTTTCCAGCAGCAAGGCTTCGGCCTCACTGCGGGTCACGGTCGTCTCCAGGCGCGCGATGCGTTCTACCATCAGCGCAGTGCGCGGGCTGGCCAGGTTCTTCAGGAAATAACTGGAGACACGCTTCTTCAGGTCGCGTGCCTTACCGACGTAGAGCAGATTGTCTTCCGCGTCGAAATAGCGATACACGCCGGGCAAATTCGGCAGCTTCGCAACCGTTTCCAGCACGATTGCCCGCGGATCTGGCGCGTCGGTTTCAGACATGTTGGTTTACGTATTTACTCACGGTGGCACAAGTATGCACTCAAGATGCAGCGAGTGCTTTTGCAGCCTTCTTCGCCGCGAGATAACGCGCGTCCTGTTGCAAGGCATCCCAGCTCAATGCTGGTGACTGCGGGGTCAGCGCCGCAATACGGGCAGCCGACTCTTGCGCTGCCTTGTTATCCTTGACCTGCAAGCCAGCCAGCAGTTGATCTGCCTTGTCCGGGGAATTACAGATCAGCACCATATCGCAGCCCGCGTGCAGTGCTGCATGCGCACCATCAATCACAGTACCTGCAACACTCGCGCCTTCCATGCTGAGGTCGTCACTGAAGATCAAACCTTCAAAACCGAAATCCTTGCGCAGCATGGTCAGCCATTTACGTGAGAAACCAGCTGGATGCTTGTCGACTTTCGGATAGATCACGTGCGCTGGCATCACCCCCGCCAGACTCAGGCCGAGCCAGTCGTATGGTGCGGCATCTTCCGCCAGGATTTGCTTGAGTTCGCGTTCGTCAACCGGGATTTCCAGATGCGAATCCGCTTTGACAAAACCGTGGCCGGGGAAATGTTTGCCGCAGTTGAGCATGCCTGCCAGCATCAGGCCATGGTTCAGACTCTTCGCCAGCATGGTGACCACACGTGCATCGCGATGGAAGGCGCGATCACCGATCACACCCGACTCACCATAGTCCAGATCCAGCACTGGCGTGAACGACAAGTCGACGCCACAAGCGCGCAACTCGGCGGCCAGCACATAGCCGACATCGGTCGCAGCCTTGGTCGCTGCCAGTACATCCTTGTCCCACAGCGCACCCAGTTTGCGCATCGCTGGCAGATGCGTGAAACCATCCGTTTTGAAGCGTTGGACACGGCCACCTTCATGATCGACTGCGATGACGATACCCGGACGCGCCGCATGGATAGCAGCCGTCAGCGCGGTCAATTGCGCACGATCGGTATAGTTACGCGCAAACAGGATCACGCCACCGGTCAGCGGATGCTGGATGCGACGGATATCGTCCGCGCTCAGCGTGGCACCGACCACGTCCAGCATTACCGGACCGAATTTTTCTGCTGCATTTGAGCTTGCTGTACTTAACACTGCTGCGTTCATTTTTTCTCCACAATCACAAAAGCGACCGCATACTCGACTTCATCCGTTATCGAAACCTGTGCGGTCAGTCCATTTTCCTGCATGAATTCTTCCAGCTTGCCGCTGGTGACGATGATAGGTTTACCACTGGGTGCATTCAGTATTTGCGCAGCACGCCAGGTCATGGGCATGTGTATGCCCAGCCCTATCGCTTTTGAAAATGCTTCCTTCGCCGCGAAGCGTGTAGCCAGGAAGCGCAAACCGCGTGCCTCTACCTTGGCCTTGCGACGATAGTACTTCTCCAGCTCTTCCTTACCCAGTATGCGCTCGGCAAAGCGATCACCATGGCGGCCCAGCGCCGCTTCTATGCGATCGATTTTAAGGATGTCGGTGCCTATGCCGTATATCATTTTTTCATTCCAGCCAGGCGTGCCGCGATCATGATGGCTTTCATTTCGCGCACCGCGTTTTGCCAACCGACGAATACCGCATGCGCAACGATGGCGTGGCCGATATTGAGTTCGGAGATATCCGGAATGGCCGCGACGGCCTGCACATTGGTGTAGTGCAAGCCATGGCCTGCATTGACCTTCAGGCCGCGCGCAATCCCTTCCGCTACACCGCGTTGCACGCGCTCCAGTTCGGCCTGCTGTTGTTTGGCATCATGTGCATCGGCATAACGGCCTGTGTGCAACTCTATGACGGGCGCACCTGCTTCCGCTGCTGCCTGGATTTGCTCTGCATCGGCATCGATGAAGAGACTCACGCGTATGCCTTCGGCTTGCAATTGGCGGATCGCTGCAGCAACCACATCGAAATACTTAACGATATCCAGCCCACCTTCGGTGGTCACTTCTTCGCGTCGCTCCGGGACCAGGCAAACATCTTGCGGCTTGATACGACAGGCGAAGTCGACCATTTCGGTCGTCACTGCCGATTCCAGGTTCATGCGTGTCAACAGCTTGGGACGGATCAACTCGACATCCGCATCCTTGATATGGCGACGGTCTTCGCGCAAGTGCAGCGTGATCGCATCAGCGCCGGCCTCTTCCGCCAGCAAGGCAGCTTGCAGTGGGTCCGGATAGACCGTGCCGCGCGCATTGCGCAAGGTGGCAACGTGGTCGATATTGATGCCGAGATCGATGATGGTAGAAGCTGGTTGAAGATAGCTCATGTATGGGGTTCCGTTAAAGCTGCAGCAAGTCGATCAATATTTGACGAGTGTTAAGAGGCGCACCATTGAGATGATGCGCGAGCAGGAAACGCATCAGGAATTTACTTTGCGTTTGCGTTTGCGCATCGCTGTAATCTTCGTTTTCCATATCCAGCAAGGTCTTGCCGGAGACGCGTGGCCAGACATCGGATGGACGCGCAGGACGCGGACCACGTTCTGGATCCAGCACATAAATTTGTTCGAGGGTGATCGCCTTGCCACTGGCAGCGCAGACACGCCAGTCGCTGGCGACGCCGGTTTCCTGCAGCAAGGCGCGCTCGAATTTGCGCAATACTATCGCTGCCGGTTCGTCATGCGCCAACTGATTCAGGGCACTGATGTAGTGATCAAATAAAGCCGGATGCGGATCATCACGCGCCAGCAATTTCACCAGTAATTCGTTCAGGTAAAAGCCGCATAGCAGAGCCGATTTCTCCAGCGGCAACAGCCCACCAACCCACTCTGCCGCAGTCAGCGTACGGACTTCAGCCTTACCGCTCCAACCGACTGATAAAGGCTGGAAGGTTTGCAGCACGCCACGCAATTGGGAATGCGGACGCTTGGCACCTTTGGCGACCAGCGCAATGCGGCCATGATCGCGTGTAAACACATCGACGATCAGGCTGGTTTCTTTGTAGGGATAGCTGTGCAGTACAAAGCCGGGTTGTCCGGCGATGCGGAATTCTTTTTCCGGGGTACGGGCACGGCGTGGTGCCGCTTTGATGGATTTTGCAGGTTTCGCAGCAGATGTTTCCGCAACACTTTCTGCGGGCACCGACGGCTGTTCTTCGGCTGAAGAGTCGTTGAAAGAACTGACGTCGGCGATAGATGCAGCCATCTTTAGCTAGGGCTATTCGTATCCGTATGCACGCAGACCGGCTTCGTTATCAGCCCAGCCTGATTTGACCTTGACCCAGATTTCCAGATACACCGGGCCACCGAACAGGCGTTCCATATCGAGACGCGCCTGGGTAGAGATATCTTTGAGACGGGCACCCTTGTTACCGATGACCATCGATTTATGGGTATCGCGCTCAACCAGGATCGCAGCGAATACGCGACGCAGATTGCCTTCGACTTCAAATTTCTCGATCAGCACAGTGCTGGTGTACGGCAATTCATCGCCCACGAAACGGAATACTTTTTCGCGCACGATTTCAGCAGCGAGGAATTTTTCGCTGCGGTCAGTGATGTCATCTTCGCCGAAGATAGGCGGGTTTTCCGGCAGGTATTTTTTGATTTCGCCTTGCAAACCATCGAGCTGGAAACGCAGCTTGGCCGACACCGGCACCACGGCTGCAAAGTCATGCTTGGCGGCGATTTGCTGTGCGAACGGCAGCAAAACTGCCTTGTCCTTGGTGCGATCAGACTTGTTAATCACGAGTATGCAAGGAACATTTTTCGGGATCAGATCCAGCACTTGTTGATCGGCCTGGCCGAAAGTACCCGCTTCAATTACATACAGGATGACGTCCGCGGCAGTCAGCGTATTCGTCACCGTACGGTTCAGTGTCTTGTTCAAGGCATTCGCATGACGCGTCTGGAAACCAGGCGTGTCGACATACACAAACTGCGCATCTTCCACAGTCTGGATGCCGGTGATGCGATGGCGCGTGGTTTGCGCCTTGCGCGATGTGATGCTGACCTTGGCGCCGATCAACTCATTCATCAAAGTCGATTTACCGACGTTAGGGCGACCGACGATCGCGATATAACCGCATCGAAAGTGAGACAGTGCGGCGGATTCAGTCATGCAATTTTAGAATGTGTAGTGGTAGAAGATTTTGTTGCGCCGTCATCAGATGTGGCAGATGTCGTTTTCCCGGCATCATGCTCGGCGATCAGACTCTTTTGCCCATCGTTGGTCGGCGCTTCAGTTGATTCAGTAACAGGCTTGATTTCAGCCTTGGTATTTTTAGCTTCGGTCTTTGCCGGCGCCTTGGCTGCCTTGTCAGCTTCATCCAGTTGCACCGTCGCGATACCTGCCAGCTTCAGTTGCGCGGTACGCGGTTTGGCTTTGCGGCTGGCAGCAGGTGCTTTGACGAATGCGGCCTGCACTGCTTCCAGTGCCAGCTTGGCTGCAGCCTGCTCACCGGCACGGCGACTGCCGCCAGTGCCAAATACCTGGATGTCCAGCTTGGGAACCAGACATTCGATTTCGAATTCCTGATTGTGGGCGGCACCATGGGTAGCGACCACATTGTATTGCGGCAAAGCGATTTTTTTACCCTGCAGGTATTCCTGCAATAAAGTCTTGGCGTCTTTGCCCAGTGTCTTGGGATCGACGCTATCGAGTATCGGAATGTAGAGCGCGCGGATAACATCGCGTGCGATATCGAAACCGGCATCGAGATAGATCGCACCAAACAACGCTTCCAGCGTATCAGCCAGGATAGACGGACGACGGAAACCACCCGATTTCAATTCACCCTCACCGAGGCGCAGGAAGTGCGACAACTCGAGGCGCTGTGCGATTTCGTACAGCGATTGTTGCTTGACCAGATTGGCGCGCAAACGTGACAAGTCACCTTCATCTATCTTGCTGTAACGATCAAACAACAGCGAGGCAACCACGCAATTCAAAATGGAATCGCCGAGGAATTCAAGGCGTTCGTTATGTACACTACCGTGGCTGCGATGTGTCAAAGCCTGCTGCAACAAGACAGCATCCTTGAAAGTGTGGCCCAGCCGGTTTTGCAATAACGTTAAATCCATTTTTCTATCGCTTATTTCTATCGTTTCATCGCCTTAAGGTAGAGCTTTCTTTGCCACGCCATTACCGGTCGAACCAGCATAATCGATCAGCAGGCTGACCGGTCCCCCCAGCGGTATCGTTTTTTGATAGGCAAAGCTGATTTCAGTGTCATCGCCATTCTTGACGATGTCCAGATCCTTGCCATCGATTGCATCGATATAACCTACTTCAGCCTGGCGGTTAAACGCCGCACGCATTTCCGGTACCGAGCCGCCTGCCGCCTTGACGCTGGCAATCGCCTTCTTGATCGAGAAATACTCAGTCACGGTAGGCGTTACTTTCATTGCCAATACTGCAATTGCGCCTATCACAGCCAATACCACGATCAGGCCTACCAAACTAATGCCTTGTTGATAACGCTTGTTCTGCAACGGGTATCCCATGTACACGCTCCTGATATTGATTACTGGAAATTACCGATACGACCGAGGTTGCTCGGGAAGTTGTTCAGGTTCAACCAGATAAAAAATGCCTTTCCGACAATGTTTTTATCCGGCACGAAACCCCAGTAACGGCTATCCAGGCTGTTATCCCGATTATCACCCATCATGAAATATTGTCCAGCAGGGACCTTGCAGGTAAATCCTTCTACATCGTAATTACACAATTCCCGGTTCGGGAAGTCGTGCGGATTAGCCACATAGGACGGTGCACGTGGATTATTCAGGATTTGGTGGGCCACACCGTTCAAATCTTCGCTCAGGTGCTTGGAGTAACTCAATGTCTCTTCATCCAGATAGTCTGGCAAAGGCTTGTAGGACACCGGCTGGCCATTCACGATCAGGCGCTTGTTGCGATAAGTGACAGTATCACCAGGTACGCCCACCACGCGCTTGATGTAGTCCAGCGCCATGTTTTCCGGGTATTTGAAGACCATAACGTCACCGCGTTGCGGTGTGCCGACATCGATGATTTTCTTGTTGATGATAGGCAAGCGGATGCCGTACTGGTATTTGTTAACCAGGATCAGGTCACCGACTTGCAGTGTCGGCACCATCGAGGTCGACGGAATCTTGAACGGCTCGTACAGGAAGGAGCGCAGGAAGAACACCAACGCAATCACCGGGAAGAAGCTACCCGAATACTCTATCCAGGCCGGTTGGCGCAACAGGCTGGCTTCCAGTGCAGAACGGCCGGTCGTGTCAGGTTTGATACCCTCGCCTGCCAGCTTCGCATTGCGTGCATCATATTCCGCCAGCACTGCGTCTGCCTTGGCACGTCGTTGCTTCTTCAGGTACAGCACATCGAGGAACCAGACGACGCCGGTTCCCACCATCAGGATGAAAAGAATCAGCGAAAAATTACCTAAGATGTCTTGAAACGTCATTTCTCATCCACTTGTAGAATTGCCAGGAACGCTTCCTGTGGAATCTCTACCGAGCCCACTTGCTTCATGCGTTTCTTACCGGCTTTTTGTTTTTCCAGCAGCTTGCGTTTACGGCTGATATCGCCGCCATAACATTTCGCCAAAACGTTTTTACGCAGCGCTTTCACGTTTTCACGCGAAATAATGTTGGCACCGATAGCGGCCTGAATCGCAACGTCAAACATTTGACGCGGAATCAGCTCGCGCATCTTGGCAGCTACTGCACGTCCACGATACTGGCTGTTGGCTCGATGCACGATGATCGCCAGCGCATCAACCTTCTCGCTATTGATCAGCATATCGACCTTGACCACATCGGATGAACGGTATTCCTTGAACTCGTAATCCATGGACGCGTAACCGCGCGAGGTCGACTTCAGCTTGTCGAAGAAGTCGAGCACGATTTCTGCCATCGGCATTTCATAGATCAGTTTGACCTGTTTGCCGTGGTAGCTCATGTCCATCTGGATGCCGCGTTTTTGCGTACACAGCGTAATCACCGAGCCGACATACTCCTGCGGCATGTAGAGATTGACGGTGACGATAGGTTCACGGATTTCTTCGATTTTCGAAGGATCCGGCATCTTCGACGGGTTATCCACCATCAGGATGGAACCGTCGCGCAAGACCACTTCGTAAATCACGGTAGGCGCGGTCGTGATGAGGTCCATGTCGAACTCGCGTTCGAGACGTTCCTGCACGATTTCCATATGCAGCAAACCAAGGAAACCGCAGCGGAAGCCGAAGCCCAGCGCCTGCGATACTTCCGGCTCGTACATCAGGGCGGCGTCATTCAGCTTCAGTTTCTCCAGCGAGTCGCGCAAAGCATCGTACTGGTTGGCTTCCACCGGGAACAGACCGGCAAACACTTGTGGTTGCACTTCCTTGAAACCAGGCAAAGGCTCGGCTGCAGGACGGCTGACCAGGGTCACGGTATCACCGACCTTGGCTGCTTTCAGCTCTTTGATACCGGCGATGATGAAACCCACCTGCCCGGCTGTCAGCGCATCGCGCGAAATCGATTTAGGCGTGAACACGCCGACGCTTTCGACCAGATGCTGCGAGTCGCTGGCCATCAACAGAATTTTGTCTTTCGGACGCAAAGTACCGTTCACCACACGTACCAGCATCACCACGCCGACGTAGTTATCGAACCAGGAATCGACGATCAATGCCTGCAGCGGTGCACTCGCATCACCCTTAGGCGGCGGCACCTTGGTAATCAGCGATTCCAGTACGTCTTGCACACCGAGGCCGGTTTTGGCCGAGCAATGCACAGCATCGCTGGCATCAATCCCGATCACTTCTTCGATTTCTGCACAGGCATTGGCCGGATCAGCAGATGGCAAGTCGATCTTGTTCAGTACCGGCACCACTTCCACGCCCAGATCCAGCGCGGTATAGCAGTTCGCTACGGTTTGCGCCTCCACGCCTTGTGACGCGTCGACTACCAGCAAAGCACCTTCGCAGGCAGACAGCGAACGGCTGACTTCGTAGCTGAAATCGACGTGGCCCGGTGTATCAATCAGGTTCAGGTTATAGACCTCGCCGTCACGCGCCTTGTACGTCAGGGCTGCGGTCTGCGCCTTGATGGTAATCCCGCGCTCACGCTCAATGTCCATGGAATCAAGGACTTGCGCCTCCATTTCGCGATCGGACAAGCCGCCGCACAATTGGATAATGCGGTCGGCAAGAGTCGATTTACCGTGGTCGATATGGGCGATGATGGAAAAATTGCGAATGTTGTTCATTAACCAAGTGACAATTACAAAAAAAGCGCTCTATGCTGGGATGCTTCCCCAAGCGAGCGCCTTGTTACAGAGGGATGACGGCCACGGCATTTTACCGGATTTCAGAGGGGAAATCCCGGAAATTCCCGGCTTCTGCGTTTGGTGTGACAATTTCGTACGAAATCACATTAGCCCTATCATTTCCGCCGATACGCGCCGCTGAAGCTGACGATACCGTTTATGAATGTGCAACAAAGGCCCGTACCGCGGCCTCATCCAGAAAATAGTGGCACAGCTGTTGTGCCGCCTGCCCTTCCTTATGACCGAGCAGCACCGGTACCAGTTCATCATATTGCGCGACCAAGGCCGGATCAGCATCGACATCCAGCACGTGGATCGGATAAGTATCCGGCCCGAGCAAGGTTTGCAATGCCTGCAGCATGTCATCGCACAAATGACAGTAGGTACGCGAATAAAGTGTGAATTGCATCAAGGATGACCTTCGCAGGCAAAAGAAAAGGCTGCGAGCTTTTCAGCAGGCAGCCTCATCTTCGTTAGTCGGCTTACTGCGCCAGAGGTTTGATCGTCACGAATTGCGAGGAATCACCGCGACGCACCAGCAGCAAGGTGGTTTTCTTGGTATCCAGTTTGGCTACCAGACCGTTGAATTGACGCGCATCCTTGATGTCTGTGTTATTCAGACGCAGGATGATGTCACCGGCACGCAAACCGGCACGCGCTGCTGCACCTTCAGTCGCTTCCAGCAGGACACCGCCATCTATCTTCAGTTCCTTGAGCTGTGCTGCACTCAGGTCGCTGACAATCATGCCGAGCGCATTCGCAACCTGCTCAGCCTTCGGCTTCTTCTCTTCTTTCTTCACGACCTTGTCGGCTTCCAGCTCGGCTACCGTCAGGTTCAGGTCGCGCATTGCGCCCTTGCGCCATACCGAGATCACGGAACGGGTACCTGGTTTGGTACCACCAACGAGACGTGGCAAATCGCTGGAGCGCTCGATGCTGACGCCATTGAATTTCAGGATCACGTCGCCAGCTTCCAGGCCACCTTTTTCAGCCGGACCACCTGGTTCCACGCGTTGTACCTGCGCACCTTGCGGACGCGGCAAACCGAGGGACTCGGCAACATCTTTCGTGACTTCACCGATCTGCACGCCGATACGACCGCGCGTCACTTTACCGGTAGTGCGCAATTGATCTGCCACACGCATAGCTTCGTCGATAGGCACTGCGAACGAGATGCCCATGTAGCCACCGGAGCGACTGTAGATTTGAGAGTTGATACCGATCACTTCACCGCGCATATTGATCAGCGGACCACCCGAGTTACCCGGGTTGACAGCCACGTCAGTCTGGATCAGAGGCAGGTAATCACCGGTATCACGTGCTTTCGCCGACACGATACCCGCCGTCACAGAGTTATCCAGGCCGAACGGCGAACCGATCGCGATCACCCATTCACCTACACGTATCTTGTTGGAGTCACCCATCACCAGACGCGGCAGGTTGCTGCCCTCAATCTTGACGACTGCGACGTCGGTGCGTATGTCCGCACCGATGATTTTTGCTTTGTATTCGCGCTTGTCAGTCAGGGTGACATAGACCTCGTCCGCACCATTGACGACGTGCGCATTGGTCATGACGTAACCGTCAGCAGAAATGATGAAGCCAGAGCCCACACCACGCGGCACTTCTTCTTCCGCTTCAGGTGCGGCTTTGCCACGTCCACGTGGCGCAGGCTGTTGCTGGCGCGGGGGAATTGGTGCGCCGAAGAAGCGGCGGAAAAATTCCTGCATTTCTTCATCGTCAGTCGCAGCATTGCCTTGCTGGCTGACTTTGGCTTTTTCCGTAGTACGGATATTCACCACCGCCGGACCGGTCTTTTCAACCAGATCGGTGAAGTCAGGCAAACCGGCAACGGATGGTGCAGCGACAGCAGGTGCGACACCTGCAAGCGCAGGAATAAAGAATGCACTCGCAACACCGAATAAAACTACGGAGAGCTTTTTGTGCACGAGAGGAATTGTTTTCATAAATTCAAAAATTCTTATTTAGACTTGAACTCTATCGAATTGGAAACCTGCTTGATCGCTGCCGCAGGCACCTCGCCCACTACCGTCAACCAATAATCACCCTGCCGCTTGCCGACGATGTTCATCGCGCCTTGCTGCATCGAGCCTTCGGTCCGGCTTTGCGTACCTGATTCAATAAAGACCGAGATCGCTGCCAATCCGTCCGAATAAACAATTTGCGACACTTCACGTTGCGTAGGCGCGGCGTTGTCCGCTGCATTCGCAGGTGCGGTATCGGTCACCAGGCGCTTCATCTCACGTATTTTTTTGAAGCCGGGCGGAATATCCTTCACCGACCAGCCGGACAAATTGGTTTCACTCATGACGGCATTTTCTACGCGCCAGCCCTGGGTATTCGGGAAACTCGATTTCACACGACTAGGATCGATATGACCGATGGACAGCTGGGTAAATGCAATCTGTTCGACCACATCATTTTTCTCGTTCAGCGTCTGTGCCTTGAGCAAGAGACCAGTCGATTTGTCAGCCCACAGCTTGTAGCCATAACGCAGCTTGTCTTTCGGCTCCAGGATAATGGCCTGGCAATCAAAACCAGCTATGCGGCCAGTCTCGCCTTTTTTGAAATGGTAGTGCTCAGCCAGGTCTGCCGGATTGGCACCCAGGATGGCCGGGAAGACGTCTTTCGTCACGCGCTTTTCTACACGTATCGATTTCACTTCCGGGATGTAGCAGGCAACCTCTTCATTGTTGCGGATGTATTCACGCGGCTTGCCATCGAGTATCTCGAGTTTCTCAAGCTCGTTCTTGCCATTGAAGATATGCGTGATACGCGAGGTGCGTACGTGATTGCCCTGCTGATAGACGAAGGTGCCCGAGTAATTCAGCTTCTGTGCAGATGACTGGATTTTCTTCAGCCATACCTGCGTATCTTGCTGTTCGTGACCAGCGCCGGCATCCTCCGCATAAGCGGTGAACGCCATGACGCTGGAAAAAAGCACTACGAATTTAAAAAAACCTAATGTTTGCCGCATATTTATTACTTGTCTGAGTCAACAGCGAAGGTAGCTGCGCGGGCGTACTGCGCACTGCTGTACACAGAAGGTGAAAAACGTTGGTGTGCCAACAGATAGTCGTCTATACGCGGATCACGCAGGACTTCACCATCCTTGCTGGCGACAGTAATCGTTTCAGGCGCTGCGGCAGCCGTTACTACCGGCGCATTCGGCGTCATCATTTGCGGTACGGTCAGGAAAGCGGCGACCGCGACAGCAGCAGCCATACCGGCTGGCATGGCGAAGCGGCGGAACGCCGCATCCTTTTTGGCCACGGCTACGCGTTTCTCTGCAGGCACCATGATGGTCGGCTCTGCATCCAGCATGGCAAACATGCGCGTATTGAAATCTGCACTCAACTGCGTATTCAAATCGTCGGAACGCAGGGCGTCGCCGATTTGATGATACATATTCCACGTATCGCGTCCTTCTTGCTGGCGCAATGCAGCCAAAGCGATATCGACATGTCCATCAGACAATTCGTTATCGGCAAAAGCTGATATCTGTTCCCGCGTCATATTCATCGTATTCATCACTACCTCGAAAAAATTAAGGCTACCCCTATATTTGCAGCAAAAAGCGTTTCTTTATTTATTTTTCACCAACGTTTATCGAGCGCCGTATCCAGCAACGGCCTTAATTTTTCCGAGATGGCTTCACGCGCCCGGAAGATCCGGCTGCGTACTGTACCGATAGGGCAACCCATCGATTCAGCTATCTCGTCGTAACTCAGTCCTTCGATCTCTCGCAAAGTAATCGCCATTCGTAACTCTTCTGGCAACTCCTCCATCGCCACATTCAAAGTCTGCGCGATTTGCTTGGTTGCCAACAACGATTCCGGTGTATTGATATCTCTTAGGTGGTCTCCGTCGTCAAAAGTTTCTGCTTCTTCGACATCTGCTTCAGTTGATGTCGGAGCACGACGGCCCTGGGTGACCAAATAGTTCTTCGCGGTGTTGATGCCGATACGATATAACCAGGTGTAAAACGCCGAATCACCGCGAAACTGCGGTAATGCGCGATACGCCTTGATGAATGCTTCCTGCACTACGTCTTCAGCCTCAGCCTGGTCGCGGACTAGCCGCGACACCAGTCGCATCAATTTCCGTTGGTACTTGATCACTAATAGCTCGAAAGCTTTTTTGTCGCCACGTTGTACACGCTCGACAAGTTGCTGATCAATATCGCGTTCTGTCGTCAATCCATTCCCTTGTTATTCTGCAACACGCACGCGGCTCGCCTAATTGACTGGACGAAACTTGTTTGGTTCAAAAAATTCGTAACTAAATCCCGCTGATACGCTGCTTATCAGCGTCTGCATGTCGCATGACTATCCAGCGACAAGCGACTAATAAGGCCCGATAACTATCTGGTGTTACTGAATCCGGCAAGATCACTACATTATGCGTTTGCCGGACGGCATTTTGTAGACGTAAGAGTAACAAACCTGGCCATAAAGTCGAGTCCGGCAGCAATTCCACCAACTCGCCCTCACCCGGTTCCCCCCTCTCACCTGCAGGCAGTCCAGCCAGACGGATCTGACCATTACCCGATATTTGTATCTTATATATTTTCCCATTCCTTAGAGTCCGGAAAAATACATAAGATCCACATGCTACGCATAGGACGGCAAGCAAGCTCCGTACTGTCAAACTCAAATCCCCAACCAACCCGAACAACAGCACTGCGGCAATCAAAAACAAGGTTGCGCACATCAGCACCAGCAGCCCGGCTAAGCATCTGGACTGCTGCACTACGGCTGATACCGCAATAGACATGGGAGGAATAAGTAAAAAATCCGATTACCCTTACGGAATAATCGGATTTTGATCAGACTTTACCAAAAATCAAGGTACCGTTCGTACCGCCAAAACCGAAGTTATTTTTCATGGCGTACTGAATAGGAATCTCGCGCGCGGTATTAGCGCAGTAGTCGAGATCACATTCCGGATCCTGATTGAAGATATTGATCGTAGGCGGCGAAATCTGATGATGCAAGGCGAGCACGGTAAATACCGACTCAAGTCCACCGGCACCACCGAGCAAGTGACCTGTCATCGATTTTGTCGAGTTGACTGTCAGCTTCTTCGCATGTGCGCCAAATGTGGCTTTCACTGCATCCGTTTCATTTTTATCGCCCAATGGGGTCGACGTGCCATGTGCATTCAGGTACTGCACTTGATCGGCAGCGATTTCCGCGCTCTTCAGTGCATTCGTCATGCTGCGACGTGGGCCATCCATGTTAGGAGCAGTGATGTGATAAGCATCGCCACTCATGCCGAAACCACACAGTTCCGCATAGATTTTTGCACCGCGTGCTTTCGCATGCTCGTACTCTTCCAGCACCATCACGCCAGCACCCTCGCCCAGGACGAAACCGTCACGGTCTTTATCCCATGGACGGGAAGCCGTAGCAGGATCATCGTTGCGCGACGACAAGGCGCGTGCAGAAGCGAAACCACCCAGACCCAGCGGTGAAATCGTCGATTCGGCACCACCTGCAATCATGACGTCCGCATCACCGTATTCGATCATACGACCAGCAGCGCCGATCGAATGCAAACCAGTGGTACATGCAGTCACAATCGCCAGATTCGGACCTTTCAGACCATAAATGATCGACAGGTGACCTGAAATCATGTTGATGATGGACGCAGGCACAAAGAACGGGCTGATGCGACGCGGGCCACGATTGGTCAGTTCAGCGTGGGTTTCTTCGATCAGCGGCAAGCCACCGATACCGGAACCGACGATGACGCCAATACGTTCGGCATTCTCTTCCGTCACAACCAAACCGCTGTCTCGCATTGCCTGCATGCCAGCTGCCACGCCGTAGTGGATGAATGTATCCATGTGGCGCGCTTCTTTACCGGGAATGTAGTCCTCGATATTGAAGTTTTTTACTTCTCCAGCAAAATGTGTGCTGAAGGGTGTCGCATCAAACTTGGTGATGGTTGCAATGCCAGATTGCCCTGCAAGAAGCGAATTCCATGCGTCTGCGACAGTGTTGCCGACGGGAGAAATACAACCAAGACCAGTGACGACGACACGACGTTTACTAGAGCGGCTCAAGCAATTCTCCTAGAGTCGTTCAAAACAACTTACGCTTTTACGTGTGCCTTGGCGTAATCGATCGCCTGCTGCACTGTAGTGATTTTTTCGGCTTGTTCGTCAGGGATTTCCATTTCGAATTCGTCTTCGAGCGCCATCACGAGTTCAACGGTGTCGAGCGAGTCAGCGCCCAGATCGTCAACGAAAGACGATTCGATTTTGATGTCTGCTTCGGCGACGCCCAGTTGTTCAGCGACGATTTTCTTAACGCGTTGTTCGATATCCGACATGTTTTAACTCCAATGGGTGGTTACAGAAAGTGCGCGCATTTTAGCAGGTTTGCGCACCGAAAATTCATTTTTAGCTTTTGTCATCAAGAAACCTGAAACTTCGGCTAAAAGTGACTAATTACAAATTTAGTTCATATACATACCGCCGTTGACGTGCAACGTGGTACCAGTAATGTAACTCGCCTGAGGCGATGCAAGGAAACTCACTGCAGCAGCAACGTCTTCCGCCGCGCCCAAACGTCCTAACGGAACCTGTTGCAGCAAGGCAGCAATTTGCTGCTCGCTCAGGGTTTTCGTCATATCCGTATCAATAAAACCAGGTGCAATGCAATTGACGGTAATGTTGCGGCTACCGATCTCACGTGCCAGAGCACGACTCATGCCAGCCACACCAGCCTTGGCTGCAGCGTAATTCATCTGGCCAGCATTGCCGGACGAGCCGACAACTGATGTTATGTTGATAATACGACCAGCTTTAGCCTTCATCATGCCGCGCAAAACCGCACGCGACAAGCGTCCGACCGCAGTCAGGTTGGTCGCAATGACGTTGTCCCACTCTTCGTCCTTCATGCGCATCGCCAGTTGATCCTGGGTGATGCCTGCATTATTGACGAGGATGCTGACAGCACCGAATTCTTTCTGGATCTCATCGATCAGCTCGACCGAGCGCGCGGCGTCATTAACGTCCAGCACGACGCCCTTGCCGCCGTTACCGAGATACTCGGAAATCGCGTTGGCACCGGATTCCGACGTTGCCGTGCCGATTACCTTGGCGCCCTGCTTAGCCAATTCCTGTGCAATCGCACGACCGATACCGCGCGAAGCGCCGGTGACCAGGGCGACCTGGCCGCTCAAATCAACTGTAGTCATTATTTCAAAAGCTCCAAAACAGCGTCCAGCGACGCTTGATCGACAATTGCATGTCCGGCCAACTCACCGTTGATACGCTTGGTCAAACCAGCCAATACCTTGCCAGGACCGCATTCAACGACGTCAGTGACGCCATCCGCAGCCATTTTTTGCACCGTCTCAACCCAGCGCACCGGATTGGCAGCCTGGCGCACCAGGGCGTCCTTGATACCATCAACATCGCTGACGATAGCGACATCGACGTTATTGATCAATGGAATTTGTGGTGCATTGAAAGTCAGCGTTGCCATGTATTCGCGCAAACGATCCGATGCAGGCTTCAGCAAAGACGAATGGAACGGCGCAGAAACCGGCAGCGACAACGCGCGTTTGGCGCCCTTCGCCTTGGCAGCTTCGCAGGCACGCTCGATCGCAGCCTTGTGACCAGCGATGACAACTTGCGCTGGAGCATTGAAGTTAACCGCTTCGACTACATCACCTTGCGCTGCTTCCGCACACACAGCCAGTACATCCGCGTCGGACAAACCGAGGATAGCAGCCATGCCACCCTGGCCGACAGGAACGGCTTCCTGCATCGCCTTGGCGCGGAAACGCACCAGCGGCACGGCATCCTTGAATGCGATCACGCCAGCCGCAACCAATGCGGAATATTCACCCAGGCTATGACCAGCGACCAGCGCCGGAGTCTTGCCGCCTGCAGCGATCCACGCGCGATACATCGCGACAGCGGCCGTCAGCATGACCGGTTGGGTGCTGGTAGTCAGGTCCAACTCTTCCTTCGGACCTTCGGAAATCAATTTAGCCAGATCGAACTGCAATGCGTCCGATGCTTCTGCCAGAGTTTGCTGCACGACTGCGTTGTCAGCGAAACCGTTGAGCATGCCGATCGCTTGCGACCCTTGCCCTGGAAAAACGAATGCGAATTTGCTCATGCTTGTTTTCTAGTTTTATTTAAAAAAACGATTTGCGTCCCTGTCCCCGGGATCACATCCGTGCCAGCACCGCGCCCCAGGTGAAGCCGCCGCCTACGCCTTCCATCATAACGTTCTGGCCTGGCTTGATACGACCATCACGCACACCAACGTCGAGCGCCATAGGAATCGAAGCAGCTGAAGTATTACCGTGCTGATCGACAGTCACGATCATTTTGTCCATGCCCAGGCCCAGTTTTTTGGCTGTGCTTTGCATGATACGGATATTGGCCTGATGCGGGATGATCCAGTCAACTTCCGACGACTCCATACCGGCCAATTCCAGCGCTTCGTGCGCCACTTTATCCAGCACCGAAACGGCCATCTTGAACACAGCAGGGCCATCCATATACAGGAAGGCGCTACCTTCAACCACACCCTTGTTGACCTTGCCAGGCAAGCACAGAATATCGCCGTAGTTACCATTTGCATGCAGCTTGGTTGCCAGCACGCCAGGCTCTTGCGAAGCCGTCATCAGGACAGCGCCGGCACCGTCACCAAACAAGACGCAGGTAGTGCGATCTTCGAAATCGATGATGCGCGAGAACACTTCCGCGCCGATGACCAACACGTTTTTATGCGTCCCGGCCTTAATGAAGTTGTCCGCGATCGATACCGCGTAGACGAAGCCGCTGCATACCGCTTGTACGTCGACAGCGGCGCAATCATTCGTGATGCCCAGTTTGCGCTGCACCACGCAGGCAGTGCTTGGGAAGCCGCCGAAGAAATCCGGGGTTGAGGTCGCAAGGATAATCAGGTCGACATCATTGACGCCGAGCTTGGCCATATCCAGTGCACGCTTCGCGGCCTCTACTGCGAGGTCACTGGATTGCACGCCTGCATCTGCATAGTGACGTGCTGAAATACCGCTGCGCGAAACGATCCATTCGTCGGAAGTTTCGATGCCATTGCTGGCCAATTGCGCAGCCAGTTCTTGATTGGTAACGCGGTTAGGTGGCAGGTAGCTGCCTGTACCGATAATCTTGCTGTAAATAGTCATGCGCTTTTCTATTTTTCTATTGATGTTGCATTAGATATTGCCACAGCGGAATCTTCTGGTGAGGCGTCAGATTGCGGCATCAAATCGGCAATCTTGGTCGAAATACGCGTCAACACATCGTACTTGGCGGCGTCAAACGCACGCTTGATCGCCCATTGATAACCATAAGCATCCGCGCCACCATGACTCTTGAATACCAGGCCACGCAGACCCAGCAGACTGCCGCCATTGTAGCGAGAAGGATTCATTCGTTGTGAAATTGCTTTCAGGGCTCCACGTGCGATCAATGCGCCCAGCAGATTCAGCGGGCTGCTTTTAAATTCAGTGGTGAGTACGCTCTTGACGAAACGTCCCAGTCCCTCGGAAGCCTTGAGAGTGACATTACCGACGAAACCGTCACATACGACGATGTCGGTCGTGCCTTTGAAAATGTCATTGCCCTCTACGTTGCCGTAGAAGTTCAGCCTGCCCTGCTCGTGATCTGCACGCAGCAAAACTGCGGTTTGCTTGACCACCTCATTGCCCTTGATATCTTCTTCGCCGACATTCAGCAAACCGACGGTAGGACGCGGATTGCCTTCCATCGCCGATACCAGCGCAGAACCCATCAATGCAAACTGATGCAAATGCTGCGGCTCGCAATCGACGTTCGCGCCGAGGTCGAGCATATAGGTAGGGCCGTCTTTTTGATTCGGGAGGATGCTGCAAATGGCGGGACGATTCACACCCGGCAAGGTCTTCAGCACGTAACGCGAGATCGCCATCAAGGCACCCGTATTACCGGCCGAGACGCAAGCATCGGCATCGCCCTGTTTGACCAGGTTAATCGCGACACGCATGGAAGAATCCTTCTTGCGGCGCAAAGCGATTTCGAGGGGGTCGTCCATCGTCACGACCTCGGTCGCATTCACGATCGATAAACGTGGATGTTCACTGGCCTTGTGTTTTTTCAGTTCGGCCAATAGCGATGCTTCCAGCCCGACCAAAATAAGCTCGGCATCTGGCTCGCTTTGAACAAACGAAATAGCAGCAGGAATGGTGACTGAGGGGCCGTGATCACCACCCATACAGTCGATAGATATTTTAATTGTCATTGGATTGACTCAGGGCGTCACTCTAACCGCATTATGGGCCAGATTCAGCTTGATTCAAAATGACGGAATGTGCTGTTTTAGCATATTAAAAAACGGCGCAAAGTTATGAACTTACCGCGCCGCTTTCTTTGCCTGAAAGACGAATGATTATTCGTCGTTTTTGGTTTTCAGGACTTTACGGCCACGATAAAAGCCGTTAGGGCTGATATGGTGACGCATGTGTGTTTCACCGGTGGTTGGCTCAACGCTCAGTTGCGGAGCAACCAGGAAGTCGTGCGAACGGTGCATACCGCGTTTCGACGGTGTCTTTTTGTTTTGTTGAACAGCCATGATAACTCCTAAACCTTAAGTTCTAAAATTCTAACACATCCGTTTTGCAAACTCACGGCAAAACCGATAATCCTTACTACAAAATCTCAATATGCCCGCTTAAGGCCTCACAGCTGCAGCGAATCTATTGCTTCATACCTTTCAGCACGTCGAACGGCGATGGTTTTCTTGCATTCATCGCACTCTCAACTGCTGCATTGTCTGGACACACATCGTGCTTAGGCGCCTGAGGAAGCGACAATAAAGCCTCGTCCTCAATCAGATCAGTAACATTCAATGTCTTGGATCCGACTATCACATCTATGGTGTCGTCTGCCAGCAACGCGTCTATTTCATCAGCGTGCTCATCGTTTTTTGCAAGAACCAGCACGGATTCCGATGCAATATCGAATTTCAGTGGCGTCATGCAACGCTGGCACATCAAATGAACTGAGCCGGATACCGACATAGTCAGTTGCGGGTGGCCCAAACCATCAGTACCACCATGCAAAGACCAATGCAGCGATGCAGGCATATTTACGGATTCTGCAGCAAGCCGCGGCAAATCAGCGATTGCAACGTCGCCTTCACGCTGCTCTCTATGCCGACTGAACTCGAAGGCGTCAATTACAAAAGCATTCATAGGCTTAGCCGAACCCGGAAAACCTGCGATAATAACAGGCTTTTCCTTTATTCGTCAAAGCGTTAGCGCAGTTTTTTTGAGCGCTCATTCAAATAAACATCAAATAAATGCCTTCTTCCGCCCCGCCAGCACGCCTGATCCTCGGTTCCAGCTCGGTTTACCGCAAAGAATTGCTTTCCCGGCTGGGCCTGCCGTTTGAAGTCATGACGCCGGATATAGACGAAACCGCCCTGACAGGGGAAACCCCGTCCGCCACAGCGTTGCGATTAGCACAACAAAAAGCTGCAGCCATCGCCATCAGGGCACCGGGCGCGCTAATCATAGGCTCGGATCAGGTCGCCACACTGGACGGCGAACAAATAGGCAAACCGGGCAACCATGCCAACGCCATGCTGCAATTGCAGAAAATGCGTGGTCGCGAAGTCGTTTTCCACACCGCACTTTGCCTGTTCGATGGTCGCAGCGACATTTCATCACCGCAGATCCAGCTGGAAAATATCCAAACCTTCGTGACTTTCCGCGATTTGCCGGATGCAGAACTCGATGCCTACCTGCACATAGAGCAACCTTACGACTGCGCGGGCAGCGCAAAAAACGAAGGCCTGGGCATCGCCATCCTGGAAAAAATCACCAGCAACGATCCGACCGCCCTCACCGGCCTGCCTTTGATCGCCTTGACCGGCATGCTGCGTCGCGCCAACATCGCATTTTTCAACACTTAAATAAGCAGCGCATTACAAACAACATGCCAGGCATTCTCTACCTCATACCAAACACACTGGGCCAGACCGAGGTCGCCGACACCGATCCGCTGGCTCACATCATTCCGCAAGAAGTACAAAGCATCACCGCGAAACTGGATTACTTCGTCGCCGAAAATGCTAAGACCACGCGCGCCTTCCTCAAACTGATAGGCACTCGTAATACCCTGGCCAAACCGATACAGGAAATCCGGATCAGCGAGCTCAACGTCAACACTGAAGCCAAGGCATTGCCTGCATTACTTGAGCCCTTGCTGGCCGGACAGGATGCTGGCCTGATTTCAGAAGCAGGCGTTCCTGCTGTCGCAGATCCGGGTGCCAACCTGGTGCGTCTCGCACATGCGCGCGGCATACAGGTACGCCCACTGGTCGGCCCTTCTTCCCTGTTGCTCGCAGTCATGGCCAGTGGTTTGAGCGGACAGAATTTTGCTTTCAACGGTTACTTGCCTATCGATGCCGCAGCACGCAGCAAACGCATCAAGCAATTGGAAGATCGCTCGCGCCAGGAAAAGCAAACGCAATTCTTTATTGAAACACCGTATCGCAATGCCGGTTTGCTCGAGACTCTCGTCAACACCTGCAATCCGAATACGCTGATCAGCGTCGCCACCGATCTCACGCTGCCATCAGAAGTGATCAAAACGCAAACCGCGGCGCGCTGGAAAGCAGATTTGACGTCCGGCAAAACGCCCGACTTCCACAAAAAACCTACCGTCTTTTTACTGCTCGCAGATAGCTGAGCACAAATGCAAAACGGCGATGTTTCATCGCCGTTTTGCCTGTCTCCGTAGGAGACATTAGGAGAGGTCGAAGACCTTCATTTTTCCAGCATAGACACGCTACCGAAATGCGAGCGGATGCCCCTTAGCAGTTGCAGACGTTGTTGCATTCACATCTCCAGATGCTGATAGCGCACTACCAATATAGACAAGCGCAAACAGATTTCAAGCTCAGTTACACTCTTGCGTCGCCGCATTAATGCAACACCGCAATGTGGCTTTTCGAGCGAATTACTTCAGCGTAGGAACTGCTTGTTCGGTAATGGCTTTCATCGCAGATGCGCCTGCTGCCGCACCGAACTTGCGCAATACACGATCAGACAAACCTTCACGCTGCGTGTAATCAACTATATTCGTCGACTTGAATTCATCGCGCGCGACGCTTTCAACCGTACCGAAGCCATCGGCCAAACCTAGTTCCACCGATTTGGCACCAGTCCAGACCAGGCCAGAGAAAATTTCAGGCGTATCTTTCAGGCGCTTGCCGCGTCCTTTACGCACCACGTCTATGAACTGCTCGTGGATTTCATTCAGCATCTCTTGCGCGTAATGCTTTTGCGTTTCGGTTTGCGGGCTGAACGGATCCATAAAGCCTTTGTTATTACCAGCGGTCAGCATGCGTCGTTCAACGCCCAGCTTTTCCATCGTGCCGGTAAAGCCAAAGCCATCCATCAACACACCGATAGAACCGACGATGCTCGCCTTGTTAACATAGATGCGATCAGCTGCAGCCGCGATGTAATAACCACCGGACGCACACATTTCATTGACGACGACATACAAAGGTTTTTGCGGATACTTTTTGCGCAGGCGCGTGATTTCATCATTGATGATGCCCGCCTGTACCGGGCTGCCACCCGGGCTATTGATTTGCAAAATCAAACCAACCGAACCCGGATCTGCGTAGGCTTTGGTCAAAGCGGAAATCACGGTATCTGCATCGCCCGCGCCCTTCGCTTCTATCGTGCCTTCGATCTTGATCAGCGCAGTATGCGGACCTACGTTTTCCATATCGCCGACCGATGGACCGAAGCTCATCCACAGCGCGAACGCAATCAGCGCCACCGTGACAAATTTAAAGAAGATGCCCCAACGTCGACGCGCCCTCTGCTCCTTGAGCGTGGCGAAGGCCAGTTTTTCCAGCACTTCGCGTTCCCAGCCTTCCTTCTTCGGCGCAGGGGCCGCGGATGACTGCCATGCAGACGGCTGATTCAGGTTGTCGTTATCGTTGCTCATGATGTCGTGTGTTTTGTTCCGCGCCGCTTATGCGCGCGCGGGTCTTACGTATTCGTCTGCCTGCCAGAATACCTGATTATCCTTCTCGATGACGACAATTGCGCGCAAGCGCCCGCCGCGGCATGGGCCACCAGCACAACGTCCGGTTTCAGGCAGATAAACCGCGCCATGCGTGGAGCAGATCAGGTAACGTCGTTCCGACTCGAAAAACTCGCCGTTATTCCAGTCCAGCTCAATCGGAATATGCGCGCAACGATTCAGGTAACCATAAGCGACGCCGTTGTAGCGAATTACAAAAGCACCCGCATCTTCACCACCCGCCGTCACCGGGAAACGCACGCCCTTGCCGCCGTCTTCCAGCGCAGCCGAGTCACAAACCGGAATCAGGATCTCAGTAGTCAATCTTGCTTATCCGTTTTCATTCAGCCAGGTGTGTAGCTCTGCCACCGAAGTTGCTGCATACATTGGATTGAGCGCTGTCAGCTCAGCCGGAGTATGCGCGCCGTAATGCACGGCCACGCCAGCGGCACCTGCATTCTGTGCCAGCAACAAATCGTGCGTGGTGTCGCCGATCATCACCGTACGCTTCATATCCTGCCCCAGCTCACGCGTCAGCTCCTGCAACATCGCAGGATGCGGTTTGGAGAAAGTTTCGTCAGCGCAGCGTGTCGCATCAAACAAAGACAGCAACTTGGTACCATCCAGCGCCCGGTTCAAACCAACCCGGCTCTTGCCGGTCGCCACTGCCAGGAAGTAACCCTGCTGCGACAAATCTTCCAGCATCTCGCGCACACCTTTAAACAAGGTCAGACCACCATCCTGATTCAGGTAGTGATAACGGTAGCGCTCGACCATGCGTGGGTAGTATTTAGGATCGATGCCCGGCAATGCTGTTTCCATCGCTTTTTGCAGACTCAGTCCGATTACATGCGCAGCGGCCTGATCTGCCGGAATCGGCAATCCCAGGTCTTTGGCTGCTGCTTGTATACAGTTAACGATAACTGCCGTGCTATCCATCAAAGTGCCATCCCAATCGAAAACGATGAGATCAAATTGCTTTCTTGCCATGTAACCCGGCAGCGCGCTGCCAGCTCCTTTAACTATATAAATAGATATGACGCGCTGACCGACTCGCGACCAGCACGCATCAATTAATTAGCGGACTTCTTCAAACTCTTCAGGAAGCGCTCGCACTCCGGCGGCAAAGGCGCATTCAGCGTCACTGACTTGCCGGTTTCCGGATGGATGAATGTAATTTGATGTGCGTGCAAAAACATTCGTTTCAAGGGCACGCGTTCGCCATCAGCTTTCTGCAAATCACGATTCAGCGCGAAATCACCATATTTATCATCACCAGCGATCGCAAAGCCGCTGGATGCCAGATGCACGCGGATCTGGTGCGTACGACCGGTTTTCAATTCTGCTTCCAGCAAGGCAAACGGGCCGTAACGCTGAATCAGGTTGAACACCGTATGCGATTCCATACCATCGGCTTGTACGCGTACCCGACGCTCACCTTCCGGCGTCGTATATTTATGCAGCGGCAAGCGCACATGCTGGCGCGCATTCTTCCAGTCGCCATGCACCAGCACCAGATAACGCTTGTCAGGTTCACCGCCACGGATTTGCTCATGCAAATTTGTCAACGCCGAGCGCTTCTTGGCCAAAACCAGTACGCCGGAAGTATCCCTATCCAGACGGTGCACCAATTCCAGGAATTTGGCATCTGGACGTGCTGCCCGCAATTGCTCGATCACGCCATAGCTGACACCCGAACCACCGTGCACGGCAACACCGGCCGGTTTATCGATCACCAGCAAATGATTGTCTTCAAGCAAGATTTTGAATTCTGCACCGGGCGCGGTCGATGGCGCTTTTTCGGCGATCCGGATCGGTGGGATGCGGACGATATCGCCTTCAGCCAAACGATAGGTTTGATCTATGCGACCTTTGTTAACGCGCACCTCTCCAGAGCGCAAAACGCGATAGATGTGGCTTTTCGGCACGCCTTTACAAATACGCAACAAAAAGTTGTCTATGCGTTGTCCGGCGTCTTCATCATTGATCGTAACAAGCTGAACTTGAGCCGGAACGGGTGATTGGACCTGTGATGACCGGGAGGGCGAGCGGGTTTGAGCCTCTTTCCCAGAAAATATCGCTAAGTCCTTCATTTTGAATATATAATCAATTCGCAATGGTTAGTAGCCATTGCAGGTGTAAGAATAAAAAGCACATTCTACACAGGGGCGTCTCCATCGGCCTCGCCAATTTGCAAATTCGATGGAAAAGATGTGTATGCAGCGCCCCTGTGCGAGTCAAGGTTGCACCGTTGTTGTAATCGGATAACGCGTAAGGGTGTTGGTCAAGAATGTTTGGATTGTTAGGATAAGTCCGGCAAGCTCGCCGTTTAATGGCAAGCTTGCTGGTTGATAAAGTTGAAACTGTTTGCCGATTCTGCCCATGCTCTGTATGGCTCAACCAATTTGCTCACCACTCGCGATTGTGTTTGTAGCGCTCGATTCAATCGACGCGCACGATGCAGATCAAGTGCGCATTCGGCATCCGCTTCACTTTATCCGCGCCCCGTTGTGACTACAGCGCATTAGCGCTAAGTATCACACACCAAGGCAATTCCCTCCCCAAACCTTCCTGCCCCGCGTACATCCCTGTACTGTTGCTGTAGATGGCGCATATCGCCGTTGATGCCACATAGAAACGCACCGTAGAACTGCAGCTTGCTGCGAATTTTCCCGATAGCCATAGCTGTCGCCACTATTCGCTTCACGCAGGACACATGCTTGCGATTCACTTGTGCCTCGACGGTTATATGTAGTGCTACTGCACATAAAAAAACGGCCTTAGAGCCACGGAGCACTTACATGAAACGCATGTTATTTAATGCAACGCAGCAAGAAGAATTGCGTGTTGCTATTGTCAATGGGCAAAAACTCATAGACATCGATATCGAAACAACCGGACGCGAACAACGCAAGTCCAACATATATAAAGGCGTCATCACCCGTATCGAGCCTTCGCTCGAAGCCTGCTTTGTCAGCTACGGTGAAGATCGTCACGGCTTCCTGCCATTCAAGGAAGTTGCCCGCACCTACTTCAAGGAAGGCGTCGATGTCCGTAACGCCTCGATTAAAGATGCGTTGCGCGAAGGCCAGGAAATCATGGTCCAGGTCGAAAAGGAAGAACGCGGCAATAAAGGCGCTGCACTCACCTCCTTCATCTCGCTGGCCGGCCGCTATCTGGTTCTGATGCCGAACAACCCACGCGGTGGCGGTGTATCGCGTCGCGTCGAAGGGGAAGATCGCCAGGAACTGCGCGAAACCATGGACAAACTGGACTTGCCGCAAGGCATGTCGGTGATCGCCCGTACCGCTGGTATCGGCCGCAATGTCGATGAATTGCAATGGGATTTGAACTACCTGATGCAATTGTGGCGTGCGATTGAAGGCGCCGGTCAATCCGGTGGCGGCGCATTCCTGATTTACCAGGAATCCTCGCTGGTGATCCGCGCTATCCGCGACTACTTCCAGCCTGATATCGGTGAAATCCTCATCGATACCGACGAAATCTACGAACAAGCTCAGCAGTTCATGAGCCACGTCATGCCGGATATGGTGCACCGTGTGAAGCGCTATCGCGACGACGTGCCTCTGTTCTCCCGCTTCCAGATCGAACACCAGATCGAAACCGCATACTCGCGTACCGTTCCACTGCCATCCGGCGGCGCCATCGTCATTGATCACACCGAAGCGCTGGTATCGGTCGACGTCAACTCGGCGCGCGCTACCCGCGGCAGCGACATCGAAACTACAGCTTTCCACACCAACTGTGAAGCGGCTGAAGAAGTAGCCCGGCAATTGCGCTTGCGCGATCTGGGCGGTCTCATCGTCATCGACTTCATCGACATGGAAAACGCGAAGAACCAGCGTGAAGTCGAAACCCGCCTGAAAGATGCACTGCACTACGACCGTGCCCGCGTCCAAATGGGCAAGATCTCGCGTTTCGGCCTGATGGAATTGTCGCGCCAACGCCTGCGTCCTTCGCTGTCCGAAGGCAGCCATGTGACCTGCCCGCGTTGCAACGGCACCGGCCACATCCGCGATACCGAATCATCCGCATTGCAAGTCCTGCGCATCATTCAGGAAGAAGCAATGAAAGAAAATTCAGCTTCGATCCATGTTCAGGCACCAGTCGACGTTGCAGCCTTCCTGCTCAACGAAAAACGCGGCGAAATCCTGAAGATCGAAACACGTCACCGCGTTTCCGTCATCCTGATCCCGAACAAGCATCTGGAAACACCACACTACAAGCTGGAACGCATCAAGCACGATGATCCACGCCTGGAAGAAACACAAGCCAGCTACGCGATGACGGAAGAAGCAGACACCGACATCAGCTACGGCAAACGTCAAAAAGAAGAAAGCAAGCCACGCCAGGAAGCCATGGTAAAAGGCATTACGCCGGATCAACCAGCCCCTATCGTGGAACGCAAACCAGCAGAAGCCGCCAAAGCAGCGCCTGTTGAATCCAAAGGTTTCTTCCAAAAACTGTTCGCCTTCCTCGGCGGCGGTGCTGAACAGCCAAAAGCGGCAGCAGCCCAGCCAGTAGCAGAAGACAAACAGCAACGTAACCGCGAACGTGGCGAACGCAATGCCAACGGTGGCCGTAACCAACGCAACCGCAGCCGCGGTGGTCGTGGTCGCGATCGTGAAGAACGCGAAGAAACAGCTAAACCAGCAGCACCAGCAGCAGAAACCCAACAGGCCCGTCCGCCACGCCCACCGCGTGAACCACGTGAAGGCAATGCTGAAGGTCAACAAGGCCGCCGTGAACGCACACCGCGTCCACCACGCGAAGAACGCAAGGAAGTCGCTGAGGATTCGGCATTGTTGCAAGGCGCGGCAGTTGCTGCCAGCGTTGCACCTACCCGCAACCCGGCTCCAGCCGGCGAAGCAACTGAAGCAGTCGTGGTACTGGATGCAAACGGCATCCCTGTTCCAGCCGCTGAAGGCGAAGAACAACCACGTCGTCGTCGCCGTCGCGGTGGCCGCAACCGTAATCGTCGCGATCGTGACAACACCGAAGCAGGTGCTGAAAACGAAGGTAGCGAAGAAGACGTAAGCGCATCGCAAGACGAAACTGCACCGCAAGTTCAGGTACAGCAAGCCGCGCCAGCACCAGCGCCAGCAGTAGTCAACGAAGCTGTCGCAGCCGAAGCACCAGTCAGCGCCCTCACCGCAGCTATCCCAGCTCCGGTGGTACCGCAGGAAGTGGCCAAAGTTGAAGGTGAAGTTGTTGTTCCGGCAGTCGTATTTGCCCCTGCTCCAGCACCGGCACCAGTCGTTGCAGCTGCTCCGGTAGTGGTAGCGGCACCAGTTGCAGAAACAGTGGCCGCAGAAGTTGTTGCGCAAGCTGCACCGGTTGCACCAGCAGTTGAAGTTGCGCCAGTCGTAATCGAACTTGCTCCGGCACCAGTTGCTGCGGCTCCAGTCGTTGCACCTGCACCAGTAGAGGCACCTGCTGCTGCTCCAGCTCCAGTCGCAGCACCAGCCGCACTGTCGACCGACAACCTGGCAGCAGTCCTGCAAGCTGCAGGCCTGGTACTGGCTTCCACCAACCCTGAAAAGCTGCGTGCAGCTCAGGAAGAAGCCGCCAAATACGTAGCGCCACCACGTGTACCACGTGAACGCAAACCGGTTCCACCGCAATCAACTGAACCGTTGATCCAGATGGAAACCAAACGGTAATAAGTAAAAAGGGAGCTTCGGCTCCCTTTTTTATTGTTGGTCTGGTTTGCGTGTTGATGTTGCTGAGTCTTTTCTCTCTACGAAGAGCAAACAGAATCAGCAACAAGCGAACGAAAACCAACCCACCAATAAAAAATGCCGCTTAGTAAATCCAAGCGGCATTCCCATTTCCAACTCTCCAAACTACTCGGGGAGCAAAACCGACATCAGGCAGCAATCCGCTCCTGCGTCAGCGCTTCTATCTTCTGCAAACGCGCAATCGTGTCCGCACAAGCATGCGCCGCTTCCTTACCCTTCACCAGGAAGTGCTGGAAGAAGAAGTTTTGATGCTCATCGTGCGAGTGGAAGTGATGCGGTGTCAACACTGCGGAGATAACCGGCACTTCTGTTTCCAGTTGTACCTGCATCAAGCCGCTGATGACAGCCTGCGACACGAACTCGTGACGATAGACACCACCATCGACCACCAGCCCGGTACCGACCACGGCGGCATAACGACCAGTCTTGGCCAATACCTTCGCATGCAGCGGGATTTCAAATGCGCCCGCGACTTCAAAGAAGTCGATGCTGTCTTCGGTGTAGCCGCGTTCGGCCATTTCAGCGATGAATGCGATGCGGCATTGATCAACGATTTCCTTGTGCCAGCTCGCTTGTATGAAAGCGATACGACGTACTGCTGATTTAGATTTGATATCTATAGCTTGTTGCGTTTGTGGCATGTGAAGCTCCTGTTTGCAAATAAAATGCAGGGCGTACAGGAATGGCAAAGCGCACGTTACCGTGCGTGTAAAGTCATTCCGTTCTCTATCATCCGGACTATGACCGTCGGCCTCGGGATCACACCGAGTCTGCTGACCTTGTTGAAGTTGTCTGCAGAAAGCAGACCGGAAACTCCAGCAAGCGCTCGCGGGCTATACGCCTAAACGTAATTACCGCCGGTGGGGAATCGCACCCCGCCCCGAGAACGTTAAACTGATGCGAGGTATGCGCGAATACGTCAGCACACACATCGCATCAGATGTCGACAATTTATCATGATTTAAAAAAGGCTGCAGGCGAGCAACGAATTTGCAATTCCACTGCTACTCTTACTCGTCCAGCAGATCACCCAAAGGCAGGTCTACACCGAGCAATTGCTGCGCGGCCTCACTCGGCAACGCTTCAACTGATTTGAGTTTGCGCGTCATTTGACGGCTGCGTGTTTCAGCTTGTTCGATATTCTTCGCCGCACGTTCCAGGGTAGTCTTGGTCGCTGCCAGCACGTCGCCAAATTTGCCGAATTCAGTTTTGACTGCACCCAGCACTTGCCACACTTCGGACGAACGCTTTTCCAGCGCCAGAGTACGGAAGCCCATTTGCAGGCTATTCAACAAAGCCGACAAGGTCGATGGGCCAGCGATGCTGATACGATGCGTGCGTTGCAAATCATCAGCCAGACCAGGACGACGCATGACTTCTGCGTACAAACCTTCAGTCGGCAAGAACAGGATCGCAAAGTCTGTGGTTAATGGCGGCGACAAATACTTTTCGGCGATTTTCTTCGCCTCAAAGCGCACTACCCGCTCCAGCTCACGCCCGGCCAGCAACACGCCATCTGCATCGGCGCGATCAGCAGCTTCCGCCAGGCGTTCATATTGTTCTTTCGGGAATTTGGCATCGATAGGCATCCAGATCGGTGTCTGTCCATCGTCAGTACCTGGCAACTTGATCGCGAACTCGACACGCTCACCGGAACGCGGAACGGTTTCCACATTCTTCGCGTACTGATCCGGTGTTAACACCTGTTCCAGCAACATCTCCAGCTGTACTTCACCCCAGGTACCGCGGGTTTTGACATTCGTCAGCACGCGTTTGAGATCGCCGACACCGATCGCCAGTTGCTGCATCTCGCCGAGGCCCTGATGCACTTTCTCCAGGCGATCCGAAACCAGCTTGAAGGATTCGCCAAGGCGCTGCTCCAGCGTCGCATGCAGCTTCTCATCGACGGTCTTGCGCATCTCTTCCAGGCGCGTGCCGTTATCGGTTTGCAAGTCCTTGATCTTGGCTTCCAGCGTCGCACGCACCTCAGCCATGCGTTGCGCATTCGATTCAGTCAGCGTACTCAAGGTTTGATTCAGCGTGTCACCGAAATTTTTCAGTGCTGTCGCCTGTTCTTCGCGTCCGGCTTGCGCTTGCGCACCTATTGCCAGGCGCATCGCTTCCAGCTGCTGGGCATTGGCTTCGTTCAGCTTGGCCAGTTGCTGGGCAAAGGAATCGATCTGATTGTTTTGCAGTGTGGCGACGCTGGTCAGCTGGGTCGCCAGCGCTTGCTGAAATTGCGTAAAGTTATTGCCCAATTCCTGCCGGGTCGATTGTGCGGTCGACTGCACTTGCTCGCGCAGTTCGCGCTCTATGCGCTCAGCACCTTGCTGTTGATGCGCTTTAATCTCATTCTGCAATTGCGTTAGCTGCGGTGTGATATCGGTGCTGCGTGCGCGCAGCAAGACCACCACCTGCAACACGATGATGACTGCAGCCAGCACTGCCAGGATGATGAAATGCAGTTGAGTCATGATTGGACTTTATTCGGGTGTAACGGGGAAAACTGCCGGATGCTTAACCGTGCGTATTACGCATCCAGTCAGCGGTGTCATAGAACGCTTGCTGCAAACGTTTTTGAATACGCTCTTCGATGCCGACATCCTGCATCGCGGTTTCCATGCAACGCAACCATTGGTCACGCTCATCGGTCGCGATCGCATAAGGCAGATGGCGTGCACGCAAACGTGGATGACCAAAACGTTCAACAAACATATTCGGACCGCCGGTCCAGCCGGACAGGAACCAGTAAAGTTTGTCGCGCGAACCTTCCAGTGTGGTCGGATGCATCTTGCGTATACCGGCATACGCAGGTTCGAGGTCCATCAAGTCATAAAACCGGTCTACCAGTTCACGTACTTTGGCGTCGCCGCCTATCATTTCATAGATAGTTGCAGGCTGGGTTTCTTGTTCAGTAGTCATAGCCTGCATGATACCGCATCGCTATTCGATACGGCATCATGCCCCGCCAAAATCAGGCTTCGCGCAGGGTCTGCAAAGGTGGTTGCTTGAGGACATGACGCAAGCCCACCCAGCCACCGATAAACGCGCAGGCAGCGCCTATGCCCAGTCCTGCCAGCCACACCACCGGGCTGAACATCCATTCGAAATCAAAGACAAAATGCGCCAGGCTCCAGCCCACTGCGGTCGCGCCCGTTGCCGCCAGCAAACCAGCCAGGCCACCCACCAGTGCAAACTCGATCCATTGTGATTGCGACAACTGCTTGCGCGTTGCACCCAAAGCGCGCAACAAGCCAGCCTCACGTGTGCGCTGATCCTGGGAACTGGCCAGCGCCGCATACAGGACCAGCATGCCCGATGCCAGTGTGAAGAGGAACAGGAATTCAACTGCCGTCACCACCTGGTCTATCACCTCCTGCACCTGCTTCAGCATGCTGCCGATATCGACTACCGTCAGGTTGGGGAAATCGCGCGTCAACTGGTTTTCCAGTCCGGTATTCGTCTGCGGCAAATGGAAGGCCGTGATCCATGTTTGCGGCATATCTTTCATCGCAGCAGGATTGATGATGACAAAGAAATTCACCCGCATCGAACCCCACTCCAGCTTGCGCAAGCTAGTGATAGGAACGTCGACAGTTTCACCTGCGACATCGAACTTCAAATGATCGCCCAGCTTCAGGTTCAGGGTCTTGGCCAGGCCGACTTCGACCGAAGCTTCCGGTTTGCTGTTATCAAACCAGCGTCCGGCGGTGATTTCATTTTGCTCGGGAATCTTCATCATGGTCGACAGATTAAACTCGCGGTCGACCAGACGCTTGGCGCGATCTTCGATAAAGGTTTCACCGGTGATTTCCTTGCCGTTAATCGCCAGCAAGCGGCCACGTATCATCGGATACAGATCATTACCGGCGATATTGTTTTGTGCCAGGCGTGCTTCTATCTGCGCCTTCTGCTCAGGCTGGATATTGATCACGAAACGATTCGGCGCATCTGGTGGTGTCGCGTTGCGCCAGGCTGAAACCAGGTCGCCACGTATCACCGTCAGCAAGAGCAAGGCCATCAAGCCCAAAGCCAGTGCCACCACCTGCACCACCGTCGCACCCGGACGGCGCTGCAATGCGGTGACGGCAAAACGCCAGCTCGGGTGATTGATCAAGCCGCGCAGCGATTGCAAAGACTTCAGCGCAAACCAGCTAATCACCGCAAAGCCAGCTAGGCCTCCGAGGAAGCCCGCTGCCGTCAGCAAACCCAGCTTCACATTACCCGCCTGCCACAACAGCAAGCCGACAAAGGTCAGCAAACCCAATACATAGGTCGCGATCGTCATCGGCTGCGGCATATCCTGCTCACGGCGTATCACACGGTTGTGCGGCACATTGCGCAACTGCAGGATAGGTGGCACGGCAAAGCCAATCAGCAACAGCAATCCGGTTACGATGCCCTGCGCCGCCGGCAAGAAGGAAGCCGCAGGCAAACCATTCGTCACCAATTTGCCCAGCCATTCGATCAGCACAAAGTGCGCAGCAAAGCCAATCGCGGCACCTACTGCACTGCCCAGCAAACCGACAATCAGGAATTCAATCAGGTACAGGCTGGTTACCTGATTCTGCGTCATGCCCAGGCAGCGCAGCATCGCACAGGCATCAACATGGCGCAGCATGAAGCGACGTGCCGCCATCGCCACTGCGACTGCGGCCAGCATTGCCGACAACAAGCCAACCAATGACAGGAATTGCTCGGCGCGCTCCAGCGTGGCGCGCATTTCCGGTCGTCCGGATTCCAGCGATTCGGTGCGTACGCCCTTGAGGTTTTGCTTCTCTATCTGTTCCAGCACCTGCTTATCAAACGCAGCAACGTCCGCTTGCTTGCCAGCGACCAGCATGCGATAACTGACACGTGAGCCGTTCTGCACCAGGTTGGTGGCGGCCAGATCAGTTTGCGCCAGCATTACCCGTGGCGCGAAGTTCATAAAACCTGCGCCGCGATCCGGCTCAAAGTTAAGTACCTTGGCAATCGTGAAGGTTTTATCACCCAGCTTCAGCGGACTGCCGACTGCGACATTCAGGCTTTCCAGGATGCCCGGATCGACCCATACCGTACCAGCGGCGGGAATGACATCTGTCACTTCGCCCTCACCTGCTACCGTCTCCGCCACTTTCAGCTTGCCGCGCAACGGGTATCCGGTCGTCACAGCCTTGATCGAAGCGAGCTTGGATACCGCTTGCTCGCCCTCACCGGCTATCGCCATACTCGGAAACACGGTGGTATCTGCCAGTTGCAAACCGCGTTGCTGTGCTTCCTTGCGCATGGCTGCAGCGATCGGCTCATCTGCCCGTATCACCAGATCAGCACCCAGCAATTGATGTGCATCGCGATTCAAACCGGCACGCATGCGATCAACAAAGAAACCGACAGAAGATAAAGCAGCTACCGCAACAATCAGCGACACCAGCAGGAAACGCAGTTCACCGGCACGCCAGTCGCGTTGCGTCATACGTAGGGATTGCACAAACATGAGTTCAGGCACTTTCTAAAAAACAGCAACGACAGCCGCAGCGAGCATGCAAAACGGCAAACCCGCGACGTTAAGGAATTCTGATGGGAAAGACATTAGCAGAGCCAGTCTGCTTGCTTAGCCTTATCCAGGCCAAGTTGCATAAGACTAACTTAAAAATGCCTATCTGGTGGCACGGAGCCGAAACCAAAATGTTGGTCATCGGCAAATGGAATTTTTGCCAGTCAGCAGAGTCGGTACTATATTGAGGGTAGCGTATTCAAAATAGCGTCAACACGCATGCTTATACCTCTGGCCGCAAGCGGCAGAACACATCTGCCGCCGTCCGTAGAGAAAAGGATGATCGCATGACTGTTACCAGGAATAAATTCGGGGTACCGCAATATCCGCTGGATGATGCGCGCAGATTGTTTGTATTGGCATCTGCGATCGACTTACTGGAGCGCCCCACTCCCACCGCGATCGATGACCTGACAGGTATCGACAAAAGTTCGATAGATGAACAAGTCGACAAGCTGCGCGAACAATACGGCATGGTCATCCACAAATTTGGCGACATCTACCGCATCGAGTCATGGGGCGACGTGCTGAACAAGGACAGCGTGGCAAAGGCGATGCAACAGGGCGCCTGATCTCCAGAACCACCTATTTACGTACCGCCTTCACCTTGGGTTCAGGTGTACCCGACCATGTCAGTTCATACACCTGCCCACGCCGCACATTCCCAACCAGTGCCGGACGGAAGCATGCCAGATTGGTACCGCCCGCATGCCGCACGCTGGGATAAATAATCCCCAGCGCTCCTGCTTCCAATAACTGTACTGCCAGCTTTTGCGACGCAAGATAGCTATCAGGTGCCAGGCATTTGGCATAACGCGTCGCGCCGCGCAGGTCATGAAACTCGCTATTAAAATCCGCCAATAAGACTTGATAACGCACACTATCGTCAAAACGGTCTATCTCGTAGTACTCGACCGTCTTGTGAAAGATGATCTCGGCCAGCGCTGTCTGCAACTCGAAAGCGCAATACCAGGCACCGCGTTCATCGGTATTGAAGCGACTGCCTTCCGGCCGCGCATAGGTATAGGCTGCATTAATCATGCGAAAGTTAGGCACACCAAACACCAGCTCGTCGACACCGATGCCGGTAGCCCTGCCATGCTCGGCGATCAGGCGCGCATTGGTTGCATTATCCAGTTCAAAGATATCGGCCAGATGCTTCTCGTCTTCGGACAGCGCAACCAGTACTGAATCTTCTTTATCGACAAAACGCGAAGGGATTAAGCGGCAGGTATCAAACTGCCGCAACAGCACTAACGGAGGTGACGCCATCACAAGCCTCCGCGTCGTGCATCCAGTAATTTGCGTACGGTCTGCATCGCCAGCAAGCCACCAGCCTGCATATAAGCCAGCGGCGACACGCCGGAGAAAATCACGTTTTTATTCGGCAGACTGACCCACTCATCCGCCAGCTTCTCACCGTACAAAATGTGCAGCGCCTTGTAGATACCGATCAGATAGGAAATGCGCGTGATGCGATCGACCTCAAGCAGACGATCAGGATTCTTTTTCCACTCATAGAAAGCACTGCTGGACAAACCGCCCAGCAACTCGCGCGCATCTTCATCGCGCAGCTTCCACGCCGCGGCCAGCAAGAAAAAACCTTTCAGCGCGGAGCGCGACAAGCGCTCTCTTTCTGACTTCGCGTTCAGGTCTACCAGCGTTGCTGGTTCAAATCGGCTCTTCGGATAAGCGTAAGCTGCACTCATGATTACCTCCATATATGGATATAATATACTCCAAATACGGAGTTTCAAGTTTACTACCAGCACTCCTGATCAGCGCCGGACATGCAGAAAAACACGATATATGCATGAATGGTTTAAAACTATGCACAAATGATTGTTTCTTTGATCGTGATTATGCGCATATGTATAGTCTTTGCATGACTATAGGAAACCGACTGGACCAGGCCATGAAGGCCGCGCGCATCAAATCGCAAAGTGAACTCGCCCGTATTTCGGGCGTGCCGCAAGCGACGATTAGCCGCATCCTGAAAGGTGTCGGCAGCAAAGGTCCGGAAACCGAAACCATCAAGAAACTGGCCAAAGCCTGTCGCGTTACTTTCTCATGGCTGAATGAAGGCGTGGCGGAGCATTCCGACTCGGAGGAAGATGCGACAGACAGCTATCCTGCTATGGACAAACGCATCGCACATGCGGTGAAAACCATGCAGCAAATGTCCGATTATCAGCTCAATCAAATGATCAAAATCATCGATACGATAGCCGAACCCTTCCCTGACAACACCCCGGACAAGCCGACATCCGGCAATTAAATCCCACCCCGGCAGCACCCTTTTTCTTCCGCACCGCTACCGCTATTTCGGCGCTCGCTAGCCGTCTGGCGACGCATCCTCCCCAACCTTCGAGACTAATCCCGCGTCATTTCCGTATAAAAAGACGCATCATTCTATTCATTTGAGTATAGATCAACGACCAGCGCGCATATTTACCAGATCAGAACGCGAGCATTCCAAAAGAAGCAGCTAAACCGCCCTGGTCACATCTGAAACCGATGCCATGAAAAAACCACCTTCTCGATATTCTCCTCGTCCAGGCAGCAAGGTCGCAGAAGCAATCGATGCACTCGGCAATGGCCCGATGACACCGAAAGAACTGGCCCATGTGCTGCAACGCGATAGTTCTGCGATCAATACCTTGTTGTTGCGTGCGCTGACGCATGAAGCCATCGTTAAAGTCAAAGACCGCCGTGGTCGCCTCTATTTCGCCACTCCCGACACCGTACTGGATGAACAATTTATCGCTACTCGCCGGAGCGAATCAGGAGTAGCCGATAGCGATACCTCATCGCAACCAAATATCCTGCAATTGCAGAGAGCCTACACCGAAAAGGTGCCCGCACTTATCTCATCCAATGTGCACTCCATTAGCGGTCACGAGAATGGCACACCATCTTCAACCGAACACATCGCATTCCCATCACTCAGCTTCGACTCCAAGTCGCCTCCCGTCATTGCAGGCTTGTTCTCTGATGGTGAATTGACGATCTCAATAGGTGGCGAATGCCTGCAGCTCGACACCTCGCAGCGCCAGCAACTTTATGCCTATCTGCACAAGATCAGGTACCTCGAATAAGCCCGCAAATACAGCACAACTGACACGTCAGCACGCGTCAATTTGGTGCACATCTTGTTAAGCGCATATTAAAAATAGTTGGGCTTAATTTCATTTGACGTTTTTTAGCAAAAACCGTCGCAAATCCGCATCAAATCTCATATTTATGGGAGCGTTTATTTCCATACAGCATGGTAGCGTCATGAAAATTTCCTCATGGCATCACGCTTTTTTCTGGCCTCTGGACCTCTTTTTTTCACAAACGCGTTTCGGACTAATCATCACTCAGCGAAGAACTTCAATGACGTACATTGGGAGATAACGATGTTTGCAAATATGAAGGTAGGAACCAAGCTAGCCCTCGGATTCGGCATCACAGCCCTGCTTACATTGCTGATCGCGATATTCGCCCTGATGCGAATAAATCAGATCGACGGTGTCATCGCGGCACAAAACCAAATCCGCACCCAGCAACTGGAGCGCCTCTACGCCGCGCGTGAAGCGCTCGGCCAGACCGGCCTTGCGGCGCGTAATGCGTACATCTTCACCAACAAAGCAGATGCGGTGAAAGAACTGGACATCCTGGATGAGCAAAAAGCCATCTATCTGGAAGCCCTGGCGCAGATGACGCCCCACTTCAAAGGCGATGCCAACTTTGAAAAAGTCAGCAAAGGTTTGCTGACCATGGCGGAAGAACTCAAACGCCCGCGTCAGTTCCGCGATGCGGATCAAATGGAAGCCTTCGGCAAATTCCTCGTCAATGAATGCAGTCCGCTGCGTCGACAAATCGTTGCAGACATCGGTGTAGTCGTCACTGCTATGCAGAAAGTAGTTGATGCGAAAAGCGCTGAAGCCGACCTCGCAGCGCGACAATCGATCACCATCATCGTCGCGATCTCTGCCATTGCCCTGCTCCTCAGCATAGGCCTGGGCATCTTCATCAGCCGCTCGATTACGCGCCCACTGAACGAAGCAGTACTGGTTGCACAAACTGTGGCCAGCGGCGACCTGACCAGCAAAATCGATGTCAAATCCAAAGATGAAACCGGTCAGTTGTTGCAAGCACTGAAAGACATGAACCAAAGCCTGATCGGTATCGTCGACGAAGTGCGCAGCGGTACCTCGACTATGGCGACCGCCTCCAACCAGATCGCCAGCGGCAATATGGATCTCTCTTCCCGCACCGAAGAACAAGCCAGCTCACTGGAAGAAACCGCCTCGTCGATGGAAGAACTGACCTCTACCGTCAGACAGAACGCAGATAACGCACGTCAGGCCAACAGCCTGTCCATGTCTGCTTCCGAAATAGCGATCAAGGGTGGTGACGTCGTCAGCGAAGTCGTGGTCACCATGAACGGCATCAACGACTCCGCGAAAAAAATCACCGACATCATCGGCGTCATCGACGGTATCGCCTTCCAGACCAACATCCTGGCCCTTAATGCTGCAGTCGAAGCGGCACGTGCCGGTGAACAAGGTCGTGGCTTTGCCGTCGTCGCCAGCGAAGTACGCAACCTGGCACAACGCTCCGCTGCCGCCGCCAAGGAAATCAAGGCACTCATCGACGACTCAGTCGGTCGTGTCGACACCGGCAGCAAACTGGTGGCGCAAGCCGGCTCAACCATGACAGAAGTTGTAGACAGCGTGAAACGCGTAACCGACATCATGGCTGAAATCATGGCTGCCAGCGAAGAGCAAAGCGCAGGCATAGAACAGGTCAACCAAGCCATCTCGCAAATGGACAACGTCACACAACAGAACGCGGCACTGGTAGAAGAAGCAGCGGCTGCGGCGGCCTCGCTCAAGGATCAGGCAGTCAAGCTGGAACAAACCGTCAGCGTCTTCAAGATCGACGCCAACGCAATCCAGGCCGAACAGCAACAGCAGGAAGCAGCGCGCTCGACACCGGTGCGGCCTGCCCTGACTTCCAAACTATCCAGCATCAAACGCGCGGTCACGCCACCACGCCATCGACTTGCCGTTGTCGCGACGGCAACCGGTATCGATTGAACACAATTCAAATCGGTTTCGGATCAACAAGAGCGGCCAGGGTCACTACCTGACTGGGTCGTAAAAATAGCAGTAAAGCATTTCCCGCCCTGAGCGATCTCGGCGGGATTTTTTTCTGCTGGATGGGAATGGCAGGAACACTCACCTACTGCGTTTGCAGTATTTACATTCATTTTGAAATGAATAGACTCGTGTGCCTTATCAAAAATCGGCCTGATCAGCAATCAGCAGCCCGTTTTGTTGTTAAAAAATAGATGAGGCTAATTGTATTTTTATTAGAAAGTTAGCTAGTAAAATATTGCAGCGAGGAAAATCTGGAAAGCCAGAAAATTGCCAAATAGTTAAGTCGCGCCAGATAAATCGAATAACCAAAAAAATCAATCTATGTACAAAACCCTTAAGCATCCCTTCGTTCGTTTATCTGGTGTAAAGATGGGCGCGATTGCCGTCACCAGCGTGCTGGTTTTAAGCGGCTGCTCTACCTTCAATGTCGATAATGCCCGGCTTTCGACACCGGAAATCCGCGACACGCTGCTGCAAGACAAAGCCGCCTTGCAAAAAGATATAGAACCACTGGCAGGACCGCTGACCCTGGACGGCGCGATTGCCCGTGCCATCAAGTACAACGCAGACCGTCGTTATCGTGCGCTGGAAGAAGCTGTCGCGATGGGCACCTTTGAAGCTGGCAAGTTCGACATGCTGCCCAAGCTGATGGCATCGGCCGGATACCGTGATCGCGACAAGGACCTGATCACCCGTAGCGTCGACTCAGTTACCGGTCAGCCTTCACTGGCCAATCCATACATCTCATCCAGCCGCGAGGCAACCACGACCGAAATCGGTATTTCGTGGAGCTTGCTCGATTTCGGACAGAGCTATTACGCTGCGCGTCAAAATGCTGACCGCGTCATGATCGCTGGCGAGCGTCGCCGCAAGGCCTTGCATAACCTGATCCTGGATGTACGCACTGCTTACTGGCGCGTCGTCGCCGCACAAAAATTATTGCCTTTGCTGCGCACCACCATTACAGATTCGGAAAAAGCCTTGCAGGACGCACGCAAAGCAGAAGACGACCGCATCCGTTCACCACTAGAACCGCTGCGTTATCAACGTCAATTGCTGGAAAACCTGCGCTTGCTGGAAACCATAGAACAAGAGTTGTCGACCGCACGAATCGAGTTGGCCAACCTGACTGCGTTGCCGTTGAACACTGACTATACGGTGGTCGAACCAGCAAGTGATATCAATACCGCCTGGTTGAATCAGCCGCTGGACAAGATGGAAGAAGTCGCCTTGCTGCGCAATCCTGATCTGCGTGAGGGCATCTATAACTCGCGTATCGCGCAACAAGAAACGCGTCGCGCGATGCTCAAGCTGTTCCCTGGCCTGTCTTTCAACTACGGTGCCAAGCATAGTGATGACAGCTATCTGATCAATCAAAGCTGGAACGAAGCTGGCATACAGTTATCGTTCAACTTGCTGGGACTGCTGGCAGCACCGGCACAAATGCGCTTGGCCGATGCCGGTGTTGCACTGGCTGATCAAAAGCGGATGGCAATGCAAATGGCCGTGCTGAGCCAATTACATATCGCGCGCCTGCAATACGCAAACACTGCACGTCAATACGAACGCTCCGATGCGATCGCGCAGGTAGATAACCGTATTACCCAGCATGTATCCAATCAGGCAGATGCGCAAAAACAATCTGCGCTTGATCGTATTTCGCAACAAAGCGCAGCCGCACTATCGCAACTGCGTCGCTATCAGGCTTTGTCGAATGCACAGGCCGCCGCATCGCGCCTGCAAGCCACACTGGGCATGGAACCGACTATAGACGCTGCATCAGACATGCCTTTGGCCTCATTGACCGATGCAGTGTCCAAATCGCTGCAGACATGGAACAAGGGCCAGTTGCCGGAAATTGAAAGCGCTCCATGAAGCAAGTTTTAATCGGTACCAACCTGCGTCGCTCACTGGCCTGCACGCTGCTGGTACTGACTCCGCTCATACAAGCCGCCCCGCCGCAAGCAGTCGTTGGCTCAACGCTGGAAACACGTGAAATCCGTGCGCAATTGTCGCCACGTCGCTACACCACTCTGGCGGCAGAAATAGGTGCCAAGATCAATCGTTTGCCACTGACCGAAGGCGCAGCATTCAAGCAGGGGCAAACCCTGGTGCAATTTGACTGCGCGCTGCAGCAAACCCAGCTGGCCAAAGCGGAGGCTGCATTGATGGCGGCCGATACGGCATGGCGCGGCAATCAAAAACTGGCCGAGCTTAATTCGGTCGGCAAAGTTGAACTCGATATTTCCAAGGCTGATGTACTCAAGGCCCAGGCCGAAGTCTCAGCCAACCGCGCGTTAATCGGCAAGTGTCAGATTACCGCCCCGTTCAGCGGTCGTATCGCCGAACAAAAAGCGCGCGAGCAGCAATACGTACAACCAGGTCAGGCCCTACTGGAAATCCTCGACGACAGTCAATTGGAACTGGAATTCATCGTCCCGTCGCGCTGGCTCGCCTGGGTGCGCAATGGCGCCGCCTTCCAGGTCAATATAGACGAGACCGGCAAAACCTATCCGGCCAAAGTACAACGCATCGGCGCCCGTGTCGACCCTATCAGTCAGTCGGTCAAGTTGACTGCCGTCATTGACGGTCGCTTCAGCGAACTGGTTGCTGGCATGAGCGGCAAAGTCCTGATGGCACCGCCGCAGCGTTAGTTCTCTACACACTATTTAGTTGCACCACCCGCGCCCTTCGAGGAGCCTGCCATGAATCAAACGATCACTCCACTGAACCTTACCGCAGCGGCCCTCAGCACGCGTCGCCCATTACGCCGTGCTTCGCAGCTAATGTCGCTGGAGCAGCGTTTCATGTTTGATGGCGCAGTCGCCGACGCAGCTCACGCCGCCACACCTGACAGCGCCCCGCCGCCGGTACCACCGGCAGTCACAATACGTGCAGCAGAACCAGCGAAAGACGATGGCAAGAAGGAAGTGGTGCTGGTTGATACTTCGCTGGCAAATTACAAAACACTGGAAGCAGGCATACGCGATGGCGTGGGCATCGTCGAATTCGACGGCAGCCGTGACGGTCTGGCGCAAATCGCGCAGTGGGCGGCCAGCCAAAATGGATTGGATGCCATCCACATCCTGTCGCATGGTTCTGAAGGCACGATCAATCTCGGCACCAATGTACTGACCGCATCATCGTTAAACTCCGCCGTCACGCAGGCCGAGTTGGCACAGCTGGGCCAGGCGCTAAGCGCAGACGGCGATTTACTCTTGTACGGTTGTGACGTGGCGGCGGGTACCGGTGGTGCGCAATTGATAGACGGCATTGCCCGGGCTACCGGTGCTGATGTCGCTGCGTCGACCGACCTGACCGGCGCCTCCCGTCTCGGCGGTGACTGGACGTTGGAAGCGCATAGCGGCGCTATCGACGCGCATGAACTCGCGCTGATGCAATACGATGACGTGCTCACAACCGTAAGCATCATCTATGGTGTTGATGGCGATGAGAATATCCCCAAAACCAGCATTACCAAAAACGTAGGCGGCCAGCCACTGACCTTTTCCGCGCCCTACCTCTACATACTGAATACCGGTGGTGCAGACATGGGCCTGTATCCTCTAAATGCAAACGCGGAATCCTTCGTTTTCACTATCAGCATAAAAAGTGGCTATACCTTTGATATGGCCTCCATGCTGGCACACGCGGACAACGGCACGTTTACTATGCAAGTCACTGATATCAATGGCAACGTTCTGGCGCCGGTTGTAGTGAATGGTGTCGAAGCCGGCAACGCCCTGTCCAGCATCGCAACCTCGCTCAATGATATCCGTAGCGTAACCTTCACCGGCAATGCCTATGCCACCTTCCAGAACTTTGAAATCACCGACGTCAAGGCACTTCCTCCGCCGACCATCGTGGTCAACAATGATGCCCACCTGTCGGCCGACACCGGTACCAGCAATACCGATTTCATAACCAAGACCGCCGCGCAAACCATCACCGGCACACTTTCTGGCAACCTGGGCAGCGGTGAGCGGATCGAGGTTTCCTACGACAACGGCAGCACGTGGAACAACGCCACTAGCTATGCGGTCGGCAGCAGCACCTGGAGCACCACCACCACGCTGTCCGGCAGCAACACCTTCATGGCGCGCGTGACGAACGGCGGTTCCACCAGTACCGCGTTTTCGCACACCTACACCCTGGACACTACTGCACCGACCATCACCTTCAGTGGCCAGTCACTGTCGAGCGACACAGGCACCTTGGGGACTGACTTCATCACGCAGGACAGTAGCCAGACCATCACTGCTACACTCAGCAGCCCACTAGCCGGCACAGATATCGTTTGGGGCTCGATCGACAATGGCGCCCACTGGACCGACATCACCAACAAAGTCAGCGGTACTACCTTGACCTGGGACAACGTCACTCTCACCGGCAGCAACACGCTACAGCTCAAAGTCACTGACGCCGCCGGTAATGACGGCACGGTGCGCAGCCAAAGCTACACAGTCGACAGCACCCCGCCGACGACCACCTTCGGCAGCATTGCCTTGTCAAGCGACACCGGCGTCAGCAACACCGACTTCATCACTAACAGCGCGTCGCAGACCATCAGTGCCACGCTGAGCAGCGCACCAGTCGGTGGCGATGTCGTCTGGGGTTCAGTCGACGGCGGTGCGCACTGGACCAATATCACCAGCAAGGTTAGCGGCACCTCACTGAACTGGAATGGTGCCACTCTCGGTACGGGCGCCAACTCCATCATGTTCAAGGTCACCGACGAGGCTGGTAACGACAGCGCGCTGAGCTTCCGCAACTACACGCTCGACACAAGTGTACCGACCACCACTGTAGCCACTGCGTCCTTTTCCGGCGACACCGGGACTTCGCCAACGGACTTCATCACCAACCAAGCGGCACAGACCATCAGCGGTACGTTATCGGCCAACCTGGCCAGCGGCGAAACAGTCTATGTGTCGCTCAACAATGGCAGCACCTGGACCGCCGCCACCGCCGCCGTCGGCCAGAACACCTGGTCACTGCCCCGCACACTGACGGGTAACGGTACCCTGTTGGTCAGGGTTAGCGACACTGCCGGTAACGTTAGCACCGCGCTGTCGCAGGCCTACCAGTACGACACCACCTCACCGACCACTACCTTCAGCGGCCTGTCGCTGTCAGCCGATACAGGTGGCAGCAACAGTGATTTCATCACCAAGACCGCTAGTCAGACCATAGGAGCCACGCTGAGCGGACCACTCGCTGCTGGCGATATCCTGTACGGCTCGCTGGATAACGGCGCGACCTGGACCGACATCACCAGTAAAGTTAGCAGCACCAGCCTGAGCTGGGACGGCGCCACCCTCATTGGCAGCAACACGCTACAACTGAAGGTGGTCGATGCTGCCGGCAACCAAAGCACACCGCAAAGCAAAGCTTATACGCTGGACACCAGCGCCCCGGCCACGCCCGGCACGCCGGATCTGGCAACGTCCAGTGATACAGGTCCGCTCAACAATGACAACATCACGCTCGATACCACGCCTACGCTGAGCGGTACGGCAGAAAATGGCAGCACAGTCACGCTGTACGATGGCGCTACAATGCTCGGCACTGTTGTCGCTGGTGCCGGTGGCTGGACCTACACTACTGGCGTCTTAACCCAGGGCAGCCACACTATCACTGCCGTCGCCACTGATACCGCCGGTAACGTCTCAGCCGCCTCCAGCGGACTGACCATCACCATCGACACCACCGCGCCTACCGTAACCTCAGTCGCAGTCCCGGCCAACGGTACCTATAGCGCTGGCGGCACATTGGAGTTCACCGTTAACTTCAGTGAGGCAGTCATCGTCGACACCTTCGGCGGCACGCCGCGGATCGCCCTCGTTGTCGGTTCCACTACTCGCTATGCTGACTATGTATCAGGTTCGGGCAGTAGCGCGCTGCTGTTCCGCTACATCGTACCTAGTGGTGACATCGACGCCAATGGCATTACGATAGGCGCCTTATCAACCGGCGGAGCCCTAATGCAGGATGCCGCTGGCAACGACATCGTGACTACCCTCAACAGCGTAGGCAGCACGGCCGCCATCAATGTTGACGGCACCAACCCCGCCATCACCAGCGTCGGCTCCAGCACATCCGACGGTGCCTATGGCGCCGGCTCGACCATCACGATCACGGTCGATTTTTCCACTGCGATCAATGTCGACACCACCTTCGGCACGCCGACCCTTGCGCTTGCCAGTGGTGGCACTGCCACCTATACCGGCGGCAGTGGTACCGGCACGCTGACCTTTAGCTACACCGTCGGGGCTGGCGAGAACAGTGCCGACCTCGACTACAGCTCGGCCTTCGCGCTGGCGCTCAACGGTGCCTCGATTATCGATGCAGGGGGTTCCCAGCAATCCGCCAATATCATTCTGGCGACGCCGGGCACGGCCGGATCGCTGGGTGCAAACAAAGATATCGTTATCGATACCTCGGCACCGACCAATACCGTCGCCAGTGCCGCCTTCTCGGATGACACCGGAACCTCAGGCAGCGACTTCATCACCAAGACGGCAGCGCAAACCATCAGCGGCACATTAACTTCCAATCTGGCCGCTGGTGAACGCGTCTACGTCTCGCTCGACAATGGCGCTACCTGGACCCTCGCCACCGCCACGGTCGGCGCCAACACTTGGTCACTCGCCAATCAAACCTTAAACGGCAGCGGCACGCTGAAGGTGCGCATCAGCGACGACGCTGGTAATAATGGCACGCCTTACTCGCAAGCCTATGTACTCGACACTACGGCACCGAGCATCAGTTTCAGCGACATCGCGCTATCAGCCGACACCGGCAGCAGCGCAACCGACTTGATCACCAACACCGCGGCGCAAACCATCAGTGCTACGCTTAGCGCGGCACCAGCAGCCGGTGATGTTGTCTACGGCTCACTCGACAACGGTGCGACGTGGACCGACATCACCAGCAAGGTATCCGGCACGACACTGACCTGGAACGGCGTCACGCTGGCCGCCAGCGACACCCTGCAATTGCGCGTCACTGATGCAGCAGGCAACAACGGTACCGCCACCAGCCGTGCTTATGTACTCGATACGACTGGGCCGATGACCAGCGTGGCTAGCATCTCCTTCTCGGCTGACAGCGGCGCTTCGTCCACCGACTTCATTACCAACGTCGCCGCACAAACTATCAGCGGTACTTTGTCAGCCAATCTGGCCAGCGGTGAGACTGTCCAGGTCTCGCTGGATAATGGCGCTACCTGGATCGTTGCTACCGCCACCGTCGGTACTGACACCTGGTCGCTGAGCGGCCAGACGCTCAGCGGCAGTAACACCTTGCTGGTCAAGGTAGTCGATATTGCGGGCAACGATGGCAACGTGACAGCCCAGGCTTATGTCTACGATACCGCGGCCAGCGTGCCTACCGTCGATACACAGTCGACCACCAGCCTCACACCGGTATTGACCGGTAGCGCCACACTGGCGGCCGGTGAGACCATGACCGTCACAGTCGGCGGTGCTACCTATAACGTTACGCCAGTGGCCGGTAGCTGGACCCTGGATCTGGCAACAGCGGTACCGGTTAGCGGCACCTTGACCCTGGTCATGAACCATCAATACAGTGTGGTCGCAACCATCACCGATCTGGCTGGCAATACTGCCAGCGACAGCAGCGCGAATGAATTGACCGTCGGTGTACTGCCATCAACAGCACCGCCACCATTACCTGTGGAGACGCAAACCCCGCCGCCGCAGGTAATCCATCAGCCGAGCATAGAACCACCGGCGCCAAGCGGCCCTGGCTCAGTTCCCGCGCCCGTTTTCGCGCCGTCGCCATCCGGCACTTGGTCCAGTGTTTTAAATCCGAGCGTGTCCACACTCGATAGCAATACCTTGTCTTCGCCTTTCGATTCCACTGTGCGTGCGGAATCGACGGTCAACAGTGACGTATTGTTAATCAATAGTCCAATTGCAGACTTGAGTGTGAGCAGCGGCAGTCGCATTGCAGTACAAATACCAGGCGATGCCTTTATCTCATCCAGCACCATAGAGTTGAGCGCAACGCAAGCCAATGGCATGCCATTGCCAGGCTGGCTCCAATTCAATTCCCGCACCGGACGTTTTGAAGGCACTCCACCTCCCGCCTTCGAAGGCACAATTAGCTTCAAGGTGGTGGCACGGGATGCGCAGGGACGGATCGCAGTACAGACCTTCAAAATCGTTGTGACCAAAGATGGACAAGGTAACAAAGGCGCTCATTTAGAGCGCGGCATCGCCGAACCTATCGGTCGCGCCAGCCTGACTGAACAAATGCGTACCACGCGCGAAGCTGGTGCCGAACGCCTGGCCGTATTGGCGCGTAGTACGACAGGAGCGAGACCGGGGGCATGAGCGACGGCGCAGCAGGTAATCCGCTACTGAAGTTAATCGAACTGGCTCAGCGCGCACGCGCTGCTGCCAGTGCCAATGAACTTGCCTTCCTCGCAGTCAACGACACGCGCGTTTTGCTGCCTTACCGCCAGGCTGCATTATGGTTAGGCACAAGTGGTGTACACACACTGTCCGGCGTGGTGGCGGTCGAAGCCAATGCGCCATATGCACAATGGCTGAACCAGTTGTGCCGCACGCTCGCGACCCAGCATACAAGCGGTGGAGCGCTAACGGTCGATGCGACACAGCTACCCGCCTCGATAACTACTGCGTGGGACGAATGGTTGCCTGCAGCAGTAACATGGATACCGCTGCGCGGACTGCGCCATCCCGAAAACAATCACCCAACTGCTGATCAGGCTGGCTTGCTGCTGGCAGGCGATCATCCATTGCGCCCGGACGAATTGGCGCTGCTAGAAGAATGGATGGATATCTGGCAGCACGCGTGGCGCGCCATGCATCGTCCTGCACGCTGGTCGCTTGCCGCTATTCCGGCGCGCTTACGGGCCTGGTGGCATGGTGGTGCAGCAGACAAACGCTGGCGTCGCCGTCTCGCAGCAGGTGTCGGATTACTGGTCGTTCTATTGTTTCCAGTGCGCCTCACGGTGCTGGCGCCCGGTGAGCTGGTACCAGCCAATCCGGCCACCATACGTGCGCCATTGGATGGCGTCATTGCAGATTTCGCCGTCACGCCCAACCAGACCGTCGCCGCCGGTCAGCTACTATTTTCTTTCGATCAGGCACCTATCGGCAGCCGCCTGGAAGTAGCACGCGAAGCCTTGGGTACGGCTCAAGCCGAGTACCGGCAAGCCGCACAACTCATGTTGAATGACCCGCGTGCAAAAACGCAATTAGCTACGCTCCTGGGCAGGATCGCCGAGAAACAGGCGCAGGCCAGCTTCCTCGAAAGTCAGGCACAACGTTCGCGCGTGGTGGCACCGCAAGCGGGTACCGTATTGTTCGATGATCCATCCGAATGGGTAGGTCGTCCGGTACAAACCGGAGAGCGCATCATGCAGGTAGCCGCAGCTAACGATATTGAAATCGAAGCGTGGGTACCGATAGGTGATGCTGTCCCGGTCAGCGAGCAAGCGCCACTGTCTTTGTACCTGGCAGCCGCTCCCTTGTCGTCGATATCCGGCACCCTGCGTTACATGAGCCATCGTGCCACAGCGCGTCCCGATGGCAGCTACGCCTACCGGGTACGCGCAAAACTGAATGCCAGCACCGACCAGCGCGTGGGCCTCAAAGGAACGGCTAAATTGGGTGGTAGCTATGTACCGTTGGTCTATTGGGTACTACGACGACCGCTGGCCAGCATCCGTCAATTCCTGGCGATTTGAGTACGCATGCCTTCTAGCCTACCTGCTCTGCGCCAGGAACTGTCCATCAGCGTCGGCCCGCGCTTGCCCGACGGACAACCGAGCTGGACGCTGCATGATCCTGTGCGCAATATGTTTTTCCAGCTCGACTGGCCTAGTTTTGAAATGCTCAGTCGCTGGAATATGGGCGATGCTGAAACCATCCTCGCCGAGATCAACAGCATAACGGCGCTCCAGCTTGATAGCGCAGCATTCAATGGACTATTGACGTTTCTGGGAGAGCAGCAATTGCTGCAGGCAGAAAAAGGTTCGGCCCCTGCACTGGCCGCTATGCGCGCCAAGCAACGTGGCAACTGGCATCAGTGGCTGCTGCATAACTATCTGTTTTTCCGTGTTCCGTTATTGCGACCTGACCGCTGGCTGACTTGGTTGGAACCGCGACTGGCGTTCCTGTTCAGCCCCACTTTCCGTCATCTGACGATTCTTGCCGGTGTGCTTGGATTGATCGGTGCCTACCGCGAGTGGGATCGATTCTCCGCCACGCTGATGGACACGCTCAGCTGGGATGGTGCGGTGCTATACGGTGCAGCCATTTTTTTCGCCAAGACCTGCCATGAGCTGGGCCATGCGCTGACCACCAAACGCTACGGTTGCCGGGTACCAACCATGGGGCTGGCGTTTCTGGTGATGTGGCCGGTCGCTTATACCGATACCAATGAAGTCTGGAAACTCGCCGACAGAAAAAAACGATTAACCGTAGCCAGTGCCGGGATCATCACTGAACTCGGCATCGCCGCCTGGGCGACTCTGGCGTGGGCGTGGTTACCGGAAGGCGGCCCCAAACAAGTCGCCTTCCTGCTCTCGACCACCACCTGGATCAGCACCCTGCTCATCAATGCCAGCCCCTTCATGCGCTTTGATGGCTACTACATCCTGTCGGACTACCTGGGCTTGCCTAACCTGCACAACCGCGCGTTCGCACTCGCGCGCTGGGATCTACGTGAGCGCCTGTTTGCATTGGGTGAACCAGCGCCGGAAGCATTTTCGCCACGCATGAATACCGGTCTGATCCTGTTTGCATGGGCAATCTGGATCTATCGCCTCATACTCTTTCTCGGCATCGCTGTACTGGTCTACCACTTCTTCATCAAAGCGGTCGGGATTCTGCTATTTATCGTGGAGATATGCTGGTTTGTTGCGTTGCCGGTATGGCGCGAAATTCAGGTATGGCGTACACGCTGGCCGGACATAAGACACAGCAAACGTGCCCGACGCAGTGCAGCACTGGCAGCACTGTTTATTTTTATCTTCCTGCTGCCGTGGCCGGATCGGGTACGCAGCTCCGGCCTGTTGCAGCCGCAAACCAGGCTGGCGCTCTATGCGCCGCCCCACGCCACATTGGACGCGCTGCCGGTCGCCAGTGGTCAGGCGGTGTCAGCCGGGCAAGCACTGATACAGCTGTCATCACCGGAGCTGGATCTGCGCGCCACCGAGTCCGACGCCAAATATGAATCGCTGGCGTGGCAATCAGCTGCGGCCGGACTCGACGTAAACAGCCGTAAAGACTGGCAAGTACTCAACGATCAACTGGCCTATGCCAACGCGGAGCGAGTCGCCGTCAGTACCGATCTCCAACGCTATCAACCTGTTGCCCCCTACGCTGGCGTGCTGGTCGACATCGATCCCGATTTGCGTCCCGGCGAAGCACTCAAGAGCCAGGAATATCTCGGCTCACTGGTCGCTGCAGATCGCTGGCAAGTGGTGACTTACGTTGACGAAGAAGCGGTACGTCGTATTTCAAAAGGCGACCGTGCACTGTTCATCGCTGATGGCATGGCAGGACCGGCCCGGCGCCTGAATGTCGTCAGCATAGACCGCGATGCCAGCCGCACCCTGAATGAGCCAGAACTGGCCTCACTATTCGGCGGTGATGTATTGGTGCGCGAAAAGAACGGCAGCTTGTATCCGGAGCATGCCATCTATCGCGTGGTGCTGGATACCGATGAGGCGCTACCTGCCACCAGTCCGGCATGGCGTGGACGTGTCACCATAGCCGGAGACTGGGAAATACCAGCGCTACGATTCCTGCGTGTTGCCGCCTCGGTGGCCTGGCGTGAAACGGGGTTCTAAGTACTTGCAGGAATCAGTCCGAGTAAGACAAAAAATAGCGATAAAGTACCTCTCGCCCTGAGCAATCTCGGTGGGATTTCTTTGTCTGTCGTGTGCCGTTAGCTAATACACGACCTACAAATAAAGCATAAGTTGTCCGCCTTACCTAGAGGCCTCAAACACCCGTCAATACCGATATAAAACATAAAGTGGCCGAAGGCCACGAAATAAAACATATCGTGTCCAAAAGAAAAAACACTCTGTTGCTCGCTCAAAGTTTTTCTTAATTTCTCCACGTTCTCGGTCTATTCGCCCGTTACACTTTTGAAAAGTTATTGCGATTTTTTTTGCTCAGCAATTCACTTTTTTGAATAGCGAATTTCTAAAGGAGAAGCAAATGACTATCTGGCCTACACGTTCCGTCGAAGAACAGAACACGCTTACACTTTGTTCTTGGCAGGTCCTCGAACTACCCGATGGTAAACGTCACCTAATAGGGTATTGCATGGAAAACCGTGAAGGAAGAGTTAGCTCGACCGTAACCGAGTTAGATTTAAAAAACTTACGTGCGACTACAAATTCAGGCCGCATTTATTTACTCAGCGGCGGCTCAGGACATAATTTAGATGGGAATTATGTTTGGAGTCGGTGGACGCAACAACGGTCGATAGAAATATGGAGTGACGTAAGCGATTCAGTCTGGCAAGAACATTTAGCCCTGAACGATGGGAAACCTAATAAGAATTAGTAGTGGATTTACTAATTAGTAAATCCACTACTAATTACTACTATTCGCAATTTCATCGCAAGTTACCTAAGGCCAATGCAATTACCTGCAATATGGTGAAAAATATCTTTTTGCTTTGCATGCAGTTTCCATTTATCTGAATCAAAGGTGCATTTGCATATTTTCGACTAGGCATGGAGTATTGCCGAGTTGCTTACTCGCAAACATCCCATGAATATGGGGCCGAAACAATTGAACGTCCGCTATTGGCCGAAAGCGGACATATAACTTATTTCTGTTTGGACTCTGTCGTTGAATTCTGCGTTGTTAAGTAGACGTAACCTGTCAACGCAAATGCCGTCGCCGCATTGTTTGGAAGTGGCGGCAAAGTGTCCAAAAGAACAGTTGTAACGGCTTTAGTTGCAAGCCCAGAACGAAACAAAAAGTCCAAGCTGTCCAACACTTCTATTCCTTGAACTTTTTCCCACATTTCTAGATTAGATGCATCAATGCCATCTCGTAGAACTTGAGTAAGCCGCAAAAAATTTTCAGGCATATTCATAATATTCCGTAAATTATTGACCAGCTTTGGTTTAAGCCTTAGCCACCAACGCTAATTAAAGTTCTTTTACATAACCGTAGCTTCATAGCTAACAATGCCATGAAACCCGATTCTAATGCTGGCGACCAACGCCCACACCATGAATCCCAACGATAAATGGATATCCGCTTCTGGCCGATAGCAGACGCCTGCTTCCGACCCTAAGCGAACACTCCTTGTGGTGCCATGTGTAACTAAGGGCTTGGAATTAGAGATATCACTGGGCTAGGCTTGCCCTCCCCCAAAGTCCCAGCCTTAGCCATCTCTGAGACAAAGATGGAAAAATCGCGGGAAGGTTTGCCCAAAACAGTTGCTACATCACCGTCCGTCTTGCAAAACCATGGACTCATCTTTTAGTGCGCTTTCGCTAGCGGCCCATGGCAGGAGTAAGCAAAGGCGTTGCCGAGCAAACCACGACTCGCCTTGCACCTCTCGTTAGAGCCACATACAGGTGCTGCGCAGTCATGCGCTCGGGCTCAAGAATGACCGCGACGTCAGCTTCCAACCCTTTCAGAAGAAGCGTGCTTCCAACGGCGCGCCGGCCTAACGGCCGCCCCAGATGGCGGTTTCGCTCGCGGGCCTGCATGGCGGCGCCAATGAACCCACCGTCCCCCCCGGCTGCTCTCAGCGCTGAGATACAACAGTGCAGCACTTCGGGTCGGTAGACACGTGCACCCGGTTGGTTCGAAAGAGACTGGAACAGGTCAATCGAGGTGGTGTAGCTAGGTGCCGCGACGAACGCCACGGCTGCGGCTTCTGCAGACGTGGGGGGCGTTCGGGAGCGGCCACTTCGTATCGTATTTACTCTTGTGAGCAAGTTTGCAGTTCCAACCGAGGTCATCAGTGAAGTCGCGAACTCTGCGACCTGTCTTAGTGCGTTAACTCCCCCCAAGTCGAATTGACGAGCAAAATTCACTAGGTCCCTCAAGTCGACTGCCTCGACGCAGGTGGCACCCGGGGTATGCATAGCGAGTTGATGGCGACCATTGGCGTTCATGGAGTCGCCAATCACTAGAACACGGCCGTCTCGGTTTGGTGCCTCCGTCCGGGCGGCTACCATTCTCTGTTGCACTTCCATGCCTTGGGTTAGTTGAACCCACTGGACGCCCTCTGGCGCTTCACGCAGGTCCACAGGTTGGCCCGCCTGCAGTGATGCACGAGCTTGGAGTAGCCAGGCACCTAGTGCATCCATACCTGCAAGCCGCCATCGCCAAGGAGTCTGCAGCTCGCCGATGGGCGGGAACGAAGCCTGAGCCTCATGCGTCCATTGAACCAGCGGGTCCCGAAAGCCGAATATCGCCTGCATCGGGTCACCAAAAATACAAGTGGGCAGCGTTTGGGCGATAGAACAGACCATAGCGTGCTGTGCGGTATTGCAATCCTGATACTCGTCCACCAGCAAGCGCGAATAAGTCGCTGCGATGGGGTCACTGATATGGCCTGCCCGCAGGAGCCCTTGCACAGCGACTCGGATGGCTGGGTAATCAGCGTTCGGGTTGGCCAACTCGAGAACACGCGCGTTGAGCCCCGTACGAAGCGGAAATTTTGCCGCTAACCGCATCGCGAAACCATCTATGGTTGATACTCTGAATGCTGAATTTGGGACGCCGCCACGCTGGAGTCTGGCACGTAGCGCCGTAACTCCAGCATTGGTGTGCGTAAGTACCAAGACTGGCTTAATTTCAGTGTGCTGACTGAGCGCATCTGCGATGAGCTGAGTCTTGCCGCATCCTGCAGGGGCGGTAATTGAGCCTAGACGCGCTTGAAAGATGTCGATTTCAGGCGGCGGCACTCGTCCACCCATAGAGCTGATTTGTAATATTGATAAAGCCCGGCTGCGCATTCGCGATATTAGGGCCAACGATGTCCTTGGCAACTTCTTGAAAACCGCTCACTGACTTAAACCAGCCGTTTTTATTGTTGCGAGCGGCCATTCCGAGCAATGCTCGGCTCGCAGCTGTATAGCCGCCATTCTGCCGTTCGGCCTCTATGGCATCCAAGGTTACTTCTCCGTTCGACTTCGACCTGACGTGCTCAGCCATGAGCTCGCGGCCAATCATCTCATCCGCCTTATTCAACAGTGCGTGCACCGCATCGTTGCTTAAGTGGCGGAATAGCTCGTCCTCAAGTGCCAAGCCTTGACTCCACGTGAGGTACTGGCCTCCGGCCGCTACGAATCTATCGACCAGTCCGACAGTTGTAACCGGCTTATCAGCATCGATGAAAACAAGAACGCGATAGCCCAACTTGAGAAATGCTTCTCCTCGCATGAAACACTGGTCGGGGCTTCCTCCGCTGGCATCCACGTATGAGCCTCCATGGGCCAAGAACGATGTAGCACCACATTGGACCCACCACTGGTCCATCCCGCGAGCAAATCCGACCTCGCTGGCACCTTCGCAGACGATGATGGACTTGGCTAGAAAAGCCTCGGCTGATTTTCGTATAGTGCCTTGGATACCGTCGTCAGTACCCGCACATGTGATTTTATGATTGCCTGCATGCTGACGCACGACATAAAGCTGACTGCCAGAGAGCTCTCTGAGCGAAACAGGTGAATGAGTGGTCATAAAAACCTGCAGCGGCTCGGCCGCATCTTTCGCACCAAGTGAATCGAGCAGTCGCATGAGTCGGTGTGGCTCAAGTCCATATTCGACTTCGTCCACTAAGGCGACGGTGGCAGCCGCAGCCGCAGCCCTTTGCAGTCCGGCCACAAGAAGTCGTCCCGAACCAGTGCCCAGCGACCGCAATGGAATACCGGCCTCGCTATGGAGCGCGATAGCACCATCACCAATTGACACCGAGTGAGCATCGAGCAGCGCCTGAGTGCTCGCACCAACAGCAATGCCCAAGCCGATTGCTGTTTGAGTGACAGCTTGTAACGTCTGTGCGAACTGAGGACCAGCCTGAGCGCCAAAAGTAGCACGTGCAGCACGGGCTGCACCAGCGAGTTCCGAGCCCAGATTCGCTCGTTCCTCAGTGAGCCTGTTTAAAACCGAGCCCCTTGCCCATGAAAGGCTCGTGTTCGCATATGTACCAATACGGGCAGGAGCCAGCAGGTTGCGGTCCTTCCAAGCCAGAGACCGCTCCAATTGTTGCTGGGCAGCTCGCTCGGAATACAGTGTCCATCTTGGCTCGAGGTCATCCTTGACTTCGAGTTTTAGTGTCAGAACCGTTTCTAAGCCTGAGCCCGGTTCATCTTCAATTACCCCAGTAACAAGGTTGAATCCGCGCAGGAAATCTCCATAGGTGTCAATATTCTTCAGCGCGTCGGGTAGCGCACCTAGAGTGACCGCAATCCCGATAGTACGACTGACGTCCAGATTGAAGAAGTCTGTATCGCCAAATGGTGCGCTTCTCCGCGCGCCAAGACAGTAGTCGATGGCGTCGAGGATGGTTGACTTGCCGCTATCACCCGGGCCAATAAGACAGTTCAATCCATTGGAAGGAGCCCAATCGAGTTGCTGTATCGAACGAAAATTGCGAATTTCAAGTCGACGAATACGTGACATTGTCTCCCTCAGTTATTCTGATGATTATTTGCGCATTATAAAAGCGCCAAGTGTCGATACAGTCATTCTTACAGATATTCTTCAATGACAACGGTCGCATTAATCAATTAGCCTTAACGCCGATTCAGCATCGCTCGAACCGGTATGGAATGGCCTATATGAATGGCTACTCCTAGCCTGTAACCGACGCACTGTACGCTGTAGAAAATCCAAAATGATTACGACAATGCAGAAAAGAGGCGCTCCTGTAAAGAAGCGCATGAAATCAGCCCATCTCCTCCGAAAAGACCGTAGCCAAGTCAATCAACAGCACGAAATAAGTAAGATTACTTGCCCCAGACTTTTGCAGTTGATGAGTCGAAATACGTGACGCTTAAGGGTATTTTCCCGCGACGAGCGTTAGTCATTTTCTCAGCTCGACGTACAATGTTCTTATTATCTGGTGAATTGAAGTCACCATACAAACCGATGTAAAGGTGCTCAATCTTCCCTTTCTCGATTCTCTTCAAATAATGTTCATCATTTGCCGCGAGCGAATGACCGTATACAAATAGAGCACCACGAATTTCACTAAAGCTCCTATAGGCCTTCGCTAAATAATCGTTGTGTCTGATTCGCGCATATTTCTCTGCGCTCGTCCCTTCCGATACGAAAAGTGGATAGTAGTCTTTGTTTAAGGCGTTGCGAATTTGGTCAATTAACCGCACCCCAGTATTGCTCCAGGTGTACTTCTGAATTTCAGTCTCTGCATCAAAGACATGAAGCGCACCATGCAAGAAGTGCATGTTTTGCTCGTGGCTTTGACCTGGCTCCCAAACAACATATTCGGCATCGAAATTTTCTTCAGATTTCCGGAATCCATCATCCGAATCTGGCTCAACACCCTCCGGCGTGTGCATTTGAACCCAGTACAGCAGCAAGTCGTAGTTGAACGTATACGTTGAGTCAAAGTTTGCTAAAAATTTTCGACATGACGTGTATTCCAACTCAGTCAACTCACCAGGCCAAGCTGGATGAGATGAGGCAATCGTTTGAACAAGAAGCTCTCGCAGCCCGTTTGCATCGTCTTCTAGGGTCTTGAGCAATGCAGGAGTTCCACCGTACGCGGCCAAGATTGCTTTCGCATCTCGTAGAGCTTTGATAACTCGTTCGAAATCTTGCGTACTTAGGGCCTCAAATGCCTTTTTGACGGTTGGAGACAACTTTGAAAAGTCTGCCTCCTCGTAGAGTTTTCCGTAAGCGAAAATATCCGGCCGGCACGCAATGCTAAAACCATTGCCCAACAGCAGATGGCGTCTTGTAAATCCTGCCGAATCGAAGAGAGCTTCTTGAAATGAGAGTAAGGCCATGTTCGTTGCCAAAATTAAATGCCAACGCGCAATGTACTTGTTTGTTATCAGGAAACTAATCCCATAAATATGGGATTGCTGGCGTTCGAAGTTGAACTTAAAAACTGGATGTTATGAGCAATAAAGCGCTCAATGAATCACCAGCAATCACAATCTTCGCCACAGCCAGGAAACGTAAGGCACTCGAATGCAATCGGTCGGGTGCTCAAATCTCGCGGGCCATAACGGAGATTGTCTCCGCCATTAATCAATCGCGTGTTTTCCCAACCGTTAATAACGCCCTCGTCACGTTCATGACAGTAATAGGAGTACATATACCAATTGTAATTGTCGTAAAGAAAATGCTGCACCACTTCGCGCATTTCTTGCGGGCTGACACGAAACCACTCTGAATTCCATCTGGAGCCATAATGAGGAATGGCCTCATAACGGCCACAAAGCATTGTTTTGACAGATTCTTCAATCTCTGCGAGCTTTAAGGGAGTGATACCGTCCTTCACCTTGAATGCGCATAGCAATGTAAAGTGCGGGTTCTGGCTGCTGCTTGCTCTGGTACCGAGGGCGCCACTGGTTAACCCAATTTTTGCTTCGTCAAAATGGCGAATGTCCGTTCCGACGTAAATCCAGTTGGTGGTCGAGTTTTCCTGCCTCAATCTTTCTCGCTCAACCTCAGCTGATTTGATGTCGTCGTAATCATTGGGATTAAAGTCATCTTTCCAGAATTTATTTGTTGCCACTTTCAACTTCCGCCTTTCGCCCAATTACATGCAGGGCAGCTTACCTGTCCATTTTGTACAGTAGTACGTCCCCCGTTGTTCCAAGCGGTCTTATGGTCACAGTGCCAATCATCCCACTCGACTCTTATGCCTGAACAATTAAGACGCACTTGGCATATTTGCTGGTCCCGCCGAAAGACGGCAAGTCTCTGATTATGAGTAAAATCACGTTGATTATCTTTTAAAGAGAGATTTGGAAAACGGGCAAGTAAATCTCTTAGTAAGAAATCCATCCGAAATTTAATTGAATCTTGTGAATCCGTGCTGTGACTTATCTTTTCTTTGTAGGCTAACCATTCAGGTGCTATTTGGTCCTCATCCAAGTTTTCTTGGTTACGTCGTCGACTCTCGAAATCCAAGAACCAAGTCCGCAACTCTTGCTTCACTTCATTCACCGCGTACAATCTCTGTAATTCAGAAAAAACGCAGTAAAGAGAGACGACGTTGTAACGTTCAAGTTCGGGGGTTTTATCAGTAAAAACCTCTGCTAGCAGGTTCAAAGTACGCAGAACGCCCTTTGCAATTTTCCCTTGAACATCAAATTGTCGGTTGTCCCGATACATACGGTTTAAATCTGCATCCTTTACGTTTATAGGCTCACCAGCCTTCTCAAGACATACCAACTGAGCGGCCACGTGGTCAAATGTAAAGCGTGCATTTGTAAAGCCGACTTTTTGAAAAATCTGTTGTTCAGTCAGTGACTTCACGAACTGTCTCATTTCACCAGGCATAGCATTTCGCTTTTCCTGCGCTTTTAACGAAGTGCCATTCTGCAAACGCAAGAACATTTCACGCACTTCCTCTTCGTCCGTATCCTCCAAGACCACGACGTCTAAAGAGTACTGGTCAAATCGAACCCGAAGGTCGTCGGGTAGCGTTGCATACCCACATCCCGCTACCGGCAAACCGTCCACCATTTCAGCGTCCTTCGGGATATCAAACTCTCCATCGACGAAACTCCAAATTGCTCTTAACCGCTGTTGCCCATCAACGACATCGTAGCGGTCAGGTTTTTCATCGATTTTGCGCCAGTACATTTTAGGGATGTCGTACTCGCGCAGGATACTGTCAATCAACAATTGCTTTTGCGCTTTAGACCATACTGCGGGACGTTGAAAGTCTGGATTGGTATCAATACGTTGCCTAATGCCCCTAGCGTTGGACAGTGTGCTTAATGGCCAAGGTTTTTTATTAGTCTTCATTCAAATAAACTTTCATTTAGTTAGGCCCACGTCTCTCCGAGCGCCTCAGCCTGCTGTAGTACCAATTCAACCGCGTTGTCTGCCATGTCTGGCGGATATTTGTATTTACGCAAAATACGCTTAACCATCAGCCGCAAACTGGCACGTACGCTTTCCCGCTGCGACCAATCGACCGTGATGTTTTTACGCAGATTCTCTGTCAGTTCATGTGCAATCTTCTTCAACGTTTCATCTGTCAATTCTTTCACGGCTGATTCATTGTTGACCAGGGCGTCATAGAACTTCACCTCATCGTCGGTCAACCCTAATTGCTCACCACGATTCGCTGCTTCCTTGAACTTCTTTGCCATCTCGACCAGCTCTTCCATCACCTGCGCAGTTTCAATGCTACGGTTCTGGTAGCGCGTAATAACGCCGGTTAGCAATTCGGAAAATTTCTTCTGCTGAATTAGGTTGCTGGCGAACTTACTTTTGATTTCACCTTCCAACAGTCGCTCTAACAGCTCAACTGCCAAGTTTCTCTCAGGTAGTTTTTGAACCTGAGCCAGAAACTCTTCGTCCAGCAGGCCAATATTTGGTTTCTCCAAACCGACGGCATCGAAAATGTCGACAACACTGTCACTCACGACGGCTTGGTTGATGATTTGCCGAATAGCGGCATCCCTCTGCTCATCAGTCTTTTTCTGATTACTGATATCGCGCTTGGTCAGGATGACCTTGACCGCCTGCATAAAGGCGACTTCTTCGCGCAGCGCTTTCGCTTCATCCAAAGTGCAGCAAAGGCTGAAGGCTTTGCTCAACGCAAGTGCTGTGTCGGCAAAGCGTTTTTTGCCATCGCGCTTGTTGTCCTTGCTTTCTGACTTAATGCCAAGAACATGGTTAGCCGCTCCAGCCAAAGTCTTGTGTCCTCCAGACTTAAAACTCGAATAGTCAAAACCATGCAGCATGGCTCGTAGCACATCGAGCTTCTCCAGCAAAACTGACAGCGCTTCATGCGCATCAACGGTCGGCTTGCCACGACCTTTGCTGGCGGTGTATTCCTTCATGGCAGCTTTGAGTTCATTGCCAATGCCAATGTAGTCAACTACCAAGCCGCCTTGCTTATCCTTGAACACGCGGTTGACACGGGCAATTGCCTGCATCAGGTTGTGTCCCTTCATCGGCTTGTCTACGTACATGGTATGCACGCATGGGGCATCAAATCCGGTCAGCCACATATCGCGCACGATAACCAGACGCATTGGGTCGCTAGCATCCTTGAAGCGCTTCTCCAGTCGTTTCTTTACCTGGTTGCTGTAGATATGCGGGCGCAAGAGGGCTTTGTCGCTGGCGCTACCTGTCATGACAATTTTGACTATGCCCTTCTCGGGGTCAGTGTCATGCCATTCAGGACGTAGCTTGATAATTTCGTTGTAGAGATGCACGCATATATCACGGCTCATCGCCACGACCATGGCTTTGCCGTCTTGTGCTTTATTACGCTCTTCGAAGTGCGCTACCAAGTCTGCCGCAACGCTAGCAACGCGAGGCTCGGCACCAACCACCTTTTCCAAAGCAGCCCAGCGACTTTTGAGTTGTGCTTGTGTGCCTTCTTCCTCATCCTCCGTCAATTCATCGACTTCGTCGTCAAGGACGGAGAGGTCAGCCTCTTTTAATCTCAACTTAGCCAGACGGGATTCATAGTAGATGGCGACCGTGGCACCGTCTTCCTTTGCCTGCTGCATGTCGTAGACATGGATGTAGTTGCCAAAGACGGCGCGCGTGTCTCGGTCTACGCTACTAACCGGTGTGCCAGTGAAAGCCACGAATGTGGCCTGCGGCAAGGCATCGCGCAGATTCTGGGCGTACCCGACTTTGTAGGTTTCTTCGCCTGGCTTACCTTTGAGCTTGGCTTCAAAACCGTACTGGGTACGGTGCGCTTCATCGGCTATGACCACAATGTTGCGCCGGTCAGACAAGACGGGAAATATGTCTTCGTCCTCGCCAGGCATAAACTTCTGGATGGTCGCAAAAATAATCCCGCCCGATGGACGGTTAGTCAGCAACTGGCGCAATTCTTGACGGGTATGTGCCTGCGCTGGCTGCTCACGCAACAGGTCTTGCGCCAGGCTGAACACGCCAAACAGCTGGCCATCCAGGTCATTGCGGTCGGTGATGACTACGATGGTGGGATTCTCCATCGCCGTGTCTTGCATGACCCGCGCCGCAAAGCAGGTCATGGTGATGCTCTTACCACTACCTTGGGTGTGCCAGACGACACCACCCCTCCCTTGGATGTTGGCTGGTGTATCGACTCGCGATGACGCTACCACTTGCTCGATAGCTGCACGCACCGCGTGGAACTGATGGTAGCCAGCGATTTTTTTGACTAGCCTGCCGTCATCCTCGAACAACACGAAGTAACGCAGGTAATCCAGCAAATACTGCGGCGCCAGCACGCCCCGCACCAAAGTTTCTAGCTCATTGAACTCACCCAATGGGTCTATGTTGATGCCATCGATGGTGCGCCATTGCATGAAGCGCTCGGCATCTGCCGACAAAGAACCCAAGCGCGCATCCGAACCGTCTGAAATGACCAGTATCTCGTTGTACTGAAAAACGTCGGGAACCTGTTCTTTATACGTTTGAATCTGGTCGTGCGCTTTCCAGATGTCCGCCGTCTCATCGGCAGGATTTTTAAGTTCCAATAGCACCAAAGGCAAGCCGTTAATGAAAAGAATAATATCCGGCCGACGTGTGTGATGCGGTCCCTTAATGCTGAACTGATTAACTGCCCAGAACTCGTTGCGGGTGACGTCGGACCAATCGACCAAGCGCACAAAATCTCCTCGAGTTTCGCCATCCTTTTGATATTGCACTGGTATCCCACCCACCAGCAGCTTATGAAAAGCGCGGTTAGCGGACAATAGCGAAGGGATACCCAAGTCCATCATCCGTTGCAAGGCATCTTCTTGTGCAGCGGCTGGAATGTCGGAATTCAGCCGCTGAATAGCTTCACACAAACGATAAGGCAAGATGACTTGACGATAACCTGTACGTTGCGGCGTAAGACCGTCATGCGCAATATCCGGCCCATAGCGAAGCGTGTAGCCGACATTCTGCAGCCAACTCAGCGCTTCTTGTTCTAATTGGTCTTCGGTCATGCTGGCATCACTCCCTGATGTCTTTTTTAATTTTAAATTGCTTCAAGTGCTTCCATTGCTTCTGGAAGGCGCAGTTGGCCGGAAACTAGCCTATGCAATAGCGTATCGCGTAGGGTAGCAAGAGTTTGAGATTGTTCTGAATACAGTCTTGAATAAATTGCGCGAGCAATATGTTCAAAAGCGGACAGAATCGCATCGCTTGGCAAAACGATAAGCTTGGACGCTAACAGTCGTTTATCGTCAAGATTTGGAATCGACGTTCCATTAATGTAGTTCCAGATTTCTTTACTATTGCGCATCTCTGCCAGCAAGCGGTCGACGTAAATGGCTTTGGCAGAATTACCGCAATCTAGGCGTTTCACAAAATTCGAAAAAATCACTGGCATACCATATATCGACTCAAAAGAGGTTCCAGCCCACAGAGGCCGGCCGCATGGTCCCGCACCAGAGGATGCAATAAGAACCTCCTTATCGCAAACACGACGTTTTTCCATTGCTGATGGCTTTACCCACCTCAAAGGAGCATCTTTCGCAAAGCCAAGAGACCGAAGATTTTCAAGGTCAACACCTCTCAAACTAATAACCGGCACCAAGTCATCATCTTCTTTTGTATCCTTTCCCCAAAGACCTCCTATGGTTACAGCGCAAATCTCCCCCAACGTGACAACCCGCCACCCATTAGGAACCAAGCCCAGTTCAGACTCTTCAAACCCATCCGGAAATAGCGCCGCCTTGGCCTCGTCCATGCCTTCGGGGACGCGACCTTCCATCTTGGCGTGCACGGGGTCAAAATCGATAAACCAAGATTTGAACAGTGCTTGGGCGATGGCTTCGAGGGTGACGTTGGCTTCGCGCAGGAGGGTAATGCGGTCGTCTAGTGTCTTTAAAATTTGCGCCGCACCCAACTGAACTTCAAGAGGCGGGACTTTAATTAGTACCTTACGCAACTCGCTTTGTTTGATACCAAGAACAGTCGTCCCAGTGGCCCTAGACCTCAGTTGGCCTTGGGTCTCTTCTGACTGCAGCAGGTATAGCAGGTATGTACTGTCAAGTAATCCCGCTTTACCACGCAACGTCACGACACGTTGAGCTAGCGCTATTTTTTCCAAACCGAGTTGAGCGACTTCGCCCAATGGAGCCTCTACTGTAAGAACCACATCGCCAGCCTTCGGAATACCTCGTCGCATCCATGAATCATAGTTATTTACCGCAATGAACTCGGTCGGTGTTTCAATTCGTCCCGCTTTGATGATTTTTGCTGTAATCAGAGGAATACCAGAGTTTGTTTTTTCTGGTGTTTTTCCACGATAGTCAATCAATGCATCCAAACACTCTTCTAACGCAAGAACCGGCCATTCAGAACTCATAACCCAGCCCCCCCAGCTTCTCCCGAATCGACGCATCTAACTCGGCACCCTTTGCCATCTGCTCGCCCAGCTTTTCCGTAAGCTTTTGCATCTTGTCAGCAAAGACTTCGTCATCATCCTCGACCTCTTCGGCGCCCACATAGCGCCCGGGGGTCAGCACATGCCCATGCTGGGCAATTTCAACTAAAGGCACACTACGACAAAAGCCCGGTACATCCTGATATTCGACGACGGTCGCTCCAGCATCCACCTCGCCACGCCATGCCGCGACCGTATCTGCAATATATTTAATTGCATCGTCGTCCAACTCGGTCTGTACGCGAGAAATCATCTTGCCCTGCTTGCGTGCATCTATGAACAACACTTCACCCTTACGCTTCTTCTGCTTGGTCAAGAACCATAGACATGCAGGAATCTGTGTGTTGAAGAATAACTGGCCTGGCAAGGCAATCATCACCTCCACCACGTCAGCATCGACCATGGCAGCACGGATGACGCCCTCATTGTTCTGACTCGAACTCATCGAGCCATTGGACAGCACGATACCAGCACGGCCATTTTGCTTAAGGTGATGCAACATGTGCTGCAACCATGCGTAGTTGGCATTGCCTTTTGGTGGGTCACCGTAGACCCAGCGCGGGTCGCCTTCTAGGCTACCGTGCCACCAGTCGCTGATATTGAATGGTGGGTTAGCCAGAATGAAGTCTGCCCTCAGGTCAGGATGCTGGTTCTTGACGAAGGTGTCGCCGGGTTCGCGGCCCAGATTGAAGTCGATGCCGCGAATCGCCAAGTTCATTGCTGCCAAGCGCCACGTGGTCGGGTTGGCCTCCTGGCCGTAGATGGACACGTCACCCAGCTTGCCACCGTGGGCTTCGATAAATTTCTCGGATTGCACGAACATCCCGCCTGAACCACAGCAAGGGTCATACACCTGTCCATGATGCGGTGCCAGGACAGCAACCAAGGTTTTAACAATACTGGCAGGCGTATAGAACTGGCCGCCGCGCTTACCCTCCGCGCTGGCGAACATGCCTAGGAAATATTCGTACACCTGCCCCAATACATCGCGCGCTTCCGATGCGTTAGTGCCAAAGCCGATAGTGGACACCAAATCCACCAACTCGCCCAGCTTGCCATCTGGCAGTTGCGCTCGGGCGTAGCGCTTGTCTAGGATGCCTTTAAGCTTGGGGTTCTCGCCCTCGATTACGGTTAGGGCATCGTCTATGCGTTTGCCGATGTCTGGTTGCTTGGCCGCTGCACGCAAGGCTTCCCATCGGGCGCCTTCGGCCACCCAGAAAACGTTGGCGGCCTTGTAGTAATCGCGGTCTTCCAGCTCTTCCACAATTAACTCGGGACTGGCATCTGGCAGAAAGAACTCATCCGACTCGTCAGCAAAGCGTAAAGCCAGCTCCGCCTGACGGGCTGAAAAAGTGTTGGAGATGTATTTAAGAAAAATTAGACCGAGGACAAGGTGTTTGTATTCCGCCGCGTCCATATTGGCGCGTAACTTGTCGGCAGTCGCCCATAGTGTTTTTTTGATATCGTCGAGCATTGAGCCGCTTAAAAGTTGTTATTAAGTAATTTGCATTATGCATGTTGCGTCTCTAAGAGGCCATATATTCGCCTCATGCAATAGTAAAGCCTGTGCGGTTGGGGCGGTCGAGAAAATTGCCATGGGTCTTGCCAATTACCCAAATGCTAGATAACCTACTTTTCAGGTCTATGACCAAATGCTAGAAAACTAATTAGTTTTACTGCTTTGCTGACACCATCAGCAAGTCGATTCGCTATTTGTGAGAGGGTTCACAATGGAGAATCGATGGATAAGCGCTTTATATGCTGCCCTAAACAGGCCGCACTATCTAAAGAGATATCAGGCAGACTAAGTCGCTGTGCCTTAAAGTTGGCGTGGTCGTTTTCAGCTAACTACGCTCAACCTCAAAGCCCCTATTTCAAATGTTGGGTATTACGCGAAGGAAAGCGCTGTAGCAAAACGGCGAGTATTAACTTTTCGATTAAGCCGCTCTGGCGTTTCATATTTTCCCAATTCTTTAAGCCTACTTGGCAGTTCTTTGGCATCGACTTTGCGCGGCGCCTTTTCATCTACCAACGCTTCCCAGCATTATGGTTCGTACGCGAACCTGCTATCCGATTGCTATGGGCACACCATAACTTTAAGGTTCGATTACATCGAATCTTAAAACCTAAAATCGCCACCCAGTCCCCAGACTTTTTAACATCATTGACTACGTTTCTATATGTCAGCAGGAACCAATTCATTGGGAATGCTGATGCTAGATAAAACACAACTCGTTGACTTATTCGACCGCCTGGAAACACCACGCTCAGGCCGCGTATTAGTTACAAACGCAAGAACGCAGGCTCCCGTACGTGACGTCAAATCACGCGGTGGCAACGTCATTACGCTTTTGGCAAGTCATAAAATGGGGTGCGAAATTCGCACCGAGAGTCGTCACATCGAGTTCGCTGCTGCTATCGAGCGAGAGTATGACCCGCGAGTGCTTGAGTACTACGCGCAGCCCACTGAATTGAAGTTGGAGCTGATTGACCCAGCTACTGGCGAAATTCGACGAATTACTCATTTCCCCGACTTTCTTGTTATACGCCAAGATGGATTTACGCTGGAAGAATGGAAGTCGGAAAGCAAGCTAGAGCGGCTAGCTGAAAAAACCCCTTACCGCTTTGTAAAAGGCAGCGACGGGAGATGGTATTCACCACAAATTGAAAAGCAATTGGCCAACCTGGGCATTGCCTATCGCATCTTCAGCGACTTAGACCTACCTCGACGTCGCGTAGACAACCTATTGCATCTGGCGGATTACTTTCATTCCGCAGCCCCGCCTTGCGACCAGCAGGAACTTGTCCGTCTCAACGCGATACTGGCGCAGCAGGGTTGCTTGCATATCGCAGAACTAATCGCCCAACCATTTAACTTCAGTGCCGATGCTTTGTTCAAAGCAATCGCCGATAACCTGGCCGTCGCAGACTTGGACCATGAGCTGCTTTCAGAACCGCGCCGCTCTCGGCTCTATCGGGATGCCACATTCCGTGACTTCGTACGGGCGGAACAACAAGCCCCCCTCGCGCTTGGTCAGGAACGGTTTGTTTTCGAAATCGCAGAAGGAGTCTGCTTTCACTATGAATCACAGCAATTGGTAATTTCGCTGGTCGGGGAGAAAGACGTCGTCTGCCGCAAAGCAGACGGAGCCACTCTTAGTCTCACCCGCACTTGGCTAACCCATGCTTTTGAGTCTGGCCAAATAGTTATGGATAACCCCGCAACACACGCTGACCTCGATTTGGTACGTCACTCTCAGGAAGCACTGAATTCTGCCTTGCACCGACGAGCTATCTTAAATGATGTTGAGCAGCAGCATGTCAGCGAACGCACCATGCGCCGCTGGCTTGCGCGCCAACGCGCAGCAACCGCCAACGGTGCCAACGACGTTTTAGCGCTTGTCCCACGTACCACGGCAAGGGGCAATCGAAGTGAGCGATTGAGCACGGAACAGGTCGACATGTTGCATAAAATTTATGAGACGAAATGGCGCACGACTGAAGCAAAGAACTACAAGAACTGTCACAGGGAGTTATGCGTTGCGTGCGATTCGATAGGCATTCAAGCGCCGTCATATCCAACATTGATTAACTACATCAAGACGCAGCAAACCGAAGCTGACGTGCGAACTCGCCATGGAAAACGGATGGCCTACCAAAACAGCGAATGGACTGATTTTTTGCGCTACGACACGCCAATGCATGGCAGTCGTCCATTTCAATACATACACGTCGACCATACACAACTTGATATAGAGCTCATTTCAAGCCGCTCCGACAAGCCGCTCGGGAGACCTTGGCTCTCACTGGCAGTCGATTCATTTACGAGGCGCATCGTTGCCTTCTATCTGACCTATGACCCACCGTCATACCGGTCAGTAATGATGGTCATGCGGGACATTGTGAACCGTCATGAGCGACTACCTGAATTCATCGTGGTGGACAACGGTCGCGATTTTATGTCCGAAGCCTTTGAATCGTTTTTGCAGGTAATGGGAGTGCACTTGCGGTTTCGTCCTGCTGGCCAGCCCCGCCACGGCGCGGTACTTGAGCGGATGTTTGGACGCGCACACTCTGAATATGTACACAACCTAGCAGGCAACACAAAAGGGACAAAAAACGTCAGGTCTCTTTCTGGGTCACACCTGCCAGAGAAATTTGCAACATGGACGTTGGAATCGATGTATTGCGGACTGCAATTCTGGGCGTTCGACTACTACAACCAGCAACGCCATCCTGCTTTGGACTGCAGTCCAGTTGAACTACACGCCAAAGGTATCAGGGATAGCGGTGCTCGTCCGCAACGCCAAATACTTTGCAACCAAGACTTTCTGATTGCAACTTGTCCTCCCGCTGACCGCGGTGGACTGCGCAAGGTGCATCGACAACACGGAATCAAAGTTAACGACATGTTTTATTGGAATGCTGAATTCAGAGACCACCGTATAGCAGGTCAAACCCTGCAAGTGAGATATGACCCTTGGGACGCTTCATCGGTATACGTGCGCTTAAAAAACCAATGGGTTCACGCCCGATGCCGAGCCATGGTGCAACTGGGTCAATTAACGGAGACAGAACGAAAAGCCCTTACCGAGGAATACCGCAAACACAGCAAAGAGCATCACGACGACGAGAAGGCTATGCAGCGACTTCGTGAATTCATGCAGGTCTTTAAGCCTGAAGGAGCTATGCAAATCGCTATGGACCGTCAACAAGAAAACAAGGCCCTTTATAACCACCTACAACTGAGCAGCATTAACCCAGTTGTTCAGTCAATGAAAACCTGTCTTGTAGAAGACGCCTCCGAATCCGCTGCACCTGCGGAAATCAGGTCAGTCACGCCCAAGCTGTCAATAACGCTTCCCGATACAACAGAGTCCAGCCTTTTACCTGATTTTGATAATTTTTAGAATGAATTCCATGACCAAAATAACTAACCACACCACGCCATCGCAACTGTCGGCGCTGCCAGACTCTCCAGAGAAACTCAATGGCGTACGCATCAAACATACCCGCATTGGCCAGATGATGAACGAACTGGAAACTCTCATTTATCCAGAAAGCCAAGATAGCATTCTGCTGGTTTGCGGTCCGACTGGTGTGGGCAAAAGCACATTAGCCACCCACATCGTCAGCAATGCACTGCAGAAGGCAGCTGCGGAGATGGAGCAAGATGCAGGAGTAATACCGGCGGTGTATGTTCAAGCGCCTTCTTCCGGCGAAGATGATTTTTCTTGGCGACTGTTCTACCAGCGGATTTTGCAACAACTTGAAGGTGACCTGAACATGCCAAAGACCGCATATGGCATCGATGCGGAAACTGGAAAGATGGTGCGTCCGCGAGGAGCTACGGGCAATAGCCTTAGTGCATTGCGTACGGCAGTCGAAAGAGCATTGACCGCCCGAAAAACACGTTTCTTGGTGATTGACGAAGCAGCTCACATCATTCGCCAGACGCGACAGAGTCGGCTGGGAATTCAGCTCGACACGCTGAAATCCCTTGCCAACGAATGCGGTACTCAAATGGTCTTGGTCGGCGCTTATGACCTGTACCAACTGGTTTCACTGTCCGGCCAGCTTGCCAGGCGCACCCATGTGCTGCATTTCGAGCGATATCGACAAGACAGTGAAGAAGACTTGCGCGCATTTCGGGCTTGCGTTCAAAAATTCCAGAACACTCTCCCCGACTTGTGGGGCGAGCAGCTCATGCCACATGCCGAAGCTCTTCTGGAAAATACACTAGGCTGTGTCGGCACTTTGAGCTGCGTACTGACCCGCGCAGCGAAACTGGCTCAAAAGGACGGACGCTGGTCAGTTGATGCATTGCGACGCGCACTTTTGACAGAGGCGCAACGGCATCAAATTTTGGAGGAGATTATGGATGGTGAAGCTGCCATCAATCCAGGATTAACGAGAACAATGCCGCGCTCGCATCTTCATAATAATCGCCGGCCTAGCAGGAGCGTTGCATGAGTCAAATTCAACGCAATCCGCGCTCAACTTTACATGCACTCGTCCCATACGGAAAAGGGACTTCTGAAGTTGAAAGTATAGTCAGCTACTTTTGCCGTTTGGCCGCATCCCATAGTGTTTCGACTCTGGTGCTTTCTCGTACGATTGCAGAATATTTCGAACAAATAGTCGCTGCGGACTTTGATTGGCATGAACGACAAATCGCAGGTATCCGGGAGTCGGCATTGACTTGGTCGGCCGGACTATCTGCTTTAACCTCTGTTCAAGGTTTGGATAGACTAACCTTCTTGCCATGGCGAGAAGTTATTGCGCAGAACGGGTTATCTATCGTGAAACGGGGTCAATTCTGCAGCGCGTGCTTTGCAGAAGACATCGAATGCGGACGACAACCATATTTCCGTTTGGCATGGGAGTCAGCAGAGGTCTCGGTATGTAGCAGGCATGGCCAACGTTTGACACGCCACTGCCAACACTGCGGAAAAGACAACGTTCGTCACGCTGCCGCCTTCGTTGTCCCAGGCTGGTGTACGCATTGCGGCGAGCCGTTAGCGAAAGAAAAAGAATACCAAGCTGATGTTGCGATTGAACCCGATGAATTGTGGCGGGCAAGGCAAGTCGGAGAATTGCTTGCCTCGCAAGAAAACATGACCGTCGAGGTGAGTCGAAACGCATATCTCGCAGCCATCACACGAATTATCACTGAGATGCACAAGGGGCAAAGTGCTTCTTTTGCACGCAGAATAGGAATTGCTAAAAGTACGGTGCATCATTGGTTCAAAGGAGATGGCACTCCGACATTAGCTATTAGCATGAAGATTGCTGCCCATCACGGCACTAGCCTCACGCAACTACTCACCGGCGACCTAAGTAACTGGCAACCGCCACTGATACAAGAGCAATTAGTTTTGCAACTATCGTCCGCGGCCCCTAAACCACATAAGACACCAAGGGAGATAGATTGGCTGGAAATCGAGAAGCAACTTTCTAAATTTCTGCTTTTACCAACACCAATCAGCGCACGGGAGGCAGCGCGCCGACTGGATGTGGAAGCAAGGCAGCTTTATTTGCGGGCAAATAAAACCACTCGTCAATTAGGCGAACGATGGAAAACTTATTTGAAACGACGACAAGAATCCAAAGTTATTGCAGCTTGGCCGTATCTTGAGGTGGCTTGTCTTGATTTATGGGCAGAAGGGAAAGCAGTCACACGACGAGAAATTGTGGCGAGAGTACCAGAAGAAATTCTGTCGCCGGTCGCCAATTTATTCAAGGTCCTGAAAGAAGTTCAGGCGCATCTTCAACAGACCGGTGCAAACGAAAGCAGCCAAACCTAAAACCAATCTCTTCTAATACAAAAAAACCGACCTTTAGTGGTCGGTTTTTTTACGCCCAGATTTTTTAATTATTGGAATATCACCGGAGGTATCACATTTATTGAATAAAACATAATGTGGCCCATCGGGAAATAAAGCATAAGCTGTCCAAGTGGCCAAGTTATGCTTAACGGCACATGTCGTGAGGGAATAGCAGGAACGGAATAATGGCGGAAGCGGTGAGATTCGAACTCACGAACGGGATAAACCGTCGCCAGTTTTCAAGACTGGTGCCTTCAACCACTCGGCCACACTTCCGTTTTGAGATGTTGACGAAGAAACCACATCCGTCCGATTTACTACGCATTGCACGAGCGTGCAATTAACCGGCGAAGCAGTCCATCAACTTCCAAGAGGTCGCATTATACCTAACTCCCCTGGAATTGCCGACTGTCCGGCGATTATTTGTTTCAATCCGCCAGAAACATTTCCTGCAAATCATTCAGGAAGCGTTGGCCCAGCACTGTCGGCTTGATGGTTTTATGGTCGCGGTAGAGCAAACCCTTGGCTTCAGCCTCGTTTAGCGCCCGCTCCACTGCATTCAACGGCATGCCGGTGCGTTCGGCGAACATGTTGACCTCCACGCCTTCGACCAGACGCATCGCGTTGAGCATGAATTCAAAACCAAGTTCGTCGCGCGTGATTTCCTTTTCTTCCTGGATAGGATTGCCGAGGCGCATTTGCTCCATATAGCTTTTCGGCTGTTTGTAACGCGCCTGACGGATCACGCGATGCGGGAATGAGAGTTTGGTGTGCGCGCCTGCACCTATGCCAAGGTAGTCACCGAACTGCCAGTAGTTGAGGTTATGCCGCGCCTGGCGCTTGGGCTGCGCATAGGCGGAGACTTCGTAGTGCTGGTAACCGGCGGCACTGGTTTCCTGCTCTATCATGTCCTGCATGTCGGCACTGGTATCGTCATCCGGCACGTTAGGCGGATATTTGGCGAAGACCGTGTTCGGCTCCATCGTCAGGTGATACAGCGACAAATGCGGTGGCGCATAGCTGATCGCCGTTTGCACGTCCTGCCGTGCCTCGTCCAGCGTTTGCGATGGCAATGCATACATCAGGTCGAGATTGAAGTTGTCGAAGTTGCTGGCGGCAATGTCCACTGCGCGACGTGCTTCGTCACCGTCATGGATACGGCCCAACGCTTGCAGATGTCGTGGATTAAAGCTCTGTATACCTATCGACAGGCGATTGATGCCGCTGGCACGGTAGGACTTGAATTTTTCCGCTTCAAAGGTGCCCGGGTTGGCTTCCATCGTGATTTCGACCGCGCCGTCCAGCGGCAGCAAGGTACGGATGTCGGATAGCAGGCGATCCAGTCCTGCGGCGGACAATAGGCTAGGTGTACCGCCACCGATGAAGATCGTATAAATCTTGCGGCCCCAGATCAGTGGCAAAGCCATCTCGAGGTCAGCGCGCAAGGCGGACAGGTATTCATCTTCCGGGAAACCGCCGGTCGCTTCATGCGAGTTGAAATCACAATAAGGACACTTCTTCACGCACCACGGGAAATGTACATACAGCGACAGCGGCGGCAATGCAGTCAGGCTTAACGCACCTGGCTTCAGATAGGTCGTGGCAACGCGTGCCGGTCCCGAGTGATCGAGCGCAGCAGCGACGTCGGCGCTGATCGGTTTAATCGGGATCATCGCAATTTTTCTATCAGGGCACGCAAGGCCTGGCCGCGATGGGACAGGCGATTTTTTTCTTCAGCTGTTAATTCTGCAGCTGTTTTTTGCTGCTCCGGCAACCAGAAATAAGCATCGTAACCAAAGCCGCCCTGCCCCCGTGGCTCCGCCAGCATTTCACCATTCCAGCGACCTTCTGCGATTACCGGTTGCGGGTCGTCAGCGTGACGAACGAAGACCAGCACGCAATAGTAGTAGGCGGATTTATCCACATGCGCAGAGAGGTCAGCGATGAGTTTTTCATTGTTACGTTGATCGGATTTGGGTTCACCAGCATAGCGTGCCGAGTACACGCCCGGTGCACCGCCCAGTGCATTGACGCAGACGCCAGAGTCGTCGGCCAGTGCTGGTTTGCCGGTCAGGCGTGCCGCGTGACGCGCCTTGGCGATCGCGTTTTCCACGAAGGTGACGTGCGGTTCTTCCGCTTCCGGTACGTTGAATTCGCCCTGTGCGTGCACATCAAAATTGATGGATGACAGCAAGGCACTGAATTCTTTTAATTTACCTTGGTTATTGGAGGCGAGGATAAGGGTACGCGACATGATGATCCGAAAATAAAAACGATAAAAAACCCGGCCTCAAATACAGCCGGGTGATTTGACACTACCGCTGGGGCCAGGCGCTGCGATATTTACATAAAAGCAAGTCCGCGCAGCGCAGGCTCTATTTTACGCAGCTATTGCCAAGGCCTGTTTTTGCAGCACGATCAGGTCGCTGATGCCGTCTTGCGCCAGGTCCAGCAATTTGTCCATGGTCGCGCGGTCGAAAGCAGCACCTTCTGCCGTGCCCTGCACTTCGATGAAGTGGCCAGCATCAGTCATGACGATGTTCATGTCGGTATCGCAATCCGAGTCTTCCGCGTAGTCCAGATCCAGCACTGGCTGGCCTTTATAAACGCCGACCGAGATCGCAGCCACAAAATGCTTGAGCGGAATCGCCGGAATGACGTTTTGCGCGACCAGTTTGCTGAACGCATCGTAAGCAGCAACCATGGTGCCGGTAATCGCTGCGGTGCGTGTGCCACCGTCGGCCTGGATGACGTCGCAATCCAGATGCAAGGTACGCTCGCCAAATCCCTGCAAGTCAAACGCGGCGCGCAGTGAGCGGCCGATCAGGCGCTGGATTTCCTGGGTACGGCCGGATTGCTTGCCACGTGCAGCTTCGCGATCCATGCGTGTGTGTGTCGAGCGCGGCAGCATGCCATATTCAGCTGTCAACCAGCCCTGGCCTTTGCCCTTGAGGAAGCCAGGCACGCGATCTTCGATGCTGGCGGTGCAAATGACTTTGGTATCGCCGCACTCAATCAGGACCGAACCTTCGGCATGCTTGGTGTAGTTACGGGTCAGTTTGATGGCGCGCAAGGCGTCAGCGGCGCGTCCGCTGGGACGATTTTCATACGACATGTGGCTTTAATTCCTGGAAGTGATACGTGATGATTTATCGATAGCGTTGCGGATTTCCTCAATCGCTTTTTCGATTTCTGAATCGTTATAGGTGTCTGCATTTTCCAGATCGAGGTGCCGTGGCGCCTGGATCGTGGTGGTGACACTGCCTATCGGCAAGGTGTGCGTGGTGATGGTGCTGTTGCCATGCAGGTTTTCGCTGCTTTCCCACATCATCGCCAAAGCGGTGACATTATCCCCTGTTTTACCGGCGATGCCAGTAGCAGTCGTGAGTAATTCAGGAACCGCACGCACGATGGTGTTGTTATGCAGGCGCTGCGCCAGTTCGTGATCCGGCAAGACCGACCACAGACCGTCCGAGCACAGCAACATGATATCGCCCGCCTGCAGGCTGGCACGGCGCGAAATTTCAACGATGGGCATGTTCGGCGCACCGAGGCAGTTGAATAGCTTGTTGCGCTCCGGATGCGTATCGCGTTCCGACGGATCAACCTTGCCTTGTGCAATCAGGGTTTCTATCCGCGAGTGGTCGCGTGTGCGCGCCAGGATCTGGCCGTTACGCATCCAGTACAGGCGCGAATCACCGCAATGCGCCCACATCGCACTATTGTGCTGGATCAGGCAGGCGACGATGGTGGTACGTGGCGTTTCCGGCAGATTATTGATGGCGCGGTAGCGATGGATTTCGCGATGCGCGGCAAAGAAGCTGTCTTCGAGGAAGCGCTCCGGCTTCTTGACGTAAGGTGTGGCATTTTCCTGGAACATCGAAGCGATGGTTTGCATCGCAATCTGCGCCGCCATTTCACCCATGATGTGACCACCCATGCCGTCAGCTACCAGCAAGAGCAAGGCATCACGCGTGAAGCTGTAGCCCATGCGGTCCTGGTTGTTCTTGCGACCGCCTATATGGCTTTCTTGGTAGACGGAGAATCGCATGGCTGGGTCGGGTCGGAATGAGTTAGGGTAAGTTTAACGCGTATGTTCTTGTATCGTAGTCGATACGTTGGACGAGCGTTTACCCATATTGTTGAATATGTTTTTAATCTTGCGCGCCACTTGCTGCAGCTTGGCGTCGCCCTGCTGTTCCGGCGCTGGCTCGCGCAAGGCTTTTTGCAATGCAAATACGCTTTGCGGACGCTCCAGCGGATCGACCATCAGGCTCCAGCGGATGACCTTGATCAGGTCGGATGAATAGACGCCTTCCAGCTTATTGAAGTGGCCATCCATCTTGTCATTCAGTTTGCGCTGGTCTGCCGGTTGCGGCGGGGCGCCTACCATGCAGGCGAACATCGATGCGCCTATGCTGTAAATATCTGTCCAAGGTCCGAGACTACCGTTCTTCACGTAGAGCTCAGGTGCTGCAAAACCCGGTGTGTACATCGGATACAGCTTGGGCATATCGGATTGCAAGGTCTGGCGTGCTGCGCCGAAGTCCAGCAGGATGGGCGTGCCGTCTACGCGCAGATAAATGTTGGCTGGCTTCAGATCCAGATGCAGCAGTTTATTCGTATGAACTTCGCGCAAGCCGTTCATCACGTGGCTGAACATTTTGCGAATGAAGCGCTCCGAAACCAGCGGTTTCTCGCCCTTGTCTCGACGACGCAGGATGTGGTCCTGCAAGGAACGACCGGACTCGTAGCCCATCACCATATACACGGTTTCGTTAGCGCGGAAGAAGTTGGTCACGCTCACCACGTTCGGATGGGCGATACGTGCCAGCGCACGGCCTTCTTCGAAGAAGCATTTCAGGCCGATACGGAAGACCGGCAGGTTTTCCGGTGAAATCGCCGGAACCAGTTCGCCCGGCTGGCGCAGCGCCAGCGAGCTCGGCAGGTATTCCTTGATGGCGACCGCATTGCCATCTTCATCGTAGGCCAGATAGACAATACTGAACCCGCCAGACGCAATCTTCTTTACAATGCGATATCCAGCGATTTCCAAACCATCCGGCAACGGGGCATTGTTTTGCGCAGCCATGTCGTCCTATAAATAATGTCTAGCGAGCCTGGGAAATACAGCACGGCGAAAGCGCGCCAGCAAACAGGCTCATCCCTTTTCCGGCTACCGCTATCCGGCAACCTTGTTCGTTGTGGATTGTGTGGACAAATCGCCGCTTTGTAAAGAAAAACGAGGAACTCATTTTGACCATTTGCAGCATGACCGGCTATGCCGTCACCACCCATGAGACCAGCAGTGGCACCTTGACCATAGAGGTCAAAAGCGTCAACTCGCGCTTCCTTGATTTGCAATTCCGTATTAACGATGATTTACGCGCACTGGAACCGGTGTTGCGTGAAGCCATCATGGCTCGCCTCACCCGTGGCAAGGTCGAATGCCGCCTGAGCTTTGGCCGTAAAGTCGCCAACGGTGCGACGCAGGCACTGAACCAGGGCGCACTGGACGCCGTCGCCAAGCTGCAAGCTGAAGTACGCAGCCGCTTCGCCGATGCCGCCCCACTCTCGGTCAATGAATTATTGCGCTGGCCCGGCGTGATCGAAGAAGCCGAGATGAGCCAGGAAACCCTGCAGGCGGATGTCGCCGCAGCGATGCAAACCACCATGAATGCCTTCGTCGAAAGTCGCGAACGTGAAGGTACTGCGCTGCAAACCATGTTGTTGTCACGTGTGGACGACATGGAAGCCATTGTGCAAAAAATCACACCGCTGATGCCGCAGGTCGTCGCCCAGTTCCAGCAAAAAGCCACCGAACGCATGATGGAAGCACTGGGACTAGCCGCTGGCAATGGCAACGCGCAAGCCAGCGTCACGCGCGAAGAAGCACTGGATCGTATTCGCCAGGAAGTCACGCTGTACGGTATACGCGTCGACGTGGCGGAAGAACTGACCCGCCTCGCTGCCCACCTCAGCGAAACCCGCGCCATCCTGAAAAAAGGTGGCCAGGTCGGCAAACGCCTGGATTTCATGATGCAAGAGCTGAACCGCGAAGCCAACACGGTCGGCTCCAAGGCGGCAGTCAAGGAACTGTCCGACGCATCGATGGCGATGAAACTGCTGATCGAACAAATGCGTGAACAGGTACAAAATCTGGAGTAAATCCGCAGACAGCGGCGCTACAATCGCATATCAGCGATAGCCATTGCGAACTATCGCTTTCATATTCAACCATTCATCAAGGACACCGATGTCTGAGCAAGTCCATTCTTCCGGCAGCCTGTTTTTAGTCGTTGCCCCGTCTGGCGCGGGCAAATCCAGTCTGGTTAATGCCCTGTTGCAACAGGAACCGGCCATCAAATTGTCGATTTCCTACACCACGCGCCAGCCGCGCCCAGGTGAACAGCACGGCCGTGAATATTTCTTTACAACACCAGATGACTTTCTGGCACGCCGCCAGGCCAATGAATTTCTCGAATCTGCTGAGGTTTTTGGCAACTATTACGGTACTTCCCGCATACAAATTGCTGATCAGATCGCTGCTGGCACCGACGTGCTGCTGGAAATTGACTGGCAAGGCGCGCAGCAGGTCAAAAAGCAATTCCCGCATGCGCTCGGCATTTTTATCCTGCCACCGTCGATCGCCGCCCTGGAAGAACGCCTGAAAAAACGCGGCCAGGACGAAGATCACGTGATTACTCGTCGTATCCTCGCTGCGGGCGGCGAAATCGCGCACGCTTCCGAGTTCGAATATGTTATTATCAATCAAGACTTTACCGTTGCTTTAGCTGAGTTGAGCGCGATCGTAAAAGCCGCTCGTTGTCGCTTTGCACAACAGTCAACTCGCAACGCATCCCTGTTCGCCCAATTGGGCATTCATGCCAATTTAAGCTGATATCGAATTTTTAGGAGTACGTATGGCCCGCATTACTATCGAAGACTGCCTCAAACAAGTTCCCAACCGTTTCCAACTGACCCTCGCAGCGACTTATCGCGCACGTCAGTTGTTGCAAGGCCACACACCTAAAGTCGATGCAAAAGACAAACCAACCGTGATCGCCCTGCGCGAAATCGCTGCTGGCCATGTCGGCCTTGAAATGTTGAAAAAAGTCCCTAGCTAATAATCTCTGGCTAACCGCGATGCGGCTGATAGACTATCAGTATGAACCTGACACCTACAGATTCAACAGCATCCATCGCTTCAACTAACCGAGCGGTTCCTGACCGCTCGGCCAAAATGCCTCAAAAGAAAACCGCATCCACCGCCACCACACCAGCACCTGTCGCTGGTGTAGCTTCGGTCACGCAGCTCACGACCAAACTATCCGAGTACCTGACGCCTTCCGAACTGAAGAAGGTCAAGGAAGCCTATCGCTTCTCGGATGAAGCACATCTGGGTCAGATGCGGATGTCGGGCGAACCCTATATCTCGCACCCTATCGCTGTCGCGGAAATCTGCGCCGACTGGAAGCTGGATGCACAAGCCATCATGGCAGCGCTGCTGCATGATGTGATGGAAGACCAGGATGTCCGCAAAGATGAGTTGATCGAACGCTTCGGCGCGCCGGTCGCAAATCTGGTCGATGGTCTGTCCAAGCTGGAAAAAATCGAATTCCAAAGCCAGGTAGAAGCACAGGCGGAAAATTTCCGCAAAATGCTGCTGGCGATGGCGCGCGATGTGCGCGTCATACTCGTCAAACTGGCCGACCGCCTGCACAATATGCGCACGCTCGGTTCGATGGCACCTGTCAAAAAACGTCGTATCGCACGCGAAACGATGGAAGTCTATGTACCGATTGCACATAGGCTCGGCCTCAATAATATTTATCGCGAATTGCAAGACCTCGCCTTCTCGCACTTGTACCCTATGCGTTATAAAACGCTGGCCAAGGCAGTCAAGGCAGCACGCGGCAATCGTCGCGAAGTGGTCAGCAAGATCCTCGAATCGGTCAATAACACGCTGGACGCAACCGGCATCCCGGCACAAGTCTACGGCCGCGAAAAAACCCTGTACGGCATCTACACCAAGATGCTGAACAAGCGTCTGTCTTTCTCGCAAGTGCTGGATATCTACGGCTTCCGTGTCGTGGTCGACAGCTTTGCGAATTGCTATGTCGCGCTCGGCACCCTGCATGCGCTGTTCAAGCCTATGCCAGGCAAGTTCAAAGACTACATCGCCATTCCGAAACTGAATGGCTACCAGTCGCTGCACACCACATTGATCGGCCCGTACGGTACGCCGATTGAGTTCCAGATCCGTACCCAGGACATGCATCGCGTTGCCGAATCCGGTGTCGCTGCGCACTGGCTGTACAAGGACGATGAAGGCAGCCTGTCCGACCTTCAGCAACGCACACACGCCTGGCTGCAATCCTTGCTCGATATCCAGAAACAGACTGGCGACTCCGCCGAGTTCCTGGAACACGTCAAGGTCGACCTGTTCCCCGACTCTGTCTACGTCTTCACGCCGAAGTCAAAAATCATCGCGTTGCCACGCGGTGCGACGGCACTGGATTTCGCCTACACGATCCACACCGACATCGGCGACCAGACCATTGCAGTCAAAATCAATCTGGAACAGGTACCGCTGCGCACCGAATTACGCAACGGCGACATCGTCGAGATCATTACTTCACCGACCTCGCGCCCGAATCCGAACTGGCTGGGCTTCGTACGTACCGGCAAGGCACGCTCGGCGATCCGGCATCACCTGCGCACCATTAACCTGACCGAATCAATAGAACTGGGGCGCCGCCTGCTATCGCAAGCACTGGTGACCCTGAATCTCGATCCTGAACTGCCAGCCCCGGTAGCTGAACGTCTGCTGAATGAGTCGAGCGCGAAATCGCTGGACGATTTGTATGCCGACATCGGCGTTGGCAAACGCATGGCCGCATTGGTGGCACGTCACATCCTCGGCATGGTCGAGAACGATCAATTGGTACCGCGTCCGCAGATCGATGCCGATGGCGAAGTCTTGCCGAAGAAAATTGATCCTGTCGTCATCTACGGTAGCGAAGGCGTATCGGTACAACTGGCCTCCTGTTGCCAGCCTATCCCGGGTGACACCATCATCGGCCAGATGAAGCGCGACCAGGGCCTGACTATCCATACGCATGATTGTGACGTCGGCAGAAGACAGCGCTTGAAAGAACCGGATCGCTGGATCGATGTGGTCTGGGGCTCGGATATTGATCGTCGTTTCGACTGCAGCATCACGCTGCTGGCTCGTAATGAAAAAGGCATACTTGCACGCGTCGCAGCAGAGATCGGTGAGTCCGACTCGAACATCACGCATGTGGGTATGGATGAAGACAAGGACCACATGATCACTTACCTGCACTTCACGGTACAGGTCGAAGATCGCGTGCATCTGGCGCGCCTGATGCGCAATCTGCGCAGTATCCCGGGCGTCACCCGTCTGTTGCGTGACAAAGGCTAAGTAGTCTTAGCCTTACGCTTACCTTCACTTCTAATCTGGCCTCATTGCGGGGCCGGATAGCTCACTTCCAGTATCAATAATTCTTCCAGACCGCCTGGTGTTTTCAGGATCACGGTATCACCTTCGCGTGCCTTGGTCAGCGCACGCGCAACCGGCGATATCCAGCTGATCTTGCCATTCAACGGATCCAGTTCATCGATGCCGAGTATGGTGACCGTCTGCTCTTCGCCGGACTGCGTTTCATAGCGTACGGTCGCACCGAAAAATATCTGGTCGCTGCCGTGATGGATGCTCGGGTCCACCACTTCGGCCAGATCCAGGCGCCTGGTGAGAAAGCGGATACGGCCGTCTATCTGGCGCAGGCGGCGTTTGCCGTAGATGTAGTCACCGTTTTCAGAGCGATCGCCATTCGACGCTGCCCAGGAAACGATTTGCACCACTTCCGGCCGCTCTACATCGATCAGTTTCAGCAGTTCGGTTTTCATACGCAGATGCCCCTGCGGCGTCATGTAATTCTTGGAGCCAGCAGGAATCGGCGGCGCGCTGTTGTCGCCGTCGTCATCATCGTTGTCGTTGGTATTAGCTTGATTCGTCATGCCGCTATTTTAACGTCATGCGTGCCTGCAAGTCGCAGGCAGTATCAGGAAAGGCGAGGAATTACCAGGGAAGAATCAGACGCAAGCAGATACGTTGTTGCTCCATTCAAACGCAGTCAGTTGCAAGGCGTACAGATCCTCTATCGATAGTTCCAATTTCTGCAAGGTAGGAATCAGCAAGGCACCGGTCTTTTCTATTTGCTCTATGTATTCCGCCAGTTTCAGCAAATCACCATAAAAGCCCTTGCGATACAGCAAGGCGTCAGTGACTTCGTCTACTACCGAAACCTGATCCAGGATTTCTTCCATGGACTGGCCAAACAGCGTATCCATCAGCGACATGATGCCGACGGTGAAAGCCGTGTCTGCCATCGAACGATTATCAGGACGCAGTTGTTCGGTGATCAGTTCCAGTAGTTTGCCGCGCGTCGTCGCCAGTTGCAGCAAAGGTGAAGTGAAGTGGCTGCCTTTGTTATGTTCAGCGTACAGGATGATCTGCAACCAGCGTTGCAATTGGCGGCGCCCCAGCACGGTCAGCGCTTGTCCCAATGAATCTATCCGCTGCGTGACGCCGACACCAGGCGTGTTGGCCAGGCGCAGCAAGGTCAGTACCAGTGATGCATCTTTCTTGATATTGCGTTCGATTTCAGCAGTCTCAGCGTCAGCCATGATGAGCGTCATCAGTTGCATGATCGCGAGTTGCGACGGTGCGAGCTTTTTACCGGAGAGGATGACAGGACGCGCGAAGTAGTAGCCTTGGAAGTAATGGAAACCGAGTTCCATGCAAGCCTCGAATTGCTCGACTGTTTCGACTTTCTCTGCCAGCAAGAGCTTGCCTTCGTTACGGAAATGCGCGGCCAGTTTGCTCAGCTCGGTGTGACTCATGCCGGTGATATCGATCTTGATGATCTTGATCAGCGGTAGCAGATTCCTCAGCTCATCTGAATGCGAAATCACGTCATCCAGCGCAAATGTAAAACCTTGTCTCACCAATTCTGTAACACGTTCGACCAATTCATGCGTAATCTCTACCGTCTCCAGGATTTCCAGCACGACCTTGTCGCTAGGCAGGAAATTCACGAAATCGCACATCAGCACTGCAGCATCGACGTTGAAGAAGCCCAATGAATTACCGATGACATTACCTATCCCAAGCTCGGACGCATGCGCGATCACAGAAGCGGTAGCAGCCAGGTCATCCACCACATTGGCGGGACCGGACGAGGCGCGACGGAACAATAATTCATACGCGACCAGATCCTGGTCGGTGTTCAATATAGGTTGTCGCGCCAGGAAGAACTCCTTTACGCGGGGATGGTCATCAGGCAAATGCTGATTGAGGTTGGTGATCATCAAGATTGTGGTCTCTGTTTATTAAGCAGAACGCATAGATCAACCAAGGCACGTCCCTGTCAAATCTTGAAAAATGCCTGCCATGCACGGGCATCGCAGCATTCACAAACGATCAAACATTCTGTACATCCGGACGATATCTTCATTTTTATTCTTTAGACGATACCGCATGGATGGATGGTGTCTCACCACAGACTACGAGTCATAAAACGGACTGGCAATTTGTAGCTGCTGCTGCAAATCTATTCAGGCCATTATTCCGTTAATATTTCCTCGACGCAAGCCCTCCGTTTCCCTTGTGTTTTCTATATGTAGAAAACAGAAATGTCTGTGGTTTTTCGGTACAACAATTGTTACGAGCTTCCTCCTGCCCCTATACTCGCCGCGTTCCGGTATTCGTCGCGACAGTTTGACCCGATTCCAGCGTAAAACCGGCACCCTCATCACCACCCAGAGTTTTAACCAGATACGGCATCAACTCGCGTAGCATGGGTTCCAGCGTCCACGGCGGGTTGTGCACAAACATACCACTGCTGTGCAAACCAAAACCGTCCGGCGACGGCGTCGTCACCGATAATGTGACATTTAACCAGCCATTTGCAGGCAGGCGTTTTAACTTATCCGGCATCTGGCGCGATTCGAGACGATTGAGTACCGGATACCAGACTGCGTACGTACCCGTAGCAAAACGTGTCAACGCATCGGAAACCGTTTGCACCACGGTGCGGTAATCAGTCTTGTCTTCATACGGTGGATCAATCAGCACCAGGCCACGACGCGATGGCGGTGGCAGCAATGCTTTCAGGCCCTGGAAGCCGTTCGCACGTTCTATCATGACGCGCTTGCCGCGCACGGTCGGACGCTTGCCCTGCTCGGCAGCGTGCGCTTCCAGCTTGCGGAAATTATCTGCCAGCAGCTTGCTGTCAGCCGGATGCAATTCAAACAAACGCAATCGATCCTGTTCACGCATGATGGCATCTGCACAGTAAGGCGAGCCCGGGTAATAGCGCAGCTTGCCGCTAGGATTCAGCGCCTTGATGACCTGCACATAATCGACCAGCGGTTCCGGCAAATCCTTGCGATCCCAAAGTTTGGAAATACCGGTTTCGAACTCGGCATTTTTTGCGGCGTAGTTGCCATCGAGTGCATACACACCGGCACCCGAATGGGTATCGATATACATGTAAGGCGTATCTTTTTGATTCAGGTATTTCAGCAACTGAATCTGGACCAGATGCTTGAGTACATCGGCGTGATTGCCTGCATGAAAGGCATGACGGTAACTCAACATAGGGAATGTCTATCTTGGCAAGAATGATGGGTGGAAAGCCGCGCAATACAGCCGGTGCGGCCCCGTAATGCGTCATTCTAACAATTACCGGCTTGAATACATACGATTACCGCGTATACAGGCGTCTCACCGCCGCCGTAACGCTGTTCACCATGAAAAAACGGGTACAGTGCCAGACATGTACCCGTTTTGCTTACCGATGCCGCACCGCTCAGGCGGCTTGCCCCTGCTTTGCGACCTCTGTCCGCAAGATACGCGCCGCCAGCACCATATTCTCCAAAGCTGCAGTGGTTTCCGGCCAGCCACGCGTTTTCAGGCCGCAATCCGGATTCACCCACAAACGCTGGTCAGGAATCACGCCACGCGCCTTACGCAACAGGCGCTGCATTTCCTCCACTTTAGGTACGCGTGGCGAATGGATATCGTAGACGCCGGGACCGATATCATTCGGATAGGCAAACTCTCCAAAGCCATCCAGCAACTCCATATCCGAACGTGAAGTTTCGATGGTGATCACATCAGCATCCATCGCCGCAATCCACGGCAAAATATCGTTGAATTCAGAGTAGCACATGTGCGTATGGATCTGCGTATCGTCTTGCACGCCGGAAGCAGTGATGCGGAAAGCCTGCACCGCCCAATCCAGATAGTGCGGCCAGTCCGCAGCCTTCAACGGCAAGCCTTCGCGGAATGCAGGTTCATCAATCTGTATCATGCCGATGCCGGCTTTTTCCAGGTCGACCACTTCATCACGCAATGCCAATGCGATCTGTAAAGCTGTCTGCTCACGCGGCTGATCATCACGCACGAAAGACCATTGCAACATGGTGACCGGCCCCGTCAGCATGCCCTTCATCGGCTTGCTGGTCAGGCTCTGCGCGTACTCGCTCCAGCCCACGGTCATCGCTTCCGGTCTGTACACATCACCGTAGATGAACGGTGGTTTGACGCAGCGCGAACCATAGCTCTGTACCCAACCGTTCGCAGTGAAAGCATAGCCCCACAATTGCTCGCCAAAGTACTCGACCATATCGTTGCGTTCCGGCTCACCATGCACCAGCACATCGAGACCTATCTCTTCCTGCTTCTGCACTACCAGACGCACTTCTTCGCGCATGCGGTTCAGGTAATCCAGATGCCCCATCTCGCCACGCTTGTACTGTGCACGCGCCTGACGGATACCCGTTGTTTGCGGGAAGGAACCAATATTCGTGGTCGGGAAAGCAGGCAAATTGAAACGCGCTTGCTGCTTGACGATGCGGTCGGCAAATACATTTTTGCGCGTCGCTGGAATGTCGTCGATCTGACGCAGGCGCTTCTGCACCAAAGGATTATGTATGCGCGGTGCAACCTTGCGTGCTGCGACCGCCAAAGCAGCCGCAGTGAACTGCGCTTGCACTGCTTGCTCTTCGCCATTCAACGCGCGTTTGAGTGCCGTGATTTCGGCAACCTTTTGTGTTGCAAACGCCAGCCAGCCTTTGAGTTCGGCATCCAGTTTGTTTTCATGCGCCAGATCCACCGGTACGTGCAGCAAGGAGCAACTTGCACTGACCCACAAGCATTCACCCAACACTGCATGCAAGGGTTGTAGCAAGGCCAGCGCGCTATCCAGATCAGCACGCCAGATATTACGACCATCGATTACGCCTGCTGACAACACACGATCCTGCGGCCAGTCTTGCAGGAATGCTGGCAACTGCCCGATACCACGCACCAGATCCAGATGCACACCGGCTACCGGCAGGTTGCGCAGCAAGGCGCTGTGTTCCCGCACCTGATCGAAGTAAGTGGCCAACAGCAGCTTGGGCGCGACCGGCGACAAGACCTGGTAAGTCGGCGCAAACGCGGCTCGCCATGTGGCGTCCAGGTCCAGCGCCAGGATAGGTTCATCAATCTGCACCCACTCTACGCCTGCCTCCTGCAAGCGCTGCAACACGCGCTGATAGCCTGCGATCACCTTGGGCAACAGATCAAGTTTATGCGCGACGCCGGATTTGATCTTGCCAAGATACAGCAGGCTCAATGGACCGACCAGCGTGACCTTGGTCGCATGACCCAGGGCGACCGCTTCGGCATTTTCTTCAAACAGCCAATCCACACCGCCGTCGAAACTGATATCAGCCGTGAACTCAGGCACCAGGTAGTGGTAGTTGGTATCAAACCATTTAGTCATTTCCATCGCAAAGTGCTCGGGATTACCGCGTGCCAGCGTGAAGTAGTCCGCAAGCGTCAACTTCTTCGGGGCGAATTTAAAACGGGTAGGCACCGCGCCGAGCAAAGCCAGCGTATTCAAAACCTGGTCATACCAGGCGAAATCGCCCACTGACACATAATCCAGCCCGGCTGCTGCCTGTATCGCCCAATGACGTTGGCGCAAGGCCCTGCCGGTTTCCTGCAAGGCTGTGAGTCCCGTATCGCCGCGCCAGTACGATTCGACGGCAAATTTCAATTCGCGCTGGGCCCCGATGCGAGGGAAACCCAAAATATGCGCCTTAGCCATGCCCAACTCCGATATAGATTTTTGAAGCTTGCCATGGTGCGCGCAGATGAACTATGATTCAAACGATAAATTTTAAGATTCATCATGAGAAAAATTCATAGTGCAATCCATCCTTGAATTACGCCACCTGAAAACCCTGCTGGCCCTGCGCGAAGCAGGCAACCTGCTCCGTGCGGCTTCACTGCTGAATGTCACCCAATCTGCTTTATCGCATCAAATCAAGCAGTTAGAGGATCATCACGGCACGACGCTGTTTGAACGCAAGACCACACCGGTGCGCTTCACCCCGGCCGGTGAACGCTTGCTGAAGCTGGCCGATACCGTCTTGCCGCAAGTCGCCGAGACCGAGCGCGACCTGGTGCGGCTGGCGCAAGGCGTCGCCGGACAATTACGCATCGCAGTCGAATGCCATACCTGCTTCGACTGGCTGATGCCGGCGATGGATGTATTCCGCGGCCGCTGGCCGGAAGTCGAGCTAGACATCGTCTCCGGCTTCCAGGCCGATCCGGTCGGTCTGCTATATGAACACCGTGCCGACGTCGCCATCGTCGCCGAAATCGATCCTGATGAAAAAGTCGATTACCACGCACTGTTCCGTTTTGAAATCGTCGCCCTGGTAGCGCACGACCATCCACTGGCCGACAAGGAATTCCTCACTGCCGAGGACTTCATCGGCGACACACTGATCACTTACCCGGTACCGGACGATATGCTGGACGTGGTACGCCAGGTGCTCAAGCCGGCCGGTGTGCAAGTCGCACGCCGCACGACCGAACTGACCGTCGCCATGCTGCAACTGGTTGCCAGCCGACGCGGCATCGCAACCTTGCCGGTGTGGGCGGCACAAAACTATCTGAACCGTGATTACGTCAAAGCCAAGCGCATCACCCGTGAAGGCCTGACGGGGCGACTGTATGCCGCCTGTCTGCCCGAGGTATCGGAACAGCCTTATCTGGCGGACTTTGTGAGCACCACGCGCGAAAGCTGTTACCTGAATCTGGATAGTGTGGAATTGCTGTAAATTTGCACACGCCTGCCTTATAGCCCCTCCTCCCCGACGCCATCTGTGCGCCGAAGCATGTGTTGGATTTAAGCGCGCCCTGAAATAAGAGCACGCTTATATACAAATAGTAATGATTCTCATTATTATTGAAGTTATAATCCTCGCCGTTGCCATTTAGCAAGAAAGCAACAAACACTATCCAGTAGCCAGCCAGGCATGTTGCCAGCCCGCCAGACTTCTCAATACAGGCTGTCCATGATCCCCTTTCAACGAAAAACCGTAGCAATAATTGCCACCCTCATCTCGCACACCGTCTTTGCACAGACTGTAGACGATCCATCCTTACCTGCCATCTCCGTCACTGCCGACAAAATTGATAGTGCTGCCCAAAGTGCACACGAAGCACGACATGAGGCCATCAATCAAAAAACCGTCATCGATGCAGAACAACTGAACCAGTTCGGCGATCAGCCACTGGGCGATGCAATGCGTCGTTTGCCTGGCGTGTCTTTCGATGGCGCCAACCGTGCGCGTGAAATCCAGCTGCGCAATATCGGTCGTGAGTACACGCAGGTAACGATCAATGGCCGCCGCATACTGGACGGCAGCGCGGAACGTACGGTGCAAGTGGACCGCATACCGAGCTCCATGGTGGAGCGCATAGAAATCATCCATACACCACTCGCCAGCCAGGATGCACAAGGCGCTGCCGGTACAGTGAACATCATCCTGAAACAGGGCGCCAAGGCTTTGCCGAATGAAGTTAGTGTCGGTGCAGGTGCTTTGGAGCACAACGGCCCGGTGGGAGATGCGACGATTTTCTACACGCTGGGTAATGAGAAAGTCCGCATGACGCTGACTGGCGGTGTACAGCAGCAACGTCGCTCGGAAAGTCGCGATACGTTTTTGAATAATGCAAGTGGTGCCGCGATTGCAGGCAGCACTTTAAATATAAACAAGCGTCGCTTTGAACAAGCCAACTTCACGCCGCGCATCGATATCAATATCGACAGCAACAACAGTCTGGTATTGGAACCATCCTACATGCGTACTACCGAGTACCGTGATGACACCACCCGCACACTGGCGGCAAACCGGCAGACAGTGACCCGACTGGAAGACGAAGACCGCAAACGCACCAGGGAAAACAAGGGCTTGTACGGTGCATGGAAACATCAGTTCTCGGGGAATACAGAAATCAATGCATCCTTTGATCGCCAGAATGCCAGCGAGAATACGACACGTGACTCCAAACGTTACAACGCAGCAGGCAACCTGGATCAGACACGTCAACGCCAGGAAGCAATCGATCTCGATCTGTTCAAAACCAAGATATCGGCAACAACAACACTAGACAAACACACGCTTGAATATGGTATCGGCCGTTCTACGGAAGAACGCGGTGAAGACAATGCAGATCGCACCAACGGCGTAGTTGCGACACCGGCGTTGAATCGTCGCTACAACATCAAGGAAGAGATCACTAGTCTCTATGTCCAGGACAGCATGCGTCTGATGCCTGGAAATTTGATCACCGTAGGTGTACGCCAGGAACGCGCTTCTGTGCGCACCCGCGACTATTTTGGCGGCACCACCACCAAAGATGACAATGCGCTGCTGCCGTCCATCAGCTTACGTCAGGCCTTAAACGAAAGTACCGATTTACGTGCTGGCTTCGCCAAGACTGTACGTCGACCGGTCTTGCGTGATTTGTCTCCAACTGTCAGCACAGTCACCACCAACTCCTTCGCGACACCAGATACTGCCGGCAATCCAAACGCAAGCCCTGAAAGCATCATCGGCTACGACGTCGCGATCGATCATTTCATCGCAGGACGTCAGGGCTTGCTGAGCGCCAAAGGCTTCAAGCGCGACTTCTCCGACAAGCTGGAAAATATCACTGCGCTGGAGGGTACACGCTATGTGTCACGTCCACAGAATGGCGGTGACGGCACCATGTATGGCGTAGAACTGGAAGCACGCATTCCTTTTAGTGTGATCGGTGGTTCGCGTAATCTGACTTTGTGGTCGAATCTGACTGCGGTCAAAACCAGCCTGATCTCAAAACAGACCGGTGAAAAACGTCGTTTCCTTGATCAGCCGGATCGCATCGCCAATCTGGGTATGGATTGGTTCCTGCCATCAATCAAAACCACGCTGGGTGCAAGTGCGAACTTCTCCAGTGGCTACGACCAGCACTACAAATTGGCCAACAATACATACGCCCGCAACAAAGTCGAATCGCTCACCCGCTTCGACATGAGTGCACGCACCCAATTGACGCCGCAAACCTCGCTCAATGTATCGGCGTTGAATCTGTTTGCATCCAAGGAAAAACGTTTAACGCAGGCATTTAATACGGCCAATGTACTGACACAAACTTCCTACATCAGCGAACCAACCTATCGCTCGGTCTACGTGCGCCTGTCGCACCTGTTCTGATCGGTAAAGAACCTGATCTGCCCGCAGCATGATGGTCCCGGCATGGGCTCATCATGCAGCGCTTATTTTTCAAAACCGCTTTAATCGCCGCACTCTCCGCTGTATGCTGTCTGCTATAGGATGACTCATTTACTTGGCGCATCAGGCTATGGCTACCCCTAACGATATCGTTACCAGCTCAGCAGCAAATCAAAATCGGACTGCTTCGTCCGAGTCCCCCTTTTCCTCCTTTGCCGCAGAAGTATCTACTACCGCCACGCCATTACGTGATGCCATCAGCAGTGCTTACCGGCTCGATGAAATCACCGCCGTACAAAATTTGCTGATGCAGATCTCAAGCAATCCGGCTTTGCAAAGTGCCAGCCGGGCACTCGCAAAACAACTGGTGACCAGCGTACGCGCCAAACGCAGCCACGCCTCTGGTGTCGACGCTTTGATGCATGAATTCTCGCTGTCGTCAGAAGAAGGCATCGCCCTGATGTGCCTGGCCGAAGCGCTGCTGCGCATACCCGACCACCAGACTGCGGATCGCCTGATTGCAGACAAGATCAGCAAAGGTGACTGGCAACGCCATCTCGGCACCTCGCCCTCACTCTTCGTCAACGCCGCCAGTTGGGGCTTGCTCATTACCGGCAAATTGCTGCACAGCGCCAGCGAAGATGGCCTGGGTGCCGCCCTGACCCGCCTCATCAACAAAGGCGGTGAACCGCTGATACGCAAAGGTGTCGATCTCGCCATGCGCATGCTGGGCAGCCAGTTTGTCGCCGGAAAAACGATAGAAGAAGCACTGGAAAACAGTCGTGAACATGAAAAGCACGGCTATCGCTACTCCTACGACATGCTGGGCGAAGCGGCGATGACCGCAGCCGATGCGGAGGCTTACTATCTATCCTATACCGCCGCGATACACGCAATCGGCAAAGCCAGCGCACAACGCGGCATACGCAACGGTCCCGGCATCTCCGTCAAGTTGTCGGCGCTGCACCCGCGCTATACGCGCGCACAAGGTACGCGTGTCATACAGGAACTGCTGCCACGCCTGAAACAGCTGTTACTGCTGGCAAAGCAGTACGACATCGGTCTCAACATTGATGCGGAAGAAGCAGACCGACTGGAACTGTCACTGGATTTGATGGAAGCGCTGGCGGCTGATCCTGAGCTGGCAGGTTACGATGGCTTGGGTTTCGTCGTACAGGCCTATCAAAACCGCTGCCCTTACGTCATCAATTACCTAATAGACCTGGCTCATCGCAGCAGCCGGAAATTCATGGTTCGACTGGTCAAGGGTGCGTACTGGGATACCGAAATCAAGCGTGCGCAAGTGGATGGTTTGTCCGGCTATCCGGTTTATACGCGTAAAGCCTATACCGACCTCTCCTATCTGGTCTGTGCGCAAAAACTGCTCGCTGCCAACGACGTCATCTATCCGCAATTCGCCACCCACAATGCACTGACCTTCGCCACCATTTATCAACAGGCACAAGCATTGCAGGTAACTGATTATGAGTTCCAGTGCCTGCACGGCATGGGCGAGACCTTGTACGACCAGATCGTCGGCCCTGAACATTTGAACGTGCCTTGCCGCATCTATGCACCGGTCGGTACCCACGAAACCCTGCTCGCCTATCTGGTGCGACGACTGCTGGAGAATGGAGCCAACTCGTCATTCGTCAATCAAATCGTCGATGAGCACATCAGCATAGACCAACTGCTGCAAGACCCGGTTGCACTCGCTGCACAGTACGCAGGTCAGCCACATCCGGCGCTACCCTTACCGGTCGATCTATATGGCGCGGAAAGGCAAAATTCCAGCGGCATAGACCTGAGCGATGAACATGTCTTGCGTGCACTCAGCGCAAGCTTAAGCGCCTACGGCAAACAACAATGGCATGCGCTGCCTTTGACGGGTGCAGCGATATATGGCGCAGCCATCGCGATACGCAATCCGGCAGATCACAACGATGTGGTCGGCACGGTAGCCCACGCGAACCAGCTTGATGCCGAGCAGGCAATCGCTCATGCAGTGACAGGCATGAGTACATGGCAAGCGCACACCGCGGAGCAGCGAGCCGCCATCTTGCTGCGTGCCGCAGATTTGTTCCAGCAACATGCAGACGAATTCATTGCACTGGCCGTACGCGAAGCGGGCAAAACCTTGCCGAATGCAATCGGCGAACTGCGCGAGGCTATCGACTTCCTGCGTTACTACAGCACGCAAGCCATCGCGTCGGAAGGTGCACCACCGCTAGGACTGGTCGCTTGTATCAGTCCATGGAATTTTCCTTTAGCCATATTTACCGGGCAACTCAGCGCAGCACTGGCGGCAGGCAATGTCGTCATTGCGAAGCCAGCCGAACAAACACCACTGATCGCTTTCCGCGCGGTACAGCTATTGCACCAGGCCGGTGTACCTGAAAATGTTTTGCTCTATCTGCCCGGCAATGGCGAGACTATCGGTGCACAGCTGGTCGCAGATGAACGTGTTTCAGCCGTGGCCTTCACCGGCTCGACACAAGTCGCACGCAGCATCAATCGCAAGCTGGCACGACGCAGCATCGCAGAAGCCAGGGACATCCCGTTGATTGCAGAAACCGGCGGCCAGAACGCCATGATCGTCGACTCGTCTGCCCTATGTGAACAAGTAGTACATGACGTCATCAGCTCTGCTTACGACAGTGCAGGCCAACGTTGTTCTGCGCTGCGTGTCTTGTGCCTTCAGACCGACATCGCCGAAACAACCCTGCATATGCTGAAAGGCGCGATGCAGGAACTGCAGATCGACAATCCTGATCGTCTGCTGACAGATGTAGGTCCGGTGATAGACGCAGAGGCACAAGGACATCTGCGGGACTACATCGCGCAAAACGCAGATAAAAAAATTTATGAATTGACGTTACCGGCAACAGCTGAAAATGGCACTTTTGTCGCACCTTGCATCCTGGAGATCAACAGCATCGCCGAATTGAAACGCGAAGTATTTGGCCCAGTACTACACGTGCTGCGCTATCAGCGCGACGACTTGCCGCAATTGATCAGGGATATCAATGCCACCGGCTTTGGTCTGACCCTGGGCATACACACACGCATAGACGAAACCATAGCTTACGTTACGCATCACGCCCACGTCGGCAACGTCTATGTGAACCGCAACATCGTCGGCGCGGTAGTCGGCGTACAGCCTTTCGGCGGCGAGGGCTTGTCCGGCACCGGCCCCAAGGCAGGCGGCCCGTTTTATCTGAAACGCCTGCAACATAGCGGCACCGTAAGCATAGAGAAAACGGACGACGAAGACAGGGAAGAAGCACGGTACATAGAAACTGCGCTGGCAGAACTGCTGACCTGGAGTATTCCGCGCCAAGAGCAAACACTTAGCCAGCTCATCGTCGAATATGTGCGCACCAGTCCGTCCGGCAAGATCATCCGTTTACACGGCGTCACTGGCGAGATCAATACCTTGGGTTTTGCTGCACGCGGTGCCGTGCTGTGCGTCGCTGAAACAACGCCAGCATTGCTGAATCAAATGTGCGCGGTCTATGCGACCGGGAACCAGGTCGTCTTATTGCAAAACACTGCATTGCTGGTACCACCAGACTTCCCTGCACACTTGCGCGCCAGCATCATCACCATAGAGCATCAGCATGCATGCAAGGAGCTGCGTCTCGCCTTGCTGGAACACGACCAGCACCAAGCGGATCTGCGCATCGCACTGGCAGCGCGCGAAGGTGCCATCGTGCCTGTCGTGACGACAGAATTCCCGCATGCTATCCCGCTATGGCGTCTCGTCAACGAGCGTGCCCTGTGTATCAATACAACAGCAGCTGGCGGCAATGCCAGCCTGATGACCATAGGTGCCTGATCCCAACGTATAAAAAAAGCCCGCCATGTTCATCACATGACGGGCTTTTTATCACTCCATGCAGCTAGGGATGCATTTACATCTTTTTGGTAAACACCAAGTCGCCATCCCGCACATCCACCGCAATCACATCCTTAGGCCCGAACTTCCCTTCCAGAATAGCCTTGGACAAAGGATTCTCGATCTGCTGCTGGATCGCACGTTTCAGAGGACGTGCACCATATACCGGATCGAATCCGGCTTCTGCGATTTTCTGCAGCGCGTCTTCGGTGACATCCATGGACATATCCATGCGTGCCAGGCGTTGTTCCAACACTTGCAACTGAATCTTCGCAATCGAACCGATGTTCTTTTCATCCAGTGCATGGAAGACCACGATTTCATCGATGCGATTGATGAACTCAGGCCGGAAGTGACCTTGCACTTCAGCCATGACGGCCATCTTGATCAGCGCAGGTTCATTGCCTTCCATCGACTGGATTTTGTGCGAGCCCAGGTTGGAGGTCATGACGATCACGGTGTTCTTGAAGTCCACCGTACGTCCCTGCCCGTCCGTCATGCGTCCATCATCCAGCACCTGCAACAGGACGTTGAAGACATCCGGATGCGCCTTCTCGATTTCATCGAGCAGGATCACCGAATATGGCTTGCGACGTACTGCTTCGGTCAGGTAACCGCCTTCTTCGTAACCAACATAACCTGGTGGCGCACCGATCAGGCGGGCGACCGAGTGCTTCTCCATGAATTCACTCATGTCGATACGGATCAGCGATTCCTCGGTATCGAACATGAACGAAGCCAATGCTTTACACAGCTCGGTTTTACCAACGCCGGTAGGTCCAAGGAACATGAAGGAACCATATGGCCGATCCGGATCACCCAGACCAGCACGCGAACGACGGATGGCATCAGACACCGCAACGATGGCTTCATGCTGACCGACCACGCGCTTATGCAACGCATCTTCCATCTGCAATAACTTCTCGCGTTCGCCCGTCATCATGCGCGAGACTGGGATACCGGTAGCACGCGAAACGACTTCGGCAATTTCTTCTGCACCGACCTGCGTACGTACCAGTTGCGGCTTGCCGCCCGATACCTCGCCTTTGACGGCATTCTTCAGTTGCGCTTCCAGCTGTGGCAAGGTGCTGTACTGCAGCTCAGAGACACGCTGCCAGTCACTCTTGCGCGTCGCCTCTTCCATCTGCAGACGGACTTTTTCAATTTCTTCCTTGATCTGCTGGCTACCCTGGGCCGACGATTTTTCAGCTTTCCAGATCTCTTCCAGATCAGCGTACTCACGTCCCAGGCGATCGATTTCTTCCTCGATCAGGGCCAGGCGTTTTTGCGACGCTTCATCCTTTTCTTTCTTGATCGCTTCACGCTCGATCTTCAACTGGATGACACGACGGTCGAGCTTGTCCATCACTTCCGGTTTGGAATCGAGTTCGATCTTGATCTTCGACGCAGCTTCATCGATCAGGTCGATCGCCTTGTCCGGCAGGAAGCGGTCAGTAATGTAGCGATGCGACAGTTCAGCCGCTGCGACGATAGCCGGATCGGTGATATCAACGCCGTGATGCAGCTCATACTTTTCCTGCAAGCCACGCAGGATAGCGATGGTTGCTTCCACCGTTGGCTCAGCCACGATGATTTTCTGGAAGCGACGTTCCAGCGCGGCATCTTTTTCGATGTATTTACGGTATTCATCCAGCGTGGTCGCACCTACACAGTGCAGCTCACCGCGCGCCAACGCAGGCTTGAGCATATTGCCCGCGTCCATCGCGCCTTCGGCCTTGCCTGCACCAACCAGCGTATGCATTTCATCGATGAAGACGATGGTCTGGCCTTCATCTTCGGCCAGCTCGGTCAGCACTGCTTTCAGCCGTTCCTCGAATTCACCACGGTACTTGGCACCTGCCAGCAGCGACGCCATGTCCAGCGACAGCACACGTTTGCCTTTCAGGCTGTCCGGCACTTCACCGTTGACGATACGTTGCGCCAGGCCTTCGACGATGGCGGTTTTACCGACGCCAGGTTCGCCGATCAGGACCGGATTGTTTTTCGAGCGACGTTGCAATACCTGGATCGCGCGACGAATTTCATCGTCACGGCCGATGACCGGATCCAGCTTGCCGATACGGGCGCGCTCGGTCAGGTCCAGCGTGTATTTTTTCAAAGCTTCGCGCTGGCCTTCACCATCCGCCGAATCCACTTTCGAACTGCCGCGTACGGCCTTGATCGCAGCTTCCAGCGCTTTGCGCGTCAGCCCGTTTTCACGTGCAATCTTGCCCGCTTCCGATTTGTCTTCGGTCAGGGCCAGCAAGACCATTTCGGTGGCAATGAACTGGTCGCCATGTAGTTGCGATTCTTTGTCGGCCAGATTCAGCAGGGAGCTCAGGTCGCGCCCTATCTGCACTTCGCCGCCATTGCCGGAAACCTTGGGCAGGCGATCCAGTGCGCTGCGCAGCGCGGTGGTCATACCATTGATGTTGGCACCGGCACGCTGCAGCAGCGAACGCGTGCTGCTGTCGTCCTGGCTTAACAGGGCGACCAGTACGTGTACCGGTTCTATATATTGATTGTCGTTACCGACTGCATGGCTTTGCGCATCAGCGAGCGCTTCCTGCAGCTTGGTAGTTAGTTTATCGAGACGCATTGCATACTCTCCAAAGAAGAATTCATTAATGGAAAGAAAATTGGGTCAAGCAACTACTTTTCAAGCGGGAGATGCCGGAATAGCTGTAATAAGCCCGCAGTATGGCCCCAAATGGGCAGAAATCGTGGGAAAAGATGCGATATCAGGTGAAACAGCTGTTATCAGCTCCTGGCCAGCACTAACGCGGCTGGCAGCGTCCATAGTAGTCTATGCCGCGAATGCGCGATAGGTAGCAAAACCTGCAATACAGCAAGCGATAGAACCGACCAGGTGCAGTACGGTATGCGTCAACGCCCACATATAGTCGCCGCGCTGTAGCAGCATCACGGCTTCGGCCGAGAAGGTAGAGAAAGTGGTCAGGCCACCGAGGAAACCGGTGATGGCGAACAAGCGCCATTCCGGCGGCACGCCCGGATGGCCGCTAAAGAAGGCCACTGCCAGTCCGACCAGATAACCACCGATCAGGTTGGCCGCCAGCGTACCGATAGGCACGACGTTATTTACCGCATTGAACCAGAGGCCTAGCCCCCATCGCAACCAGGCACCCAGTGCTGCACCGAGGCCGACTGCGAGCCAGCTCACTTGGCCGCTCCTGGAAGCTTCCACTTGGCCAGCGCGGTATCGTCCGTGGTACGGGCATCAACCCAGCGCGCACCTTGCGGTGTTTGTTCTTTCTTCCAGAACGGCGCGTCTGTTTTCAGGTAATCGATGATGAACTCGCAGGCAGAAAAAGCTTCGCCGCGATGTGCCGAGGTAACCGCAACCAGCACGATTTGCTCGAGTGGCAACAAAGGCCCGATGCGATGGATCACCAGCGCATCAAAAATAGGCCAGCGTGCCTTCGCCTGCTCAACGATGTTTTGCAGGGCTTTTTCGGTCATGCCGGGATAGTGTTCCAGCTCCATCTCGGCCACGTTGGAGCCGTCGTTCATGTCGCGTACGGTACCGATAAAGGTTACGACTGCGCCGACCTGCGGGCTATTCGCACGCAAGGCAGCGACTTCCTGGCTGACGTCAAAATCTTCGGTTTGTACACGTACTGGCATATGCTCTGCTCCGTCTGATCAGCCGCCGGTTACCGGAGGAAAGAAAGCAACTTCACTCCCCTCTTCGATTGCGGTGTCAGCACTTGTCATTTCCTGATTGTAAGCCATGCGCAAAGGGCGGCTGTCCGCCAGTGCTTCAGCCCAGACGCCACCGCGCTCACGCAGGAAAGCGCGCACGTCGCCCACGGTTTTGACAGTGGCAGGTACGGTGACCGACTCCTGGGCTACCTTCAGCGCTTCACGTACGCTGGCAAAAAAACGAAGTTCTATATTCATATCACTATCAGTACATCAAATCGCTGAATGAAATAAAGCGCACGGTATCACCGGCCGCTATGGTCTTGCCCGACGGATGATCAATCAGGCCATCGCCCCACACAGTTGAGGTCAGCACACCCGAACTCTGGTTAGGAAATAAATCGAGGCCACCCTGCTCATTGATCTTCGCGCGCAGGAATTCGTTGCGCTTGTCGGCCTTGTTCAGATTGAAATCGGCACGCATAGGATAAGCCTTGGGCGCCACATTTTCGACACCTTGCAGACGCAGGATGAATGGTCGCACAAACAGCATGAAGGTGACGAAACTAGATACCGGATTACCCGGCAAACCGAGGAAGTAAGCAGTACCACCTTTGGCGCTGCGGTTCACTTCACCGAACGCCAGCGGCTTGCCCGGCTTGACCGCGATCTGCCACATATTCAGATGGCCTTCGGCTTCGACCGCAGGTTTGATGTGATCCTCTTCGCCGACCGAAACGCCACCGGAAGTAATGATCAGGTCGTTTTCAGCGGCGGCACGACGCAAGGTGTCGCGGGTCGCTGCCAGCGTGTCCGGCACGATGCCGAAATCGCTGATTTCGCAGCCGAGGTTTTCCAGCAGGCCACGCAATGTGAAGCGATTCGAATTGTAGATAGCGCCTGGTTTCAGCACTTCTCCCGGCATCGCCAGTTCGTCACCGGTAAAGAAGACCGCAACGCGCAATTTGCGCACCACTGGCAATTGCGCCAGGCCGACCGAAGCGGCCAGACCGAGTTCCTGCGCACGCAAGCGCTGGCCGGCAGTCAATATGGTACTGCCGGCACGGATATCCTCTCCTGCACGGCGTATCCATTCGCCGGAGACCGGGGCGTGTTTGACCGTGACCAGGTCGCCGTCCGCACCTTTGGATGCGACACAGACTTCCTGCATAACGACGGCATCCGCACCCTGCGGGATCATGGCACCGGTAAAAATACGCGCTGCGCAACCAGCCTCTAGTGGCTGGCCGACATGCCCGGCCGGGATGCGCTGGCTGACACGCAAGACCGCCTCACCGCTGGCGCAATCAGCAGCACGCACCGCATAGCCATCCATGGATGTGTTATCGACTGGCGGTACATTCAGTTGCGACTCCTGTGCAACGGCCAGGACGCGACCGTTCGCATCCAGCGTAGCCAGGGTTTCAGTCTCGGTAATTTTCTGGGCGGAAGTAAGCAGGAAGTCGAGGGCCTCGGCCACACTCAACATCGGTTTAGGTTCACTCATGCTGGGCTCGATAATGGATCATGGAACGATAGTAAGCGGAAACATGGTATTCCGCTTGCCCTGTCGATTGCCGCGCGCAGGCGGCAATTCCGGTATTACAGACCTGTATGCTTGGCGATGAAACTCTTCATCTTGTTAACATCTGCAGGCATCACTTCAAAGCGCTGCGGCAAGTCTTCAATATTTTCAAAACCAGCCGGACGATCGGCATCACGCCCCAGCGCTTCGCGTATGGTTTCGTTGAACTTGGCTGGCAATGCTGTTTCCAGCACGATCATGGTGACACCCGGTGTCAGGTGCTCACGTGCGACTTTCACGCCATCTGCGGTATGGGTGTCTATCATCAAGTCATACTTGTTTTGCAGGTCACGGATGGTAGCGACGCGATCGCTGTGTGTCGATTTGCCGGAAGCAAAACCGAACTTCGCAATATTCTTGAACTCGTCACCGTCGCTGCCCGGCTTGCCGGACAGATCGAAGCCGCCATCTGTTTCCACTTTCTGGAACAAGGCACGTACACGATCGCCATCACGATTCAGCAAGTCATAGACAAAGCGTTCGAAGTTCGACGCTTTGCTGATATCCATACTCGGGCTGGTGGTGTGGTAAGTCTCGGCTGATTTACGTACGCGATACACACCGGTGCGGAAGAACTCATCCAGCACATCGTTTTCATTGGTTGCTGCAACCAGCTTATCGATAGGCAAGCCCATCATGCGCGCGATATGACCTGCGCAAATGTTGCCGAAGTTACCGGAGGGTACGGTGAACGATACTTTTTGTTCGTTGCTGGTGGTCGCGCTGAGGTAACCACGGAAGTAGTAGATCACTTGCGCCACGACGCGCGCCCAGTTAATCGAATTCACGGTACCAATTTTTTGCTGTTGCTTGAAGCTGTGATCGTTCGAGACGGCCTTGACCATATCCTGACAATCATCAAACACGCCTTCCACCGCGATGTTGAAAATGTTCGGGTCTTGCAGGCTGAACATTTGTGCAGTCTGGAATGCGCTCATTTTTTTGTGCGGCGACAGCATGAAGACACGTATGCCCTTTTTGCCGCGCATCGCGTACTCGGCCGCGCTGCCGGTATCGCCGGAAGTCGCGCCAAAAATATTCAACTCGGCATGTTGCTTCGCCAGCGTGTATTCAAACAGATTGCCCAGCAACTGCATGGCCATGTCCTTGAAAGCCAGCGTCGGACCATTCGACAAGGCTTGCAATACCAGCTTGCTGCCATTCTTTTCTTCTACCGTACGCAAAGGCGTGATGCGCACAGCTTCTTCGCCATGGCGCACATTGCGATACACATCGGCGGTATAGGTTTTATGTACCAGTGCCTTGAGGTCGGCATCCGGAATGTCGGTCGCAAACTTGCGCAGCACTTCGTAAGCCAGGTCGGCATACGACAGCGTGCGCCAGGCATCCAGCTCAGCGTCGCTGACCTGCGGGTAAGTCTCAGGCAGATACAAACCACCGTCAGGCGCCAGACCGCCCAGCAAAATTTCAGAAAACGACTGTGCCGGCGCCAGGCCGCGAGTGGAAATGTATTGCATAGAGTAATTGACTTGGTTGGTGGCCGACTTGCTCAGGAAACAGGATGATACCGGCAAGGCAGCACATTACATACAGAGCACTATTATAGCGTCCGGAGCAGGCCTGGGGAGCAGAACAGGGATAGTCGCCGGGGATGAAGAGCCAATTTCGGCGAAATCAGCAAAATAAGCGATGAAGAGACTCGGTGAAGCCGGATTTAACTAACTTCACCGGTGTTGGCTGCCAGATTAGCTCAGGTGTTCCAGGCGGATCTTGGTCACTTTGCCGATAACGGTAGGCAAGGCTTCGATTTTCTTGATCGCAGCTTCGACGTTCTTCTCTTGCGTCTGGTGCGTCAGCATGATGATGTCGGTCTGGGTTTCGCCCAAGGCTGGTTCCTTTTGCAACATGGCGTCTATCGAGATCGTCGAATCCGCCAGGATGCTGGTGACATTTGCCAACACACCCAGTTTGTCCGCTACATGCATGCGCAGGTAGTAGCTGGTGGTGACTTCCGAAATCGGCAGGATAGGCGTATCGGCCATTGCATTTGGCTGGAACGCCAGATGCGGCACACGATGCGCTGGTTCTGCATCCGCCAGACGCGCGATATCTACCAGGTCGGCAATCACGGCCGATGCGGTAGGCTCAGCGCCTGCACCCTTGCCGTAATACAAAGTTGCGCCGACGGCGTCGCCCTGCACCAGTACCGCATTCATCGCACCTTCGACATTCGCGATCAGGCGTTTGGCAGGGATCAGGGTCGGATGCACGCGCAGCTCGATACCTTGCGGTGTGCGCTTGGCGATGCCGAGCAATTTGATGCGATAGCCGAGTTGTTCTGCATAACGGATGTCAACCGCTTCCAGCTTGGTGATGCCTTCCACGTGCGCCTTGTCAAACTGCACCGGGATACCGAATGCAATCGCCGACATCAGGGTCGCCTTGTGCGCAGCATCCACGCCTTCGATATCGAAGGTAGGATCAGCCTCGGCATAACCCAGGCGTTGCGCTTCTTTCAAAACGGTATCGAAATCCAGGCCCTTGTCACGCATTTCGGACAGGATGAAGTTGGTGGTGCCGTTGATGATGCCGGCGATCCATTCGATGCGGTTGGCGGTCAGGCCTTCACGCAAAGCCTTGATGATAGGAATGCCACCAGCTACTGCGGCTTCATACGCAACCATCACGCCTTTGTCTTGTGCAGCTTTGAAAATCTCATCGCCGTGGGTCGCCAGCAAAGCCTTGTTCGCGGTCACGACGTGCTTGCCGTTGGCGATCGCTTTCAGTACCAGGTCTTTCGCAATGCCGTAGCCACCAATCAGTTCGACTACGATGTCGATGTCAGGATTGGAAACAACCAGATTGCCGTCGCTCACCACTTCGCAGTGCGAGCCAACCAATTCCTTGGCGCGTTCCACATTCAGGTCAGCCACCATCACGATTTCAATACCATGACCGGCGCGGCGGGAAATTTCTTCCTGGTTACGCTTCAGAACATTGAATGTACCCGCACCGACGGTGCCGATTCCTAACAAGCCAACTTTGATGGATTTCATAATCTCTGTATAAATAATGTCACATGAAAAACAGCGCTCTCCAAGACGAAGAGCGTGGTGACTGAAATAGAGTCCGGGGCTTAGCCCAGGCGCTTGCGATAGCCTTCAAGGAAATGCGCGATTCGACCGATCGCGACCGTCAGGTCATCTGAATTCGGCAAGAATACTACCCTGAAATGGTCTGTAGTCGGGCAATTGAAGCCCGTACCCTGCACGATCAATACACTTTCTTCTGCCAGCAATTGATGTGCGAAGTCCTGGTCGTCCTTGATCGGATACATCTTGGGATCCAGACGCGGGAACATGTACAAGGCCGACTTAGGCTTGACGCAGGTCACACCCGGGATCTCGGTCAGCAACTTATGCGCAAGGTCTCGCTGGCGCAGCAAGCGACCACCCGGCCCGACCAGGTCATTGATGCTCTGGTGGCCGCCCAATGCGGTCTGGATTGCATACTGCCCCGGCACGTTGGCGCACAGGCGCATCGACGCCAGCATGTTCAGGCCTTCGATGTAATCACGCGCATGACGCTTCTCACCGGAAACCACCATCCAGCCTGCGCGATAGCCGCAGGAACGGTAGTTTTTCGACAAGCCATTGAAGGTGATGAACAAGACGTCGTCCGCCAGCGAAGCCAGCGAGGTGTGCGTGTTGCCGTCGTACAGTACCTTGTCGTAGATTTCATCTGCAAACACGATCAATTGATGCTGACGAGCCAGCTCAACGATCTGTTCCAGCAGCTCTACCGGATACAGGGCACCCGTCGGATTGTTCGGGTTGATGACGACAATCGCCTTGGTATTCGAATTAATCTTGCTCTTGATATCTTCGATGTCCGGAAACCAGTCTGCCTGCTCGTCGCAGACATAGTGCACCGGCTTGCCGCCGGACAAGCTGACCGCGGCGGTCCACAACGGATAATCAGGCGAAGGCACCAGTACTTCGTCGCCGGTATTGAGCAAGGCATTCATGCTCATCACGATCAGCTCGGACGCACCGTTGCCGAGGTAGATATCATCTATGGTCACGCCGGTGATTTTCTTTTCCTGCGTGTAATGCATGATCGCCTTGCGCGGCGCAAACAAACCTTTGGAATCTGTGTAGCCGGAGGCGTTCGACATATTGCGGATCATGTCTTGCACGATCTCGTCCGGCGCGTCGAAACCGAATACGGCGAGATTGCCGATATTCAGCTTGATAATCTTGTGACCGTCTTCTTCCATTTGCCGCGCTTTTTCGAGCACGGGGCCGCGAATGTCGTAGCAAACATCATCCAGTTTTTTCGATTTTTGAATCGGTCGCACAGCTAATGTTCCTTGTGAATTTCAGAACTTGTCTTTACTAAGCTCTAATTGAAACGCCTGCACCCTACGATCTGTGGCCGCGGAGTAAAGCGCGCGGGAGCAAGCGAAAAATGACGGTGGCAATGGTGCACCGCGAAAGAGATCCATTTTGCCGAAAGGAAGCGATTTTATCAATCGATAAAGGCTGCTTTAAAGCTGAAAACGTTACAATAAGCCTTCTTTACCATCCAATTATTCGGAAACAGGCGGAAACCCGCTCCGACTCCCGACTGCCCAGCCATGAAGTTACACAGCACCGCTACCCAGCAATACCAGACTGTCACCTCGTATGATGAAAATGGCATTGAAATCAATTTAATTCCATACAACTACAGCCTGGTCGTATTACCTGAAATCAAACCGGTTGCATGGCCAGTGACCTCGTTCGACGCGCTGACAGCCGAAAATTTCGAGCAAATCAATGCGATCACCCCCGATGTTGTCATCCTCGGCACCGGCGCCACCCAGCGCTTCGTCCATCCACGTCTGACCGCCTCGCTTACCTCGCGCCGCATCGGCGTCGAATGCATGGATAACCAGGCTGCCTGCCGCACCTACAACATCCTCATGGCTGAAGGCCGTAAGGTCGCCCTCGCACTAATCCTGTAAGGCTGGGGCAAGCTGCACGGACTACACTCGAGTGCAGTCCGCACAGAACCAAGTCGGGAAATTATTGTCTTTTGTATAGTGTCCGACAGGTATTAACGAATATTTCACGCATGAAATTAAATTAATTTCATTGCTTGAAGGATAAAAACTCGCCCCCATCTGTGTGCTCGGCCGTATAGCTTATTGCGTATTGCTCCTCGCGTTTTTCACGCATACGCCGAACTGGTAGCAAATCGATCGACCATCATGCCGCTGCGCCTGCAGCGCTGCACTATCGGCAGAGAAAGTGAGATAAATGGATCAAGCCACTCCCGTAGCAGAACGCCCTTCTGCCCTGAACAAAATCGTACCGGATTTTTCCGCGCCCATGACTGGTGAGCAAACCTTTCAACTCGCTGATTACAAAGGGAAAAAAATCGTCCTGTATTTCTACCCGAAGGACAACACGCCGGGCTGCACCACCGAAGGCATACATTTCCGCGACCTGCATGAGCAATTCCGCGCCGCTAATGCCGAAGTATTCGGCGTCAGCCGCGACAGCCTACGTTCGCATGAAGGCTTCAAGGCCAAACTGGCACTGCCCTTCGAACTGATCTCCGACCCGGACGAAACACTGTGCACCATGTTCGATGTCATGAAGATGAAAAATATGTATGGCAAAAAAGTACGCGGTATCGAACGCTCCACTTTTATTATTGACGAGTCAGGCAAATTGGTGAAAGAATGGCGTGGAGTGAAAGTGCCTGGACACATCGATGACGTACTGGAGTTTGTGAAGGCTCTTGCTTAGGTTTGCAAAACCCATTGAATTCAAAAGAATTTTTCTCTAAGAAAGCCGTTTGCGGATTAGGCCATGAGCCTTCCCAAACGGCTTTTTTACTTTTTGATTTGTACACCCTCCTCCGGCCGGCATTTTCTTTTGCCATTTTTTCTCCTCCACCGCGCTTTTTCGCGTCTGCATCACCGTTAGTACCTGTTGTAAATGTTCTCAAACTTTCTAGATCGAGGTCCTGATGCCCCTGCCTAAACTACCGACCAAGCCTGCTGCATTGCTGTCACCGCGAGACTATCCGAAGGCGGATAAGGACAAGATTGTCAAATCGCTGACTCTGATTGAACCGGTAGCACGCAAAACTGAAGCAGCCCCAGCCCCGGCACCTGTCCGCGCAAAAATCGCAGACAAAGCCCCCGCTACTAAACCGCGCGCCGCTTCCTCGGCACAAACCGTCGCGCTGGCACCAAAATCCGGCACCCGTCGCCCGACTGATAAATCCGGCGTCACCAAATTATTTGTACTCGACACCAATGTTCTGATGCACGATCCGACTTCGCTGTTCCGCTTCGAGGAACACGACGTCTATCTGCCTATGATGACGCTGGAAGAACTCGACGATCACAAGAAAGGCATGTCCGAAGTCGCGCGCAGCGCACGCCAGGTATCCCGTTCACTGGATGCTCTGGTCAGCGGTGTGGAAGAAAATGCGATCGACGAAGGTATCCCGCTGTCCAAACTGGGCAACAAGGATGCCAAAGGCCGTTTGTTCTTCCAGACCAAGCTGCAAAACGTCACGCTGCCTGAAGGCCTGCCTATGGGCAAAGCCGACAACCAGATCCTCGGCGTGGTACGTGCACTGGAAGCCCAGTATCCGGGTCGTGCCATCGTGCTGGTATCGAAAGATATCAACATGCGCATCAAGGCGCGCGCGATGGGCCTGCCAGCGGAAGAGTACCTGAACGACCACGTACTGGAAGATACCGACCTGCTCTACTCCGGCATCATGCAATTGCCGGACGACTTCTGGATCAAGCATGCGAAAGGCATGGAGTCCTGGCAGGAAAACAAACACGGTACCGGCTACACCTTCTACCGCCTAAGCGGTCCGGTCGTGCCTTCGATGCTGGTCAATCAGTTTGTCTTCATGGAACCGCAAAACGGCGAAGCGTCGTTCTACGGCCAGGTGCGACAAATCAATGGCAAAACCGCAGTCATCCAGACCTTGCGTGACTATGCACACACCAAGAACAGCGTCTGGGGCGTCACGGCTCGCAACCGCGAACAAAACTTCGCCCTGAACCTGTTGATGGACCCTGAGTGCGACTTCGTCACCCTGCTGGGTCAGGCGGGTACCGGTAAAACCTTGCTGGCACTCGCTGCAGGCCTGGCGCAGGTACTGGAAACCAAGCTCTACAGCGAAATCATCGTGACCCGCGTCACGGTGCCGGTCGGTGAAGACATTGGCTTCCTGCCTGGTACCGAGGAAGAAAAAATGTCGCCATGGATGGGCGCGTTCGACGACAACCTGGAAGTGCTGAACAAGTCCGACAATGATGCTGGTGAATGGGGCCGCGCCGCAACGCAAGACCTCATCCGCTCACGCATCAAAATCAAGTCGCTCAACTTCATGCGCGGCCGTACCTTCGTCAACAAATTCCTCATCATCGATGAAGCGCAAAACCTGACGCCGAAACAAATGAAAACCCTGGTCACCCGCGCAGGTCCAGGCACCAAAATCATCTGTCTCGGTAACATCGCGCAGATCGATACGCCTTACCTGACCGAAGGCTCGAGCGGCTTGACCTATGTGGTTGATCGCTTCAAGGGCTGGGGTCATAGTGGCCATGTCACTCTGGCACGCGGTGAGCGTTCGCGCCTAGCAGATCATGCCAGTGAGGTGCTGTAAGCTTAGTTTTAATTTGAGTAGTTGCAAAAAGGCCTGCTGTTTAGCAGGCCTTTTTTATTGGGTGCTTGGTTTGCGTATTGATTGTTGCTGATTCGGCGCTCTCTCCGTAGAGAGCGGGGTTGCCGGGGGTGGTCCGGCAGCCACTTAGGTTTACTTTATGTATGCACTAGCGTGAATCAGCGAAGCTGCTGCTTTTTCAGCTCCCGCTCTTTACCACCACGGCCACCCCATATCCAGGCCAGCTACGCTGACAAGAACATATGTAAAGCCTCCGAGAATCAGAAGCGACAGCATGAAGATAGCGACTACTTTACCGCTCGCGCGTAACACCGCGCCTCTCTCCGTCAGCTTGCCCTTTTTCCCTTGGTCGTAATGCCATTTGATGGCGTAGTACATGCCCGTGACAAGCACGAGGGCTTTGAACACAACGAAGACTATCGGAACCCAATCCATGATTTTTCAGTATTTCCAGGTTATTACTTGAAGCTATCTATCCTGAGGCGCGCTGCCTCAAAATCCTGCATCGCAGCGCCATAGCAGTGTATTTATTTTAAGTTATGCCAACCGTGTTCAACATTGGACATAAAGCCCTAGGACAGAATGTCCTTACCAGTGTGTCAAGCTTTACGCCTCGCGAACTTGCCAAGTTTGCAATGTGAATATGCACACAAACCAGACACGCAATAAAAAAAGCCGCATGAAGCGGCTTTTTTATTAAACGGAAATGATTACAAGATCATCGTTCCCAACCACCAGGCAATCGCAGCCATAAACGCTGCAGCCGGAATGGTGAAGATCCAGGCCCAGATGATATTACCCGCCACACCCCAACGCACAGCCGACATCTTGCGCGAAGCGCCGACACCGACAATCGCACCGGTAATCGTGTGCGTGGTCGAAACCGGCACACCCAGCGCAGTTGCCAGGAACAAGGTAATCGCGCCACCGGTTTCAGCACAGAAGCCGCCAACTGGTTTGAGCTTGGTGATTTTCTGCCCCATGGTTTTCACGATACGCCAGCCACCAAACAAGGTACCCAGGCTAATCGCGCTGTAGCAGCTGATGACTACCCACCATGGCAGCGGATCTTCAGCGGTAGTCGCACCTGCGGCGATCAACAGCATCCAGATGATACCCATGGTTTTTTGTGCATCGTTACCACCGTGGCCCAGGCTGTACATCGCCGCCGAAACCAGCTGCAGGCGACGGAACCAGCGATCCACATTGCGCGGCGTCGACCTGACAAAGAGCCAGGACACCAGCACCATCATCAGCGAACCAAAGAGGAAGCCAAGCAAAGGAGACAAGACGATGAAAGCGATGATTTTGATCAGACCCGAAGCGATCAGTGCATCGGTACCGGCTTTGGCTACTGCAGCACCAACCAGACCACCGATCAGCGCGTGCGACGAGGACGATGGCAGACCGAAGTGCCAGGTCACTACGTTCCAGACGATGGCGCCAACCAGGGCGCCAAAGACGACGTAGTGGTCAATCACGATAGGATCGATGGTGCCCTTGCCTATCATCGATGCGACTTTCAGGTGGAATACACCAATCGCAATAAAGTTGAATGAGGCCGCCATCATGACCGCAGTTTGCGGTTTCAGTACGCCGGTAGAGACGACCGTTGCGATCGCATTAGCCGCGTCATGAAAGCCATTCATGAAATCGAAGACCAAAGCCAATATGATCAAAAAGGCCAGGACATAAAAGCTCATGTGAAGAGTTTGCATGGATATTTATTTCTTGTTGATTCTGCGTACGTCGCGGACAACGGTGTCAGCAACCGCGAAACTTTATGGCTCCGTCTTGCGCGATGTAATAGCAGCGCAAGACAGGCCGGGTTGCGCCGGACTTAAGCGTTCTCGACAATGATGCCTTCGATGATATTGGCTACGTCTTCGCAACGGTCGGTCACGGTTTCCAGCAATTCATAAATGGCTTTGAGTTTGATCAGGTTGCGCACGTCCGGCTCTTCGCGGAACAGTTTGGACATTGCAGCGCGCATGACGTGATCGGCATCCGATTCCAGGCGATCCACTTCCTGGCAGATAGTCAGGATTTCGCGCGAGTTGTCCATGTTGTGCAGGAGGCCGACCGCAGCTTTGACCTTTTCGGTACAAGCCAGGCATAACTCGGCCAGGCGTTTGGCTTCCGGTGTGATGGCCTTGATGTCGTACAGGGAGATGGTTTGTGCTGCATCTTCGAGCAGGTCGAGGATGTCGTCCATGCGGGTAATCAGTTGATGGATGTCATCGCGATCCAGCGGCGTGATGAAGGTTTTATGCAGCGCGTCCAGCGTCGCATGTGTCACCTTGTCTGCCTGCTTTTCGATGCCTTCGATAGCATGTACACGAATTTCCAGGTCATCGAAATTGGTCATCAATGCAACCATCTCACGTGCACCCTTCACGCAAAATTCAGCATGCTCATTGAAGAGATCGAAAAATTTACCTTCTTTCGGCAGAAGTCGTCCAAACATGATTACTCTCTTTGAATATTAAAATGTTGAAATACTGCGATGACCAGGGCACAGACCCCGACCAGAATTCCTAAAACTAACTGATACCCTAATTAATCACCTTGGTACAGGGCAGCGGTACCGGTGTAATTCTCAAACTTGGTGAACTGGCCGAGGAAGGTCAGGCGTACCGCACCAATCGGGCCGTTACGCTGCTTACCAATGATGATCTCGGCAGTACCTTTATCCGGCGAATCGGGGTTATAAACCTCGTCGCGATAAATAAACAGAATCACGTCAGCATCCTGTTCGATAGCGCCGGATTCGCGCAGATCGGACATGACGGGGCGTTTGTTAGGACGTTGCTCCAGCGAGCGGTTCAACTGCGAGAGCGCAATCACCGGGCAATTCAATTCTTTGGCCAGACCTTTCAGGCTACGCGAAATCTCGGAAATCTCGGTAGCGCGGTTTTCACCGGCGGAGTTGGCCGACATCAGTTGCAAGTAATCGATGATGATCAGGCCCAGCTTGCCGCATTGACGCGCCAGACGACGCGAACGGGCACGCAACTCGATCGAGTTCAAGGCCGGAGTTTCATCGATGTACAGCTGTGCATCGTTCATTTTCTGGATCGCGTGCGTCAGGCGTGGCCAGTCTTCGTCGGCCAGACGACCGGTACGCAGACGGTGCTGATCGAGACGACCAACCGAACCCAGCATACGCATTGCCAGCTGAGCGCCACCCATCTCCATCGAGAAGACGGCGACTGGCAAGCCACTATCGATCGCCACGTTTTCACCGATATTGACGGAGAATGCGGTCTTACCCATCGAAGGACGACCGGCGACGATAATCAGATCGCCTGGCTGCAAGCCGGAAGTCATGCGGTCGAGGTCGGCAAAACCGGTAGGTACACCGGTGATGTCATTCTGCATGTCACGGTTATACAGCTCGTCGATACGCTCTACCACCTGCGTCAGCAGGGGCTGAATTTCCTGAAAACCTTGTGCACCACGTGCGCCCTCTTCCGCAATCGCAAAGATCTTGGATTCGGCCTCGTCCAGCATCTGCTTTACTTCTTTACCTTGCGGATTGAAAGCGTTGCCGGAGATCTCGTCAGCAACTGTAATCAGTTTGCGCAGCACGCCGCGATCACGCACGATTTCGGCGTAGCGGCGGATATTGGCAGCGGATGGGGTGTTCTGGGCCAGCGCATTGAGGTAGGCGACGCCGCCGACTTCTTCTGCCTTGCCACTGTTGGTCAATGCTTCGAATACGGTGATGACGTCAGCTGGTTTGGAGCTGTTGATCAGCTTGACCATGTGCTGGAAGATAATCCGGTGATCGTAGCGATAGAAGTCGTCCTGATTGACGAAATCGGCAATACGATCCCAGGCAGCATTGTCCAGCAGCAGGCCGCCGAGAACAGATTGCTCGGCTTCTATCGAATGCGGGGGGACGCGTAGGGCTTCTAATTGCGGATCGGCACGGGTGTTCATGGCGCGAATTATACCTGTTAGGAGCCCACCCTTTCAGAAAATGGGCAATAAAAAAGCCGGGAAAACCCGGCTTTTTGTGGGCAGCAAGTGCCCGAGGTACTTTAAGACGACTTAAGCGTGGTCGCCGATTACAGTGATCGTTACGTCAACGACTACGTCGGTATGCAATGCAACTGCAACAACGTGATCGCCAGCAACTTTCAATGGGCCGGTAGGCAGACGAACTTGAGCTTTTTCAACTGCAAAGCCTTGTTTTGCCAACGCCTCAGCGATATCGGAGTTGGTAACGGAACCGAACAAACGGCCGTCAACACCCGATTTTTGCGTGATTTGAACGGTTTGACCGGTCAGTTTCTCGCCTTGAGCTTGCGAAGCTGCCAGTTTTTCTGCAGCGATTTTTTCCAGTTCTGCGCGCTTGACTTCGAATTCAGCGACTGCAGCAGCGGTAGCACGACGTGCTTTACGTTGTGGGATCAGGAAGTTACGTGCGTAACCGTCTTTGACTTTTACAACTTCACCGAGGTTGCCGAGATTAACGACTTTTTCCAACAGAATGACTTGCATGTTTTTCTCCTATTTCAAGTCGTTAATTACGCGTTGTGCAGATCGGTGTACGGCAACAGCGCGAGGTAACGTGCGCGTTTGATTGCTGTATCAACCTGACGTTGATAGATAGCCTTGGTACCGGTCAGGCGTGCTGGCATGATTTTGCCGTTTTCCTGAACGAAGTCTTTCAAGGTATCTACGTCTTTGTAATCAACTTGTTCTACGTGTGCAGCGGTGAAGCGGCAGAATTTTTTACGCTTGAACAATGGGTTTTGTTGTTTGCGTTTTTCTTTGAGTTTGTTCTTGTCGAATTTTTTACCGAATGCCATTTTGGGCTCCTGTATCTAAATGTGGTTCTCGAAATCTGTGAGATGGAAAACAAGGCTTTTGCTGTTACGGCTCTTGCGTGCCAGAAATCCAGTGAACTGATATGTCCCGCCTAATTCGGCTTGATTGAATCGACCTGAAATTTCACCCGCAGCTATCGCGGTCATTTCAAACTCAACCAATCGTGGGATACCTGCTTCCATCTGTTGCGAACTGTGCAGCAAAACTGCTGACACTATCGGGACACCGGCCGGTGTGTAGCGCAAAATTTCACGCTCGGCGATGGTCGCAATAAACTGAAGCTGATTCACTCTCCGTCTGGTAACGTCTAAGGACTATTAGGCAGCAGGTGCCTCGGCGCGATGGCTCTTGGCAGCATCTTCCTTCTGCACAGCCTTCATCATTGGCGATGGTGCGGTTTCAGCCTTCTTCATTTTCACTGTCAGATGACGCAGAACGGCATCGTTGAATTTGAAGCCGGTTTCGATTTCAGCCAGTGTTTCGCCGTCACATTCGATGTTCAGGCAGACGTAGTGCGCTTTTGCCAATTTCTGGATCATGTACGCCATTTGACGACGGCCCCAGTCTTCGACACGGTGAATAACGCCGCCGCGTGCGGTGACGATACCTTTGTAGCGCTCGATCATTGCAGGCACTTGCTCGCTTTGATCCGGATGAACGATAAATACGATTTCATAATGACGCATGTAAGCTCCTTTTGGTCGGATTGAAAATCGCCCACCTCGGCGTCAAGACGAGTGTGGGAAGAGGAAAACCGGCAATCATACGCGCAAATGCAGGGAAACTCAATGCTTACGCAGGTTTATCGCCGCAATCCCGCATGAATACGTCGCAATTTGCACCGAAACCGCATAAATCAGCTTGCGTTTAGGCATGTACTGTATAAAAATACAGACTGTTCATACAAACAGTTTACGGGCGTCACAGCTACGCCCGTCACCAAACGGGCCTACGCAATGATCAAACTGACAGCACGCCAAGAACAAATCCTGAATTTGATACGCGATGCGATCGAAAATACCGGCTTTCCGCCGACCCGTGCCGAAATTGCAACAGAACTCGGTTTCCGCTCGGCCAATGCGGCCGAAGAACATTTGCAGGCCCTGGCGCGCAAAGGCGCCATCGAAATTTCCCCCGGTACCTCACGCGGTATCCGTCTGCGCGACATGGGCCACGGCGATGATCGCTCCTCTGCCCGCCAGATGGCCTTGCCACATCCAGCCCTGATGCAACTCAGCCTGCCGCTGGTCGGTCGCGTAGCCGCTGGCTCGCCTATCCTGGCGCAAGAACATATCGAAGCCACCTACGATGTAGATCGCTCGCTGTTCTCGGCCAAACCAGACTTCCTGCTGAAAGTACGCGGCATGTCCATGCGCGACGCCGGCATCCTCGACGGCGACCTGCTAGCAGTCAAGAAAATCGATACCGCGAAAAACGGCCAGATCGTGGTGGCACGTCTGGGTGAAGAAGTCACCGTCAAGCGTTACAAGAAATCCGGCTCATTGATTGAATTGCTGCCGGAGAACCCGGACTTTGAACCGATACGCGTGGACCTGGCGCACGACGAATTTGCACTGGAAGGCCTGGCGGTCGGCCTGATGCGTACCTGGAACTGAGGCAAACGCCTCAGTTTTTATCTCCGCCTTTATTCTTTTGCGCCAGTATCTGCTTGGCGATGCCACGCAGGATATTAACCTCTTCTGTCTCTAGCTGGGTACGGGAAAACAGGCGCTTCAGTCGTGGCATCAGCTTCTTCGGATTATTTGCATCAAGGAAGTCGATTGCTACCAGCGCCTGCTCCAGATGCGTATACATGCCATCGATCTGCGCCATGCTCGCGGCCTCACCCTGGAAGCCGATTTCTGTCGCAGTACGCGTCTCGCCTACTGCAGCCATACGTGCTTCATAAGCCAATACCTGCACCGCCTGCGCCAGGTTCAGCGATGAATAATCCGGGTTCGCCGGAATATTGATCAGTACATTGCACTTTTCCACGATTTCATTCGGCAAGCCGAAACGCTCATTGCCAAACACCACCGCTGCGCGCAAACCGCTCTCCTCAACCAGACGCGTCGCCAACGCACGCGGCGAAATCACCGGTGGCGAGAATTCGCGCAAGCGCGCCGTCACTGCGGCAGCAAAGTTGCAATCGACCAGTGCCTCTTCTATCGAACCAACGATGCGGGCAGACTGCAAGATATCCTGCGCACCACTGGCAAACGCAACCGCCTCTTCCTGTAACGCAGCATCCGGAAAACGCGGATTGACCAATACCAGATCGGTAAAACCCATGTTTTTGATAGCGCGCGCGGTCGCCCCGATATTGCCGGGACGGCTGGTTTCCACCAGGATAAAACGAAGTCGATTGAAAAGAGGCGTGTCGGTTTGTGGCTGCATCATTTAAAATAGCGGCATTGCGCGGTAAGAATCATGTCAGAAATGGCAACTCTATACCGCATCGCTCATTAATTTCAATTTAGGTGGTTCTGCTCGCCCTGAGGCGTAAGGACCGCCATTTTAACGGAAACTCTATGCATCCCATGCTTAATACGGCGGTCAAAGCTGCCCGCCGCGGCGCTGCCATCATCAATCGCGCGTCCTTCGATCTGGACCGTATCAAGGTCACCGAAAAAAAGCCTAACGACTTTGTGACCGAAGTGGACCAGGCCGCTGAGCAGGCGATCATAGAAGTCCTGAAATCCGCCTACCCCGACCACGCCATCCTCGCCGAAGAATCCGGCGCGTCGAGCAATCTGCACGACGAAAACGACAACGTCTGGATCATCGATCCTCTCGACGGCACCACCAACTTCATCCACGGCTTCCCGCAATACTGCGTATCGATCGCCCTGCAACAACGCGGCCAGATCACGCAAGCCGTGGTCTACGACCCGACCCGCAATGACTTGTTCACGGCGACCAAAGGCGCAGGCGCTTACCTGAATGAAAAACGCATCCGTGTCACCAAGCGCGACAAGATTGCTGACGCACTGATCGGCACCGGCTTCCCGTTCCGTGCAGGCGACGATATTGATGAATACCTGAAAGTCTTCAAGATCATGACGCAAAGCTGCGCTGGTTTGCGTCGTCCTGGCTCCGCTGCACTCGACCTGGCTTATGTCGCTTGCGGTCGTCTCGATGGCTTCTTTGAAAAAGGTTTGCAACCGTGGGATATGGCAGCAGGTTCTTTGCTGATCACTGAATCCGGCGGCATCATGGGCACCTTCGATGGTGAATCCGACTACTTGTACAAAGGTGATGTCATCGCTGGTACGCCTAAAGTATTTGCGCAAATGGTTTCCTTGTTGAGCCCATACGCCAAGTAAGTAGCTCTGCACAAGAAAGGGAAGTATCCGCTGACGGATTGAGCAGCTGGTACTTCCCTTTTTTCATTCCGGTATACGCATGTCAACCATGCATCAGCAAGTAATCCCCGGCTTCCAGCCCACTACTGCTATACTCGCGGCACACGGCATACCACCAGTCACCTTGCCGCTGTCCTGCGACTTCCGCACCCTAATCCCCGTTTGCCTGCGACTGGCGCCCACTGCGGCGACAGGCCGATAATTTTCTATTGAGTATTCATGTCTTTTTCTGACCTCGGCTTAGCCGAAGGAATTGTTCGCGCCGTTACTGAAAGCGGTTACACCAACCCTACCCCTATCCAGGCCCAGGCGATTCCCGCTGTACTGGCAGGTGGCGACTTGCTGGCAGGTGCACAAACCGGCACCGGCAAAACCGCAGGCTTCACGCTGCCGATACTGCATCGCCTCGCGACCAGCGGCACGCCGCATGCGTCTGCTACCGCACAACGTCCTATTCGTGCACTGGTGTTAACACCAACCCGCGAACTGGCGGCACAAGTCGAAGAAAGCGTACGCACCTACGGCAAATACCTGAACCTGAACTCTGCCGTGATCTTCGGCGGCGTCGGCATCAACCCGCAAATCAAAATGCTCAAGCATGGCGTCGATATCCTGGTGGCGACACCAGGCCGCCTGCTCGACCATATGCAACAAGGCACGGTCAATCTGAACCACATCCAGATCCTGGTGCTGGACGAAGCTGATCGCATGCTGGACATGGGCTTCATCAAAGACATACGCCGTGTCCTCGCAGCCTTGCCGAAGAATCGTCAAAACCTGCTGTTCTCCGCCACCTTCTCGAACGAGATCAAGGCACTGGCAGACGGCTTGTTGAATTCGCCTGCGACCATAGAAGTCGCACGTCGCAATTCGACAGTGGAAATCATCGAACAAAAAATCCATCCGGTCGATCGCGACAAGAAACACCCCATGCTGGCGCACCTGATCAAGAGCAATAACTGGTCGCAGGTATTGGTCTTTACCCGCACCAAGCATGGCGCGAACAAACTGGTAGAACAACTGGAAAAAGACGGCATCAGCGGCATGGCCATCCACGGCAACAAGAGTCAGTCGGCACGTACCCGCGCCCTCAGCGAGTTCAAGGACGGCAGCCTGCAAGTACTGGTTGCGACCGACATCGCTGCCCGTGGTATCGACATCGATCAATTGCCACACGTAGTCAACTATGACTTGCCTAACGTACCGGAAGACTATGTACACCGCATCGGTCGTACCGGTCGCGCTGGCGCCACTGGTGAAGCAGTCTCGCTGGTCTGCGTCGATGAACTGGAAATGTTGAAAGACATCGAAAAGCTGATCAAACGCAAACTGCCATCCGAAGTGATTCCTGGCTTTGAACCAGACCTGAATGCCAAGCCGCAACCTATCCAGCGTCGCAGCAACGATGCACCAGGTCGCCGTCCGCAAGGTCAGGGTCGTAACGCGCCAGCCAAATCCGGCAAGGCACCGGCAGGCAAGCCTAACGGACCGTCCCGCGGCGGCTTCGGCGGCAACTCGAATGCACGTCCGTCGGCACCACACCGCTCGGGTGGGCGCGGACGCTAATCCGACGCACGTACTTCAGCCGGGATCCATCTTCTGCATGGGTTCTGGCAGTTTCTTCCTGTCGTATCCTGAACTACATCCTTCTCTAAGCAGGCATATCGCGCTTGCCGCCTGCGGCAATTTGCAGGATATCCAAGGTTTCCCTGAATACCTGATCAAGTAACTGCCCTTCGGCAATATCTGGTGCGAGCGCAGCCCAATCGGCCTGCACGCCAGCCATCAAATCCGCAGTCTTCACCTGCAGGTTCGCGTCCAGTCGCTGGATCAGCATGATGAGCAAATAACGCATTGCTCCCAGCTTCGCTGCAACGTCTGCTTCACTACGACTGCTTGCATCCATACATACACTCCTGCGGGAAAGGAAAAGTGCATCATACCGAAAACGGAAACACGCTGGCATGGCGCGGCTTTGCCGCTCATTCAGTTGATTTTGACGCATTTAAAATTTATCATGTTCGCTCTTGCTCACGCCCTCCTTCCCTCCCGGGTGAACGCCACGCTGGTTCAGCGGATGCCCTGCAAGCAATCCCCCATTAAACATCAGGAACAAATACGATGGATTACGCAATTGATTTCCCGCCAATCACGACTTTACCCGTGAGCGAGAGTGACAAGCCGTTCCCGGTCGGACGCATCTACTGCGTCGGTCGCAACTACGCTGAGCATGCCCGTGAAATGGGCCACGATCCTGATCGCGAACCGCCATTTTTCTTCATGAAGCCTGCTGATGCTATCGCGGCCAACCATGCCACCATCCCATATCCGACACTGACTCAGGATTTACACCACGAAATCGAAATGATCGTGGCTATCGGACGTGGCGGTGCGAATATCCCAGTCGAACAGGCACTGGATCACGTATTTGGTTACGGCGTAGGGCTGGACATGACACGCCGCGACATACAAGGCATCGCCAAGAAAATGGGACGCCCATGGGAAATGGGCAAAGCCTTCGACAATTCAGCTCCCTGCACTGGCATCACGCCGGTCACGCAAATCGGTCATCCAAGCAAAGGCGCGGTCTGGCTCAAGATCAATGGTGAATTGAAACAAAAAGGTGACCTCGCTGACCTGATCTGGAACGTACCCGAAACAATCGCCTACCTGTCCAATATGATCACGCTGCGTCCAGGCGACCTGATCATGTCCGGCACTCCGGCTGGCGTCGGCCCGGTGCAGCGCGGAGACAAATTGGTAGGGCATGTAGACGGGCTGGAAGAACTGGTCGTCACTTACGCCTAAGCGACCAGTACGCGGCTTGCAGAGATGCGAGTCGCCGAAATCTCTGAATGTATCAAGGGAAGCGGCGATATAGCTCATGCGCAGCCTAGCATTCTCGTACAATGATCGGCTGTTTTCCTCGCCTTCCGCACACCGCATTTACATGACATCAAGCATATGAAAACCATCAAGCCTCAAACACCAGAGGTCAGCGAAAAACATACTCCGATGATGCAGCAGTATTTACGCATCAAGGCCGAGTACCCGACCACCCTGGTGTTTTACCGCATGGGCGATTTCTATGAACTGTTCTTCGACGATGCGGAAAAAGCGTCGCGTCTGCTCGGCATCACACTGACCCAGCGCGGCTCCTCCAACGGCAACCCGATCAAAATGGCGGGTGTGCCTTTCCATGCAGTTGATCAGTATTTATCCAAGCTGGTAAAACTGGGGGAGTCCATCGCCATCTGCGAACAGATAGGCGATCCGGCGACCAGCAAAGGTCCGGTAGAGCGCAAAGTCTTGCGCGTGATCACGCCGGGTACCCTGACCGATTCCGACCTGCTGCCGGAAAAATCAGAACAGCCCCTGCTCGCGCTATACAGCACCACACAACGCAAGACCACTACCATAGGGCTGGCTTGGCTGTCGATGGCGAGTGGCGCATTGAAGCTGATGGAATTCGCGACCGATGCGCAAAATGCAGATACACGCCTGAAACATGAACTCGAACGCATCGCACCGGCAGAAATCCTGGTCTCTGGAGCGGTCAATGATTTGTTCAATGAATACGCGTTTGCCAAGAACACGACTGTGCCTGACTGGCACTTCGATATCGCACACGGCACCAAGGCTTTATACGAACAACTGAATGTGGGCACACTAACCGGCTTCGGCGCGGAGAACCTGAGCGCCGCTATCGGTGCCGCCGGTGCCTTGCTGCGTTACGCGCAATCTACCCAAGGCAAAGGCTTGCAGCATGTACGTATGCTGACGGTAGAAACCGAGAATGAATTCATCGGCCTCGACGCCGCCACGCGTCGCAATCTGGAACTGACGGAAACCATACGCGGACAGGATACGAATGCTGCCACGCTGTTCTCCCTGCTCGATCACTGCCGTACCGCGATGGGTTCACGCCTGTTGCGACACTGGCTGCATCATGCACGTCGTGATCAAAGCGTGGCAATCGCACGTCATACCGCCATCAATGCGCTGATGCATGCCGATGCCTGCAGCGGCCTCGCCTCTACGCTGGCTTCAGTACCTGACGTTGAACGCATCACCACCCGCATCGCACTGATGTCGGCGCGTCCGCGCGACCTCGCTGGCATGCGCGGCGGCCTGCAGCAGCTACCGTCGCTGCGCGCTTATGTATCAATGTGCAATGCCGATGCCCCCTTGCTGAAAACCATACACGAGGCCCTCGCAACACCCAGTGATTGCCTGGATCTGGTCGAGCGCGCAATCGCAATGGAACCAGCAGCAATGGTGCGCGATGGCGGCGTGATCGCACGCGGCTTTGACGCCGAGCTGGATGAATTGCGCGGTCTGTCGGAAAACGCAGGGCAATTCCTGATCGATCTCGAAACCCGCGAGCGTGCGCGCACCGGCATTAGCAATCTGCGCGTTGAGTACAACAAGGTGCATGGTTTCTATATCGAAGTCACGCATGGGCAGACCGATAAAGTGCCGGACGACTATCGCCGCCGCCAGACCCTGAAAAATGCCGAGCGGTACATCACGCCTGAACTGAAAGCATTTGAAGACAAAGCACTGTCGGCACAGGAACGTGCATTGGCACGTGAGAAGTATTTGTACGAACAAGTCTTGCTGCAAATGACGCAGCACATCGCCACGCTGCAGAACATCGCGCATGCGCTGGCGCAACTGGATACGCTGGTCGCCCTGACCGAACATGCATTGCGCCATAACTGGTGCGCACCGCAACTGGTCAGCGAGCCGACCATCACGATAGAACAAGGTCGCCACCCTGTCGTTGAAAACCATATAGAGCGTTTCATCGCCAATGATTGCCTGCTCTCCAGCGAATGCAAGTTGCTGCTGATCACCGGCCCTAACATGGGCGGTAAATCGACTTATATGCGTCAGGTCGCCCTGATCACCCTGCTCGCTTATGTCGGCAGCTTCGTACCAGCGACCAGCGCCGTGATCGGCCCTATTGACCGTATCTTTACCCGTATCGGTGCTGCTGATGACCTGGCCGGCGGACGTTCGACCTTCATGGTTGAAATGACCGAGTCGGCGGCCATCCTGAATGGTGCGACAGAGAACTCACTGGTACTGATGGATGAGGTTGGTCGCGGTACCTCGACCTTCGACGGCCTGGCACTGGCCTGGGCGATCGCCAAACACCTGATCGACAATACGAAAAGCTTTACGCTGTTCGCCACCCACTATTTCGAACTGACACAGTTGCCGGAAGTCCACCCGACGGCGGCCAACGTCCATTTGTCGGCAGTGGAACATAAAGACAGTATTGTGTTCTTACATGCAGTACAAGCCGGACCTGCTTCGCAAAGCTATGGCTTGCAAGTGGCGCAACTGGCCGGTGTGCCGCAGCAAGTTATACGTGCTGCACGCAAACATCTGGCATCGCTGGAAGCGAACTCGATGCAGGCGACGCCACAATTTGATTTGTTTTCTGGCGGCAGTACTGCGCGCGCAATAGAAAGCGCACCTGAAGCACCAGCGCCCTCGGCGGTGGATGAGGCTATCGCTGCCATCAATCCGGATGCCTTGTCGCCACGTGAAGCACTGGATGCACTGTATCGCCTGAAGGAACTGAGCAATCAGTAAATGACTGCATGAAACTCGTCGCCACGCCATTGCTGCTCTGTATCGCACTCCTGCATCCGGTATGGGTGCAGGCGGCCGATACAACGCCATTCAGCTTCGGCGTGATCGCGAAACCGGTCAAGGCCAGTGATAGCGAAACCGTGTTGCGTGAAGCAATTACCGAGAGCGATGCCGACAACCTCGCCTTCGTGGTCGCCAGCGGCATCAAGGCAGCAGAAGAACCGTGTAGCGACAGTCTCTATCGCAACCGCAAGACACTGCTGGACAGCGCGAAGAATGGCGTAGTAGTCGCCGTCAGTGGCTATGACTGGACACGCTGCGTCAACAGCAAAAATCGTTTGATCGCAACAGACCGCATGAACCGTTTACGTGACCTGCTGTTCAGCGAGGATCTTTCACTCGGCGACAGCAAGATCCCATTGGTACGTCAGTCCACCATGCCGCAATTCCGCAGCTATGCCGAGAATATGCGCTGGCGTATCGGCGATGTAATGTTTGCCACCATCAATGTCCCGGCGAATAACAATAACTACCAGTATGCAGCCGGTCACAATACTGAATTCGAAGACCGCCAGACCGCGAATAGCGACTGGCTGAAACGACTGTTCATCACGGCAAAAATCGGCAAGGTCGATGGCGTGGTGATTTTTTGCGATGGCAATCCTTTGCTGCAGGCCGAACATTCATCGATGTTCTCTTCCGGCAAGCGTGAGGGTTTTGCTGATCTGAGACGCCAGATACTGGCTTTCGCCGACAAGTACCACGGCAAGATACTGATCGTGCACAGCGATTACAACACGCGCGCAACACCATCACCGAAAGGCATCAGCTGGCGCGGCAATATAGGCGCGTTGCGTGTAGAACCACCATGGCGCAAGATTCACGTCAATCCGGCGTCTGCTGACCTGTTCACACTAATCAATCCGATCACGGTACAAGCGGCGCGTCACTAAACGATATAGTGCGCGACCAATAAAAAACGGATGCCTCGGCATCCGTTTTTTATGCGCCCGTTTCACCGGACAGCAAATTCAGCTATTAGTGGATAGGATGGCTGCGGAAATGATCGCCGGCTTCGCCTTCGTCATCCTCGTCACCGTGGTGGTGACCATGTGCACCGTGTACATGCTCATGTGCAATTTCTTCTTCAGTCGCAGCGCGTACTTCGGTCACTTTCAAAGTGAAGCGCAGTGCCATGCCTGCCAACGGGTGATTGCCATCAAGCACAACCTTGTCGTCAGCGATGTCGGTCACGGTAAAGATCAGTGGTTGCTCATCTTCATCTTCCGCTTCCGGCGAACCTTCAAACTGCATGCCTACTTCCAGTGGTTCCGGCAGGCGGTTGCGTGGCTCGATCTTGACCAGGTTGGCATCGTATTCACCAAAAGCATCTTCAGGTTCAACCTGGATCGTATCTTCGAAGCCGGCTTCCTTGCCTTCGAGCGCTTCTTCGATCTTAGGCAGGGTATTTTCATAGCCGCCGTGCAGGTACACCATAGGCTCACGGCCTTCTTCAATCAAATCGCCTTGCGCGTCTGACAATTTGTATTCCACGGTCACGACCGTATTCTTGGCAATCTTCATGATGATCCTTTCATTAAATATGGCCGCAATTATACTCGCGCACCAAAGCTATGGCATGGCAACCTATATAATGGCGCCATGAAAAAACTGACCTTACTAGGCGGACTGACCGCCGCAGAATTCCTCCGCGACTACTGGCACAAAAAGCCATTATTGATCCGCCAGGCCATCCCCGATTTCCAGCCGCTGCTGACACGCGACGAACTGTTTGAGCTGGTGCAAAGCGAAGATGTCGAATCGCGTCTGATTACACATGTCAAACGGGTATGGAATATGGACAACGGCCCGTTTGAGAAGATGCCGCCGTTGACGCAAAAAGACTGGACTTTGTTGGTACAAGGCGTCAATTTGCATGACGAAGCGGTCGATGCACTAATGCGCGAATTCAGTTTTATCCCGGATGCCCGCCTGGATGACCTCATGATCAGCTATGCCACCGAAACAGGTGGCGTCGGCGCGCATTTCGACTCTTACGACGTGTTCCTGCTGCAAGCGCATGGCCACCGCCGCTGGCGCATAGGTGCACAAACCGACCTCACGCTGGTCGACGGCATGCCCTTGAAAATCCTGAAGAACTTCCAGCCCGAAGAAGAATTCATCCTCGCTCCCGGCGACATGCTCTACCTGCCACCGCAGTATGCGCACGAAGGTGTGGCAATGGACGAATGCATGACCTACTCTATCGGTTTCCGCGCGCCGTCCTATCAAGAGCTGGGTGAAGCCTTCCTGGAGTCTATGATAGACACCATAGACCTGCCGGGTCGCTATGCCGACCCTGATCTGAAGCCAGCCAAGCAGCCCGCGGAAATCAGCAGCGCAATGCTGTCGCGTATCGCCGCCGAATTGAACAAGGTGCGCTTTACGCAGGAAGACATCACACTCTTTGTCGGCGAGTATTTGTCCGAACCCAAAGCGCAGATCTACTTCGACGCACCGGAAGAAAACCTGACGCGTGCCCGCTTCCTGCAAAGTGCAAAGAAAAACGGCATCAAGCTTTCTCTGAAAAGTCTTATGCTGCATCGCAGCAATTATGTCTTCATTAACGGTACTTCGTTCGAAGTCGGAGACGAGGATTTGGCAGTTTTGAAAGAACTGGCGAATGTAAGATCGCTCAGTGGAACGCTTATCAGTTCGGCTTCTGCTGATGTCATCGATGCGCTGCACACATGGCACAAAGACGGCTGGTTACTGCTGGGATGATGACAAATCACGTCATAATCCATTCATATTTTGTTACAAACTAGCACTTACCAAAATGTAAAAGTGTTGTGTCACAAACAAAAAGAAGCGCTATAATTACCGGTTAGGAAGGTTTCGTTTCATCGCACCGCAACATTATGGTTCGAAATACTACGAAGCACCCTATAGAGCGATAATTACCGGTAATTATTCATCGCAAATTAATATCAACCTAGTTATTGAAAGATAATCATGACAAAATCCTTGCTGATCGCATCCCTGTTGGCTATTGCTTTGACCGCTTGCAGCAAAAAAGAAGAAGCTCCTGCAGCACCAGCAGCAACTGAAGCACCTGCAGCTGCTCCAGCAGCAGAAGCTCCAGCAGCACCAGCAGCAGCTCCAGCAGCAGAAGCTCCAGCTGCTCCAGCAACTGAAGCTCCAGCAGCTCCTGCAGCAGCTCCAGCTGAAGCACCAGCAGCTAAGTAATTAATCCAGTTTCTGGATGAGAAAGCCGACCCTCGGGTCGGTTTTTTTATGCCTGCAGCATTCGCGATTAAAGTCGCACTGAGGTGAGTTGCCTCATTTCCATCGCGGCACTCAGGGTAGCGTGACTTCCACCCAGCCAAAGCCCTCTTCCTGGCACGCAATCATTACTTCGGCGCGATCTGCCACCACCCCGGTCAAAGCCGCCCGCGCCAGTTCCGGCGTATTGTTTTTCAGGCTGAGATGCGCACCAACGATCCGCTGCAACCGTGACTTGTCCAGTGCTGCCAGAATCTCACCCGCCGCATGGTTCGACAGATGGCCGTACTCGCCGCCTATGCGCTGCTTGAGTGAAGGTGGGTAAGTGGAATTGATCAGCATTTGCCGGTCATGATTGCACTCCAGCATCAGGGCATCACAGGCGTCCAGCGCAGCTATCATATGCGCGGTGCCATGTCCGGCATCAGTCAGCACTCCCAGCCTGCTTGCGCCGTCACTGGCGACGTATTGCACCGGCTCACGGGCATCGTGCGGTACGGTATAAGGCGACAGCTCCAGGTCACCTATCGCAAAGCGCTCACTGTCACGACAGAAATGCAGCTGTACGCCGTCGCACTTATCATGCACCGCCTGGTAAGTACCATAAGTCAGCCAGACTGGCAGCTTGTGCCTGCGGGCGAACTTGAATACGCCACCTACATGGTCCTGGTGTTCGTGGGTAACGATGATGCCGGAAAGATCCGTCGGGAGCATCTGCAATCTGGCCAGACGTCTTTCGGTTTCCTTGATACCGAAGCCGCAATCCAGCATCAGCGTAGTACGCGAGCTGCCGGATTGGGTAGAAATGAGTAAAGCGTTTCCTTCACTGCCACTGCCGAGGCTGGCAAATTTCATGCGCAGGCCTCGTCAGCAGGCATTACTACAAATTACTTCAGTTGCTCGTTCAACAGGCTCAGGATACGTTCGCCTGTTTTCGACGATTCCAGCTTGCCGTCACTGTTCAGCACAGTGATCTGGCTGGTGTCGCCCGAGCTCTTGATGGCGACGCGATAGCGCGCTGCTGCTTTATCCTTCTCTGCCTTGGAAGAACCGAAGGTGAACAGATTGCCGAAGAAGCCTTTTTTCTCGGTGTTTTTCGCATCGTCGCCCTGGTCGACATAGCGTACGAAGTACAGACCCTGGCTGCGATCACGGTCTTCGACGGTGAAGCCGACGCGATCCAGTGCCAGGCCGACACGACGCCATGCACGTTCAAAGCTTTCGTCTACCTGCACGTAATTGCCGCTAGGTGCTTTCACCAGCTTGGCACGCGAAGATTGCGCTACCACGTTGGCAACAGCTGCCTTGGCACGCGTATCTTCAGCGCCCAGCGCAACCATCAGGCGCGACAGAAATTCTGCTTCCAGGTCAGGATCGGAAGCACGCGCAGTCCACACCGTGGTTTCCTTGTCGGTACCAGTCAGGACTTCTTCTGCGCCACGATGGCTGATGTAAATTTCGGTGGTACCGTTCGCACCGCGTTCCAGACGGGTACGGAACTTGTCACGCTCACCGGTCGAGTACAGCGAATCAAATACTTTGCCCAGGGTCGAGCGGATGAAGTCTTGCGGGATCTTGGCGCGGTTTTCAGCCCAGTCGGTTTCCATCACGCCGGATTGTGGTGCCTCCAGATTGATCAGGAAGCCGTTGTCCTGCCAGAAATCCTTGACCTTAGGCCACAGGACTTCAGGTGCCTGGTTGACGACCAGCCAGCGTTGCGAACCATCGCGCTCTACGCGGATATCGTTGAAAGCCTTGGGCGCGACAGTCGCGGCCTGCTCAGCCGGACGTGTCGTCTGTTGCGCGTTGTACGAAGAAGCAGTGGCAGTACCACGGTTTGCATCCGGCAAGGCGTAACGGTTTTCACGTTGCAACTGGGTCAGATCAGGAGGAATTTCCAGCGTAGGTGTCTTTTTCACCTCGCTTTTGTAGTCGATGCGTCCTGGCTCGAGGATCGAATTGATGGAGCTGCATCCAGCCAGACCACCAGTGAGCGCGAGCAGGTAAATCATTCCACGTTTTGCGAAGCTACTTTGAGCCATGTAAGAAATCTTCCGAGTAATTATGTTGAATACTTAAAAAGCTGGTTCAGCTGGCAACTTCGGCTGCGAACGCCACATCAAGGCTTATTGAGCGGGCTTATTGTAATACGCCCGATTCACGCAGCGCGGCACGCACTGTCTCGTGAAACTCTGCAGCCAGCGGCACGATAGGCAAACGCATGCCGGATGGAATCAAACCCATCTCAGCCATCGCCCATTTGACAGGTACCGGATTCGGTTCGATGAACAGCTTGGTGTGCAAAGGAATCATTTTGTTGTTGATTTCGACCGCTTCAGCAACGCGCTGGTTCACCGCTGCATCGCATAATTGATGCATTGCGCGTGGTGCGACGTTGGCAGTGACCGAAATATTGCCTTTGGCACCACAGAACATCAGGGCCATAGCCGTTGCATCGTCACCCGAATACACCGCGAAATCCTTGCGCACCAGGCGCAGCAATTCAGTGCCGCGACCGATGTTGCCGGTCGCATCCTTGACGCCGATGATGCCTGGTACTTTGGACAAACGCAGGATAGTGTCGTTCGACATATCCGCTACGGTACGGCCAGGGACGTTGTACAGGATCACAGGCAGGTCAACCGCTTCCGCGATTTTCTTGAAGTGCTGATACATACCCTCTTGGGTAGGACGGTTGTAATAAGGTACAACTTGCAGCGACGCATCCGCGCCTACATCCTTGGCGAACTGGGTCAGTTCAATGGCTTCAGAGGTCGAGTTACCACCGGTACCGGCGATGACAGGAACGCGCTTGGCGGTATGTTCTACAGTGACGCGGACCAGCTCGCAATGTTCTTCAACTGAGACTGTTGGCGATTCGCCGGTAGTACCGACGATCACGATGCCGTCAGTACCTTCTGCGATATGCCAATCAATCAATTTACGCAGGCCCGGAATATCGAGTGTACCGTCGGCGTGCATGGGAGTAACGATTGCGACTAAGCTGCCCTGAATCATAATAGTGTGTGAGCGAAAAAATTGGAGAATATTAGATTGTAGCGGATCGCCCGCTTATGTGGTGTGCTCTTGCAAAGAATAGAAGCTCAATTTAAGCGCAAATTAGTGGCTTTCAGACCCTTATTGGCCTTAATTAGGCAAATTCTTTGTACCATCGCCGGTTTGGGCTCATCCAGATACCCATCCTCATAAGCCACCACTTGCAGGTCATAAAGACGCGCAACTTCCAGCAATTCCCCATGCGCCAGCAGGAAGTCAGGATTGGACGGCTTGCCAAATTGCTCATTCCCCAGCGCGAAGGTTTCGTAAATCAGCACGCCCTGGTCCGCCAGGCTGGCGACCATGCTGCCCCAGAGTGGGCGATGCAGATAGTTGGTGACGACGATGCCAGCGAACCTGTCAGCGGCAAACGGCCAGGTTTTGGCAGGCTCTGCGGTCTCCAGATCGACTTGCATGGTTTGAATGCCAGAACCGGCAGCCAAAGCCAACGCTTCCTCATTCCGGTCGACTGCCAGTACCGGATGCCCGTGCTGCGCCAGCAGCCGACTATGACGCCCTGCTCCGCAAGCCAGATCCAAGACCTCGCCAGCCGGAATCAGCGGCGCAAAGCGAGTGACCCAGGCCGAAGCCTTGTCCATTGCATTATGTGCGTTAGTGCCTGGCATCTGCATCATCGATGGTTGTGACACGCGAACTCAGTTCAGTAAAAAAGTAATCGGGGAAATCAACAGCAGCAAACCGGTCTCGGCAATCGTCATGACCGGCACCATCCAGAAATGCAGCACCTTCAAAAAGACCAGCGCCAGCACGATGAAGAAACCATAGGGCTCCAACTGCGCAAACTTGTACGCATATTTATTCGGCAGCAGGCTGGTCATGATGCGACCACCGTCCAGCGGTGGAATCGGGAACAGATTAAACGCGAAAATCACCAGGTTGGTCAGGATACCGGCCTGCGCCATGCGCATCAGGAATTCTTCAGTCGAGCCGAAGGCATGCAGGAACACCGCCAGCAACATCCACATCAGTGCCATCACCAGGTTAGCCGCCGGCCCCGCCAGCGCAACGAAAGCCATCTGCTTCTTCGGATTGCGCAAATTGCCGAAGTTGACCGGCACCGGTTTCGCGTAACCAAACAGGAAAGGACTACCAGCGAAATACAGCACGATAGGTATCAGCAAGGTACCGATAGGATCGATGTGCTTGATCGGGTTCAGGCTCATGCGCCCTTGCGCGTAAGCAGTGGTGTCACCGAAGTATTTGGCAGCGTAGGCATGCGCAGCTTCATGCAAGGTAATCGCGAATACGATAGGCAATGCATAAACGGAAAAGGTTTGAATAAGATCGTTCATCGGCAGAATTTTATCAGAGGGGATGCCGTCGTTTATGACAACGGCGTAAGCAATCGGATATATACCCCCTCAGGACTAGCATGGCGGCATACAAGACGCGCCTGCCGGTCAGAGCCGACAAGCGCGAGGGGAAAGGTTAGAACGCATTTCACCAATATCCGTGAGATGCGTTCTCATTACAGACCAAACAGTGCAACATCGCCGCGCCCCTGGCGCTGCAATACAGGTTCACCGCTGGTCAGGTCGATCACGGTAGTCGGCTCAAAACTGCAGGCACCACCATCGATCACCAGGTCCACTACTTTGTTCAGGCGGTCACGTACCTCTTCCGGATCGGTCAGCGGCTCATCTTCACCCGGCAGGATCAGCGTGGTGCCCAGCAAAGGCTGCGCCAACTCTTCCAGCAAGGCATGCACGATACGGTTTTCCGGTACGCGCAAACCTATGGTTTTGCGCGATGGATGACTCAGGCGACGCGGCACTTCCTTGGTCGCTTCGAGGATGAAAGTATAAGCACCCGGCGTCGCCGCTTTCAGCAAACGGTACTGCTGATTATCCACTTTGGCGTACAGCGAAATCTCGCTCAGGTCGCGGCACAGCAGCGTCAGGTGATGCTTGTCATCGACATTACGTATGCGACGCAGGCGCGCCACGGCGTCCTTGTCGTCGAGATGACAAACCAGCGCGTAACAGGAATCAGTCGGCAAGGCGACAATGCCACCGTCCCGGATGATTTGCACCGCCTGGCTGATCAATCGCGCTTGCGGATTGTCAGGATGGATTTGAAAAAATTGGCTCATAAAATAATAAGGGCGGCGGCAGCTTTTTTAGCCACCGCCGCCGTGTCTTCCTTTGTTAAAGACTATCGCAGGTTACGCAACGCAGCAATACGATCTTCGATAGGCGGATGGCTGGAGAACAAGGCAGCGAATCCAGGCTTATCGTTGATACCCAGCGAAGCCAGACCTTCCGGCAAGCTGGTCGGCTCGATCCCGCCCAAACGTGCCAACGCTTTCATCATCGGTTGCGGGCTACCCAGCAATTTGGCAGCACCTGCATCCGCACGGTATTCACGATGACGCGAGAACCATGCAACGATCACCGAGGCAGCAATACCAAATACGATTTGCGACACAATGACGGTAATCGTATAACCGATGCCCTGGCTGTTATTGTTGTCGCGCGAAATCGCACGATCAACAAAGTAGCCAACCACACGCGACAGGAACACCACGAAAGTATTGACCACGCCTTGCACCAGCGTCATGGTCACCATGTCGCCATTGGCAACGTGAGCCACTTCATGTGCGAGCACAGCTTCCACTTCTTCCTTCGTCATGCTTTGCAGCAGACCGGTCGACACCGCAACCAGAGCGGAATCACGAAAAGCGCCAGTCGCGAATGCATTCGGTTCACCATCATAAACAGCGACCTCCGGCATGCGGATACCCGCACGCTGTGACAGCTTGCCGACGGTATCGACCAGCCACAATTCAGTGCTCGACGATGGCGCATCGATCACGCGCGCACCGGTCGACCACTTGGCCATCGGCTTGCTGATCAGCAGCGAGATGATGGAACCGGTAAAGCCAACCACCAGCGAGAACACCAGCAACATCGGCAGGTTCAGTCCAGCCTGCGAGATAAAGCGATCTACGCCCAGCAGCGACAGGACCACGGACATCACCGCGATAACTGCAATATTCGTCGCGATGAAGAGGAAAATACGTTTCATTCAATAGCCTCCAGAGGGGGTTAAGAGCGATTCCTAAATAAGACCGCAATCGAAAATTTCAATAGTGTAACTCACTGTTTTTAACGAAATCTTCACAAAATTTACCACCCCCAGTTATGCCACACCGGTTTTACACCTGTTGGCAGCGGCGGCAAGCCGCCCAGGTCAACGCGCGACTCGCCTGGACCATGAAAATCGGAACCACGCGAAGCGAGGAAATCATAGTCCCTGGCAACCTTCGCATAAAAATCATATTGATCGACAGTATGACTACCTGTCGTCACTTCGATTCCGACACCGCCGAAGGATTTAAATTCCTTAAACAAGGCGTCAAATGCGAGATCAGTAAATTTATAACGTCCCGGATGGGCGATCACGGCGATGCCTCCGGCGGCGCGTATCCAATCGACAGAATTCTGCAGGCTGGCCCAGCGATGCGGGACAAAACCCGGCTTGCCCTCGCCCAGGTAATTGGCAAAAACATCATGCAAGTTATCGCATAAACCCTGTTCGATGATGTAGCGCGCAAAGTGGGTACGCGAAATCAGGTCAGGATTATCAACGAATTTGAGTGCACCTTCATACGCACCTTTGATACCTATCTTTTCCAGTTGCGCGGCAATTTCACGCGCGCGTGGTTCACGCCCGCCACGGGTACTCGCCAGACCCTGCACCAGGGTTTCATTGGTTTCGTCGATTTGCAAACCGACGATATGCACGGTCTGTCCAGACCAGGTGATAGAGATTTCTACACCCGCGACAAACGGCAAATCGAGCGCAGCGGCAGCAGCACGTGCTTCTGCCAGGCCGCCGACTTCATCATGGTCTGTCATCGCCCATACATCGACGCCATTTGCCTTGGCACGTGCAGCCAGAGCCGTCGGCGTCAAGGTACCGTCAGAAAAGTTGGAGTGGCAATGTAGGTCAGCGTTTAACATGCAAATTCAATAGTTTTGCGCCAGCATGGGCGCATGTAAGGATTGTACGCGTGATAGCGGTGATTTGCTGCACAGCAAAAAGGAATAGGCGGCTTCAGACAAGGAATTGTTCCATTGCAGCAGCCAGCTGTTCCGGCTGATCATGCTGCAGCATATGCCCCGCATCATCGAGCAGGACGACAGTGGCATCGGCGATACAAGCAATCCGCTCATCGACCACCGCGCGCGGGTCAGCGCCAAAACGCGCCAGCAATTCACTCTGCTTGCCTTCCACCCATAAAACCGGGGCCGTAATCGCGCGCCAGCAAGCCTGCACTTCATCAATGCGATACAGATAAGGATTCGACAATCGATGCGCAGGATCAGCCTGCAACTCCCAACGTCCATCCTTATCCGGCGCTGCCCAATGGACAGATAAAAATGCCGCACGTTCATTATTCAGGCGCGGATTATTCTTCTGCAGGCGTCGCGCAACTTCTGCTGAACTGCCGTAGTCGCGTAACACGGGCGGTTCACGCAACTCATCCAGCCAGTTGGCAAAGCGTGCTGGCGCATCTTCGGCTCGCGTCGCCGGCATACCGAATCCTTCCAGCAAGATCAACCGCGCGATCCGTTCCGGCCGCACACCCGCATAAATACCAGCGACGTTCGCGCCCAGGCTATGCCCAACTAAATTGACGGACTGTTCCGGCGAATAATGCTGCAGGATGGCATCGAGGTCTGCCAGGTAATCGGGAAACCAGTAGTTACCGGCAGCATGATCGCTCAAACCAAAACCGCGCCAATCCGGTGCAATCACATGCCACTCGCCTTGCAGGCTATCGACCAGGAACTGGAACGAAGCCGACACATCCATCCAGCCGTGCAGCATGAACAGGACAGGCGCGTCAGGCTCGCCCCAATGCCGTATGTGGTATTGCAAACCGCGGATATTGATCCATTCCGAACGCGTAGACTTCATGCTGAATTCAATAAAAATTGTCGATAGAAATAGCTCTGTAAAACGAGCAACAAATACTGCAATTGATTACTAAGCATTTTACATTCCAGCCACTGTAAGGCTAAGCCCGCACGACTGCACGAGCGTAAACAAACAAAGCGCGCCGACAGCAGAACTGGCGGCGCGCTTGCTGGAAAAACTGCTTACTTGCTGGTGCTGTCTTTAGCGGAGTCTTGCATCTTCACGCCGACTTCTTCGACTTTTTTACCAGCCGCGTCTGTCATATTGGCAGCGCCCTGGCTAATGTCAGCCTTGGCTTTTTCTGCTTCGGCACTAACCTTCGCAGCTGCTTCATCTATTTTCTGCCCTGCCGCAGCTGCGGCCTGGTCTATCTTCTGGCCGGTGGTTTCCGCCGGGCCGCCACTGACTTCTTCTTTTTTCTGGCAGGCGGCCAATCCTGCGATCAACACACTAGCTGCGAGTAGCGAGATGAGAGTTTTGCTTGAATTCATGATTTTTCCCTTTTAGAAGTGATACGAAAAAGATGCCTCAAACCAAAATGCACTGGCAGAGAAACATCCCTACGCATTGCGATTATCGATACGACAATCTTTCCATCAGACTAAGAACGTTGAACCAAGTTTCCATTCATGCAGTAACAGGGTGTAACAAATGCAAACAACAGGTGAAGCGAAAATCTAGCGTGGCTCAGCTTGCAGCGCATCCAGCTCCGGCTCACTAAAACCGGCCGCCCGCCGTGCATCCAGATTGAATGGTCCGCGCAAAACAGGTGCTTTGTAGTGTACGGTCAAATCGGCATACGTTGTCACCGGATCAAGTCCACGCTCGTCACACAGCACTTTATACCAGTGATTGCCTATTGCCACGTGTCCTATCTCGTCGCGCAGGATGATATCCAGTATCTCTGCCGCAGCCTGGTCACCCGCCTGCGCCAGCTTGGCTCGGGTCAGCGGCGTGGCATCCAGCCCGCGCGCTTCCAGCGTACGCGGCACCAGCGCCATGCGCGCCAGGATATCGCTGCTGGTTTTGTCTGCCATTTCCCACATACTGTTGTGTGCGGGGAAATCACCATATTGATGACCCAATACCTGCAAATGTCCGGCCAGCAACGAGAAATGCAGCGCTTCCTCTCCTGCGACCTGCAGCCAGTCCGCATAATAAGCCGCCGGCATACCGACAAAGCGCCAGATTGCATCCAGCGCCAGGTTGATGGCATTGAACTCGATATGCGTCAGCGCATGGATTAACGCGGCGCGTCCCTCTGTCGTGCGCATGGAACGGTGTTTGACGAATTTGGGCGAGATCAGCTCGGGCAAGGCCGGGCGTCCCGGGATGCTCACTTGCGCCTGCAAAGAGGCGGCCGGACTCAGTCCGATTTGACCTGCCGCCCAGGATTTTGCCAATCCGATCACACCTGCGGCCTTGGCAGCGGCGTCGGTCTGCCCGGCCCAATACAGAGCCAGCGCGCGCAATTCATAGTTTGCGCCGGGCGTGGATTCGAGAATATGCATGTGAGTAACGTAAAATAGCGCTTTATTGGCGCAGCCAGGCTGGCTGCCATAATTCATTCGGCGCGGGACTTCCAATTCGGGAATACGACCCCAATTACGGAGATTGATCCGGCTACGGGACTTGTAGCCTGGTCAGGCACGATTAAAACCTTACTATTTTACTGACAACATGGCCATCTACCAATTAGGCGAGCACGTCCCTGACATAGCCACCAGCGCTTACGTGACGGATACCGCCACCGTAGTCGGACGCGTGACCATCAAGGACAACTCCAGCGTGTGGTTCCAGGTGGCCATACGTGGCGACAATGAAGACATCACCATCGGCCGTAACTGCAATCTGCAGGAAGGCGCGGTACTGCACGCAGACCCCGGCTTCCCGCTAACGCTGGCAGACAATGTCAGCGTCGGTCATCAGGCGATGATACATGGCTGCAGCATAGGTGAAGGCTCACTGGTTGGAATCCAGGCCATCATCCTGAACGGTGCCAAAATCGGCAAAAACTGCCTGGTCGGTGCGGGCGCACTGGTCACCGAAGGCAAGGAATTCCCGGATAACTCATTGATCATCGGCGCGCCTGCCCGCGCCATACGCACACTGAACGAGGCGGATGTCGCCAACTTGCAGCGCATCGCAAACAGCTATGTAGAGCGTGCGCGTGAATTTAAAGATAAATTGAAACGGATAGGATAAGCATGACCGATACACTACAAAAATTCATGTTCGAAAACACTGCGGTACGCGGTGAGCTGGTCGATGTTTCAGAGACATGGAAACATGTACAGGCCCGACGTGAATATCCTGCTGCGGTAAAAACCATACTCGGCGAAATGCTGTCGGCTGCTGCACTTTTGTCTGCCAACCTAAAATTCAATGGTGCCATCGTGATGCAAATCCACGGTGACGGCCCGCTGCGTTTGCTGGTAGTCGAATGCGACTCCGACCTGAATATGCGCGCCACCGCAAAGTTGGCTGACTCTGCAGTCATCGCCGACGACACCACCCTGACGCAGCTGGTCAACCAGAACGGCAGCGGTCGCTTTGTCATTACACTGGACCCGAAAGACAAACTGCCAGGCCAGCAGGCCTACCAGGGCATCGTGCCGCTGGATGGCGAGTCGGTTGCGACTGTCATCGAAAATTATATGATGCGTTCGGAACAGCTGGATACCCGCCTGTGGCTGGCAGCTGATGGCAATGTCTCACGTGGCTTGCTGCTGCAGAAATTGCCTGGCGAAGGCGGCATCAAATCGGCCAGCGGCGAAGAGATGGAACCATGGGATCGCTCTGTCATGCTGGCATCCACGCTGCGCACCGAGGAGCTGTTGTCGACTGATATCGAAACCGTGATGCGTCGCCTGTTCTGGGAAGAAGACATACGCATTTTCGATCCCAAGCATCCACACTTCCTGTGCAGCTGCACACGTGAAAAAGTCGGCTCCATGCTGAAAATGCTGGGCCAGGCGGAAGTGGAAACGGCGTTGGAAGAAATGGGAAAACTGGCGATAGACTGCGACTTCTGCGGTCAGCACTATGAGTTTGACCCGGTCGATTGCGCACAACTGTTCGTGAGCGAAGCACCGGTCGAAACACTGATCCCGGCCAGCCCGAGCAAGCACTAAAGCCAGCTATATGGTGCGTGTCCTGCGACACGCATCATTCAACGTTTTTCTTTGGGTTCTACGACAGGCGGGGGAATCGAAACGAAGGTGGACTTCTTGTTAGGATCAAGAATCTGCACGAAGACTTCGTTTTCCTTGATCATGCCCAACTCGTAACGGGCGCGTTCTTCAACGGCGCCGGTACCTTCCTTCAAATCCTGTACTTCGGAATTCAGTTTGGCGTTACGCGCCTTGAGCTCGTCATTCTTTTTCTGTGCTGCGACCACCTGGTGATCGAGGTCCCACACGCGCAGCCAACCGCCCTTCCCCAGCCACAGCGGGAATTGGATCAGCACTACCAGCGCTGCGAGACAAAGAATAATGAGACGCATCAGACATCTACAAGGAAATTCCGGTCATACAGCAAGGCTGCATGACCGGATCATGCTTACTTCAAATTGTAGAATGCACCGCGGCCTGGATAGCTCGCGATATCACCCAGATCTTCTTCTATGCGCAACAATTGGTTGTACTTCGCCATACGATCCGAACGCGACATCGAGCCGGTTTTGATCTGCAGCGAATTGGTACCAACTGCGATATCTGCAATGGTCGAATCTTCGGTTTCGCCCGAGCGATGCGAGATCACAGCGGTGTAACCTGCACGTTTCGCCATTTCAATCGCAGCGAAAGTTTCGGTCAGGGTACCGATCTGGTTGATCTTGATCAGGATCGAGTTGGCGATGTTTTTCTGGATGCCTTCACGCAGGATCTTGGTGTTGGTCACAAACAAATCGTCGCCAACCAATTGCACTTTTTTACCCAATGCATTGGTCAGTGTTGCCCAGCCCTCCCAATCGTTTTCAGCCATGCCGTCTTCGATCGAGATGATAGGGTATTTGTCGCACCAGGTGCCCAGCAGGTTGGTGAAATCAGCGCTCGACAAGGTCATGCCTTCGCCGGACAGATTGTATTTACCATCCTTGTAGAATTCGCTGGCAGCGCAATCCAGGCCCAACGCGATTTGCGTGCCTGGCTCGTAGCCGGCTTGTTCGATTGCTTGCAAGATCAGTTTGATCGCTGCTTCGTGGTTTTCCACCGAAGGAGCGAAACCACCTTCATCGCCTACCGAAGTTGGCAAGCCTTTGTCATTGATGATTTTTTTCAGGGTGTGGAACACTTCCGCACCGTAGCGGATCGCTTCGCGGAAGCTAGGCGCACCGACTGGAATAATCATGAATTCTTGCAAATCCAGATTGTTGTTTGCGTGGGCACCGCCGTTGATGACGTTCATCATAGGCACAGGCATTTGCATCGCGCCCGAACCACCGAAGTAGCGGTACAGTGGCAAGCCGGATTCTTCAGCGGCTGCCTTGGCAACTGCCATCGACACTGCCAGGGTCGCGTTTGCGCCCAGGCGTGATTTGCTTTCGGTACCGTCGAGGTCGATCAGGGTACGGTCGAGGAAAGCCTGTTCATTGGCATCCAGACCCATGATCGCTTCGGAGATTTCGGTGTTGATGTTCTCACATGCCTTCAACACGCCCTTGCCGAAATAACGGCTCTTGTCGCCATCGCGCAATTCGATTGCTTCGCGCGAACCGGTCGACGCGCCGGACGGTACGGCCGCACGGCCCATGACACCGGATTCCAGCAAGACATCGCATTCAACGGTCGGATTGCCGCGTGAATCAATTACTTCGCGACCAATGATGTCAACAATTGCACTCATCTAATTCTCCTAAATTACAAATTCTTTTAACGTTTGTATGAATATGGAAGCTGCTTCGATACTCTGCAGGGTTTAATCCCCTTTACTTCTTGGCCTGCCCTGCATGTTTGTGTGCCAGCGCCGCCTTGATGAACGAGATGAACAACGGATGTCCGTCACGCGGGGTTGACTTGAACTCAGGGTGGTACTGCACGCCGACATACCAAGGATGCGCGGTACGTGGCAATTCCATGATTTCACACAGGGACTCGGTTGGGGTACGCGCCGAAACAATCAGGCCCGCATCTTCAACACGACCAAGATAATGGTTATTTGCTTCATAGCGATGACGGTGACGCTCGGTCACTTCATTGCCATAGATTTCTGCTGCCAGCGTACCCGGCTTGACTGCACAGGTTTGCGCGCCGAGGCGCATGGTGCCGCCGAGATCAGAATTGGCATCACGACGCTCTACTTTGCCGTCATGGTTTTGCCATTCATTGATCAGTGCGACCACTGGCTGTTCGGTATCCGGATCAAACTCGGTCGAGTTCGCCTTGGTCAGGCCTGCTACATCGCGTGCATATTCAATCAGCGCGACTTGCATGCCGAGGCAGATGCCGAGGTAAGGGATTTTGCTTTCGCGGGCAAAACGAGCGGACGCAATCTTGCCTTCCACACCGCGTTTGCCGAAGCCGCCAGGTACCAGGATCGCATCGTACTTGGCCAGGCATTGCGGGCCGGTCGCTTCGATTTCTTCCGAATCCAGGTATTCGATATTGACGCGGCTTTCGGTATGGATACCGGCGTGACGCAGCGCTTCGGTCAGCGATTTGTACGACTCGGTCAGGTCGACGTATTTGCCGACCATACCGATGGTGACGCTGTCCTTTGGATTTTCCAGTGCGTGCACCAGCTTGGTCCAGATCGACAGATCAGCTGGTTTCGGCGACAAGGCGAGTTTTTCGCAAACGATGCGATCCAGGCCCTGGTCGTGCAGCATTTGTGGAATCTTGTAAATCGTATCGGCATCCCAAACCGAGATAACCGCGTCTTCCTGCACGTTAGAGAACAGCGAAATCTTTGCACGCTCGTCGTCCGGAATCTGGCGATCCGCGCGGCACAGCAAGGCGTCTGGCGAAATACCGATTTCACGCAGTTTTTGCACGCTGTGCTGGGTCGGTTTGGTTTTCAGTTCACCGGCAGACGCCAGGTAAGGAACCAGGGTCAGGTGTACGAATGCAGCGGCATTACGGCCAGCACGCAAGCTCAACTGACGGGCAGCTTCAAGGAAAGGCAGCGATTCGATATCGCCGACCGTACCACCGATTTCCACCAGAGCAACATCAAAACCTTCAGCGCCACGATAGATGTAATCCTGGATCTCGTTGGTGATGTGCGGAATAACCTGTACTGTCTTGCCCAGATACTCACCGCGACGTTCCTTGCGGATTACGGATTCATAAATCTGGCCAGTCGTAAAGTTATTCACCTTGCGCATCTTGGCAGTGATGAAGCGTTCATAGTGACCGAGATCAAGATCGGTCTCAGCGCCGTCTTCAGTAACGAAGACTTCACCGTGCTGGAACGGACTCATCGTGCCTGGATCAACGTTGATATACGGATCGAGCTTGAGAAGAGTGACTTTGAGGCCGCGCGATTCGAGGATCGCAGCGAGAGAGGCGGCGGCTATCCCTTTACCCAGGGAAGACACAACGCCGCCAGTGACGAATACAAACTTGGTCATTACAGAAGGTGCCGAACGGCACATGCGGGAAATTCAAATTATACCGCAAACCCACCTGGTTCTTCGAGGTTTTCAGATGAATTTAAAGCCGGTGAAACAAATTCCCCGGTTTCCATCCGGCCGCATGCAAGCTCGCATCGGCAAAACCTTGTGGCATAAGGCTTTCCGTCAAAACCGCCAAAAGTACAAAAATCACAACGCCGCCGGAACGCCCTGTCAACGCCCGTACCAGTAGCGCGCATGTTCGCTGCGATAGTCACTTACCTGCATCTGCTGGGCAAAGCGCAGGCTGATCGCGCCGGTATCATCGCTGCGCAAACGCGAGATCCCCAGCGCTCCGTAGCGATCGTAGACTTCCTGCTTCGGATGGCGGTAACGGTTGCGATAGCCAACCTGGAATACCGCGTATTGCGGATCAACGGCACGCAAAAATGGCTCAGTCGAAGAAGTACCACTGCCATGGTGCGGTGCCAGCAATATATGGGCACGCAAATTATCGCCCTGGTTTGCGACCAGCTCAGCTTCCTGCCGCGCCTCTATATCACCCGGCAACAGGACTGCATACTCACCCACGCTGATCTTCAACGTACAACTGCGCGCATTCGGCTTCCACTTGCTGCTGTCATAGCTCTCTGGTGACGGGTGTAAAACTTCAAAGCGCGCCCCATCCCACTCCCAGGCCTGCCCGGCCGTACAACGCTGGTGCGATGGCGCGGCACTGACTATCGGATGGTCGAGCGGCAAGGAACTCGACAGCTGCGCAACTTCTATTTCCTTCAGGATGGATAAAGCGCCGCCTGAATGATCATTATCGCTATGCGAAATCATCACAGCGTCGAGCCGATTAATCCCGCGCGCGTGCAGATAAGGCAGGATCACGCGATTACCGCCATCCGATTCCGGCGAGTAAACGGGGCCGGTATCGTAGAGCAGGCGATGTTTTTCCGTTTCCACCAGTAAGGCCATACCCTGCCCCACATCAAAGGCCGTCACCCACATTTCACCAGCACGCGGATGAGTGGCAGTATTGAGCAGCAAAGGCAGCCAGGCGAACGCGCCCAGATAACGCACCGGCCAGCCGCGTGGCGCCAGCATCCACAGAGTGCCGAACAAGGCCAGCCCAAACATCCACCAGCCTGGAATCGGTACCGTCCAGACCGCCAGTTGCCAGCTACTCATCCAGCCCAGCAATTGCGCCAGCATCTCAACCAGGAAATGCGCTGACACTAAACACCAGGCAGACAAAGGCGCGGGCAATACACTGCCTGCAAGTGCCAGCGGCGTCACAAAGAAACTAACCAGTGGTATCGCCACTGCATTCGCAATCGGGCTGACCAGCGAAGCTTGGCCAAACAAGAGGACGGTGAATGGAACCAGCCCTAGCGTCACTGCGTATTGCGTCAAGCCGGCATTCTTCAAACCGACACGCCAGCGTGCGCCAGCGGACTGACTCGGTGGCCGCGCGCGTCCTACGCTGACGTAGAGGATCACCGCGACAGCACCAAACGATAACCAGAAGCCTGGCCCCAGCACCGCCCACGGATCAAGCAAGACCACCACGCCCAGCGCCACACACAATACATAAGAGACGTTGGTAATCCGACCGTGCCACAAGGCCAGTGCCACCACCGTCAGCATATACAGCGTACGCTGTGCAGGTACACCAGCACCGGCCAGCAAGACATACACCAGCGCCGCCAGGCCACCTGCCAATGCCGCGGCTTTTTGCGCAGGTAAAAACAAAGGCAGTCGTGCCGAGGTGAAAAAAGAACGCCGCCACAATGCAAAGACCAGACCGGCAAACATGGCCGCGATCATGGTGATGTGCAAACCAGAAATGGAAATCAGGTGCGAAACACCGGTTCGGTTAAATACGGCCCAATCCGATTGACTGATCGCACGCTGATCCCCCACCACCAACGCCACAATCACACCCGCGTAAGGCTTGCCCTCCAGCGTTCGTTCTATACGCGAGCGCAACCAGCCGCGACCGCGTTCAACCACATTGTTGAAGCTAAACACAAATGGAGAGAGTCGCTGATTCTTGAGCTCGGCTTTTTGATCCGGACGCACATAGCCGGTGGCACGGATATTTTGCTCCAGCAACCAACGCTCGTAATCAAAGCCATATGGATTCGCATTGCCATGCGGACGCTTCAGTCGCAGCGTCAGTTGCCAGCGCTCACCGGCATGTATCTCGCTGACCGGCGTCGCATCGGCCGGATTGAAGGAGGTGTACCAGGACAAAGCCAGCTTGCCGGGTATAGTCGGCACCACACCATCTACTGGCAACACGTCTTCCACCGCAAAATTAAAGCGCACGCCACGCTCAAAATAATTCGGCAGGCTGGCAACAGTACCTATCACGGTAATGTCCCGGCCTTCCAGCTCCTTCGGCAATTCATGCGATAAATAAAATTGCGCGAACAAGGCCGCCCAGACGAAACCCAGCGCCGTGCCGAATAACACGAACAAGGGCGTTCTGAATTTCTTCAGGATGGAGTACCGCGCCAGCGCAATCAATGCACAGGCTGCAATCAGGAGCAGCAGGATGGTGAAGTATTGTGGCAGCGTAGCGCACGTTTGCAGCCAGGCCGCACCCAAGACAAAGCCAAGGATTGCACTACGCATGCCGACCAGGAATTAGATAAAGCTGCCCAGCCGCGGCATCACGGCAAGCGCATTGGCGGTCGTCTGGTGTGCGACCTCATCCAGTGGAAGTTCACGCAATTCAGCCAATACCTGGCCTATACGCGGCAATTGCCCAGGACTATTGCGTTCAGGGTGCAGCCAGGCCGGTGAAATATCGGGTGCATCGGTTTCCAGCACGATGGCTTCGATCGGCAAGGTAGCCGCCATGCGTCGGATTTGCAGCGCACGGGTAAATGTCATCGCGCCGCCAAAGCCGAGTTTGAAATTCAGTGAGATGAAGGTTTCAGCTTGCTGGAAGCTACCATTGAATGCATGGGCAATGCCGCCGACCACTTTGATGCGACGCAAGTATTTCAGGATGCTGTCTTGCGAACGCCGCACATGCAGCAGTACTGGCAAGTCAAAGTCGCGCGCAATCTTGAGTTGCTCTGCATAAAAGAATTCCTGCTTCTCACGCATCTCCGGCGTGGTCAGCATAGGCACAAAGAAATCCAGGCCTATCTCGCCCAAAGCAACAAAACGGGGATCGTTCATGGCCGCAGCCACTGTCTCGCGCAAGAGAGCGAGATCACTTTCCTCGGCCTGCGGCACATAGATGGGATGGATGCCGAGGGCGTAACTGCAATTGGCATGCTTGCGTGCCAGCTCGGCCACCGTCACGAAGTTATCGCGCGCAACCGCCGGGATCACGATCATGCCGACCTCGCTTTGCGCCGCTTCGACTGCAATGGCGTCTTCAACACCTGCAAACTCGGCCGCATCCAGATGACAGTGTGTATCTACCCACATATCAACTATGCGCAATCAGATGATGGCAATGCAAATCATCCATAGCTATCCCGAAAATCAATCCGTATAAGGCTGCAGCCCTTCATCCGACAAACGCAGAATCCGGTCGCAGTGCGTCGCCAACTCAACATCATGCGTCACGATGATAAACGCCGTACCCAAGGTACGCGACAACTCGAGCATCAGATCGAATGTCTTCTGCGCAGTTGCACGGTCCAGGTTACCGGTAGGTTCATCTGCCAGTACGCACGCCGGTTGTGTCACCAGCGCACGCGCCAAAGCCACGCGTTGTCGTTCACCACCGGACAACTCACCTGGTACGTGTGTAACGCGATGCTCGAGTCCTACCCGTGCCAGTATCTTGCGCGCTGTTTCATGCGCTTCCGCGCGCGGTACACGCCGTATCATCAGGGGCATCGCAACATTATCCAACGCAGAAAACTCTGGTAAGAGATGATGGAACTGATACACAAAGCCCAGCGACTGGTTACGCAAGTCACCACGTTTCTTTTCATCCAGCGTCGCGAAGTCCTGTCCCAGCAAGGTTACTGAACCCGCGCTAGGCGTATCTAGGCCACCCAGCAAATGCAGCAAGGTCGATTTGCCGGAACCGGAAGCGCCGACGATGGCCACACGCTCACCTTTGACGATATCCAGGTTGATGCCTTTCAGTACATTGACCGAATACTTCCCTTGCGTGAAAGTCTTAGCCAGATCACGGCACGCCAATACTTGATCACTCATAACGCAATGCCTCCGCAGGTTTTACGCGGGCAGCCCACCAGCTTGGGTACAGCGTCGCAACAAAAGAAAGTACTACTGCCACACTGCCGATGGTCCAGACATCATTCCAGCGCAAATCGGATGGCAGTTCGCTAATCAGGTAAATATCCTTGGGCAGGAATTGCACGTGCAGCAAGCGTTCAATAAACGGCACGATCACATCGATATTCGACGCAATCAACACACCACCACCGACGCCCAGTGCCGTACCTATCAGGCCGACCAAAGCGCCCTGGATCATGAAGATCTTCATGATGGAGCGTGGCGATGCACCGAGCGTACGCAGGATCGCAATATCAGCCTGCTTGTCGGTCACTGTCATCACCAGCGTCGACACCAGGTTAAACGCGGCAACCGCAATGATCAGGGTCAGGATGATGAACATCATGCGTTTTTCTGTTTGTACCGCAGCGAACCAGTTACGGTTCTGGCGCGACCAGTCACGTATCAGCACATTGCCGCTGATGACTTGCGTCAAATCCATCGCGACTTGTGGCGCACGCTGCATGTCGGCGATTTTCAGGCGCAAACCGGATGGCGCTGGCAGTTTAAACATAGTCATCGCATCATTAATATGGATGAAAGCCAGCGTCGAATCGTATTCAAAGTGACCGGAATCGAAAATGCCAGCCACGGTAAATTGCTTGAGACGCGGAATCACACCTGCCGGCGTAACCTGCCCTTGCGGCGCAATCATCGTTACCTTGTCGCCCAGCTGCGCGCCCATGCTACGGGCCAGCTCATTGCCCAGCACGATATTGAACTCACCCGCGCGCAAATTATTCAGGCTACCCTGGCGCACTTGCGACGCAACATCCGAAACCTTGGGCTCTTCCGCTGGCAACACACCACGCACCGCGACGCCACGCAAAGTGTCATCACGCGTCATCATGGCTTGGGCATCCACATAAGGTGCAGCGCCCAGCACTTCCTTATTTGTGAAGGCTTCACGCGCAGTCGCCTGCCAGTCCGGCAGCGCACCTTGCGGCTCGAAGATCTCTATATGCGAGAGCACCGACAGCATGCGGTCACGCACCTCCTTCTGGAAGCCGTTCATGACCGACAACACAATAATCAGTGCCGCCACGCCGAGCGCAATGCCCGCCATCGAAATCAGCGAGATGAATGAGATAAAGCTGTTACGACCACTGCGTCGCCCGGCACGCGTATAGCGTATGCCGACCAGCCATTCGAAAGATAAGTTTTTTATGATGCTCAAAGAGGGCTCCTGAATGCAGCACGCAGTTTGCCATACATTCCCCTTTGCCAGTACAGCCCGAGGGTGAAAAGCGGCAAGCGTACCAGCGATTGACTATGCCGTATCAACTTACGTTCCCGGCAGATACAAATCCGGATTAGCTATCCGGATCGCGATCCAGATAGCAGTGCATCACGCAATTGCCCTACAATCGCGGCATGACTCAACTTGCACTCCTTTTACCGTACGCCCTGCCACAGAAAGAAATGGCACGCGACCTCATGCGTGAGCTGAAAACGCCCGCACTCGCCACCCTGCTCGGACGCGGCGATTTGACCGAACACCTGGCATTTGACGGCTTTGCCCGCAGCCTGCCGCATGAAACATGGCTGGCGCGGCAATTCGGCCTGGGCAGCACAGGCGACACCAGCCCCGCCGCCGCACACAACGCGATGACCGCCTACGGCCTGCCAAGCGCAGATGGCACCTGGTTCATTCTGCAGCCTGTACATTTACACATCGCCCGCGATCACCTGGTCCTGACAGACACCCAGCAATTGCAGCTGGCGGAAGAAGATGCGCGCAGCCTGTTTGAGGTCATCCAACCTTTATTTGCCGAAACCGGCCAGACGCTGCTGTATGGCGATGCGCAAACCTGGTTCCTGCGCGCCGATGAATTATCCGCTTTGCAGACGTCAACTCCGGGCGCAGCCTGCGGCCACAACATCGACATCTGGATGCCCAAGGGCGAAAAAGCGCGTGACTGGCGTCGCCTGCAAAACGAAGTCCAAATGCATTGGCATGCCCATCCGACCAATGAAGCACGCGAAATGCGCGGCTTGAAACCGGTCAATTCGGTTTGGCTGTGGGGTGCCACAAGCAGTGGCAATGCGGCTCCGGCACAGAAATTTGAAGAAACATTCAGTTTATCAACCGAGCGCAATCCGCTGATCGGCGCAGAGCTGAGACAGCGCGCCGTGAGTTCCGCCGCCGAGCTGTTAGCCACTCATCCGCAACGTGGCCTGCTCACACTGGGAAGCCTCATCGCCCCGGCGATGGCTGGCGACTGGTCGGAATGGCTGATGCACCTGCAGGCGATGGAAGGCATTTGGTTCGCGCCTTTGCTGGAAGCACTGAAAAACGGCCAACTAGACCAGCTCAGCCTCACCCTCAGCAATAACACCGCCTTGTCGACCATCACCAGCAGCAAATCGTCGCTGCGCAAATTCTGGCGTAAAGCATCCCTCACCCGACTGGCACCATGACCCGTATTACCACCCGTCCCTATCCATTCCGCGATGCCGAACGCATGGCGCAAAGCGGCGTGCATCCGGTCATGGCACGCCTGTATGCCGCACGCGGCTTGCTCGACCTGAAGGAATTGAATAGCGAATTGACTGCGCTGATTCCGCCGCCCGGCTTGCTGCAAATAGATGTGGCCGCCAGCTACCTGGCCGACGCGATCGCCGCTAAAAAGAAACTCGTCATCGTCGCCGACTACGATTGCGATGGCGCGACCGCCTGTGCTGTTGCGCTGCGCGGTTTGCGCGCAATGGGTGCCATCGTCGACTTCATCGTGCCGAATCGCTTCGAATACGGTTATGGCCTGACGCCGGAAATCGTCGCCCTCGCCGTCCGTGAAAAAACACCGGACGTCATCGTCACGGTCGACAACGGCATCGCCAGCATAGACGGCGTGGCCGAAGCCAATCGTCGCGGCATCGATGTAGTCGTGACAGACCATCACTTACCCGCTGACACGCTGCCGGCAGCACGCGTCATCGTGAATCCGAATCAGCCGGATTGCGGCTTCCCGAGCAAGAACCTGGCAGGTGTAGGCGTGATGTTTTACGTGCTGCTCGCCTTGCGCGCAGAAATGCGCAAACGCGGCATCTTTGACGCGCAGACACAACCCAAGCTGGATAGCCTGCTCGACCTGGTCGCACTCGGCACTGTGGCCGACGTGGTCAAACTCGATGCCAATAACCGCATCCTGGTCGCCCAAGGTTTGAAGCGCATGCGCGCCGGACGCATGCACGCAGGCGTTGCCGCCCTGTTCCGCGCAGCAGGACGCGAAGCACGTCGTGCTTCACCGTTCGATCTTGGCTTTGCGCTGGGACCGCGCCTGAATGCCGCCGGTCGCTTGTCCGACATGTCGCTCGGCATCGAATGCCTGACCACCGACGACGAAGGCCGTGCCTGGGCTATCGCACAGCAACTGGATGAAATCAATCGCGAGCGTCGCAGCATAGAAGCGGATATGCAGGACACCGCGCTGCTCTTGCTGGAAAACTTCAATCCGCAAGACAAGACTACCATCAGCGTGTTTGATCCGAGCTGGCATCAGGGCGTGATCGGTATCGTCGCCTCACGCCTGAAAGACAAGTTTTACCGCCCGACGATTACCTTTGCCGATGCCGGAGATGGCTGGATCAAGGGTTCGGGTCGCTCGATTGCAGGCTTCCATTTGCGCGACGCGCTGGATCTGGTATCCAAGCACGCTCCGACACTGATCGATAAATTTGGCGGTCACGCGATGGCGGCTGGTTTGACGATACGGGCAGATGCGCTGGACGCGTTTACCGCAGCGTTTGAAGCAGTCGGCAAGGACTGGCTGGATCAGAATCAGCTGGAGCGCGTGGTAGAAACCGACGGCCCGCTGGAAACCGCTTACTTCACCACGCAATTCATCGAATTGATGGAAGCCCAGGTATGGGGCCAGGGCTTTGCGCCGCCAGTGTTTTGCGATGAGTTCCGCGTCGTCAACCAGCGCATCCTGAAAGAACGTCACCTCAAGCTGACATTGGAAAAAGACGGTGCCAGCTATGACGCTATCTGGTTCGGCCACATAGACTCGCTACCGAATCGTGCGCGCGTCGCTTTCCGTCTCGACGCGAATGAATTCAATGGCCGTACCCGCGTCCAGTTGCTGGTCGAGCATGCTGAGGCTACGGACTAAATCAACACACGTCAACGCACCGGCAGGAATTGCAGGAAGGAACCGCCGATCAGGTTTTGCACATAAGTGATACCGGCACGGCGGTACTTCTCAGTCAGGAACTCGGCCATCAGGTCGAGCCGACCAACCACCTTGCCGAATTCACGCTCAAAGCTCAGGTTGCGTCCGTTTTCGCTGATATCGTCCGCCAGAAGCAAGACCTTGCCGTTGCTGTCGCGTCGACTGCCCAGCAGCCACACCGCGATTTCGATATTGCGGGCGGCATTGTAGATATGCTGCGCATCCAGCCCGTCGATCAGGAAAAATTCGGTTTTGCCATCATGCGCGGCGACTATCATGTCGGCACTGCCATAAATCAGCGCCGCCACCCGGTCACCACTGAATTCAGGACTCAGCGCCAGGGACAGTGCCTTGATGTCGCGCTGGCCTTGCAGGCCCGGCCACGGCTGACGCTGCTCCACCGCAGCACGCACCCGCTTGATGCTTTCCTCACGGCTGGTGCCGGTTTTACGCCATTCGGCAGGATTGCGCTTGTACAGCTTATCCATCAGCAGATACAGGCTTTCCAGATTGTCACGCATGGCTATCGTGGCAATCCGGTTGGTATCCGACTGCGCCATCTCTTTACCGCTGGCTGACATCCCCTTGACTTCCCCGCGTGGCGCCGGGGTCGTGGAACAGCCTGTCAGTACCGCACATACGCAAAAAAACGCGCAAATGTGTCGCGACCGCTCCATATTTGTTACTCCCTGAATAATATTTATCAGTAGTCCTAATATTGAAAAAACGATATCCCAAGCCAGTTTGCCCTAGAAACTGGCTTAAAAGCAAACACTAGCTCAGGTATAATTCACGGTTTGATTGCTGAAGAAATATCATGGAAGCTGAACGCTTAAATTCCCTCGAATCCCTGCTCGCCGATCTCACGACTCGCGCGGCCGAACTCCGGAGGTATCTTTGACTTCGATGTGAAGTCAGAGAAACTCGACCAGGTCAACGGTGAACTCGAAGACCCGGATGTCTGGAATGACCAGAAACGCGCCCAGGACCTGGGCAAAGAAAAGAAATCGCTGGAAGCGATCGTCCATACGCTCATCAAGATTGATTCCGAGCTGAACGACGCGCGCGATCTGTTTGAAATGGCGCGTGAAGAAAAAGACGAAGACACCATCGTCGCCATCGAAAACGATGCTCAGGAATTGCTGAAGCTGGTTGAAGGCATGGAATTCCGCCGCATGTTCAACAATCCTATGGATGCCAACAACTGCTTTATCGATATCCAGGCTGGTGCTGGTGGTACCGAGGCGCAGGACTGGGCATCGATGTTGTTGCGCCAATACCTGCGCTATTGCGAACGCAAAGGCTTCAAGGTCGAAATCCTCGAACAATCCGACGGCGAGGTTGCCGGCATCAAAACCGCGACCCTCAAGGTTGAAGGTGACTACGCCTATGGCTTCCTGCGTACTGAAACCGGCGTGCATCGCCTGGTGCGCAAATCGCCGTTCGATTCGGCCAACGGTCGTCACACTTCGTTCTCCAGCTTGTTCGTCTACCCTGAAGTCGACGACTCGATCGAGATCGACATCAATCCGGCCGACGTCCGCATCGATACCTATCGTGCGTCCGGCGCGGGTGGTCAGCACATCAATAAAACCGACTCCGCTGTGCGTCTGACGCACGCTCCGTCCGGCATCGTCGTGCAGTGCCAGAACGACCGTTCGCAGCATCGCAACAAAGCCGAAGCATGGGACATGCTGAAAGCCAAACTGTTTGAGCTGGAATTGCGCAATCGCATGAGCGAACAGCAAAAGCTGGAAGACTCCAAAACCGACGTCGGCTGGGGTCACCAGATCCGTTCCTACGTGCTGGATCAGTCCCGCATCAAGGATTTGCGTACCAACTTTGAAACCGGCAATACCAAGGCGGTACTCGACGGCGACATCGACGACTTCATCGCCGCATCGCTGAAGCAAGGCGTATAAGCAGCACCGAGTACCTCCGTCAATAAAATACATTTACATACAGATTGTTGCCTCCCATGACTACGCACAACGACGACGCTGCAGCAGCGCTACCGCAAGACGAAAACAAAATCATCGCCGAGCGCCGCGCCAAGCTGAGCACCTTGCGTGAACAAGGTATCGCGTTCCCGAACGACTTCCGTCCACAACATAAAGCAGCCGACCTACACGCGCAGTACGACAGCAAGACACGCGAAGAACTGGAAGCCGAGCCAGTCACCGTGACGCTGGCAGGCCGCATGATGTTGAAACGTGAAGCAGGCAAGAAAGCTGCATTTGCCACCTTGCAGGATGCGTCCGGACCGAAGGCTGACGGCCGTATCCAGATCTACGCAACGCTGGACCTGACCGGTGAAGCGGCGATGGCGGCACTGCATCACTACGACCTCGGCGACATCCTGGGCGTGGTCGGTACCCTGTTCAAAACCAAGACCGATGAATTGACCATCAAGGTTACCGAACTGCGCTTGCTGACCAAATCGCTGCGTCCGTTGCCGGATAAATTCCACGGCCTGGCCGATCAGGAAACCAAGTATCGCCAACGTTACGTTGACCTGATCATGAATGAAGATACACGCCGTACCTTCAAGGCACGTACTGCTGCGATCGCATCGATACGTCGCTTCATGGCAGAGAACGACTTCATGGAAGTCGAAACACCGATGTTGCACACGATCCCTGGCGGTGCTGCAGCCAAGCCTTTCGTGACGCATCACAATGCGCTCGACATGGAAATGTTCCTGCGTATCGCACCTGAGCTGTACCTGAAGCGCCTGGTCGTCGGCGGCTTCGATCGCGTATTTGAAATCAACCGTAACTTCCGTAATGAAGGCGTCTCGATACGCCACAATCCGGAATTCACGATGATGGAATTCTATGCGGCCTACACCGACTACAAATGGCTGATGGACTTCACCGAAGCCGTCATCCGTCAGGCAGCGATCGATGCGCACGGCACCGCCACCCTGACATACGGCGGTCGCGAACTGGACCTGGCGAAGCCTTTCCATCGCCTGACCATCGTTGGTGCAATCAATAAATACGCGCCGCAATACAGCAACGAACAATTGCACGATGCCGAATTCATCAAGGCTGAACTGAAGAAATTCGGCGTCAAGCCACATGCCCACTCCGGCCTCGGCGCGTTGCAACTGGCACTGTTTGAAGAAACTGCGGAAGCGCAACTGTGGGAGCCGACATACATCATCGATTACCCGGTTGAAGTATCGCCACTGGCACGTGCTTCGGATACCGTCGAAGGCATCACCGAGCGCTTTGAATTGTTCATGGTTGGTCGTGAAATCGCCAACGGCTTCTCCGAGCTGAACGATGCAGAAGACCAGGCAGCACGCTTCCAGGCACAGGTAGCCGCCAAGGACGCAGGCGATGAAGAAGCGATGTACTACGACGCTGATTACATCCGTGCACTGGAATACGGCATGCCTCCGACCGGTGGCTGCGGTATCGGTATCGATCGCCTGATGATGATCATCACCGACTCGCCGAATATCCGTGACGTATTGCTGTTCCCGCACCTGCGTCGCGAAGACTAAGTTTCCATATGAAAACAAAAAAGGACTGCTTCGGCAGTCCTTTTTTTATTGTGAGAAACTAAATGTTGTTTTCAGGTGTGTATCGTTACATAGGCTTACATTTGACACAGGTTTCGGCTTTTTATTTAACTGGTAGCGCGCAATACTGCAGCTACTCGAACAATAACCACTAGCTGGGGGAACCATGGAAACCAATAACACTACTAGTCGCATACACCCACTCATCGCCGCTGCTGCTGTCGCAGTATTGCTGGTCTGTCTGGTTGGTATCGCCGCCATGACCGGTATGCTGCCTAACTCAAACAGCTCCGGCTCACAAAAAGAAGCCATCGCCGCGCTGGAAAAAGAAGCCGCTGATAAAGCAGCAGAAGCACAAGCTGCCGAAGAACGTGCCGATCAGGCACGTCGTGAAGCAGATGAACGCCAGGCTGCTGCTGCCAAGGCAGCGAAGCAGGCACAAGCCCGTGAAAACTCCAGCAACAAGCTGGCACAAGCAGCGCCTCCAGCCCAGGTTTGCAGCAACTGCGGTCGCATCGAATCCATCCGCAGTGTACAAACCGCAGCCAAACCTAGCGGTGTCGGTATCGTTGGTGGTGCTGTAGTTGGTGGCTTGCTCGGTAACCAGATCGGTAACGGTAACGGCCGCAGCCTGGCAACAGTAGCTGGTGCAGTCGGTGGCGGTTATGCCGGCAATGAAATCGAGAAACACACCCGCACCACCACGACCTATGAAGTGCGTGTCCGTATGGACGATGGTCGCATCCGCACCTTCCCATACAATAACCCACCTAACTGGAGCAACGGCGACCAGGTTCGCGTAGTTGATGGTTATCTGCGCCCACGTTAATCCTTGATGGCCATAAAAAAAGCGACCTGCGGGTCGCTTTTTTTTCGTCACAATGAAGTGATTATTTCGATTCCTCTATCCATGCCATCTGGATCGCTTCGAGGATTTTTTCACCTGAGTGATCCGGTGCATCGTCAAAGCCGTCGAGTTCACATACCCAGCGGTGCAGGTCGGTAAAACGTATCGTCAAAGGATCGATGTCTGGGAATTTATCGTTCAATTCTTCCGCAATGCGGATGGTATCTGTCCATTTCATATCAGCTCTCCCGGCAATAAGTTTTAGTGATTTTCGCTGGCATGATTAATTGTATAGCGTGGAATCTCAACCACCAGATCTTCTTCCGCTACGATGGCCTGGCAGGACAGGCGCGATGAGGCTTCCAGGCCCCAGGCCTTGTCCAGCAAATCTTCTTCAGTTTCACCGGCTTCATTCAGCGAAGCAAAGCCCTCGCGCACGATCACGTGGCAAGTTGTGCAAGCGCAGGATTTCTCGCAAGCGTGTTCGATATCGATATCGTTTTCCAGCAAAACATCACATATCGATTTGCCTGCAGGCGCTTCGATTACGGCACCGTCCGGGCACAAAGCATGGTGGGGAAGAACAACGATTTGGGGCACTTGGTTTACCTCGAAAGTTTAAGTTTTAATGCGCACTGCTTAGCCTGACTACCCTTCACCCACAGGATGAAGAGCGATGTATCAAATTTCGTCCAGTTTCTTGCCAGAAAGCGCAGTTCGTACGCTGCGATCCATGCGACGTGCGGCAAATTCTTCCGTCCCTTGCGCCAGGGCTTCGACTGCCGCCTTGATCGCATGATGGTCGTTACCGGTGCTGCTTTGCTGCACGGCAGCCAGCAAGCCGGTAACGGATGCACGCTCGTCATCAGACAACAAGCCACCATCTTCCGCCAGCGCGGATTGCGTCGCCAGTACGATGCGCTCTGCTTCCACCTGCTCTTCGCGCAAAGCACGCAAAGCCATGTCGACATCTGCCGACTTGAATGAATCCTGCAGCATCTGCGCGATTTGGTCGTCTTCCAGACCATACGAAGGTTTGACGCTGATCGAAGCTTCGACGCCGGAACGCAGTTCACGGGCAGAAACAGAGAGCAAGCCATCCGCATCCACCTGATAGGTGACGCGTATGCGTGCTGCGCCCGCAGCCATCGGTGGAATGCCGCGCAATTCAAAGCGAGCCAGCGAGCGGCAATCGCTCACCAGTTCACGTTCGCCCTGCACAATATGGATCGCCATCGCAGTCTGGCCATCTTTAAAAGTCGTGAATTCCTGCGCGCGTGCACATGGAATGGTCGAGTTACGTGGAATGACTTTTTCAACCAGGCCGCCCATGGTTTCTATACCGAGCGACAAAGGAATCACATCCAGCAACAACCAGTCGTCGCCTGCGGCACGATTACCGGCCAGCAGATTGGCTTGTATCGCCGCGCCGAGCGCCACAACTTTATCCGGATCAATATTCGCCAGCGGCGTAGCCTGGAAAAACTCACCGACCGCTTTACGGATATGCGGCATGCGCGTCGCACCACCCACCATCACAACGCCATCGACGTCATCCACGGTCAGGTCAGCATCGCGCAATGCTTTCTTGGTCGGCGTAATGGTTTTCGCCACCAGATGCTGCGTCATTTTGACAAACTCTTCAGCCGTCACTGTCAGGTGCACTTCTTCGCCCGAACCCAGTGCCGCATCTATGCGTGTTTCTGCCTTGGTCGACAGCAATTCTTTCGCTTCGCGCGACTTCACCATCAAAACACTGAGGTCTTCATCGGACAAAGGCGAGAGCTTGGCTTGTTCTATGATCCAGCACAGCAGGCGATGATCGAAGTCGTCACCACCCAGGGCGGAATCGCCACCGGTAGACAACACTTCAAATACACCCTTGGTCAGTTTGAGTATGGATACGTCAAAAGTACCACCGCCCAGATCGTAGACTGCGAATACGCCTTCAGAGCCGTTATCGAGACCGTAGGCAATCGCAGCAGCGGTCGGTTCATTCAGCAGGCGCAAGACGTTCAGGCCAGCCAGCTTGGCTGCATCCTTGGTCGCCTGGCGTTGCGCGTCATCGAAATACGCAGGCACGGTAATCACCGCACCGACCAACTCATCACCGAGCGCATCTTCTGCCTGCTGACGCAAAGTGGCGAGGATCTCAGCGGAAATTTCTACCGGGCTTTTGACACCAGCCACGGTTTTCAGCTGCACCATGCCAGGTGTGTCGAGGAAATCGTAAGGCAGGTTTTCGACATAGGCGATGTCTTTCAAACCACGACCCATGAAACGCTTGACCGACGCTACCGTATTTTTTGGATCAGTATTTTGTGCTGCCAGCGCCTTGTAACCGATTTGCGCGTGACCGTTCTTCATGTAGTGCACGACGGACGGCAGCAAGGCGCGCCCTTCTTCATCGGTCAATACTTCAGGAATACTGTTGCGTACTGTCGCGACCAGAGAATTGGTAGTACCGAGATCAATACCGACTGCCAGCCTGTGCTGATGCGGCGCGGTAGACATGCCGGGTTCGGCGATTTGAAGAAGAGCCATATTCGTTTGTAACTTATCTCAAGATGGGATGACGGTCATACTGCGGCCATCATCGTTAGCGCGTGATTGCTAGCTACGCGCATTAATCGGTTTTACTGCACTCGATGCCATGCCCTATCAATCCGGCAAGGCATCCAATGCATAAGAAACTTCTTCGGCAAATTTTTCCAGGAACATCAGCTGGCGCACTAGTCCGGCCGCTTGCGTAAAGTCGTTCGCATCCAGCAAGGTGCCGATCTCGGCTACCGTGGTTTTGCGTGCGGCGCGAATCGCGCTGTCCAGCTCATCCAGCTCTTCACTGCTTTTGTGTGCACGTGCGTCGTCCAGCGCTTCGCGCCACTCCATTTGTTGCATCAGGAATTCAACCGGCATCGCGGTATTGGACTCGACCTGCAGATCGACACCATTCAGTTCACACATGTAAGCAGCGCGCTTGAACGGGCTCTTCAGTGTCTGATAGGCCTCATTCGCACGGGTCGCCCATTGCATCGCCACGCGTTTCTCGGCATCCGACGCATGTGCAAACTTATCAGGGTGAACCTGGCCCTGCACGCTGTGATACGCGCCATCCAGTGCCTTCAGGTCGACGGCAAAGCGCTGCGGCAGGTGGAAGAGTTCGAAGTGGTTTTGCATGCTTGTGCGCTGGCTATGGGCTGGCTTTTAGTGCGATGCGACACATCGCATCAGTGAATACTCAGGGAATATCCGGTTTATTAAATAAAAAAGCCTGCGCACATTCGACAGGCTCTCTCTAAAGAAGGCATTCCTGCCGGAGCGCAAACGCCCCTGCAGCCAGCTATCAAATACGGAAGCTTTCGCCGCAACCGCATTCATCCTTGACGTTCGGATTGCGGAATTTAAAACCTTCGTTCAGACCTTCACGTGCAAAGTCCAGCTCGGTGCCGTCGATGTACGGCAAGCTCTTCGGATCGACAAAGACTTTGATGCCATGCGATTCAAACACGCTATCTTCATTGGCGCTTTCGTCCACATATTCCAGCTTGTAGGCCAGACCGGAACAACCGGTCGTGCGCACGCCGAAACGAAGGCCGATACCCTTGCCGCGCCGTTCCATATAGCGAGTAATGTGCTTCGCTGCTTTTTCAGTCAGTGTAATTGCCATGATCTTTGCTCTAAAAGATTGTCCGGACTGTGCCACGCGCATCCGCAAGGACACGCGCTGCACAGACGCTTAAACAAGCTTAAGCCGCTTCTTTCGATTCAGCTACGCCGTGCTTGGTTTTGTAGTCCAGCACTGCTGCCTTGATCGCATCTTCTGCCAGAATCGAGCAGTGAATCTTGACTGGCGGCAAAGCCAGTTCTTCCGCGATTTGCGTGTTCTTGATCGACATTGCTTGGTCCAGGGTTTTGCCTTTGACCCATTCGGTCACCAGCGACGACGAAGCAATCGCCGAGCCGCAGCCGTAGGTTTTGAACTTGGCATCCTGGATCACGCCGTCAGCGCCGACCTTGATTTGCAATTTCATCACGTCGCCGCAAGCCGGCGCACCGACCATGCCGGTACCGATGGTTTCATCGCCTTTGTCGAAGGCACCCACGTTACGTGGATTTTCGTAGTGATCGAGAACTTTGTCTGAGTAAGCCATTTTGATACTCCTTGTTAAGCCTTATTCCTGCCATTCAGCGACAGGAATGAGAACGATATTAGTGCGCTGCCCATTGGATCGTGCTGATATCGATCCCGTCTTTATACATATCCCACAGCGGCGACAATTCGCGCAGCTTGTTGACTTTTTCCTTGATCAGCTTGATCGTGAAATCCACGTCCTCTTCCGTCGTAAAGCGACCGAAAGTGAAACGAATCGAACTGTGCGCCAATTCATCGCTGCGACCGAGCGCTCTCAATACATAAGATGGTTCCAGACTGGCCGAAGTACAAGCCGAACCTGAAGAAACAGCCAGATCCTTGATTGCCATGATCAGCGACTCGCCTTCAACATAGTTGAAGCTGACGTTGAGGTTGTGCGGTACGCGGTGATCCATATCGCCGTTGATATAGACCTCTTCCATATCCATCAGGCCTTTGGCCAAACGGTCGCGCAAACCCTTGATACGGGTGATTTCTTCATCCATTTCTTCACGTGCGATACGGAAAGCTTCGCCCATGCCCACGATCTGGTGGGTTGCCAGCGTGCCCGAACGCAGGCCGCGCTCATGGCCACCGCCGTGCATTTGCGCTTCGATACGGACGCGTGGTTTGCGGCGTACGTACAAGGCACCGATACCTTTAGGACCGTAGGTTTTGTGTGCAGTAAATGTCATCAGGTCGACTTTGGATTTTTCCAGGTCGATCTTCACTTTGCCGGTTGCCTGTGCAGCGTCGCAATGGAAGATGATGCCCTTGCTGCGGCACAATTCGCCGATTTCATCGATAGGCTGAATGACGCCGATTTCATTGTTGACCAGCATCACCGATACCAGAATGGTGTCAGGACGGATCGCTTCCGCCAATTGCTCGATAGTGATCAGGCCATTGTCTTGCGGTTGCAGATAAGTTGCTTCAAAACCCTGGCGCTCCAGTTCACGCACGGTATCCAGCACAGCTTTGTGCTCGGTCTTTACCGTGATGATGTGCTTGCCCTTGGTTTTATAAAATTGTGCCGCGCCTTTGAGTGCGAGGTTGTTGCCTTCCGTTGCGCCCGAAGTCCAGATGATTTCACGTGGGTCAGCGTTGACCAGTGCAGCGACTTGCTCACGCGCATCTTCCACTGCCTTCTCAGCCGTCCAGCCATACATATGGCTGCGCGAAGCCGGATTACCGAACTGCTCACGCAGGTACGGAATCATTTTGTCAGCGACCCGTGGATCGATAGGCGTAGTCGCCGAATAATCCATATAAATCGGGAAATGCGGCGCCTTGATCGTATCAATCAGGCTTTTGTCTAACGGGGCGTTCATCTTTTAAGCTCCAATAATCAAACGGCTGCGTGGTTGCGGTGCACAACCACCACGCATTGTTCAGAAATCTTTTGTTTTTGCTGGTCAACCAAATCTTTTAACGACACAGAATCGAGATAATCCACCATTTTTGCATTTAGCGTTGCCCACAGGTCATGCGTCATGCAACGACCACCGTGTTCATGCTCAGGGCTATGGCAATTTTCCTTGCCACCGCACTGCGTTGCGTCCAGAGGTTCATCGACGGCAATAATGATATCTGCCACCGTCACGTCTTCTGCACGACGCGCCAGGTTGTAACCACCACCTGGTCCGCGCACGGATTCAACGATTTCATGACGGCGCAACTTGCCAAACAACTGCTCCAGATACGACAGCGAAATCTCTTGTCGCTGGCTGATTCCGGCGAGCGTGACCGGACCATTGTCCTGGCGCAATGCCAAGTCAATCATTGCTGTTACAGCAAAACGTCCTTTAGTCGTCAAACGCATGAATCTTGCCTCCAGTGATCAACAGGAATGAATAAACCGAGTGGTTGATCGATTCACTCAAGTATAACAAACTTGACTGAATCTGTCAGGTACCCGCTTTTTCCGATTTGCCGGGATACAACAAGGCTTTTCCGCCAACATTTCCAAGTCGATATTTTATAAGTCACCCGGCCTGACAACATTGACCGGCGTCACTAAGCCAGATATTGCATCGCAGAAAAATCAGTTTTTTATGCGCCAGCAAATTACCCTGCGATAGCCAGCAGGACGCACGCAAACCCAAGCCGCAACCGTCCCGAAGCACCGAATTCACCCCAAACACCATTAGCCAAAATAATTATTTGAATGATTATTCAATCAATTTAATTAAACTTTCCAGAGCAAAACCCAAAATAACAGCAATAGAAGAAAGCACATTTCACACTGATTTAGTACAAATATGACTTTGAACGAATATTCAATTTATAATTGACCCTTCGTTAATTGACTGAAACCTCGTTTCGATATCTGCAATGGCCACACGCATCTCCAAGACCCCGCAATCGCCTACCCAAAAAGCCGATAAAAAACGAATTGAAGTCCTCAAGGCAGCTGGCAAATGTTTCCGCAAAACCGGCTTCCACCAAACCTCCATGCAGCAAATCTGCGCTGAAACCGGCCTCGGCCCGGGTGCGGTCTATCGTTATTTCACCGGCAAGGAAGCCATCATTGAAGCGATGGTGGAAGATGAACGCCGCCAAACCCGCGCCATGCTGCTGCAAATGCGCGATGCTGAATCACTACAACAAGCACTGAACAACACCACTCGCCTGTTCGCAGAACGTTATCGCGCGGGTGGTGACGCCAGCCTGATGACTGAAGTCTATGCAGAAGGCATGCGCAGCAAACGCGTAGGCACGGTGCTGCGCAAGATAGAAGCGGAATGGATCATGGGCCTGACCAACCTGCTGCGGGTTGCGCAAGCACGTGGACAGATGGATGCATCACTGGATGCAGCGCAAACAGCTTTGTTCCTGACCGGGATGTGGGATGGGATGGTGATACGTCAGCATTTCCACGCGCATGATGATCAGCACGCGTTGCCAGCCTTCTTTGAAACGATGATTTCGCGGCTGCTGACACGTGAAAGCAAACCGGAAAAATCAGGCAAAGCTGCAGCGACACAAGCCAGTGCTGCCGCTCCGGCGAGTGAAGCCAAAGAGCCGGCAGAAGCGACCGACCTGCGTCAGCTCAGCCTGATTTAAAACAACTCTACTTCTGCAATAAATGCATAGGACCAAACAAGTCCTGCATCACCGCATTCGCGATAAAGCTCAGGTTATACGGGTGCTCGGAAACCTTCTTCGGGAAGCGCCCACTCTCAGGTAAAGCCTCCAATTGCACCGCTATCTTGCCCCACAAGACCAGCGTCGGCGCGATCTGGCCTGCGTGTTGCGCATGATCAGCCAAAGCCGCCAGCACGGTTTGCAGAAACGGCAACCAGGCTTTCGCATCCTTCACCGGCGCGACATGGGCGCGGAATACCAGCGAAGCATTCAACAAGAGGAAGCCATGCTGCGTCAGCTTGTCCTGCAACTCAGGCAAGGTCTGGATCACTTTAGCCGGCTCCGCCTGCGCCTTCTGTGAAACACCCGCCAAAGCATCGCCGGTGGTCTGCTCTACCGCCAACTGACCATCCGCCACCAGCAGCATTTTCATGAAATTGCGCAACGAAGTGGCACGATTGACCTGCTTGGACAAACCCTTGTCCGACCACAGTGACGACACCGCACCGTCCATAAAACAAACCCCGGTCGCACTGTCCGGACGCGGATAAGGCCCCTCGCCCACCAATACATAGCGCACGGCAGCCAGCGGCTGCTTGAAAGCGGCAAACAGACGGCCGCCATTCGGCAGGAAATCATCAGCGGCCAGCGTAGGCAAATAATCAGGAGCGGCTTGATGTACTGCTTGCAGGCCAGCCAGCAGAGTAGGACGCCAGGATGCGTCAGCGGCATCCAGCATGGCAATAAAGGTAGGTGGAATTGTGTGCGACATAGCTTGATAGCGAGCGGGCGAAAGCAGCGATTGTAGCCGCTAGTTCGCCCGGCACAAGCCTAAATCGCTATTGATTACCCGCCAGCGGTGTGACGTTATCGGCACCCGGTGCGCCGAACAGCTGCTCTTTGAGGATGCGCAACTGATCACGCATCTGCGCCGCCTTTTCAAACTCCAGGTTCTTCGCATGCACCAGCATTTGTTTTTCCAGGCGTTTGATTTCCTTGCTGACCTGCTTCTCGCTCATCGCCTCATATTTGGCGTGCTCCTGCGCAACCTGCAACTCGAGGCGCGCTTCCTGCGGACTGTAGACGCCATCGATCAACTCACGGATATTTTTCTTAATACCCATAGGCGTGATGTTATTCGCCGCATTGAAAGCAATTTGCTTGGCGCGACGACGCTCGGTTTCATCGATGGCGCGGCGCATGGAGTCGGTGACCTTGTCGCCATACAGTATCGCCATCCCGCTCAGGTTACGCGCGGCACGGCCTATGGTCTGGATCAGGCTGCGCTCGGAACGCAAAAAGCCTTCCTTGTCCGCATCCAGGATCGCCACCAAAGACACCTCAGGCAAATCCAGCCCTTCGCGCAATAAGTTAATCCCGACCAAAACGTCGAACGTACCCAGGCGCAAATCGCGGATGATCTCGACCCGTTCAACCGTATCAATATCGCTGTGCAGGTAACGCACCTTCACGCCGTTATCCGTCAGGAACTCAGTCAATTGCTCGGCCATACGCTTGGTCAGCGTAGTGACCAGTACGCGCTCATTCTTCTTCACGCGATCGGTAATCTCCGACATCAGGTCATCTACCTGGGTCGATGCCGGGCGCACGCTGATAATCGGATCAACCAGACCGGTAGGCCGTACCACTTGCTCGACCACCTGGTCGGCGTGCGTATTTTCATAATCGGCAGGCGTCGCCGAGACGAACACCATCTGCCGCATCTTGCCTTCGAATTCATCGAAACGCAGCGGCCGGTTATCCAGTGCCGAAGGCAGGCGGAAACCGTAATCGACCAGATTGGTCTTCCGCGCCCTATCGCCGTTATACATGCCGTTGAGCTGCCCCATCAGGACGTGCGACTCATCCATAAACATCAGCGCATCCGGCGGCAGATAATCCACCAGCGTCGGCGGCGGATCACCCGCCTTGGCGCCGCTCAGGTGGCGTGAATAGTTTTCGATGCCTTTGGTAAAGCCGATTTCCTGCATCATTTCCAAGTCGAAACGGGTACGCTGCTCGAGGCGCTGCTCTTCCACCAGCTTGCTTTCCTGGCGGAAGAACTCCAGACGCTCGCGCAACTCATCCTTGATGGTTTCAATCGCACGCAGCACGGTGGCGCGCGGCGTCACGTAGTGCGAACCTGGGTATACGGTAAAGCGCGGGATCTTCTGTTTGACGCGGCCAGTCAGCGGATCAAACAGCTGTAAACTCTCAATCTCGTCATCGAACATCTCCAGCCGGATCGCCAGCTCGGCATGCTCAGCCGGGAAGATATCAATGGTGTCACCACGTACGCGGAAGGTGCCGCGGCCAAAATCGACCTCGTTGCGCGTGTATTGCATCGCGATCAGGCGCGCAATCACATCGCGCTGGCTGACCTTGTCCTTGGCGCGCAAGGTCAGGATCATCTGGTGGTATTCGCTCGGGTTACCAATACCGTAAATCGCCGAAACCGTCGCAATAATCACCACATCGCGCCGTTCCATTAGCGATTTGGTGCAGGACAGGCGCATCTGCTCGATGTGCTCATTGATGGATGAATCTTTCTCAATGAACAAGTCGCGCTGCGGTACGTATGCTTCCGGCTGGTAATAATCGTAGTAACTGACGAAGTACTCGACCGCGTTTTCCGGGAAAAACTCGCGGAATTCACTATATAACTGTGCCGCCAGCGTCTTGTTAGGCGCAAACACGATGGCCGGACGCCCCATGCGGGCGATCACGTTAGCAACTGTATAAGTCTTGCCGGAACCGGTTACGCCCAGCAGCGTCTGGTAAAACAGACCGTCTTCGATGCCTTCGGCCAATTTCGCAATCGCAGTCGGCTGATCCCCTGCCGGCGGGAACGGCTGATGCAGGCGAAACGGGGAGTTCGGGAAGGTAACGATTTTCGATTCGTCAACTGGATTGGAAACCTGGGATAAATCAGCCATTTAAATCCGACCTTTGGTAAAATAGTGAGTCGCATTTCCCGCAAGACTTTTGGCCTTGCGCTTCATACAACCCGTCTGCAACACCACCGTTTGCAGCTAACTTTTGATGTTATCACGATGAACGCACCTCTTCCTGCTTCGCTCCTCAACGCCATCGAAATGGCGCCCCGTGACCCGATTCTTGGTATTACCGAAGCATTCAATGCTGACAAGAATCCAAACAAAATCAATCTTGGTGTCGGCGTATACAACGACGACAACGGTAAGTTGCCACTGTTGGAATGCGTACGTAAAGCCGAAGTACTGCTGGCAGAAAAACTGTCGCCACGCGGTTACCTGCCTATCGACGGCCTGGCTGCTTACGACAAAGCAGTACAAGAACTCGTATTTGGTGCCGATAGCGCAGTAGTCAAGGAAAAACGTGCAGTGACCGCGCAAGCAATCGGCGGCACCGGCGCATTGAAACTGGGCGCTGACTTCCTGAAACGCTTCGCACCTAACGCACAAGTCTGGATCAGCGATCCAAGCTGGGAAAACCACCGCGCACTGTTTGAATCGGCTGGCTTCGTAGTCAACAACTACCCATACTACGACGCAGCAACCCGCGGCGTGAACTTCAGCGGCATGCTGGACACCCTGAACTCGATCCCAAGCGGCTCCATCGTTCTGTTGCACGCTTGCTGCCACAACCCAACCGGCGCAGACCTGACCGACGCACAATGGGCGCAAGTCATTGAAGTCGTATTGAAACGCGGCCTGATCCCATTCCTCGACATGGCTTACCAGGGCTTTGGCGATGGCATCGAATCCGACGGCAAAGTAGTTCGCCAATTCGCAGAAGCTGGCGGCCCGGTATTCGTTTCGAACTCCTTCTCCAAATCGTTCTCGCTGTACGGCGAACGCGTAGGCGCATTGAGCATCGTTGCAGTCAGCGCAGAAGAAGCAGCACGCGTCCTGTCGCAATTGAAACGCGTCATCCGCACCAACTACTCCAACCCACCTATCCACGGCGGCCAAGTCGTTGCAACAGCACTGGCAACACCTGAACTGCGTGCACTGTGGGAACAAGAGCTGGCTGACATGCGCGTACGTATCCGTGACATGCGTCAAGCATTCGTACAGAAGTTGAAAGAGCAAGCACCAGCGCACAACTTCGACTTCGTTATTCAGCAACGCGGCATGTTCTCGTACTCTGGCCTGACCAAAGAACAAGTCAATCGCCTGCGTGACGAATACTCGATCTACGCTATCGACACTGGCCGTATCTGCGTCGCAGCTTTGAACACACGCAACATCGATTACGTCGTTGGCGCAATCGCGAAGGTCATTTAATACGTAGTAGTAAAAGCGCGATAAATATTTTTGCAAAAAACAAAGAAATTTATCGCGAAAGCTTTGACAAGTGAGAGTTCTTGATACATAATCTCGCTTCTGTTCCCTGATAGCTCAGTCGGTAGAGCGACGGACTGTTAATCCGCAGGTCCCTGGTTCGAGTCCAGGTCGGGGAGCCAAGAATGGCTAAAAGTAGGCACCACTGCGGTGCCTACTTTTTTTTGTGCCATTAGATTCAACAATGCTTCTTTGCTTCCGGTCATCCTGACCTCTTTTCCCTCTACACGAATCTCACTTACCAGCAAGCGCAGGTATTGTTTCGAGAATCCATTTTCACGATCAAGCAGTTTCGTTCGCATCGCTTTTCCAAACGCATCAATCTGACCTGCATTGATTTTATCTAGTGGCATCGCACTATCGCGGCGAGTACCCGCCATTTCAATCAGAATTGATTCACGTCTTGCTTTGAGTTTTTGCGCCCGTTCCTGCAAAGTGCCATCCATCGGCAGGAATCCTTTTTCTACAGCCTCATATAAACGCGCTGTCGCCTCCTCTAACTCGGAGAGCTCCTTCTTCAACGTGATGAGATGCGTATTTTGTTCGGTATGAGCATTCTTGATCTTCGCCTTCATCGCCTTGAGCATCACCTTCAGACGTTCAGGACTGGCGACCTTATCAGCCAATGCTTGCAAGACAAGCGTATCCAGCTTTTCCATCGGAATCGCTGGCGTGTCACAGTCGTGATTATTCTTGGCTATGCGGGTGTTGCATTTGTAATAGCGATAACGCCCACCCTTGCCTGTCGCTAAGGTCATCCCTGCCCCGCAATTGCCGCACTTCAGCAAGCCTGTCAGCAACGTTGGGGAGTTGACGAGGCGCGGTGCCATCATGTCGGGCGAACGCGAATACCGTTTAGCTTCGACGGCACGGTACATGGCTTCATCAATAATCGCGGGAATAGCAATTGGCACCCATTCTGCTACCGGCTTGGTTTGCCCCGTCTTCATATCTTTACGATTGAAGAAGTATTGACCGAAATAGGCGGTATCAGAAAGCATCTGATGAATGCGATTACGTGACCACTTCTTGCTGCGGTTCAGAATGCCTTGATCGTTGAGATATGAAGCGATCTGCTTCGTTCCCATTTCTTGACCGTGTGCGCCATGCAGATAAAGATTAAATATCTTATGAACGATAGCTGCTTCGACTTCATCAACGACTAGTTTTTTCTTTTTGCCTTTAGCCGCTGAGATATCAAGCTCTACCTTTTTGAAACCAAATGGAGGCTTGGAACCATTGAAATAGCCTTGCCGCGCATTCTCTTTCATCGCGCGTAGTGTGTGTTTTCCGTTCTCTTTACTTTGGTACTCATCAAAGACGCTGAAGATTTTTCGCATCATTTGACCGGATGAATCATCACTGGTCTGCTGCGTGATGGAGATGAGCCTTACACCCGCCTTGTTTAAACGACGTTCATACAATCCGAATTCGAGCGAATCACGAAAGAAGCGTGATTGACTATGAACAATCACGGCTTCATAAGGTGATGGTTTAAACGTCGCATCACCAATCATCTTTTGAAATTCTGGGCGGCGATCATCGGTAGCGGATGCACCCGGCTCGATATATTCAGTCCCAACAACTAGCCCTTGTTTCTCGCACCAGTCACGCATTTGCCGCAACTGGTCAGGAATCGATAAATCTTTGTCAGCTTGTCGTGTCGTCGATACACGAGCGTAGAGTGCAACCGCCATGGCTTATTCCTCCGATTCGGATGTTTGCCAGATCATTTCTTTCAAAAGTTCAGGAAGGAATTCACCAATCAAAGCTAATTCCCTCTCACCAATAATTTCATTCGACAGTACATCGTCGAATGCAACAACGACTTGCAAGGATGAAGGTTGATTCAATCATAGGGCACCTCCTTTCTTGCTTATATCGGCCTGCCCTTGTCCATTCCTTTGCTGCTTCTCATGCTCGGCAATAATACGTTCCAAATCCCCTTCAAAGCCTTGCCTGCCAAGACGATTTAATAATAGCTTGCGGTACGCTGCGAACTGCTGCGGCAACAGCATTGCTTCTGCCATAAGCAACAACTCCCGCTTGTGCGTATTGAGTGAATCAAGGATAGATTGCAGCATCACCATTGCCCTAACTTGATCGAATCAATCCGCTTTCTTACATCTGTTTTCCATGTCAGCGGGTCATGGACATTAAAGAGAAGCCCTTCAAGGTGCTTAAATGCCTCTTTGTTAGTGAGCATCGGTTTATCGTGCAGCACGCATTCAACCGCCGCTATGCGCTTCAAATAGCCTTGAATAGCGATTGCTATACGCATCAGACGCGCATTAAGCATTTCCTCTCGGTCGTACTCACGATAAACGCCTTGCGCTTGTAACGTGCCGATATGTGCTTGCAACGATTGCCAGAGTGGATTCAAAGGCCAGCGCGAGCGATTACTGTCTTCATTGGGTGAGCGTAGCGTGGTGTGCTCATGCGAAAGATAGCGGAGGATATCGCCTTGCCCATCGAATAGATCAGCAAAGCTACGAATGCCGAAGCGTCGCAATACTTCTTTGCGCACCTGCCATTCGATACGCCAGACGTTTTCAGTGATACCGCCCCATAAGTCGAAGAACCATGTCTTCAGACTCTTTTCGTTGATTTCTGCAATCTTGTTATAAACACGCAGCATCACATCACCCTTGCCGAATGAGAAGGTTTGCACCTGCCTGTCTTTACGGTGCTGACTATCTTTTGCTGACAGCGACACGAAATCATCTTCCTTGAAATTGATCTCGGGCAGACAGTAATCAAAGGTAAAGTCCACGCGGGACAGTGTTTCAGGCTTGGCGGCGATAAAGCCAATGCGCTCTGACCAGCCCACAAACTGCTGATGCAACTCTGCGGCGCCCTTGTGCCATAGCGCGACACTGCGATAGGTTACGTAAAACGATGGATCATTGAATTCACCAAATTCAACGCTCATGTCTTCGTTTTCGATCAAGAATGGATAGCCCGAAGACGTGCCATTAGGCCGCAGGAAAAACTCCACTCCACCAATCTCGATTTTTTGCGGTTCGCGCTTTTTGCTTTGACGTAAAACTTCCTTATCGATAGCAAGTTGACCAAAGTCGATTGCGCATTGTGCGGTGGGACGCAAGTAATATGCGCATTCCACTGTATCAAGACCTGAGAGGAGTGGCTGCATAGTGATTAGGCTTTATCTGCGTGAGTACAGTAATTACCGTCATAGAGCTTTCTCGGAGACTCGTTACCAAGTTCGACCTCTAGCTCTCTATGATATTTATTTGCCAATTCACGGAATTTCGCTTTCACTCCCTCTTCTCGATACATTTCCTCGCCAGTATCAGGATGTTTATCTACATATGCCCCTGCATAGCTTGGAAGTGCTTTTTCAACATCCGCAATCGCAGAACGAAGTAAGTCACCCACAATTTCAGTGCGGTTTTTGTTTGGGTACAGTTCGCAAAGTGCAGAAAGCTTGGCTGCGATTTCAACAGGAAGACGGAAGGAAAGTTGCTTTGCCGTTAAGCGGCTGTTATCTGGAGCACTCCAGAGATTGACGAGATCTGATGCTTTCATGGCCTACCCTTTTTAAAGTTAGTAAGCGCAGTTTATCTACATTTTAATGAATGTCAATTAAATGTTTCATGTATTTTTTCCGACAGTGCGATGCGCAGGCAGCCGCACAGCGGCTACCCACACCCCGCACAGTCGGCCTGTGAAAACCTTTTAATTGTATTTCCTGCAAGTAAGAGGTATGTTCTGTTGTTATGTATTTATAGACCCCCGTGTTACATAAACGGGAAACGATCCCAACGCCCTTCATGCACAAATGCGGATGGTAGACTTGACCAAAATTAGAAACGAACCGCTTAGATTTGTTTGCCCCTCTTATGCGAGCCGAAGGAAAAAAATGCTTTCCTTTAAATATACATAAATATAACGAAGCGCAAAAAACCACGATCCAATTCAAGGAAAAACGGATGAATATCCCAAACGAGAATATATTCAGGCACAGTCTGACGAACGGAATAAACCTCTTCTTAGGTGCTGGTTTTTCCGTGTTGGCGGAAAGCTTGGACACAACGCTTCCGGTAGGTGACGGGCTAAGAATAGAGCTTCTAAAGCATTTCAACCGTCCGTCGACATCAAAATTTACACTGCCGCAACTTTGCCAAATCCTGTCAAGCAGCCAACGCGAAGAGCTAGCAAAGTTCTTCATGAATCGATTTACGGTAACGAGATTCGATCCTCTATATAAAAACCTTGAACGAGCTAACATCAAGTCAATTTTTACCACTAACATCGATGACCTAGTCTTCAAGATTTATGAGGAGAGCATCAAACACTACGTAAATGACATCGTTCAACGGGGACCAGCCATGCCGGGCGCTAGTGCGATTGACTATATCGCCTTGCATGGCTCCGTGGCACACGGCGACGGAGCATTTGATTTTTCGCCCGTCGAAATTGCCTCCAGTTTCGAGCGCGATAAAGACAAGTGGTTTGGATATATAAGCAGGATTCAATCTACGCCAACGTTATATTGGGGATATCGACTTGAAGATGCCGGTGTCCTACAAGCACTCGCGAAGGAATCTACAGGAAACAGGCCAAAGGCGGACTCATGGATAACGCTTCGCAAAAGCGAGCCGGAAGCGATTGAATATTATCAATCCCTCGGGTTCCAAATAATTGTCGCGGATACAGCAGATCTCCTCAAATATATTGGCCAATTACAGCTCCCTAAAGTGGCCGGCGCCCCGAAATCCCTGCTAGCCAAAAATTTTCGGGAGTACCACCTTCCTCCCGCTGGTTCCGTTCCCGTGCGAAGCCTTACCGAATTTTATCTCGGCGCCGATCCGACATGGTTCGACATTCATTCGGGAAAGATATACCAGACCCGATATTTCTCACTTGCTAAAAATACAATACTGGGTGGTAAGCATCTAATGATCGTAGGTGCCGCTGTCACTGGCAAATCGACTCTTCTGAAACAACTCGCGAACTGGCTTTCCTCTCAGGAAACCATATTATTTATTGACGAAATAACCCCCGAGAAAGCGCGGCTATTGATACGGGATCTTGATGCCGAAGGCCAAAAGGTAATCATCTTTGTCGATAACGCCGCAGACGCCTCCGAAGCCATTCAGATTTTAATAGCGAGCTCAAACGTTCGAATAGTCTGCGCCGAACGCGACTACATTTTCGATAGCGTCTCTTATCGCTTTCCACAGGCACGGTTCGACATTCTCGACGTTTCGGGATTGTCTCCAATGGACGCGCAGGCAGTTCAGCAGCTCATTCCAAACGACATTCAACGCAAAACCTTTGAGCCAACATCAGACCATTTGGAAGGGAATTCGGAGCCAACGTTCTTTGAAGTTATCACCTCAACCATTACAGCCGATTCTCTCGCCGATCGCTTTATGGCGGCCGTGCGCTCTTTTCGTGCGACAAAGCCTATGGAGCATGACTTACTCCTTGTGGCCTGCTATTTGTACTCCTGCCGAATTCCGACTTCCGTAGACATCGCCACTGCTTTCGCGCGTCGCTTCGCCTCTGACGTGACAACAGTCCTTTCTGCGCTCGAATCGATGGGAAACCTTCTTTCCGCATACGAAGGGGCATTATCAGATGCTTCTCAGTCCTATTTTGTTCCCCGTTCACGCGCAGTGGCGGAAGCTGTTCTCTGGAAAATCGAGTCATCACAACTCCGTCGTGTCCTCGAAATATTCCATGAAGAGGTGTCGCCTACCAAGATTGGTCGCTATGACGTATTCAGGCGTAACGCCTATGACGCCAGAATTGTCGCGAGAGCTTTCCCCGACTGGGAAGACGGTGTCGCTTTCTATAACAGCGTCTCCCACCGCGACCAAAGTTATTCCTTCAAACAGCAATGTGCACTTTATTTGTCAAACAAGCGTCAGTATGAACTCGCGTTTTCTTGGGTCGATGACGCATTGGCAATGGCTGGTAGGAATAACCCAACGGTAAGGAACACTTACGCAGTCATTCTATTCAATGCCAATTATGACAAGCCAGAAGGGGCTGACGTAATGGCAACGCTAGACGAGAGCATGTCCATACTCTCCCGCTGCTATAACGATGACTACCGCAAGATATATCATTCTAAGGTTTACTCAGAACAAGCAATGAAGTATCAAAGAAAGTTTCCCACCTCGATAAAGGTGCGGAGCTATCTGGATCAGAGTAACGTCTGGCTCGCCGCCGAACTGAAGAACCGCCCCGGCGATCGCCGACTGATTCAATTATCAAGACAAATCCGGTCAGTTCTCAGAGGTAGATAGCGCGAAAGTGAACTGCCACCATTGCCCAGATAAGTCTTTTTTGGGGAGCCACAGAATATGAAGGGCCTAGTTGAAAAACTAGGTCCTTTTCTATTTCAGCTCTTGCGCCATTTTTGCGCCATTGGGTCTCCAATCTAGGAGGCCGCTAAATGGCACAGATAAGAAAACACGCACCACTCCAATATCAAGCACGAGTTCGACTTCAAGATCATCCTGAAGCTAGTCGTACTTTCACGTCTAAAGCCAATGCAGTTGCATGGGCGACCTCCGTTGAGTTGATAACGAAGCAAGGTCATGGCGAGTCCTTTAGAGAAGCTAGCAAGCTCTCTCTTCATGATGCCCTCCTCCGCTACTTGTCCGAAGTCACTCCATGTTGAATTGCGCTGAATGCTGACCCACTTTTTGCATCGAATTCTGACCCACCTGTTGATTTGCTCGCAGAATTGACCCTCTCCAATTGATCCACCTTCCATTGTCTAGCGAAGGCTGCAACCCGATCATACGAACCTTCAAATCCCAAAGCACATAGGTCGATGTGCATCTGTTTCAAAGTCCGTCGTTGCTTCCGAGACTTCGCTGCCTCGGTCTTTAACCAGGCTGAAAGCTTGAACGCATATTTGTCGAGAGATGTTGGGGAACGTCGATCAGCATAGGCCGGCTCGACAATTTCCGAGCGTAGATAACGTCTGACGGTATTTCGGGAGATACCCAGTCGTTTGGATATTTCCCTCAATGAGACCTGGTCACGAAGGTGCCAGCGTCGAATAATTCCAAGTAAAGCCACGTCGATCACTCCATATCTCCTACTCACTTTGGTAAGTAGGATTGTGTTCTAAACGTGGGTCAGTTTTGGATGCAAATTATGCGGCTAAGTGGGTCAGTTTTCGACGCAAATCAACACCCAGTGGATCGACTGTTAATCCGCAGGTCCCTGGTTCGAGTCCAGGTCGGGGAGCCACAGAATATGAAGGGTCAGCTACGTGCTGGCCCTTTTCTTTTGTGTAATTCACTTCGATATTAGACAGCGTCCAATATCCCCCCACCGAATTCAATTCGGGAATCAAAGAGCTCGCAAATCATACCGAGTCTACGCACACTCAATCTCTATGAGGTAGACTCCAGCCCTTTACGGCCGCACTTATCTTGCAGCCAAACCAAACGAAAGCCTTCATGGAAATCACGCCTCAAGAATTCACCGATAAAATTAATGCACTCGCTACAGATCCACAGTACCCAGGCAGCAACCCGGACTATGGCGTTGAACTGGTGCAGAAACCATTCGGCTACGATCTCCAAGCATTAGGTGATACGGACATGCAGTTCATACGCGACTGCTACCGCGAGGTGTACAAGGAGTTCCAGCCTAAACCGACGGTTCTGTTCCCCAAAGCATAGTCAAGGTGCACGCTTGTAAACACACACACGTTTATAGCGTGTAGCTTCATACGCGGCTTACACGCTCCCAAGGAAAAGCAGGCCGCCGCAACTCCCCCACCCACCGGCTGACACCAATCGCTACCTGGCAATAACATCCCAAATATCGACTCGCTTGACAGCTTACCTACTAGTATGTAGAGTGCTTGAAATGAAAGCGAACAACACATCCGAAGAGATCATTAATTGCGCCCGGTCGCTGATCGTTGCCGGGGGCTATAACGGCTTTAGCTATGCCGATATTTCCAAAGTAGTTGGGGTACGCAACGCGACCATACACCACCACTTCCCGACCAAATCCAATCTGGTGCGGACGCTCGTCGTTAATTACCGATGGGAGGTCCAACTGGGTATGGCCGAACTGGAGCGTAACGTGCCGGAGCCGGTTGAACAGCTACGTGCCTATATCCAGTACTGGGAATCCTGCATCGCTGATGGCAGCGCCCCATTCTGCGTGTGTGCATTGCTCGCAACGCAGTTACCGGTTCTGCCGGAAGAAGTCGCGCATGAAGTGAGCGCCCATTTCCGTACGCTCTCGGATTGGTTGAGCCAGGTGCTGGAGCGTGGCGTAGCGAATGGCAGCATACGACTGAGCGCTTCTGCCAAGGACGAAGCGGAAGTGTTTATGGCCACGGTTCATGGCGCCATGCTCTCAGCGCGTGCCTACCAGGACGCGAAGATTTTCGGAGTCATTACCCAACCATCGTTGCAACGTTTACTGGCAGCCTGAGGCCGGATTTATGTTGCAGCGATTTTATTTTACCCATTCACCTACCAACTAGTAGGGAGTTTTGGGTTTTAACAGCCGCATCATTTGATCAACATACGAAAGGAATCATCATGTTTGGAATATCACCTTTAGGCTGGTTACACACACTGGGCAGCTTGCCCGCCATTCCCCTCGCGCTGTATATGTTGCTACGCTATGGCCGGATCACGCCGCGCACAGGAGCTGGCATCGCCTACTTCATTTCGATGCTGATAGGTGCCGTTACCGTCTTTCTGGTGGCGCACCAGCCCGAGAGCTACGGCATCGCTGTTGCCACTATCCTGCTGCTGGTGACGGGTTATGGAATCGCTTTTATCCGCTTTGCTGGACGTGCTGCGATTTACATCGAAACCGTATGTCTGAGCCTGACCGTGTTCCTGTTGATGGTTCCTAGCGTCAGTGAAACCCTGCGGCGCGTACCTGACGGTCATCCATTCGTAACTGATCCAAAGTCACCTCTGCTGCTTGGCGCTTTAGGTGCGCTGTTCATCATCCTGATCATTGGTGTGACGGCTCAGATCATCTCGCTGCGTAAAAGGAATAAATCGCTGGTAGTTTAGCCATGAGGGAGGCTGCTTTTACCCCTCAATCAGCCGCTTGTATATTCATCTGGTTTCGGTAAGATCAATCGATCTGTCCTTCTCCCACGTGAAAGGTTGTCTGATGCAAGCTCATAAGATCGCAGTCATCGCCGGCGACGGTATAGGTAATGAAGTGATGCCGGAAGGTTTGCGCGTGCTGCAGGCTGCCGCGCGCAAATTCAATATCGCGCTTGAATTCACGACGATGGAATGGGCCAACTGCGAGTACTACCTTAAGCATGGGCAGATGATGCCGGATGACTGGCGTCAACAGCTGGAAGGATTTGAGGCGATTTACTTTGGTGCTGCTGGCATGCCTGCGCTGGTTCCGGATCATATTTCCTTGTGGGGCTCCCTCATCAAGTTCCGCCGTGACTTTGATCAGTATGTGAATTTACGTCCGGTACGCCTGATGCCTGGCGTGCCTTGCCCGCTGGCGAATCGCAAACCGGGTGACATCGATTTCTACGTAGTGCGGGAAAATACTGAAGGCGAGTATTCAGCTGTAGGCGGCAAGAGTTTTGAAGGTACCGAGCACGAGTTCGTATCGCAGAATGCGATTTTCTCGCGTCGTGGTACTGATCGCATCCTGAAGTACGCATTTGAACTGGCACGAAGCCGACCGAAGAAACATTTAACTTCAGCCACCAAGTCGAACGGCATCTCGATCAGCATGCCGTATTGGGATAGTCGCGTCGAAGCGATGGCGCCATCTTATGCAGATGTACGCTGGGACAAGTATCACATCGATATTTTGTGTGCGCGTTTCGTACTTTCACCGGAGCGCTTCGATGTTGTAGTCGCGTCGAATCTGTTCGGCGATATCCTGTCCGATCTGGGACCGGCCTGCACTGGCACCATAGGCATCGCACCATCTGCCAACCTGAATCCAGAACGCAAGTTCCCTTCTCTGTTTGAACCGGTGCACGGTTCCGCTCCTGATATCTACGGCAAGAATATAGCCAACCCTATCGGCATGATCTGGTCCGGCGCGATGATGCTCGACTTCCTCGGCAATGGTGATGCGAATTACAAAGCAGCGCACGATGCCATCATGAAAGCGATAGAAACGGTGCTGGTGCAAGGTCCGAATACACCGGATCTGGGTGGCAGTGGCAATACGACTGATGTCGGCAAGGCGATTGCTGCAGCAATCTAAAATCACAATCTTGACTCTTCAACAGCACAAATTTTCATGACATCAGGTCTCTCAGAATAGAAGTTCTACTTTGAGAGACCTCAGCTTCATACATACCGTTCTTACGCAAAATCCTGCACATCCTCATTCAAATTCCCATATTCATGGGATAAAAATCGTGCGTTATCAGACGTTAATAGTGGAATCACAAAGAAAGTGTAAGCACTTGGTATTGCATGGTGCCGAACGTCAACACTTTCCTTTGTGCATGTTTCAAAAAACGTTATATTAGAAAAAGATTTGCATCTGTCAGCGCCTTTGAACGGAAATTTCCTATGAAATGTCCTCCCATTCCGCCGGATGAAATTCAACGCCTGCAGGCGTTGGCTGCTTATGGTTTGAGTACCGACCGGCCGCTCCCTTCCCTTGATCCGGTAGTACAGATCGCCGCACGCATGTTCGGCATGCCAGTCGCTGCCGTCAATATGATAGGCAACGATCACGTATTTTTTGCGGCAAGTACCGGCGTTGGTGAAGTTGATATGTGCCGGGATGTTTCCTTCTGCGCGCACGCCATCCTGGAAAACGATGTGATGGTCATCCCTGACTCACATCTGGATGATCGCTTTAGTGATAACCCACTCGTTACCGGCGCTGCCAATCTGCGCTTTTACGCTGGCGTACCTTTACTATCACCTGATGGCTACGCACTCGGCGCTTTATGCGTGATTGATGGTCAGCCGCGCGAGTTTACAGATGAAGACTGCGAACGCTTGCGTGAGCTGGCGAAGATGACAGTTGATCGTCTTGAATTGCGACGCATAGAATTGTCGCTGGAAAAAGCACGTCCTTCGTTTGAAGAATTCGCACGCAACTCGCCGACCGCAGTGGTCTGGTTTGATGAGCATCGCAAGATCGTCAACTGGAACCAGGCTGCAGCAGCTTTGCATGGTTACGCGCTGGAGGAAGGCAATGGCATGTTGGCCGATGTGCTCATGCCTGAATGTGCCCGCCCTCTGTTTCAGGAACTGGTGCATGAAGCTGTCCTAAAGGGTACCTTTGATGGCTTGCCGATACCCGAAACGATTTATGGCTTGCGCAAAGATGGCACGGAGTTCCAGTTAGGCTTGTCGCTCTTTTGCTGGCAAGAGCGCGGTCAGCTGGTTTTCAATGCGCACCTGCAGGATATCTCGGCAAAGAAACGCGAAGAAGCAGAGCTGTATCGCCTTGCCAATACCGATCCCCTCACCGCCCTTGCCAATCGTGCCTGCCTGTATCGCGAAGTGGAGCGCTTGCTGGCCCTTGGTACACCATCGTCGGTTTTGATGATAGATCTCGATGGCTTCAAGGATTTGAATGACACGCTGGGTCACGCGGTAGGTGACGCCATCCTGTGTGAAGTCGCGCGCAGGCTGGAGTCTGTCATTGGCAAAACCGGATTGGCAGCACGGATAGGATGTGATGAGTTCGCCGTATTGCTGCCGGACACCAGCGATCCTACCTGGGTGCAGTGCATGGCGCAGACCATCATCGATCAGATCGGCACGCCGCTGCGTATCGATGATCACACGATACGCGTCACAGCCAGCTGCGGTTTCGCCACTGCTCCTGAGCATGCGGAAGAAGCGCTGGAGTTAATCAGCAATGCCGACCTGGCCTTGTTCCGCGCCAAGCGTCTGGGCGGTGCACAGACCTTTATGTATGTGAATCTGCTACGCATGGAAGCAGTTGCGCGTCATTTGTACGGATTGGAATTGCAGCGCGCCCTGCATCAGGGCGAGTTCGTATTGTTTTACCAGCCGCAGATCCGTCTGTCTGATAACGCGCTGGCTGGCGCCGAGGCGCTGCTGCGCTGGCGTCACCCGGAACGTGGCCTGCTGTCACCTACCGCTTTCCTGCCCGCATTACAAAGCGGTCCGTTGGCGGCGACGGTCGGTACCTGGGTGCTGGATGAAGCCTGCGCGCAGGCAGCTGAGTGGATGCGTTATGGTGTCAGTCATTTCCGTATGGGCGTTAATTTGTTTGGCGCACAGTTCCGCATGGATGATTTGGCCAGCCGGGTGATCTCTGCACTGGACAGGCATGGCCTGCCGCCAGAAGCGCTAGAGCTGGAAATCACCGAAGACATCGTACTTGATCATGATGATCTGGTACTCAAGTCGCTACAGCTCTTGCGTGATAAAGGTGTGGGCGTTGCCTTCGATGATTTTGGTACCGGCTATGCATCACTGAGTTTGCTCAAGCGATATCCATTGAGTCGCATCAAAATTGATCGTTCATTCGTGCAGGGCATGATCGCTTCGCCACAAGATAAAACCGTGATCGCCGCGGTACTCGATATGGCTGATGCGTTCAAACTCGAAACCATAGCCGAAGGCATAGAGACGGAAGAACAGCGTTCGGCCTTGTTCGCTATCGGCTGTGCTGAAGGACAGGGTTATCTGTTTTCACGACCATTACCTGCCACCGAGTTTGCCGAGATTTACGATATAGCAAGCCCGCTACAACAAAGGGCTTAAAACGGGCATGCGCTGACACCGCGCATCCGTTCTCCGCTAAGCGGATGATCAAACTCCAGCGTCATCGCATGTAATAACAACCGATTCGCCATACGCTCACTCTCAAGCGTTCCGTATAAATCACACCCGAGTATCGGATGCCCTACTCCCGCGCTGTGGATACGCAATTGATGCGTGCGCCCTGTATGTGGTGTGTACAAGACCCGCGTCGTGTCAGCGCCCCTGTCCAGCACTTCGAAATGCGTGCTGGCCGGTTTGCCGGTGGCCAAGCACACCTTCAGCTTCGGGAAATTGACCGGGTCTTTGGCGATGGGTAATTCGATGTCGCCACTATCGTCCGTCATGTGTCCGGCTAATACGGCCTGATAGGTTTTGTTGACAGTACGTAACTGGAACTGGCGGTTGATGTGAGCGGCAGCGATTTTGTTCAGCGCGACTACCAGCAAACCGGAAGTGCCCAGATCCAGCCTGTGTATCATCAACGCACCGGGGAATTGCTGTACCAGACGGTAATGTACTGAATCCAAATTAAGTGGATTCTTCCCTGACAGCGTCAGCAAACCGCTGGGTTTATTGATCAGCAAGATAGCCTCATCCTGGTAGATGATTTCTATCTCATCTACACAGGGTGGTGCTACAAAGGTATCGATGCGGGCAGTCATTACAACGAAGTCTTCCTTGATTCGGGCCAAGGCCGGCACAAGCCGACCAGAGTTCCATCTTACAAAAAAGATCCGCTACCGCCGCTATCCGCACTGAAAAGTATCAAGCCACACTGCAAGTTTCCTGCAGCGATCAGAAATCTACCGAAGCTGACAACAATAAGGTACGTGGTGCGCCAAGTGTAATGAAACCACGCGATACTGAATTCCAATAATTCTTATCAGTCAAATTGATCACATTGCCACGGAAGGTAACGGCCTTGCCTGCCACTTGCGTGACATATCGTGCGCCGACATCCAGCGTCTGCCAGCCGGGGATGCTTTGCGTATTACCGGCATTCGCCTGCGCACCGCTGAATGCATTAATGCGACCGGTAAGCGTGAAACCCTGCAGCGCTTCCACATCGTATTCTCCATTCAGCACCACGTTTACCTTCGGTACACCGATTGCGTCTTTGCCGTTATTGATGCCATTTGCCGTTTTGGTTTGTACTGCATCAATCAAAGTAATACCTCCGAGCAAACGTACACCGCGCAAGGGCTGGCCGAAGGTAGACAACTCAAGACCCCGGTTGCGCTGTTCGCCATCCGCGACAAAGAAACCACTCGAGTTGGTAAAGGTATTCGGTTGCGATATCTGGAACACCGCTGCTGTAACACCAAAGGTTCCAGCGTTGTATTTGACACCGCCCTCCACCTGCTTGGTAACAGCCGGCGGCAACAGCGCATTGGGGTTGCCGGTCACGGTCGCAGGTGCGGTTGCGCCTTGCGCCAGGCCTTCACTGTAATTGCCATAAAGTGAATAGCTACCAAGCTTGACCAGCAAGGCTGCTGCAGGTGTGATTTTGCTTTCGTCATATGCCCTGGTTTTGATGCCGGCTGTAAAAATACCGCTATACAGGTCTTGCTTACGCAAGCCCAGTGTCAGCAATACATTGTCGTTCATAAAACCAAAGGTATTGACCAGGCCAATACTGCTTAATTGCAAATCACCATTTTGCGGGATGGCCCCATAGTTCACGACCGGCGGCTGGCGATTCGGAATGTTATAGACATTGCCGGTGTATTGCGCAGTTGCATTCACTGTCGCGCCATATGCCTTGCGGCTAAAGTCGCTGTATGAAAGCGCATAACTATTGGAGACACTGCCGAGCATAAACCTGCCGCGCAAACCTACGTCATAGGTATCAACTTCGTATGATCCGCGGAATCCACCTGCACGCGCAGTAAAGTCACCGGCACTATTGATGAACTTGCGACCTTGCGAGCCAGCGTAGTAATACTCTTCATTCCCCTCCGACTTGCCGTAATTGGCATAGGCAGTGATAGCCGGACTGAATTCGTATTCGGCATGCGCCATCCAGTACTTCGCCTTGGTTTTAATGTATTCCCAATTGTCTACGTAGTTTTTATCAACTTGCGGTGGCTTGGGTAATGCAAAGCCGGAATCATAGGTGATGTTGGCGGAGTAACCATTCGTCAGGCGATCCTGATTGGCCACATCGAGGCTCGCTTTCAATTGCCTGCCACGATAATCCAGCGCCAGTGCGCCGTTTTTCATATGGTCGTCTTGCCGGTCTATCGGTGTATCGCCATCCCGTTTCAGCAAGTTCACGCGTACACCCCAGGCATTGTCTTCACCGAAGCGACGCCCCAGATCCAGATGCAAGCCAAACTGGCTGTCTGAAATATAGCTGCCGGTAACACGTGTCAAAGGCTTGTCGTCGGCACGCTTGCTGGTCAGGTTGATATTGCCGCCGACCACGCCAAACGGACTGATGCCGTTCAGCATCGCGGCCGGCCCTTTCAGCACATCAATGCGTTCATAAAACTCTGGCGTAATACGGCGACTCTCTGTCATCCCGTACAAGCCATTCACACCAACCTGGTTCACGAATACCGGAAAGCCGCGAATAAGATAGGTTTCGCTATCGCCATACTCAGCCATCGCACTGCGTACCGAAGGATCAACCGAAATAATGTCGGCGACGCGTCGCGACTGCTGGTCCTGCACGAATTCTTCTGTGTAGCTTTGCGTGCTAAATGGCGTATCGAAGATATCCACATTACCCAGGATGCCGACACGGCTACCCTTGGCCACCTGTCCACCAGCGAAAGGTTTCGGTAATTCGCCGGGCAGGACGACATCGCTGGTGACTGTCACTGCCGGCAGCGTTGAATCGGCTATCGGTGCCATGCGCAGTACATAGCTGCCATTGGTTTGCATCAAGGCTTCCAGCCCGCTACCCGCCAGCAGCCGTGTGATGGCTTCCGGCACCGATAAATTACCCTGCACGCCCTGGCTATTCTTGCCGTCGGTCAGCGCACCATTGACGGAAACATAGGTGCCCGACTGTGCCGAAAAACGCGCAATCGCACTGCTCAGCGGACCGGCCGGAACATTGAAGTTATAGGTGGCGGCTTTGGCTGCAGGCGGCTCGGCCGCGAATGAACTGGTCGGCAACACACTCAGGATGAGTGCACCTGCAAACAGCGCATGCATTGCCAGTGCCACCGGCGTCAACTTGAATTCTGCGCGGGCTGCGACAATGCGGCTGAGGACATCATGTTTCATGATCTGATCTTTCGGAAAAAGTAAGGACAGGCAGCAGGCCTTCACTCTGCTTTCCGTACGAGATCAGAAAAGGGGAACTGATTTTTTGAAATTATTTAAACAGACTTTATTCGCCGGCACGTACCGTGACCCACCACGGCAAGGTTTGATGCACCCTGACCGGTAAAGACGCTTCCAGCATGGCAAGTGCCTGATCCGGCTGATTGAGGGGGAAGCCACCGACTACGCGCAAATCGGCGACGGCAGGATCGCAAGCCAGATAGCCGGGACGATAGCGCGCCAGCTCTTCGATGAAGCTAGCCAGCGGCATATTGTCAGCCACCAGCAAACCCTGGCTCCATGCCTGTTGCGTCGGATCTGCCGTAGCTACAGCCAGCACTTCGCTACGATTGAAATCGACTTGCTGACCGCTTTCTATGATCCGGCGTGCGCCCGGTGCATCCAGTGGTGCGACTTCCACCCTGCCCTCCAGCACACTGAGTCGGGTTTTACCATCCAGCTGGCGAACATTGAAGCGCGTTCCCAAGGCACGCAAACTGCCTTCGGCGCTATAGACGATGAAAGGCCGTGCTGGTGATTGGGTGTCCGGATGGGTGGCAATCAAGACCTCGCCCTTGCGCAGCTTGATGCGTCGGATTTGCGCATCATAATCCTGGTCCAGCGAACTATTCGTATTGAGCCAGATCTCGCTGCCATCAGCCAAAGTCAGGTTACGCATCTCCCCGACCGCACTACGGTAATCAGCATTCAAATCGGCCAATACGGTTTGTACCGCGCTGTTGCGGCTGACGCCCCATCCGACCAGGCCGGTCACCGCGAACAGGGACAGCATCTTCAGGCTACGTCGGCGTTGCAGCACCGCCGCACTCAATGCCGCATTGGCCGCTTCCGGTGCCGCTTTGGGCAGCGCCAATCCATTGCTGATCGCCTCCACCCTTTGCCAGGCCAGGCGATGCTCTTCACGCAGGTCCAGCCATGCATGCCACTGTTGTCGTTCTTCGTCACTGACAGCACCGGAACGCAGCACGGCAAACCATTCGGCCGCCTGCTCCAGCGTGGCGAATTCGAATTCCTGATTAATGGGAACGGCCCCTGCAACACTCATGGTCATGCTCAAGCCAACGCTTCTTTGAATGCTGCGCCGTGCAGCAAACAATGCAACATGGCTTGCGCCATATATTTTTTGACCATGCGCTCGGATACCTCAAGCACATCGGCCATCTCGGCATAAGTCATATCGTGCAGATGCGCGAGCAGCAACGCGCGACGCGGTTTTTCCGGTAATTGCGCGAGCAGGCGATCGACTTCGATCAGTGTTTCTATGATGATGGCCTGATGTTCGGCCGATGGCACAACGGACTCAGGATGCGCAGCCAATGTGGCCAGCCATGCCCGTTCGATTTCCTGACGTCGCCAGAGATCGACCACCAGACCCTGTGCAATCTTGGTCAGATAGGCACGCGGATCGTATGCGCTATCCAACTGGCGCGGCCGCACGATCAGACGTAAAAAAGTGTCATGCGCCAGATCTTCTGCCTGATGTGCGCAGCCCAGCTTCTTGCGCAACCAGCCATGCAACCAACCATGATGGTTGCTGTATAGCGTATGCATTTGCTGCTGCAAAGCTGGTTCGAAGGAAGACATGAAGGGAGATTCAGCGCAGATTGATGTTAATGAGAACTATTCTCATATTAACTCAAGCGACTTGCGCTGCGCAATTTCTATCGCGACAGTGTTGTTTTGCGAGCGGACACCACGCGCGACAGCTATTTGATATCCAGGGCGCCCTTCAACTTCAGCGCGATACGCCGCGCATCCTTCTCATCCACGACATTGGCAAAGCCCAGTAACAAACCCTGCTGCGGCTTCACGTTGACGTACCAGCGTGACAAAGGATGCAACGCGAGACCTGCTGCACGTGCCTGGTCTGCGAGCAAGATATCGTTTTCATGCTCACCCAGTTGCGCCAGCATATGCAAACCGCCGGGACGCAAGTCTATGCGTATGCGCTCGCCCAGCACCTGCTGGAATACCTGCTGCGTCACCAGCCGACGTTCGGCATATAGCGTACGCATCTTTTTCAGGTGACGCGAGAAGTGACCTTCCGCAATAAAGTCGGCCACACTGGCCTGGAATAAATACGGGCAACCCGCGTTCAGATTGTAAGAGACCGCCTGGAAACGTGGTACCGCGCTGACAGGTGCAACCACATAGGCCAGACGCAGTCCAGGAAACATCACCTTGCTAAAGGTACCGCTGTAAATAACGCGATCATTTCGGTCCAGGCTTTTCAATGCGGGCAAGGGCCTGCCCTGATAGCGAAACTCACTATCGTAGTCATCTTCGATGATCCAGCTTCCGGCTTTGCTGGCCCAATCCAGCAAAGCCATGCGCCGCTCCAGCGACAAGGTCACACCCAGGGGACTCTGATGCGATGGTGTCACCATTGCGAACTTCGCGTAAGGACTGAGGCGCTTGCCTTCGTCGACGATCAAGCCATTTGCATCAACCGGTACCGGTACGACCTTGACTGCCGCATTCTGCAGAAAGGGACGCGCCAGGATATAGCCCGGATCTTCAAACCAGAATTCATCACCGGGAGTGGAAAGACTACTCAGCGTCAGCTCCAGCGTATTGCGCAAACCAGTCGTGATAAAGACCTGTTCGGGCAAGCAAGTCACGCCGCGCGACACGCCCAGATATGTGGCTATGCGCTCGCGTAAACGATCGTAACCAGCGGGATCGGGATAACCGAGCCGTGCCGGTTCGCTGCCACGCAATCGATGACCGACCAGACGATTCCAGACCTTGCGCGGAAAAGCGTCCAGCGCAGGCAGACCCAGCTGCAATGGCTTGGGAGCTTTACCATCGTGATCGAGAAAGGCGGAGATGGTTTGCCCGGGAATAGCTGTCGGTGGCTTGACCACTGCAGGTTGCGGCAAGGATGGAGACACCACTGTTCCGGCAGCGCCCCTCACTTGCAGGTAACCTTCGTCGGTCAGGATGCGATAGGCCATCTCCACTGTGCCGCGCGCCAGATTCAGCTCGGTGGCCAGCGCCCGCACTGCCGGTACGCGATCGCCTGCATGCAAGTGCCCTTGCTCGATTGCCGTCTTGAAACGCTGGCAAATCTGCATATACATGGGCAGTTCCAGCGTACGATCTATGCTCAGGTCGAGCTCAGGCTTGGGATTTTTCATGGACTAGTCCTTTTTGCATTTCTTGGCCCTTCTAACACGGCCATGATATTCGCATACTACACATCAAGGAAACGCCATTTTTAATTAAATCAACCTGAACCAGGAGTTACACATGCAAACTCGTCTCGACTTCCTCACTGCCGATAAAGATGCCATCCGCGTCATGATGGGTGTAGAAAACCAGATTGCCAAAGGCACGCTGGACATCCTCCTCAAAGAACTGGTGCGCCTGCGCGCCTCCCAAATCAATGGCTGTGCCTTCTGCCTGGACATGCACGTGACCGATGCACGCAAGGCCGGCGAAACAGAACGCCGCCTGGCGACCGTCGCAGCCTGGCGCGAAGCACCGTTCTTCAGCGACAAAGAACGTGCCGCACTCGAATGGACAGAATCGCTGACACTGGTCGCACAAAACCACGTGCCGGATGCCGTATGGGAAGCGGTACGCCCGCACTTCACCGATGCAGAACTGGTAGAACTGACCTTGTTGATTACATCCATTAACAGCTGGAATCGCTTCTCCGTCGCATTCCGCAAGATGCCTAGCTAATCCGGAATAAACCCTGCAAACACACCCAGTCCCGCACTCGCGGCGGGCAGACACAGAAAGATTGATATGAAAATCCTGGTTATCGGCGGTAGCGGCCTCATCGGCTCCAAAGTCGTCAACAATCTGCGCCAGCTTGGTTATGACGTACTGGTCGGCTCACCGAGCAATGGCATCAATATCCTGACCGGTGAAGGTCTGGATGATGCAGTCAAAGGTGCGCAAGTCGTGATCGATTTGAGCAACTCGCCTTCGTTTGAAGACCAGGCCGTGCTCGACTTCTTTGAAACTGCTGGTCGCAACTTGCTGGCAGCGGAAGAAAAAGCTGGCGTCAAACACCACATCGCCTTGTCCGTGGTTGGTACCGATCGCATGCTGGAAAGCGGTTACTTCCGCGCCAAGATGGCACAGGAAAACCTCATCAAGCAATCCAAAGTGCCTTACACCATCGTGCGCTCTACCCAGTTCTTTGAATTCCTGAGTGGTATCGCACAATTCGGTACCGTCGGTAACGAAATCCGCCTGTCGCCCGCACATGTGCAACCTATCTCGTCCGACGACATTGCAGCAGTCGTTACTGACACGGCACTGGAAGAGCCTATCAACGGCGGCTTCGACGCAGCAGGCCCGGAAAAAGTCGGCCTTGCCGAATTGATGAAACGCTATCTGGATGCACTGGGCGACCAACGTGTCGTGGTTGCCGATCCGAAAGCGGCCTACTACGGCGCACAAATCAATGATCAATCGCTGACACCGACAGGCGCAGCACGCATTGCGACAACAGGATTCTCGGCCTGGCTCAGCAAGTCGCAGTCAGCAAAATAATCTGGAGCAAGACATGCAATCCGAAGTGGATATCAGGCATATAGAAAACAACGCTGATCTGGCGGCGTCGTTCCCGGTCATGCAGGAACTGCGGCCGCACCTGACAGATAGCGCAAGCTATATGGCACAGATCAAGCGCCAATATGAACAAGGCTATCGCTTGCTGGCAGCATGGCGCAAGGGCAGCATCGTCGGACTGGCAGGCTATCGCTCACTGGAAAGTACGATCTACAGCCGCTTCGTCTATGTCGACGATCTGGTCGTTACCAGCACATTGCACCGTTCCGGCATAGGTGAGCTCTTGCTGCAATCAGCACGTCAGCAAGCTGCATTACTAGGCTGCAAACACTTTGTGCTGGATACCGGCTTGCATATGGCATTGGCACAACGCTTTTACTTCCGGCAAGGGCTGCTGGCGCGCGGCATGCATTTCGTGGAAGCACTGTAAGATCGCTTTCAACTCTACTCAAAATCGTTTTACAGGAATCCCATGACACGTATTTTGTTATTAAACTGCGGCCCGCACAGCGATGCCAGCCACGGTTATCGCCTGGCGAAAGAAACACTGGCAGCATCCGGCATCAGTGATGCCCACATCACTGAACGCGACCTGGTGCAAACACCGCTCCCCGCCATTGCACGCGACTATGCACTCGCGATTACGTCTAACGTTGCGCATGACGCCAGCGAATTGCAATGGTCAGAGCAACTCATCGCCGAGCTGGAGCAACACGATGTGCTCTTCATCGTCACTCCTATGCACAACTTCACGATCCCGGCCGCATTGAAACTATGGCTGGACCATGTAATCCGCATCCATCGCAGCTTCGCCGCGACACCGCAAGGTAAGGTCGGGCTGATGAAAGACCGGCCTACATTGGTATTGGTCAGTTCGGGTGGTTTCTTTGCCGGAGAACGGGCGAAGCAGGCTGACTTCCTCACGCCTTACCTGCGCTATGCACTAGCTTCGATAGGTATCAACGATACCCACTTCTATCCATTGCAAGGTTTAGTCTTTGGTCCTGAGGCAGTGGCACAGGCGGTCAGTGAAGTACGCCAGCCACTGTCAGAGAAATTATCGCAGGCACTTGCCACCGCTTAAGAACGCTCATTATTTGCAGTAGAATCGGCGGAGATCAGGACAGCCCGACATAAGAATCTGGCATCCGACTCTGCCTGAAATTATCACCCGCAAACATACAGAAGAAAAAGATGTCCTGCATTGTTCAACTAATGTGGAAGGCACCTATGGCACTCGATGCAATTGCAGAGGTAGCAGTACGCGCTGTTGGCCGGTTGATAGTCGACCTTATTTTGACTGGGATCTTTTACTGGCCGGGTTGGCTATTTCTCAGAGTCCTGACCCTGGGACGCTATCCGCCATCCAAAGCCACACCACATAATCGCGAATTCGTCGCATTATTCGGCTTAGCGGTCATACTGCTTGCCGTCCTGATACGCGTGCAGTGGTACTGACCAGTCAACGCGTTGCAGAAGCTTTCTCTTGCGCGGCTTGCGCATCCATCTTCTGGATGCGCTCCTGCCTTATGCGTTCATCACGTCTGACCTGCGCGATCTCCTGATCCTGTTTCACCTGTATCGCCCGTTTTTCCTGCAGCTTCTGACGTTCCAGTCGTGCCTGTTCAGCCAGCGCAAGTTGCTCAGCACGATCCGCTTCTGCCTCAGCCCTCTTCGCTTCCAGTGCTGCCAACTCAACTTCAGCTTTATCTGCCTGCACCTGGTAGACATACAGACAGCCGACGACCAGCACCAGCGTCGCAACTATCTTTTTCCACGGCAATGGGGGACTTGATATGACTGGCTCGGTCGGTCGCGACTTGTTTCTTAATTTCTCATCGTAGGCAGAGCGGCGATGCGATGAAGACAAGATGACGTAGGCCTCGCGTATGACTTTCTCGCGGATGTCGCGCTCTTCGACGGTCAGGGTAGCGGGCTCTATCGCCAGCGCAGCCAGAGTGACTTTATACGCTTGCTCGATTTCAGGCTGCGTCGCCTGCCTGCTCACTCCCAACACCTCGTAAAGCGTTTTCATAGCCCGATCTCTCGTGATTTTTATTCCGTCACTTATAAGAGATTTGTTGCCATAATACCATCCCATATATATGGCGTTCCAGCCATATCGAAAGCCGACAAATGATTTATGCGAGGAAATTCCTCCCGCTCTGCGGTGGAAAAATTGAGGCTATAAGGAAGTGAGCTGGAATATGCAAAATGGCCTACGCCACATGCGTAAGCCATTTTTATTATCCGGCTTGCCGCTTGCACTAAGCGGCTGGCTCTAAAGCTTAGAAGCGATAACCCACACCGACACCTATCAGCCACGGATCAACCTTGACCGCACTCAACTGACCGGCCGCAGTATTCACATCACTACGGATCTGCACTTTTTTCACGTCCAGGTTAATCGACCAGTTTCTATCGATTTTGAAATCAACACCTGCTTGCAAGGCCAGGCCGACACTGCTTTTTTCCAGCGTCGCTGCACCATTCAGCAGATTAACGCTGGAGATGCGCGTGTAGTTAATACCAGCACCGACATACGGGCTAATGGTCTTCTCAGGTGTGAAGTGGTACTGCAGCGTCAAGGTAGGTGGCAGGTGTTTGAAGGTACCGATCTGCGCACCGTCCAGAGATACCTTTTGTTTTTGCGGATAGGTCAACACCAGCTCAGTCGCCCAGTTCGGCGTGAAGAAATAGCTGATATCGAGTTCCGGTATGACTTTGGAATTGATAGTGAGGCGGTCCGATGCGCCCACGCCGCCTATCGGATCAGACTTGTTGGCCGGATCGAGATTGACGGCGCGCACACGGACCAGCCACGAACCTTCTTGCGATTGCTGGGCAAATGCTTGCGAACTGAGGGCTGCCAACGAACACAGGGCGATGGCCAATACCGATTTTTTCATGATTACCTTCTTGGTTGGATGGGAACGGTTCTACGTTACGCCTCCGCCATTTCGGGTATTTGATATCGATCAAGTATTGTGCGAATTGCTGTTGCCAACACATACGCAGCAATAAAAAAGCCGCACCCTTACATTAGTAGCAAGGGTGCGGCCTGGACAGTTCAGATCAGGAAGCAGCGTAGATGTCGTTGCGTGTCAGCGGCACTGCTGCTTCAGCGCCACCTGGTTTGGAAGCAAGTATCTGATAGATACCGGTACCGCCATACTCAAACTCCAGTGCACATGCCGCCATGTACAGACGCCAGACGCGGTAGGCTGACTCACCAACGTATTGCAATGCTTCTTCGCGGTGATCTTCCAGTCGGCTGACCCATTGTCGCAGCGTCAGCGCGTAGTGCGGACGCAAGGCTTCAACATCGTGGATTTCAAAACCAGTCTGCTCCATCCGGCGCTGGATGTTGCTGACGGTATCCAGTTCACCATCCGGGAACACATAACGGTTGATGAATTCGGTATCTATCGTGCGTTGCCAGCCCTCTTCATCATGCGTAATACCGTGATTGAGGAAGAGCCCACCCGGACGCAGCACGCGTTTGATGGTGGCATTGTAGACCGGCAGATTGGCCAGGCCCACATGTTCAAACATGCCGATACTGGAAATTTTGTCGTAGACGGATTCACCTTCGAGGTCACGATAGTCGCGCAGCTCTACCGTCACCAGATGTCCCAGTCCTTCCGCTTGTATGCGCGCTTGCGCGTATTCGTACTGCTTCTCGCTGAGGGTGATGCCATGCGCCTTGACGCCATAGTGACTGGCAGCCCAGCACACCATCGCCCCCCAGCCGCAACCGACGTCGAGGAAACGCTCGCCCGGTTTAAGTCGCAGCTTGCGACAGATGTGATCGAGCTTGTTTTCCTGCGCTTGTTCCAGCGTATCTTCCAGCGAGTGGAAGTAAGCACATGAATACACCATCTGCTTGTCCAGCCATAGCTTGTAGAAGGAGTTGGACACGTCGTAGTGGAAGGAGATCGCAGCCTGGTCGCTGCTGCGGGAATGCTTGTGCGCGAATTCACCAGAACCAAACGGCGTAGTCGGCAGATTCCTTGGCTTCGATGGCAAACGCCAGGCATCGCGCAGGAGTGCCCAGCGCGTTGCAAGCGAGAAGTCAAACGAAGCGAAATACTGCTTGAGACCCAAAGCGGCATAGAGATCGCCATCGATATCGATCAAGCCGTTGATGTAAGCATCCGCCAACGGCAAGGGACTACGCCCGAATACCAGTTTGCGCAGCACAGTCGGATCACGCAACAGCAGCGTGAACTTGGGTGTCGCAATTTCTATCTGGTCGAGCTTTTCGCCCAACACACGGAATGCAGTCGCACCGGGGAAGTTGTGTAACAGATGCTTCAGGATGCGCAGTGCCGCTTCTATTTGCGCATTACTGAAAGAGTCAGCCACTAATGCAGCTGGTGTAACAAGATGGTTGTTTCGATCGTTCATCGCTTAAGCCCTATCTGAAAAATTTCTGATGGGACCGCACACGCTCGTGCGGCGGCAATAAGTATGCTGTAGACAAGAAACGCGGCGCTATGTTCATAGCGCCTGTGAAGAATGGCTGCCGGTACTGCGCAGACAATATTTGCCCTCCCATCCACAGAACGCGACGGAGGACTTAATCCAGGTAAGCAAACAGATTTCATGTAACGCTCCCCCTTATTTAAAAAGAAAAACGATTACTTCGACCTAATGCGACACTGTATGACGTAGCAACATGCCGGGGCAGTGTCTTGATACGTACAGATTAAATTGGAAATATCACCGCCATGCCATGGAGATGGCAAGGCAGCAATCAGAGGCGATTATACGATTATGTTTACAAGCGTGCATCGCGCTGCAATATGCAGGCGATACAGTAGCGATTAGCAGGCAGGAAAAAATAGATTATTTACTGCGGGCATCTATATCGGCCAGGCATTCCCGGCCTTTTTCCGTAATTTCGTAACCACCATCTTTCTCTGCGATATGCCCTTTCTTGCCCAGAAAGGTTTGCACATCGGACTTCAATACTGTTGCGGGATCAGTCGCAATGGCGCGCAAGCCATTGATACAGCTCTTGATGAATAAGGTTTGCTTGCCCTTTTCAGTCAAGGCCAACTGACCATTTTTTGCGTATTCGATATATTTGAGACCGAGCAGGCGCTTGGTATTTCTTGCTACACAAGCGGATGGCCGTTCTCCGTGCTTGATACCGGCAACTATCTGCCCCAGCGCGTCGAACTCATCCGTCGTTAAATCACCACCCATTACTGCTTCCAATCTCAAATATATAAGTCACGACCACCACCTGGCGGCAGCTTAAAATCGCGGCAAATCTGCCAATGTGCGGCCCGGGACATCGTGGTCTATCGTATCGATGTCTTCTATGCCATGTTCATGGATCACGATGTGGACGCGCGGGCCCAGCACCATTTCATTTCCTACGCGGAAGGCGGTCGCCACTTCGTCACCAAAGTGCAGCGCGTCAACTACGAGGCTGACGTCATGCTCCGCTGTTACTGCCTCCCAACCCGGTGAGCCGTCACCTTTACGGTGGCCACGGCCCATTTTCACCATTTCTACCCTGTCGCCTGCCTCATTAAAACGGACTGCTTCAATCAAGTGAACTGACATTGATGTCTCCATAAAAAATGTCATTGTTTTATGGCTTCATGGTACGCGTCCCATAGCCTGACAGCAAGATGCAGATGCAGGCAAACCTGCCCGGCGTTCAAGAAAAGTCATCCTAAGCAGGTCTGTACATGCCGCGTGCTCAGGCCCTGTCCGGATCCGTTTGTTAACACCCAAAAGCAAAGCAGATGCGGTTCGGCGCGCCTTTGCCCACCCGCTGCCTGCTAGTCGAAATGTCAATTTAGATACCAATTAATCAAGACTATCCGAGATTTTCCCAACGTAATTGTTAAATTTAAAATTAAATAAATATCTGGCCATAGGCGGACGCCAGATCCTTTTACCAGTTTTCCCTATAGGCAACATTCATGTGGAAAAGCAAATCACTCGCATTTGTTAATTAAGGTGTCAGGCCGCCCTTTTCTCCCATATCTATGGGATAACAGCAATATTTCCTAATGGCTACACTTGGTCGCTTTCCTGCATGCGTACCGTAAAAAGTGCGGAAACAGCCCAAATATTCACCACGGCAGCAAGCCCGCCGGTAGCCGATTTATGTAAAGAAACTGATCGATATTTAGAGAATATTTTTATAGACAAGCTCGCTGACAACGCAAAACAGAAACGCAAGAACCGTTCTTCGACCTCCCGGACTGCACATTCGTCAGTTCCATGAGCAAGCGTAGAGTCGCATTCTTCCGCTATCGCTCGCTTACCTCGTCTAGTTTCCATCACAGAACATAACCTATGCTCGGTTGACTATTCTTATGCATGCGAAAAACCAAGGTGATTACCCGCGCGATAGTTCACCTAAAATCAGCTTTATCCAAAGGCATCTGCGCCTTGTGATCCTGTGGCCGCTGTCGGCCCTATTGCTGATCGCCCTGCTGTGGGGCGTGGTTTATTCCAAGCTGGAAAACGACAAACGCATCCTGCAAGAGAATGCAGCCAAACAGGCTGTCTCCATCTCCAAGGCCTATGCACAGTACCTGACCAGGAGCATAGAGCAGCTCGATCAACTGGCGCAGCAAATCAAATACGGCTGGGAGCAATCCAAGGGCTATCTCGGCTTTGAAGAGATGATAGGCAAAGGCTTGCTGAATGTGCCGCAATTCTCATCCATCGCCATTTATGACGTGGATGGCCACCCACTCACCACCAGCATCCCGGTCACCCAAATGTTCACGGTCGCTGACCGCGAGTATTTCAAATTCCATGCACAGAACGCGTCCACCGAACTGCGTATCAGCACGCCGACCATAGGACGCCTCAGCAAGGAAAGAATCGTCCAGGTCACACGTCGTCTCGAGAATGCAGACGGTACCTTCGCTGGCGTGCTGGTACTGGGCCTGGCACCGGAATTCTTCACGCTGTTCTCCGACGATCCTATCCTCGGACATGATGGCGTGCTGGCCTTTATCGGCAATGACGGCGTCGAGCGTGTTGCGCAAATGCGCGGCCGCAAAGATGATGCGCTCTCGCTGGTTTCCTTCCCGCTGCGCGCTGAGTACACGGCACCCAACGTCGTCGGCAATGCCCGTCAGTATTCCGACATAGACACCCACTTCATCGCGACGCAAAAGATCAAGGGCTATCCCTTCTATGTGATGGTCGGCCTGAGCAAGGAAGACATCCTGCTGCCCTATGAAAACAATCTTGCCATGTATCGCAAGATTGCTATCGTCGGCAGTGCCCTGCTGCTCCTGTTTGCCAGCGCTGCGATGTGGATGTCGATACGACTGGCGTGGCGCAAACAGCAAGCCGATGCGATCCGCGAAACCTATCGCATTGCAACCGAAGGCGGCAATGAAGGTTTCTACATCCTGCTGCCGACCCGCGACCGCAACGAATACATCACCGACTTCCAGGTCGTGGATTGCAATGAAAAAGGTGCGTCCTTCTACAACATGAGCAAGGACAAATTCACCGGCGTCCGCGTCTCGGACTTTTACTCCGGCGAATACTTTGACAATGTAATGCGTGCTTATCGCATCGCGATGGAAACCGGTTTCTTTGAAGACGACTATGAAGTCCCGCCAGACAGTCCGGTGGATGCCGAGTGGCTGAAGCGGAAATTCGTCCGCTCCGAAAACGGCCTGGCGGTCACCTTGCGCGACATCAGCGAACCCAAGCGCCACGAACGTGAAATGTCGCGCATGGCAACGGAAGACGGCCTGACCGCGCTGCCGAATCGCCACTGGTTCATGGGCTATCTGCCGAAAGCCCTTGAGAAAGCCAAGGCACAAGGCACCATGCTGGCGATCCTCTTCATCGATCTCGACGACTTCAAAAACATTAACGACACGCTCGGTCATTCGGCAGGCGATCAATTGCTGTGCACGGTCGCCAAGCGACTGCGCTCGGTGCTGCGCCCGACTGACAAGGTCATACGCATAGGCGGCGATGAATTCACCGTCATCCTGGAAGCCATCCATAGCGAAGAAGAAGCCGCGCATATCGCTTTTCGCATCAACCAGGTCTTGCGCGAACCTTTCGACTTCTCACGTGATACCGGTTCACAAAAAAACAAAATCGGCGGCTCCATCGGCATCAGCATCTTCCCGCGTGATGGACAGGATGTGGAAACCCTGGTCAAGAATGCCGACATCGCCATGTATGCTGCCAAAACAGGCAGCAAGGGCCAATTCCGTTTCTACGATCACACCTTGTATGAAGACATCAAGATGCGGATCAACACCGAACAGGAATTGCAACAGGCGATCCGTGATGACCAGTTCATCATCTACTACCAGCCGCGCGTGCAAACCCAGACTGGTAAATTGCTGGGTATAGAAGCCTTGATACGCTGGCAGCATCCGACCCGCGGCCTCGTGATGCCGAACGACTTCATCAGCCTGGCAGAAGAAACCGGCCTCATCAATCCTATAGGCGAACTGGTCGTGGACAAAGTCTGCGCACAACTGGCGACCTGGCTCAGGCTAGGCGTGGATGCCGTGCCGGTATCGGTCAATGTCTCACCGCATCAATTCAATGAAGGCAAGGTCAAGAAATCGCTGGCGGCCAGCCTCGCCAAATATGGCGTTCCGGCCTCGCTGCTGGAAATCGAACTGACTGAATCAGCGATGATGCGCAACATCGGCGACATCTTTGATGAACTGACAGCCATCAATGAAATGGGCATCAAGGTACACGTCGATGACTTCGGCAGCGGCTACTCCTCGCTGTCGCTGTTGCAAAGACTGGACATGGACATTCTCAAAATAGACCAAGCCTTCACCTCGCAACTGGGGCGTGGCAAAGATGGCGAAATCTTCTTCACCGCCATCGTCTCCATGGCCAAGGCGCTCGGCATGCGCGTGGTGGCAGAAGGCGTGGAAACGCTGGAACAACTGCATATCCTGCAAACCCTGTCCTGCGACGAGGTACAGGGCTACTACGTGGCCTGGCCGCTACCGGCAGACAATATTGCCGACATGATACGCAAGCAAAATCTCTTCCCCTGATCCTGCCACGGCGCTGTTTCCGGATCGGGCTTCCCTATTCGGCCCTTCTGCTGCAGTCGCGGCTATAATGGCGGGCGCAACGCGTCTGGCGAGCTAGTCCGGTTCCAACCTTGAGTGAACCGTTTTTTCAGGTTGCTTATCCTTGCGTCATTCCCGGTGGAATTTGCTTGTGTAAGCACCATGTTTAAAGAGTTAATCAGCACTATGAATACTTCCAGTTCCCGCCCTGTCGTCCTTTGTCTTTCCGGCCACGATCCTAGTGGTGGTGCCGGTCTGCAGGCAGATATCGAAGCACTGATGGCGCAAGGCTGCCACGCTGCGCCTACCGTCACCGCACTGACCGTACAAAACTCGGTCGACGTTTCCGATTTCCGGGTACTGGATTCCGCCTGGGTACTGGCGCAAGCCGAAGCCGTGATTACCGACTTGCCTATCGCCGGTATCAAGCTCGGCATGCTGGGTTCGGTTGAAATGGTGGACACCGTTGCCAGCATCCTGCAACGCCTGCCGAATGTACCGGTAGTGTGTGATCCGGTCTTGCGTGCGGGTGGCGGCGGTGCACTGGGCAAGGATGAAGTCGGTTATGCAATGCGCGAACGTCTGTTGCCACTGGCAACTGTCGTTACACCAAACCTGCCGGAAGCACGCATACTGGCCGAATTGCCTGACGGTACGGCGGATGAATGCGCGGCCAAGCTGCTACCCTTCTGCCAGCATCTGTTGATCACTGGCGGTCACGGTGACGAGCAGGAAGTACATAACCGCTTGTATTCCCGTGACGGCAGCTCACATACCTTTACCTGTGATCGCCTGCCCGGTAACTATCATGGCTCGGGCTGCACATTGGCCAGTACACTGGCTGGTCGCCTGGCTTTGGGTGAAGCACCGGTGCTGGCTGTAGAGAATGCCCTGGCTTACACCTGGCGTACATTGCGTGATGCGGATCGATCGGGTAAAGGACAGCACTTCCCACGCCGTTTGCCGCTGGATTTCTGCGCTTAAGAAGTAAGCGCAAGACGTAAAACAAAAAAGCCCGACGAATAATCGTCAGGCTTTTTTATGGAATCTGGTGGGAAGTACAAGTTTCGAACTTGTGACCTATCGCGTGTGAGGCGATCGCTCTACCCCTGAGCTAACCTCCCGGAGTCGGCAAATTATCTCATAAAACAGCAGTTGCTCAGGATTCCGGAGACTCCGACTCCAGCTTGCGCCAGATGGATTGCCCTTTCACTTGCTTGTCCAGACCTTCTACCAGCACTGCGTGTGCTGCGAGCTCTTCCTCGCTGGCCAGTTGCAACTGCACCGGTGCTATCGCTACCGCTTCCAGCACCACACCATCACTATCGACGTCACCGCCACCCAAATCCATGCTGAGGCTGTTCTGACCACGCGTCATCGCCAGATAGACTTCTGCGAGCAATTCCGCATCGAGCAACGCGCCGTGCAATGCGCGGTGTGCATTCGAGATGCCGTAACGATCGCACAGTGCATCCAGCGAGTTACGTTTGCCCGGGTGCATTTCCTTGGCCTGCACCAGCGTATCGATGACTTCGCCTACATGCTCCTTGAAAGTCGGCGTGTTAACACGCTTCAACTCGGCATCGAGGAAGCCGATATCGAACGGTGCGTTATGGATGATGACGTCCGCACCGGCGATGTAGTCGCGGAACTCGTCGGCGATTTCCGCAAACTTCGGTTTGTCGCTGAGGAATTCTGTGGTCAATCCGTGCACTGCCAGCGCGCCCTCTTCCGAGTCGCGCTCCGGATTGATGTAGTGATGGAAGTTATTACCGGTCAGGCGTCGGTTTACCAGCTCAACGCAACCGATTTCAATGATGCGATCACCCGAGCGTGGGTTCAGCCCTGTCGTTTCGGTATCGAGAACAATTTGTCGCATGCTTAATCAGTATTCAAAAGTATAAAAATAATTGCTGCACTCAGGCAGCGACTTCAACGCCGCGATTGGCCAGCGCATCGGCGCGTTCATTACCTGCGTGGCCGTTATGTCCGCGCACCCAGCGCCATTCGATTTTATGACGCGCCTGCGCTGCATCCAGCTCCTGCCACAGGTCTACATTCTTGACCGGTTCCTTGGACGCGGTTTTCCAGCCGCGCGCTTTCCAGCCGTGTATCCATTCGCTAATGCCTTTTTGTACGTACTGGCTATCGGTATGCACCACCACTTCGCACGGACGCGTCAACAAGTTGAGCGCCTCGATCACTGCTTTCAGTTCCATACGGTTGTTGGTGGTGTTGAGTTCGCCGCCGAATATTTCTTTCTCATGCTCGCCCATTACCAGCAATGCGCCCCAGCCGCCACGGCCAGGATTGCCCTTGCATGCGCCATCGCTATATATATCTATCTTGTCCATGCTGCTTTCTTTTCTCTCTGCTACTTGTGTGACTTATGTATTTTGTTGGTCGCCGGTACGCCTTGCGGCGCAGTGGCTTTTTGTGTTTTCCAGGCCGGGCCTATCAGGTGCATGCCACGCACGCGCTTGACTGCCTGCACCACGTAAACTGCACCGAGGTAAGGCCACCAGCGCTCACCTATGTTTTCCAGGAAGTTAAAGCGATCCAGCCATTTCTGGGTTTCACACGGTGGCGCATAGCAACCGAAGTAACCGCCACTGATTTCCATATTCAATAACTTCAGCCAATCCTTCACGCGTGGCAGGCTGATGAATTCACCTTGTTGCGGCAGAAAGTAGGATTCACTCAGACGTCCGATGATTTGGCGTGCACCCCAGAAGCTATACGGATTAAAGCCGCAAATGATGACCTGCCCTTCCGGGATCAGCACACGCTCAACTTCACGCAGCACCTGATGCGGCTCCTTCGCGAACTCCAAGGCATGCGGCAGGATGACCAGGTCTATGCTGGCCGATGCATACGGCAACTCTTCAAAATCCTGCACCACCACCAGCGGCTTCGCTTCGTTGTCATGCCCCTTGGCCGGAAAGCCGGTGTCGGTCAACCAGGTGTGCGGCATGCGGTTGGCACGCAAGGCCTGGATTTGCGGCAAACCGATCTGGGTGGCGTTGAAACCAAAGATGTCTACAGTCAACTCATCCAGACGCGCGTGTTCCCAATCCCGCACATAGTTGCCGGTCGCTGTCTCAAGCCAGGGGCCGAGGGATATAATGGACTTTTCTGTAGAAGATGTTTCCATGCGTATGTTGAGTGTACTGACTGTTCCCGCTTTTAACGACAATTACCTGTGGATTATCCACGATGGCGTCCATGCTGCCGTGGTTGATCCGGGCGATGCCCAACCGATACTTGCCGCGCTGGAAGCGCATAAACTTTCTCTGGTCGCTATTCTACTGACTCATCACCATAGTGACCATGTCGGCGGTGTATCTACTTTGTTGCAGCATTTCAAAGTCCCGGTCTATGCACCGCGCAAAGACCCTATCGCCAACGTCACGCAGCCACTGGATGAAGGCGATAGCGTCACCATTCCTGAACTCGGCCTGAAATTATCGGTCCTGCATGTACCCGGCCACACGCTGGGCCACATTGCTTACGTCGCGCCAGAGCAAGGCTGGCTGTTCTGCGGAGACACACTGTTCGCGGGTGGTTGCGGCCGCATCTTTGAAGGCACGCCGACGCAAATGCTGGCTTCGCTCGACAAGCTAGCCGCGCTGCCGGATGACACCAAAGTCTACTGCGCACACGAATACACCATCTCCAACCTGCGCTTTGCGCTGGCGGCAGAACCAGCCAATACCGCACTGGCAGCCCGCTTCGAGGCGGAACAGGCCAAACGCAAGCAAAATATCCCGACCGTACCGTCGAATATCGGCCTGGAGAAATCGACCAATCCCTTCCTGCGTGCGCGTGTCCCGGCGATAGCGCAGCACATGGTAGCCAATGGCAAAGCCCAAAATGGCGATCCGGTCACCGTCTTCGCCGCCCTGCGCGAGTGGAAAAATAACTTCTAGCAGGCTGCCAGCAATTTCAGTATTTTCTTATCAACACCCCGAATAATTCCCCATGAGCAAGCAAAGACCGGCAAACGCCGGTTTTTCGAGAGAAATATTATCTTTTTGATATCTGCCTTTAGTGTAAAAACGGGCGATAAACACTAGCTGTTGTGTAAATTGTCTTGACTAGCAAAATGCGCATTACTTACACTCGGCCATTATCCTTTTCAACCGGCTGCTCATGGGTCGGTAATTTTGCGAGATCCCATGCCTACATCCGATTTTAAAGTGCCCTACAAAACCATCACCGCCGCCGTCCTGCTAAGCTTCGCCGGCCTCTCCCACGCCAGCGATCTCTCGCTACCGCCCTACAACTGGGTAAAAGACGCAGCCCTGCAAGACAATCCCTCCCTCGCCAACGATCCCCTCAGTGAATTTGTCGTCACCGGTGAAGATGACGTCTGGGGGCGTATCCGCAAGGGCTTTGGCATACCTGACCTGACCGACAACCAGTTGGTGATCAACCAGACCATCTGGTACAGCTCGCGCCCTGATTACATCGGCCGCACCACCAAACGTGCTTCGCTGTATCTGTACCACGTGGTTGAAGAACTGGAAAAACGCGGCATGCCGACAGAACTGGCACTGCTGCCGTTCATCGAATCCGCATTCAACCCGCAAGCCTATTCGACCGCCAAAGCGGCAGGCATGTGGCAATTCATTCCATCGACTGGTCGCGACTTCAACCTGAAACAGAATATGTTCAAGGATGAGCGTCGCAGCGTACTGGCCTCGACTGATGCTGCGCTGACTTACCTGCAAAAACTGTATGGCATGTTCGGCGACTGGCAACTGGCGCTGGCGGCGTATAACTGGGGCGAAGGCTCGGTTCAGCGCGCCATCAAGAAAGCAGAAGCAGCAGGCGTAGGCACCGACTTCAACAGCCTGTCGGCCTACATGCCAGCAGAAACCCGTAACTATGTACCGAAGCTGCAAGCGGTCAAGAACATCATCGCTACACCAGACGCCTACGGCATTACCCTGCTGAAGGTCGATAATCAGCCTTACTTCGTCAGCATCGCCAAAACCCGCGACATCGACGTCAAGCTGGCGGCGCAACTGGCTGAGTTGCCCATGGATGAATTCAAGGCACTGAATCCGCAATTCAACCGCCCTGTGATTACCGGTAGCAGCAACACGCAAATCCTGCTGCCGCAAAGCAATGCCGAGAAGTTCAAGGCTAACCTGGCGAAATGGAGCCATGCACTGTCGTCATGGACCGCGCACAAGGTGACCGGCGCACGTGAACGCATAGAAACCATCGCCGCGAAATTCCACACCACGCCGCAAGTCATACGCGAGGTGAACAATATTCCGCCGAAGATGGTGTTGAAGGCTGGCTCGACCGTGCTGGTACCACGCACTGACGAAACTGCACAAAAAGACATTACCCAGGAAGTCGCCGACAATGCGACGCTGGCGATGGCACCGGACGTACCGGATACCAAGCGCATCAATGTGACCGTCAAGAAAAAGGACACCATCAATACGCTGGCAAGCCGCTACAAGGTCACGATCGCGCAAATCAAGTCATGGAATAACCTGAGCCACGACAAACTGGCCAGCGGTCAGAAACTGGAACTGCACGTACCGTACAAAGCAGCCGTCGCAAGCAACAACAAATCCAAAGCGGCACCGAGCAAGGCTGTAGCGAAATCCACCAAGCAGGCTAGCCGTAGCCCTGCCAAATCGACCAAAGCTAAAACTACAGTCGCTTCCAACAAATCTGGTAACAAGGCACCAGCCAAAATCAACGTTGCATCCGCCAGCGGTAAAATCAATCTGAAGTAAACAAGCTCAAGTAAGCGTCGCCATCGACGCTTACACCACCACCTCATCAGGACGGGCATAGACCGAAGCAGCCAGCAGGCGCTGGGTATAAGCTTCAGTTGGTTTGGACAACACCGTTTGCGTCAGACCCTGCTCCACTACCTTGCCGTCTTTCATCACCATCACACGATGCGCCATGGCGCGTATCACGGCCAGGTCGTGGCTGATGAAGATATAAGCCATGCCGTATTTCTTCTGCAGATCGGCCAACAGCAACAAGACCTGATGCTGCACCGAGACATCCAGTGAAGAAGTAGGTTCATCCAGCAAAATCAAATCAGGCTTCAGCACCAGCGCACGCGCAATCGCAATCCGCTGCCGCTGTCCACCGGAGAATTCGTGCGGGTAACGCGTCATCATCTCCGCCGATAAACCCACTTCCTGCAAACCGTCTGCCACCGCTTTGCGTATGCCATGCGGCCCGAGCTGCGGCTGATGCAAAGCCAGTCCTTCACCGACTATCTGCTCAACCGTACGACGCGGTGACAGCGAAGCAAACGGATCCTGGAACACGATCTGCATGCGCGCACGTAAAGGACGCAAGGCGTCGCGACTCTTGCTGGTAATCGACTGGCCTACAAAACTGATTTCACCTTTTACATGCGCACTCGACAGGCGCAGCAAAGCCAGACCCAGCGTTGATTTACCGGAACCGGATTCACCGACTATGCCCAGCGTCTCGCCCGGCCTGACCTGCACGTCGACCTGATCGACGGCGACAAAAGGCAGTTTCTTGAACCAGCCTTTTTTTATATCGAAGGTACAGCTGACCTGCTCGGCCTGCAGCAAGGGCGTCGCCGCCTCACTCACCACATTCACCAATTGGTGCGGCTGGCTGGCCAGCAGTTTCTTGGTATAGGCCTCGCGCGGTGCGCTGAATAATTGCTGTGTCGTCGCCACTTCCAGCAAGCGCCCTTTTTCCATCACGCCGACGCGATCTGCAAAGTGGCGCACCAGGTTCAGGTCATGCGTAATCATCAGCACGGCCATATTCTCTTCGCGCTGCAACTGATTCAGCAGCTCAACGATTTGCACCTGTATCGTGACGTCGAGTGCGGTGGTCGGTTCATCGGCAATCAGCAGCTTGGGCTTGCACGCCAGTGCCATCGCTATCATCGCGCGCTGACGCTGGCCGCCAGACAATTCATGCGGATAAGACAAGGCGCGTCGTTGCGGCTCAGGGATGCCCGTCTTGTCCAGCAATTCAACAGTGCGCAAGGCGGCCGTTTTCGCACTGACGCCTTCATGCAACATCAGCACTTCGGCGATCTGATTGCCTATCGTGAACAAGGGATTCAGTGCCGTCATCGGCTCCTGGAAGATCATCGCGATGTCATTACCGCGCACCGAGCGCATCGCTGCTTCGGTCTTTTGCAGGATGTCCTGACCTTCAAACAATATCTTGCCGCCGTAAGTCGCATCCTGATTCAGGCGCAACAAGGACAGTGCGGTCACCGTTTTGCCAGAACCGGACTCACCGACCAGCGCAAATTTTTCACCGGAAGCAATGCTGAAGCTGACTTCGTTGACCACCTTGCTGGTATCGAAGGACACCTGCAGGTTTTGTATATCGAGCAGGCTCATGCTTTCCTCCGCACATCCAGCGAGTTGCGCAAGGCATCGCCTATGTTCGTCAGCAAGAGCAGCATCATGGTCAGCACCACAAAGGTAGACAAGGCGATCCACCACGCATCCAGATTGTTTTTACCCTGTGCCAGCAATTCACCGAGGCTGGCAGTCGTTGCTGGTACGCCGAGTCCAAGGAAGTCCAGGCTGGTCAAAGCCAGGATCGCACCGCTCATGCGGAACGGTAAAAAGGTCACGACCGGCGTCAGGCTGTTCGGCAAGACGTGACGCCAGATGATTTGACCATTCGACAAACCGAGTGCACGTGCCGCCTGTACATATTCCAGGTTGCGGTTACGCAGGAAATCGGCGCGCACATAATCCGACAAACCCATCCATCCAAACAGTGACAACAGGATCAGCAGCAAACCTATGCTGGGTTGGAAAATGGAAGCGAAGATGATCAGCAGATACAGCTCAGGCATCGCGCCCCAGATTTCCATGAAGCGCTGGAAGAACAAATCCGTCTTGCCCGCGAAGTAGCCCTGGATCGCACCTGTAACCAAACCCAGCAACACGCCGGTGAAAGTCAGCGCCAGGCCAAACAGCACAGAGACACGGAAACCGTACAACAAGCGTGCCACTACATCACGCCCGCGATCATCAGTACCCAGCCAGTTCTCGGCAGAAGGTGGCGCCGGATTCGGCGAGGTCGCAAAGTAATTCAGGGTGTCGTAGCGATAGCGGTTCAACGGATAGATCGCCCAGTTGCCATCTTTCTCGAACTGCTCGCGGATAAACGGATCGAGATAATCTGCTGGCGACTCAAAATCACCGCCGAATTTCTTTTCCGAATAGGTCTTCAGTATCGGGAATACCAGCTCTCCGTTGTACTTCGCCACCAGTGGTTTGTCGTTCGACAGCACTTCGGCCAGTAAACTGATGAGCACCAGCACACTGAATATAACCAGGCTCCAGTAGCCACGACGATTCTTTTTAAAGCGCAGCCAAACCCTGCGTCCCGGTGAAACCGGCGCTGCGGTAGCAAGTTCGTTCATGAGTTCAGGCTTTCAAACTGCAGGCGCGGATCAGCCCAGACATAGCAAAGGTCGCCCAGCAACTTGACCACCAGCCCTATCAATGTGAAGAGATACAGCGTCCCCATCACTACCGGATAATCGCGTCGTATCACCGATTCATACGACAGCAAACCGAGGCCATCGAGCGAGAACAGGGTTTCGATCAGCAAGCTGCCGGTGAAGAATGCACCGATGAAGGCAGCCGGAAAACCGGTCACCAGGGGAATCAGCGCATTGCGGAAGACATGCTTGTACAGCACCTTGTTTTCGCTCAGGCCTTTGGCACGCGCAGTCAGCACATACTGTTTGCGGATTTCTTCGAGGAAGGTGTTCTTGGTCAGCATGGTCATCACCGCAAACGAACCTGCGACCGATGCCGTTACCGGCAAGGCGATGTGCCACAGGTAATCAAGCACCTTTCCGATCAGCGACAGCTGCTCCCAGTTATCCGAAGTCAGGCCGCGCAAGGGGAACCACTGTACAAAGCTGCCACCGCCAAACATCACCAGCAGGAACACGCCGAGGATAAAACCCGGGATCGAATAACCGACCAGCACCACCATGGTAGTGAGTGAATCAAAGCGACTGCCTTCGCGCACCGCTTTGGCGATGCCCAGCGGCAGCGAAATGAAATAGGTCAGGAAGAAGGTCCACATCCCTAGCGTGATCGATACCGGCAATTTGGATACCACCAATTCCCACACATCCTTGTGATGGTAGAAGCTCTGTCCGAGGTCGAAGGTGGCAAAGCCCTTCAGCATTTGCCAGAAGCGTTCTATCGGCGGTTTGTCGAAACCGTACAGCGCCTTGATCTCAGCCACGCGTTCCGCATCTATACCCTGCCGTCCGCGATACTGCGCACCACCGCCACCACCGCCCGCTTCACCTCCGGCACCAAACTGTCCCTTCAGTTCGACCAGTGCCTGCTCAACCGGTCCGCCGGGGACGAACTGGATCACGGCAAAAGTAATCGCGATCACGCCCAGCAAAGTGGGCAGCATCAGCAATACGCGCTTGATTATGTAAGACCACAGATTCATCGCGGCATCCTCATTTAGCTTTGTCCTGCCACCAGGTTGAAATCACATACGGATCTGGCTGGTAGTACAGCGGCAGCTTGCCCGGCATGCCAAAACGATTCCAGTAAGCGATCCTGTGCGTCGATGAATACCAGTGCGGGATCACGATGTATTTATTCAGCAGCACCCTATCCAGTGCGCGTGCCGCCCCTTGCAGCTGGGAGCGGCTGTCCGCGGCCACCAGCCCTTCAACCAGGCGATCGACGGCCGGATCTTTCAGGCCCCAGAAATTACTCGAGCCTTTTTCATCCGCTGCCTTGGAGCCAAACATATCGAACATTTCATTCCCCGGCGTGCTGACATCCGGGAAGCGGATGCTGGTCATATCATAATCAAACTCTTCCATGCGCTTTTGCAGCAAAGCATAGTCAGCCGTGCGTTGCGTCACCTGTATGCCCAGCTTTTGCAGGTTGCGTACATAGACAGCGATCACACGTGTCATCGCGGACTGGTCATCCATGATTTCAAATGCAAACACTTCGCCCTTGGCATTGCGCAAAGCGCCGTCACGGTATTCCCAGCCAGCCTGACGGAATAGTTCTACCGCTTTCAGCAAATTGGCACGCAGCGAGCCGGGAGGATTGGTATCAGGCGGGATCGGTGCTGCACCGAATACGACCGGATCCAGTTTCTTGCGCAGCGGCTCCAGATACACCAGCTCTTCTGCCGAAGGCAGTCCGGTTGCAGCCATCGGACTGTTATTGAAGAAAGAGTAAATGCGTTTATAGGAACCGAAGAAGAGTTGGCGATTCATCCATTCATAATCGAGTGCCAGCCCCAGCGCCTGGCGCACCCGCACGTCCTGGAATTGCGGACGCCGCAGATTCATCAGGAAACCCTGCATGCCCGCACCGTTGGAATGCGCCAGCTCGCGCTTGATGATGCTGCCGTTATTGAATTTGGGGCCGATGTAGCTGCGCGCCCAGTTCTTGGCACTATTCTCGACCACCAGGTCGAACTCGCCTGCCTTGAAGGCTTCCAGTCGCGCCACGTTATCGTTATAGAAGCGATAGTTGATGCGATTGAAGTTGTACATGCCTTTGCGCGTCGGGATGTCCTTGCCCCAGTAATTCGGGTTCAGCTTGTAGCTGATGGAGCGACCGGTATCGTAACGGTCGATCAGATACGGACCGGTCGTGATGGGCGCAGTCAGTTGTATCTTGTCGAAGTCGGTACCCGCCGCCCATTTGCGCGAAAACACCGGCACGCTGCCAACGATCAATGGCATTTCACGATTCAGCGTCTTGAAGTCGAAGCGCACGGTGCGCTCATTCAGCACCACGCATTGCTTCACGTTCTCAAGCAGGGATTTAACCTGCGGTGCGCCTTTGGCCACCAGCGTATCGAAGGAATGTTTGACGTCTGCTGCCAGCACCGGATCGCCATTATTGAAACGTGCCTTGGGATTCAGGCGGAAGGTCATCGCCATGCGGTCCGGTGCCAGCTCCATATCCTCGGCCAGCAAACCATACATGGTCGCGACTTCATCGGTAATCGCTTCACTGCCGCTGGAGTTGGTGGTCAGGCTTTCAAACATCAGCGTGGTCAAACCCGCTGCCGACACCCCTTTCATCGAGAAAGGATTGAATTTATCAAAGCTGGTGCGACGATCCGGATTGGCCAGGAATAACTCGCCACCCTTGGGCGCATCCGGATTCACAAAATCAAAATGCGTGAAGCCGGGCGGATATTTGGGCGTGTCGTAGAGGGAGAATGCATGCGCGGCAAAGGCAGCGGAGCCAGGCAAGGAAAGGCAACTGATCAGCAGAAAAGAAGGAAGTAATTTAGCCATACACCTGTCACTGGAATTCATTACACAAATACCTGCGCATATGGATGCTGATGCAGATATTGATGCTGATTACATGCTGATAGCCAATATTGACGTTCTGGCTATTCTACAGAAACAGCCGCCCTCTGACACTGCCGATGTAGCCCGGCCCAAGCCCGAAAAAGCAAAGAATCAAGACAAAAGTTGCCGTTGCGCCTGCTAGCCCCTACAATCTTGCCCATTCCGCGCTTATTCCCGCGTACCTAATTAAGAAGACACTGGAGTCGTTCATGGCATTTTTGCAAGGCAAAAAAATTCTCATCACCGGTTTGTTATCGAACCGCTCCATCGCATACGGCATCGCTGCCGCCTGCAAGCGCGAAGGCGCTGAACTCGCATTTACCTATGTCGGTGAACGCTTCAAGGACCGTATCACCGAATTCGCCAAAGAATTCGACAGCTCGCTGGTATTCGATTGCGACGTCGGCAGCGACGAGCAAATCACCGCTTTGTTTGCCGACCTCGGCAAATCCTGGGATCACCTCGACGGCCTGGTACACGCGATCGGTTTTGCGCCACGCGAAGCAATTGCCGGTGACTTCCTCGACGGCATCTCGCGTGAAGGCTTCAAAATTGCGCACGATATTTCGGCTTACAGCTTCCCAGCCATGGCTAAAGCAGCTCTGCCTTTGCTGCGCCCGAACGCAGCATTGCTGACCCTGACCTACCTCGGTTCGATGCGCGCACTGCCTAACTACAACACCATGGGCCTGGCCAAGGCGTCGCTGGAAGCCAGCGTTCGTTACATGGCTGAATCGCTGGGCCCGAAAGGCGTACGCGTCAACGGCATCTCGGCTGGTCCGATCAAAACGCTGGCAGCCAGCGGCATTAAGGACTTCAGCAAGATCCTCAACTTCGTCAAGGATCACGCACCACTGCGTCGCAACGTCACGATTGAAGACGTCGGCAACACCGCAGCCTTCCTCCTGTCCGACCTGTCGGGCGGGATTACAGGTGAAATCACTTACGTCGACGGCGGCTTCTCGCACGTGGTTGGCGGCATGGGCGGCCTGGAATAATTCATTCCTCCCCTGTGTAAATGAAGGACGCGGCAGAGGTTTTGCCGCGTTTTTTATTGGCAGAGACACAAGTGATGGCAAGGCAGCACTTCCGGTGTCTGCCCGCCGATCCGAGTACATGACTCGACAGCAGGGGCATTCCGTACTATAATGCGCGCTGTGCTTTGTACAGACATCGCACTTTGCAGCATCGCGAACCCGTTAGCATTAACGATAAAGCCCTCCCGCCTTCTGGTGTTGAATCTTAAACACCGTCCCGGCGCAAAGCTTTTGTGCCGAAATCTCTCTGAGCTTTCTTAGTTGTTTCGTTGGTTAGCGTTGCATTTTTTGCGCACTCGCAGACATTCATCGTGGACACAATCCACGATGCGCGCTGTCGCGCTGATATACACGAAAGAAAAATAATGACTTTTGAATCACTAGGCCTCCACGCGTCCATCATCAAAGCACTGACCGAATCCGGCTACACAGCCCCAACTGGTGTGCAAGCTCAGGCGATCCCTGCAGCAATTGAAGGCCGCGATATGATGGTTTCGTCGCAAACAGGCTCCGGCAAGACTGCAGCATTCATGTTGCCTGCCCTGCACAAATTCGCCTCCGAAGGCGACCAGCCGCAAACCGGCAGAACTCCTAACCAAGAAGCGCAATCGGCCCGTTCACGTGGCGATCGCCCTCGTTTCAAACCTGCACAACCGAAAATGCTGGTGTTGACCCCAACCCGCGAACTCGCACTGCAAGTTACTACATCGACTGACAAATACGGCGCGTTCATGAAACGCGTCAAGGCTGTATCCATCCTGGGTGGTATGCCTTACCCGAAACAAATGCAATTGTTGTCGCGTAATCCTGAAATTCTGGTGGCAACCCCTGGTCGTCTGATCGACCACATGGAATCGGGCAAGATCGACTTCTCGCAACTGCAAATCCTGGTACTGGATGAAGCAGATCGTATGCTGGACATGGGCTTTATCGACGACATCGAAAAAATCGTCGCAGCAACACCGGAAGGCCGTCAAACCATGCTGTTCTCGGCGACCCTCGACGGTATGGTCGGCAACATGGCGAAACGCATCACCAAAGATCCATTGATCATCCAGATCGCCAGCTCCGCCACCAAGCACGAAAACATCAAGCAATGCATCCACTTCGTCGATGACCTGTCGCACAAGAACCGCATGCTGGATCACCTGCTGCGTGACGAAACTCTGGATCAGGCTGTGGTCTTCACCGCTACCAAACGTGATGCAGACACCATCGCTGATCGTCTGAACATCGCTGGCTTCGCTGCTGCAGCACTGCATGGCGACATGCACCAGGGCGCACGTAACCGCACACTGGACGGCTTGCGTCGTGGCCAGATCCGCGTACTGGTAGCGACTGACGTTGCTGCACGTGGTATCGACGTGCCTGGCATCACCCACGTCGTCAACTACGATTTGCCAAAATTCCCGGAAGACTACGTGCACCGTATCGGTCGTACCGGTCGTGCCGGTCGTAACGGTATCGCAGTATCGCTGGTGAACCATGCAGAAAGCATGAACGTTAAACGTATCGAACGTTTCATCAAGCAATTGATCCCGGTCGAAGTCATCGAAGGTTTCGAACCAAAACGCAGCGCTTCGGCACCGCGTTCGAACCACAAACCAGGTGGCTGGAAACCAGGCGACAACCGCAACTCCAAACCGGGTCAGCGTACCTTCAGCAAGCCTAACGCACCGCGTAAAGACGGCAACAGCTACGGCAAAGGTCCACGTACCGGTGATGCAGGCGCGACACGCCGTCCTTTCGGCGAGCGTTAATCAACACTGAATCAGAACTGAAGTCTTGCTGACTTCAAACTAAAAGGCCGGGTCCATAAGACCCGGCCTTTTTTATTTGCGCTTTAATCTTTCGGACTAGACAGCTTTGGCAGTGCGCAGCTGCGCAATACGAGAGGCGTCATAACCCAGCACTTGTTGCAGGATCTCATCCGTATGCTCACCCAGCAATGGCGCTGGTGTCACCACCGCGGGCGATGCCGACAACTTGATCGGCATCCCTACCGTCCAGTACTTGCCGCGCTGCGCATGGTCGACTTCGATATACATTTCGCGTGCATGCAAATGTTCATTCTCTGCCAACTCGGCGGTAGACAGCACCGGGCCGCAAGGCACATCGATTTCATTCAGCACTGCCATCAGTTCACTCTTGGTGTACTGCGCGGCGAAGCCGTTCAAGATCGCCCACATCGCCTGCTGATTGGCACGACGACTGTCGATGGTGGCAAAGCGCGGATCTTCCAGCAAATGCTCGCCGCCCACCAGCTTCGCCAGCGCAGGCCATACGGCTTCCTGCACCACGACGTACAGATATTCCTCGGCACCACCGCGCGCGCACCACAAGACATTACCCAACTGACCGCCGCCGGAATCATTACCGCCACGCGGCACTGAAAACAATCCTTCGGTCGGTACCGAGTACTCGGGCAAGGGTCCGCTTTGCAGGCGCTCGTGATCGCGCATCTTCATACGGATCAGGTTCAGTACGCTATCCATCATCGCTACTTCGACGTACTGTCCTTCGCCGTACTGCACGCGGTGATGCAGCGCAGCCAGGATGCCGATGACAAAATGCAGGCCGGTACCGGAATCACCGACCTGTGCGCCTGACACGCACGGTGGCCCATCGCTGAAGCCGGTGGTCGCCATCGCGCCACCCATGGCTTGCGCGACGTTTTCATACGCTTTGAAATCGGCATACGGACCGGTCGAACCAAAGCCTTTGATAGACGCCATGATGATCATAGGATTGATCGCGTGCACCCGCTCCCAGGTAAAGCCAAAACGGTCCAGCACACCAGGGCCGAAGTTTTCCATCAGCACATCGCACTTGGTCAGGAGGTCAGCGAAGATGGCCTTGCCCTCATCCGTTTTCATGTTCACGGTAAGAGAACGCTTATTGCAATTCAGCGTACCAAAGTAAAGACTGTCGACACCAGGAATGTCACGCAACTGACCGCGTGTGATGTCGCCTTGTGGTGGTTCAAGTTTGATGACGTCCGCACCCATCCATGCCAACAACTGTGAAGCCGAAGGACCGGCTTGTACGTGGGTCATATCAAGAATGCGGAGACCTGCAAGCGCTTTACTCATAGTACTTCCTTTAATTCAGTTCAAATGGAGAAATCCAGGCCAGGCTTCCATGCAAGATAGCCTGTGCCGGGCAACAGCATGTTTGCGTATCTGCATGCGCTGCCGGGATTTAATAGGGATGCTCTATGGCCATACACGCGACCAGCCCGGTAGTCGCGATGACCATGTCATCCGGTATGCCGTTTATTTTGAACTGTTAAAGAATTGGCGGAAACTGTATATTTACGTCGTTTTCCGCCAAATTGGTTTACTTCCTAGCCTATGACTATCCAGGTCGCCATCCTCGCCTTTCCGGGCGTGCAATTACTCGACATCGCCGGTCCTGCCGATGTGTTCATGGAAGCGGCGCGCCAACTCAATGACGCCTCCGCCTATCGTGTACACATCATAGGTACCGAATCCGGCCCGTTCAAATCTTCGTCCGGCTTGCAGGTCACACCCGACGCCACACTGCAAACATACAGAGGCAACATCGATACGCTACTGGTGGCGGGCAGTCCGGATACCGACGTCATCACAGAGAACAGCACACGCGATGCGTGGCTGCGCAAACGTGCGAAGAATGTGCGACGCATGGGTTCGGTTTGCACCGGTGCATTGATACTCGGGATGGCAGGCCTGCTCGAAGGCAAACGCATCACCACGCATTGGAACAGCGCAGAAAAACTCGCCGCCATGTTCCCACACACCGAAGTCGATCCGGATTGCATCTACCTGCGCGACGGTCAGCTCTACACCTCAGCTGGTGTCACTGCCGGCATGGATCTGGCATTAGCGATGGTGGAAGAGGATTACGGCCGTGAACTGGCGCTCAGGGTCGCGCGCGAGATGGTGATGTTCGTCAAACGGCCAGGCGGTCAATCGCAATACAGTACCCACCTCGCAGCACAACAAACGGAAGGTTCGGCGATCGGCCACATACAAGCGTATGTACTCGCCAATTTACGCGCTGATTTGTCAGTGCCTGCACTGGCCGAACGTGCACGCATGAGTGAGCGCAGTTTCTCCCGCATCTTTAAAGCGGAAAGCGGCAGCACGCCCGCCTCCTTCGTCGAAGCTGCCAGGCTGGACCACGCACGTCGCCTCATAGAAGAACAAAAGCAGCCACTGAAACGCATAGCGCAACGCTGTGGCTTCAGCAGCCTGGATGCGATGCGTAAAGCGTTTATGCGGCGGATTTCGATAGACCCGGCCGAGTATCGGCGGCGCTTCGCCGCTAAGGAATAGCGCCCGGCGAAATTTCGTCAAATGTCGTTTTTCAGCCATTTACCCACATGGCCATTTTTTATACATAGATCATTTTCAGCCACATCTGCGCTCATGTCATGACGCGCTTCCACCTTCTACGGACAAGCCAAAAATAGGCGTGGCAATGCCTTTCCATACTGTGCAGAATCGTTTTCGAACCATCCGATAAGCGCCTTGCAGCTGCTCCGCAGACGTCTTGTTCAAGTGGTGATTTTTATCTGGAACAGGCGCTTTCAAGACTAGCTACCGAAAATGCCAATCCAGCCAAGCAAACGATTAAAAGGAATGCATATCATGAGTAAGCCATTAGACGGCATCAAGATTATCGACTTTACCCACGTCCAGGCCGGTCCTTCCTGTGCCCAGCAATTGGCGTGGTTCGGTGCCGACGTCATCAAGGTAGAACGTCCAGGTTCCGGCGATGCAACGCGCACTTCCCTGCGCGACATTCCAGATGCCGATGCCCTGTACTTCACCATGTTGAACAGCAACAAACGTTCACTCACACTGGACACCAAGAAAGCAGCGGGCAAGGAAGTGCTGGAAAAACTGATCCGTACCTCGGACATCATGATCGAGAACTTCGCACCAGGCGCGTTGGATCGCATGGGCTTCACCTGGGAGCACATCCAGAGCCTGAACCCGCGCCTGATTCTGGCATCGGTCAAAGGTTTCAGCGATGGTCACTTCTATGAAGACTTGAAGGTCTACGATAACGTGGCACAGGCAGCAGGTGGTGCGGCAACCACTACCGGTTTCTGGGACGGCCCACCGACCATCAGCGGCGCGGCACTCGGCGACAGCAACACCGGCATGCATCTGACCATCGGTATCCTCGCTGCACTCCAGCATCGTCACCTGACCGGTCTCGGGCAAAAGGTTGCCGTCTCGATGCAGGATGCCGTATTGAACCTGTGCCGCGTCAAACTGCGCGACCAGCAGCGCCTGGAACGCACCGGTGTACTGGAAGAATATCCACAGTACCCGCACGGCACTTTCACCGACGTCGTACCACGCGGTGGTAACGCCGGCGGCGGCGGTCAGCCAGGCTGGATCCTGAAATGCAAAGGCTGGGAACAAGATCCGAACGCTTACATCTACTTCACCATCCAGGGCACGGCATGGGAAGCAACTGCACGCGCGATTGGCAAACCTGAATGGGTCAACGATCCTGCGTATGCGACCGCCAAAGCACGTCAAGACAAGATCTTCGATATCTTTGGCTACATCGAAACCTGGCTGGCAGATAAAACCAAGTTCGAAGCAATTGAAATCCTGCGCAAATTCGACATCCCTTGCGGCCCGGTCTTGTCGATGAAAGAAATTGCGTATGACGAATCGCTGCGTCGTAGCAAGTCCATCGTCGAAGTCGAGCACAAAGTCCGCGGTAAATACCTGACCGTCGGCAGCCCCATCAAGATGTCCGGTGCCACCGTGGAAATCACAGGTTCGCCGCTGCTGGGTGAGCACACTGATGAAGTACTGGCAGAACTGGGGTACTCGGCCGAGCAAATCGCCGAGATCCACAGCGCAGAAGCGGTGTAAGCCAGCGTTACTGATCGAGCAAACAGCCCCGTTACGACGGGGCTTTTTATTTGGCAGGGAATATCAGTGCAAACACCGTCAGACCATCTTTTTCACTGCGCACCGCGACTTTACCACCATGCAGGGTCATGATGGATTGCACTATCGCCAGACCCAATCCAGCCGAACTCGCTGTGTTGGACCGTGCTGCATCAGCACGGTAAAAGCGATCAAACAGATGTGGGATGTGTTCTGTCGCAATCCCGGGGCCAGGATTGACGATACGTATCGTGGCACCGTCTGTCCTGGTCTCACCATGCAGTGAAATAACTTCTCCGCGCGGGGTATAACGGATCGCGTTCGCCACCAGATTACCGAGTGCGCGTCGCAGCAGGATGGCATCTGCATAGACCTTGCCTTGCGCGTGGACTGCTATCCGTACCCCCGCTTCTTCCGCCAGGCCTTCAAAGTAATCAGCGATACGCTGCAACTCTTCCGCCAGTGAAACCACGCTTTTATTCACCACTACATGCGTATGTTCGGCGCGCGCCAGGAACAACATGCTTTCTACCATGCGCGCCAGCCGCTCATACTCCTCCACATTGGAGATCAGCAGCGTCTGGTAATCCTCCACGCTCCTCGCCTGCACCAGCGCCACCTGCGTCTGCACCATCAGGTTGTTGATAGGCGTACGCAAATCATGTGCGAGGTCGGCGGAAAACTGACTGAGCCGTTGAAAGCTACTATCCAGTCTATCCAGCATCGCATTAAACGCTTGCACCAGGTCATGCAGCTCTTGAGGAGCCGAAGCAATATCAAGCCGCTTATCCAATTTATGCGCAGTGACGGATCGGGCTTGCGCCGCAATCATACGTAGCGGACGCAAGCCACGCCGCACCAGAAAGTAGCCAGAAATTGCCACCAGCAGGGTTCCGGCCAACGCCGCTATCCACACTTCCATCCGGTAAGCCTTCAGTAACTCCATGCGATCCGACGCCGTACGTGCCACCACGATGAGTATTTGCTCACCGTTCATCAATCTGCTTTTGGTTGCAATTGCGCGCGCGGCCAAACCATGGGAAGTCCACAGCAAAGTGATGGCCTTTTGCGTGACCGCCATATCGGCAGGCAATACCGAAATCACAGGCAAATGCCCCTGGTCAGCATTCGTATGCAGGATGGTCTCTCCATTCATTTCCTTCAGCATGACGATCAGGCGGTCATGATGGGCGGCGGCATCCAGAAAGGCATGCGGGTTGGCGCGTATCGCCGCGCTGCTTCCCGACTCTTCGACCAGATGGCGCATCAGCGTAATCTTCCCTATCAATTCCTGATCATCGCGATACTCCAGCTGATTGAACAGGGACCGATACAAATACGTGCCCACCGCGATGAAAGTAAAAAGAGCAACCAGAAAGAACAACAAACCTATCCTGGTCGTCAGGGACATATGCCGTATCAATTTCATTCTCCCGCCTCCAGCACATAACCGATACCGCGTACTGTCTGTATCAGCTTGTGCGCATGCGCATCATCCAGTTTGGCGCGCAAGCGGCGTACCGCTACATCCACTACATTGGTATCGCTATCGAAGTTCATGTCCCATACCTGCGAAGCGATGACCGAGCGCGACAGCACTTCGCCGCGACGCTGTGCCAACAGGTGCAATAGCGCAAACTCCTTGACCGTCAAGTCTATCCGCTCACCGTTCCGCATCACCCGGCGCTTCAATACATCGATCTGCATATCGGCAATCTCGATCAAGCCTGATTCGCGTACCGGGCCGCGTCTTAACAAAGTGCGTACCCGCGCTGTCAGCTCCATAAACGAGAAAGGCTTGACCAGATAATCGTCTGCGCCCAATTCCAGGCCTTTGACCCGGTCCTCGACTTCATCGCGCGCGGTGAGGAAGAGCACAGGCGTGTCACGTGTCTTGCGCAGCTCGCGCAGCAAATGCCAGCCATCGAATACCGGCAACATCACATCAAGGATGATCAGGTCATAGCTGTCCTGCAGCGCAAGGTGCAAACCATCTGCACCATCCCGCGCCCAATCAACCACAAAACCTGCTTCACGCAAACCCTTTCGCAGGTACTCGCCCGATTTAATTTCATCTTCAACCAAAAGTATTTTCATGCGTCACTTCCCGTCTTGTCTGAATCCTGATTCTCGCTGATAGCAAACCGGGGATGGATTACAAATTTGTAATGCTGTCGTCATGTCTGTGTGCGCACTGCCTTCCTACACTGCAGTCATCGATACGTTGAGCAGCAAGGAGTACAAGCAACGTAGCGCAGAGATTCATGACCACAACCTTTTATCTGGAGAAATAAAATGAAACACCTCAATACAAAACTCATCGCAGCGACTGCACTGTCTATCGTTGCCGGCATCGCCTTTATCCCTGCTGCAAATGCCAGTCATGCAAGCAGCGTGCAAATCGCACAGGCAGAGGAATCCAACTATCCGGTACTCCAGTCCTATGGCCCGGCTAAAACGCGTGCCGAAGTAAAACGGGAACTGAAAGAAGCGTATGAAAAAGGATTGATGTCGGCTAGTGATAGTGACTATCCGATCCTGCCGCAAGAAAAAAGCACCAAGACACGCGAGCAAATCAAACAAGAGCTGGAACAAAGCAAACGCAGCGGCGAAAGCAAGCGTATCGACAGAGAGTTGTACCGGGGCTAAGTTGGCGCCAGCCGGCACATTGCACAGCACGGGCAGATTCTGAATTGAATCTGCCCGCATCTTATTTTCCCGCCGGCAGCGCTGTCCTGCCCACGCACGCATCACTTCCGCTGTTCCCGGTACGCATGCAAGTCTTCGGTTGCCTGCGGCGCGTCATACTCTTCCAGCAAGTAAAGCGGCCGCCGTTTGCTTTCAACAAACAAACGTCCCAGGTACTCACCGATAATCCCTATCGCCATTAACTGCAGGCCGCCGAGTATCATCACGGTCACGATAAGAGTGGGAAACCCCTTTACCGATTCACCGATCAGCACGGTTTTAAGGAAGAAGTAAGCAGCGTAAATAAAAGTAATCCCGGCACAAGCCGAACCGAGATAAGTGGCAATCTTCAACGGTGCAATGGAAAAACCGGTAATACCCTCCAGCGCAAAATTCCAGAGGCGCCAGTACTGCCATTTACTCTTGCCCGCCACTCGCGCATCGCGGTTATAGTCCAGCGTCACATTCCGATAGCCTATCCACGCGAACAAACCCTTCATGAAGCGGTTTCTTTCTTCGAGCAAATTCAGCGCGTCAACCGCGCGCCGACTGAGCAAACGGAAATCGCCGACATCTTCCGGCACTGGTACTTCACTCAGGCGGTTGATGACGCGATAAAAAGCATGTGCGGTCGCCTTCTTGAACCACGACTCACCGCTGCGCTGCAACCGGCGCATATTGACGATGTCGGCACCGGCCTGCCAGGCATCCAGCATCGCCGGTATCAGCTCGGGCGGATCCTGCAAGTCTGCATCTATGATGATGACGGCGTCGCCGCTTGCCAGGCTCAGGCCTGCACTCATCGCTTCTTCCTTGCCGAAATTCCGCGTAAAACGGGCCACGCCAACGCGCGCACTGGCGGCCTTTATCTGCTGCAGGATGATGGGTGATTGATCGGTGCTGCCGTCGTCTACATAAATGATTTCCCAGTCATGCCGGATATGTTTCAGCACACTTTCCAGTCGTGCATGAAACAAGGGCAATACGCTTTCTTCATTAAAAAGCGGCACCACCACTGTCAGTTTGTACGACGACAAGCCACTCCCATCAACCCCGTGAATAGGATGCAAATTTTCCATCTGAATCTCTTTATATTTTTTCGGCTATACGTGTGCCGTGCTGCAAATGCTGCGCACGCAGCGTCCTCCAATACGACCGGATGAAGCCCGGCCAGGATGCACTGCATTGTTTTGAGATTGAGGCCAGATAACACGCGTCCGCAACGACGGACGGATTACTAGCTCAGGACAGGGGAAAAACGGGGAGGACGGAAAGGCGCGTCAGCAGTTGTACAAGGAGACAGGACCAGATGAAAACAGGAGCCCGCTGATTTCTCTGCCGGCAGGAAGGCGAGCTGCGTACTGATACCGAGGAAAAGCTGCAGGTGACTCGCCGCATGCAGCAATTCATGTTCGACCGCGATGGAATTGCTTGCGTCAGTGCCATCCGCCAACTCGGTCTGGTGCAGCAATACAAAATCGGCAGTGGCAGTATCAGGCACTACATTGACGCTGTGTTCGAGTTCGTGGGTCAGCCAGTTGAAATGATCATCGCTCCATAAGCCAACGTTGGTCACGAATGCAAACATGACCAAGACGGCGAAGGCGAAGTATTTCTTGACGGGGATATCCACGATTTTGCTTTACCAGGGTGTGTACCACTACGAAGGCCCTATTCTATCCAAATTCCGCGGCACCGGTATGCTGCAGGCCGCATATCGGATGCTCCACACCATCGTCGTGCACACCCATAGCGATGGGCATATCTCATTAACTAAGCGACATCTTCTTCGCGCATCTTGCTCCTGTACCGTCCCGGCGACATCCGCACATAACGTTTGAAAAAGCGCGCCAGGTGCGACTGGTCGGCATAGCCGCAGGCAAACGCAATTTCTATCAGAGTGAGATTCTCGTTCCGCAAGAGGATTTTCGCTTTTTCGACCCGTAATATTTGCAGATATTGATTCGGCGTGACCCTGGCCGTTCGTCCGAAGCGTTTGAAGAAACTGGTCCTGCTCATGCCTAGGGTGGCGGCGAGCTCGGCGATCTGGAAGCCGCCATGCAAACGATTAAAAAGATAATCATGCACTCGCTTCATCTGTGCTTCCGATAACGGTGCCTGGCCGTTATACGCAACGGACGGACCTGCCATATTTGCCTGCTTCGCCAACACATTCGCCACGATAGTCCAGGCGATATAGTCACTACTCAAATTGCCGTTTTCTGTTTCATCCATCATGTTTTTGCCGGAATACAAAAAGTACATTCAATGACGTGAAGCAAATCACCATCCGCAAGAAGACGATGCCCGACCTTCAGGCAGATTGCGCAGCTTGATTTTTATGTGTTGTGAATGAAGAAAACGATGGGCATGACTAGGCCGCACCATCGAAGATGGACGTACACCGGACAAGGTGAATTTCATTGCATCCTTCCTGAATTCCTGATTACAGAAATACCATTTGATGCATCGCACCAAGTCATGAAGACCACCTCTGCGGGTGGTTTTATGTTGGTGGTTTCTGCATCTCCCTATGCCTCGGCTTAAGCGTTAGCGTGGACCATTGTCCAAGATGGCGTTCAGGAAATATTTGACGATCATCCAGATCGAGAATGATCGTCCGGAAATCTGTATGAACGGGAAGTGCATCGGATAGCGTCGCCGGCAGAAGTGCTGGAGGACTACTTTGACAATCAGCCATCCTCCCAGGAGGAAGCAAACTCAAGGGCCAAGGTTCAAAAGAGAAGCGCCCTGAACGATATTAAAAAATAAAAACACCTGTTCACGGACATGCAAACTGCCCATGAAGATGCAGCCAAATACGCGCCATGCACATAGACAGCGCATTCGCATCCTTACTCCAAAGACAATTTTTCCGAAAATCAAAATTTAAGGACGATTATCCAAAATATGAACGATAGTTAAATATTGGAAACAGCTATTTACAGATAATCCTCACAAGACAGGAACATTCTTATTGCATTGAGGCAATAAATGTTTTTGGCGGCACGCATTCCCCAAAAAGTTTTGCGTCGCCTTGCAAGCCGGCTCATCCCAGTCGGATCAACATTGTGAAATTGGATTAGCCATGAAAGCCTTTTCGCCAAATTTGTACGAATGTTCAATTACCACTCCACGTCGGCATTGCCTGGTCTGGTCAAGCCAAAGCGCCCTCGCCATGCTGCTGTCTTTGGGCGCTGCGCCAGCCATGGCGCAGGTCTACATAGAGAATGACGAAGTCGTCAACGTGCCGGGCACGCTGGCATCGCCGTGGAATGTCGGAGATACCCTGGTTGTCGGTTCCGTCGGCAGCGGTGAACTCAATGTCAATGCGGACGGTATCGTCAACGCAGCCAATCTCCAGATAGGTGGCCCGGCAAGCACCAGCAGAGTGACGATAGGAGCCGGCGGCGAATTCAATAGCGGCAATATGACCATCGTCGGCTTTACCGGCGAAGGTGAATTACATATAAAGGATGGCGGTATTCTGCGCGGCAGTCTCGCTTACATAAGTTTTAGCATTACTGCGCCAGGTAAGGTACATGTCACAGGTACAGGCTCACGCTGGGAAAATGACGGGGGTATCTCTATCGGCTACGATGGAGAAGCTTTACTACGTATAGCCAATGGCGGCGTCGTCAGCACACCCGTTGTAAGTATCGGGAGTTTTGGCAATGCAAACGGCACACTTGCGATCGGCGGTGCACCGGGCGCAGCCGCTGAAGCTGCCGGCACACTGGACACGCCGCTTATCTACTTTGGCTTCGGCGCTGGCCAAATCGTCTTCAATCACCTCAACGATGATTACATCTTTTCTCCCGACATCATCTCTCTCGACAACACCATGATCGGCGAAGTGCATCAGTTAGCCGGTACGACCATCCTGACCGGTGCGAATGACTATTTTGGCCGCACCACGGTCTCGGGCGGCACGCTGGCGGCTGGCGCAGCGAATCGCTTCAGTGCCAATTCGGATTACACGATAACAGCCGGTGGCACCCTCGACACCCGTGGCTTCCAGCAAACGCTGCTGAGCCTGGATAATGGTGGCCGCGTCAATATCGCCAGCAGCGGTTTGAACAATGTCTTGACCGTTAGCGGCAATTACAGCGGCAACGGTGGCAGCATCGTACTCAACACGGCACTGGGTGGCGACGACAGCGCCACCGATAAATTGAATATACAAGGTGATACAACCGGCACAACGACGGTCGTCATCAATAATATCGGCGGGGTTGGTGCCCTTACCGGTACCGGCATCAAGATCATCGATGTCGCCGGCGCTTCCAATGGCACATTCCAACTCAAGGGCCACTACCGCATCGACAACCTGGCGGCGATGGTGGTCGGCCCATATGCATATACCCTGCAACAGAACGGTGTCGGCATTCCAGCCGATGGCGGCTGGTACTTGCGCTCGCGTTATCAGGCCGGTGTACCAACGTATGAAAGCTATCCACAAACCTTGCTGGCGCTGAGCAGCCTGCCCAGCTTGCAGCAACGCGTCGGCAATCGCATGTGGGCAGAGCCTGATGCAAGCGCTGCGGCGACTCGCTATGGCAGCGACAAGGCCGGTACCGGGATGTGGACCAATATCGAAGGTCGGCGCGATAACATCAATCCTGCGCGCTCGACCTCCGAAGCCAGCTACAACACGGACATCTACCGGATCCAGGGCGGCATAGACGGCTTGCTCTATGAAGAAGCAGCAAGTGGCAAATTGATCGCCGGCCTCTCGGCACAATATGCGAACGGCCGCAGCGCCGTATCTTCGCCCGCCGGCAATGGCCGCATCAATACCGCCGGCTACGGTGTCGGTGCCAGCCTGACCTGGTATGGCAATAATGGCTTCTATGCCGACGGACAAGTACAGGCCAATTTTTACAATAGCGACATCAGCTCCCCGACCGCAGGCATCAGCCTGGCCAAAGGCAATGATGGCCGGGCCTATACGGCGTCGATCGAAGCCGGCCAACGTATTCAGATAGAACCCGGCTGGACGCTGACACCACAGGCGCAACTCAGTTATAGCACGGTGAAATTTGATGACTTCACCGATGGCTTCGGCGCACGCGTATCGCTGGACCAGGGCAGCAGCCTGCGCGCACGCCTGGGCCTGTCGCTGGAAAATGAAAAGATATGGCACGACGGCAGCGGCAAGGCGAACCGTCAACATACTTACGCCATCGTCAACCTCTATAACGAATTCAAGGATGGCATGCAGGTCCATGTATCTGACCTCAGCTTCATCAATCGCAATACACGCTTGTGGGGCGGCCTGGGCCTCGGTGCTTCGTACAGCTGGGCAGATGGCAAATACATGGTCTACGGCCAGGGCAGCGTCAACACCAGCCTGAATAATTTTGGCGACAGCACCTCGCTGGGTGCGACCGTCGGACTCCGGATCCTGTTCTAGCAATAGCTAGCCATGCCGGTATGACAGGCACGCATATATCCGGATTTGTTTTGTGCACAAAAAATTGGCCTACGCATATCAAGCGGTGTTTACAAGCGAAAAAACCCTGATAAGATGAATTTCAACAACTCCATTTATTCCTATTTTTGGATTGTATAAATCAGCAAGCAAGACCATGTGCCGACAAGTCTGTAGCAAGAATATTTCTTGATCGTCGAGGCGCAACATGAAACAAGTATTTTCAAGCGAAAACCATACTACGCCACTCCCCCTTCCCACTTCCGTTATCACGGAAGATACAGCTCGCGATCTCAGGCCATTATCATCGGCACACTCTGAATTTATCCTCAACGAAACAACATTAGTCTTTGAAAAAAAACGCGAACTCATCCAGGGCAGCGATGGCCTCGGGTGGAACAATATGGTGGCGGCGCTCACGCGCAGTCAACCCTTGGAAGATTTCGTCCCTGCCAATTCTTCGCTGTTTTTTGCCGTCCCGCTCGAAAATATGCCCCTGGCCATCGAAACCGAAGGCCGGATACACCAGGCTGAAATGCCGGCCGATAGCCACGGCATTATTGCCCCCGGCGTGAGCTACACGGTTGAATTGCAGCGGCCAGGCACCTTCTTCTATCTATTCATCAAGAATGAGATTTTGGTGAATGTAGCGGATGAGATTTTTGGCAAACGGCTGGATGACGTCGATATGTTTTCGCCTTTGCAGGAAACGGATAAAGGCTTGCAATCCCTGCTCCACAGTTGCCGCCACATGTTGAATGAATCACATGACAGCAGTTTTCGCAGCGACTATATTGCACAGGCGATAGTGGCCCAGTTCTATACGAAACATACGCAGTTGCGCGATGTACCACGGGTCATGGATAGCAGGGTGCCGCTGTCGCAGGGACAGATGAAACGGGTTAACGATTACCTGCAAGCCCATCTGCACGGCACTTTCCAAATCGCCGACCTGGCGGCCAGCATTGGCTTGAGCAGGACTGTTTTCTTTGAGCGCTTTGTACATACGATGAAGTACACGCCTAACCAGTATCTGCAAATACTCAGGGTTAATCGCGCCAAGCAATTACTGCACGACCGCAAATTATCACTGGTCGATATCGCCTTTGCCTGCGGCTATGCCGACCAGTCGCATCTGTCCCGTTTTTTCAAACGCTTTGTCGGCGTATCGCCGGGTAAATACCGCGCTGACTTGCTTGGTTTCAGCGTTGATATGCAAGGATAAATACCAGCATCCAGGCCCAGGATATGTGAGGAGGTCCTGGTCGAAACCCTCCACTTCCCTGGACCTGGCGACCCACCAATCAGCGTCGCAGGTTCCGTCTCTCTGTCTCCGTGAGTTGGCGCAATTGCTTCTCGCTCAAATCCATCTGGCCCAGTACCTCCACTGCACCGTTAGGATCGTAAGCAGTCGGCTTCTTGTTACCTTCATCGTTACGGCGTGGCATTTCTCCGTCTTCATTTCCAAAACCAAGCACCCGTACCGTAAAGATCGATGGCAGGTTTTTACGCGCTTCATTGCGAACCAGGCCGTCAAAATAGCGCGACGCGGACGTGACCACAGAATGCGAAGGTGATGCTTTGCCCGCCACAGGAATCAGTACAAAAGCATCATCATGCGACCGATTGTATCGTCAGCCCGGTACCTTCCAGCAGCATTTGCAAGGCTTGTCGCGGCAGGAAAAAGCCTTGCACCGCACTCGATACCTTGCCCGCCGCCAGCTCGGAAGAAAAGAACACCGACAGATTGGTGCCGGCACGCACCTGGTGGTATACCAGGCTCAAGGCCAGCGCAGCCATACATCCCATCAATGGGCGCACACCGGTATATGCGACTATGTTTGCCATATGAGATTGGATGCCTGTTCATGCGGGGTGTTGGAGGAAATCAGGAAGGCAGATATTCATGGCGGCCTTTGCGCCTTTGCTTACGGCAGCCATTCCATGAAGAAAATATGACCGCTCCATGACGGTATTTTTTGCAACACGGAAGTAATACACTCACCATTCCTGTCGCTCTTCGTTGCTGTTTATTCAGGCTCACGTGTCGCCTGCTTTTGCGTTTCAATCGGAATAAACAAACGTGCCGCACCGCGCTGTATCAGCAATGCAGCAGCACCGTCAGCCACCCCGACTTCGTCAGCCAGACCCTGGATGGTGCTGACCGTACGACCATTGACCGCCATGATCACATCCCCGACTTTCACACCGGCACGCACGGCTGCGGCGTTGATACGCTGCACCAACAAACCGCCATTTATCCGCAACACCAATTGTTCTTGCGGGAATAAGGGACGCACCACCAAGCCCAACGGTGTCGCCAGTTCCGGCTCTATCTTCGGCGCCGGTACCGCATCGAAGCGATCCGGCACAACTGTCAACAGCAGCGCTTTTTTCTCGCGCCATACTTTTAAAACGGCTGCTTCACCCGGCGCCGAATCGGCAATAAAAATCAAGGCATCGGCGGACTGGATCACATCCCTGCCCTTGACCTGCAGGATCACGTCACCCGACTTCACACCAGCACGATCCGCTGCTGCGCCCCGTTCCACATAGCTGACCAGTGCGCCTGCAGGTCGCGGCAGGTGAAAGGATTCAGCCAGCGGCTGGCTGACTTCCTGCACGCTCACGCCGATGCGACCACGCGTGACGGCGCCCTTATCCTGCAATTGTTCCTTGATGCGCATCGCCGCATCGATGGGAATCGCGAACGACAAACCCTGATAACCACCGCTATTGCTATAGATACGTGAGTTGATGCCTATGACTTCACCGTATTGATTAAACAGCGGACCACCTGAGTTACCCGGATTGACCGGGACATCGGTTTGCAGGAAAGGGATGTAATCCGCGCCGGGCAGGATGCGACGCGTGGCGCTGATGATGCCGGCGGTAGCTGAATTGCTGAAGCCGAATGGTGAACCTATCGCCAGCGCCCAGTCTCCCACTTCGACATAATCCGGATTACCTATGCGCACTGTCGGCAAGCCTTGCGCATCTATTTTCAGCAAGGCAACATCAGCGACTGCATCACTACCTATCAGGCGCGCCTTGAACTCACGACGATCCGGCAATTTGACGCTGATCTGCGTACCGCGTGCAACGACATGCGCATTGGTCAGGATGTAACCATCGCTGCTGACGATGAAACCGGAACCGAGGCTGGCTTCTTCATTCTGGCTCTGCGGCGCACGCAAACGTTGTTGTGTCTGGTCGCGCGCTACCCCGATGTTGACCACCGCCGGGCCATATTTACGCGCCAGTGATGAGAAGTCCGGTGCGCTCCACAATGCGCCATTCTGCATCCCGCTACATGCACTGAGCATGAAGGTGGATGCCAGTAACAGACAGAGCGCGAGTCTGGACATCAGGTCTTGGCCGCGAAGCTCAGGCTGAGTTGCAACACCATAGGCTGGCGCATATCGCGCGGTGGTGGCTCAGACAATGATTGCGTCATCATCAGTGAGCGCAGATCGGCATCGGCCTGCGTCTGTCCCAGTGAGGCAAATTCTGTACGCGATATTTTTCCATCGGGTGCCACCCAAACCTTGACTACCAGTGGTGGTGGCAATGGCTGTCCTTCCTGCAGCAGACGCTGCTGCATCCATTCATGCAGGCGTACAACCGCATCATTGGCCGGATCACTGAGCCACGCTTCCAGTTGATTAGCAGCCATTTGCGCATAGCTGATCCAGTGCTGCGGCACCGATTGCGCCATTGCGGTTTGCACCATGACGGGCGCTGACGATACGGTCAGGCCGACGCCGACTACGCCCATCATTTTGAGGACACGATGCAAGGCACGTTTAGCCATGCCAGGTTGGTCGCTTACTGCTGCCGAGCTTGCTTCTTGCATAGTCTTTCCGTTCATATTCAATACTGGTTTCAATACGGGCCGCGCACAGCATCGTGCTCAGCCACAAATAATCCCTACCGACAAAGTTGCTGCGCGTGCTGCCGGTGACTGCGTCGCACCCAGCTGTGCAGCATCGCTTTCCACAAACGGTATGCCGCCATCCCGCAGGAATTGCTTGATCTGCGTGATCCCTACCGTGCGTACCAGACTGGATCCGGTCGGCACACCCGCTGCCGCGGCCCGACTCAGCATGGTGCTCGACACCACACCCTGCGTCGACGAACCAGCGGCTACCCGCGACACCACTACACCCAATACCAATCCGGCACCACCGATCACCGCACTACCGCTGGCTCCGGGCTTTACACCCGATAACAATTGCATGCCGTCGTTACCCGGTACTGTGATCGCATTGCTGACCAGCGTCGCGCGTCCGGGCAGGCGCTGCAGCACGCTATACGCTTCCAAAAATACGCCGACGCTGCTGCCGCTGTGCGCTTCTGTCTGTGCCAGCGTGGCGCTCAAGTAAGGCTTCAGCGTTGTGCGCAATACCGCCAGATCCAGTTCCTGGTTCGCCAGCGCCAGCTTCGCTTCCACCACGCGTCCATCCTTGACTGCGTAGATGGTGCTGCAGGTCGCCACGGCATGACGCGCCGTCAACACGTCGCCAGCCGCATTCAGGAATACACCGCTGGCGTGGGTATCCAGACTCTTGCCGGACGACATATCCGGTGCCGCCTGCGCCAGCACCGGTACATATATCAATGGCACAAACGCCAACGCCACCCGGATGCGACGCATCATGGGTGGCCCCGGCCTGCAGCAAACTTGCGCTTCAACACTTACTCATATCCTTCTTTCCCTGATGCCCTGCCCTATGCACAGGGCATCAAACAGGGCTCACCATAAGCAAGACGGAAATCGCGCACTACAAATGACATTTGTCACGAAAATGTCATAAAAAAGTTGCCTTATTTTTTCAAGCGACGCTGTTCCGCCTCCGTCAAACGTGCCAGTTGTGCCGGATCGAGATTGCCCTGACCCAGTACCTGGAACGCACTACCCTGGTCGTAAGCGGCACCGCGTTGTACACCTGAAGCCGGAGCATGCTGGCCTGCGCCGCCATCATCTGGTGCGCCATCGTTGCCAAAGCCCAGTACCCGTACCGTAAAGATGGATGGCAGGTTCTTGCGTGCTTCATTGCGATCACGCTGCATCACATCCTGCGCCGCCGCTGCTGCCGAACTGGCCGCCGCGCTGGCATTGCTCAGTGCACCGACGTTGACAGCTGCGATCATCGGGATGCCTTTGGCTTCACCGGCGACCTTGATGTTGGCCGCATTCACCACTTGCAATGCAAAGATGTTCACATTGCCCGAAACACGGATCCCCGCCTCACCTGCATCGATGGTCCCCAGCGGGGCGATCAGGTCGACGTTACCGGCTGAGGCCTCCGGTACCGGACTCAGGGTAGCGATACCGGCACCCGAGCTAGGTACCTGCGGCGACAAGGTCACATTGCCCCACTGGTCATAAACACGTTTCGGCGGTGTGTACAGGACGGTTGTCTTGGAGCCACGCCCGGCATTGATATCGCCTTGTTCCGACCAGGCGAAGATATCGCCACCGAAGGTCGTCATGACGCGTGACAAACCAAGCAACAGGCTTTGTTCGCTGAACAACTGGATGTCCCCCCTGCCTTGCGTCACCACACCCGCGGTGGATGCCGGTACTTCACCTTGCACGCCAATCACGATCTGGCCGCCCGGTGCCATCATCTGGATGTTGCCGCCGAAGTTGGTATGGACACCTGCATTGCCAAACATGGTGATGTCACCAGCACGCACTATGGTGTCGCCGTGCGCGTCGCGATCCGGGAACAGCGTCGCAATCATGTCGCGGCTACGCAGGAAGGAGTTATAGCGACGGCTGTCCGGATTGTTGTACTCACGGCCACCTTCACGCAATTCTGCGTAGTACACATTACGCAGGAAAACGCGTTGCTGTTCAGGTGCCAGCGCATTGAAGTAAGCCAGCGCATCTGCTGTGGTACCGCTAAAGCCGAAACGCTCCTTCAGCCAGGTCGCCAGCTCACCCTCGTAAGTCTTCACTACCTTGCCAGGCTGGCTGGCCAGCGATACACCCGGATCGGCCAGGTTGGCCGGATCCAGATAGAGCTTGCTGATTGCGCTGAAATCCGGCCCGTTGATACCGCCACCGGCCATCATCGCGATATCCGCACCCGGACGTGTATCACCTTGCACCAGACCGCCGAGGCTGACGACACTGGCCCTTGCATCCTGCGTCAGGTTGCGTCCGGCGCTGATTTCCAACGTACCAGGACCGGCTACCTGGACGTTTGCGTACAAGATATCGCGTCCGGCCTGTACCAGTGAAATATCGTTGTCGTTGTTATGCACGAACAGACTGTTTGTACTAATCACATCACGTCCGGCCAAGATACGGGCGGCAGTCGCGCCGCGATACCAGGTCGGGATGGTGCGACCCAGCCCTGTCATCGGCTGTCTCACGCCACTGTTGACGCCGATCACGTCACCATTCACGCCATAGAACAATGCAGCAGAAGTATCACCGGCATGCAGCGCGCTCGCTCCCAGTGTGTCCGGACCGAATGCGAACAAGGGGAAGTAATGCTGCTTGCCATCTATGGCTGCACCGCTGAACTGATCATTACTGGTCATCGTGCCATCCATACTCAGGTTGGAAATCACGATGCGTCCTTGCTGGTTGAAACCAACGAATGCCGGATTGAACGGTGTCGGCAAAGCTGTATCGGAGCCCGACATGGCGATCGGATAGCCACCGCCATAGATGGAATTACCGGCGAGGAATTCCAGCGCACCGCTGGCCGAAGGCGCAAGCACCAAGTACTTATTGGTGTCGGTACCGGAAGAACCTGGTGCCGCAGAGAAACCGTAATACAGGTTGCCGTTGGCCGCAGTCGCACGCAGGATGGACGGATAGGTAATCACGAGATCGCCTATGCTGGTATTACCCATGCTGGAGCCGCGATTCACTATGTCGGTGCCCGGCGTAAGGTTGCCACCGGCAGCAAACAGATTGATCGCCGTATGCTTGTCCCACAACGAGAACCAGCTTTGGCCACCACCCAGGTAGTTGGTGCCATTCGCTGTATATGGCGAGCTATTGGCTATATACGTACGGCCCGGATCAGCGACCGTTGCCAGTACCAGGTCACCCAGCGTATCCAGATAAATTGCCGTGTCACCCGGCACCAGTGTGATGCCGCCGCTGCTGCTGGCAACCGTAGCTGTGAACGGATCTATGGTGCGGACGTCAGTTGCATCGCCATCGAAACCGCGAAACTGCGTTTGCAACTGACGGTAACGTGGCTTGATGTCGCCGATGGCAGTAGCAGCTACCGAAGTCTTACCACGCAAGTTGATCAACGCACCGTTGAGGTCATGGTTCTGCGCATTGGCACCGCCGCTGCCCACCTGTGTCGTATCAAAGTCCGGATTGAGGACACCGCCCAATCGTATATTGAGGTCACCGCCACCAGTCAAAATCAGCTTGCCATCAGCATCAACGCGACCAGTGCTACCTACCGCCGCAACCAGGGCCTGGCTGCGCGGATAATTCTGCATGGAGTTAACAGTGCCGCGACGCGCTGTTACACCGGCATCACCACCCGCTTCAATATTCAGGTTACCGCCACCCAGGGTACCCAGTCCGGTGAAACCAACCAGGTAAGGTTCGTGATATTCGGTGTTCCATACATTTGCCATCGGTACTGCATAAGCACCAAAATTGATCCACCAGGCAGTCGGTACCGCATCACTGCCAGCAGCAGCGCTGCCAGTACCCTGACGCCACAACCAGTTGCCGACGCCGGCACTCGGGATATTGACCCGTTCAGGCCAGACGAAGGCACCCCATACATCGCCGGTAATATTCCTGCCGGCGGAAATGCTCAGGTTACCGCCCTGCTCCGGATACCACGCCTGGTACGCTGCCAGCGCTGCGCTGTAATCATTGCTTTGTGCACCCAGCAAAGTATTGTTGGTATGCAGGCCGCGCGGCTGGTTGAATATATCCACTCCATTGCTGTCGAGGATGGTGGCCGAAGGTGTACCGGCGGTGTAGACGCCATATGCCGATTGCATGCGAAAATCACCGGCTGCCGCCATTCCGATGTCACCGGTACCGGTACGCAGCACGCTAAACATAGGTGAAAGCAAGCTGTAAGCCGTGATGTCACGCACCGGATTAATGGTCACTACACACATACCCGGACTATCACAGATACCCAGTTCGACATAAAAAGGATCTACTGGTGTACCTTCTTCAAAGCCGGACGGAACCGCATCAGGCCCCCAGGTGTATGACTTGCGCGCCGGGTCTATGCCGCACATCTCCGGCAATACATCGCAGATCCACGTATCGTCAACGCCAACAGGTGTGCCAGGCACATAACCCATGCCCCATGGATCCTGATCAGTCCAGACAAAGCCAGTACCACCCGGCTTCACTTCGACCCGCGTCATCGCATGGGTATCAGCCAAAATAATGGAACCCTTGGCAGCCGGATCAACTGCACGTCGGTCAGCCGATGCCATATCCGCACCTGCTGTCAACTGCAAACTCCAGCTGCTTGCACCCTTGCCCAACATCGGTGCCAGCGCCCAGTTAGCGCCTTGTACGCCGTTCACTTCCGGCCGCAGGTTGATCGGTTTGTCATCCAGCAGTTCGACCCTGGTCATCGCCGGTATCAATGCACCACGCGCCAGCTTGATGGCGATGCTGGCCGACATCGCGACCGGCAGCTTGTAACCCTTAGGCCATACCAAAGCGGCCACGTCTGCGCTGCTGCGCAAGGCAGTACCGGCGCCCAGCTTCATGCCGCTGCTCAGGGTCACGTCGCTCGCCATCACGGTGCCCGCCGCCCACGCGATGCTGCCGTTGGCGTTGTATACATTTGCTGCCAGCACGGTGCCTGCACGCAGCGTGTGGCTGGAAGTCAGCTCCACATCAACCGGCAGTACAGTCCCGCCAGGCAAATTCAGGCCTGCTGCATGCAGGTCGTAATTCAGGGTCGCGCCTTGCGGGAACTGTGTGCCCGCTTCCAGCACCACACCATCGATAGGAATCACGATGTCGCTACCGAAAGGTGTGACACCGTTACCGGCCCAACGCGCCTCGGTCAGGTACCAGCCCTTGTCATCCGGTGTAGTCGGTGGTGGTGCAAAACCATCGTTGATGCTGCCGTAAATATTAATGTCGCCAGCAGCGCGTATCACCAGCATGCCCGGTTCACCAAAACCGCGTAACGCAGGATCAGCACGATTAGCATTCGGGCCATAGCGATAGCCGGACAGGTCCAGGTCACGCGAGATAATCACATCACCATTCGGATTGTCGGTACTAACCTTGCCGACGATTTCCACCCCCGGACGCAGATGGTAGTTGCCCAGGCCAGCCAGGCGATTACCCAGTGCCGTGTTGGCCAACGCCGCATCGATGAATTGAGTATTGTGTGGATCGATACCGCCACGCACGATGACGCCATTGCCATCCTTGATACCGTCAAAATATTCCTGCGTGATTTCCTGTGGCTTGTTGCCGTTCACATCCGGCACCGCAATCTCAGGCGCATCGTCGTAGGAGCGGAAGCCATAGACGGCTACCGTTTTGGCACCGGCGATCACAGGTGTGCCGTTGACAGTAACGGCCACGTCATTCGCACCATTCCCTGTACCGTCGACACCACCGAGACGTGGCGCGCTCAGGTTGACGGTGCCACGTGCGACACCATCATTGCCTTGTGTCACATTGGTACCGGCACGCAAATCGATATGTGCATTGCTGCCCAGGGTCAGCATGCCTTCCTTGGTTGTCAGGTCGACGATCGCACGGTTCGGGCTATCGATGATCTGGCCCTTGCTATCCACGCGCAGACCGGTACCGTGTGCATCCAGTGTGCCATTGACAGTCAGGTTGCCTTTGGCGGCCAGGTAAATCGAGCCGACCTGGAAACCGCTGGCATCGATACGACCATCGACCGTCAGATTGCCGCCATCCACCACGACTTCGACTTGGCGTGCCTTGACCTCATCATTAATGGTCAGATCACCCTGCTTGATCTGGAAGCGACGCGCACCGAATACGCCACCATCGTTCAGGCGCGCATTGAGCGCCGCGAAGTCGGACAAGCTTTGTGCACGCAGGGTGATCTCAGCTGCATCGTACGGCACCAGTGTGCCGCCTGCGTCGTACCAGCCGCTGCTGCTGCCAAGTATGGTGCCAGCCAGGTCAATATGACCTGCGCTATCACCGAGAGCAACTGCTTTCAATGTACCACCGCGATTGCGCTGAGCGGACAGATTAATAATGGAGCCTGCGCTTTGTGTGATATCACCGACGCTGCTGAGCAGCGACAAATCACCGCCCCAGCTATAGCGCGTCTGTTCAAAGAATTTCACTGCACGGCCGGACAGATCGATCTGTGCGTGCTCGCCCAACGTCAGGTCTTCGGTCGCCGACAAGGTCAGCTTGCCGGATGGCAGGACTACTGCGGTATCGACATGTACGGTGTTACCGGACAATTTCAATTCAGCGCCCAAAGCATCGCTGCTGCCTGCAGTACTGCCGCTCGGTGCCAGCACCTTCAATGCGCCGCCGACGGTAATGCTGTTCACCGAAGCCGCAGCGCCAGTCAACAATGGCGCATTGATGTTCAGATCGCCGCCGGTGTATTGATAGCCTTTGCCTGCAATGTAGTCACCCTGGCGATGGTAGACACCCAGCGTGCCTTTGCCGTTCGAGGTCACACGTTCGCTCGCATTCAGGTTAATGGCACCGAAGCCCAGCGCCAGGCGGTCTGCTGACAAGCCTGCATTCGGCTGCGTGTTCGGACCGTAACCAAACAGGATGCGCTGCGCATTGATATCCAGCGTGCTGTCACCCAGCAAGCTACCGATTGCCGCACCCGGTGTGTTCGGCAGGTACTCGCCGGTAGTTTTGGTCGGCGTGATAGCAGCACCGGTCCAGATGAATTCACCGGTCGTAATGCTGGCCTTGTCACCCGCCGTACCATAACCGTAGATGGCAGGCGTACCAAATACCAGTCGTTCTATCGAGGATTTACCGGTAGTCGGATTAAAAGTATCGAGCGCAACCGAGCCATAGATGTTGATCGATTCACGGGCGTTGAAAATTACCGATTCAACTGCTGGCACACCGACACCGGCGTTCCCTGCCAGCAGGCGATCCAGCACACCCTGATTCATCGACAGGCCAGCCGGCAAGGTGCCGTTCTGCTCAGCTTGTGCCAATGCATCATCGCTACCGAGGTTCAATGCAGACAAGGCGAGCAAAAGATTCTTCGCACCATAGCGCGCGTTGTCTTCCAGCGTGAACGATTTATCGGTGGCAATCGCCAGTGTGCCTTCACCATACAGAGTAGTTTCGCCACTGCATGGCGCTGCATTGCATTTACCGATACTGATGGTGCCGCCATTGCCAGCACCGCCCTGGGCAGACAGCAGGTTGATCCAGCCGTTGGAGACGCCCAGCACGGAATTGCCGTTGGTAGAGAACACGACACCGTCCGACGAATCGTAGGCAGCCTTGCCCTGTCCTATCGTATTTATCGATGCGCCCTGCTCCACTGTTATCCCGGTCGATGGCGAATTTTGCACCAGAAAGACCTCAGCGGCCCTCAACTGCGCACCACTGCGCACGATCAGATTGCTAGCTTCGCCTGCGAAGGTGGCGAAGTTATCGCCATAGCTCATGCCCAGCGTGCCACCCACTATCATGCGTGCAGCACCAAATGCATTGAGGTCGCTTGCCAACAATGACGCGCCACTGAAACCAGCCGTAGGCCCGCTATTATCCGCCAGGACCTCGATGCCAAAAGCGCTCACCGCCAGCGTCCCGCCAAAACCATTCGAAGCAGCAACCGGATTAAAGAGCGCAGTACCTTCGAACTGCAACATCGGCATACCGGCATTTGGCGTCGAGTATTTATAGTCCAGCGTCAGGGTAGCTGCATCCGCTGCAATCGCACCGCGCATGCTGCCGCGCTTGGCCGCATCAAGCAGCACAAATGCGTCATAACTGGTTTCGTTAAAAGAAGAATGTTTGCGTACTGCGCTCCCCGGCGTCACGATGACCTGGTTCGGCAAGCTGGCCATGATGCTGGTATTTGCGACGCCGAGATAGGCGGCGCTGACATACGAACCATTACCGGCTGCGGCCACACTGGTAGGCAGCGATGCTGCACCCAGCTCGATGCGGAAAGCACCTGGCAACAAGGCATAGGTAGAAGGCATCAGGGTATAGGTACCCGCTTTCAAGCCCGCGACGTCATGTTCAAATGTGACCTGACGCCCCACCATAGGATCGCCATATCCGGCGTCTGGTGCGACTGGTGCATAAGCACCGGCAAAACTCGGCACGATGGCGTACACGCCATTGCCTGCCTTGCTGAAGTTAAACGCCGGGTTCGCATTCACCAGTGGTGTACGTATGATGTCGACCGAACCACCGCGCCCCGTGACGAAACCGGCGCCGGTCAGTTCACCGCCACCCGACAGATCCAGCACACTGCCGCTTTCTCCGATCACGCTGTTGCCGGTCAGCTTGATACCGCTGCTACCCAATGCACGCGGCGTAATCGGTTTGCCTGCATAGTCGTACGCAATGCCATCTATGGTGCCGCCATACGGCATGACAACCCCCGCACCGCTGACCGAAGTCAGACTGCCCGCCAGCAATTCGACCACGCTGGCGTGTGCGGTATTGGTGGCGCGACTGTCCTGACCGAGGATCAGATTACCCATAGGCGCACGCACTACACCACCCTGGCGCACGATGTCGGCACCCAGTGCCAGCGTACCAAATACCGACAGTGGTGCTGCGACCAGGGCATCGCCATAACGTTTGATTTCCAACGTGCTGCCTGCGTAGTACTTTCCGTTCGGCCACGGCCTGTCATCGAAACCTGCAACGATTTGCGCGCTGACGCCAGTCGCAGGATAAATCTGCGCGGCGGTCAGGGTGATATTTCCCATCGACGCCAGTTCCGTTGATACGTCGCCGTTCAGCCCGCGACCTGTGGTACCGCCCAGCAAACGCAAATCACCACGGCTGAGGATGTCGACTTCATCGAAGGCACGACGATCTACCGTAACCTGTGTACCGTTCTGTTGCGCGATGGTGCCATGCGCGCCGAAGCCGACACGATCACGTATCTCGACCAGATCCGCCTCTACCGCGAAGCTGGCATCGCTACCCGTCGTGCCAGCGCTGTTACGACGTGTCACGCCGTAGATGACATTGAAATCACCCGGTGTCTTGGTGGTACCTGCCAGTCGCACATAAGCCGAAGCCAGTTTGATACTGGCATCGTTCGCTGACGTATCCGCCAGACCGAAACTACCGGCGTACAAGCGCATGCTTTGCGCCATGTTCAGGTTTACACTGCCGTCGAAGCTGAGCAAGCCTTCAACGAACAGCGACAGGTTACCGAAGCCGCCGTTGTTCACTTGCTCGACACTCAAGCGTGCCTTGCCATAGCCCAGCGCAGGATCTGCCTGCCCGGCCTGCAAACCTGCCGACAAACCACTGTCCTGATACAGCTGCGACAGGATCAGTTCGCGTTGTGCGCGCACTGCATCTACCGGTTGATAGTTGTTGGCAAATATAGGCGCATCCAGCGCGACCGCCAGCGTACCGCCAGCTGCGTTGGCACCACCGGCATGCGCACGCAAAGTGCCGTCTATATAAATACTGTGCGCAGATTTAAGGACGATATCGCCGCCATTGCTGGCGACATTGACTTCAGTTGTTCTGCCGTTGGTACCAGCGATATCGAGCTTGGCACTGCTACCCGATGCATCGAGCAAGGCACCCGGACGAATAATGATGGCGACATCAGGTGCAGTGGTCACACCCTTGCTTTCCCAATCCATGCTGCCACCCAGCGTGATGCTGCCGCCGTTCATGACCGAGCCATAGCGACGGCCATCGTTGGTGACACCTGTGGCAGCACGTGCCGCGACGTCGAGCACACCGGTTTCACCTATCCAGATCGAGCGATTGTGCGCTTGCTGCGAAGTGTTCTGTGGTGACGAGGTCAGTGGTGCATCGATACCGATGGCGATATTGCCACCCCACGCATTCAGCGTGCCGTCGACTACGATGCTGCTCTTGCCGCCACCCTGCAAACTGATGGAACGTCCCGGATCAACCGAGACCACTGCGCCATGACCGATGACGACGTCGCCACCTTCTTGCAACATGCGCTGTGAACGCAAGACCAGGTCTGCGCCAGCACGCTGTACCATTTGGCGCTTGGCCGGATCATCCCGATACTGCTCAGGCGTCCAGACTTCAAATGCATCGCGACCATCGATGCTGCCTGCACCATTCGCTGTCACGCGATACACCGGCATCAATACATCCAGCTTCGCGCCATCCGCCACCTGCAAACCGGCATGACCATTGATATCGTATTTGCCAAAGCCTGTTTGCAAGCGTGACGCATCCAGGTTCAATGCACCTGCGGTCGGGCTGGCAGCACCGATCACGACTGCATTACCGGTTTCCAGTTTGAGCGTGCCGCCACCAGCAACACCATAGCCGCGTACTTCGCCATCCAGCGTCAGGACGCCATTGTCATTGCTCTGCGTGCCACTTACATCCGCCAGCAGGCTGACGCTGCCACCCTTGCCGCCGCTTAGTTTGCCTTTGTCCTGTATCGCGGCACCGGACGATGCATCGATCAGACTACCCTGTTCAATCTTGACGTCACGCGTACTTTCCAGTTTGACCGAGCCACCATTCAGGTAAGCCAGACCACTACGCTCGGTCGGAGCCAGCAGCGTATTCACCCAGCGGCCACTGACATCCAGCGTTGCGCCGGTATGCAGCGTGATGGCCGAACCGTTATTGGACAATCCGCCCGCTTGCGAACCTGGCAGCGACGACAGAAACATATTCGAGGCATTGATAGTGCCGCCGCGCACTGTCACATTCGCAGCGATATCTATATTTGCGCCTATCAGGTTCAGCTTGCCGCCATCGTTCAGGGTGATGCCTTTGTCGATCACGATGTTGCCGCGCGTGCCGAGGTCCAGGCCAGCCAGATGCTGATCATTGATGGTCTGGCTATCCAGCCAGACCGTGTTGATACGTGTCGGATCCAGTGCATCACGTGCGGCCATGCCGATGGTGACTTCGTTGACGTCACCCAGCTTGACGTCACTGTCGTACAGGCCGGTACGACCAGGAGCGGTGTACTGCCCCAGTGAGATGGTCGCACCTTTGGCAACCGCTGTTTGCGCTTGTTTATAACCATCGCTGATCGCATCACGGCCGCGTGTCTGCTGCTCACCCTGATAAACCTTGGCGACAATTTCACCTTCCAGCACTGCGGTCGGTGCATTGATGACGAGGTTACCGGCATCACGACCTACGGTGTAGCCATTCTCGATACGCTGGCGGGCTGCGATCAGCGGGTTGTAGTAATACTTGGTGGCTTTGGCACCCCAGCGCTCGCTGGTATCTTCATAGCCTTTATAGACACCGGTGTAGGTGACACCGGCTGGCGCTTCGCCTATGCGATACAACTTGCCGTCACTGCCCTTGAGCCAGGTCTGATTGACCATGCCGGTTTGTACGTTGTAGCTGCCACCGGAGAGGTTGATGGCCGAGCCTTGTTGCGTAATGACTTCACTGCCACCGAGCGTGACCGTGCCACCTTGTGCTGCCCATTCGCCTATGCTGTGACCCTGGTTGCTGAGGTAGCCGCTGACTTCGAGCAAACCACCTGCGGCATACCAGCGATCGCTGGCATAACCACCGGTACCGGCCGGTACCAGGATGAGGTCACGACGGTCCAGCCAGATATCGCTATTGAACAGGCTGCCGCTGTCACGGTTGTCCGGCGAGTCGCGCAACTCATTACCCTGGATGTTGACCTTGACGTTGTTGCTTTCCATCGCGACGTTGACGCCGACTGCACCGGAGACATCCAGGCGCGCCTTGTCTGCAACAAAAGTACGGTTCTTGGCGCTGACCGCGATCTGGCCGCCGGTAGCCAGCGTCAGTGAATCAGCGGCGAAATGCACATCGCCGCCGGAGACGATTTCTATGCGTGATTGATCGCGGCGGTCGTTGAGTGTCGACAGATTGTCATAAGTAGCAGTGGTCACGCTCAGCAAATCCTGTGCCGCCGATTCCTTGATGAGAGCATCGCGCTGGCTATCCAGTGCCGTGCTCTTGCCATCGTCTTCAATCAGGATGGCGGTGGTGCTGCCCTCACCCAATGTGACGCTACCTTGTGTGTCACTGGCTGAGTTGAGCAAGTGGATAGTGCCACGGGTGTTAACTGTCGTCGTCGCAACGGCTACACCGTTTTGCTGCACATCACGACCAGTCAAAGTGACATCGCCTTCGCGCGCGATGATGAGACCGGTGTTGGTGACCTTACCTGCATTGCTGCCTGCATCAATCTTGGCAGCAACTTCATTACCGCGTGTGGTGCTATAGGTATTGCCTTCTGTGCCTACGCCTTTACGGATGAAGAAGCTGTCACCTGCTGCCAGTGTGGTCTGGCCCTTGCGGGTCGTGATTTCACCCGCGTTGTGTACTTCCTTGCCCATGACCAGCACATAGCCGCCGCCAGAGGTGACCGATGTCGGTTCATGCGTGGCGATCTGCGCACCGGATTCGATCAGCACATTGCCATTCGCACCAGTGAAGCTGGCAGTGTTCAGGTTAGGGCTGTAGATACCGGTATTGAACTGCGAGTCGAGGATGTGTGCTGCCGCGACGACCAGGTTACGTGTGTTGACCTGGCTGCTGCCGGTGAAGATGATGCCATTGGCATTGACGATCATCACGGTGCCCGGCGCCTTGATCTGGCCCTGGATCACACTAGGAGCGGTTGAATTATTGATGCGGTTGAGGACTGACCAGTCCGCTTGCTGGTCGAAGTTCAGGATGGTGTTCTTGCCGATGTTAAAGGTTTCCCAGTTCAGGATAGCCTTGTCAGCGGTTTGTTTGATGTCAACAATGGTCTTGCCATTCGACGTACTTTGCGTCGGGCCATGCGCATTGATCCAGCTGTTGACCAGACTGCCTGCATCCAGGCCACCGGCACCCAGACCATCCGGCACACTCCCGGCACCTGCGCTGGCAGCCAGTCGGTCTGCACCTAGTCGCGCTTGTTGTAATGCGATTGCACGCGCGGCGGAATTCAGGTTCGCGAGCGAACGTTGCAGTTGTGTATTGGCTTGTTGTTGCTGCAGCGCCGGGGAACTGGCTGGCATCGCAGGCATACCGTTAGGCAGCTTGCCGGTGGTGACTGCGGCCGCCTGCACTGCACCCTTTTGCGCATACCATGCAGCACTGAATGCCTGCTGCGCAGTCGCATCCCCCATCACGCTGCCGGTTGCCAGCATCAGGGCGATGGCATGGGCTAATGGCTTCATCCGGCGCAAGCCTGCATCTGCAGTTTGCGTACGGTTGAAAAATGCTGGGTTCATCTTGGCAGGACGGATGGACGGCATGGCTGACTCTTTCAGTGGTGATTCATGTTGGAAGGAATAAATACGGCGGAAAATTTCCTGACCGCCTTTGCCTCCCTAGACGAAAGCCAACACCAAAAGCTATACAAAAATTTACTGAAAAATATGAGCAGCCACGCGCAGCGATAGCACTGGTATGGCTTGCTGAAAACAAGATATTTTTTATGACAATCAGATGACATGATCTGACCGCCCGTTTACCCTATTTGAGCAGGACCAGACCGCCCGGCAACGAGGTCACATCAAGCTTGAACAAACGCTGGATTTGCGCAATCGCTTTATCCAGATCGCGAATGTGAAAACGACCACTGACCGGCTTGTCTGCCATCGCTTTTGACATCAAGACGACACGCCCCGGACGGTAACGATTAATCTCTTCAACCACTTGCGCCAATGCCGTCTGGCGAAAACTCAGAATGCCGCTGCGCCAGCCGGATGCATCCACCGGATTGATGCTGCGTATCGCCTGTATCGCCTGACTATCGTAGGTAACCTGTTGGGCTGCACGCAGTACGACTTCATCGTTGCCCGACGCGACCTTGACCATGCCATCCAGGCAAGTCACACACACCGCATTGCCGAGGTGACGCAATTCAAAGCGCGCATCGATGCTGGACGCACGGCCGCCTGCCGCACTGACCACAAACGGCTGATCCCTGTGCGTCGCATCTACCGCCACCTCACCATCCAGCAGCTGGATACCGACGGTTTCGCCGCGCAAGGTTTGCACTGCGATCGCACTACGTGTATTCATCTCTACCGATACGCCGGACGCCAATTGGATATCGCGCTGCTCACCCGCTGCAGTACGGTAATCAGCGCGCCATGCGTCGGCTACCGATGGCCACATATCCAGTGGTGGATGTATCAAAGCCACACCTGCGATTGCTGCGCAGGATGTCGCCAGCGCGCCACCAAGGAAAGCACGACGCGAGATGCCTTGCTGGGTCGCCTTGCGTGATGGGCGATTGCGCAGCGCAGCCAGTTCGGCATCACCGGCACTCGCCAATACTGCGGCTGGCAGCATGTCCTGCCACATGCGCTGGGCTTTTTCGAAAGCCTGTGCATGCGCCGGGCTGGTCGCGCACCAGTGCCGCAAGGCATGGGCATCTGCTGCACGTGCAGTACCGGAACGCAGGCGTCGCAGCCAGGCGTGCGCCTGCAGCTCCAGTTCATCTGGCGTACGAAGGGATGGCTGCATGTGCTCAGACACGATGACAGGCTCCAACGGATGGCAACAAGGTCATGGATATTCCAGAAAAAAGACGATATATACCCAAGACGTTTTTCAGTCGCCGAAACTGCACTTTGTTTTTATTCTTCATGGTGTGGGCTCGCTCATGTGCTGGATCACATGCTCATGCGCACGCTTGAGTTCGCGATCAACCAGGCTTAGCGATACGCCCAGGCGGTCCGCGACTTCCTGCCGCGGCATCTCGTCTACACGTATCAGAATCAGGATATTACGGCGGCGTGATGGCATTTGCTGAATAATCGCCGCCAGCCGCTCGGCTTCGGAACGAGCTTCAAAGGTACGCGCCGGGCCAGCGGCCGGATCGGACAGATCGGCCAGCACTTGCTCGACTTCGGTACCGCTGAGGAAACGCTTCTCTGAACGCATGCGATCCAGTGCTGCATTGGTCGCCATCCGCATCAGGTAACTCAATGGATATTGCACCGGTTCAATGCCATCCTTGCCGTCACCCTTGCTGTTTTCCAGCCGTAACCAGGTTTCCTGCAAGGCTTCACCAGCCAGGTCGGCGCTGCCCAGATGCAGGGTCAGACGCCGCTTGAGGTCGTCATAGCGCCGTACCAGGAAGTCACGCAAGCCTGTGATACCGGTATCACTCATCAGTGCCTCGCCAGCGCACGACAATCACCACCCGCAGCCAGTTGCTGTGGCAGGATCAACATGAAGAAAGGAAGCGTGGTATCGCTCGGCCCGCGTCCGAGCTCCACTTTTTTGAGGGCTTGCAGGATGGCGTGGTCACGCGTTTTGTTGCCACTGCTATCGAGCAGCAGCGGCTGCGTGATGCGGCCCTTAACATCGACGTAGAAACGCAGGGCGATGCGGTAGTCGAGTGCAGCGATAATCGGATCACGACAAAAGGCATCCCGTACGCCGGACTGCAACAAGGCGGAATACGCAGTATTGTCCTGCTTGCTATTTGTCGTTTTGGCTTGCGGTTCCAGCACGAAGGCATCGGCTGCAGTAAAGGTTGCGGCCAGTCCACTGCCCTCAAGCATGAGACGCAAGGCGACATCCGGAGTGTAGTGTCCGGACACTGGTGCGGAGAGCAAACCCTGGATAGACGATGCACTGTACAGACCCGAGTATCCGGTCTGTTCACTATAGGCATCCAGTGCTGTCTGCAAAGACTGTGCAGGGATATCAAATTGCATGCTGCCTGCCATCGACACAGCTTGCGTGTGTGTGGGCAGATGACGCACATCCGGCTGCGCAGCGAGATCGCGCATCAGCAAAGACATGCCCACCACCACGGTGTACATGGCGATGGACACGATTCTTCTTGCCATAGGGATGTGAGTAATATTTTCATGGATGAGATGTGCGATCCAGACCAAGGGCTGCTTTAGCACCTCAAGCAGCCTGCGCATCGTACCCAAGCAATATGACCTTGCCGTGACAGAAGATTGACTCTTGTTAACCTTGTACCGTCAGTCGTCCGGCTCACCCTCGTGCAGATCCTGCACTTCGGATTCCGGCGCTTTATTCCCACCGCGTTCACCGATGGCGCGACGCGCCGCCACCAGTTCTGCATGGGATATACCGAATTCCGCCATCGACGCTGCCATCAAATTCAACAAAGCCACGCGCTGGCGTTGGCGTACTGCTTCAGCACGGCGTGTCCGCCTGACCTGACGGTCAGCGGCCGTCAATTGCTGCAGGTGGACGTCATGCGACTCTTCATGTGTCGGCATAGCGATTCCTTATTCATACCGGCCCCAAGCAAGGGGCCAGTGGTGTGCCTGGATCAAACTCAGGCGGCGACCGATACATCCGCCTTTGCGGCGTCGGCTTCTGCTTCCGTACCGGCAACCGATTCCGGTTTGTAATTACGCAGGTGCAGGAAGAACTGACCCATCATCTGTGTCCACAATTGCAGCGAAACAGCCAGGTGTGCAGGCGCCACACCACCGGCAACCATCACGTCCATTTCCAGCACGACGAAATCGCCATGCAGCGCTACGCGTGCGAAACGCTTGGTACGGTGCCATTCAGTCAGCACGCCTTCCGGCAACACGCCACCTTGCACGCGCAATGGGCAGCTCAGGGTGAAGTCAGCATATTGGCCAGGTGTGACCGCATTGCCCCACAGAACCTGAAAGCCGATACCGTGGCTGGCGCTATGCAACCAGGTGGTACCGTCCTGTTCGGTAGTGGTGACTGCGCAACCGGCTGCCTTGATGGCATCGGAGACTTGTTCTGCATTGACGGTGTTCAACAACTCAGTTGCTGGTGTTGCTGGTGTTGCTGGCGTCGCTGCTGCTGCGGTAGTGGATTTGCTCATGTTATTTCCTGATCTTTAAAAGTGTGTGTGTTCGCAAGGGAGCTCTGCATCATGCAAGCTCCCCTTGCCGCATTTATTTCTGCAAGGCTGCGTCCAGTGCGGCGCTGTCTATCTTCAGACTGCCCGCAGGAACCAGTCCGGCCATGTGTGCCTGTACCAATTGCTGCTGACGTTGATCGCGCAACGCTGTTTGCAGGCGTGGCTTGATTTCTTCCAGTGTGGCGGTACGTGCAGGCTGGGTTTCCAGCAATTTGACGATGTGGAAGCCGCTGGCCGATTGCACTGGCTCGCTGACCTGGCCAGTTTTCAGTTTGGCTACTGCATCACGTACTTCCGGCAGCATCTGCTCCAGTGGCAGTATGCCGACTTCACCGCCGCGTTCGGCGCTACGCGGATCTTGCGAACGGCTGCGCGCCAGTGCGGCGAAATCACCACCACGCGCCTGGCTTGCCAGCTTCTTCGCTTCATCACGCAGTTTGGTGATAGCGGCTACATCACCGCCATTGCTGGCCAGGTAGATTTGCGCAACGCGATAAGTCGCTGGCAAATTGAAGTTGGCCTTACCTTGTTCATAGGCTGCTTTTACTTCGGCATCGGATGGATAGGTTGCAGGTACTTGTGCGACAGATTCCAGATAAGCGGTGCTGACGATACGCGCTGTCACTTCACGCACTGCTGCATCCACCTTGGCCTTGACTTCAGGACGCTCGCCCCAGCCCTTGGTTTGCGCTTCACGCAACAAGGCTTCGCTGGTCACGCGCTGACGCAACCAGTTCTCGACACCGGTGCGGTTGCTCTTGATGGCGGCGCGTTCTGCTTCCGGCATGCCTTGCAACAAACGGGTGATTTCATTCTGGCCGATGGTGACGCTGCCTGAGCTGGCTACGACTTTATCGTTAGCCGCCGATTGCGCAACCGACATGCCCATGACAGACGCCAGCAAGACACCGATAGCAGTACGTGTAACTGGCAATACCTTATTCATATTCGATTTCATTCTCATTTCCTTTACTGTGAGTTCGCACCGACATAGTGTGCCTGTGCGAAATGACACGGACATTACTGACTGCGTGGCTGCTCAGCCTGTGCGTTACTGCCGCGTACATCAAAACGACCTTCATACAATTTGTCGCCATACTGCTGTGCAATCTGATCCAGTTTGACCCGGCTTTGCGCTGCAAATGGCTGACGTGCACTCATTAAGGTACCCATATCCTGCGTTTCATATGCATGCAGGATTTCCTGTCCTACTGCGTACAGCTGTGCATTCTTCGCTTCGCATTGCGACACGGATTTGGCCTGGGTGCTGGTTTCCAGTGCCAGGCGTTGACGCTCGCCTTCAGATGCACGTGCCAGCTTCAGCAACTCGTCATAAGCACTGCGATACTGCGCGATTTGCGCATTCACCTTATCCAACGCTGCCTGGTTCTGCTGTTTGACGCCGCTCAGTTGTTCACGTGCCTTGCGCTCTGCGGCCTGGCTATTGCTCAGGTCTTTTTTGACCTTTTCAATATCAGCCGGAGTCGATGGCGCTGCTGCGCCACCCTTGAATGCAGCCAGCTCGTTCTGTGCCTGCTGCAACTGCGTGGTGGTAATCCGCAGTTGCGCACGCAGGCGTTCTTCCATGCTTTGGTTTTGCGCCTGTGCCGCACCGCTGGCCAGCATCACGACGATGGCCGCAGCCAGGGGTCGCAAGGTGGACAAACGTGCGTGGCCAGGGAGGATGTGTAGTGACATAAGGTCCTCGATTAGAAGCGTGTGTTCAGCTCAAGCTGCATCACATCGATAGCAAATGGCGAGCCATAGATGGCTTTAGTCGACAACCAGCGACCACTCAGAGACGTGTTTTTGTCGAAAGCATAGGTACCGCCGAGTGTGTAACCACGTGCATTGGTACCACCCAGATGGAAGGACGAATCGTTGTAACCGTCCGGCATCGCATCCGGTTCTATGTATTTATAACCGGCGGATACATTCCATTGACCGCGTAAATTAGGATTCGGGTTGCCCAGGGTTGCCTGCACCATGTAGGCATTACCGCCACTCTGGAAGTTGGCACGTCCGTTGTTACCGGTCGAGTCGTAGTTATTGATAATGCCACCACGCGAACGCGCGAACATTTCGTCTTCGTCGTAGGCAAGGTTGCGGATGTAGTTCGCATCCAGACGCAAGCCATAGTCACCCAGCACTTTGGTTTCCCAACGCGCATTCAGGTCCAGCAACTGGAACTTGGACGCCAGACCCAGATACTGCGGCAATGGGGTACGTGCCGGGTCAGCCGGGTTCAGTGCAATATCACGCAACAGCATCAGGGTATTACCCTTTTGCATGAAGGCAGGACGCGACCAGTCGGTGCTACATGCAGTTGATTCACCAGCGTACAGACGGCACGGCTCGGACAGCTGGCCACTCACGTTCTGGAAGCTGTAGTAAGCAATCGCGCCACGCAGACGATTGGTCGAATCAAGCTTCCAGTTGGCGCCGATCTGCGCACCCAACAACCACTTGGTTTCGCTGCGCATTTTATCGCCCCGGTCTTTAGGGAAGCTATCAGACGAGTATTCCAGCGGGATCACACCCAAGGTACCAAACATCGACAAGGTGTCGTTACTGAATTTCTTGTCGAATTGTGCGGCAACACCATCAAAGTTCAGATCATTCGAGAACAACATGTCGCTCGATACAAACGGATTGCCGAAGCGACCGCCGGTGATCTTCAGCCAGTCAGTCGGACGATTCGAAACCCAGGCCTGATCCAGCCAGATGTTTTTCTTGTTCAAGCCGCCGCCCAAAGTCTGGGTAGTCGACACCGGATTATCATCGCTACCCGTCGCCAGCCTGATACCGGCGCTGGTGCTATCCGAGATATCTGCAACGACACCAAAGCGGGCGCGAGCACGCCAGAGATTCTTGCGATCCTGGCGCGTATTCAGCATAGGTGGCAAATAGCCATTGGTATTCGTATTCCAGTCGTAACCACTACCCGCATTGATCGCCGCGTAGTCTGCCAGATTTAAATTATCGTTATGGCCACTGTAATAACGTGATTCGTTACGCAAACGCATATCACCTTCGATGCGGATACGTTTGGTCCATTCCGGTGTTTCATTCGGTGCTGCCCAACCTTCGGTGCGGGCCTGTGCCATGACCTGGCCTTTGACTTCATCACGGATCTGGTCACGTACGGTTTGCGAGATATACGGTACGCGTACATCACCCGCTTCCGGACGCATTGCAGCAGTACCTGCCACTGGTGCGACGGCAGCAACTGCAGCGACCTGACGTTGCGCCTGTTGTGCTGCCATCGCTTCGGTTTGCGCTTGTGCCAACAGTGCTTCGCCGACGTCCTTGTTTAGGGTGCCGCTCTGGATCAGGCCACGGATCAATTTGACCATCGCGCTTTCGGCCGGTGCTGCGGTTTGTGCTTGCGCCGCGCCAGTCGCCATCAGCAAGGCAACCGCCGAAGCAATCGCCAGGTTCTGCACGGATTTACGTGCCGGGAGGCTACGGCCCCGTGGATTAGATAAATAATTCATGCTTGCTTTCACCAATTGAAATGAAATGGAATGGTTGTCAGGCTTCGTCATGGACGACGCCCCTTGATCGTCAGGCGAGCCGGGAAACGTTGTGTCGCAGGCGGCCGCACATCACTGCGGAAATCACGCGCCATAGCCAGCACCGCTTCATCGATCTGCTCGTTACCCGTGGTCTGTGCCAGCTCTACACGTGTCGCTTTGCCCTCGGCATCCAGCCACAGGTTGATGCGTATTTCCTGGAAGGCCAGCGTGCGGGTGCGCGGATCACGTGCAAATGCCTGCTGCAATGCATTCGCGACATAACCTGAATACGAACCGGTACCGCCGCCACCACCAGTCGAGCCACCGCCACGTCCGGCAGCGATGCCGAAGGAGTCGGTACCCGCTTGTGCAGCACCATCGATCGTGACCGGGTCACCGGCATCCGGTGCAGGCGTCGGCGAATCAGCCGGTGCTTCCTGCGGGTTGGTAGTTGGTTCAGGCGGTGCTTCCGGCTGTACTTTTTCCGGCTCCGGTTCCGGCAGCTTTTCCGGCTCCGGTGGAGGTGGCGGCGGTGGCGGCAACATCAGCATCGGGGTGGCAGCCACCTCGCGCTTGGTGCTCGCCGTCCCCGACACCAGATACCAGACGACCGCTACCAGCACGACCAGAATGAATCCGCCTATCGCATAGCCGCCCCAGCGCCGCCACAGATCGGCAGGCCGCGAGCTTGGCTGAGAACTTAAATGAAGGCGATTCACATTAGCCCCCTCAAGCCGCTTTACCGGTCACGAGGCCGATCTGGTTGAGCTCGATGCGACGTAGCAGGTCGAGTACTTCCACTACCTTCGCGTACTGCACCGATGCATCACCGCGCACGATCACCGGGAAGTCCGGTGTCAGTGCTTTCTCGGTACGCAGGCGTTCTTCGAGTTCCGGCAGCGTCACCGGAAATGCATCGAGGAATACCTGGCCCGCGTTATCGATGGTGATGGCCTTGGTCTTCGGCTTCTCCAGCGCGACCGAAGAACTTGCCTTCGGCAAGTCGACCTTGATGCCCGGAATGCTGGCATTGCTGGTCAGGATAAAGATCACCAACACCACCAGCAGCACGTCAACAAAAGGCGTGATGTTGATGCCGCCGGCACGTTTTTTTGTGCCGAATTTGGCTGCGTTTGCCATAGTTATCTGCTCCTCAAGCCTGGCGCAAAGTGGCGCGAGCTTGACGGCCTTCGCCCTGCTCTTCAGCCAGGCGGGTAGCAAATTCGTCTACGAATACGGCCATGTCGGCGCCGATCGCATCGGAACGCGAAGCCAGCCAGTTGTAGCCAAACAGCGCAGGAATCGCGACGCCCAGGCCAGCAGCGGTACACAACAGCGCAGCCGCCATACCTGGTGCCACCGAGTTGATGTCCACTGCGCCAGCCATTGCTGCCACCACGAACACCAGCATGATGCCGATCACGGTACCGAACAGACCGACGTAAGGTGCACCTTCAATCGCAGTCGACAACCAATTCATGCGATGCGACATACGTTCGTTTTCACGCACCATCACGCCATCCATCGCAGCACGGATCGCGCTGATGGTTGCGTTCGATACTGCATTCAGGTCGTAGCCACGGTCATGGCGGCGACGCATTTCATCCACCGCTACCTTGTACAGACGCCACAGCGAGGAATCCGCTTTCACGTCTTGTGGCAGTTTGCTGCTGTTAGCCAATTGGTCCAGCGGTGCACCTGCGGTTTCACGGAAGTGATCCATGAACACAGCGTTGGCACGCGAGATCGCAGCGTAGTTGCGACCTTTGCTGATCATGATGGCCCACGACAACACCATCATCACGCCCAGGATAATCACGACCAGCCAGGCATCCAGTGGCATCGCTGCCAGGATGAAGCCGAAGTGACTCTTGCCTGCCTGTTGCTCATCGCTGCCGAATACTGCGAGGCGCGATTCCGCACCTTGCGACACGGCATCAGCCAGCAACAAGGTGTCGCTGCGCGCTACTTTGGACATACGTACTTCATCGATCGCGCCGATGAATGGAGTCATCGCTGCAGACTGCGCTGCAGTGTCACCACCGATCGCTGCCACGGTATTCAATGCAGGCATGCTGGCTTCCAGCGAAGCAGTAGCACGGCCACCGACGTGCAGCGTGACGTTCTTGCCATCCGCTGTGACGGCCAGGTGCGACCACTGTCCGGCCTGGATAGGCTGGCCAGGTTTGCTGCGTTGACCATTGACTTGTACGAAAGGGACACCCTGGTCGATACCGACCAGGAATTCACGACCGCTGTCGCGACGTGCATAGATCAGTTGTTGTGCGCCCAATTGCTCCGGACGTACCCATACCGAGAACGTGAACGCGCCACCGGCTTCCTGCGTCAGCGATGGTGCAGCTGGCAGCATCAATGGGGTGCCGCTCAGTTTCGCGCCCTTGCCGATGACAGTACCGTCGATGCTGACGACTGCGGTTTGTGCGTTGTTGCCGAAGGCAGTGGTATCACGTGGCGGGGTTGCTGCTTCTGCGAAGTGATACACCAGTGTGTAATCAGGATCGAAAGTACGTTGACCATTGCCGGATGCCGGAGCCTTAGGATTGCCGTAGTACATCCAGACTTGCTGTGGCGCACCCGCTGGCAATGCAGGCATATCTACCCACACCAGTGCGATGCCGAGTAAAGGATCGAATTGTTCGATCTGATGGTTCAGCACAGTCTTGTCATCACCTGCCACGAAGCGCAGATCGGCGCCGGTGTCGCTGACACCTTCAAAGCTGAAATTACCGGTATGCAGGCGCACCAGTACTGGAGTGCGACCAGCGTCACCACCCAAAGCGCCGCCTTGCGGACCCGCGTCGATAGTGATCGGCTTGCGGTAAGCCCAGTCAGGTTGCCACCAGGCGTGTGCCAGGTTGGGCAAGAGCGTGCTCAGCATGGTGAGCGTAAGTAAAAGAATGCGTCGCATAACAGTGGATCTCCGAAAACTCGTCTAAAAATAAAAAGGATGTGCGCTACTTGTTTAAGAAAGAGCTGTGAATAAATTCCGATCAATAACTGGCATTGAGACTAAAGTTCACGCGCGTGTCGTGCTTCTCGGTGCGCGGTCCTGTTTTCAACGGATAGCCAACATCGACTCGTCCGCTGACTTGTTCGCCGAGGCGGAAGCTGGTACCGATACCCACCGATGCCAGCGTGAAAAGGTCTTGCTGTTCGATCAGCGGATCGCGCAGCTTCAATCTGGACGCATCGCCAAATGCATAGACGCGCCAGTTTTCGACCCAGGGATTGAGGTAAGTCAAAGGTTTGCTGCGCAGCTCCAGCGAGCCGACCACACCATAGTCACCGGTGGTTTCTGCTGACAGATAGCCGCGTACCGAATTCATGCCGCCTGCAGCGATCTGCTCACCGGATACCAGAGGTGAATCAGTCAGCTGACCAGCGAAGCGGAAGCCGATTTGCACTTCGTTCTCAAAGCTGTACGAACCATTCAGGTCAGCCTTGAGCACCATGAAGTTGGGCTTGGCTTCGTAACGTTTGTAGCGGAAGGCGGTTTCATCGCTGCCGTAACCGAACAGGCTGCGGGTACCCGCTACCATGGTCAGGCCGAGGCTGTACTGGCTGCGCTCGTTTTGCACAAAGCCCATATAGCCGAGCGTGATAGGTGCATATTTCAATGGCACTTTGTCGCCGGTACCGCCTAGTTGCAGCGCTTCTTCATTGTTTTTGAAGTCCACGCCGACGCTCATGGTGTGCCACCAGTTGCCGGTATTCGGCACGGTGTAAGTCGCCTTGAAGCCGACTGCATAACCTTTGCCGAGCACGGTGGTGCCGCCGACGGTGGAGACCGTGCTGTCTGATTTATAGCCGGAGGCATCCAGCGTCCAGTTGCTATCACGCAGCGGTGCGGTATAGGAACCCGACCAGACTTTGGTCTGGTTCAAATCTTCCGGCGTACCGAAGAAGCTCAGCGAGGCGCTATGTCCGAGCTGCCACAGGTTGTCGTGACCGATAGACGCAGTCGCACGCAACTCTTTGGTATCAGCGCTGTAATCATTGTTCAGGCCAGCGCTGGCGCGCCATGGGCTGCTGTCATCCACTTTTAGGTCGACGTCCATGGTGCCGGGCAAGGCGCCCTGCTTGACCAAAGGCATGACCTGACGCTTGGCGCTGCGGTTCAATGTGGTCAGCTGGGCTTGTGCCAGATTGAAGTCAGGCACTTTGCCTTCCTGCAGCGCAGGCACCTGTTCACGTACTTCCAGCGGCGAGTTGTATTGCGCACCGACGACACGCACACGACCGACCTTGGTTTCATTGACTTGCAGGTAGACCACACCACCCGTCACCTGTTGCTCCGGCAAATCGACATAGACCGACTGGTAGCCGCGGGCGTTATAGGCGGACAGCAAGGCATCACGCGCGTTTTCGACATCCTTCATCGTGCGCTTCGGGCCGAGGTAAGGCGTCACTGCCAGCTCGATCGTGCGTGCATCCAGCACGCTGTTACCACGGACGATGTATTCGTTGATATCTACCCTGGGTGTGTTATCAGCTTCAGTTACCGCTGCATCTGTCGCATTCTCCGACTGCGCCATGACTGCGCCATGCAAACCCAGCGCCAGCACAGCCAGGCAAATCGCCTTCAGTCGGAGCGGCTGTTCATTCCGGTTTTTCTTCACGTCACACATGTGTTGAACTCAATCCCTAAAATCAAACTTGTCTTTACTTCCCTGCGTAGCTAGCCATCGCATGCTGTGCAGGGTCGTCATGTCTGTGTACTGATGCCTAGACGGTTGACGCTTGCAACAACTGTCGTTTGTCATCAAATGTTCATAATTCTTTTTCGTGACAAAGCAAATGCATGCCGCTCCTCCCTCATCTGCAGTCATCGTGCTGTCATATAAGAAGCCCAAATAAAAAGGGCTTCCTTGCGGAAGCCCTTGAGCTGACGTGCTTGTTACTATTTCTTCAGACCGCGACGCTCGTTCTGTGTCAACGGCTGCATCTCTGCCTCGCTCAGCTCACCTGCGCCCAGCACCTGCACCACGCCTTGCGGGTTGTATGCAGCGCCCTGCGCTTTTGCTTTGCTGCCTTCGTCATGACTGTCTTCATTGCCGAAGCCAAGTACGCGCACCGTGAAGATCGACGGCAGGTTCTGACGCGCTGCGTTACGATCACGCTGCACCACATCCTGCGCCGCTGCCGCCGCTGAACTGGCCGCCGCGCTGGCATTGGTCAGTGCGCCGACGTTGACAGCTGCGATCATCGGGATGCCTTTGGCGTCACCTGCGACTTTGATATTGGCCGCATTCACCACCTGCAAGGCAAAGATGTTGACGTTGCCCGAGACCCGGATACCGGCTTCACCGGCATCGATAGTGCCCAGCGGTGCCAGCAAGTCCATGTCACCGGCCGGTACTTCCGGGATCGGTGCCAGCGTCGCAATACCTGCGCCGGTGCTCGGCACATTCGACGCCAGCTTGACGTTACCCCACTGGTCGTATTCACGTTTAGGCGGGGTATACACCAGCGTCGTCTTCGAGCCACGACCCGCATTGATGTCGCCACGATCCGACCAGGCCAGGATGTCGCCACCGAAGGTCGTCATGATGCGACTCTGGCCCAGCAAGATGCTGTCGCGTGCATACAGCTGAATATCGCCGCTGCCTTGTGTGATCACGCCGGAAGTCGATGGCGGGGCTTCGCCTTCAATACCGAACACTTGCTGCCCACCCGGCGTCAGCATCTGGATGTTGCCGCCGAAGTTGGTATGCACAAAGCCGCTGCGTGGCGAGCTTACCGTGGTGCCATTGCCTGGATCGGTAAATGAGTAAGTACCGCGATACATGATGATGTCGCCGTCATACACAATCGCCTTGCCATCTGCATCCAGCGTCGGGATCAGGCCTGCTATCGCATTGCGGCTGCGCAGGAAGCTGCCGTAGCGCGAACTGTTGACGTCGTTGTATTCACGACCGCCTTCACGCAATTCCGCGAAGTACACATTACGTGCGAACACGCGTTGCTGCGGTTCTGGCAAGGCCAGGTAATAAGCGCGTGCCGCTGCTGCATCACCAGTGAAGCCATACAGCTCCGACAACCACTGGATCAATTCCGCGTCATAGACCTTGGCGACCTTGCCGCCCTGGCCTGCCAGCGGGATGCCGCTTTGCGCCAGGTTGGCCGCGTCCAGATAAGGCTGGATGAATCCGAGGTAATCCAGGCCTTTGCCCACTCCAGCCTGCAACACCACATTCGCGCCAGGACGTGTATCACCCGGCACTATCGCACCTATGCTGGTGACCGCGCCCTTGTCTTCCATCAGGATGTTGCGACCGGCGGTAATTTCCAGCGTACCCGGGCCTGCCACATTGAAGCTGCTATATAGAATGTCGCGACCAGCCGAGACCACCGACACATCGCTGGCATTGTGATGCACGAACAAATTGCCATAGGTGGTGTAAGTCCGGTTCCCCGCTTGTGGTGGTCCCTGATAGCTGCCGCTGCTGACGATGTCACGTCCGGCGAACATCCATACCGGCTGCGCGCCTTCATACCAGGTCTGGCCATAACGCCAAGCTGGCAAAGCGCGATGATCGCGGTCGGTGTATGTCAGCAGGCGACCACTATCGACACCGATCAGATCGCCCGTCATCGCATAGAAGCGCGCCGGTTCACTTGTACCTTCGAGGCGAGTCGCAGCGCTGTTGGCACCAAATGCAAACAAGGGGAAGTAACCGCCAACCACCGGATTCGCCATCACCGAGGTATTGGTCGCGACCGGCAGGTCGGGCCAGGTACCGGCGATCCAGCCAGCGTAAGCCGGGTTTTGCGGTGTCGCCAGTGCGGATGCTGCAGCACCGGATTGACTGATGGCAAAGCCGCCCGCGTAGATGGATTCTGCCGCCAGGAATTGCAATTGCCCGTTAAGTGACGGTGCCAGCAAAATCGGTTCGTAGTAACCCAGATCGGAGAATCGCGTCTTCGAACCCTTGCCATAGAACAGATTGCCGCTGGCTGCGACTGCCCGCGTGATAGCCGGGTAAATGATCGCGTCATCGCTGATAGTGCCGCCAGCAGTAGCACCCTGTGTGTAAGGCGTCAGATTGCCACCGGCAGAGAACATATCGAGCGAAGTGCGATCAGTCCACAAGGTGAACCAGCTCAGGCCGCGACCGTCCACACCTGCGCTATTCTTGAACGGCGAGAAGTTACGTATCGTGATACGGCCCGGATCGATCACTTCCTGTATCACCTGATCGCCCCGGGTATTAATACTGATAGTCGCATCACCTGGCACCAGTGCCAGGCCACCGAGCGCTTCGGCACGTGTCGCATGGAAGGAGTCGAAAGCGCGGCTTTCCTTGGGTACGTGCTCGGTCGCATTGAAACCGTAGATCAGTCCCAGCGTACCCACTTGCGCACTGGTCAAGTCGATATGTCCACGCAAGTTGACCAGCGCGCCATTCAGGGTCCCGCTCAATACCTCGCTGGCAGGATTCAGCTGGCCACCGACCTTCACATTCAGGTCGCCACCACCAGTCAATTGCATGCTGCCATCTGCAGCCACACGTCCGGTGCTGCCGACTGCCAGCACGATGCCCTGGCTACGCGGATTAATAGTCGAGTCAAACGCCGGTGCCGAGTATTTGGTCAACGCACCGGCGCTGCCCGCCACCTGTACATCGACATTGCCGCCACCCAGGGCACCGAAACCGGTAAAGCCCACCATCTGATCGGCACTACCAGCCGTACTGGTATAAGTGCCGAAGTTGATCCACCATGCAGTTGGCTGTGCCTGGGTGCCGGTAGCGACATTGCCGCTACCCTGACGCCATAACCAATTGCCGGTATCAGCCGTGTTATAGCCACCATCCTTGGGATTCGGGCGCGTAACAGTCGCAGCCGCCGCCGTCAGCTGTGAACCGGTCAGGTCACCACCTGCCTTGATAAACAGATTGCCGCCCTGGTCCGGATACCAGGCACGGTAAATACTGCTGCTCCCGCCGTCGACCAGATGTTCGCGCGCGCCGTCCGGGTCATTTAGGACCGTACCGATAGCGGCGCGGCCACGCGGCTGGTTATAAGGATCGTTGGCATACGTCGCCGCCGATGAAGTACCTGCGGTGTAGACACCAAACAGGGAATCCATACGGATATTGCCCGCACTCAGCAGTTCCAGGTCACCGGTACCGGTGCGTATGACGCTGAAGCGCGTGCTGCCAGCGATATTTTCGTATTCGGCTTTGGACGTGGAAATACACCAGTAAGGAAGATCCGCACACATTTCCGCGATGGTGTTGTACCCGACCTCATTTTGTACAAACTCGATCGTCATCAGCTGCCCGGCCAGCGCAGGTGTGCCCAACTCATCTGCAGCCTCTTGTGACCACTTGTACGATTCTTTTTTCAGGCACATGCTAGGGTCGTCCGAGCACATCTGCGCGAAACTGGTATATACGCCGCCGGTAGCGATCGTGACAGATTCATCTGTCATCTCTTCACCAACAACCGGCAAGGGCCCCAAATCTGCACCGATCAGTATGTCTATCGCCGCCTGGGTCCAGACGAAGACATCTTTGGACGGCAAAGCCTTGCCGAACATACCGTAATGACTATCGGCCAGACGCAAACTGCCATTTGCAAGACGGCTGCTGACGACACGGCTATCCGCCGCTTCTGTATCTGCACCCGCAACCAGGCGCAATGACCATGATTGCGAACCTTCAGGCAGCATCTGCGCAACCGCCCACAGCTTGTTCGATTTGCCTGCAATCTCCGGACGCAGTTGAATCGAAGTGACACCTGCCAACAACTTCACATCGGTACCGGAAGGAATCAGAGAGCCGACCGCCAATGCCTTATCGCCATTCAGTATCAAGGTGGCGCGTTCACCCAGCACACCAGGCAAAGCAAGTCCCTTCGGCCACACCACCGCAGCGAATTTCGTGTCGCTGGCCAATACACTGCCAGCGTCCATTTTGTAACCCGCCTGCAGCGTAAGCGCCTGGCTCAACATGGTGCCCGCTGCAAACAAGACATTGCCCGCAGCATCACGTACCGCCGCTGCCAGCACCGTACCAGCTGGCAAGGTCAGGCTTTGGCTCAAGGTCGCGTCGACCGGCAGGCGACCTGTGTAGGTAAAGCCCTTGATCGGCAAATCGTAGTTGAGCGTGGTGCCACCCGGGAAAGCAGTGCCGTCGGCCAGCGTCACGCCAAGGCTAGGCACGACCAGATCACCACCAGTGAAATCACGGCCTGGCAACAAGACCCAGCCTTTGTCGTCCTGCGTTTCCGGCGGTGGTGCGAAGCCATCGTTAATGCTGCCGAAGATATCGAGGTTGCCTTCGGCACGTATGGTCAGCGTGCCGACTTCACCGGAACCATACACACCAACTTGCGGCTTGTGGTTCAGGCTTTCGTAACGGTATTTGGACAGATCAAGGTCACCCTGCACGATCATGTCGCCACCCGGATTGGTGACGGCATTGCTGACGATCTCGACGCCCGGGCGCAGATGCAAGGCATCCGCATACGTTGCGTTGTTCAGTCCGGCCAGTTTGGTATTGGTCAGATTGGTGTTGAGCAGAGCCTTTTCCATAAAGGTCGTGCTGTCGTCATGCAAGTCATCCAGATAGTCCTGGTTGATGACCTGATACGTACGACCATTTGCCGCCAGGTCGAGTACCGGCTTGCCATCCTGGCCCAGTACTTCATTACCGTTCGCATCTTTTACTGTCGCCAGTTGCGCATTGTCATAACGCTGCATGCCGTTGACGGCTATCGATTTGGCGCCGCGTATATTCAGGCTGCCGCTGGCATCGATGGCAATGTCACCGTGTACTGCCGCATCCGCGTCATCATGCGCGCCGTTGCTACCGATACGCGGTGCATTCAAGGTCAGCGTGCCGCGTGTTGTGCCGTCATGCTGGCCTTTGCCATTGCCGACTGGTGCATTGGTGCCGTGACGTAAATCGATTTGCGCACCGCTGGCCAACGTCAGCGTGCCGTTGCCGGAACTGAGTTCGACGTTGGCACGGTTCGGACTGTCTATGATCTTGCCGTAGCTATCGACGCGCAGCACAGTGCTGTGTGCATCCAGTACCGCGTTGCTGCCTATCGTCAAACCGTTCTTGCCCGCCAGACGTATATTGCCGACGCGTTCGCCGCTGGCATCAATAGTGCCGACTACAGTCAGGCTGCCATTGTCGACCGAGACATTGATGACGCCAGCTTTCAGTTCATTGCCTATCGTCAGGTCGCCCTGTTTCAGCTGGAAGTTGCGGCTGCCGAATACACCGCCTGCAGTCAGGCGCGTATTGAGAGCGGCGAACTGACTGTCCAGCGTACCGCTGCTGCCCAGTGTTTGCGCACGTACTTCTATGCTGCCCGCCACGTATGGCACCAGGGTGCCGCCCGCGTCGTAGTAACCACTGCTGCTGCCCAGGACGCGACCTTGCAGATTGACCATACCGGCGGCATCGGCCAATGCTACTGCGGTCAGGCTGCCTGCCTTGTTATAAGCCGCCGACAGATCGATGGTCGAACCGGCGGCCTGCACGATATCGCCATTGCGACTCTCGAGGATGACGTCGCCACCCCAGCTGTATTTATCGAGATCATGGAAAACAATCTTGCGTCCAGCCAGATCAATATGCGCGGCATCGGTCAGGATCAGATCTTCGTCGGCGATCAGTTTCAGTTTGCCGCTAGGCAGCACAACCTTGCTCGCCACGCTGACATTGTTGCCGTGCAGGCTCAATTCGGCACCGAGTGCGTCGTTGGCGACTTTGCTGTCTACTGCTGTCGTGGTCGTCGGCGCGACTACATTGATGTTAGCGCCAGCGGTGATGTTGTTGACCGAACCGGCAGCACCTGTTAACAGCGGTGTCGAGATATTCAGATTGCCACCGCTGTACTGGAAGCCCTTGCCGCTTTCGTATGCACCTTGTGCCTGGTACACCGACAAGCTGCCTTTATGATTGGCAGTGACGCGCTCGCTCGCGCTCAGGTTGACGTTGGCAAATCCCAGCGCCAGACGATCATAGGATTTGATGGTGCCCGGTTGTGTGAACGGCGCGAAACCGAATTCCATACGCTCGGTGATCAGGTTCAATGTGCCGCTGCCGGTACCTGCGCCATTTGCAATCACGTTGCCCGCTGCAGTTTCCGCGCCACCCCAGATCAGGTTGGCTGTACGTATCGTCGCCACCGCATTGTCATCGCCTTGACCGTAGATGGCAGGCGTCGTCAATACCAGTCGGTCCAGCGTCGATTTGCCGGTGCTGTCATAAGTATCCAGCGTCACGTCGCCGTAGAAGTTGACACTATTCGCTGCATTCAGCACCAAGGTCTCCAGCGCAGGTGCGCCAGTGCTGGTATCACCACGCAATAGTCTATCCAGCACGCTCTGGTTCAGGGCCAGACCGGAAGAACGTATGCCGTTGGCTTGTGCATCGGCCAATACCTGCTCGCTGCCGATATTGATGGCACCGACCGCCAGCGTCAGGTTGCGGGTACCGTAACGCACTGCGTCATCGAGGAAAAAGCTGCCTTGGGTGGACGCCAGTACCGTACCTTCCGAATACAGCGTGGTCGACCCTGTGCATGTACCGGTGTCACAAGCGCCGATGGTGATGGCGCCGCGTGTGGCTGTGCTCGCGCCTTGCGTCACATTCAACAAACCATTCGACGCAGCCAGCATATGGCCACTCATCTTGTAGACGAAGCCATCGTTCGAGTCATACGCAACCTTGCCACGTCCCAGCGTATTGATGCTCGCGCCCTGCTCCACATTGATGAGGCCATTGCCGAGGGCTGCATTGCTTGGATCAGTCGCCGTCAGGAATACTTCGGGTGCCGCCAGCTGGGCACCGGAACGCAGATGCACTTCCCGCGCCATATTCCTGAAATCCACGTAGTTACCGCTTTGGCCATACTCCACCGACGTAATGCCACCTATCACCATGCGGCTTGCGCCTATGTTGTTGAGGCTATCGTCGCGCAAAGTGATGCCGTCGAATCCGGTCGTGGCTTGCGCACCAGCAGCCACAATTTCTATCTTCTTGAGTTCATCCGAACCGCTGCCCATAATCACGGATACGGTGCCGCCATAACCACCTTCAGCCGCGTTGAAACGTCCGTCACCTTTAAAACTGAAGGCGTCAGCACCGGCGCCCGCCCTGAAATCCAGCTGCAGGGTTTTCGCATCCAGCGGCAGGATAGGACGCGGAATACCGCGCCGCGCTGCATCGGCCAGTGCAAATGCGGTATAGCTGGTTTCGTTGTACTGCGAATAGCTGCGCAATACGCTGCCCGGTGTGATGATTAACTGGCTGGCGAGATTGTCACGTATATCGGTACCGGCAATCGACAAGGCGCCGGACACTGCCCATGAACCATTGCGCATTGCCTGCGTCGCATTGAAGCCGCCCATCCCGGCTGCACCATTGATCTCGACGCGGAACGCACCTGGCAACAAGGCGTAAGTGGATGGCATCAATGTGTAGGTCCCAGCTGGCAAACCTGGCACGCCAGCGCCTATCGTCACCTGACGACCGATGACGGGATCAACTGCACCTTGTGCATTCGTCGGCGCATAGCCTTGCGCACCCGGCACAATCGCATAGATAGGATTCGTCGCCAGACCCGGCAAGCTGAAGCCGCCGTTGACGCCGATTTGAACCAGTGGGTTGTAACGCGCATCGGTGGAACCACCACGACCCGAGATGAAACCGGCACCGGTCAGATCACCGCCACCGGACAGATCCAGAGTCGCGCCTTCATGCACCGCCACCTGTGTGCCTGCCAGTTTTACACCAACCTTTAGCGTGCCACCACTATTGGCACCACCGACACCGGTGAAAGTCACGGCCTTGCCATCGTAAGTCCAGCTCTGTCCGTCTACCGTGCCGCCGTAAGGCATGATCATGCCGGCACCGCTGACCGAGGTCAGACTGTTAGCGAGCAAATTGACGTTTAATGTGATGTCGTTGTCGTAGCCTGCGACACCAAGCGCGATATAACCGAGAGGTGCACGCACGATACCGCCCTGCTCGACATGCGCCGCCAGCAATTGCAAAGTGCCAAACGCGGAGTAAGGCATGGCGGGCAGGTAATCGGTAGTGCGGCCTATGGTCAGGCTATAGCGCGGATCATAACCAAGCACATTACCGACTATCGCACGGTAACCGGCTTTGACTGACGCACCGCCACCGGTTTCCGGATAGAGCTGCGCCGCCTTCAGCACGATATCGCCGGGACTGGTCAGGCTGGTCGTCGGATTATTACCATCCCAGCCATCGCTGATGGTCAGGAAACGCAAATCGCCGCGACTGGTCAACTCGACCCGCTCAGCGTTCAGCGCGACCGCACCACGTATGTCGATCAAGTCCGCTGCTGCGCTGAACTCTGCGCCTATGCCACGCGCCGCTGCATTCGCGCTACGTGGATTGACATACTGATCGCGGAAAGCCACTTTGTTGCTGGCCAGGTGGATATACGAAGATTCCAGTCTGACTTTGGAAGTAGTCGGCGCACCATCGGCCAATGCATAGCCACCATACAAGCGCAGACTCTGATCGGTCTTCAGCGTAACGTCACCGGCCCAGGTCAACGCACCTGACACCAGCACCGACAGATTATCGAAGCCGCCCGCTTCCACCTGATCCACTGCCAGGCCGCCATAACCGTAGGTCAATATGCTGCCAGCCTGTACTGCATCCTGCACGCCCTGCAATGCGCTCGCACCCTTGTGCTGCGAGATCACCAGCTCGCGCGGATTCAGGACATTGCTGGCTGCAGTTTTCAGGTAATACGGTGCTTCCAGTGCCACGCTCAGCGTACCGCCTGCGGCACCCGCACCACCCGCCTCGGCCTTCATCATGCCGTCGAGGTACAAGCCCATATTCGAAGTCAGCGAGATACTGCCACCGCCGCTGGCGACATTGGTCGCACCGAGTCCTGCAATATCCAGTGTCGCCTGTGTGCCGGATGCATCGAGTACTGCACCATCGCGCACCACGACAAACAGATTCGGTGCCGTCGCATTACCAATCGTGTGATTGATCTCACCACCGATCACGATGCTGCCGCCATTACGCACTTGCCCATAACGATTGCCGCGTGCGTCTACACCTGTCACCGCACGTGCAGCGACGTCGAGTATCGCCTGCTCACCGACCCAGATCGAACGGGTATGGCCTGCCGCCTCCACTGCTTCTGCTGCCAGCCCGGGATTGATACCTGCCAGCGTAATCTTGCCGCCCCATGCATTCAGACGCCCATCGACCGTCAGTTGGCCAACGCTGGCTACCGTGATCGACTGACCCGGATCAACATTGACGACTGCGCCTTTACCGATGACGGCTTGTGCGATCGCCATGTCGGCTGCACTCGATAATGTTGAGCCCGCCTGCAGTTTGATGCTCGCGCCCTTGCGCTGGGTGAGCGTGCCTTTGGCGATATCGTCCTGATACACCGGTGGCGTCCACAGTTCCAGCGCATCCTTGATGCTGCTGCCGGTGACACTACCGATCGCATTCTGCGCATAGCGATACACCGGCATGGCCACATCCACCTGCGTACCTTCAGCAACGGTGACGCCCTTGTTGCCGATCAGGTTGTAGTTGCTGAAGCCTTTGTTGAAGAAACCGCCATCAAGAACCAATGTATCGGGTGCAGCAGTGTTACTGCCGTCTGTGATGAGGATTTGATTGGTTTGCAGCGTGAGCGTGCCGCCACCTGCGACGCCATAGCCTTCCAATGTGCCGTTCAATGCGAGCACGCCATTGCTGCCGCCAAATGCATTCGCTTCCAGCGTGACGTTGCCGCCCTTACCGTCCTGTGTTTTACCTTTACTGAACAAGGCTGCACCAGAGGAGACATCGATGCTGCTGCCGGTGTTGAGCGTCGCATTCTGACTGCTGCGTATGCTGACCGAACCACCGTTGACGTAAGGCAGGCTGGCGGTATTGTTCGGGTCCAGCTGCTGGTTATTCCAGAGGCCGCTGGCATCCAGCTTGACGCCTTGCGCCACCGTAACCTGACCGTTCAGGTTACCCGGGCTGACGACGCCACCGACCACGCCATTGGTCGTGATTTGATCCAGTACATTACCGAGCTGTATCGTGCCGCTATGTGCGGTGAGGTTGGCATAGACGTTGACGTTGTTGCTGTAGAGCGTGATGTTGCCAGCCGAATTGACCTTGAGGTCGCCGTTGACGTCGATCTTGTCGGTAGCAGCGATTTTGATGCTGCCCAGTGCAAAGCTGTTGAGTTGTTCGGTATTGAAGACGAGTGTGTTGACGCGATCGGCTGGCAGTACGGTGCTGAGGTCGAGACCGTCTGCGATGGCATTCTCGGTATCGCTGAAGACTACATTTTTAATGCCGCCCGCATCGACGCGGCGTGACAGCAGGCCGGTGGTTTTGTCATAGAAGTTGCTGACGCTGCCGACGATGAGTTGCGCATGTTGCGCTGCTGCATTCTGCGACTGGTAGTAGCCATCCAGATTCGCTTGCGGTGCTCTGGTCTGACGCTCACCCTGGAATACATCACTGCTGATTTTGCCTTCCAGTACTGCGTTGGCCGTGCCTATGACCAGCGTACCGGCATCGCGTCCTACTGTGTACCCGTTTTCCAGGCGCGTGCGTGGCGCGATGAGTGGGTTGTAATAGTACTTGGTCGCCTTGTCGCCCCAGCGCTCACTGGTGTCTTCGTAGCCTTTGAAGACGCCGGTGTAGAGCATGTCACCAGGAGCGGTCGACGCATTGTAGAGTTTGCCGTCCGCGCCTTTTAAGAAGGTTTGCTTGATGAGGCCGGTCTGTACATCCAGCGTGCCGCCGGAGAGGTTGATGTTGGAACCGGATTGCGTGACCACGCTGTTGCCAGTGAAGTTGACGATGCCGCCCTGCGCCATCCATTCACCGACGGTGTGACCGCTGGTGGCGAGGTAACCGGCCACTTCGAGCAAGCCGCCTGCGGTGTACCAGCGATCGGTTTTGTAGCCATTCGGATTTTTAACGGCGTCGTAGTCGGCCTTGACCAGGATGAGATCGCGCTTGTCTATCCAGATGTCGCTATTGTTGAGGCCTTTACCATCGCGGTTGACCGAGGCATCACGCTGCTCATTACCTTGTACGTTGATTTTGAGGTTGTTGCTATCCATGCCCAGCTGGACACCGACGGCACCAGAGACATCGATTTGTGCGCCATCGCGCATCAGGGCGCGGGATTTGGCATCAACCATGACCTGGCCACCGGTGGCCAGGGTCAGCGAATCACCTTCAAAGTCGACCGTGCCGCCACTGATTTCTATGCGTGACAAATCACGCCTGTCATTGGCAGGAACGATGTTGCCACTGATGTCGGTGACCGGTGCGGCCAGGCCATTCTTTTGACTATCAAGTGCGGTCAAGGCGCTCGCATCCAGCACGATGGCGGTGACGCTATCTTTACCGAACGTAATGCTGGCGGTGGCGTCGTTCGGATTACCTTGTAGATGGATGGTGCCGCGCGTATCAACCGAAGTGCTGCTGACGAGGACGCCACGTTGTTCGATCTGATGACCGGTCATGGTAATGTCGCCGGTCGACGCGGTGACGGTGCCGGTATTAACAACCTTGCCGTTGCTGCTGCCTGCATTCAGTCCTGTCGTGACTTCGTTGCCGCGGGTAGTTGATGTCTGGTTGCCTGCGGTACCTACACCTTTTTTGATGACGAAGGTGTCACCGGCGGCCAGTGTGGTCTGGCCATTGGCGGTGTTGATGGTACCGGCATTGCTGACCTGCCCACCGACCATGAGGACGTAACCACCACCCTGGGTGGCGCTGGTGGTCTGATGCGTTTCGATTAACGCGCCCTGTTCGACCACGACACCAAAAGCATTCGCCACACCGGCTACGCCAGTAGCGGCATTGACAGCATTGCCGAAGGTCGGGATGTCGTTGTTGCCCAGCTTCTCGCTGTATATGCCTTTGTTGAATTGGTCATTCGTCATACCGACCGCAGCTGCGACCAGGTTACGTGTGTTGACCTGGCTGCTGCCGGTGAAAACGATACCGTTGGCATTGACGATCATGACCGTACCCGGGGCTTTGATCTGGCCCTGGATGACGCTCGGTGCGGTTGTATTGTTGATGCGGTTGAGGACTGACCAGTCGGCTTGCTGATCGAATTGCAGGATGGTGTTTTTACCGATGTTGAAGGTTTCCCAATTCAGGATGGCCTTGTCAGCGGTTTGCTTGATGTCGACGATAGTCTTGCCATTCGACGTGCTTTGCGTCGGGCCATTCGCATTGATCCAGCTGTTGACCAGGCTGCCTGCGTCCAGACCGCCGACACCCAGGCCATCCGGCACCGTGCCGTTGGCGATCAGGCGTGCAGCGGATTGCTGTGCTTGTTGTAGTGCGATTGCACGTGCAGCCGAATTCAGGTTCGCGAGTGAACGCTGCAACTGCGCATTGGCTTGCTGTTGCTGCAGTACCGGGGAACTGGCTGGCATGGCGGGCATGCCGTTCGGCAGTTTGCCGGTGACAACCGCAGCCGCTTGTACTGCACCCTTCTGCGCATACCATGCGGCACTGAACGCCTGCTGCGCATGCGCATCGCCCAGGATGCTACCCGTTGCCACCATCAGCGCAATGGCGTGGGCCAGGGGCTTGAGACGTGCCTGCCGCGATTGCGCAGGAATCATATGGGATGACGCGGGAATAGCGGAGATTGGTTTATTGAGCGTGGCCGTCGTATTGCGCTGCATGGAGGGATTCCTTTGTATATCGTTGCCTGTCCGGTGCCACGATTTATCCCTGGTGATACAAGAACATTTCGCGGCTTACGGAGGCTATGACCGCAAAGGAAGCGCACGACTGCAGCAAGTCATCAAAATGTCACAAACGGTTTTTTGCATCTGTAAGCAAACGAGTTATCAAGCCGTCGCTTTGCGCAATAGCACGATCCCGCCTGGCAACTGCGTGACGTCAGCACCATAGGCATCACGTATCAGCGCAATCACATCATCCAGCCGGTCTATCGAAAAACTGGCCTGTACTTTGCTGCGACCCAGCTCTTCGCTACGCAAAATCAATTTGCCCGGACGATAGCGATTCACCTCAGTGACGACTTCCGACAAGGCGACCTGGTTAAATACCAGCATGCGTTTGCGCCATGCCGTCACGCTACTGGTATTCGCAGCCTGTGGCACACCAAAGTCACCGTCGCGGTATGTCAGCTGCTGACCAGCGTCCAGCGTGGCCCGATGTATCGCCTGGCCAACCTGCACCCGACCCTGCAGGCAGGTCACGCAGACCTTGTTGCCGGTGTAGCGGATATTGAATCTGGCCTGCAGGGCAGATACCACGCCACCGCCCGCCAGCACCGTCACCTTGCCCGGCATGTTGAAATCGGTTTGTATTTCCGCTTCACCGGACAATAATTCCATCCCGGTTTCACTATTTGTATTCACCTGTACATTGAGACGGGTCTGCGTATTCATCTGCACGAATACACTGTCATTCATCGCCAGCGTGCGCTGCTCGCCGGTCGCGGTCTGATAATCAGCCGCAAAACCTGCAGCCACCTCACCCAGCGATGGCCACAAATCCATAGGCGGACGGAAAGCCAGGTAAGCCACCGATGCAGCCACCGCGCCACCGAGGAAAGCCCGCCGTCCCTTGTGTGCACCAGCAACTGCGTCCTGCCGACGTGCTTCCGCATACTTGACCTGCATCGCGGCCGGGCGCATGGCTGACCATACATTGCGCGCTTCGCTGAAGGCGGTCGCATGCGCACGGTTCTGCGTACACCACAGGCGGAAGGCCTGGGCGTCGTCTTCGCTCACCGCACGCGAATCCAACCGCACCACCCACGCCTGTGCTTCGCGCTGGATGGCCATGTCGTCTGCTGTCATGGTTTTCTTATTCATATTGCTTAGACTGTTTTCCTGCGCCGGGACCGAAGCGCTGGATGAAATCTCGCCCCAGACGCTCACAACAATGTTCCAGACCGGCACGTAATTCTTTCTCCACCGTCCGCACCGAGACACCAAAGCGCACGGCGATCTCTCGATGTGGCATCTCATCCACGCGCGCGGCAATCACGATCAGACGGCGTCGCTTGGGTAACTCTGCCAGTGCGCGCTCCAGTGCCTCGATTTCATTCTTTGCTTCCAGCGTGCGTCCTGGATCGGCCAGTTCGTCCGCCAATTCATACAAACCTTCTATCTCCGGCACACTCAACATGCGCGCGTTGCTCTTGCGCTGGTCTTCTGCAATATTGAGCGCGATGCGGTACAGATAGGCAGATGGATATTTGATGGCGCTAGGCGGAGTCATGTTTTCCACGCGCAAATACGTTTCATGCAAAGCGTCATTGGCCAGGTCTTCCGACCCCAGGCGCATATGCAAATGCCGCCTGAACTGCGCATAGCGATTCAGGAACAGTGCGCGTAACGATGCTTTCAATGCTTCCGGCATCGCTAATCCATCCTGCTTAAGTAAGGCTGGCAATCCGCTGCCGGATCAGGCCGTGGCGTCAGCAGAATGCTGATCGGCTGTGCCAGCCTGGCTGGCGGTGCTGCGTCCAGCGCACCCTGGCGCAGGGCTCTTTGCACCACTGCATCGCGCTCTTTCAAACCGGTCGATTCCAGCAGACGCACATCGCGTATCGCGCCATCGTCATTAATCCATAGCTGGAATACCGCCCGATAACGTCCGAAAGCATCCGGCTGCGCGCGGCACAGAATACGCGTCAACGACGCTTGCAGCACCAGCGCATAACTGCTTTTAGCGAGTGCGATGCGCTTGCCGGAAGCCGCATCTGCATCAGGCTCGGATGCGTCAGACGCGCCATTCGCCAGCGCCAGCGTAAATGCATTGCTGCCTGAGTAACGTGCTACCAGTCCGGTATCCACCAATAATTTTTGCAAAGCCTCACGCGGCTCAAAGTCGCCGACCACCGCAGCGGCCTGGCGTCCGGCCGCCAGATTACTCGCCACCAGCACCGAGTAACCGGTCAGGCCGCCAAACGTCACCAGCGCCGTATCCAGCGGCTGTGCAGGCAGATCAAACCGTATAAGTGCGTGGGCAATAGCCTGATGCGTCATCGCCATCAGGGTCACTATCAGACACATGGAGAGTACGAAGTCGCTGCCCGATTCGGATATTCGTGTCGTTCGTATCATTTAAATGGGGGATCAACGGCGGAGGACTGCTTCGATCGCCGCACGCTACACAGCGCGGGCCGAAATTTACAGTCGAGACGATAGCGTCAAAATATGACTGTGCTGTGACAAGTGGCCTGCATCATATTTTTTGCCAGTTGATACATGACGATGTCACCGGCACGACATATGCACTTGCTAGCATGCGCAAACACCCATACATCCACGCAGCACAGGATAGAAAGAAAAGACCATGCGCACATACCCATTACTATCGCTGGCAGCTATCGGATTACTGACGGCAGGCTGGCTGCATGCAGCAGAACCGGTCGCCGTTCCCGCCAGCAAAGCGGGCAAGGACGATCCAGCCTGTGTCGAAGTGGAAGTCGACGGCGTGCGTGCACCCTCATACAACTGCTTGAGCCAGAAGCTGCAACCGAAGGCGACCCCGAGTAATCCGAGCGCGCCGCAAATGGGCTCTGAAGCCATCATCCAGCGTCCGCCGAATCAGCTGGGTGTATTCACCCGCGCTGCGACCAGCAATCGCATGGGCAATACCTTCGGCACCTCGGTTTATCCGCAGCGCCCGCCTGAAAAACCATAAGATATATAGAGAGTACTGCCTGATACTGAAGCTGGTTCAGTGTAGAAAGGTGACAGTCATGGTCACCTTTTAGTGTTTGGTACCGGTATATTTTCGAACCGCCGGCTCCGGTATGGTCATGCACATGTTCACGACATCACTGACGCAATCCCGTTAAACAATGTCGCCAGATTACAGGCGCACACCTCGCTTTACAACGAACTCTTTCCAATAAGCTTATGCATCCAGTAATGGCTGCCATCGCTTGCGCTATGCGGCTCTGCAATTTTTTTACTGGTATTTATTTTTCAAATATCGACATGCAAAAAGATTCGTTTTGCATATGCAGAGCTAGTGTGATCATTGCGTTTCCTTATCTGTTCATCGCTCATTAGCTTACAAGCAAACGATGAATCAAGGTATGGCAGCTCCACCAAAAGACACATTGCTTGCTCCATGCTAACGCTATCTGCCTCACTCTCCGTAGTCGGGTTCTGATCAGTTTTTATCCGGCACCTTGCACCAGGTCGCCGATGGAAAATCCTCCGTCTTGTGTGGACGACATGTCGGACACAATCTGCATGTCGGCAAATAGCTGCCTGTTAACTATCAATCACAGGATATGCTCATGACTCTTAGCTCCAGATTCTCCACACCGCTTATTAAACAGCAGCGTTTTTTCTTGCACCTCATCGCTGGCATCAGCGCACTGGTCGTTGCCTCCACCGCACTGGCCGCACCTGCCGATGCCTATCCGGATCGCCTGATCAAACTGGTCGTGCCGTTCCCGGCTGGCGGCCCTACCGATATCGTTGCACGTCCTCTGGCGCATGACTTGTCGGCACAGCTGAAGCAAACCGTCGTCATCGAAAACAAGGGCGGTGCCGGTGGTGCGATCGCAGCGGACTCGGTAGCGAAGTCTCCGGCAGATGGTTACACCCTGCTGGTCGGTACTGTCGGCACGCAAGCCATCAATGCCGCTCTGTATAAAAAACTGCCTTACGATCCTGCAGTCGATTTCACACCACTAGGTGTAGTCGCGGCAGCGCCGGTCGCGATCGTCGTCAATGCAAAATCGCCATACCAAACACTGGCTGACCTGGTCGCCGCAGCGAAGAAGAAACCAGCCAGCATCAGCTTCGGCTCGGCTGGTAACGGCACACCCGGCCATCTGACCGGTGAAATGTTCTCGACCGCAGCGGGTATCAAATTCGCGCACATTCCTTATCGCGGTAGCGCACCAGCCGTCACCGACTTGCTGGGTCAGCAAATCGAAGTCATGTTCGATCCGGTGCAATCGGTATTGCCGCATATCCAGTCCGGCAAGCTGCGCGTACTCGCGATCAGCGGCGCACAACGTTCACCTGTGTTGCCACAAGTGCCTACCGTGGCTGAATCCGGCTACAAGCAATTTGAAGCGGAAGCTTGGTGGGCGATTTATGCACCAGCCAATCTGCCAGCAGCGATTGCCAGCCAGCTCAGTAAAAACATCGCCGAGATCGTCGCGTCTGCGTCCTTCCGTGATCGCCTGACCAGTCTCGGTGTAACACCTGTCTCCATCCCGCCTGGCCCATATGCCAAGTTCGGTCGCAATGAACTGGAAAAATGGGGCAAAGCAGTACACGAGTCTGGCGCGCAGATCGACTGATTTATTTAGTAAAGAAAGTATTTAATGAAGCTGAATGAAGAAGAAAAATCCATCCTCGCCGGTGAGCAAGGACGAGTCCCGCAACTAGCCTTGCAGCACCAGATCGCTGTCGGCGATTTCTTTGGCGCAGAAGACTTCGCTCCGGTCAGCCAGGCGCACATCATGGCCGATACCGAAAGTCTCGGTCAGGCCGGTGTGATCTGGCTGGAGCAGCTGGGTGAGATCACCGAAGGTCAACGCCAGGTACGGATACCGACCATCACCGATCCACGCGGTACCGACTTCGCCAAGTCGTCGGTGCTCAAACAGGATGGCTGGATGCTGGACCTGGAACAACGCGCGATCGATGCGTTCGTCAGACTCGGCGTCTCGATGACGGATACCTGCATCAACTACCAGACCATCGCCGCACCGACACGCGGTGAACACGTCGCCTTTGGCGATACCGGCGTGGTCATTTATTCCAACTCGGTATGCGGTGCACGCTCCAACTTCGAAGGCGGCCCGTCTGCCCTCGCCGCTGGCCTGACCGGTCGCACGCCACGCTATGGCTTCCATCTGGATAGTCAACGCCAGGCAACACTGCGCATACGCGTGGACTGGACACCGCAAACCCTGAACGACTGGGGCGCGCTCGGCGGTGTGATCGGACGTTTGTCGGCCAATTATTGGACGGTACCTGTCGTCGAAGGACTGGAAGGTGCGCCGACTTCGGATCAGCTCAAACACTTTGGCGCGGCCATGGCCAGCTTCGGCTCCAGTGCGCTCTACCATCTGGTAGGCATCACGCCGGAAGCCTACCGCATCGAAGATGTGGGCGGCGACAAGCTGCCGGTCGCGCATCGCGTCGGTGAAACTGAAGTTAAAGCGCTGCAAACTGCTTATGCAGTGACAGATGAAATCGACGTTGTCGTATTCTCCGCACCGCAGCTCAGCCTGTACGAATTGCGTGAGATCGCCAAGCTGTGCGACGGCAAGCAATTCATCAAGCCGATGCTGGCCGTCACCAGCCCGCAAGTGAAACCGGATGCGGATCGCATGGGCTTCACCGCACGCATCGAAGCAGCGGGTGGACAAGTCCTGTCCGGCATGTGTTTCTACCAGTCGTACGCGCGTGAAATGGCGGATGCTAACGGCTGGAAACGTCTCGCGACGAATAGCGCCAAGCTGGTCAACATCCTCGGCGGCTATGGCTATGTGCCTATGCTCGCCTCGATGCAACGCTGCATAGACGCAGCAGTAACCGGGAAATTGAAATGATAGAACTCATCGCGCGTCACGCGATCGGTGAAAAAGTAAGCGGTGCGACGCTGGTCGCCAATGATGGCTTCTCGGCACGCTATGACCTGGACCGCATCAACGGTACCTTCTCACGTCCGGCACACAAGCTGGCTGGCCTGTCCTATGTCGGCAAGATCCTGGTGCTGGACACCGCCAAAGGCGGCGTTGCCAGCGCCTGGATGCTGCACGAGATGGCGTCACGCAATAAAATGCCGCTGGCCATCGTCTTCAACACCGTCAATCCCATCCTGGTACAAGGTGCGGCCTTTGGCGGCCTGACCATGCTGGCTGGTTTTGATGTCGATGTGACTGCGACCATACCAAACGGGGCGACGGTAGAAATAGACCCTCTGCGCAAATCGCTGAAGGTATTGGCTTAAGCCACTCCGGTCTGCTGGAAATCTATCTGCACAGTGGTCCCTATCGCAGGATCGCTGTGCAGTTGCAGCAGCCACTGTTCACGCTCACATATCCGTTTAACGATATCGAGACCTATCCCGAAGCCATCGCCGCCATCGCTGCCGCGATAATGCCGGTCGAATATCTTGGGCAATGCATCTGCAGCGATACCAACACCGGTATCACTGACGGTTAAGGAAGTACCACCAAACGCCAGCGTAATGCCACCTATTTCGGTGAAATTGACCGCATTCTTCAGTATATTTAACAGCACCAGGTGCAGGGCTTTACGGTTCAACTGCAACTTGGTATGCGCATCGATCGCGATGTCCATGGACAAATCTTTGGCGGCAATGTCCGCCTGCAACGGCGCGACTATGTCCTCTATGCACTCACGCAGAGCGACGGTCTCCTGGCTCGCGTCAGCCTGGTCCCGCGCCAGGAATAACAGCGCTTCCATATGCGCACGCATATCCTGCTCGGCCTTGGCGATATAACGTACACGGGCACGCGATTTATCGGTCCACTCGGTTTCACCTGCCAGCAATTCGCAACTGGTACGGATCTCGGTCAGCGGCGTGCGTAACTCGTGGCTCACATTTGCGGTGAATTCCTGTTCGCGTTGCAGCATCTCCTTGATACGCTGCTGATAGGCATCCAGCGTCTGCGCCAGTATCCCTACTTCCTTGCCTAAATTCTTTTGATACAAAAGCTGGTCGTTCCCGTCCGGCGACAGGACAGCTACCTTTTGTGTCAGTTGCGTCAATTGACGCACCAGGAAGTTAGACAGGAATATGCCTATGAATGGCGTAATCAGGATAATCAACAACAGCAGACCGGCGACCAACAGCTTGAACTCTTCCTCACGCTCCTCATAGGGACCAAGGTCATACACCACGATGTAACGCGTAGTACCGACATCGCGCAGTGCGACATGACGCTCACCCTTGCCTTCGCCTACATCGATGTCATACAAACCTGGCTTGAGGCCTCGTACGAATGGCGGCAACGCAGCCTCCTGCGCCGCATCGGTCACGACATAGTGAGTAACGCTGGGACTGACTTCACGCGTATGAGTCGGATACTCCCGGTGATGCTGAACCAGAAAATTAAGCTCCTCGGATACCAGCTGCTCTACCAGCGACTCTTCCAGTTCTTCCGAAGCAGCATACAGGAGTGCGCCGGTGATCGTCACCATCACGATGCAAGTCAGCGTAATCGCAGCGGCGATCCGGAACCTGAGATCGGTTTTAATCATGACGCGACACCAGGCTATAACCCACACCGTGTATGGTCTGGATAGGATCGGGCAAGCCTGCAGCGATCAACGCCGAGCGCAGCAAACGGATGTGATAACGCAAGCGGTCACTGGAATCCTGCTCCTCGCCCCACAACTCGCGCTCTATCTCGCTGCGCAGATAAACCCGTTCCGGGTCATGCAACAGGAGTTCTATCAATTGCAAGCATTTTGGTGGCAGGCTGACCGGGTTCCCCTGATAGCTCAGGCGCTTGGCACGTGGCTCGTACAACAACTCACCAAATTGCAGCTGTTTACTGGCGACCTTGCGATGATGCCGCTTATGCAGCGCATCGAGGCGCGCCGCAACTTCTTCCAGCGCAAACGGTTTGACCAGATAATCATCGGCTCCGGTCTGAAAACCCAGCAACTTGTCTTCCAGCGTATCGCGTGCGGTCAGGATCAGGATGGGCGTATCCAGCAACATCTCTTCGCGCAGGCGCTGGCAAAGTTTGATGCCTTCCATCTTCGGCAAGCCCAGATCCAGCAGGATGGCGTCATACGGATGGCTGCGCGCCAGTTCCCATCCCATCAAACCGTCATGCGCGACATCAGTCACATGCGACCGCGCTTCCAGGTAATCGCAGAGATTGGCGGCGATGGTTTTGTTATCTTCGATGATGAGGATGTGCACGGGACTACTTTCTGATAAAGCGAGATATCAAGACGAATAATGCAATAAAACCTCCCATGCGTGTATCGCATGGGAGGTTTATCCGGGGTTCCTGCTATTAGAAGGAGCCGTTCAGGGTCACGCGGAACGCACGTGGCGAGCCTGGAGTGATGTTGGTGTTGCTGTGGGCGTTGATGAAATATTCTTTATCGAACAGGTTTTCAACGTTCAGCTGTGCACGCCAGTTTTTATCGATTTTAACGAACATCGCTGCATCGAAACGTGTGTAAGCAGGCAATGTTACGTTAGCTGCACCTGTTTGCTCATTCGCTGCAAACGACTTGGTACGATGGATCGCACCTACGCCTGCACCCACACGTTCCGAGAAATCATAGCGATTCCACAGCGAGAAAGTGTTCTTAGGCACCATCGCCACACGTGCACCAGCTCGCACAGTTGCGCTGATAGCCTTAGTGAAAGTCGCGTCTGTGTATGCATAACCACCGCTGACGCTCCATTGATTCGTAACATAACCGGTCAGGCCCAATTCAAAACCGTCGGTACGCTGACCATCGGTCAGCACTGCCGAGTTTGGATTGTTTGGATCGAGCAAGACACGCATATTGCTGCGTTCCAGGCGATACAAGGCAGCTGTTGCAGCCAGCTTGTCTGTCACGTCCCATTTGGCACCAAGCTCATAGTTCTTGAATTTCTCTGGCTTCAGGTCTGCATCCGCAGCCGCGAGCGAACCCAATTGTTCACCTGCACGTGGCTGGTAAGCGATGCTGTAGTTAGCGTACAGCGACAATGGCGCGATCGGTTTGAACACCAAGCCGACGCGTGGCGATACCAGGCCGTCATCGGAACGGGTCGTTGCGCCGTTGCGATTGTTACGAAAGTCGACCTGGAATTTGTCGTAACGCAGACCGGCAATAATTTGCAATTGCTTGGTCAGTTCGATCTGATCCTGAATGTACAACGCAGCAATTTTAGCCTTGGTGCGGCTGTTTGCATCTGTCGCAGACTGGGCATAGGTAACTGGCGTGGTATTGGTCGGATTACCCAATGTTGCGGTGTTCGAGCCAGCGAATGTGCCGGTTTGACGGAAGTTGGTCGTTTCTTGCTCACCAAACTCGGTACCTACCAGGAAGGTGTGCTTGACCTCACCAGTATTGAATTTGAAGATCGCATCAGTCTGGTTAAAGAAGTTACGACGCGTGGTCATATTGTTGTATGCACCAACAGTAAATGTCGACGCCGCGGTGTTGCCATTTGCCTGTCCCGATGCAAACACGTTCTGATAGAACTTGTCCTGATCAGCCCAGCGTGTACGGTTGCGCAATTCAACGCCGTTATCGAAGGTATGTTCGATCAAGGCAGTGAATGCATCCAGCTTGGTCCAGGTCGGGCTGCCTGCAGCATTGCCGAAGAAAGTCGACGGATCGACGCTGACCGGTGCACCGTTGAACGATGTAATGCCGCGATCAGCGATACGGTCATCTTCAAAGTGTTCATAGCCCAAAGTCACATTGGTCTTGGGTGCAATGCGCATCAACAGGGTCGGGTTGATACCTTTGCGCTTGATTGATACACCATTGCGATAGCTGTCGGAATCTTCATACATGCCATTCAGGCGGAAGCTGAGGTTTTCCGAGATCGGCTGGTTGATATCGACCGTCGCACGGCGATTGCTGTTCGAGCCTAGGGTGACGGATGCGTCACGGATGATGGATTGGTTCGGGGTCTTGGTCACGCGATTGATCAGGCCACCAGTCGCTCCGCGGCCAAAGATCATCGCATTCGGGCCTTTGAATACTTCTACACGTTCGATGTTGTACAGGTCACGGTAATACTGCACGTCGTCGCGGATACCATCGACGAAGAAGTCACCGGTGGTGGACACGCCACGGAAAATCGGGGTTTCACGATTGCCTTCGCCCTGTGCGAAGCCGACGCCTGGCACATACAGCAATGCTTCAGCCAGACTTTGTGCCGCTTGGTCGTCAATCTGCTTCTTGGTGACGACACTGATGGACTGTGGAATATCGCGCAATGCGGTATCTGTCTTGGTCGCGGTTACTGTTTCACGCGCCTTGTAGCTCTCGACATCTGCCTTGACTTCGACTGCGGGCAACTGTGTTTGCGCCTGTACATCAGTCGACATTGCCGTAACGGCCACGCCTACGAGTGCACTACATATACTCGCGTTAATGATCAGGCAGCTCCTGGCCTGTCCGCCTTTTTTTACTTGTGACATGCAAATTCCTCACTGATTTTGATGGCTGGCTGGCGGATGGCTGGCTGAAACGAAATAACAATCGTTCTTATTTCGGAATGAGCGCAAGAATACGGAGTGGCTTGTGAGGTTTTTGTGAGTGGCGGAGCTTAATGCGGGGAGACGTTGCGAAATTACATCGGACGGGCGAACAGCCGGCAAGGCAAGCGTAGTCTATCACTCACTTGCCGACAGGGACATACAACTACGGAAAAGCTACATAGCAGGCTTAGCTGCCAAAGATGGTATGTGGCGGCCGCTTCGGCGCGTCATCCGCTTGATCCGGCGGACGGAAAATGACGACCAGGGCTTTCGATTCGCCTTTGATGCTGCGGCCGCGATGCGGGATGTTGGAGTCGAAGTACAGGCTGTCGCCGGCCGACAATATCCACTGCTGTTCACGGCCGTCGATCATGAAGCTGAACTCTACTTTGCCATCGGTCACAAAGAGGAATTCCTCGCCTTCGTGATCGAAACGCATTTCATGCGCCATTTCATTCGGGAACACCATGATGAAGGGTTCCATGTGCTTATGACGACGCTTGTTGGCGAGGGCCACATAGTCATAGCCGAAGGCTTCTTCGCCATGTACTACCGATTCACGCTCCCATGAACGCACGATGCAAATGGCATCGCTGCGCTCGGCGGTTTCCGTTCCGAGCAGCTCGGCAAGATCAGTGTGCAAGGCTTGCGCGATCTTGATCAGCGTGCCTATCGGCGGAATGATCTTCGAATTTTCTATCTTCGAAAGATAACCTTTGGTGAACCCCGTCTCGCTTGCCAGCCTGTCCTGCGTATAACCGCGCGCAGTACGTAATTCAGAAACCCGGCGACCAAGACGAAGTTCAATATCAGACAGTTCGGGAGGTAAATCAGTAGTAATTGCTTCTGCCATATTTACGATTCTATAGGGGGTAATGCTGCTTTATTTGCCTGCCACGCACGACTGTATTCAATGATGCGTGCGGTTTCATTTGCGACCTCGGGACTGATGCGTGTTTTCAACAGGTGCAACATCACGTCTATGCAAAGTGTCACGCCACCACCGGTCACCACCGTCTGCTGATCCACCACGCTGCTATGGACAGTCGCAATATCCTGGTACTGTTCCTTCATCAGGGACAACGGAGATATTTCCGGTGGGATGACTTCACATTTTGTTGTCGCTTGTTTCCCATTAAGAACTCCTGCGGCTGCGAGTATCATACCACCGGTGCAAACCGAGGTCATTACCGTATCCCGCGATCTCGCCTGCAAAAATGCCAGCGTCGCCGGGTTCTTCACCTGCTCCTTCCACCCCGCTCCACCCGTCACCACGATCACATCGAACGCCGGCGCATCGTCAACGCCGTACTCTGCTATCACCCGTAAACCGTTGGCCAGCAAGACTTCGCCCTTGGTCGGCGCAATCGTATGGATCTGGATATCGGGATAGGCCCGACGTGCCATCGACAGCACACCAAAAGTTGCCAAATCAACAGGTTCCACATCTGGATATACAAATATTCCGAATTTCATTTCCGTCTCCTTTTGGTGAAACTTTTAAAGTTTAAGTTTACTATTTGTATACCTTATCATATATTTTGTTTCATCAACGGATAAGTTGATATGGAAAGAAGTGGAATATTGATACGTATTTGTTGCCCAAGTCGAGATTGCGCAGAGAAATAGTTTCATATTAAGAACCTCGCTTCTTTCGCCGGGAAACCAAGTCCGATATCTAACCACTCCACAAAAACACACGAAGGAGACAAGGAATGGAAATATCGACAAGCGGCGACGTCAGCGTCGCCAGCAAAGGAGTGAAGAAATCAAAAATCGGAACGATTGCGGCAGCGAGTTCCATCGGCACCATCATCGAATGGTATGACTTCCTGATTTACGGCATGGCGGCAGCACTGGTATTCAACAAACTGTTTTTTCCCAATGTATCACCGGTCATCGGTACTCTGGCGGCCCTGGGCACCTACGCGGTCGGCTTCTTCGCACGACCATTGGGTGGCGCTATCTTCGGCCACTTCGGTGATCGCGTCGGGCGCAAGTCGATGTTATTGCTGACCATGTTCATCATGGGGATAGGCACCGTCCTCATCGGTTGCCTGCCGACCTATGAACACATCGGCATCTGGGCCCCTGTCCTGCTGATCATCCTGCGCTTCATCCAGGGTGTCGGACTCGGCGGCGAATGGGGCGGCGCGGCGCTGATGGTACTGGAACACGCACCGAAACATCGTCGCGGCTTCTATGGCAGCCTGGTGCAGGTTGGTTTTCCATTGGGCCTGGTGCTCGCTACCGGCGTCTTTGCCATCGTATCGAAACTGCCGGAAGCCGACTTCCTGTCCTGGGGCTGGCGCATCCCCTTCCTGTTGAGCATCGTGCTGGTCGTGGTCGGCTATGTGATACGCAGCAAAGTGGAAGAGTCGCCGATCTTTTTGCAAATGAAGGCCAAGAACGAGTTATCCAAACAACCGGTACTCGACGCCATCCTCAAAAACCCACGCGCCTTCCTGACCGCCATCGGCCTGAAGATCTCCGAGGTTTCCTGGGTCTACATCCTGACCGTGTTCATCGTGGTACATGCGACCAACAATCTGCAATTACCCAAGTCGCTCATCCTCGACGGCATCCTTTATGCGGCATTGGTGGAAGTGATCACGATTCCATTGTTTGGCCTGCTATCGGACAAGGTCGGGCGACGACCGATGTATATCTGGGGTGCACTCTTCACGGTGGCACTGGCCTTCCCGCTCTTCACCCTGCTCGAGACCAAGGACAGCGCCATCATTATCGGTGTGATGATCGTCGCGCTCAGCCTAGGCCACGGTTTCATGTTTGCACCGGAAGCCACCTACTTCCCGGAACTGTTCGGCGCCAACGTGCGCTATAGCGGCGCCACGCTCGGCTTCCAGGTGGCAGCGGCGGTCGGCGGCGGCCTCTCACCGATCATCGCCACCGGCCTGATGGCTTACTTCGGTGGCACGACCGGGGTCTCCATCATGTTGATCCTGCTGGCCGCCGTCACCCTCGTTGCCGCCATTGCAGCACGCGAAACACGTCACGAATCGTTGTAAGAATTTTTTGCGGGATGCCCGCGTTTTTTAAAGGAGAAGGAAATGAGCACAGTCACAGAAACCCGCTTAAAGGGCAAGCTGGAACCAACCATCAATGGATCGACCTATGTCAAACCGGCAGACCTCGAATGGAAGCCGACCAAACACAAAGGCATACAGATCAAGGTCTTGTACGAAGATCCGTCCAAAGGTGAATTGACCTGCCTGTTGAAATGGGAACCAGGCACCATCCTGCCCTTCCACCGTCACCCGGAAATAGAACAAACCTATGTAGTCGAGGGCTCCTTCTATGACCACGACGGCATTGCCCGGGCCGGTGAATATACCTGGCGCAAACCCGGCTCCTTGCATGAAACGCGTTCGGATGAAGGTTGCATCATCCTCGCCGTCTACCGCAAGCCTAACGTCTTCTTCGATGTTGATGCCGGATTCTGACCTCCACTAGAGTCTGCACATGGCCTACATCGTTACCGAAGCCTGCATACGCTGCAAATTCATGGATTGCATAGAGGTCTGTCCGACCTATGCCTTCCATGCCGGCGCAAACTTCGTCGTGATCAATCCGGATACCTGCGTCAACTGCGGACTGTGTGAAATGGTGTGTCCGACCCAGGCCATCAAGGCCAGGGGTGATGCAACGGAGAGGGAACTCATATTCGTGGAGTTGAATGCGAGCCTTGCGCTAAGCTGGCCGGCCATTACACAGAAAGGAACGGTTCCGGCGGATGCGGAAAACTGGATAGGCGTTGCAGACAAGAAGGAATACCTGCTCTACGCGCCGGATCCGGCGGCAAAGTAAGACGGTCATTATTGGATGTTATGCATGCGTTCCGAAAGATTGATTTCTTCCGGAACGCATTTTTCCTTCTGTGACAAGATGTGAACTCAGGTCGGCAGCAATACCGCCGGCCAGCTCCGCAACTCAGTGCGTATCCTTGCGGTAGCGGCCCGGCGCCACCCCGACAAAGCGTTTGAAAAAGCGCGCAAGGTGCGACTGATCGGCATAGCCGCAAGCAAACGCTATGTCCACCAGCGATAACTTCCCATCACGTAGCAGTTGCTTGGCCCGATTGATCCGTAGTACCTGCAAATACTGATTGGGCGTTGCCTTGGTCGTCACGGTAAAGCGCTCAAAAAATATGGTCCTGCTCAGGCCAATGACGGCGGCCAGGTCGGCGACCTGGAAACTGCCATCCAGATTGGCTTGCAAATAATCATTGACGCGCTGCATCTGTGCCTGGGAGAGTGGAACCCTGCTATCCGCGCTGCGAGGCACATCCCGTAATTGCGAATGCCGTGAAAAGACACAAGCCACAATCGCCTGCGCCAGATAGTCGCTACTCAGGTTGGTACCGGCAGGCTCACTCAGCATATGCTTGCAAGTATCCAGCAGGTAAGTCAGGCTCGGATCGGCGGTTTCAGTCGGCGCGAGCAAATCGATTTCATCCAGTCGCCGACCGTAAATTTCATCTGCCAGCTCGCGCAATATCTCATTCTTGATGTAGACATAAAAAGCGTTAATCAAGTCGAAACCTTGCACGGCATAGCCATTTCCCGGCGCAATAATATTGTGGCTATTGGCCGCCATCTCCCCCTGGAAAGTCTTGCCGTCTTTTTCCAGCACGATTTTAATTTTTTGCTGGGGCACTGCGATGAACAGGGAAGAGATGGGCGGAACAACTTCTTCGAAGGGATCCGTACGCGCCAGCACGGCAGCCATATTCGACCAACCCAATCCATCGCTGGCACGTATGATTTCGCGGCTCGCGTCGAACACCATCGGTGTTTCCCTGAGCAGGAATTGCGGGCGAATTATTTTCTTGGTGGAGGAAAGGATATCAGGGGATTCGTCGGGCAAAGGTATGGACGACGAAGAAGGGAGTTGCGTATTTTCAGTTGAAAATAATTGGCCCATTCTGCCGCCCGACTATCTAGGGTGATTTTTCGCAAAAATATTCGCTTTTATCTTGTCTTGCGTTTCTATCTTATCAGCAATTTTCTCGCTGTAAATACAGGTAACAATCGTTATCAATTCAACGCATGCAAAGCCATCGTCTGATACGTAACGCGGATCGTCTTCATCACTTTTTAATTTCCACATGGAAATATGCATTTATTTCTCACCATACAGATGCATATCTTGCTTACAGCTATTGCTATAAAAAACTTGTACTCCCTGGTTTTTCATTAAAGCTCATCCGTTAACGATTGTTTAGAAAGTTGGCGGACGAAAGTGCCGATTTCGAACGAACGTCAAATACGTTTTTCTGCACAACTTCGACAATCCGTCCTAGCACTCCCTTCAGTGCATCAAACACTCGCCTCGATGCTTATCAACTGAAGGGCGACCCTCACTTTCAACAAACTGACTGTAAGCACGGCTGGCTGCAGCGCCGATGGCAGTAATTCGGGGATAGCCATACCTTCACCGCCAACTTCGGAATCAGGATGACCTTCTAGTTCTGATGCCTGCCAGATAGTCATTACTCAAGAGGTTTAAAAATGAAAAAGAAATCGATCGCCATCTCAGTAGGATTAAGCAAAAGTGTAGCCATTACTCTTTTACTTCTTAACGCGGAGCGATCGATGGCTCAGCAAGTGCATGCGAATGGCAGCACGGAATCAGTCAGCGGCACCATCGATACCGGCATACTTTCTTACATGTCCGGCTATGGTCTGTTTGCAGAGAAAGGCGGCACGATCCAAAGTACGGGTCCGGTGACCATCAAAACCGGAGGACCAAGTGCCAACCCTGTGAATGCAGAAACCGGCGGGAAAATTTTGCTTACGGATGGCGCCACTATCCGTGGTACCGGAAGCACCACAATGGGACTAAGTGCAGCAGGGACTGACTCAGAGATCATTGTTAACAATGCAAACGTAGAAGTGACCGGAACCGACTCCATCGGTGCAAGAGTTGTCGATAACGGACTGATTCGCGCGACCGGCGGCGCCATCACAGGAAAGAAAGGTGTATATGCTCTTACTGGCGGTAAATTCATAGGAAAAGACGTCGCCATCACTGCAACCGGTACGGGTACGTGGTTCAAGCACGGCGTGGAAGTAAACACAAAAGGCAGCGTTGAACTGACTGGTGGTTCGGTAACCACCATGGGAGAACGCTCCGCTGGTTTATATGTCATTAATTCAGATACCAATTCGATTAGCCTGACCGCAAACGGCACCCGTATCAAAACATCAGGTCTCAATGCGCGTGGTGCAGAAATCAATGTCGGAAAAATGCACCTTGAAAATGTCAGTATTCATACGACGGGTACGGGTGGAGATGGTGTTTGGGTCGACGGCATCAATGACATCAATTCCTCCAGCGGCACAGCCGGTTCTTCAGTGTTAACAATGAATGGTGGCTCCATCGTGACCGAATCTGCAAATGCTTACGGCCTGACAGCCTTGAGCCAGGGCAGGATCACGGCAAGCCAGGTGTATGTACAAACCCTGGGCGACTCCAGCATGGGAGCGGTGGCACAATTAGGTGGCAAGGTCATCCTGGACGGCGGATCAATCACGACCGCAGGCTCACAGGCTCACGGCTTGTTTGTGGTAGGAGTAGGTGGGCCGACTGGCGCAACACCTGTAACCGCCCGTATCGAAGCAAGCGGGATCAATATTACGACCAGGGGAGACAATGCCTATGGTGCTTACATGCGTAGCGCTGCCGAATTGCAACTTGGCAGCACCAATATCACCACCTACGGCGCGAATGCAAGCGGCCTGATCGCAAGCACCTACCAAGTTGGCGGAGCCAACAAGGCAACCATCACCAACAGTACGATCACATCGAAGCAAGCTGCCGGCATACGGGTCGTGGGCAGTACAGCGGCAGATGCAAGCACACTGGAAGTGTCGCTGACAAACTCGACCGTCAGTGGAAAAACCAATGTCATCGAAGTCGACGGCGCCGCTGGCAATGTGGCTATCCTTAAGTTGACTGCTGATAATTCGGTACTGAACGGGGCAGCCAGACTGGGTAGCGGCAACACTTCCGACATGACGTTGAAGAATAAGTCGATGTGGAATATGAGTGGCGATTCAACACTGAGCAGTTTATCGCTGAGTGGCTCCTCTGTGGTCTACACCAATAGCGGCAATTTCAGCCCCATGACCCTGACGGTAAAGAATAACTTCGACTCAAGCAACGGCACTATCCAGCTCAATACCATACTAGGCGACGACAACTCGCTGACAGACAAGCTGCTGGTCGAAGGCAACACTACAGGGACGGGGAATATCCGGATCAAAAACGCCGGTGGCAGCGGCGCACAGACCATCAACGGCATCAAGATCATTGATGTCCTTGGCGTTTCCAACGCCAATTTCTCCCTCAATGGCGACTATGTCATCCAGGGCCAGCAAGCCGTGGTCGGTGGTGCGTATGCGTACACTCTGCACAAGAACGGTATCAATAGCCCGAATGATGGTGACTGGTATCTACGCTCGCAATTGATAGAACAAAAGGAAGTAGCGCTATACCAGGCCGGGGTCCCCAGCTATGAAGCCTATCCACAAGTCCTGCTGGAACTCAATACCCTCGCAACATTGCAACAACGGCTGGGCAACCGGGTGTGGACCGATGCCAGCGGCATCAACGCGGGAAACAACGACGCAGTGCGTACCGGTGCCTGGGGCCGTATGGAAGGCGTTCGCCACAGTATCAAGCCCGCCGTCTCGGATAGCCAGACCCACTACGACAGCAATATCTACAAACTGCAAGCAGGTGCCGACGCCCTGCTACATGAAGATGCCGTTTCCGGTCAACTGATAGGCGGCCTGTTTGCACAATACATCAATGGCCGCACCGCAACGTCGTCACCGTTCGGTGCCGGCAAAATCAATACCAACGCTTACGGAGTGGGTGCGACCCTGAGCTGGTTTGGCAACAACGGCTTGTATGTCGACAACCAATTGCAGTTCAACATCTACGACAGCGACCTGAACTCAAAATTGACCGGTGCCGCTCTCGTCAATGGCAACAATGGCAGCGGCTATGCAATATCAAGCGAGCTCGGCCTGGACCTCAAGCAGGAATCCGGCTGGACGCTGACACCGCAGGCACAGCTGATTTACTCGAAGGTCAAGTTCGATAGTTTCAAGGATGCCTTCGGCACCCAAGTCACGCTCGACAAAGGGGCGAGCCTGCTGGGACGACTGGGACTATCGATAGCGCATGAAAGTGCATCGCTGGACGGCAGCGGCAAAGCCAGGCATCAGCGGCATTACGCCATTGCCAACCTGTACAACGAGTTCCTGGATGGCACGCGGGTCGACGTTGCAGGCGTTGGTTTCGCCAATCGCAATGAGCGCTTGTGGGGCGGGATAGGTGCGGGTACTTTGTATAGCTGGGCTGACGGCAAGTACATGGTCTACGGGCAAGGCATGCTTAATACCAGCCTGAAGAACTTCGGCGATAGCTACACCTTTACCGCTACGTTTGGAATCAGGATGGCGTTTTAACACCAGTTCACTTTTTTTAGGCAGTCCTGATACTTCTTTCATCAATACGGCACCCCAAACATCAAATAAATGGAAGTCTCGCCCCCACCACCGGCAAAGCCCAGGAAGCCTGGTCCAAGGAAGGTATCCGCCGCAAAAAATACCGATGCCGATTTCAGCGTGCCCTGTCCGTCGCGTTTGTCCAGTATGGATGCAACGCGCCCGACTTCCAGTGATCCACCCAGGTAGACACCGTTACCCAACGGCGATGGCAGATTGAAGATGCGGTTGTAGTACATCAGGCGACCCAGCGCGTAGTTGCTACCGGCGAACTGATCTATCCGGTATGACGACAATCTGAAAGGACCACCCAGGCGGTAAGAGTCAAAGTATGGAATCTCGGTACCAAGATTGGAGCCACCTGAAGCGGTCATGCTGAAGGTGTGTTGGCCAAAACTTTTGACGTAAGTAGCCCGTCCTTCCAGCTTGTTATACGCCTCCTTATCGAACCAGCGCTCTGCCGTCATGACCATGGAGTAACCTTCGCGCGGAAGGAATGGACGATCCAGCTGATCCAGGAAGAAGCGCGCACGTACTCCACCACCATCGGATTTAAAGTCGGGCAGGATAGGTGACCCCGTGTTGACCTCAGCGTTAATCCGTCTGTACACCGGCCCCACACGCACATCACCCCACGGCCCCATAGAGATACCGAGATCAGCACCGAGCCGGAACTGCTGCGTCAGATAGCGCGCCACCTGGTCTTCCCCGAGGAACACGGGTCGGGTGTTTTGGCTGATCTTGCCGTAGGGTGCGATAAAGAAGCGCTCCGCTTCGTCAAATGGTTGATAGAACTCGCTGGAGATAAAAGTATCGCGACCGACCTGTGCATCCACGCTCCACTCTGCTCCGAGGTTGCTCAGCCAGGTGCGCTTGTAACTGACGCCTGCATTGAAATCGTTTTCACCCCGGAAGTCGGTTTGCAGGGAGACGCCAAAGCGCAGGTAATCCGGCCCCCATGATTTTTCATGGGCATCTATGACCAATACACGACGACCTTCTTCATCATCGATGTGATAGTTCACGCCTTCAAAATCACCACGGCCGTATATGCGCCGCAGGTCTTCGCCTATCTTTTGTTCGGATAATGGCTCACCAGTGCGGGTATTGATCAGGTTGCGCAGGACCGCTGCATTGGTCTTCTGCAAACCCTCAAAGCGGATTTCATCGATGACGCGCAAGCTGGCTGGTTTGGCGGCCTGGGTTTTGCGCAAGCGTGCATATGCATCCGGCGTCAGGCTATAGCGCTGCAAGGAAGCACTCATCGCGCGTGCTGCCTGCTCGCCGATTATGATCGCTTCACTGGCACGATCAAAGCTGGCGGCCGAAATATCACCCAGTTCCGGTTTGATGAGGATGTCTTTCTCGCCCAGCGTGGCGAGCTGGCGCTCGACGGAATCATTGCCGAGCAAATTGACCAGCTGGCCGACGATGGAGATGATGGAACCTATCTCTTTGCGTTTTAACGGTGGCGTACCGATGTTGACGGCGATGACGACGTCGCCACACAAGTCGCGCGCGACGTCGATAGGCAGGTTGTTGGCGATGCCGCCATCAACCAGCAGGCGGCCGTTGCTTTCTACGGGCGGCACTATGCCCGGCAAGGACATGCTGGCACGCATCGCAGCAGGCAAACTACCGCGCTCCAGTATCACTGGCTTGCCGGTTTCAAGGTCGGCCGCAATCGCGCGATAGGGAATCGGGAGTTTTTGAAAATCGCTGTTCTGCGTGCCGGCAGCGGTGAAGTCGCGCAAAAAGCTTTCGATGGAGATACCTGCAATCACTCCCTTGGGTGCGAGGATTTGCGTGCCGCGTACGCCAAATTCCGGTGCGAAGAGGTTTTTGTAATCATCATCCTTGCGCCGCATAGGGATTTCATTGCGTGGAGGATGATCGGTGAAGACTTCATTCCAGTTAGTCGTCGAAATGATGCGTTCCATTTCCTTCGGCGCTATGCCTATCGCAAAACCGCCACCGACGATGGAACCCATGCTGGTGCCGACCACGCAATCTACCGGCACACGTAACTCTTCCAATACTTTCAGCACACCGACATGCGCGGCACCACGCGCGCCGCCACCAGACAATGCCAGGCCTATGCGCGGACGCTCAAGTACTTCCTTGCCGTAAGCGCAGATGCACAAGGCTGATAGCGCTGTCGCACAGAGCCAGCCCGGTAGCCGACGCATATCCGGTCCGCGTCACCGAACAGGATTATTCGCATTGCTGGCCGTATGGGAAACCGGTTCCGGCAATGCCACTTTTTGCCAGCTCTTGTCCGGATCAAAAATCTTGATGCGTTTGACGAGGACGGATGTATTCGGGCCCAGGTCTTTTTCATATACCTTGCCGTCGTGGCTGATGATGAAACTCTTGATGCCGGTCTGTCCGTAGTTGATGGGCCAGGCCACCAGTGCAAAGCCGCTCACCATGCGTCCCTTGATGACGTAGCTGTATGCACCGCCCGGCGCATTCTCGCCTTGCGCGGTCAGGATGCGATAGTGATAGCCATGGTAACCCTCACCCGGTTTCAGGTCGGCGATTAAGGAGCCAAACGGACTTGCCGCTTCACTATCCGAGGCAGGCCAGTACAAGCCATCATGCTTGCCCGGGCTGCTTTTGAATTGCTGCGCATACTGCAGCACGCCATCCTTGCTCCGGTCGACACTCGCATATTCTTTCTGTGCATCGTAGTAGGCCAGCATGGTTTGCATAGTGTTCAGCTCGTTGCGTCCGATACGACGCGTGCGCACTTCTTCCGAACCGGCCTGTATATCGAATTGCCAGCCCGCCGCACGTTTCACCACCGGCATAGGCAAAGTCCAACCCTGTGTGCCAACTTCCACGATGGCACGCTCCGGTGTCTGGCTGACGATACGATGGCCCTGCTTCCATGCATTCAGGAAGTCCTGTACGTCCTGCTGTGCGACGTCATGCGTCGGGATCAGGGTTTTCCAGTCCTTGCCCAGGACCTTATTTAATTGTTCGGCATCCTGCTTGCTCAATGCATCAACGAAGGCGTTCGCTGCGTCATCCGCAGACGGATACGCTTGCTGCGCCCAGGCAGGCGACATCACCAGCATCGTCAGCAAGGCCATCACAAGCATGCGCACCTGGCGCCAGCCACTGGCGACGAAGGAGGAAGGGTTCAATTTATTGTTCATGTCACTCGCTCCTAGTGATGACGTCCAAGACCACCGCCGCCACCTGCGGCCCGACCACCACCGGCGCGCGCGGGTGCTGCATTAGTGTGCCGCGCCATGGACTGGCGACTGGCATTGCCACGATCAGCCTGTTGCCGCACCTGCTGGCCATTCCCTGCTCCGCGCAACGCACTATCGCCGCGCGCAGGCTGATTACGGGTAGCACCACCGAGCTGGTTACGGTTGTTATCACGCGCTGCATTCTGCGCGCGATCACGGGCCTGCGGATCGCTACGCAAGCGATTGCGTTCTGCAGCCGGGTCCATGCCACGTTGTTGCAATGTGCCCTGTGCCTGCTTGCGTTGTGCATCACGTGCCTGATCATGACCGCGGAAGTCCTGGCGATCAGCCGCACCAGGGATGCTCTTGCCGTAGCGTTGCTGGCTGGCCGCATCGCGATATGGAACACCGCGCCGGTTCGCACCGTTATGCTGGAAGGTGGTCTGGTTCGCATTGATCTTGTGATTGACGTTCACATTGTTGTACTTGTTGACATTGATGTTGACGTCGCCGTGATGCCAGTCGCAATCGCTCCACAAGGCAGCGGTAATGCCGACACCCACACCGAAAGCGATACCGGAAGCCAGCGCTGCACCCGGATAGTAGGCCGGCGGTGGCGGCATGTAATAAGGCGGATACGATGGATAAGGCCAGGTGCCGTACACCACAGTCGGGTTATACGCAGGCACATAGACGACTTGCGGATTGGCAGGCTGGATCTGGATCACCTGCGTGGTTTGCGAGGTATCGACCACCACTTTTTGCTGTTCATTTGATTTCAGGTTACCGGCTTTTTGCGCACGTGCGCGCAAGCGCTGCGCCGAGTCCAGCACATCTTTCGATGAAGCGAGGAAGGCATCACCCAGTTTTTGTACCCAGTCAGGTTTCTGCCCCATCATCTGCAATACCTGAGGAAAGCCCACCAGTGCCTTGACGCTGGGATCCCACTGCTGCGCGTCTACTGCCTTGACCGCATCGTCACCTTTCATATTTGCATGGGCGGCCGACCATTTGGCCGCATCGGCCACATCAGCCGGATAAGTCGCCGCCATCAGCACTTGCGACAACAGGGTGTCAGGATACAAAGCCACCGGGGCGACCAGTTGATCCAGCTGTTCTTTCGATAGCGGTGGCGGTGCGGCCTGTGCCGCTGCCAGCACGGGATGCAAACATAAGACCAGCGCCAGTGCGCGTAGCAATCCGGGTATGAGCTTACTCATTACTCCTCCTTGTCAAATCCTTGCGTGCATTACCCGAATCAACTCGGCCCTGTGGTTCAAATGACGACTGTCTACAAAGTGAACTGCAAGTTCAGGCCCATGAATACCTGAAACTTCGGCATGCCACTGCTCTCATGCGCCATCGTCCATTGCGGCGCTGCAAATAGCTTGAGCGTGGCCTGTCATGAAAACTGGCACGGCATTTCCTGAGGAATCCGCTGCATTGCTCACCATAGTCAAAATGAAAGCCGGAGAATATCGGGCATACAGGCAGAACCATGTGCCCTTTGGTGCAATGGCTGCCCGTCCTGTCCTGCCCGGAAAAAAGTTGTGCCAGCGCTAGCGACGACGGAAGCCGCCCCTGTGCATGCCCATCGAAGATTGACGTAGTTGATGGGTCTGCTGTCCACCCGCCATGCGCGCATTGCGCTCGCGTTCCAGTTCTTCCGGATGGGCCTGCTGCATATTTGTCGCGGATGGCTGCATGTTGTGTGACGCACCCAGACCACCGCGGGCATCACGGGTCGCCTGCCCCTGGCTGCTGCCAGGTACCGATTGCCAGCCATTGCTCGTATGCTGCTGCCAGCCGTCACCGGTATTGCGATAGACCTTGCCGTCCTTGCCTGCGTATACGTCATCACCGACATGGGCAACGTGGCCACCGTCCTGTCCACTGGCACCGCCAAAGGTAGTCCACTGTCCGCTGCTCTTGTCGTAATACGCGCCGCGATTACCGTGCACTTCATTGCCGCTATAAGCATTGCCAGCCGTACCGCGTGCACCGACCACCACATTGCCCTGCGGTCCGGTAGCGACACCGCGTGCACCAGCTGCATAGTTACCGGTGTAAACATTGCCAATCGCACCGCGCTGTCCGGCCGAGGCAATGCCGGTACGCGAATTGTAGGAAGCGCCGACACGACCTGCCCACTCATTGCCGGTCCACGCATCGAAGCCACCATACTCACGCGACACGCTGGCACGGTTGCCCCACTGCTGGTAAATATTGCCGCTGTATCCGGCCCAGCCACCCGGCCCCCAGGCGACCGAGCCCCCCGCTGCACCCCAGGCACGACCCCAGGCTGGATAAGCCCATGGTCCCCAATACGGATAAGGGCCCCAGCCCCAGCCATATGCAACCGTCGCCGCACCCCAGAACCAGCCAAAGCCAAAACCATAAGCCCAACCTGTCCACGGCGTATAGCTTATTGAGGCGGCATAACCATAAGTCACCGGATCGCCATACCAATAACTGCTGACCCATGGCTCGTACGCATAACCGGTGCCGTACACCACCACACCTGTCAACGGATCGATATATGCGCCCTGATAACCCGGCGTATACCCGACATACACCGTGTTACCGCTGACCGCATAGATCTTGACGTATGTCAGGTAATACAAAGGTGAACTGGGTGGGATGCTGTAAATCACCAGCGGTACCATGGTCGCCACCGACCACGGGCCGCTCACCGACGAAGCCCGGAACCAGACGCCATCCTGCACCGCATAAACACCCGAGCCTGCAACCCGCACTATCGGCGTTGCCGAGTTCGCCACATACTCCAGCGTGGTGCCCTCTATGGTTTTGAAAAGCGGCGCGCCATCGAACTGCGGCTGTGCCAGTTGCGTGCCAACGATATTGACTGCCGCTGTCTGCGGCACCGTCGCCGCGATCACAGCATCGGCTGCCTGCGCAGTACCGGCGACCGAGGCTTTAATATTCTCCACGGGACTGTCATCCGGAATACGGGCGAAATCGGCAGGCAGGTCATTGGCCGCGACAAACTCCCATGGTCCCAGTTCTCCGGAAGCACGAAACCAGCGCCCCGATACAAGGACATAGGTTTTATTATCCGGCGCATGGCGCAAGACATGGCCAGTGGTATTGCTCACATACGACAGATTGGTGCCGCTGATCGCGGTATACCTGGGAGCGCCATCGGTGACGATCAACTCAGTCGGCCTGGTCGCCACCAGCACATTCGGCACTATGCTTTTCAGCGACGGCCCCGGCTTGTCCGGTGCCGACTGTCCACTCAGGGCATCGATCAGGTGTGCATTTGAAGTTAGTTTGTAGGCTTCATCCAGATACGCGGATGTCGCATGCAGCAAACGCCATGGACCGGTTAGCGCAGGTGCGGTCATCCAGCCATCGAATATTTTCAGGTAATACGTACTGGTGCTGTCACGCAGTACCAAAGGACGGGTATTGATAATCCGCTCAAACGGCAAACCTGGCAACGTCCGATAGACCGGCTTGCCATCTACATAGATCAGGATGGCCGGGACACTGGAGAAGATGAACTCCGGCGGTATATTGCGCAGCGGTACGTTGCCGTCATTTTTCTTTGCCGCATTGATCGCCAGCTGCTGTTGCAAACGATCCAGCGCTATCGTGTGTGACTTGCCGGCGAAGTCCTGTTCTATAGCCTTGGTCCAGGCTTGTGTTTGCGCAGCAGTGGCGGAACTGAAATCGCTCTTCACAATCACCGCGTTATTGATAGTGACGACCCGCGTTCCCTTATCCGTCAGCGTCTGGGCCTGCATCGTGACGATGCCGTAAGTCACCTGCGCTGCTTTACTGCCGGTACTGGCGCGCACTGCCATGCGTGCAGTCAGGTGAAAACCATCCCACGCATCCAGCTGCGGCTGGTACACCGTCAATTTGGTAGAAGAGGAGGTGATGGCCAGCGGCCAGGATGACTCCTTGCCGATCGCACCGGTACGTTCATACGTCTTGGTATCCGCCGCAAATACCGTGCGGTGAGCACCACCGGTAACGCAGCACGCCAGAACCAGCAACATCAAACCCAAGCGATAGCCTGCAGCATTCATGACCACTCCTCACCATGTCAGCATTCCGAACAAAACTGCGCCGTCTCATTGTGGGCAAATGATCCGATTCGCAACATTGAATCTTGGTGACGCATCATTTGCCCTGATGTACCTGTCCGGCCTAGTCAAATGCATAGACCTTGGCCCACTCCTTCTTCATATCGACGACGACCCAGCCTTTGGCCTGTGCTTCATCCAGTGCCTTGTCCAGCTTGCCGATATGCGATGTGCGGTCATACGCCCATTCACGCTTGTCATCAGTGTGATGCACCAGTCCCATGAAGCGCGGCCCCTTCCCGGCAGCAGTCCACTGCAACATCTGTAAATCGCCATCCGAGTTACCAAAGGCAAAGATAGGCTGACGACCGATGTTGCGATAAATGCCGACCGGCTTGCCGGGACCGTCATCCAGGAAACCCAGCTTGGGCAACTTGGTCAGTACCGGCTTGCCATCCTTCTCTTCAAACTTGACTTCACCGATGCTGCCTATCACCCGTTCCGGCGGAATGCCATAGGCCTTCTTGCTCCACACCCGCATGAACTCGATGCCACCGCCGGACACGATGAAATTTTTAAAGAAGTTCATTTCGAGATAGCGCAGCAATTCCTTCATAGGCTGATACACCAGATCGGTATACGGCCGGTTGAAACGCGGATGCCGTGAAAAAAACAGCCAGTCATCTATCGCCTTGTCGTACTCGTCGGTCGTCATGCCCGAGTTGGCTTGCGCCAGTAACTCCAGTACCGGCTTGGGACCTATCTTCATGAGGGCAGGCATGTCACGCGCCATCAGTGCCTTGAACTCAGGCAGTTCCTGCCATTCCGGATGCTTGGGCGCAGCCGCGCGCACCTGGTCTGCCATGAAATAAATCTGGAAGTAAAACGGCTGCTCACTCCACAAAGTGCCGTCGTTATCAAACACGGCGATACGGTCATCCGGTCTGACATAGGTTTTGGCATTGGTATCCGTCACCGAGGTGACGAACTTGATGATGGCTTGCTTGGCCGGGCCGTCGCGCCAGGAAGGCAGGGCATCAGCCGCCCAGCTGGCAGGCCATGCCGCCAGCAACGAGAGGGCTAGCAGTCCTTGCAGGAAAGCACGCTGCAGCAATGCGTATCCGGAATCATTTTTCATGTGGCACTCCCTGGCGCAGCACTGGCGCGGACGATGCAACGGAAACCCAGATGACAGGTCGCGGTATCTATCGGTTGTGCCATCCTTGCTGCGGGCCGATAACGACGACAATAATTAGGTGCACACAGGTGTGAACCGCCCTTCATGACCTTGCGCGGAATCTGTACATTCTTCAGACGCTGATCAAAGCTGCCGTCCGGCTCACCGCCGCGTGGATTGTTGATGGTGCAGCAGGCGTGTTGGATTTTGTTGTGCTCCTGGTACCAGTCGACCGTCCACTCCCACACATTGCCCGCCATGTCATACAAGCCATAGCCATTCGCAGGAAAAGCGCCGACCGGCGACGTCCACTCATAGCGATCCAGCAAGGCATTCTGATGCGGGAAATCACCCTGCCAGTTATTCGTCATATAACGTCCGCCGGGCATGAACTCATCACCCCACACATACTCGGCACCATCAAGGCCGCCGCGTGCAGCGAACTCCCACTCGGCTTCGGTCGGCAATGATTTACCGGCCCACTCGGCATACGCCAGCGCATCGTCGTAACCGATATGCACGACCGGGTGCTTCCACAAACCTTGCAGCGAAGATTGCGGGCCACGTGGATGCTTCCAGTCGGCACCGGCCACATACTTCCACCACTGATGCGGATCATCCAGCACCACACGCGTCGCAGTTTTTTGAAATACCACGGATGACGGCACCAGCAATTCCGGCAAGGCGCCGGGATAGTCAGCCGGATTCACTTCACGCTCGACCATCGTGACGTAAGCGGTCTCGTCCACGAAGCGTTTGAAGTCGCTATTCGTCACCACATACTTGTCCATCCAGAAGCTATCGACCACGACCTTGTGTGCCGGCGCCTCTTCCGGGTAGTGATCGTTGGACCCCATCAGGAATTTCCCGCCCGGGATCCACGCCATATTCCGCAAGTCTGGTGTGGACGTATGCTTGGCCGTATCGGCGAATGCTTGCAGCTGCGTATCCATATGCATGTGCTATCCCCTGGTTGAAATTGAACTAATGGTTAGACCTTATTGCTGGTTATTTTTTTTGGCGATCCAGTAGCGTGCAATGCGTGCGAATGGCCCGCGCAACAAGAGGTAAGGCAGTACCGCAAGGCAGAAAGTAATGATCAGCGCTTCGGCTACGTAGAAGGTATGCAGTACTTTGTATTGGTAGATCGCTTCCATGCCCAGCGATAGCAAAATGATGCGGCTGGTCGCCTTCAGCCCTTCCTTGATGCGGCCGACACGTGCTTCCGGGCGGTGTACCAGGGTCCAGAAGTATGGTGAACGACCGGTACGTGCATCCTTAATGCCATCCAGCAAAGCGATAATGATGCCCATCGTCGGCTGCAGCATGAAGCGGAACGCCATCGGCCCGCTGGGGCGTGACATCAGGTCGGTCCAGATACGTGTCAGTATGTCGGTGAATTCCGTCATTACTTCCCCCAAAAAAATTGAGTCATACCATCAGCCTTGCGGCAGATTACTCAGACGTCCGGTGACCGGCTTGCCACCATTGGCACTCCATTCACGCACGATGGATTCCACCCCGGCACGCGGCCCGATATCAAACTTCAGATCCAGGCCATCACGCCGCAACAGATCCCGCACTTCACCAGTGAGGTTGGATAACTTCAGCGTGATGCCGCGCTCCTGCAACTCACCCTGCAGGTCGAGCAGCATTTCCGCAGCGGCGATATCCGAGTAAGGCGAAGAGGAAAGGTCAAACACCACCAGCTTGACCGGCGCAGTCTGCCGCTCTATGGCGTCCAGCAAGTCGTCCTTAATCTTGGAAACATTGGCGTAGAACAAACCGGCATTCGCACGAAAAACCATCACGCCCGGTACGGTTTCGTTTTCCGGATGACGCGCCAGGTCGCTATAGAGCTCGCTGCCCGGGATGCGTCCCAGCAGCACCGTGCTCGGATTGCTGGCGCGCCAGACCAGCATCAGCAGAGACAGCACCGTACCTATCATCACACCTTCCAGCATGCCGAACACCAGTACACCCAGCATCGCCGCCAGGGCAATCCAGAACTCTTTAGGGCTGACGCGATACAAACGCAGCAGCGCCGGAATATCGATCAATCCCTTGACCGCGATAATCACGACCGCTGCCAGTACCGGTTCCGGCAGATTCGTAAATACGCCGGTAAAGAACAAGACGATTACGCCAAGCAGGATGCCGCAGATGGCGCCAGCCAACGGCGTCTTCGCACCTGATTCGTCATTGACTGCAGAGCGTGACATGCTGCAACCCACAGGTTGCGCCGCACCCAGGCCACACAAAACATTCGCCGCACCTACCGCCAGCAATTCCTGGTTGGCATCGACCGGATACTTGTGTTTGGCGGCAAAAGTGCGCACCACGCCCATACCTTCGACATAGGACAGCAGGAACACCGCAAACGCGGTCGGCAACAAAGCCTGTACATCAGCCAAGGAGAATGAGGGCAGCTTCATAGGTGGCAAGCCGCTCGGGATCTGGCCGGTGATCTTGATCCCTGCCGCATTCAGCGTGGTGTACATCATCAGCAAGATAGAGAGCGCGACCAACACCAGCGCCCACGGCACCTTGGGTGCCATCTTCTCGGTCAGCAACAGGAAGACAATGCCGAATAGGCCGAGGGTGAGCGCGTAGAGATTGGTCTCACCCAGATGCGTGACGATAAAGTAGATGCGATCAGTGAACTCACCGGTCGCGCCCTCTATGCCAAACAACTTGCCCAGTTGCGTCGTCGCTATATAAATAGCCGCGCCTGCAGAGAATCCGGTCAGTACCGATTCGGAAATGAAATTAACGAGAAAACCGAGTCGCAACACGCGCGCCACGATTGCAATCAAACCCACCAGGATAGCCAGTAGTGCAGCCATCTCGCCATAACGCGCAACATCATGGCTGACCACACCGGCCAGTCCGGTAGCAACCAGTATCGCCAAAGCAGAGGTCGGGCCTATCGCCGCCTGCCTGGAAGTACCAAACAAGACGTAGGCAAATACCGCCAGCAAGCTGGCATACAAACCGGCCTGTGGCGGCAATCCCGCCAGGCCGGCATACGCCATGCTCTCCGGTATGCAAAACGCCGCTACTGTTACACCTGCAAGTACATCAGCGCCCAGCCATTTGCCTTGATAATGCGGTGCCCAGGACAGTATCGGCAAACAGCGCGTGAACCAGGAACTGCTCTGTACCGGCACTTGCGGTACGGCGTTCATGCCACATCCTTGCTAATCATATGCAAACGATTCCATCCAGCCACTGCTACTGTCTGACTCATGACCGCTCCTTCGCGCTAGCAATGCTCCCGACGCACCCGCCCAGGCAGGTACATATCCATTAATGGGCATAGCACTCCGAGCCGGAGTGCTATGCCCTGCCCCGCCTTAACCGCCAGCTGTAGCACTCGCCATTTTTTCCAGTGCATCATCGATAGTGAAGGAGTTCGGTTTTTGTATCGGCGGAAAATCCTTGAAGGTGGCAGCGAATTTATCCGCAATCGCGTAAGCACCGTACAGGATATAAGCGTGATACAGGAACCACTCGTAATAACTATTGGAAGTAATATCCGCCCGTTCATACGGGTCGGTACGCAGGTTGAACAGCTTGGGCAAGCGTAAAGGTGTGAACGGTTCGGCCCAGATCTGCATGGTCCCCTTGCAACGCTGCTCCATGAACACGATCTTCCAGTGGTCATAGCGTATGCCCAGCACATCGCCATCATCACTGAAGTAAACAAACAGCTTACGCGGGCTTTCCTTCTCCTTGCCGGTCAGGTAAGGCAGCAAATTCATGCCATCCAGATGATTTTTGTATTTGCGCCCGCCTGCGGTCACACCTTTCTTTACTTTCTCGACGATATCCGGCTCACCGGCAATATCGAGGAAGGTAGGTAACCAGTCATGATGCTGGACGATTTCGTTGGAAACCTTGCCGGCTTCGATCTTGCCAGGCCAGCGCACGATCAGAGGGACACGGAAAGCGCCTTCCCAGTTGGAATTTTTTTCGCTGCGGAATGGCGTCATGCCACCATCCGGCCAGGAATTCATATGCGGACCGTTATCGGTTGAATACATGACGAAGGTATCTTCCGTGATACCCAGTTCATCCAGGTAGTCGAGCATCTCACCGACATTTTTATCGTGATCGATCATGGTGTCGTGATACGGCGACTGCCAGCGACCAGCCTGTCCGAGACTGGACTTCTTCGTATGCGTGAACATATGCATGTGTGTGGTATTGAGCCACACAAAGAAAGGCTTATCGTCGTCGTGTTGACGCTTGATGAAATCCTTGGCCGCGGCGACGAATTCATCGTCACAGGTTTCCATACGCTCGGTGGTCAGCGGGCCGGTATCGGTGATTTTTTGCTTGCCGACCTTGCCCCAACGCGGCTGCTCGGTCGCGTCATCCTTGTCGGTAGCCCAGCTGTGGATGACCCCACGCGGGCCAACGGTTTTGCGCAAATTCGGAAAGTCCTTTTCCGGATAGTAGTCATACATCTCGGGTTCTTCTTCTGCATTCAAGTGGTACAGATTGCCGAAGAATTCATCGAAGCCATGATTGGTAGGCAGCATATGATTCAGGTCGCCAAGGTGATTCTTGCCGAACTGGCCGGTAGCGTAGCCCTGGTTTTTCAGCAAGGCCGCGATGGTGACGGTCTTATCACTCAGGCCTATCGCCGCACCCGGAATACCAACCTTGGACAGGCCAGTGCGATACACGCTTTGTCCCGTAATGAAGGAAGAACGCCCGGCTGTACAGCTTTGTTCACCATAGGAATCGGTGAACATCATGCCTTCCTTCGCAAGGCGATCGATGTTCGGGGTCTGGTAGCCCATCAAGCCTTTGGAATAACAGCTCAGGTTCGAGATGCCGATATCGTCACCCCAGATGACGAGGATATTTTGTTTACCACCGCTCTTCTTTGCCATGTCCATTCCTTTACGATAGTTAAAATAACGACCTGCAGCCTTAAGCATCCAAGCCGGACCAAAACCTTCGAACGTCTACTGCACACTACTTTCAAATCGCACGTATCAGCACTGCCAGGAATGCATAGCAGCCAATCAGTAAAAGGCAGATGGCGACCGCAAAAATCGGCGTCTCCACAGGTGCGCGCGCAGGTCCCGCCACTGAGGCGAAATCATGGCTCCACAAGTAATTGGCAAAAGCGCGGTACTGCCACAAAGCCACCAGCAGCGCGAGCACTCCTGCTGCGATCAGGGCCAGCCCCATATAGCGCGGCATCTCCGGATGACGGAATGGCACCGCACTGGTACTGATGAGATTGCTGTGAAAGAACTGCACAATGGTGAAACCGAAGCCGATCAGCGCAGTCGATGTGCGCACCCACGACATCAGGGTGCGCTCCAGGCTCATGCGCGTGCGCAACCATGAGAAATGACTCTCCGCTGTGGGCTGGACATCAAACCGTCCTTCGTGACGTTTAACGCCGAGGAAGCGATCATGCAGACGCGCAAACCAGCCGCGCTCATCTTCGACCACATTGCTACCCGCTTCGTCCTTTTCCATTTCTATCCTCTGCTATGCATCTGGGGAGCCACGCTAAAACAGCAGGCCTGTGAGTTTGTCGACGATGGCGTCAAACGGCAGTGCCATCAGCGCGACCGGAATAAACGGCAGGAAAGCAGACACTGCCAACAGCAGCACACTCTTGGGATGTACAGGAAGCAGCCACATCGCATACACGCGATCGACCACTTGATATAAATCGGTGGCCGATGAGAAATCCGGGCGGTCCATCATGGATTCCCTGGCCATCTGCGGATCGCGCAACCATTTACGCTCAAACTCAAGACCGAAGCGATCGGCCAGGCCACCGTATTCCAGCGTGCCGCGACGCCAGGCCCGCAGCATCTGACCGAGGAATACCAGCAAGGGGAAATTGAAAAACAGGACGACGCCCAGGACAAAAAAGAGAATCAGATAGTGATAGGACGTCAGTGATGCCCCGGCATAAATGCTATTGGCAATGGCACCGGCGACCAGCGCACCCAGCGCGATGGCCAGTACTGCAAACGCCTGTGATGAATAACCGATAAAACCAAGCCCGGCCGCGCCATCCGGATGCGCCGGAGTCAAACGCAACTCCAGCCTGGACACCAGGTACAGGAAACGCCCCCACAGGCATAACCGCCATACCCAGCTCAGCAGCAAGCACAGCATGAGCGGCAAGCTGACCAGCAAGCCCCACCAACCGGCAGGAGAAAGCACTTTGCCCACAGGCGTACTGACAATGAGCCAGGCCGGAATCCCTGCAAAAGGTCGCGCTTCATACATTGTTGCGATGGCGAGGTAGGCCAGGACCACGACCGCTATCTCTACCCACAGCAAGTTGAGCAGGCGCTGGGTAGATGCCAGTATGCCCAGGAAGGCCGGACGCTCCTGCTCCGCGACGATGCCCGATTCAAGGAAATGCGATGCCAGTGCACCTATGCGTGGTATGCAGATGCGTTCGGCCAGGATGAGCAAGGGCACGACGATCAGGTAACGTGCATGGGTGCCAAAATCCGGCCAGAAGCTGCTGTTGTCATATCCGGGCAGCGCGCTCAGGAATGCCAGCGGCAACCAGCACAAGGCCATCGCCAGCAAAGCGCGTCGCCCCACATTCGGCTTACCGTCTTGCAACAGGCCGACCACACCCTGGATCTTGTATAAGGGACCGCCACTGAATGGCCTGCCAACACGCACGTCCGATTCAGCACTCCCGCCCGAACCCGGGTGCTGACCCGAGCCTGGCTGCGCTGACAGCTGTTGTTGATGTCCGCTGTCATCCATCCGCATCGCAAGCACGATCTTCATCACCGATACCAACCGGTGCTCAGCCTCGCCCTGCTTTACTCCTGCGCTGATGCTCAACATATGCGTCTCTCATCAATTGTTCAGGCGGATCGGATGTGCGTTACAGCCTTGCACTTATGCTGCTCATCATTACCCAGGGGGAAAAAGAAAAAAATCGTTCATTAGTGAGCAAAGCCATTGCCCTTTGGTGCATCCGGCCAGGCAACTTCAGGCAGACTGCGCTACCTGAAGTCACTCGCTGATGGCTTAAGGTGCACGCGGTGTTTCTATCGAAAGCGACTCGCCTTCTTTCACCACAGCCTCGACCTGGTCACCTTTCTTGATATTGTCCAGTGCGGTCTTGTCATCCAGATAGAAGACACGGGTCCGGCTCGTTCCCTTGAGCGTGACGCTGCCTTCTTTTTTATTCACCGCGATGACGTCTGCGACCACATGTGTTTCACGCGTGGCGGCGATACCAGGCTTGTCACCTGGCTGTGCGACATACATCGTTTCCGCGACCGAACGCTGACGCAATTCCTTGCCGGCCGTTGCTTTCTGCAAACTCAGGACCACCGATTCCGCTTCGCGCAATACGACCTGGTCACCAACCTTGATTTGATTGAAATTTTTTACCTCAGGGCCAGTCGGCACCACCACTTCTTCACCAGTGCTGCGCTTGACGGTAAATTCGCGGCGTTCTGCGTTCACATTTGTAATCGTGCCGCGCACCACACGTTTGCCAGCAGCGGCGACCACGCCCTTGCCGCGTCCGACGACCAGTACTTCACCACCGGCGGGTGCAGCCGCAGGTGCTTTGGCATCCTGTGCATGGGCCGGGTTAATTGATAAAGCCAGGGCGAGTAATGTGAGGCTGGTAGCTTGGATAAGCATGGCGTTTCTCCTGTGTGGTGTAAAAATCCGGGACTACTTGAAATACGGGAAGAGCATTGATCATGCAGACTCATCACGCTGAATAAAATTGATCTATGGTGCGAATGGACATGCCCTTTGATGCATACCGATCAAAACGCTTCGCCGACATATAAATAGACTGCGCGATCATCTTTGGTGAAGGCAACATCCAGGCTGACGTTGACCTTGTAGTCCTTGCTGGCTTGCCAGCGCAAACCGGCACCCAGTGAGGGCAACATTTTTTGTTGCGGCAATTCAGCAAACGAAGGACCAATAGTGCCGATACCGCCAAAGGCCACTGCGCCCCAACGATGCGCCAGGCTCCAGCGCACTTCAGCCTGCGCGGCCAGCATGGCTTTATCGCGATACTGACCGGTGGTGTAGCCGCGCAAATCATTGCTACGGCCATACATGCACAGATCGCTGAACGGGACATTCCCGCCCACCACGCAAGTCGCTACGCGCGCGGCGATGACAGTCCCGGCGCTGTAGGGCCAATAGCGATTCCATGATGCGGAGAATTGACGGAAGCTGACATCACTGCCGAAAGCGGATGTGAAGAAATTGAGATTGGCTTTGGCATAGGTACCGGTGGTCGGATAGAAACTATCGTCGCGCGTATCGTATTCGACGGCAGGCCCCAGTGAAGCGGTGGTGCGCCTGAGATCGGCCTCGGGTATCACTGCGCCTATGCCCGGCAATTGCGATAAATCCATCGCACTCTTGAGATGGACATTCTGGTAACGCAAACCCAGGAACCAGTGATCACCCACCTGATACAGCGCCTGCACCATACCGCCAGTACCAACCTGATTCAATGGAATCGAGACACCTCGCTCACCCGCCGCAGTACCTATGCCGTAAAACTTCAGATCCAGATCTGCATGCCCTATGCCCGCTGTCACCCGCAAACGATTTTGCATAAAGGTCGCCGACTGCACCAGACCGACCATCGTACTGGAACCTGCCTTCATGACGGCGACGCCGCTCACCCATGGGCGTTCACTCGCATTCGGGTTGTACAGGGCCAGACCGACCAGGGTCAGGCCCGATCCCAGGGCCGGATTGGATTGCGGAATCGGCAGGACGACAAAGTTGGTTTTCTTTTCCGGGGCGCCGCCTTGTTCGCCTTTCTTTTCTTCAGAAAATTTTCCAGCCTCATTCACATTCACCGTCATTTCATGCGTTGCGCTCAGCGCATCGCTCTGTGCATGGCATACGCCTGCACTGATCGCAACGACGGACAGCGCCATGAAGAGCAGCGCTGATCGTGTCGTCGGCCTAGGTGCGATCATGGGACGGTGATTACATGAAGAGCATATTCAGGCTGACACCGATGGAATAACCCTTGGGCCGGTTCTTGGTCTCTACATCCCACACCGCACGTGCACTGAAAGAACCAGGATGACCACCTATCTTGCCGCTCCAGTTCATGATAGGTCCGAGACCAACAGCATGACCGCGGAACCCATTCAAACGATCAGCAGTAGGTCCCTTGTCGTCACCCAATTGATAAATCAGGCCGCCCACCACACCCAGATTGGTATCCTTGGCAACGCGTGCCGTCCACAAGGCTTCCGATATCAGCAAGGGCGCATTGCGATAATTGGTGTCCTTATTCTTCGTATAGAACTGCAGCATACCCATGGTGGTGAACTCGCTGCCGTCCGTACCTAAACGGGTGTAAGCAATGCTGGGCATGAAGGTCCAGGTATTTTGTCCGTCATTGGCCAGTTTCTTGGAGTCATAACTTGCACTCGGCGCGTAGATGGGCAAGGACAGCGACATATGTTCGGTTTTACTGAAATGAAAACCCGCGATGATAGGTGTGACCAGGATGTCAGCGATACCGGTCGTGGAGTCGGAACTGCCGCTGGCCATGGAACCCGCCTGCAAGGAGGTCCTGACTTTGACGTATTGCAAGGGTATGCCGATGGCAGATGCAAAGTTCCAGTTGCCTGGGCCGGTATCCCAGATGCGGGTGACGTTCGCTATCGTATAAGAAGCCTTGCTATTGATACCCGCTGCGACTTCACCCGCGACCGGCACTTGTTTGGATGCACCTATATCACCATCAAAGTAAATACTCTGGACTGAAATCGCCCACCCCGGTTCCGGCGGCACGATGCCGGCATTCGAGGAAATCTGTTGCGCCGTGATAGGCCGCCCCATCGTGCCTTCCGTTGCATGTACTGCGCAAGGCAGCAGGACAGTCAGGGAACCGGCAATCATCAGGTATTTGCGCAACATGTTTGCTCTCCATGAAGGTGGCGATGTGCACACAGCATGGATAAAACGTGTTTTGTTTGCACTTGTATCTTGGTGACCGGATACATGCCCCTTGGTGCAGATCCATCAACACAAAAAAATTTTGCAGTGCCATATGCACCAACGTGCATAGACACCTGCCTCAATCGCCAATATTAAAAAAAGCCCTGGTGCTTCACGCTTTCATCACACGAAGCCGGATGCTGGCTGTATTTCCGACGGCGTGAGGCAGGACATCAAACAAACGATCACCTACAAACGAATGGCAACGATCACTAAGGCGCGTGTCACTGATATGAATACTCGGATCGCAATTTCGTTTGGAGGCTGACCCATGAGTCTTGCTTACACACCATGGAATATCGCGGTGGTGGAGGACGACAACGGCCTGCGCGCCGCCATCCTGCGCATGCTCACTGCGTGCGGCTGGAAACCCATAGGTTACGCATCTGCGGAAGGCTATCTGGAGTCAGCACCGGGCGAAGACATCGATTGCCTGGTGCTCGATCTCTATCTGCCGGGCATGTCGGGCTTTGAATTGCTCGAACAGATACGGAGCACAGGCAAGGATATCCCCATCATTTTTATTACAGCCCAGGACGATGAAAAAATACGCTTGCGCGTCCAGGGTGTAGGAAAGCTGTACTTACCCAAACCTTTTACCGGCCAGTCGCTGGCCATGAAGGTAAGGGATTGCCTGAAGCAGACTGATCTACTCTAAAAAGGAGAAACACATGAAACTGCGCGCCATCATGCTGCTGGCCCTGACTACATTATTGGGGGCATGTGCCAGCAGCCCTACTGTCAACGTCGACAGCGATCCTGCCGTCAACTTCGCGAAATACCGCAGCTATACCTGGCTGGCCCGACCACAAGTCAGCAATCCTTTGTTTCAGCAACGCATCATGAATGGTGTTGACGAGCAACTACAGGCTGCTGGCTGGCGCAAAAGTGATGCAGGTGAAGTCACCGTCGTAGCGCATGTCGCAACCGCGCAAAAACAATCGATCAGCACTTTCTATGATTCCGGCCCGTATGCTGGCTGGGGCTGGCGTGCGATGCCTGCACCGGGCATGGGTAGTGCAACCACGGTAGTCGATACTTATCAGACTGGCACGCTGGTCGTCGATCTGTTCGATACAGCGAGCAAGAAAGCCATCTGGCGTGGCACGGCAGAAGCAACCATCCCGGACAAACCAGACCAAGCCACCACCCTGCTGGACGCCTCACTGAACAAAATGTTTGCCGGCTTCCCACCTGGCAGCATCGCCAAGACCAAGTAAATATCGTTGTGCTCACTCGCCGGCAATCATCTTTAAAAAAAGATGACAATTGATAACAATTTTGCTTGCGGAGTGAGCGCTTCACATTTAACATTCCAGCAAGAAATAACAAAAATAACATGCACTTTAGTGCAGTACCCTCTGCCCTTTAGGTCAATATTCTTGCCTATAGGATCAGGCGCATGATGCTATCCCCTCTCTTAGACTTTCGATAGTTAAATGAAAGCAAAGGAAAAGTTGCCGCAAGGAAAATAAAGGAATAAAGTCATAATTTGTTAAATCAGTAGCGTTTTGTTCCACGTATTTTGTCGCGTCGACTTTTGGGAGATGTCGCATGAACGTAATAGAACTACAGAACCAAGCTGAACCTGCAGTCATCCGCATCGTCGATGACGATCCATCCTTCCGACGCGCATTGCAGCGCTTGCTCCAGACCACCGGTTATCGCGTACTCGACTACGGCTCGGTTGGTGACATGCTCTTATCCGGCATAGGCAACGAATCCGGCTGCATCATCCTTGATATCCATATGCCTGGCCCCAGCGGTCTCGACCTGCAGGAAATGCTGGTTGCCGATGCACATCCACTCCCCATCATCTTTGTCACCGGTGAAGCGACCGTGGTCGATTCCATACGGGCGATGAAAGCGGGTGCAGTGGATTTCTTCTGCAAGCCGCTGGATAGCGCTGCCCTGCTCAGCACACTGGACAAGACACTCAAAGACGCCGCGTGCAAGCGACAGAAAAGCCAAGAACTGTGCGAACTGGAAGCACGCTATGCAACATTGACCCCACGCGAGAAAGAAGTGCTGGCCATGGTGACCCGAGGTGCGCTGAACAAGCAGATCAGTGCCAAGCTCGACGTAGCCGAACGCACTGTGAAAGCACATCGCGCCAAAGTAATGGAAAAAATGGAAGTCAAAACGCTGGCCGAATTGGTCCATGTCATCGAAAAACTGCACATCGAATCCGACTCGGTATACCAAACCTCGTTTAATTCAGCGCGGTTTTCGTGACAGGCACAGCGACGCATTTAATCCGGTACACGCATACACAATGGAATCGCATACTGACGAGCAAGCGCTTGCGGATATGTATGGCCTTCATTGCTTTGCAGGCTTGCTCCTGCGCGGCAAGCGCGCATCACGTCAAAACAATATTGGTGATCAATCCTGCAGAAGTGCTGTCACCCAATGCGCAACTGATAGATCATGCGATGTACGAGGTATTCTCCGAGTCCTCACAGAAAGTCGAAATACTCTCAGAGTACCTGGTCAAGCATACCGACCCGCCCAGTGACCTGGAACTTGATGCAATTGAGCTGATTGCAAAAAAATACCATGACCGCAGTATCGATTTGATCGTTGCCCGTGGCGAACGCGCGCTGAATTTTATCGAACGTAACGGCGCAACTATCTGGCCAGGCACGCCGGCCATGTATTACTCGATATCCAGTCCGGCCATTTACTGGCGCCCCAACTCGGCTCACATCAGCGGCGTCTTCGTCGATCATGACTACGCAGCCAACCTTGCATTGATACTGCAGCTGCAACCCGACATTAAGCGCATCATTCAATTAGTCCAATCGTCACACAATGACGAGGTTCAGACGCTCCACACAAAACTCAATGCAATTGCTACGGCCAGGCGCCCCGACTTAAAAGTCGAGACCGTCGGACAGAAACCTTTGCCGGATATGTTGAAGCTGGTCTCATCCTTACCTGCAGATACTGTCTTGCTGGCCATGACCATCGCCGGGGACCGGGACGGCGTGCGTTACTCCAGCGACGAAATCCTGCGCAGCATTTCGACACAGGCCAGCGTTCCTGTATATGGCATGCGTAGCAGCTATATCGGTAATGGCGTCGTCGGTGGTCACGTCATGAATCTGAGTGAACATGGACGTGAAGCGGGATTGCTCGCGCTGCAGCTATTAAATAATCCGCATGGCGGACCGTACACGCAGATCAGCCAGAAAACCCGTTGTGTCATCGACGATCGCCAGATCCAGCGCTGGGGCTTGAATTTCAAAGACATCCCCGCTGACTGCGACCGTCCTTTCCATATCCCCACATTTTGGGAACGCAATGCGCCGCAGATCATAGCCTTTGTGTTGATGACGGCTGTCATTCTTCTGCTGGTATTCGGTTATCAATGGCAACGCCGGAAGCGATTAAAAGCCGATGAAGAGGCGAATCGCCAGCGCACCGCCCTCGCCCACGTTGCACGACTGGGAAGTGTCGGTGAACTCACCGCCTCCATCGTGCATGAAATCAACCAGCCGCTGGGCGCGATCATGGCCAATGCCGATGCCGCAACCATGATGCTCAACCAGCAGTCATACCCGGATCACGAACTACGCGCCATCCTGACCGACATCCGCGATGACAATTTGCGCGCCAGTCAGATTATCCAAAAACTGCGCGTGCTGTTAAGCAAGCGCTCGCTGGAATCCAAGCCGGTTTCATTGAATGAAGTAATCAATACTTCCCGCAGCCTGCTCGGCAACCTGGCTATCAAACATCATGTCACGCTGGTCATAGAGCTGGCACCCGACTTGCCGCAGATCATGGGCGACAGCACCCATTTGCAACAAGTGTTAATCAACCTCGCCTCTAATGCGATGGAAGCCATGGAAGCCGTCCCTCCTGCAGAGCGCACACTCTCGATCAAAACCGAGCAAAGCAATGCCAGCCACATATGCCTGATCGTGACCGACCAGGGCCCCGGCATTCCGACCAACATCATGCCGAATATTTTTGAATCCTTTTACACCACCAAAGCGGAAGGCATGGGTATGGGGCTCGCCATCGTGCAGACCATCGTTGACGTTCATTGCGGCCGGATTGAAGTCATCAATGAAGCAAAGGGTGGCGCAACCTTCATCATTACCTTGCCGATTGCGAAGAACTGCGCACGCACTTAAACCAGCTTGTCGCTGCTCTGCTTTTTGCGCAAAGTGGGCTGGGTATCCAGTTTCGGATTCAGGCGCAATGCCTGCTCAAATGCCTCATTCGCCTCCGAAAACTGTCCCAGCAATTCATATGATTGCCCGCGTATGCGATGCGCCAATCCGCCCCAATCCGCCCGGTCCTCTGCACCTTCTTGCAACGCTTCGTCTGCGGCATACAAGGCAAGAATGGCGTTATCCGGCGTCGGTGTATTTTGCAGCAGCTCGCGCGCAGCGGATATCTTCGCGACATAGTGCCCTATCCGCAACCGCGCATCCTGAAACAGCTGTTGATCGCGGAACTCACCATCGCGCGCATAAAAGAATTTTCCCAGGGATTTGTGTCCGACGCCGACCGCCTGCAATTCGCCTTGCTCATCCACATCAAAAATATAATCGTCCGGCCATCCGGTCACGGGCTGGCGCGAAAATACCAGACTGCCGTGTTTAATATCGATGACTTCAAACAGGTCTGCATCCGCATTCAAGGCATTCGCCGTTTGTACGGCCGCATATCGTCCGCAGTCCGAGATACCGATATTGAAAACATTCGCATGATAAGGTTTGCGGTAGAACTGATTGCCGCTCTGGTCAATCGCACTTATCTCCCCCTCCAGTTCCGAACCGTCTCCCGCACTGGCCACAATATAAATTCCGACATTGGAAACCGCCGCTCCCCTGGGATGGGCGAAGGAATTTAATTCGTGCATTACCAGGTCTTCCACATAGCTCACCAATATGACCTGGCCGCTGCCACTATCATTGTTATCCGCTCCCTTGCAGCCGACAAGCCAACGCATATTCGGAGAACAGTAAGCCCGGCCATAAAAAGCAGGCTGGGCAATATGCAGCCAGCGTTCCTGCAACACGACATTGCGTTTGCTCATGCTCGCGGACTGGCTGCTGCCCCATGCAGCGCGCAATTTGGAAATAAATCCCATTTCTTCCCCTCGTTGAACAGTTCTCTTCAATCGGTTCAATACGCGACCGTCTGAATCTGCTGTACTTTTTCAAGCCACGGTCTGCACCTGGGCTCATTTGGCACCTCAGGCACGATGCGGCATGTAATGAATTGCACATTGCATGCCAGCTAAAAATTCCATATCCGCGACTAAGCACCCGCCACCAGGAAGAAAAATATCCTTTAAAAATAGAAACTTAGGAGCGCCACTCGGATCCGGCTGATGCGTCAAGCATGGCGAGCGAGGAAATGGTGTTCCGCCGTTACGTTACAAGGGGAACAAATTGTTTCGAATGTGCAGGGGTCAGGCAGACACTCCGGAATAATTACGAATGTTAATTTTCCGTGAAATTTAGCCCGCTTCATACGCGGGGACTTAAGCGTGTTTTTTGCCCTAAAGGACAATCCCGCCATCACCAAGAGACAAGTGCCATTTCTGCGTGCTTGCACCAAGCTTCAAACGACACCTTGAATGCCCGCGCCATAGCCATTCAGTTGTACCTCCGGATGATTTGAGAAAAACAGCCACCACGCTGAATCTAGTCAGGATTTCTCATGAAAAAAAAGATGAGCGCAGCCATAGCCCGATGCCGCAGAAGTACGCCGACATGTGCCGCCGTACTTCTCCTGTTTCTGGTAGATGAAAGCCAGGCACAAATCACCATAGGTCCCGGTAATGTCACGACCACAACATCGGTAGCTGCGGGCACCACTACTACTGTGGTCGGCAATACCAACATCACAGTGCCAGCGGCCAACGCCATCAACGTCAACAGCGGCGGTACGCTGCTACTCGATAGCACCGCCGGGCCGACACCGGGACAGATCAACATCACCACGGGCGGAAGCGGCATTGGCCTCAACTCGACAGGCGGCAACATCCAATCAAGCGGACAACTGGTGCTGCAGTCTGCAGGCGGCCATGCGGTACTGGCGAGCGGCGCTGGCAGCAACATCACGCTCAATGGCGGTGTGAACATCGGCACTATCGGTACCGGCAGCGGTTTGATCGGATTAAGTGGTGGCCAGATAGATGCGACGAATGTAAGCATCAACAATACCGGTGCATCATCCGGTTACGGTGCAGTCGCAGAAAGCGGCAGCAGCATCCGCTTGCATGGCACGACCAATATAGCTACCACAGGCACCAGTTCCATCGTACTCGGCGCGTCCGCCAGTGGCAGCCTGCTGGATGTGACGTCGGCCGCGACCATCACAGGCGGAGCAAGATCAACCGGCATTTATATGCTCAATGGTGGGCAGGTTGGATTACGCTCCGGCTCTGTCATCAATATGCAAGGCATAGGCGCGGTTGGCATGATGGTTGATAACACGAGCAGCACACTGGGCAGCGGCATAACGATCAATCTGAACGGAGCCGGTGCCGGTAATGGCAGTACCGGTGTTGTGGTCACACGTGGTGCTAGTCTTGGCGCACAGAATCTGACGATACAGGGAGCCAATGCCACACTTGGTGTCATGGTGAATGCAGGTAGCAATCTTAGTTTGACCGGCACCAATCTGATACGCATCAGCCAGTCCCAAAATGCGGGCTGGTACACCTCATCCTCAGGCTACCTCGTGACTGCTTCAGGTGCGATGTATACCGGTTTTACATCGACTGCGACAAGCACACGTGCCGGCCTGGCGACCAGCGGCGGTACGATCTACAGTAGCGGCACCACAATAGAAGTCAGTCCTAGCAACGGTTACGGCGTATGGGCCAACGCCACTGCATCCGGCTCGGCCACCGTCACACTGGATAACAATGCCATCACGACCACAGGTAATGCCTCCTATGGTTTGAAAGCGACGACCAATGCAGCCGGTGCCAATGTAGCGCAAATTACAGCCAACAATACGCAAATACAAAGTTCCGGTGGTGGTGGTGCCATGATCATCGAATCCTTTGCCGGCGAAGCGTCCATCACACTGAACAATTCAATAGTGCGGGCAACGGGCGCGAGTACCAGCGGCCTGGTATCGAGCAATAACTCGGCTGCCAATACCAATCGTTTCAACATGTCGGGCGGCGAACTTAGCAGTGCCGCGGGTGATGCAATTGAAGCTTATGGTGGCTTATTAGTGGCGACGATAGGCGATGGCGCGCGCGTCAGCAGTCCGGCCAACCTGCTGTATGTGGCGAACGGCGCACAAGCGCAATTGACGGCGTCTGGCAATAGCGTGCTAACGGGCGATGTACGGGTCAGCGGCGTGGCAGTCAACCTAGGCACACGTATAGGTGACTGCTTCGAAGAGAGCGCCGGTCCACTCGTAGGCGGCCCCTGCGCCGTATACGCCGCACCCGCTGCCGGTGCACCGACCGCCGACCTCACACTGCTTTCCGGTACAACATGGACCGGTGCCTCCTTGGGTGCCACCAATGTGACCGTCAACAATGCGACCTGGAACGTCACCGCGAACTCCCTGATTACACAGGCGTTGACGAATGCAGGTACGGTTGCTTTCACACCGTATGCCGGTGCATACCGCACCCTGACGACTAACAACTACATAGGCCAGGGTGGTTCGCTGGGCCTCAACACCTACCTGGCTACAGATGGCTCACCTTCCGATTTACTGGTAATCAACGGTGGTACTGCATCCGGCACCTCCAGCCTGCTTATCAACAATACCGGACCCGGCGCAGTCACCACCGGCAACGGGATACAGGTAATCAAGAACCTGGCTGGTGGTACCACGGCGACCAGCGCTTTTCATCTGGGACGCGCCGCGGTGGCAGGTCCGTATGAATATGAACTGCATCGCGGCGCACTCGATGGCAGTGATCCTGATGGCTGGTATTTACGCACCCGGCAGAATGACTGTGCGATGCCGGGTGCCCCCTGCCCTGCACCATACATCCGTCCGGAAATCTCGGTCTACACTGCGATCGCACCTAGCGCGCTGCTATACAGCAGTACCTTGCTCGATACCCTGGATGAACGCATAGGACGCAGCGAAGGCCCGTCCCCGCAAACAGGCCTGGCTGCAGGTGATGCCGACAAAAAGGATCGCAATGTGTGGGGACGCCTGCTCGGCATGCGCGGTTCACGCAACGGTGACGTGCGCGGCATCTACGGCTATGGCCCCAGCTACGACTACAGCTTCCAGGGCATACAGGTAGGTACCGATCTGTATCGCAAGCCGCGTGAAGATGGCCATAGGGACCAGGCAGGTATTTATGGTGCGATAGGCTACGCCAAAACCAATGTCATCCACTATGACCAAACCCAGGCCGGCAACAATCGCTTCACCGGCTACAGCATAGGCGGCTACTGGACACACATGAGTGCAGAAGATGCTTATGTAGATCTGATCGGGCAAGTGACCAAATACGACGTCAAGGCCAGCTCACAACGCGGCCTGCCTGATATGAAAACAAATGGCCTGGGCTGGGCGGTATCAGGAGAGATAGGCAAACCGATACGCATGGAAAAGGACTGGATCGTCGAACCGCAAGGACAACTGGTGTATCAATCATTACATCTGGACGATGCGATAGACGCTGGCTCTACCCTGCAATTCAGCAATATGGATTCGCTGCAAGGGCGCCTGGGTGTGCGCATCGCCAAAGATACCAAGGGCAAGGAAGAAGCCACCGGTGGCGGCGTACGCTTTAGTGTGTGGCGTGAATTCAGGGGCAATCCGGTCACATCGATATCGACTGCCAGCGGCTATTTGCCGTTTCGTGCCGACATGGGCGGCAGCTGGTGGGAAATCAAGGCGGGCATGACATCCAAGCGCAGCAAGCGCACCTACCTCTACGGCAACATCGGTTATCAACAAACCTTCGACAAGGCCGCCTATGCATGGGATGCCAAAATAGGTATGCGCATGGACTGGTAAAGTAGCGCGTTGAGCTCAGCGCCAGGCGCTTCCTATCTGTATATAAAACGCATTGTCGTCCTTGCTGCGAGCCACATCGATACCCAGTGAAAGTCCCAGCTTGCGCGCGATCAAATAGCGGAAGCCTGCGCCTACACTGGTAGCGGTTGATGCACTCGAGAAATCATTCCATTTGCCATAAGCCTTGCCCGCACCTGTAAATCCCAATACCGACCAGCGTGGTGTGACATCCCAGCGTAACTCGAGCTCCGTAACTATGGCGTTTTGATCCTGATAGCGTCCTTTGGATACCCCGCGCAGATCGACATAAGGTTGCGCATAGAACGGAATATCGCCGCTGGAAAAACGTCCATCCGCACGCAGGCCCAGTATCCATTTCTGGGAAAGCGGCAGCCAGGTATAGCCACGCGCATTGTATTGATTGAAATCCTGCTTGCCACCGAAAGCACCACGGGCGAATTGGGCTTCAAACTCAGCGTAGGTACCGCGACTCGGATAGAACATGTTGTCGCGTGTATCGTAATCAACCACCAGCCCCAGCTTACCAATCGTCAGATCCCTGCCCGGGAGATTGAGTTCATTCGCGACTTCGCCGGTAAAGCGTGTATTCGAATCAAAGTAAACATAGCGCGGACCGACATACCAATGGGAGTCTCCCACGCGCGCCAGCAATTGCTGCATGAAAAACACACCGTCGAGTTCATAGCCGCGGGGCCGACTGGACTGGCCATAGTAGTCGAGGTTGGCATGCATCTTGGCGATTGCTCCAAGATAACGATAACGATCGGCGTCCCAGGTATGAAAATGCGCGAGGCCAGCGCCCCAGGTTCCGTTGTCAGTTTTTGCGCCACCCAACACGGTGATATTCGGTGGCGCCATACCCTTGCCGCTTTTCTTTGCTTCAGCGGCAGCTTCAGAAATTGACTGTGAAAAAAAAGCCATGCCCACACCCAGGCCATAGCCTATCGCCGGTTCCGTAATGATGGTCGGCACGACCAGCGCACCTTTGTGGTTAAGCAGAAAATCGCTCAGGTCCAGCTTGCCGTCTTCCGGATCAAAAAACTGTATCGGCTTGTCGTTCGCATGTCCTTGCGGAGCACCGGCAAAAGCGAGCAGCAAACCGAGAATAACAGCTGTAAGCGTACGGAATGGCAAAGCAAAGTGGGCTTGCATGCGATTTACCTTCCGATATCCTGGTGCACATACATGAAGCCCATGAAAAGCCCGGGCACGGGGATTCATGCTCTGCTATGCAGGTAAGGCAGGCAATCGTACTTTGGGGTGTAGCTAAATGCCCTAAAGTGCATTCAGTACGATGGAGGGAAGTAAAGCGTAAAAAGGATAATTACTGGCAAGCCAGCTATTCCAGCGAGGCTGGAAATAGCATAGCCAGATGGATGCAATTTATGCAGTGACTTATTTAGATTGCGACAACATGCGCTCAACATAACGCGCGATCAAATCAATCTCCAGATTCACCTTGCTGCCTACCTTAAGATGCTTGAGCGTCGTGACCTGTACCGTATGCGGAATCAGGTTGACCGAAAAAGTACATGCGGCTGCACTATCAGCCACGGTATTCACCGTCAGCGATACGCCATTGATGACGATAGATCCTTTAACCGCGATGAACTTGCCCAGTTCCTTGGGTGCATCGACTGCCAGCAGCCATGACTCACCGACTGGTTCGAATTTGCTCACGGAACCCAGTCCGTCAACGTGGCCGGAAACCAGGTGACCGCCGAGGCGCTCGGACAGGGTTACTGCTTTTTCCAGGTTCACTTCGCCGATTGCATCCAGCCCTGCCGTGCAATTCAAGCTTTCGCGCGAGACATCGACGTCAAACTGTTTGTCGGTTTTAGCCACCACTGTCATGCACGCACCGTTGAGCGTGATTGAATCGCCGAGCGCGACGTCAGCCAGCGGCAGGCCGCCGGCATCGACGGTCAGGCGGTGTCCGGCATCGGCATCGCCGAGCGGGGTGATGTGGGTAATTTTGCCGATGGCAGCGACGATTCCAGTAAACATGATGGCGTGAAAATTAGTTAGATGAAACGAGCAAGGATACGCAAATCGGCACCGATCTGCTTGACCTCATGGAAAGTTAAGTTTTTCTTATGCTCCAGCGATTCCAGCGGCGGCAGGTTGAACATGCGCTGCGCGTCGCCCAGCAGCGTCGGTGCCAGATACACCAGCAACTCATCGACACAGCCTTCACGTATCAGTGAGCCATTTAATTTAAAGCCTGCTTCCACATGCAATTCATTGATCTGGCGTCGTCCCAATTCCTGCATCAGCGCAGCCAGATCCACCTTGCCGCTGGCATTCGGCAGCACGATGACTTCATGACCGAGGTCACGCAAGGGCTTTTCTTTTTCCGGATTAGATTGTGCAGCCACGATCAGGGAGCCGCCACCACTCAAGACACGCGCGTGCTGGCTGATCTGCAACTGGCTATCGATCACGATGCGTTGTGGCTGGCGTGGGGTGTCGATGGCGCGCACATTCAATTGCGGATCGTCTTCCATCACGGTGCCGATACCGGTCAGGATGGCGCAGGCACGCGCACGCCAGTAGTGGCCATCGGCGCGCGCTTCGTCACCGGTGATCCATTGGCTAATCCCGTTATGCAAGGCGGTCATGCCGTCCAGGCTAGCCGCACTCTTCATACGTACCCATGGCTTGCCGCGCTGCATGCGCGACAGGAAGCCGATATTCATCTCGCGTGCTTCTTCTTCCAGCACGCCGCACGTTACTTGTATGCCCGCCGCTTCCAGCCGCGCCAGCCCCTGCCCTGCAACCAGCGGATTTGGATCGGCGATGGCAGCCACTACCCGCCCGACCCGCGCGCGTATCAATGCATCGGCGCATGGTGGTGTGCGGCCGTGATGGCTGCATGGTTCCAGCGTGACATAGACAGTAGAGCCGCTGACATCAAAGCCGCGATCTGCCGCATCATTCAGCGCCTGCACTTCGGCATGCGCATGACCGACCGGCTGCGTATAGCCGCTGCCTATGACTTTGTTTTCCTTGACGATGACGCAACCCACGCGCGGATTGGGCGTGGTGGTGAACATGCCTTTGGCGGCCAGTTCCAGTGCCAGGCGTATGCCTTGTACGTCGCTATGAATTTCCACGTGTATCTTTACTGTTGATGTCGTTATATCGGCTGCAGTGCGCTATATCGCTATACGCCTGTCAGCAACTGATCTTGTCTTTCAGCGGGTCACATATGCGCGGTCGTCCCAGGAAATTGATCACGACCTTGCGCTTGTATGGTCCCAGCTCCAGCAGCCAGTGCCCGGACTGCGCGACCTGCCTGCCAGCGTTGCTATGGCTACGGCCAGTACCGCTGTATGCGACATATTGTACTTTTGAATCACTAAAGCGTGGCGTGATCTGCAAATCGACTACTTTCACGGCATGGGTGTGCAACACGGTTTCGTGGCTGTCCGATCGCTGATTATTGTTTTCATCGATAAACACCAACCATCCGTGTCGCCATTGCATGCTGTCCAGCGGTACAAGGTCGCCCCGGCGCCCGCGATGGATGGCCTCAGAACGTGCCAGATTGACAGCCATAAACAAGGCATTGGATGCCGTGGCCAGACGCTGGGCTTGTATGATTTTTTGAAATACCGGCACCCCGCTCGCCAGGACGATGCTAACTATCGCCAGCACCACCAGCATTTCAACTATGGAATATCCGCTGCGATACGCGCCACTTCCCATCGTCTTACCAGCAGCCATCTGCATGTGCGGTCTTTTCGCCGCGACTATTCAGGCTCAAGGTACCGCATAGCGGATCGCGATAGGAAGAATTGACGCGCTCGGTCCCGGGGCGTGCAATCAGGCGTATGCAATGTCGAACGCCATCATCGCCGCATGGCTGCGCGCTGATTTCATAGGAGCTGCTGGTACTGCTTGCACCTGAAAACCATTTCATGCCGTGTACATGTTCATCATTTGTGTGCGAAGAGAAAGCCCTGTAGCTCGTATGCACGGAGTAATAGCGTTCCTGTTGCTGCATCACCGTCATCAGCGCAGCACGGCCTTCCGTCCGCTTGCCCTTCACCACAGCATGTTGGTAAGACTGCACAGCCCAACCCGCGAGCAGCACCATAATGAACAAGGCGATCAATACCTCTATCAGCGTAAGCCCGTTATGCCAACGCATCTCCACCTCCGGTTTTAATTTCCTGCAGCATGCAGTTCATGCCAGTTAATAATCTCGCGCCAGCTCAGACGTCCGGTAGCAATGGATGGCGGCTCCTTAGTTAAAGCCTCTGCCTGCCGCTTCCGGTAAACGCTTTGCAATACCACCTGCGTGCCGACACTTGCGCCGTACCCTATGGCAGTGATTCGGTAAAAGTACGCAGGCTTGCCAGTCAATTGACTTACCTTGTGATCCACCATCAATTCAACGACATAGCGTGGCTCCCTTGCAGGCAAAGCAGCGATACCGGCCAGAAACTGATTCCCGGTAAAGCGGCCATAAGGCACCGTATGGGCGCCGTCGGCCGTATCGTCAAAAAAATTGATGCCTTCCCTCGCAGCTGCGCTGCCATCTGGAGCCGGGCGACACAAACCCAGGTGGGCATTGCCTAGTCCCCTGTTACAGCCCTCCTCATGTAACAAGGGAAAGCCCGACTCACTGTGTTGAGTAAAAATATGGCTACGGGATATTGCGGCATCGAAAGAATGTGCGATGTCGATCTCTGCATCCAGCAAGCCAGCTTCTGCGGCCTGGAAAGCGATATGCCTGTCCCTGTCATTACGTGCTGCCTTCTCACCCTGCAAGGCTATCCGCGCTGCTGCGAGTCCCAACATGAGTATCAGCAACAGCATCACCAGCACAGTGAGCAATGTCGCACCGGCCTGTGAGAATTTGCTTTGCCACATGGGCCGCCTAGATACCATTTGACGCGCCGGCATTGCGCAACTGTATGGTTTGCGTAAATACCTTGCGTATCCGCTTGCGCTCGGTAAGCGGCATATCCTGCTCGGCTATCATTACTCCGATGTCACCCGCGTTCTGATAGGAGGTGTCAAATAAGTGATGCGTCGTTTGCGCATCTCCGTCACGCGCTGCATGCGCGCTCCTGACCAATATCGAAACTTTGACAGCGCGCACCTTCTTCCAGTGTGTCCGGCTTTGCCTGTCCGCCAGACGTGCTATCGCATTCTCTCCATTCAGGGTCATTGCATCATCCAAGGCTACGATGTCGCTCGCATTGAGATAGCGATCCGCGACGCCATTGCCATCCACATCGATGCCATACAAAACCTGGAACGACTCTATGCCACGCGCAATCGCGTCCGCATTCCAGCCGCGCCTCGAGCGATATTTGCAACGCAGCTCAGGCTCACCCACCCTGTCCCGTGCCACAAAGAATATGCTCCAGGCTTCTTCATCCTTGCCACCAGGTATCACTGCCAACCCGGCGCAATTAAACATTGCCTCATCACCGGAATAAGACAAGGCCAGCACGTCGCTGCCATTTACGACCGTAGACGCAGCCGCAGCATCCATACCTGCCGTCGTTCGCTTGAGACTGCTCGCATCCATACCGATCACATGCGGATGAATATCTGCGTTGCTGCTGGCTGCAGCCAGGTTTTTGTATCCGGCCTGTCGTATCGCACGCGCCAGCATCTCCATCGCGTAACGCCCTGTTTCCTGCACTTGTACATGTTGATCCTGCGCCAGATACGCAGCCTGGTTTGACGCCAATAATCCAGTCGCAAGCAATGTGATGAACAAACCGATAGTCATGGCAACCATCAGCTCCGTGATGCTTATGCCACGCTGGTGGGAGAACGCTTTCATGGCTAGTGAGCCGCAACAGGCAGTACCAGCACGGGAGGAAAATCCGAGCCTGTTGCGCTCCGGTCAGGCCAGCCTATCTTGATATAGATGAGTGGATAGGAATGCGCGCCACTGCTTTCGGTGCAGCGCCATGTATATCGCTGCCTGCTCGTATCCCATGGTTGCGTATCGCGGCAAACCCGCACGCGTGCAGTGGGCAACTCTTTGCTGACACGCCTTAACCAGAGCGCTATCTCAAACTCCGCGAGCTCCTCTGCATTGCAATTGGCGTCCCTTCCATAGCAATTGATCGCCGGCTGATGGTAAGGAATCTGATAATCGATAGCCAGATAAGGATTGCTCACACCGCGCGATTGCACATGCTGACTATGGCTGCGTATGTGGTCAGCCATCTCAAGCGCAAGGTGCAAGGCTGTCGTTTGAAAAGCAGACCAGCGGGATGTTTGCAAGACGGTGAGCTGCATGCCGGCAGCACCGATTACACCAACCGTCAGCACGAGTATCGAGATCAACACTTCGATCAGTGAAAAGCCATCTGCCGCAGAATTCGTCATTTCTGTTCTCCGTGACACAAACAACATGTCGAAAATGAACAGACATTTTGTGAAGTTGCAGCTCGAATCGCATCCCATCAACATGGGAAATGACGATTAGCGACGCGCGGAATTCTCCCGAAAGGATAGGGAAGATTTATGTATGGAAATTATTGCTGAAGAAAGATAGCAAGGACTAGGCTACCGCCAGCGCAATCACGCCCAGCGCAATAAAGAGGGCACCTATGAGGCGTTCAGTACGATCGCCCTCTTTCAGCAAATGGCCACCGATGATGGCGGCAAACAGCATCGACACTTCACGCGCCGGAGCCACATGTGACAAAGGAGCCAGCTTCACGGCATACAGCACCAGCACATAGGAAATGGGACTGATCGTACCGACGATCAACGCGTACTTCCACTGTTTCTGCCACAACTGTGCCGCAGTGGCGCGATCATGGAAGTAAGTCGGAGCCAGCACCGCGATGCGTATGAAGTTGCCGATGTAATCGATCAGGATAGGCGACATCAGCATGAACTTGACCGCATAACCATCCACCACCGTGTAACAGGCGATGAAAGCACCCGTTAGCAAACCGTAGAAGATGCCAATGTGCACGCGCCTGCGCTGTTCCGCATCCTTGGCGGCGAGGAAGAGCTTAGGGCCACCGGCAATCAGGAACACGCCCAGTACGACGCCTGCTATCCCGCCCACACCCAGCGCCGATATTTGTTCACCGAGGAATAACAGCGCCGCCATTGATGACAGCAAAGGTCCGGAGCCACGTGCCAGTGGATAAACAACCGTTAAGTCAGCCTTGCGATAACCACGCAATAGGACGACGTAGTAAATGACGTGCAGGATACCGCTGACCAGGATGATGGCCCATTCTTTCCAGGCCCAGCCCGGCACCACATCCCACGCCAGCCACAAACCGAGCGGCGTCCAGACCAGGGCAAGGAAGAGACTGGTGAATAAGGCGAAACGCGCATCACCGCCCGCACGCTTGGCTACGATATTCCAGCCGGCATGGATAAAGCCAGCGGTGATCAGTAAAGCGAGTGCAGAAAAAGACATGAAGAAATGTGGCGGGTCAGCAGGACTAGTGCTCAGCCATTAGCGTTTGCAAACGCCTGCCTGAAATAATCCGCCAGATGCTTGCTTTTGATTTCATCCAGGCTATGGATCTTGATATGACGACGTAGCTTGCCTTTGCCTTCCAGCACCTGCCACTCATCCTGCAAGTCGCAGCCATGGCCAAATTCGATGGAGATGTGTTCAGCGTAGGCAAATACGCCGCAGAAGTCGTTCGGTGCGGCAAACATGAAGCCGCCATACATCACACGCTCCGTCGCCTGCTTCACTCCCTTATAAATGACGCGCCGCGCTGCCATTACCAACTCATGGCGCTCCGGGTTGACCAGATTGATATCGTTCAGCAGTTGTTCGACGCGAGCATCTGACATAAGCAATCAGGCCGCGATAGGTGTGCAGAGTTCTACCAGCGAACCATCCGGGCAGCGCACATAAGAAACCACCTGGCCCCACGGTTTGGCTATCGGTGCGGATAATTCAGTCGCACCCGCAGCCAGGGCTCGGGCATGTGCTGCCGCCACGTCGTCCGTGGTGAAGGCGATCTCCATGCCGAGCGGCTTCGGTGAAGTATGGGCAGCGATGTGTCCGCCGCTGTAATTCATATCCGCCAGTTCATGCGCGGCAAAGGCCAGGGTGGTGGCACCGGTTTCCAGTTCGCCATAGGTACCCGACTCGTGCAGGAATTTACGGTTAAAACCGAACGCTCGCTCAAAAAAGTCTAGCGACGCCGCTACGTCCGGCACGTAGATGATGGTGTAAGCAAACTGCATCGCGCTTATTTCCCGGAAGGCTTACCGATTTCCGCAATCGCATCCTGGAACTCCGCCACGTCCTCAAAGCTCTTGTAAACAGATGCAAAGCGGATGTAGGCGATTTTGTCGAGGCGCTGCAATTCGCGCATGACCAGTTCGCCGATCTGGCCGGAGACGACTTCGCGTGCGCCGCTGGAGAGCAACTTTTGTTCTATACGATGGATGGCAGCATCGACCGCTTCAGCAGAAACAGGACGCTTGCGCAAGGCCAGTTGCAAACTGCCCTGCAATTTCTTGGGATCGAAGTCTGTACGACTGCCATTTTTCTTGACCACGACCGGCATCGTCAATTCGATGCGTTCGTAGGTAGTGAAGCGTTTATCACAGCTGGTACAACGGCGGCGACGACGTATGCTGTCGCCCTCCTCAGAGACACGGGTGTCGAGGACTTGGGTATCGTCGTGCTGGCAAAAAGGACATTTCATCGCGGTGCCTGGCCTTATGGATCGTTACATCAGCAAAAATTTAACAATCGAATTTAATTATTCTTAACCGATAACTACCGGGAAAATACTGGGACTGCTTCCGTCTACATCCCAAAATGGCCCTGCCTGGATCACTCATCCCGACAAGGCCATTCTGCAGCGTGCTTCATTCTTCCGAAGTACGCTTTAGTAATGCTACAGACTTTAAATCAAACTCAACCGTAGACCGGGAAAGCGTCCGTCAGTTTTTTCACTTCCGCTTTGACGCGTTCGATGGTCGCCGCATCATTTGGATTTTCCAGCACGTCGGCGATCAGGTTACCTACTTTGGTCGCTTCCGCTTCCTTGAAACCACGGGTCGTCATCGCAGGGCTGCCGAGGCGAATACCCGAAGTGACAAATGGTTTTTCCGGATCGTTAGGGATCGCGTTCTTGTTGCAGGTGATGTGCGCGGAACCGAGCAGGCTTTCTGCATCCTTACCGGTGATCTTCTTCGCGCGCAGGTCGACCAGCATCACATGCGATTCGGTGCGATGCGAAACAATGCGCAAGCCACGTGCGATCAATGCCTTCGCCAGCGCGTCTGCATTTTTCACGACTTGTTGCTGATAGGTTTTGAATTCTGGTGCCAATGCTTCCTTGAACGCTACCGCTTTACCAGCGATGACGTGCATCAGCGGGCCACCTTGCAAGCCTGGGAAGATGGCCGAGTTGATGATCTTCTCGTGCTCTGCCTTCATCAGGATGAAACCGCCGCGTGGACCACGCAACGATTTGTGCGTGGTCGAAGTGACGAAGTCGGCATAAGGAACCGGGTTCGGGTACTCGCCTGCTGCGATCAGACCGGCGTAGTGCGCCATGTCGACCATGAAGTAAGCACCGATTTCCTTGGCGATTTTGGCGAAGCGTTCGAAGTCGATACGCAATGCATAAGCAGAAGCACCGGCAATGATCAGCTTAGGCTTATGCTCACGTGCCAGGCGTTCCATGGCTTCGTAATCGATTTCTTCCTTGTCGTTCAGGCCGTAGGAAATAACGTTGAACCATTTGCCCGACATGTTCAATGCCATGCCGTGTGTCAGGTGACCGCCTTCAGCCAGCGACATGCCCATGATGGTGTCACCTGGTTTCAGGACTGCCAGGAACACGCCCTGGTTGGCTTGCGAGCCGGAGTTCGGTTGTACGTTGGCAGCATCAGCGCCGTACAGTTGTTTCAGGCGGTCGATCGCGAGTTGCTCAACGATATCGACGTATTCACAACCACCGTAGTAACGCTTGCCCGGATAACCTTCGGCGTATTTATTGGTCAGTTGTGTACCTTGCGCTTCCATCACCGCAGGCGAAGTGTAGTTCTCGGATGCGATCAGCTCGATGTGTTCTTGCTGACGTGTATTTTCCTTCTGGATGGCCGACCACAGTTCTGCGTCTGTTTTTGCTAAGGTCTGGTCTTTTGAAAACATGAATCACTCCAATCGTTCAAAAAATGGGCAGGAAGCTAAATCGCGCAGGCCGTGACGAATCACAACATGCTAAATCAACACTACCTGGGATCGAATGAGGAGGCCGGAAACGGAATTTGCAGGCAGCCTCAGTCGTACTCTCCATTCGGGCTACCCAGGCGCACGGCAATGAAATCTCACGCTTCACGGTGGGTAAGCCCACCTTACGACGTAATTGACCCAGAACAGCAGGAAAATCAGCCGGATTCGCCAGTCACGTGAGACGAAATGGTGCAAGGATTCTACGACAAGCGCCTGTTTTCGGCAAGCGGCAGCCGGCGCAGATGGCATGAATAAATGACAATATTCGGCCAGTCACGCCGACCACGGCAGCACTGATACAATTCTGCATCTGTCGCGCAGCCGTCATGCACAAGTGCAAACTTTTGCCCCGCCTGCACGCCCCACCCGCATCACGAATGGATAGCTGCACATATGAAAATCGCCACCTGGAACGTCAACTCCCTCAAAGTCCGCCTGCCGCAAGTCCTGCAATGGCTGACCGACAATCCGGTGGATGTGCTCTGCCTGCAGGAAACCAAAACTGTCGATGAAAAATTTCCGGTCGCGGAGATAGAGGCCGCCGGTTACCACGTCGTCTACACCGGTCAGAAAACCTATAACGGCGTGGCCATCCTGTCGCGCCATCCGATTACAGATGTAGTCAAAAACAATCCGCTGTTTGAAGATGAACACCAGCGCATCATCATCGGCACCATACAAGGCGTGCGCATCATCTGCGCCTACATCCCGAATGGTCAGTCACTGGAATCGGACAAGTATCAATACAAATTGCGCTGGCTCGCAGGCTTGCATGCATTGCTGGCGCAGGAGTTGAAGCAGCATGAAAACGTCGCACTGCTCGGCGACTACAACATCGCACCGGAAGACCGCGATGTACACGATCCGGTCGCTTGGCAAGGCCAGGTACTGGTTTCGGAACCGGAACGCGCTGCGTTTGTACGCATGCAGGAAATGGGCTTCACCGATGCTTTCCGCATGTTTGAGCAACCGGAGAAACTGTATAGCTGGTGGGATTACCGCCAGATGGGCTTCCGCCTGAACCGTGGCTTGCGTATCGATCACATCCTGCTGTCGCCCGCGCTGGCCAAACGCTGCACCGCCTGCGTGATCGACAAGGTACCGCGCAAATGGGAACAACCTTCAGATCACACACCAGTGATTGCAACCCTGGATTAAAACGCGAGCGACCAGTTGCAGCTCAGCAGCTGGTCAGTTTTTCTCGTCCAGAATAAGTTGCCAGTAGCCGACATCCAGCCACTGCTCGAACTTGCGCCCTATCTGCGGCAAGTGCGCAACTTTCACAAAGCCCAGTTTTTCATGCAGCGCCACGCTGCCCGGATTCGGCAGGACTATTCCGCCCAGTACTGCATGTACGGATAGTTGTGCCAGTTCACCGATCAGCGCCTGATACAAGCGCGTACCAACCCCGCGTCCGCCACTATCCTGCGACAGATAGACCGAGCCTTCGACGGAATGCTGGTAAGCCTTCCTGACTTTCCACTTGCTGGCGTAGGCATAGCCGAGTATGCGCCCGTCAACTTCGTACACCAGCCACGGAAACTGCTGCAGCGTGTCGTCTATGCGCGCCCGCATTTCATCCACACTCACTGCTTCCGTTTCAAAGCTGATGACGGTGTTGAGCACGTAATGATTGTAGATCTCGCAGATGGCCGCAGCATCGTTGCGCGTCGCCGGACGTAGGGCTTCAGACATGATGAAGGTTCAGAAAAATGGGATAGCTGTAGTGTACCGAAATCAGCACTGCAAACTGAATACACAATAAAAAAAGCCCTGTCTCGGACAGGGCTTTGGGAGCTAACTGGCTAGCTATCCATGCAGGATAGCAAGTCATGATCAGTCTACGGTCGCGCCGCTTTCTTTCACGACTTTCGCCCATTTCACTGACTCTTCTTTTACGAAGGCAGCGAAGTTTTCCGGGGTGTCGCCGACATAGTCAGAGCCGGTATCTGCCAGGATTTTTTGGAATGCTGGCTCTTTCATGATTTTTTGTGTTTCAGCATTGATCTTGTTCACGATCGCTTTTGGTGTACCTGCTGGCGCGAAGAAACCGTACCAAGCGTAGGAAACCACTGCCGGCACGCCGGATTCAGCGAAAGTAGGTACGTCAGGCAATTGTGGCGAACGGTGTGCACCGGACACTGCAATTGCTTTTACCTTGCCACTCTTAATGTGCGGCATGATCGCGATCATACTGTCGAACATCACAGGAATGTGACCGCCCAACAGATCGGAAATTGCAGGTGCCGAACCTTTGTAAGGAACGTGCGTCATTTCCAGTTTGGTTACGCTTTTGAACAATTCACCAGTCATGTGCTGTGGTGTGCCCGAACCAGCGGATGCGTAGGAGAACTGACCTTTTTGCGCCTTGATGTAAGCCATCAATTCTTTCAAATTGTTGGCAGGTACAGCAGGGTTGGCAACCAGGACCAGCGGCACGCGCAGCAGGTTGGTGATAGGTACCAGATCCTTGCTAGGATCGAAGGTCATTTTTTTGTACAGGCTAGGATTGATCACGATAGGCGCGCTGGAGGTGATCAGCAGGGTGTTACCGTCTGCTGGTGCACGTGCCACTGCTGCACTACCGATGTTACCGCCGCCACCGCCGCGGTTATCGATCACGAATGGATGGCCGAGGTCTTCGGTCAAACGTTTAGCGACTGGACGCGCTGCGATATCAGATGGACCGCCTGGTGGCCAAGGCACCACGACCGTTACCGTTGAATTTGGCCAGCTTTGGGCCAGGGCGTTAGCAGAAAAACTCGCTGCTGCTGCGAATGCGCACAGGAGTAATTTGCTGCCGCGGGATAGTTGTCTCATCATTCAATCCTTATAAAAAGTAAATCACGCTCCAGGGATTGCGGCCTCAAGGCATGCCAAAAAGAACACAAAACCAGAATCGCTAAGGGCAAAGGCGACGGATATTACGCCTAGGTGGGGAAGGATACCTCATTCGGTATCCTCATAACGATTTTTACGCAGCGCATATGCAACTGACATGCCGACGTTTATCGCTGCAAATCCTTACTACAGGCTTACAAGGCCTCATCTGCATAGTCCGAGCCGAGCGGCCCTACCCGCAGAATGTAGCCTGCGTCGCGGATGATATTTCCTGCACTCTCGAGAAACAAATTCGCGTGGCTGCCGGGTGCGTAGATGCAGCGCAGCTCAATTGCAAAATCCAGCCCCTGCTCAACCAGTTCCTGCAACGCCGGATACGCGACAAAAATTTCGCCACTTTCTATATAGCGCAGATAGGTATTCAGCTTGGTTTGTAACAGCTGTAAATGCAGCTCATCCCAAACCAGGTCGTCGATGATAGCCAAAGTGCAGACAGCGCCCGCCTGGTCCAGGCTGACGCTATCTATCAGTTCGGTTTGTTCTACGGTCATGCGCGCAGTCCGGCGGGCACTATAGGCTTAGCGCTTGATCAGCTGCTTTTCGAAAGCGATGTCGGACTTGGTCTGGCGGCGCGGCTTTTGCGGACCATAGGCTTTGACGAAGATGACGAATTCATCCAGCGGCAAACGTTCGCTGACGATGACCGGCTTATCACCGGCGTTATCGACCAGATAAAACAACTCCTCGGAAGTACGCACCATTGCATAGTGTTCATTCCCGCTACGTTCTTTCAGTCGCTCAACGGCGGCGGTGGCTTTGGTTGATCTCATACTTTCCTCGGCTTAGGGTACAGGCGACTTAGCGCAAGCGCGCGGTCAGCATCCAGTAATGTTCAAAATAATGAACACGCATATCTTTCAGCAAAGGGCCCAGGCGTTTGCGCAAGGTGCTGCTGGTGTAGTAATTCTTCAGGACTTCGTAACGCTCACCATTTGGTGCTGCATGGATCTGGTAGGTATTGCCTTCCAGGTCGGTACGCGCGATCACGGTTTTCTCGGTATCCACCTGCGAATTGTCGACCAGCACCAGCAAACCGTCCGCACCTATGATCTTGCGGATACGACCTATCACTTCCACCTGATCCTGACGGCGCACATGCGACCACCAGAAACCGGCGAAGCAGGCAGTGAACTCGCCTTCAACCTTGGGATCGAGCGCGTCAGCAACTGCAAACTGCACGATATCTTCCGGCAACTCACGGGTTTTGGCTTGCTCCAGCAAACCCGGATTGATGTCGGTTGCCAGCACCGATGCCGCGTATTCCGCCAGCTCATCCGTCCAGTAGCCATCGCCGCACGCCAGCTCCAGCACGTGCTGGTCTGTCATCAGGTTGCGCAGATTGTCCATGATGTCGTCCAGCGCATCTGCGCCGTCCGGGTTTTCGATATCCTCTTCATCGAAGTTATCGCGGACCGCGTAGTACTCGGCCATATCGGTGTTTACCGGTTTAATCATGCTGCTTCTGCTTCCAGTTCAAAATAGTGAATACTCATTCAAAGTTCATACATGTCTTTTTCGCCGTTCAAGACCTGCTCGACCAGCTTGCGGTTGAGGGTAGGCGTCAGCAACTCGATGAACGTAAATACATAGCTGCGCAAGTATGCGCCCTGCTTCAGCGCCACGCGCGACACATTGGTACCGAACAAATGTCCGGCCGGAATCGCACGCAGGTTTTTGTCGCGCTCCGGATCGAAAGCCATACCGGCGATGATGCCTATACCCATGCCCAGTTCGACATAGGTTTTAATCACATCCGCATCGATCGCTTCCAGCAACACATCCGGCTTCAGGTTACGCAGGCTGAACGCATGGTCTATCTTGTTGCGCCCGGCAAACGCACTGTCATAAGTAATCAGCGGGTAAGCGGTTAATTCTTCCAGCGTGATCGACTTGGACTTGAGCAAGGGATGGTCGACCGGCACCACCACCTGATGCTCCCATTGATAGCACGGCAAGGAAATCAGGCCATCTATGCTGGCGATCGATTCGGTAGCGATTGCCAGGTCCGCCTGGTCCATCAGCACCATATCGGCGACCTGCTTCGGATTGCCTTGCAGCAATGACAAGCGCACCTTGGGGAATTTCTGCGTAAACGCCTGTACTACCTTAGGCAGCGAATAGCGCGCCTGGGTGTGCGTGGTGGCGATCGTAAAGCTGCCGCTGTCATGTGCGGCGAATTCATTACCTATGCGTTTGAGGCCGTCAATTTCCTGCATGATCAGCTCAACCGACTTCAAAACCGCCCGTCCCGGCTCGGTCAGGCCGCGGATACGCTTGCCGTGGCGCGAGAAAATATCGACGCCCAGCTCTTCTTCCAACTCAATAATTGCCTTGGAGACACCTGGTTGAGAGGTAAACAGTGCCTTGGCAGCCTCGGTCAAATTAAAGTTCTGCCGCACCGCTTCCCGGACGAAGCGAAGTTGATGAAGATTCATGTCTTCCCCTCATGTTTTCAACTGAATACACGCATTTGCGCGTTCCAGTCATTTTTCATTATTGCTTATGCCAAAAAAGCATATAAGCAAATAATTAGTAAGTAGTTTGGAATAAGGCTCAAGTTTATTACTATTCGCCCTACTTTGCGCGAGGTCTTATGTCGGTTACTTATATTGTTTCAGGTTTTGCTGTCGGTTTACTGGTCGGTCTGACCGGTGTCGGCGGCGGCTCCCTGATGACACCGCTACTTACCCTGCTGTTTGGCGTCTCGCCAACGGTAGCGGTCGGGACCGACCTCGCCTTCGCTTCGACCACCAAGATCGCAGGCACTTTTGCCCATCGTTACAAGGGCAATGTGCACTGGGATATCGTCAAGCAACTCTGCCTGGGCGCACTGCCTGCAGCGGTGCTGACTACCCTCGTATTGAAGTACCTCGGCGGCCTAGACAAGGAAATCGGCCAGGTCATACGCTACTCGATCGCAGGTTCCGTCATGCTGACCGTGATCGCGCTGATTTTCCGTACTCGCCTGCAAAACTGGATGAGCGCTCATCCCAACCGTCAATTTCACGGCAAAAAACTGGTCATAGCGACCATAGTTTCGGGTGCAATTCTCGGTACATTGGTTACAATCTCGTCTATTGGTGCAGGAGCAATCGGCGCCACCATACTGGTTCTGCTTTATCCACGCCTGACACCGGCCGAAATTGCCGGTACCGACATAGCCTATGCAGTGCCTTTGACCGCAATTGCGGCGCTCGGCCACTGGTGGCTCGGATCGATCCATTGGGAATTACTGGCCATGCTGTTGCTGGGCTCCGTGCCGGGCATCACCCTCGGATCGCTGGCGTCACGAGCCATACCGGAAAAAGTATTGCGCGTTCTGTTGGCTACCACGCTGACGACCGTTGCCTTCAAGTTAGTTTACTAAGGAATTGAGATGTATCGCTACGATCAATACGACCATCAAATCGTTAAAGAACGCATCGCGCAATACCGCGATCAGGTCCGTCGTCGCTTGTCCGACGAACTGGCAGAGGATGAATTCCGTATCCTGCGCCTGCAAAACGGCCTCTACCTGCAACGCCACGCCTACATGCTGCGCATCGCCGTACCGTACGGCCTGCTGTCATCGGCGCAGATGCGCATGTTCGGCCATATCGCCCGCAAGTACGACCGCGGCTATGGTCACTTCACGACCCGTCAAAACATCCAGTTCAACTGGATCAACCTGGAACAGACTCCAGACATCCTGACTGAACTGGCTTCGGTCGAGATGCACGCGATCCAGACTTCCGGTAACTGCATCCGCAACACCACTTCGGACGAACTGGCTGGCGTCGCCGCCGACGAAATCGTCGATCCGCGTCCGTATGCTGAAATCATCCGCGAATGGAGCACCTTCCATCCGGAATTCGCTTACCTGCCACGTAAATTCAAGATCGCCATCAATGGCGCAGTCGAAGACCGTGCGGCAACTGCCGTGCATGACATCGGCCTGCACGTGATCAAGAACGAACAAGGCGAAGTCGGCTTCCGCGTTATGGTAGGCGGCGGCATGGGCCGTACTCCTATCCTCGGCAGCGTGATCTGCGAATTCCTGCCATGGCGTCACGTCATGACCTATCTGGAAGCAATCCTGCGCGTCTACAACCAATACGGTCGTCGCGACAATATTTATAAAGCGCGTATCAAGATCCTGGTTAAGGCAATCGGTATCGATGAATATCGTCGCCAGGTCGAAGCAGAATGGCAAGACATCAAGGACGGTCCGGGCACCCTGACTGAAGAAGAGCTGCAACGCGTTTCCGCATTCTTCACCATGCCTGCTTACGACACCCTGCCAGCAACAGATGCAGCGTTTGAACAGCACAAGGCAGAAAACAAAGCCTTCAACAGCTGGCTCAGCCGCAACGTCAAGGCACACAAAGTAAGTGGCTATGCCGCAGTCGTGCTGTCGTTGAAGAAAACCGGCGTACCGCCGGGCGACGCAACTGCCGAACAACTGGACTTCATGGCGGAGCTGGCTGATCGCTACAGCTTTGGCGAACTGCGCGTTACGCATGAACAGAACGTCGTATTGTCCGACGTCAAGATTGCCGATCTCTACGCAGTATGGGAAGCGGCTAAATCGCACGGCCTCGCTACACCTAACATCGGCTTGCTGACCGACATCATCTGCTGCCCTGGCGGCGATTTTTGCTCGCTGGCCAATGCCAAATCGATTCCTATCGCGGAAGCGATAGCTGAGCGTTTCGACAGCCTCGACTTCCAGCATGACATCGGCGATATCGAACTCAACATCTCCGGCTGTATCAATGCCTGCGGTCACCATCACGTCGGCAACATCGGCATTCTGGGTGTCGATAAAGACGGCGCTGAGTGGTACCAGGTATCTATCGGCGGTGCACAAGGCAATACCAGCTCGATCGGCAAAATCATCGGTCCATCGTTCTCGGCACATCAAATGCCGACCGTGATCGAACGCCTGCTCGAAGTCTATGTCCGCGACCGTATCGAAGATGAACGCTTCATCGATACCACACGCCGTATCGGCGTCACGCCATTCAAGGAACATGTGTACGCAACACCGATCAAGGTAGCGCACGCCGCAGGAGAAGATGCATATGCTTAACATCATCAAAGACAAAGCCGTAGTCGGCACCGACGACTGGAACCTGCTGCGCCTGGCAGAAGGTGAAACTGCTGAAACCGTTGTGGTTCCAGCCGGTAAAGTCATCGTCCCGCTGACCGTCTGGCAGGCACAGGCTGCTACCCTGAAAGCACGCAACGATGTCGGCGTCTGGCTCGCCAGCGACGAACGTCCGGAAGCATTGAAAGACGACACCGCCACCCTGCAAATGATCGCAGTCGACTTCCCTAAATTTGGTGACGGTCGTGGTTACTCGATCGCTTACAACCTGCGCATGCGCTTCGACTACACCGGCGAACTGCGTGCAGTCGGCGACGTCTTGCGCGATCAATTGTTCTACATGCAGCGCGTCGGCTTCAACTCGTTTGCAGTGCGCGCTGACCGTGACGTCAACGATGCATTGAAAGGCTTGAGTGACTTCTCCGAAAGCTATCAGCAATCGTGGGACAAAAAGACACCTTTGTTCCGTCGTGTAGATCGTCAGGCTGCGGCACCAAAATGAATGATGCAGATTTCGCCGCGCTGGTAGCGGCCACCAAGGAAACACTGCAGCGCGTAGCGGATCAATTCGCACCTGCAGTCTTCGCTTCCAGCCTGGCGGCGGAAGATATGGTGCTGACCGACATGATCCTGCGCGACAAACTGCCTATCAGCATTTTTACGCTGGAAACCGGCCGCCTGCATGCAGAAACGCTGAGCGTGCTGGACCGCATCAAGGAAACCTACGGTTACGACGTCGAGCTGTATCGCCCGCAACCGGAAGCGGTGGAAGCGTACGTCCAGCAAAACGGCCTCAACGCTTTCTATGAAAGCGTCGACATGCGTAAAGAATGCTGCCGTATCCGCAAGGTGGAACCTCTGAACCGCGCGCTGGCAGGCAAGCACTCGTGGGTGACCGGCCAGCGTCGTGCGCAATCGACCACCCGCGCCGCACTCGATGTGCAGGAACAGGACGATGCGCATGCAATGACCAAATTCAATCCGCTCGCGGATTGGTCGGAAGAGGATGTCTGGCACTACATACGCAGCAACCATGTGCCATACAACCCGCTGCACGACAAAGGTTATCCATCCATCGGTTGCGAACCCTGCACCCGTGCCATCCAGCCAGGCGAAGACGTACGCGCCGGACGCTGGTGGTGGGAAAACCCGGAATCCAAGGAATGCGGCCTGCACGTCGTAGACGGCAAGCTGATCAGAATCAAACCCGTAGCAACTAACGCCTGAGATCCTATGAACACAGTAGTCGACAAATTATTCCTCGATAGCGCCAGCAACAAGCACCTGGACTGGCTGGAATCGGAAGCCATCCACATCATGCGTGAAGTGGCAGCTGAATGCGCCAACCCGGCATTGCTGTTTTCCGGCGGCAAGGACTCGGTCGTGATGTTGCGCCTGGCGGAAAAAGCGTTCCGTCCTGGCAAATTCCCATTCCCGCTGGTGCACATCGACACCGGTCACAACTTCGACGAAGTGATCTCCTTCCGCGACAAGCGCGCGGCTGAACTGGGCGAACGCCTGATCGTTGGTTCGGTCGAAGACTCGATCAAACGCGGCACCGTGCGCCTGCGCAATCCTTTGACCGACTCGCGCAATGCAGCGCAGGCTGTGACCTTGCTGGAAACCATCGCTGAACACAAATTCGACGCCTGCATAGGCGGTGCCCGCCGTGATGAAGAAAAAGCACGCGCCAAGGAACGTATCTTTTCCTTCCGCGATGAATTCGGCCAATGGAATCCCAAGGCACAACGTCCTGAACTCTGGGACCTGTACAACACCCGCGTCCACCCGGGCGAAAACATGCGCGTGTTCCCGATTTCGAACTGGACCGAACTCGACGTCTGGCAATACATCGCCCGCGAAAAACTCGAACTGCCGTCGATCTACTTTGCGCATCAGCGTGAAGTGATCCCACGCAATGGCTTGCTGGTACCACTGACACCATTGACCCCGGCCAAGGAAGGCGAAACTGTCGAAACCCAGACCGTACGTTTCCGTACCGTCGGCGACATCTCCTGCACCTGCCCGGTCTCGTCGGATGCCGATAGCGTTGAAGCGATCATTGCAGAAACAGCTGTCACCCAAATCACCGAGCGCGGCGCGACCCGCATGGACGATCAGACGTCCGAAGCATCGATGGAAAAACGTAAAAAAGAAGGATATTTCTAATGAACGCTGTAGTTGCAGATCAATTGTCGGGCAAGAATGCCGCTAACCCATCGGCTGAACGCGGCCTGCTGCGCTTCATTACCGCTGGTTCCGTCGACGACGGCAAAAGCACACTGATCGGTCGCCTGCTGTTCGACAGCAAAGGCATCTTCGCTGATCAGCTGGATGCGATGTCGCGTGCCAAGCACAAACGCACCGTCGGCGACACCATCGACTTGTCCTTGCTGACCGATGGCCTGGAAGCAGAACGTGAACAAGGTATCACCATCGACGTAGCATATCGCTACTTCGCTACGCCTAAACGCAAATTCATCATCGCCGACACCCCGGGCCACGAGCAATACACCCGCAACATGGTGACTGGTGCGTCGACTGCAGACGCCGTCATCATCCTGATCGATGTCTCCAAGGTCAAACTGGGCGACGACGGCAGCGTGGAATTGCTGATCCAGACCAAACGCCATTCGACCATCGCACACTTGCTGCAAATCGAACACGTCATTGTGGCTGTCAACAAAATGGATCTGGTCAACTATGACCAGACCGTCTACGACCGCATCGTGGCAGCCTACTCGGAATTCGCCAAAACACTGGGCCTGAAAGACATCCGCCCTATCCCGCTGTCCGCTCTCACTGGTGACAACGTGGTTGAAAGCGCAGGCAATATGCCGTGGTATCAGGGTCCTACCCTGATCGAATTGCTGGAATCGCTTAGTGTCTACGATGAATCGCACGACGAACCATTCCGCTTCCCGGTACAACTGGTCGCGCGTCACAACGGCCATGAAGCCGATGACTTCCGTGGTTATATGGGCCGTATCGAAGCCGGTAAAGTCAGCAAGGGTGACAAGCTGGTGATCCAGCCTAGCGGCCAGACTGCCACCGTCAAAGATATCCAGACCCTCGATGGTTCGCTGGAACAGGCAGTGGTCGGTCAATCGATCACCCTGCTGCTGGAAGAGTATGTCGACATTTCGCGTGGCGACATGCTGTCCGCTGCTGACCGTCCGGCTGAATTGATCAAGACCGTGACTGCAGACCTGTGCTGGCTGTCGGAAGAAGCGCTGGATACCCGTCGCAAATACTGGCTCAAGCACACCACCCGTCAAGTGGCTGCACGTGTAACCAAGATTGATACCCTGCTCGACATCAACACCCAGGAAAAACGTCCTGCTGATGAAGTCAAACTCAACGGTATCGCACGCGTCACGCTGAATGTTGCGCAACCACTGGCTGCAGATGCCTATGATGAAATCCGTTCCACCGGTTCCTTCATCCTGATTGACGAAGTCACGCATCAAACCGTGGCTGCCGGCATGATCCGTCTGGCTTAAGAGGCGCTAGCCAGAAACACTGCAGCATGACTGAAACGAAAAAAACGTACGGCAAAGTCTATCTGATCGGTGCCGGGCCCGGTGCCGTCGATCTGATCACCGTACGCGGTGCGCGCATCCTGGCGCAAGCCGATGTCGTGCTGCACGACGCACTGGTCACACCAGAAATGCTGGAGCTGTGTCCGCAGGCAGAGAAAATCTCTGTCGGCAAACGCAGCGGCCAGCGCTCTACCGCGCAACTCGCGATCAATCAACTGCTGGTCGATTGCGCCGCCAAATACAAACTGGTGGTACGTCTGAAAGGCGGCGATCCGATGTTGTTCGGACGCGCCGATGAAGAACTGCATGCGCTCGAAGCGCACGGCATAGAAATCGAAATCGTACCGGGCATCACCACCGCTTTCGCTGCTGCCGCAGCGGCCCAGCTACCGCTGACCAAACGCGGCATAGCACGCAGCATTGCCTTCTTTACTTCCGCCACTGCACCGAATCAACCGGACCAGCTCACACTGCCGGATTGCGACACGCTGATCCAGTACATGGGCGGCCGTGAAGCCATGGTCACCGCACAAAAACTATTGGAACAAGGTCGATCCCCCGACCTGCCCGTCGTCATCGTGGAAAACTGCAGTCTGGCGAATCAAAAGATAGTGCGCATGAACTTGCGCGAGCTGGAACGCGGTTTGCAGGATACGCAGGGACCGGTGCTGGTGATGATAGGTGCAGCGCTCGCCGCACGTGATTGAGTAGCGTCAACCCAACGTGGCCACGCAATAACTGGCCATCGCCTTCAGTACCTGTTCATTTTCCCCGACTGCTTCAACGATCTTGAAACTGACGGCAGGATGTTGTTGCTGCAGTTCGTCTACGATACGCGGCAAGTCTGCCCGTACATGACCGCCCTGCCCGAGGAAGACCGGGACGACCGTCACATCTGTCACGCCAGCCTGTACCAACTCAGCAGTCAGCTCAGGTAAACGCGGCGTCATCAATTCCAGGAAAGCCAACTTCACCACTGACTCGGATGACTGCGCCTGTACCAGTGCCTGCAAGCGCTGGAACGGCTCCGCCCAGCGCGGATCGCGCGCACCATGCGCAAACAGGATCAGCGCACGCGTCTTCATCAGTGACGCTCAACCCACAGCAAGGCACCCACTGCCACCGTCAGGAATAACAAACTCGGCAGGATGGCCGTCGCAAATGGTGGCCAGGTATTGAGCAAACCCAGATGCGAGAACAGGCTGTTAATCAACTGGAAGCTGACACCTATCATGATGCCGGTAAAAATCTTCAGGCTGACGCCGCCGGAGCGGAAATGCAGGTAAGCAAACGGCAAGGCCAGCGCCATCATGACGAACACGGCGAATGGATAAACGATTTTCTTCCACAGCGCGATTTCATAACGCACGGTATCGCGATTGTTTTCCGACAGGTATTGCGTGTAATTCACCAGTGCGATGGCGGACATGGTGGCCGGATCAGTAAAGCCTACCGACAGGATCTCCGGTGTCATTTCGGACACCAGCGATTTGCTAGCAAACTTGCTGGTCGAAATCGCGGTGGTGATATCGGTTGCGGTGACCGCACCCTGTAATTTGGTTTCGCCGAATGCTGCTTCGGTACCGTCATGCAAAGTCCAGGTATTGCCACCGGCGTAATCTGCCGAGCCTGCCGTGATCAATGCGGTCAGGTGGAAATTGCGATTGAACTCGTAAATCTTCAGGTTCACCAGTTTGCCATCGGACTTCAGTTCACGCACGTTGACGAAACGCGAGCCTACGACTTCGCCTTCCTGGCCATTGGTGCGAATCACATCCTTGGTCCACAGGCCGGAACGGAATTCCTGCGCCAGCGCACCGCCCTGGCTGGTGACGCGTATCTTCTCCGCCATATTCGACGTGATAGGCACGACAAATTCACCGAATACAAAGGTAATCAGTGCGAATACCACACCGATCTTGAACAGAATCATGCCCACCATCACAGTCGACATGCTGGATGCACGCATGATGGTGAATTCCGAACGTGCCGCGAATTGCGACAGCGCCCAGATCGTACCGATCAGGGCAGCAATCGGCATCAGCTCATACACATAGCCTGGCATTTCCATCACGACGTACAGGAAAGCATGCTGGATCTTGTAGCCGCCATGACCGACCGACTTCAGCTCGCCGACCATATCGAAGAAGGCAAACAAGGCGAGGAAGGCGATCAGCACGAACAGGACTGAGCGGCCGATTTCCAGTGAAAAATATTTTTGCAGGATCTTCATGCCGCCTTCCGTCCCAGGCAAGTGCGCTTGAGCGCAGACCAGGCCACCAATGGGTGATAACGGCTATTCACTTTCAGGCGCCACGCAAAGAACACTGCGAGCACAATCAGCGCCACCAGATGCACCGGCCACCAGGCCAGCAACAGGGTCGAACGGTTTTGCACCACGGTCGCCTGCGCGTAACTCAGCATATTGCTATAGAAAACGAACAGGAACAGCGCAATCAGCAAGTTGGCCGAACGGCCGCCACGCGGATTGACGAAGCCCAGTGGGATCGCCAGCAACATCAGCAAAATGCCCATCAAAGGCAGCGAGATACGCCACAACAATTCGCCATCATTGAAATTACTGCGGTTGCTCAAGAGCTCACGGGTCGACGTTGCGCGCGCCGAGGTATCGCCAACCAGCGCTTTCGACTGGCTGGCAACCAACACACCGTAACGATCAAACTCCATCAATTCAAAATCGGATTGGGTCGGTACACCGTCATAGCGGCGACCCTGATGCATGACGAGGAATTTGTCGCCAGCCGGATCTATCTCTACCGTACCCTCTTTCGCCACCACCACGCTGGTCTTGCCGTTGCGCATGCTGCTGACAAAAATATTCTTCACCTTGGTCGAATCGCCGGACACGCCTTCAACGAAGAACACACGGTCGGACGACGAAGACTCCTGGAATTTGCCGGGTGAGACGCGGGCGATATCTTCGCGGTTCGCATAGCGCTCTTTATATACAGCGCTTTGCTGGTTGGACCACGGCGTCAGGAAAAAGCTGAGTACAGCTGTCAACGTCACGATAGGCAAGCCAAACATCAGGACCGGTCGTATCCATTTGGCCAAGCTGAGGCCGGATGCGAACCAGACCACCATCTCGGAATCCTGGTAACTACGCGTTACCACCAGCAACACGGCGACAAAGCCGGTCAGGTTCAACAGTATGGGCAGGTAATTGAGTGCGGAAAAACCGAGCAACGCGACCACATCAGCGGACGCGATCTTGCCACCCGCAGCCTGCCCCAGAATACGAATCAAGGTGACCGTGATCGTAATAGTGAAAAGGGTAGTGAAGACGGCGCCAGCGGTACTTAGCAAATCGCGTCGGAGCGCGCGCTGAAAAATCATTGGGAGGCTATAATCGTGAATCGACAAGGAGAGTAACGCATGGACTTTAGCATAAAACCATTAGACGCAAAAAGCACTATCGGCGCTATCAAGACGGGCTGTATCGCAGTTGCCGTATTTGAAGATAAGAAACTGTCATCGGCAGCACAGGCACTGGATCGCAAGGGCGAAATCAGCGCTGCGCTCAAGTCCGGCGACATTACCGGCAAAGCTGGCTCCAGCCTGCTGCTGCGCGGCCTGAACGGCGGCGCTGCTGAACGCGTATTGCTGGTCGGCCTCGGCAAGCAGGATGCAGTGTCTGAAAAGGATTTCAACGCTGCGGCTCAGGCCGTGGTGCGTGCATTTACTACCCTCGGCAACAACGAAGCCGTCATCGCCCTGCCATTTGACGCCGTCACCGGCCGCGACAGCGCATGGTCTATCCGCAGCACCATCCTCAGCGCACGTGAAGCGGCTTACCGTTTCGACAGCCTGAAAAGCAAAAAAGACCCGGCGCCCAACGGCGTCAAGAAAATCGCCTTTGCCGTGCCGTCGGCAGTAGTCAACAGCGCCAAGGAAGCGATTACCCAGGCGGTAGCCGTGGCCAACGGCATGGAGCTGACCAAGGCCCTGGGCAACTCCCCGGCCAACGTCTGCACCCCGACCTACCTGGCCAATACCGCCAAGAAAATGGCGAAAGAATACAAGCTGGACGTTGAAGTGCTGGATCGCAAGCAACTGCAGGCACTCAAAATGGGCAGCTTCCTGTCCGTTACCAACGGCAGCGTCGAACCGCCTAAATTCATCGTCCTCAAACACAATGGCGGCAAAGCCAAGGATGCGCCTGTCGTACTGGTCGGCAAAGGCATCACCTTCGATTCCGGCGGCATCTCGCTGAAACCGGGCGCAGCCATGGATGAAATGAAATACGACATGGGTGGCGCGGCTTCCGTGCTCGGTACCATGCGCGCGATTGCCGAGCTCAAACTCAAGCTCAACGTCATCGTCGTCATCCCGACCTGCGAAAACATGCCGTCCGGCAGCGCGACCAAACCAGGTGACATCGTCACCTCCATGTCCGGCCAGACCATCGAAATCCTGAACACGGATGCCGAAGGCCGCCTGGTATTGTGCGACGCGCTGACCTATGTCGAACGCTTCAAACCGGCAGCTGTAGTCGACGTGGCAACCCTGACCGGTGCCTGTATCGTCGCACTCGGTCATCACAACTCCGGCTTGTTCACCCGCAATGACGATGCGCACGACGCGCTGGCCAACGAATTGCTCACAGCCGGTAAAGTTGCAGGCGACACCGCATGGCGCTTGCCTATCGAAGACAGCTATCAGGAACAACTGAAGTCGAATTTTGCCGACATGGCGAATATCGGCGGCCCGGCAGCTGGCTCAGTCACCGCAGCCTGCTTCCTCGAGCGCTACACCAAGAAATACACCTGGGCACATCTGGACATCGCCGGTACCGCATGGAAGAGCGGCGCAGCCAAAGGTTCGACCGGACGTCCGGTACCCCTGCTGACCACTTTCCTGATTAACCGCGCGCAAGCCGCCAAATAAGGTAGTCCCAGGCAGAACCATGCGCATCTGGCCGCAAGGCTGGATGCGCAGTTTTATTCAGCATCCGGTACTACTGCTTATCCCATCATAAGCACGCACTCTTTCCATAAAGGAAATCCCATGATCGTTCTGGTCACCGGTGCAACTTCAGGCTTCGGCGCTGAAATGGCACGCAAATTTGCACAACATGGTCACAAAGTAATCGCTACCGGGCGCCGCCAGGATCGCCTGGATGAGCTCGCCGCAGAAATCGGCGCGTCGGTACTGACCGTTCCCATGGACGTCACCGACAAGGCATCCATCGCCGCAGCATTGGCCAGCCTGCCGCCGGAATGGCAGGAAATTGATGTCCTGATCAATAACGCCGGTCTCGCACTCGGCGTCGCTCCGGCACAATCCGCCTCGCTGGAACAATGGGAAACCATGATAGAGACCAACTGCAAGGGCCTGGTCACCGTCACCCGCCTGTTGCTGCCGGAAATGCTCAAGCGCAATCGCGGCACCATCATCAACATCAGTTCCAGCGCTGGCGCTTATGCCTATCCGGGTGCCAACGTCTATGGTGCCAGCAAAGCCTTCGTCGACCAATTCACCCGCAACCTGCGTGCCGACCTGGTCGGAACCGGCGTCCGGGCGTCGAATATCGCACCGGGTCTGGCTGGCGGCACTGAATTCTCGAATGTAAGGCTGAAAGATGATGCCGCTGCGGCCAAGGTATATGAAGGTACGGTGCCACTGAGCCCGGCCGATATTGCCGAAACTGCATACTGGATCGCGACCCTGCCCGCCCACGTCAACATCAACCACATCGAATTGATGCCGACTTGCCAGGGTTTCGGACCGCTGTTCATCAAGCGCAATACCTGAAGCGGCCCCTAAAAGCACCGGATTTTGGCTGCAAGCAGGCGCTATCTGCAGCCAAAACTGTAAATTCAGGTAACAAGCTTGTAATGCTGATTAAATATCATCGATAATCGAACATTGATTTGCAGTATTCATCAGCACACTACAGGACACTGCTGCAGCACTGTCCAGCCAGGGTAAATATCCAAGATGTTGTCAAATTTTACGTGGACCGTACGCGTCTACTATGAAGATACCGATGCCGGTGGCGTCGTCTTCTACGCCAACTACCTGAAATTCTTTGAGCGCGCGCGCACCGAATGGCTGCGCAGCGCCGGTATCAACCAGCAATTGATGACCGAAACGCATGGCGTCATGTTCGTCGTCAAAAGCACCGCAGTGGACTATCACGCACCAGCCAAACTCGATAATGAACTGAAATTAACGGTCGTAGTCGAAAGGATGGGCCGCGCTTCGGTGCAGTTCATACAGGAAGCGTGGCGTATCAACGGAGAGCATAAAGAATTGCTGGCGACCGGACGCATCAAAGTCGGTTGCGTCGATACACAGAACTTCAAACCCAGCCAGATTCCCAGCCAGGTAATGGATAGCATTAAAACCCTGGAACCACGCGCAGCAGATTAAGCGGTAAAACATTTGCCCGCAAGGCGCTCCAGACATAAATACATAAGGCAAATGCAGGGCAAAACCGCACCGCCTCAAGCAAGATACGCATACAATTGACCAAATTCGACTAAATCACACTTCCATGACCGTCACCCAAGACCTTTCCTTCGTCCACCTCATCACCAACGCTTCGGTTCTTGTACAGCTCGTCATGGCGCTTTTGCTGGCCGTGTCGGTCATGAGCTGGACCTATATCTTCCGCAAAATGTTCGCGATCAAAAACGCGCGTTTGCAAACAGAAGAATTCGAACGCGCCTTCTGGTCCGGTGGCGACCTCAACACCCTCTACCTCGAAGCCACGTCCAACCGTCGCAAAAACAATGGTTCGACCGGAGCACTGGAACGCATCTTTGAAGCCGGCATGAGCGAATTCAACAAAGCCAAGGGTGCTAACGACGCTTTCCACATCAATGCCCGCCTCGACGGTGCACGTCGTGCCATGCGTGCTGCTTACCAGCGTGAAATGGATGCACTGGAATCTCACCTCGCCTTCCTGGCCTCGGTCGGTTCGGTGTCACCTTACGTCGGTTTGTTCGGTACTGTATGGGGCATCATGAATGCGTTCCGTGGCCTCGCCAACGTACAGCAAGCTACCCTAGCTGCAGTTGCACCAGGTATTGCCGAAGCACTGATCGCAACCGCAATCGGCCTGTTCGCTGCGATCCCGGCCGTGGTTGCTTACAACCGTTACTCGCACGATATCGATCGCCTGGCGATACGTTTCGAGAGCTTCGTTGAAGAATTCTCGAACATCCTGCAACGCCAGACCCGATAAGGACGCCAGCGATGTCATTCTCATCCGGTAGCATGCGCGGCGGCCGTTCCCGCAAGTTCAAATCCGAAATCAACGTCGTGCCGTATATCGACGTCATGCTGGTATTGCTGGTGATCTTCATGGTGGCGGCACCGCTCACCAATCCTGGCGTCATCAATCTGCCGAACGCAGCTAAATCGACCTTGCCGCCGACCGAATACATACGCATAGACTTGCGTCCGGACACCTCAGCCACGCTGACTATCGCGGGCAGCAAAAGCGGCAAGGCAGCAACCGAGACTGCCGCCAATCGCGCTGCACTGGCGCAAAAACTGCAAGCCATACACGCTGATCGTCCGGAATTGCCAGTCATGATTTCGGCCGATAAAAACATCAAATACGACGAGGTGATACAAGCCATCTCGGAAGCCAAAAAACTTGGGATAGAGCGAGTTGGGCTGGCAACCAAGTGAAGCCAGTTTTATAACCGCAGTTTTATGACAGATACCACCCCGTACACCGTACCGAAAGAACCAGGTCGCTGGCGCGCCATTACGCTGGCGGCAGCGGTGCATGCTGCGCTGCTGGTGTTTTTCTGGATAGGGATAGACTGGCAAAGCGAAACCCCGGTCGCAGTACAAGCCGAGATCTGGGACATGCAAGCAAAGGAAGCGGCACCGTTGCCGCCGGAACCGGAGCCTACGCCACAACCCAAACCTGAACCCAAGCCCATCATCAAGGAAACGCCTAAAGCGGAGCCGATAGAACCGCCTGCACCGAAAGTAGACATCGCGCTCGAACGCGAAAAGAAACGCAAAGAGCAGGAGCGCAAGGACAAACTGGCGCAGGAAGAAAAAGAGAAAAAGCTCAAGCAACAGGCTGAACAGGACAAACAGCAAAAGCTGGATAAGCAGGCCGCCGATAAAAAAGCCGCCGAGCAACAGCAAAAAGCTGACCTTGAGAAAAAACGCAAACAGGAAGCAGCCGATGCCGCCGTGCGCGACAAGATACGTGCCGACGAAATGCGTCGCCTGACTGGCGCCGTCGGCAGTGGCGGTACCGGCGAAGCAGCCAAATCGCAAGGCAGCGGCCGTGCGGATAGTGGCTATGCCGATAAAATTCGTGCCAAGATCCGTCAAAACACGACATTTATCGTACCTGACAACTTAAGCGGGAATCCTGCTGTCGAATTCGATGTCGAACTGCTGCCTGACGGCTCGCTGCGCGGTGAACCGCGTCTGCGCAAGTCATCCGGCGTCGGCGGTTTCGATGAAGCCGTCAAACGCGCGATCGAACGTTCGCAACCTTTCCCACCCGATAAATCCGGCACCGTTCCGAGCCGCTTTATCGTCGTTCACAAACCGAAAGATCAGTAAGCCATGATAAAGACGACTTTCTTACGCTCATTCGCGGTAATTGCCCTCTTCATTACCACCCTCGCCCATGCACAATTACGGGTGGAAATTGCAGGTGTCGGCGCCAACCAGATTCCGGTCGCGATTGCAGCCTTCGGTGACGAAACGCTTGCTCCGCAGCAAATCAGCGCCATCATCAAGGCTGACCTGCAACGCAGCGGCTTCTTCAAAATCATCGATACCGGTGGCGTCCTGACCGAAAACTCGCAGCTCAACCTTGCCGACTGGAAATCCCGTGGCGCGGATGCGATCGTAGTCGGCAGCGTATCGCGCCTGGCCGATGGTCGCTTTGAAGTGCGTTATCGTCTGTTCGACACCGTCAAAGGTACACAGCTGTCATCACTGGCGCTGGCCTCGCAACCACAATTCCTGCGCGTCTCGGCACACAAAGTAGCTGACGACGTCTATGAAAAACTGACCGGCATCAAGGGCGCGTTCGCCACCCGCATTGCTTACGTCACCAAATCGGCCAAGGAATTCCGCCTCGAAATCGCTGACTCCGACGGTGAAGGCACCCAGGTCGCACTGCGCTCGAATGAACCTATCATCTCGCCTTCATGGTCGCCAGACGGCACCAAAGTTGCCTATGTTTCATTTGAAAACAAAAAACCTGTCGTCTACATCCAGGATCTGGTGAGCCGCAAACGTACCGTCGCCGCCAACTTCAAGGGTAGCAACTCGGCACCATCGTGGGCACCGGACGGCAATCGCCTGGCAGTCGCACTCTCGCGTGACGGCCTGACCCAGGTCTTCGTCGTCAACGCCGACGGTACCGGCCTGCGCCGCCTGAGCAACTCGAACGGCATCGACACCGAGCCGCAATTCTCGGCTGACGGTCAAAGCATCTACTTCACCAGTGACCGCAGCGGCGGCCCGCAAATCTACAAAATGGGCGCAAATGGTGGTGAAGCGCGTCGCGTCACCTTCAGCGGCAGCTACAACATCAGCCCGCGTATTTCGCCAGATGGCAAATATTTGGCCTATATTTCGCGTCGCGAAGGCAAATTCCAACTATTTCTGCTGGATTTGACCAATGGTCAGGAACAACGCTTGTCGGATACCGTCAAAGACGAATCACCGAGCTTTTCGCCTAACGGTAAATATTTGATGTATGCAACCGAGTCCGGCCGTCGCGGCACCCTGGCAGTGGTTTCGGTTGATGGTCAGGTAAAACAACGCCTGACCACGCAGGCAGGCGATATACGTGAGCCCACATGGGGCCCGTTTATGAAATAATGCACACCATATCGATTTTTAACACCCAACGCTTAACTTACACAAACAGGGGAATAACATGCGCGCCTTAACATCCGTTTTTATCTTATCAAGTGCACTGCTGATGGCAGCTTGCTCGTCAACCAAACTGGACGACAAAGCACCAGTAGAAGATCGTACTGGCTCAAGCGCAACAGCTGATCCACGCTCGGTTGGTACCGTCAATGCATCCAGCGATCCATTGAACGACCCACAAGGTGTACTGGCAAAACGCAGCATCTACTTTGACTTCGACAGCTACATCGTCAAACCGGAATTCCAGCAAGTCGTTGAAAACCACGCTAAATACCTGAAGAGCAACCAGGGTCGCAAAATCATCATCCAAGGTAACACCGATGATCGCGGCGGCGCAGAGTACAACCTGGCACTCGGCCAAAAACGTGCAGAAGCAGTACGTAAGTCCTTGTCCCTGTTAGGCGTACCTGAATCGCAAATGGAAGCTGTCTCCCTGGGCAAAGAAAAACCAAAAGCACTGGGTAGCGACGAAGCAGCATGGGCAGAAAACCGCCGTGCCGATATCGTTTATTAATCTTTGCTAGCCAATGATTAAAAAGACTCTTATTGCGGCCTTGATGGCCGCATTTTCTTGTGCGTCGCTGTCAGCGCATGCTGCGTTGTTCGGCGACGATGAGGCTCGCAAAGCGATCATTGATCTGCGCAGCAAAGTCGACGGTATCCAGCAAAGCAAAGCGGAAACATCCGCAGTGCTTACGCTCTCCAACCAGAACGACGCATTGAAGCAGGAAATCTCCCGCCTCAATGGCCAGATCGAAGTCTTGTCGAATGAAGTGCAGAACCTGCAGCAAAGACAAAAAGACTTCTACGTCGATCTCGACAATCGCCTGCGCAAGCTGGAACCGCAAGTCGTTGCAGTTGACGGCAAGGATGCGATGGTCGGGCAATCAGAACAGAGCGCCTACGACAACGCCCTCGCCTTATTCAAAGCGGGTGACTACAAAAAGTCCGGCACCTCGTTTGCAGACTTCATCCAACGCTATCCTGAATCTGCCTACGCACCTTCGGCCCAGTACTGGATAGGCAATGCCTACTATGCGCAACGTGACTACAAAAATGCGATCGCTGCGCAGCAGGCACTGTTGAAAAAATATCCGGACAATCCAAAAGCTGCTGACGCATTGCTCAACATCGCCAGTTCGCAAGTGGAATTGAAAGACCGTTCGGCAGCCAAGAAAACCTTGGAATCCCTGGTCGCAAAATTTCCGAATGCTCCGGCCGCGCAAACCGCAAAAGAACGCCTGGCAAACTTTAAATAATCAGCACTCATATATACAGGGGACGATCTGCTTATAGTCGCCAGTAAATATGTTTTAACGATTGCCCCCTCGCCCGCCAGTCGGGCGATTTTTTTTGCCCGCAATAAGTCCGCGCCACTAGTGCAAGACCGGCATCATGTGGCTACAGACCGAGGGAAATACAGAGGGAAGTGCAGGCTATGCCCGTGCCAAATCACGGGATAGAAAAAACCTTAGAGAAAAAGCAGAGATGTGATTGACAGGGGTAATAAACGTTCCTATAATAGCTGTCTTTCGGGTCGTTAGCTCAGCTGGTAGAGCAGCGGACTTTTAATCCGTTGGTCGCAGGTTCGAATCCCGCACGGCCTACCACGAATTCACAAGGGTCTAGATGAAAATCTAGACCCTTTCGTGTTTCTGGAATCTGAAAACATGAAGCCGTCTTCATGCCCTCCACACAGCTTTACAGATGTCGATCTGTTTCGCAAATAATCATCCATGCAGCATGATGGCCACAACAGCCGACTATTTGCGATTTTTATATCTGATCGATATCAACGGCAATCAGGCTGCGATCTTCTCTGTTTTTCTATCGATATACTCACGTGCAGTCAGTATGCCTTGCGCTATGCAAGCTTCAGGCGTTGGGTAGGAATGGCCATCCGGCACTTCCTTGTCCTTGAAGTCAGTACCAATATGCTCGGTCACGATGATGCGTGGAATGTATGCGCCTTCTTTACGTTCGGTATCGATACGCGACATATGTGCGGATACCTGTACCGCTACACTCCAGCCTTTATATGTTTCGTAATGAGATGGTGATTTCGTTTCTGTCGATTTCATGCCTGCTCCATGTGATGTGAGTAATATCAGCGCTACAGCTTAGCTCCTTGCGAAGTCACTTAAGTATAAGCAAACACCGGCTCTCACATCAAACTATGTAGCAGGCCAGCAGCATCAGCAAGGCAAAGTCTGCATAATCTGCGCGATACGCTTCTTATGCGATTCATCACCACGCGCAGCCGCCAGTTCAAATCCCACCCTGAATCCCTCGGTGCCAACCAGCACGCAATAACTGACCCGACCCTTGAACTCGAGCGGCAAGGTACGCTGATCCACAGTGATGTTGAACGCAAGACTGGCGGTGTGCCCTACCGACAATGGCGACTCCACCATGATGCTCATGTCATGCGGTGAAATGTCTATAGTCCTGGCGTGCGAGTAGTGATCCCGACCCAGGTTGAGGATGGCGCGACGGCGGAAGATTTTTCGGTCGGCGGAAGGCGTTATGCGGGGGAGTAAAGCCAGGTCATGCGTCGCCATTTTTGTCCTTTGTTTTTCGGTATTGAACAACTTGCGGCTATGCATCTGATGACGTTTGCCGGATGTCTCATCTTACGAATTACCAAGGGAAAACCAACGAATGTTTTTCGATATCCATATGACGAAAATCGTGCATGCCCAAGGGACATGCCTCCGTTTTGAAACAGATATTAGTTGTGCAATACCGAGGAAAATCCGCGCTAGAGGACGGCTCATGTATACTGCGGGTTCAATTATTGAAGGCGAAGAGGCACGCCATGATGCCTGTGGAGAAGATATGAATACCAAGTGGAGAATCATCGTTACGATATTCGTAATTGGCGTCACAGCGATTTCCTTGTACGTGAATCCATAAACAAGGTCGCAATGCCAACATCAGCTGTAAGGCACGGGAGTGCCTTACCTGTTATCTGAAGGGCCAGGCGGCAGCAGACCGATCCAGCCCATCTATGTATTAATCTGCAATTTTCCCCGGTAGCAATACACCCGCGTCAGTAATAGAGGAAGCCCAAAGCCTCACGCAAGCGGTCACCGGTAGTGCGCATGCGATCCCAGCGTTCTATCGATACATCCCCCTGACGGAATTCACGGAAGTAATCATTTGTTTGCAGCTGATTCATGACTGCATCGATATTATTTGCGCTGCTATTGGCGAAGCCAAATCTTTCGCGTAAAGCCTTCATACGACTGGCCATCGAATCACCCTCTTGCGGCGACTCCGAGACTTGTATCGGCGATCTCGGTGTGACCAGGATCAGGGCCGAGCGCATTAAGTCATTGGTCTTTTTGTTCGAGAACAGATACTGCAGGCCTGGCACATCCTGTAGCCCAGGTACGCCGTCGCGTGTATTCGAACTCGACTTCTCGCTCAAACCGCTCAGGATCAGGGTATCGCCCATATTCATCACAACATTGGCATTCGCGGTAATCTCGCCGATTTCGATCTGGTAGGCCACGCGCGGATTATCTGAACTCGCATTCAGCGCAGTTCGTTGCGCCTCAACTTTCATTTGCACCCGTCCCTGTTGCAGGAACACCGGCGTAATCGCCAGCTTGATACCAAAGCGTTTATCCAATGGCACGATGGTGGTGCCGCCATTGAAGCTGGTCGAGACCACACCCGCGCTCAGATTGGTGCCTGAGAAAAATTCCGATGGCAAACCTTCGATTGCAGCCAGCGTAGGCCTGGCCAGTACTTCGTTGACCGAGCTGTTTGCATTCGCGATATTCAGCGAATAGGTCAGCGCCGGTATGCTCACTGCACGCGTGATAGCGGTACTGACGGTTGGCGGAGTAATGACTGTGGATGCACCGCCAGTCGTGCTACTCGAAGTGATGACACGTGAATACGCAGGCGCGTTATTAGTCGCCGACCCCAGTTGTAGCGTCAGCGCACTCAGCAGGTTGATGCCTTTGGAAGTCGTGATCAGTTCTTGCGTGGACAAAAGCACTACGTCGATCAACAACATGCGCGGGCCACTACTACCTCCACTCCCGCCTGCGGCATTTGCAGGAGCTTCGACTGACGTGCCGTCGCCTAGAGGTGTCGCCCCCGGCGTTGCAGGTCCTACCGGATTCGCATCGGTCGGATTATCGCTGGGAGGACGCGGCGCAGGTCGCGACGGTACGTTGAATGCTTGTGCCAATTGCAGCGGACGCTCGTCCGAGGCGCTTGGCGTCCAGCCTGCCTTGATCATGCCTGCCGCAGGCTGGTTCTTGGCAGCCGCCACCGTTGGTGCCTGCTTGAGGTAAAAAGCCTTCCACTGCGACAAACGTCTATCCGCACGTTCTGCTTCCAGACCACCGCCGTCTATCTTGCTCAAGGCATCGCGCATTTGTTCCGCCTGGGCAAAGTTGCCGCATGAGGCGTAGACCGAAATGCTGGAGCGCACAAACAGGCGATTGCTTTCAGTTGAGGTTTTCTGGAACTGGTCAGCCATCGCACAAGCCGTCTTCGCATCACCAGTCAGGTAAGACGCCACCATCAAGCCGTAGATAGATACCGAACTCTCCGGCGTCATCAGCAAGACATCCGAGAAAGCCAGCTTGGCACGGTCGAATTGCTTGAGATCCATATAGGTGAGACCGAGGAATTCCTGTGCGATCCAGTTGCTCGGATCGATGCGCAGGGCTTGCTGGTAGCCTTCCAGTGCCATCTCGCCCTTTTGCGTATCACCTTGGCGCGCTTGCAAGTGATAGACAAAACCATTCAGGAAGTGCAGATAGGAATTGCGCGGGTCCAGCTGCAAGGCTTCATTGATGGTCTGATTAGCTCTACCCAGTTCCATCTGCTTGATCGCATCAACAGTGGCAGTGACCTTGGCCAATACCTCGGTGTCCTGCATGCCTGCCGGAACCAATGGCAATTCGCGCACCATGTCCACAAAAGATTTTGCTGGTGCGGTGGCGGCAACTGCTGGTATTACCGTGAGTGCGAGAGCCACGGCCGCGCAGATTTTGCGCAAACCGGATTTGTGATGGATTTTTTTCATATGCAATCAAACAGCCTGGTAAAACAAAATAATTGATGTGGTGTAAACGACGAATGGCCCCGGAGTGCCGAGGCCATTCATTTCAGGTTTTAGCGCGGCCCGGTAGAAGAGAAGATGAGTTGATCAACCTCTGATCCGGAACGTCCGGCCATGCAACCAAGTTTTTGTCCGGGGGTAACGGAGTAGGAGTTCGCCCCACCACCGGTGCCACCATACCTGCCGAAGGTTCTGCCCTGGTTACTGATAAAGGTTACGGCATCCATGCTTCCGCCGCTGCGGTAGTCCACACGTGTAATGTATTCGCCAGCTGCCAGCATCACGGTCTGTGTATTCTTCAACTTGCCATGCACACCACCCCACTGACCATTCGCATACAGGAATTGCACGCCATCGAGACGTTTACCTGAGCTGGTCTTGAATCCGATTACATATGTATTACGGCATTGTGCGGCATCGCTCCACTGGCCGCCGCCACCACCACCGGCACGGCGTGGACCTGCAACCGGGCCTGCGTAGTCAGAATCAGGACGGGCATTGCGATTCTCGTCTTCACCGTAATTCATCCAATGGTCAAGTGCATCGTCGTAATTGTCTACGCCAAATGCATTTTGCAAATCTGAATAACGATTCAGGTAGCTCTGCATGCTGACATCTGCACTACCCTGGCGACCCAGTGCAATGCCTTCATCCAGCCAGTTCTGCAATGCACACTGCAATTTGTTGCTCGGTGTCGGACATGCAGCCTGCACGTCGAGGTAACGGTTCCAGTAGTAAGTGGCGCTAAATTCCGGGCTGCCCTGACGACCTTCGTTAAAGCCATTGTTCATCCAGTGTTCTTTCAGATCAACTTTGGCATTCACGACGTCCGGGTACTTATCGTAGTAGTAGTCCCAGTCAAATACAGAAGCAGCAAATTTCGGATCCGGGCCTTTCTTATGTTTCTTTTTCTTGCCGAGACGCTTGAAGGCATTCCCTGCGTCACGGAATGCATTACTCGCAGCATTGGTCGCCTTGTTCGCAACGTCGCGGGCTGCATTTTTGGTTTGCTCGTATTGCTTACGTGCGTCATCGGCTGCTTTCTGTGCAGCCTTGGCTGCATCTTCAGCGGCTTTTTGCGATGCCTTGGCAGCGTCTTCGGCTGCTTTCTGCGATTCTGCTGCGGCCTTTTTCGCGGCATCTTCAGCGGCCTTGGTCGCGATCAAAGCAGCATCGGAGATTTTCTTCAATTCTGCATTCGCCATGTCAGCCGTGTAGCCGCTCAGGTTCTTGTACTCACCCGCGATCTTGCGATAAGCAGCTTCCAGTTCCTTGCCGATACAACCGGTGATTTTCGACGGATCGACGTTGACGCCACCTTCTGCATCAAAAATCTGCGCCAGATCGGTGGTCGGTTTGATTTCAAGTGAAGTTTTGATTTCAAACGGGTTGATACAGCTGGCATTCACTTCGATGCTCATCTTGGTCGGCCCCATCACGATCCCGATTTTTTGCCCGGCCAGATTGCCTCTGAAAGCCATGTCCTGACGTTTCATGTCAATGCGGGTTTCCTGCGACAGGCGGAACGGTACCTTGCCCAATGGTCCCAGTCGCAGCGATACATCGGCACCGGCTCCGTTGTAGTAGCCATTGACACCTGCCGACACGTCGGTCCATCCCAGGGTCTGGCCGAAGGCCGCAACCTGACCACCCGAAGCGTAGTAGGGACCGCCGTCTGCCAATGGACCCAGCACGATAATGTTGAAGTACTTGTCATTCTCCGGCCATGGCTTGGTCGCATCGCCGAATTTGTATTCAGGCGGCGGGTTCGGATTTTTCATCTTGAACATGGCCAGAGGCTTGGCCATCGCCAGCAATGGTTCCTTGAACGAACCAACGCCACGGATGAAGCCGCCGCCGTATTTAGCAAGGCGCGCATCAGGCGATGCCATCGCAACGATGACGCGTGCCGCATCTTCCATCGTGAACGAAGCCGGAGTCGCCATGCGGAAATTGAAGTCCAGGAAGTCCATCGCACCTTCCGGTGTCAATGGGGTCTGGAATTGCAGCAGGATCTTCTTGTCGCCTACACCCTGGAACTGGGCATTACCCTTGTAACCGAAAGTCAGGCTGTTATTAATGAAGAAGGTTGCATCCGTCAACGTGACCGGCGGCAGCAGCATAGGCAGTCGGGAGCCGGGCGCGAACTGGAACTCGACGAAGGCTTCCGGCATGGCCGCTTTGGCGCCAGCCTGCTTCATGGTCGCGCCATCTGCCATCTCACTGGCAACGTCTATGCCGGTACCTGCACCACTGGAAATATCCATAGGGATAGGCATCACGATCGCCGCACGCATCGTCAACTGATCAGCACGCACGCCCAGCGATTCCATCGTCAGCTTGATCGGTCCACCCAGGTTCGCGCGTGCTGCCATCTGTGCACCAGCCGCGAAGTTCAGCGAGCTCACACCAAAATAGCTTTCGTCGACGACCTTCTTCAGGTCGGGCGGCATGCGTGCCGTGGTCAGGTCGAACTCGGCAGTTGAAATCGAAATCATCAGCGAACGCAACGAGGTTTGCCCCATCACGTTCTGCACCTTGTTGCCAAACAGCTTAGGCATCGAGATCTGTTTGTCGACCACGATGATGAAGGTTTGTTGTGCACTGTTGCTGGTGAAGAAATACAGCTGAACCTTACCCTTGCTGGTGGAGTAGCAACCACTCAGGCCACCACCACAGCTGGTCTTTTTCAAGTCACTGACCATTTTCTGCAGGTCATCCTTGACGTCCAGCGCCAGGCCACCCAACATTTTTTTCAGTGCCGGTTTGATATTAGGTGCATCACTGGCGTGTGCTGATTGCTGAATCGCCAGACTGGCTACCAGCAAAAAACTGGCAAGAGTGAAGGTTTTTTTGAGAATGCGAGAAACCGAAAAGCGCGCTGCAGTTACGGAAGAGGCCATGTTTACTACCCTGTTCACCAAGAATGGCAAGAGTGTAGACATTTCCAGGTAGAAACTTCATGAGCAACTCTGAGCAAAATGCGACGACTTCTCGCGCTGCACACAAACGAGCGCGAACTGCACCATGCCGGGTCGCGCAGACCCGTTGGCAGATGTGGTTTTATGACGGGAAGATGACGAGAGCGGACCGTGCCGGATGGCTGCAGGGTACAACTTAAACGCAAATTTTGCTTTGCTCGTGAAAGCGATAACCGATGGCGCGCAAGGTACTGACAGGCAGGGATTGACCGGATGCTTCTTCGACTTTGCGGCGCAGGCGATTCATTTGGGTATCCAGACGGCGCTGGTCATACTCGATGTAATCCTCACCCAACGCATCGACTATGCTTCTGCGCGTCACGCATTCACCGCCGCTCATCAGCGCCAGCAATACTATGTGATCCTGTTCGGACAGCGCAATACTGATGCCGTTCGGTGAAATCAGGCGACGTGGCGAAGCGGATAATTGCCAGTACTTGGTGTATTCAGGAATGAGCTGCGGTGCGACCACTTCGCCGTGATCGAACTTGCGGTCAGTGATATCCCGTGCCACGCCTATCCTGACCTGATGTTCTTCGGACCAGGAAGCGGACCAGCTGATGTAGACGACGCTGCCATCCTTGCGGATGTAGCGATTTTCAAAGTATCGCTGCAGGTAACCACCCATGACGCGATCTATCGATTGCTCGGTGCGGTTCCTGTCTTCCGGATGCACCAGGTCCAGCATGTACTTGCCGACCATCTCTTCCGCCGTATAACCAAAGATGCGTTCACACGCACCTTTCACCGACAGGCATTTGCTGTCTGCATCTACCGCGCAAATTGCATCCAATACCAGATCACCGTAATCGCTTTTCGGGGGGCTGCTTTTTACTTCTGTATGCATCTCATGCTCATTCAACAATTTCTGCCCGGCGTCGTTCGTCATATCAGGTAATCGGTTTGAAACTTTAGATGGCTAAACATAAGCAAGTGACGGGCCACTTGATCAGCTTGTAAAAACTCTCCGTCACCATTCGTATCCGGCATCGAACATAGCTGAGTGAAAGCATTTTACGGAATCACACGCATGCTTGCATGCCTGTATTCAAGCTACATGCGCGATTTAACCAGCCCACATCGACAAAGACACAATCCGATGCATAAAAACACCGGCCAACCTGCATCCCGTCTACTGCATTTGCATTATTTACTTTTCCTCTCACTATTTTTAACATTCCTGCCATCAGGGGAACCATCCAAAAAATCAAAAAGCCGCCACTGCAACGCGGCTCGCGGCCCCATTCAAGGAATGCGTCATGCAAGGCCCAACCCGTCAAGCACGTCCTCCGCGCCGCTACCGGTATGGCCCTGTCCCTGGCCGCACCGTACGCACTCACGCACCCGGCTTGTCGCTTTTTGAACAATGGAATAGATCATACTCCGTGGCTGCTGCGTGGCGGTATCGGCTATACCCATCGCACAGACAATGACACCGAAGTCAGCTTGCGCTATGACGCGGAAAGCCGCAGCGATTATCTGCACCAGTCTGCTTCTGTGCGAGCGAAGTGGGCTTTTTGATGGCTGGAACAGGTAGAACGATGATCCAAAACTGAGACTATCGTACAAGATTTCCCTATACGTATTTATCTATGCTCGACACATCACGCCACCTTCGATACGTTCCGGGACCACCGCCATGAGCACTGATTATCGCCTCTCCTACCTTAACCTCGGCTCCCATCAATTGCTACCGGAAGCAGTCGCTGGCAAACGTCATGTCGACTACCGCCTATTTGCCTCCGCGTGTGCACTGGCATTGGCCGGCATACCAGCCAGCAGTTGGGCGGATAGTTGCACCTCGCCCGCCACCACTATCAACTCAGCAACAAATGATAGATGCACGCTGAATGCCGGGGAAAGCGTCAACATCACATCCATCGGTTCGCTCACATTCTCTTCTAGTAATGCCCTTGATATGAACGCAGGAGCAGGAAATGTAACAAATGAAGGAACCATTTCCGGGACCTTCCCCAATGCCACTTCCGTGTTTGTTGGCGGGGTGACTACGGCTGACATCATTAATCATGGAACAATCCGTAACGACGCGACGACGCAAAATAATGCGGCAATCGGCACCCTCAATGGTTTTGGCGTACTCAACCGGATCACCAACACCGGTTTAATCGAATCGGTCGGCGGCACTACATCGCGGGCAATTTTCAATCTTTTCCAGATTACAAATGGCATAGACAATAGCGGCACTATTCGTGGCAAAACTTCAGGTATTACAAATGAGCGCGCGACTAGCACCATCGGTGGGATCCGCAATACCAGTGGTGGCGTGATAGCGGCTATCGATGCGAATGGTGCCGGCATTACGAACAATGGCTTGATCAGTCAGGGCATCGTCAATAGCGGTACCATTAGTGGTAATCAAGCCGGCATACTCAACAGCGGAACGATATCCAGCAACACAGATGGCTACGCTATCGACAACCGCGGCGGCACCATCAATGGTGGCATCAGTAATAGCGGGATACTGGATGGCAAAATCGCACTCGATAGCGCCAGCTTGCGCATCACCGGTACGACGGCGCGCGTTAGCGGCGACATTAGCGGCGGTGGCACCTCTTCCATCACGATAGACGGCAACTTTACGGCAGAAGCCGCAGCCAATGTCGGCACCATCACAGTCAACAATGCTGCCACACTCAATTTTGTAAGCAACCAAAACTGGAGTGGCAGCAATGCTTTTAGCAATAACGGCAGCGTAGTAATCGGCACAGCGGCAACACCCGGCGTCACGTTGACGACTGCCAACTATACGCAAAGCGCTACCGGCTTGTTGCAAATCGGTGCGAGCAGCGATAGCAACTACGGCAAGCTGCTAGTCACAGGCACCGCCAACTTCGCGCCCGGTGCCCGCATCAATGTCGATGTCGCCACTGTCAATACATTAGGCATCAACCAGGTACTGGCCCGTGTGATCAGCGCCGGGACGTTGAATGCTTCGACCTTCAATATCAGCGACAACTCCGCCCTCTTCAACTTCCGGCAAGTCCGCAATGGCAACGATATTGATTTGCGTGTCGTCGCCAATAACAGCATGGGAACCGGTATACGCGATGCCGTCATCGAACAGCGTACATGGTCAGCGCTGGATGCCGCACGCGTGCTCGATACCCAGTTGAACAATGGTGTCACAGGCGATATGGGCAATGTCATCAATGCCTTCGGTCAACTGCCAGACAATCGTGCTGTAGCGCGTGCCGCGACACAAACGCTGCCACTGGCTTCCGGTCATCAAGCCATACAAGGGGCTTTGAGTTCTTTCCAGAATGTGATCCAGAATCGTATCGGCGGCAATACGGGGCTATCTTCCGGTGATACGTTGAAGGATAAACAAATCTGGGGCCGTGTATTTGGTTCACGCGCCGACCAGGATGACCGCAAGGGATCAGCCGGTTTCAGTGCAGATAGCTGGGGATTGGGTTTCGGTGCTGATGCGGAAGTGGCAGCAGGTAATCGTGTTGGCCTGGCCTATGGCTACGCAAAAACATCCGTCAACGGCAATACCGATCTGGCAGGCGCCGCACAAGATTCCAACATTTCTTCCCATCTATTCTCTGCGTATGGCAGCAAGGAATTGGGCCAGGAACGTAGTCTTTCCTGGCAAGCCGACCTTGGTGTGAGTGATAACGACAGCAGGCGCCAGCTCAACTTCGGCGGCTTGAACCGCACTGCCCGTGCCGATTACCGTACTTACAGCGCCCATGTCGGTGCGACTCTCAAGCAACAGTTTGCCTTGAGCGAAACAACGAGTCTGACACCAGCACTGCGTGCCGACTATACCTGGCTCAAATCACAAAGCTATCAGGAAACCGGTGCCGATGCCTTGAACCTGCATGTCGCTTCGCAAAAGACCGATGCCCTGGTGTTAGGTGCGGATACATACCTGCAACACCGCTACTCACCCACCTCGCGCCTGGATGCGTATTTGGGCGTAGGCTACGACACCATCAATAAACCCGGTGCGATCGTGGCAGCTTATGCGGGCGCCGCAGGATTATCGTTTGTCACCAACGGCATAGAACTATCGCCGTGGCTGGTACGTGGCGGTATCGGCTACACCCACACCACAGCCAATGGCACTGAGGTCAGCTTGCGCTACGATGCGGAAGGCCGCAGTGACTATTTGAACCAGTCTGCTTCAGTGCGGGCGAAGTGGATGTTCTGATCATGAAAAAATTCATCTTCGATGAGGGTAAGGTCAAAACACTGAGCGCACCCTGCAAATATCGCAGGACGCCGGCTTTGGCAAGGAAGTCACCAGCAAATAAAAAACCGCCGAAAGGCGATTTTTTATTTGAATGATCTGAATTCCTAGCGTTGCATACCCCAACGTTGCACCGTCGCTTTTTCCAGGGTGCGGAACACGATATTCTCGACCAGCAAGCCGATCAGGATGACGGTCGCCAACCCGGCAAATACCTTGTCCGTGTACAACTCATTGCGATTCTGGAAGATGTACCAGCCCAGCCCGCCTTTGCCTGACGATGCCCCGAACACCAGCTCGGCGGCAATCAGGGTACGCCAGGCGAAAGCCCAGCCTATCTTCAAACCCGACAGGATGGCAGGCAAGGCGGCCGGTACCAATATCTGCAAGACATAAGGAATACCGCGCAAGCCATAGTTGCGTCCGGCCATGCGCAAGGTTTCCGGCACACCCTGGAAGCCAGCATAAGTATTCAGCACCATCGGCCACAGCACAGAATGCACCAGCACGAATACCAGGCTACCGCGCCCTATGCCAAACCACAGCAAGGCTAAAGGCAGCAAGGCAATTGCCGGTAAGGGATTGAGCATGGACGTAAGGGTATCCAGCAAGTCACGCCCCAGTTGCGTCGAAACCGCCAGCGTAGTCAGGATGAAAGCGGCCAGCACGCCTATCGCATAGCCCTGCAACAGCACCGATAAGGAGATCGCCACCTTATCGATCAACTCGCCGCTGCTGATGCCTTCGACCAGCGCTTGTGCCGTCGCAGCAAAGGTCGGCAACAGCAATTCATTGTTTTGCCAGCGCGCCGTTACTTCCCAGATCAGCGCCAGCACGACCAGGATCACGCTTTTGCGCAACCAGCCCTGCGCCCACAAACGTGCGGTCCACGGCAAGGCACGCTCTACCGGCAATTCGGTAAATGCCTCCAGCTTGCGTTCGTATTCCGGCCGCACCGGAGGGTATAAGGTGCTACTCATGATGGGATGCCCGCTTCTTCTTCAAACAACATGTGATGGATGCGCTGTGCCGTGTTCTGGAATTCGGTACTGCCGGAGCTCGCCAATGAAAAATCATGGCTATTGATCTCCGCACGCATGCGTCCCGGATGCGGTGACAGCAAGGCAATGCGATTACCAACCACCAGCGCCTCTTCTATTGAATGCGTGACGAACAGCAAGGTGAAGCGCACTTCATCCCACAGTTGCAGCAGTTCTTCCTGCATCTTGCGGCGTGTGAGCGCATCGAGTGCGGCGAATGGTTCATCCATTAGCAGCACACGCGGTTGCATCGCCAGTGCACGGGCAATCGCCACGCGCTGCTTCATGCCGCCGGAAAGTTGGTGCGGATGAACATCAGAGAATTTACTCAGGCCGACCTTGGCCAAGTAATGCAAGGCGCGCTCTTCCGCCTCCTTGCGCCCCAGCGTACGCGAGGCCAGCAAGGGAAACATGACGTTTTGCCTGACCGTCTTCCACGGCGATAACTGGTCAAACTCCTGGAACACGACAATACGATCCGGACCCGGTGCCGTCACTGCCTTGCCGTCCAGACGTATCTCGCCACCCACCGGCGGAATAAAGCCAGCGACCGCTTTCAGCAAGGTCGACTTGCCGCAGCCGGATGGCCCCAGCAAGACGAAGCGATCTGCCTGATGCACATCGAAGCTGACGCGATGCGTGGCACGCACCACACGTTCACGAGTGCGGTATTCCAGGCTGACGTCATCCACCTGCAACAAGGGCGCCAAGCCCGGCGCGATTTCAGCATCACGCTTTCCGCTCTCGCGTAGTGCCGGTGCGTCGGAGATGAAGCCCGAAGCACCCCGCAGGATAGCCGTACTATTCATAGGAGCTCCTCAGCAATGCACCAGCGATAATCAACAGAAAACGTGCGGTCATGACGATCAGCTACCTGGTTGTGCGTAGGCTTCTTCGAAGAAGTAATCCTTCCACGAAGCCGCCTTGTTTTTAATCACGCCCAGTTTCTGCAGCTCATCGGCATAAACGAAGGTGCGGTGCGGCGACACGGTGAAATCATTTTCCGGATCTTCGACGATCTTGCGTACCAGTTCCGGCGACAGCTTGGATTTCTGGATACGAATGAAGGTGTCCGCCGCTTTCGCTTTATCCGCCTTGATCAGTTGTGCTGCTTCGACCAGTGCGTTGTAGAAAGCCTTGTAGGTCTTCGGATTTTCATCATGGAATTTCTGCGTGGTGTACAGCACGTTGAAAGTCGCAGGGCCGCCGAGGATGTCATAGGAGCTGATGACTTTATGTACATTGCTGTTGGCGGCCAGTGCCTGGTAGTAGAAAGGTGCGCTGGAGAAATGCGTATTGATTTCCGAACCACCGGCAATCAGTGCAGCAGTCGCATCCGGATGCGGCAGGCTGACAGAGATATTGTCGAACTTCTTGAAATTGTCTTTACCGAACTGACGTGCTGTTTCGATTTGAAGGGTACGCGACTGGAAGCCGACGCCTGCAGCAGGAACCGCAATGCGGTCCTTGTCGCTCAAGTCTTTCAGTGTTTTCACCGCAGGATTGTTCGACAGCAGATAGTTGGGCAAGGAACCCAGCGCCGCGACCGCTTTCACATTTTGCTTGCCGCGGGTGCGATCCCACATCGTCAGCATAGGCGGCACGCCGGCCGACACCACATCCAGTGCCCCCGCCAGCAAGGCTTCATTCATCGCCGTCGCGCCGGAGATGCTGGCCCAGTCAACCTGGATGTCTATCCCTTGTTGCTTGCCGTGTTTTTCGATCAACTGGCGATCACGCACCACGTCGAGGATGAGGTAACCGATACCGAATTGCTGCGCGATACTGATCTTTCCCTCTGCGCGTGCGGGCAAAGCCGACAGCAAGGCAGTAGCAACAGCAATAACACTAAAAGCAGCGCCGATCCAGCGACGGCGTGGCGCACGATACGTGCGATTCAAATAAGACATAGAAACTCCGCAATATTGAATGAATGATGAAGATGAAATTCTGATTTAGAACGGCACATCGCCTTCTATCGTGGTGCGATACAGCTTGCGACGCAGATGCTCCGGGCAACCTGCTGCCAGATGCATCAGCGAGCGGTTATCCCAGAAGATCAAGTCATGCGGTTGCCAGCGATGGCGATAGACGTGTTCAGGTTTGACGCTGTGGTCAAATAATTGCTGCAGCAGATCGCGGCTTTCATCGGCCGGCAAGCCAGCGATACGCGTGGTGAAGTGTTCGCTGACGAACAAGGCTTTACGACCGGTTTCCGGATGTGTACGTACCACCGGTTGCAGCACTGGTTTGACCTTGGCGATTTGTTCAGCCGTGAGATTCGGACGCCATGGATTGCGACGCTGCAGCTCGGCGTACTGCGCCAGATAGCTATGTTCTGCTTGCAGGTTGGCGACCTTGTTACGCAGATGTACATCCAGCGTATCCCACGCCAGGTGCATATTCGCGAACAGGGTATCGCCGCCTTCGGCAGGGAGCTCCTGCGCATGCAGCATGGAGCCGAGGCTGGGCACTTCCACATACGACAGATCCGAATGCCAGAAGTGACCGGCATCGCCGAGACCGATAGGCTCGCCGTTCTCCTTGATATTCGAGATGATCAGGATTTCCGGATGACCCGGCAGCTGGAATTGATGCAACACGTGAATCTGCAGTGCACCGAAACGGCGGCTGAATTCTATTTGCTGTGCAGGTGTAATTTTTTGGTCGCGGAACACCAGCAAGTGATGATCCAGATGCGCCTGGTGCACGCGTGAAAAATCAGCATCATTGAGGCGAGTCGTCAGATCCAGCCCGAGTAATTCGGCACCTAGCGGTGCGTCAAATAACTGGATCTTGAAGGAAGCAGCGGCGGATGGGCTGGCTGCAGAAACAGGAACGGCGGACATAATTAAAAACCATGTACTTAGCAGATAATGGAAATAAGTTTATCTGCCGTACCTGCTGTCTCAAACGAATCATTCCGCTTAACTATATGCGGTTTTTAGTGGATGACTTCAACCCTTCATCTGCAAACACAAACAGGCCGCAGAAAACATACGTCTGCGTTCGTCCGTCTGTATCGCCTAGCTGTTCCGGCTTTGTGCCTGCGTGATATTGCTATCCGCTGCCACACTATGTGTGAGCCAGACGCCACCACCTATGGTCGTACCCTTGCCTATGGTGATACGTCCCAGCACAGTTGCACCAGCATAGATAACGACATCATCTTCAACGATAGGATGACGTGGATTGCCTTTGATCAAAGAACCGCTTTCATCTGCCGGGAAACGTTTGGCACCCAGCGTCACGGCCTGATACAGACGCACGCGATTACCGATCACTGCGGTTTCGCCGATGACGACACCGGTACCGTGATCAATGAAGAAGCTGCTGCCTATCTCCGCACCCGGATGGATATCAATGCCGGTACCCGAATGCGCGATGCGCGAAATCAGGCGCGCCAGGAAAGGCGCACCGAGATTATGCAAGGCATGCGCAAAGCGATGATAAATAATCGCCGTCATGCCGGGATAGCAAACCAGGATCTCCGACACACTGTGCGCTGCCGGATCACCGTGATACGCCGCCTGTAAATCAGTTACCAGCACGTCGCGAATATAGCGCAGCTGGCTGGCAAAGTTACGCGTAATCTCTATCGCTTCCCGATCCAGGTCGGATGCATCATGACCTGATTTAACGACAGGCTGTGCATCGTCTTCATCGCCCTGGCGCGATACGAATAGCAAACCACGTCGCACCTGTTCAGCCAGGTCATTCAAAGCAGTATTAAGTTTGTCGCCGACAAAGTAATCGATGCTTTCATCTGTCAGCACCGGCTGCCCGTAATGCGTAGGGAACAAGGCGGCGGAAAGGCCGTCGAGGATACGCTGCAATGCTTCGCGTGACGGCAATTCACGTATCTGGCCACGGTAACGGATGTTATGTGTTTCTTCGCGCGACTGGCGCAGGGATTTAACAACACCGTCCAGCCCCCAGGTACCAACGGGAACAGGGACGACAAGTTCTAATGAGGGGCGTAGTTTGGACATGGAGAGCGCTCTATAAGATGGTTTTGATTATAGAAGTCGCGTCCCGCACCTGAATACGAATAAAACTGTATATGCAAAATCGGAAATTGTTGGCACGAACCCAAGAATCATTTGCCGTGGATGCAGTCTGAACATAACCAGTTCAAAAGGAGCAAACCATGGCCAGCCAGGATGAAGCGACTTATTTTGAAAATGAATTGAAGCAACGCTTTGACGAACTTGTACTGTGGGCAGTACGCAACCGGCCGTATACCGGTGCCAGCCTGAAACCGACCGATTTTGATGACAGCTGGAAACAGATTGCACGCCTGACGCGGGAAGGAATAGACTTAGGAAAACGCAATGCCGCCGTGCCGGAACCGTCGGAAAACGGTCCGCAATACGTCAATAGCAATCCGGCGCCCTGGCCTTGAAACGGTTTTGTTTCAAGGTTTTCAGAGCTTCTCATATCGTAAAAAACGGCCACTGTCACACCTTAATGCGGCCGTTGTTCCATTACTACACAGCATTTATTTAGTGAACTTTATAGCAATTTAGTGTCCAATAAGTAAGCCGCTATCGCTGATGATAGCGAGGCTGCCAGAACGTTCCGGGGCCAACCCTGAGGGCTGTCCTGGGAAGTCATGGAGGCGTTCCTACGCATAACTGTTCAACCTGAAAGGAAGATCATCATGAAAAAAATTATTTCGATTGTCTGTGTTCTCGCCATGAGTATCGGTCTCAGTGCCTGCAACACATTCAAAGGCGTAGGACAAGACGTGCAACGCGGTGGTGAAAAAATTCAGGATGCAGCATCAGGTAAGTAATCCATCTGATAGCAAGGCATAAAAAAGAGCGTGTAGTCATACACGCTCTTTTTTTGCCCGCATTCTGCAAGCTGATTACAGCTGACAACCGAACCGGATCATCTTGCCCGGTTGTCGCTACGCTTGCTTACTGCTTTTTAATCGTCAGATTATTCAATACGGAATTCACACCTTCAACCTCACCGGTAATTTTTGCTGCACGGTCAATCTGGGTCTGGTTATTCACCGCGCCGCTCAGGCTAACAATACCCTTGGAGGTTTCCACCACGACATCCAGGCCTTTGACGTCAGAGTCGGCCAGCAAGGCTGATTTCACTTTGGTCGTAATGACGGTGTCATCCACTATCTGCCCTGCACTTTTACCTGCGTTGGCATCAGCAGGTGCGCCTGGCGCTGCAGGTGCAGTTTCCGGAACCGGAGTAGGCGGTGTCACACCAGCAGCTGCTGGCGACTCACTCGGCGCGGTCGGCGTAGGCGTGCTGCTGCTTTCTTCAGGTGGCGTACGACGCTCACAACCTGCCGCAAACAATACGGTCAACAACGAGGCTGCGATCGCTACCTTAGAATTATTTGACAGTGTCTTCATCATTTTTCCCTTTCATGGAATAAGTATTCAAATACTCCAATCGTGCAATCGGAAGCAAAGAATTCTCGTGGACTGAAGCCCCGACTTGTTTCAACGCAATATGCCTAAAACAAACCAGTTATCTTCTTGACCATGCTTTAACACGAAGGTTCGGAATAAATAAAATGATGTGCTGCCAGAGGGAAAACATCGGCAACCTTTACACGTGTTTGAAAAATTTACACGCGAAAAAACAAAAAAGAGCTGTCACACGGCAATGCGACAACTCTTTTATCTGCGCTGCATCTGGACAGCGGAGACTACTATGCGGCCAGTGGTTGCATGCGCGCGAGTGCCTGCAACAGCAAATCCGGATCACCCAAGGCCAGTTTCTTGGAATCAGACAAGGTCTGGCGGAAACCGCGTGCGTTCGGCAAACCCGCCATCAAACCCAGCATGTGACGCGTGACGGTATTTACCTTCAGGCCGCCACCTTTTTCGCTCTTGCCGTGCAACTGCAATTGCGCGCGGATGTAAGGGATCATCGCCTGCACAACTTCTGCGCGTGTCTTCGGTGTGCTGTCGTCACCATAGTAGCGCGCATCGAAAGTACTCATCAAAAACGGATTGTGATATGCCTCACGACCCAGCATCACGCCATCGACGTGCTGCAGGTGCGTGTCAATTTCGGCGATGGTTTTGGTGCCGCCGTTGATGATGATTTCCAATGCAGGGAAATCCTTTTTGAGCTGATAAGCAAACTCATAACGCAAAGGCGGGATTTCGCGATTCTCTTTCGGGCTCAAGCCTTTGAGGATGGCGTTACGCGCGTGCACGATAAAAGTATTGCAGCCAGCATCAGCAATGGTGCCGACAAAGTCACGTACGAAATCATAAGAAGTGACGTCATCTATGCCGATACGGTGCTTGACCGTCACATCGATAGACACCGCATCACGCATCGCTTTGACGCAATCAGCGACCAATGGCGTTTCATTCATTAGGCAGGCACCGAAAGCGCCTTTTTGCACGCGCTCGGACGGACAACCGCAATTCAGGTTAATCTCGTCATAGCCCCACTGCTCGCCCAGCTTCGCACTCTTGGCCAGGTCGGCCGGTTCGCTGCCACCCAGTTGCAAGGCAACCGGATGTTCTTCTTCATTGAAATCCAGATGGCGCGGCACATCACCGTGCAGCAAGGCGCCGGTGGTCACCATTTCCGTGTACAGCCAGGTATGACGTGTGATCTGGCGGTGGAACATGCGGCAGTGCCGGTCTGTCCAGTCCATCATCGGGGCCACGCTGAGGCGACGCCCCTTGTATTTACCCTTGGCTGTGTTGTCTTTATTGAAATCCATTATTAATGCTGAGCTGCCTTTTTTCGTAGTCCGCAATTTTACACCTTACACCCCCACCTCACCCGGCCAACCCCATAGCAGAGCGGGCTGCACTAGCGTCAACCTGCGTCAACAAGACCATAGTTGAAAAACAGCAATCCGGCTGAATCCAATCAAGGCTGCCCTGCGTATTAGTGATAAGGCATGCAAAAGTGCAAGCCGGAGCCAAACAATCCGGCCCTTACTCACAGCAAAATAACAGGAGTCAACATGAAAATCGCCGTCATAGGATCAGGAATCGCAGGCCTGTCTTGTGCCTGGCGTCTGGCCAGTTCCGGCTACGATGTGACCCTGTTTGAGGCCAACGATTACTACGGCGGCCATACACATACGGTGAACGTCACACTGGATGGCGTGACGCATGGGGTAGATACCGGTTTCCTGGTATTCAACCACCAAACTTATCCTCAACTGGTCAAGCTCTTCGATGAACTGGATGTAGCTACAGCGGCAACCGATATGTCCTTCTCGGTCAAACTGCCGCTCCCCGGCCGCACGCTGGAATGGGCCGGTGGCGATCTGGATGCGGTATTTGCGCAACGACGCAATCTGCTGAGCCCACGCTTCCTCGGCATGCTGCGCGATATCCTGCGCTTCAATCGCCATGCCACGGCGCTGGCCCTGGGGCAAAATGAGGCGGGTGTTAACGAATCTCTGGGAGCCTACCTGGAACGTCATCACTACAGCAAAGAATTCCGCGACTGGTATCTCTTACCCATGGCGGGTTGCATCTGGTCTTGCCCGACCGGGCAAATGCTGGATTTCCCGGTTCTCTCCTTCATACGCTTTTGCCACAACCACGGCTTGCTGCAGGTAAATGACCGCCCGCAATGGCATACCGTGATGGGTGGCGCACGCCATTACGTGGAAAAGATGCTGGCCGAGATCCCGCACAAGCATCTGCATACACCTGTCTTTTCCATCAATCGCAGCACGTTGACCAATACAGGGCTGATCCGGGTCGAAGCCAGCAATGGCACACATATGTTCCACCAAGTCGTACTGGCCGGGCATAGTGACCAGTCACTGCGTTTGCTGCAAGATGCCAACGAAGCGGAGCATGAAATCCTCGCCGCCGTGCAGTACCAGCCCAATCGCGCAGTACTGCACCTGGATACCAGCTGTCTGCCAGAAAATCGCAAAACCTGGTCGGCCTGGAACTATCAAAGTGCCACCTGTGATGAAGCCCGCGTTTGCGTGCACTACCTGCTAAATCAGCTACAGCCGCTGCCGTTTAAACAAGCGCTACTGGTCTCGCTCAACCCTATCGATGAACCACCCGCAGATAGCGTGCTGGGTAGCTATGACTACGCGCACCCGATATTTGACGCCGCCGCCATCACTGCCCAGTACCAGCTGCCTGGCATACAAGGACTACAAAACACTTGGTTCGCCGGTGCCTGGACTGGTTACGGTTTCCACGAAGATGGTCTGAAGTCCGGCCTTGCGGTTGCCACCGACATCATGCGCATCAGCGGTATGCGCACCCACAGATCACAAGCAGCCTGAAACCATCATGGATACCGGCACACTTCCCGCTCAACTCTGCTTCGGCAAGGTGCTGCACACGCGTCTGCGCCCGACCCGCCATGCGTTCGGCTATGAGGTGTATTTCGTGCGCCTGCCATTGCGCGCGATGGCGCAGCAAAAGCACACGACGCCACGTTTCTTTTCGCTGGATAAATTCAATCTGCTGTCCTTCCATGCGCAGGATCACGGCAATGGCAAGCAGGCCTTGTTGCCATGGATAGAAACCCTGCTGAAACAGGAAGGCATACACGATGCCGATGGCGAGATCTGGCTACAAGCCTTTCCGCGTGTGCTCGGCTATGTGTTCAATCCGGTGTCCTTCTGGTTTTGCCACAAAAAGGATGGCAGCCTGCGTGCGGTGCTGGCCGAAGTGCGTAATACCTTCGGTGAAAAGCATTGCTATCTGCTCGATACCGGAACCGCGATGCCATATGGCGTGGAACTGATCGCCCGCAAAATTTTCCATGTCTCGCCGTTCTGTGCAGTTGAAGGTCTGTATCGCTTTCACTTCATGCACGTCACCAGAGAAGAAAATGGCGCAACGGTAGAACGTCACATCGCCTGCATAGACCATGACGATGCAGATGGCCCGTTGATCCTGACCAGCATCTCCGGTACAGCACAGCCGTTGTCGGATGCCAGCGTCGCGCGCGCCTTTTTCACCTATCCGCTCATGACACTGGGCGTGATTGTCCGAATTCATTGGCAGGCACTCAAGCTCTGGCGCAAGCGCATGCCATTTTTCAGCAAACCCACCCCACCTACCAGCGAGTTAAGCAGATGACCAGCAAATCCATTAATCCGGAATCGCTCCGGTTCGACACGCAAGCCAGCGCTACGGACGGCTTGCCATCGCAAGTCAAATTCATCCTGCAACTATTGCGCAAGCTGGAATATGGCGCACTGCGTATGGAATTTCCAAATGGCGAGTGCATGCACTTCGGTGATCACTCACATCCGGTCACGTTGACACTGAAAAACTTTGACTTGTTTAGCGCTGCATTGAAATCTGGGGACATCGGCTTTGCCGAAACCTATATCAATGGTGATTGGAGTACCGACAACCTGCCCGGGCTGATAGAACTATTTGTACGCAACCGCGCCGCAGTCGAATCCGTCATCTACGGCAGCTGGTTCGGCAATCTCTTTTATCGCATCAAACATCTGTTTAATCGCAACTCCCGTACCGGCAGTCGTAAAAACATCCATGCGCACTACGACATAGGCAACGACTTCTATACCTTGTGGCTGGACCCGTCCATGACCTACTCGAGTGCCTTGTACAACGAACAAACCGGCGAGGACCTGACGCAAGCCCAAAACGTCAAGTACCGCCGCATCCTGGATGAGCTGCGACTCGTGCCACAAGCGCGTGTACTGGAAATCGGTTGCGGCTGGGGCGGTTTTGCCGAAATGGCAGCGCGCGACCAGGCGGCGCATGTGACCGGACTGACACTCTCGTCCGAGCAACTCATCTACGCACAACAACGTATGACCACCGCCGGATTGCAGGCACAAGCCGATTTACGCCTGCAGGACTACCGCGATGCGAATGGCCAGTACGATGCAATCGCATCGATAGAAATGTTTGAAGCAGTCGGTGAGGCATATTGGCCGAGCTACTTTGCATGTATCAAGCGCAATTTGAAAAGCGGTGGCCGCGCCTGCATCCAAAGCATAGTGATAGACGATGCCTTGTTTGCACGTTATCGCAAAGGTACGGACTTCATCCAGCAATACATCTTCCCCGGCGGCATGCTGCCCTCGCCTGAAGTATTCCGTCAGCAAGCCGAGAAATATGGTTTGCGCGTGGTCAATGAATTCAAGTTTGGTCTCGACTATGCTCATACGCTGCAAGCATGGCGTACCTCGTTCCGTGAGCAAGCACAGCGTGTGCGTGCGCTTGGCTTCGATGAACGCTTTATGCGTACCTGGGACTTTTACCTGGCCTATTGTGAAGCAGGTTTCTGCGCAGGCAGCATAGACGTAGCCCAGTTCACGCTGGAAAAACCATGAAACAGACACCGCCGGCCGGAGCACGCTACCACTACCTGCGCGTAGTCGTGCTGTGGCTGTTTGCTGCCTGCGTCATTACGAACAACAACTACGCCGCCGATACGGCTCCTGCGCATATACAAAAAGAGTTGGCACCAGCCTACTTGTCCGGACTAGGCAGTTTCCGCTGGTTTGGCCTGAAGATCTACGATGCGCAGCTCTGGGTAGGTGAGCAAGGCTATAACAGCGCCACGCCAGAGAGCAGCAAATTCGCGCTCGACCTGCGCTATGCGCGCGCACTGCAAGGACGCAAGATAGCTGAAGCCAGCCGCGATGAAATACAAAAGCTAGGCCTCGGTACCGCGCAACAACTGGCGGAATGGCAGAGCAAGATGGAGCAGATATTCCCCGATGTGAGTGAAGGTACGCATCTCACCGGCGTCTACTTGCCGAACAGCGGAGCGCGCTTCTACCTGGACGGCAAAGCCATAGGTGAAATCATGGATGCCGCGTTCGCGCAGGCCTTCTTTGCGATCTGGCTAGCCCCAAAAACGACCGCGCCGCAATTGCGCACCGCATTGCTGGCAGGCGCGGCTGCACGCTGATGGACAGGCTCGCGGCCCCTTCCTATTTTGCTTACGGCTTGTTCGGCTTGCCGCTGGCACTGGTTGCGCTACCAATCTACGTCTACGTACCGCAGTTCTATGCCGAACGTTTCGGCCTGTCGCTGACACTGATAGGCGCGACCTTGCTGTTTGCACGTGTCTCTGATGCATGCATAGATCCCTTGCTGGGCATGTGGATAGATCGCAGCAAACACGGCTACCGACGCTTCATCATCCTCTCGCTGCCTTTGCTGGCCTGCGGCTTTCTTGCGCTATTCCATCCGCCATCAGTCGGCTTGGCTGCAGCGCTCGCATGGTTTATCACTACCCTGCTACTGGTATATCTGGGCTTCAGCCTGGCCACCATCGCCCATCAAAGCTGGGGCGCTGCGCTGACGCAGAAATTGAACGAACGTTCGTCCCTGACGGCGACGCGCGAAGGCTGTGGTTTAGTCGGTGTAATCATCGCCGCATCGTTGACAGGCTGGCTCGGCCTGGGCTGGCTCAGCATCACCTTCATCATCAGCCTGTTGCTATGCAGTGCCGTCTTACTGAAGCTGGCACCTGAACCAGCTCGCCAGCCATCGCAGCATCACAACTGGCGCATGATGCTGACGCCGTTCCAGACGCTACGCTTTCGCTGGCTATTCGCAGTGCTGATCGTAAACGGTATTGCCGCCGCGATACCCGCTACCCTTTTCCTGTTCTACGCCAAAGACCAGTTGCAACTCCCACAGTACGCCGGTCTGTTCCTGATGCTCTACTTTGTTGCTGCGGCCTGTTCCATGCCGCTATGGGTAGCGCTCGCCAAACGACACGGTGAAGCGCGCATCTGGCTGTTGGCGATGCTGCTTGCAGCCGTGGCATTTGTCTGGGCCTATGGCTTGTCGGCAGGTGCTGCCCTGCCCTTCGGCCTGATTTGCATATTGTCCGGCTTAACACTGGGCGCCGATCTGGCCTTGCCGCCCGCATTGCTAGCGGCCGTTATCCATCAGGCAGGACACAGCGGCCAGCGTGAAGGGGCTTACTTCGGTGCATGGAGCTGGGCCACCAAAATGAACCTGGCGCTGGCGGCGGGCATTTCGCTGCCCTTGCTGCAGCAACTCGGCTATGTACCCGGCGTGGTCAATAGCGCAGGGGCGCATGCACTGGCCGTCGGCTATGCACTGCTGCCCTGCGCACTGAAGCTCAGCGCCGCAGCCATCCTGTGGCGTGCGCCTTTGCGCGACATATAAAGCGGAACGAATCAAGGAGACCAACATGAAACACTGGAAAAAATTCTGCGCAGTACTATCTCTGGTACTGCTCTCATCCTGCGCCAGCCACAGCAATATCGCCGACTATGCCAACGAGCGACCAACACTGGACTTGCAGCAATACTTCAACGGCACGCTGGATGCATGGGGCATGTTCCAGGACAGGTCAGGCAAAGTCATCAAGCGCTTCACAGTCGTCATGCGCTGCAAATGGGACGGCAATATCGGCACGCTGGACGAAGACTTCACCTACTCGGACGGCAACAAACAAAAACGCGTCTGGACGCTGCGTAAAGTCGCGGCCAACCGCTTTATCGGTACTGCACCGGATGTGGTCGGTGAAGCAGTCGGCGTCACCGCAGGCAATACTCTGCACTGGAACTATGTACTGGCGCTGCCGGTGGATGGCAAAGTATATGAAGTCAATTTTGATGACTGGATGTATCAAATGGACGATCGCGTCATGCTAAATCGCGCAGCGATGAGCAAATTTGGCTTTGCATTGGGACAGGTAACGCTCTCATTCACCAAACGTCCATGAAACTATTAGTGCGTTCTAACCACTCGCCACCAGGGAGAACAAAATGAATCCCGTCATTAGCAACTGGGCCGAACAACGCGTATGGATCATAGGCGCATCCAGCGGCATAGGGGCAGAAACGGCCAAGCTATTACTGCAACGAGGTGCGCGCGTTGCACTCTCCGCCCGGCGCGTCGACTTGCTGCAGGCAGTTGCGAATTTCCATCCGCGCTCCGTAGTCGCCGGATTGGATCTCACCGATCCTGCCAGTGTGCAGGCGGCCTATGCGCAGATAGCCATGGAATGGCAAGGCGTGGACATGGTACTGATCGTCGCTGGTTCTTATAACGAAATGCGCGCCGACAACTTCGACCTCGCCATCGCCAGAAACATGCTGGAGCTCAATTTGCATGGCCCGCTGAATTGCCTGGATGTCGTGCTGCCCGGCCTGCTGGCACAAGGGCACGGCAGCATAGGCATAGTCTCGTCCGTCGCTGGTTACAGCGGCTTGCCGAAGGCATTGATCTACGGCCCGAGCAAGGCCGCGCTGATTAATCTGTGCGAATCGCTATACCTCGATTTGCGGCCGCGCGGCATAGGTGTCTACATGATCAATCCCGGCTTTGTTGCAACGGCATTGACCGCCGGTAACGACTTCCCCATGCCAGCGCTGATGAAAGCGCCCGATGCAGCACGTGAAATTGTGCGCGGCATGGAGCGCGGCGAATTCCATATACACTTCCCGAAGCGCCTGAGTAATGTGCTGCGCGTACTGCGCATGCTGCCTTATCGCCTGTACTTCTGGATCATCCATAAAGGAACCGGACTATGAATGACGGCACCACCAGCGAACTGAGTTACGCAACTGATATGCAGCGTGTCGTGCATTTCTTTGAAACGCTGACGGTCGCTTCCGCGCAAGAACAGCTCGAGCAGGTCTACGCACCAGATGCCTACTTCAAGGACCCATTCAACGAAGTACGCGGCCTGGCCGACATCATGCCGCTCTTTGTGCACATGTTCACGCAGGTCGAAAACCCGCGCTTCGTCATCACCTCGACGGTATTGCAAGGTGATAGTGCGTTCATGACCTGGGAGTTCCTGTTCCACATGCGACGCTATGCGCGCGAAGAACAATGCATACGCGGCGCGACCCACTTCCGCTTCGCACCCGACGGCCGCGTCAGCTACCACCGTGATTACTGGGATGCGGCAGAAGAACTGTACGAAAAACTCCCTGTAGTCGGCAGCTTCATGCGCCTGCTCAAACGCATCGCCCGCAAATAAATGTCCTCTGCCCGACCATCTTCCGTGCTCGCAGCAAACGTACTAATATTGCTGTAACTCCTTACTGAAAGCACGGCATATGACGCAGTCGCTGGATACCTCCCATTTGTGGATGCCTTTCACCGCCAATCGCCAGTTCAAGGCCCGGCCACGCATGCTGGTCGCTGCGTCCGGCATGTACTACACCAGCGATGACGGACGGCAGATACTGGATGGCACCTCAGGTTTATGGTGCGTCAATGCCGGACACGGCCATCCCAGAATCACGGCCGCCATCCAGCAACAAGCTGCGCAAATGGACTATGCACCGCTATTCCAGATTGGACATCCGCTTGCATTTGAAGCAGCCAGTGCGCTGGCCGAGATAGCGCCCGCAGGTCTGAACCGCGTCTTCTTCTGTAACGACGGTTCCGAAGGTGTGGATACTGCACTAAAGTTAGCGCTGGCCTACCACCGCATCCGAGGCGATGCCGGTCGCACCCGCCTGATAGGCCGTGAACGTGGCTATCACGGTGTCGGCTTCGGCGGCATCGCAGTCGGCGGTATCGCTGGCAATCGCAAACAATTCGGCCCCGGCCTAGCAGCGGATCACCTGCGTCATCCGCTCAACATCGCAAAAAATGCTTACTCGCGCGGCCTGCCGCTGCACGGTGCGGAAATGGCGGATGAGCTGGAACAACGCCTCTTAGCGCTGCATGATCCATCCACCGTCGCCGCCGTCATCGTCGAGCCGCTACAAGGTTCGACCGGCGTAATCCTGCCACCGCAAGGCTATCTGGAAAAAATCCGTGCCATCTGCGACAAGCACGGCATCCTGCTGATCTTCGACGAAGTCATTACCGGCTTTGGCAGGCTGGGTACAGCCTTCGGCGCCGACTACTTCGGCGTCCAGCCCGACATGATCGTCTGCGCGAAAGCACTGACGAATGCGGCCGTTCCCATGGGTGCCGTCATCGTCAAACAGGAGATCCATGACTGCTTCATGCAGATGGCCCCCGCCGATAGCATAGAACTGTTCCACGGCTATACCTACTCCGGTCATCCGCTGGCAGCAGCCGCCGCGATAGCGACCTTGAAGGTGTACAAGGAAGAGCAATTATTCCAGCGCGCTGCCGAACTGACTCCTTACTTTGAAGAAGCGGCGCACAGCCTGCGGGGCTTGCCCCACGTCAAAGACATACGCAACCTGGGCCTGGTCGCTGGCATAGAACTGGAAAGCATTCCTGGCAAACCCGGTGCGCGTGCTTATGAATTATTCACTAAAGCGTTTTGGGATAAGGATTTGCTGACACGTGTTACCGGTGACATCGTGGCACTGTCGCCGCCGCTGATCATCAACAAGGCACAGATAGATGTCATGTTTGGCAGCATTGCAGATATTTTGCGGGCGATAAAATGAATGCCTTAAAACAGCATACACACGATACCGCCCGCCACTACTAACGACCTACCATTTGTAGGTGATACGTCCCAGGATAGAACGACGCTCGCCATAGAAACAGGCGTAGGTGCAAGACGCAACGTATTCCTTGTCAAAGAGATTGCGCGCGGTGAGATCCAGGCTGATGCCCTTGAAAGCCGGATTATGTGCACCAAGATCGTAGCGCAGCACTGCATCAAATATCGTGTAACCGTCGACTTTCACAGTGTTACCGGTATTGAAGGAGGAGCCGATATAACGCGCCCCGCCGCCCACATTCAGACCCGCCAGGCCACCACCCTGTACCGTGTAATCAGACCATAAGGACAGCATATTGCGCGGCACTGCCTCTGGCGTGTTGCCCTTGGTAGCGTTGTTGCTCTTGGTGATCTCGGCATCAGTGTATGTGTAAGCCCCTATCAGGTTCCAGCCCGAGGCAAGACTTGCCGTCGCTGATAACTCCAGGCCACGCGAACGCACCTCACCGGTCTGCACATTGTAGATAGGGTTGGCCAGATCTGTAGTCGGTACATTGGTACGGGTAAGCTCAAACAGCGATGCTGTCATGAAAGAGTTGAAACCGACCGGTTGATACTTCACGCCCAACTCCCACTGCTTCCCTTTGGTCGGATCGAACGGAGTGGTACCGCGCGCAGGTGAAGTAGTACCGGTTTGCGGCTGGAACGAGGTCGCATAACTGATGTATGGAGACACGCCGTTATCCGCCTGATACAACATACCGGCACGCCAGGTGAATGCCGTATCCGCCGACTCGGTTGCCTTGTTGGTGAACTTGTTCAAGGTCTTGCCCTTGGCATCGTCGTAACGACCACTCAGAAGCAGCACCAGCTTGTCATCTATCTTGATCTGATCCTGCGCGTAGAAACCAGTCTGGTTGCGCGTCTCCACCGTATAAGTATTTGGGTCAGCGGGCAACACAACCGCAGAGCCGTATTGCGGACTGAACAAATTAAGCGGCGTGAGATTATTGAATGCCGCGTATTGTTCACGTGTCAGCGAGGTTCGCGTGTAGTCCAGGCCCAGCAGGACATTATGCTTGAAGCGGCCACTGCTCCAGCTACCGTGAATTTGATTGTCTACACTGGTGCCGTGGGCATCATCGTCACGGCGATACGCTCCTCGTTCCGCAACGGAAAAATTGCTCCCTGCCTGCCAGCCTCCGAGGTAAGCATGGTTAACACGATTGCTGGACTGCGCATAGACGAGATTCTGTTTGAATTGCCATGTTTCATTGATGCGGTGTGCGAACTGATAGCCAAGCGTACCCGCATCCTGATCCCATTTACTCCATTCCGGCTCACCAGTAAAAAGCTTGGTCGAAATACGTCCGTTAGGGTTGTATTTCACCGTACCTTCCAGCGGATAACCTGCGCTATTAATGGTTTTATTGCGCATGAAGCTGGACAATACCGTCAGCGAGGTGTCGGGACTAATACGCCAGGTCAGGGATGGTGCAATGAAGTAGCGGTCATCCGGAATGTAATCGATCATGGTGCCACTGTCGCGCACCAGGCCGGTCAGCCGGTATGTAAGCTTGCCGTCATTGTCGATGGGGCCACCGAGGTCAAACGCCACTTGCTTGTTGTTATGTGAGCCGCCGCTTACCTGGATTTCGCGTAATGCTTTATCCGTCGGCCGTTTCGAAACAATATTGACCACACCACCCGGCGCAGCCTGGCCGTAGAGTACGGACGCGGGTCCCTTGACGATCTCTATGCTTTCCAGCGCATAGGGTTCAGCCATGGCACTGTAATGCGGCAACGGTAATTTCAAACCATCGCGATACATCACGCCAGGATTGGTACGCACATCAAAGCCGCGAATGATGAAGGGATCATCGGTGCGGTTAAAACCTTCCTGCACCACGACCCCGGAGGTATAGCGCACGGCATCACCCAAAGTTTGCGGGTTTTGTTCGCGGATTTGCGCTTCGGTAATCACCGATATCGATTGCGGAATTTCAATTAGGGGCGTGTTGGTCTTGGTTCCCGTTGCACTGCGTTTCGCAACATAGCCATAGGCAGAGTCTGTCAGTGCCGCGTGGTCGGCGGTCGCAGTTACTGCAGGCAGCACCGCTTCGCCACTGATCGATGTTGTCGTCCGCAGTACATAAGCACCGCTATCCAGCCGTACTGCCTGCAAACCACTATTCGCCAACAGCACGGCAAAAGCGCCCTGCGGCGTAAATTGACCACGCACTGCCTTGCCTGTCTTGCCATCCGTCTGATCAGCGGTAAATGACAATGGCACATTGGCGGTACTGGCGAGGTTACGCAGGCTGGCAGCGAGCGGGCCTGCCGGAATATTGTAGGTCTGCTGCTCGGTCGTAACCTGCGATGCTGGCGCTATCTGTGCATGACCCTGCTGCGGCGCAGCCGTGTACAAAACCATGCCGCAGATTGCCATCGCAAGGATGGTCATACGCGGCGGATAAATACCGGCAGTCGTTAGCGCTGCTGATTTGATGTGACGCTGCTTCTTTTGATTTTCATATGCACACATACTATTCCCTTAAGGTGGCTTGCTAAAAATGAAGCCCATACTTGTAGGTGCCTTGAAAATCAAAATCGGGCAGAACAATAATGAAAATAATTAAAAATATTTGAAGAAGCGTTTATGACGCCGCTTCCAGCGTCACCCAATAGCGCGTGCGTGTACGCACCTGGATAGGCAGGGTATTTGGCAACATGGCGAGAATGCGATCGGTATCACCCAGCGGGAACACACCCGAGAAACGCAGATCGGCCACCGCCGGATCACAGCGCATCACACCCGCGCGATAGCGACTCAGGTCGGCGATAAAATCAGCCAGGCGTACGTTATCAGCAATGATTTGTTGCCGGGTCCATGCAGCCGACTGTGCATCTATGCTGACCTGCTCACCCAAACCATCACCCGTGAAAGTGATGCCCTCACCCGCGTTCAGCAAATAACTGCTGGCGTGTGCAGGTGTGACCTCTACCCGGCTTTCAAGTACGGTTACGGTCGTACTGCCGTCGCGCTGACGTACTGTGAACTCAGTACCCAAGGCGCGCACCCTACCTTCAGCGGTTTCAATAATGAAGGGGCGCTCTTCCGTTCCGGCGTGGCCGGTCACTATCATCATCTCGCCGCTGACCAGTCGCACCAGGCGTTGCTTCTTATCGAAGCGCACATTGATGGCACTGGCGGTATTGAGTGTGATGCGTGTGCCGTCATCCAGCGTCAGGCTACGCTGTTCGCCAGTCGCAGTGCGATAGTCGGCGACTGTCTGCTGCCAGGTTTGTGTGCGGGTAGCGAGTGTGCCGCTTACGCCAACGACTGCAAACCACAGCAAGGTACGGACCGCTTTGCGTCGCTGCGGTGCAGCCAGTGTCGGATTCGCCAGCGGTGAAAGACTTTGATATGCAGCCTGCGTCGGCAGCGATTTGAAGCGCCCAGTGACCGCTTCTATGTGTTGCCACGCCAATTCATGATCGGGCTGCTCCTTGCGCCATTGCAGCCAGCACAGTCGGTCCGCATCAGTCGCCTCGCCCGACATCAACAAGGTCAGCCAATCGGCGGCAGCGTTGGCCGTATCTTCACTGATTACCCGTCCGTGCGCCAGCGGCGGCATCTTGTTTGTATTCGCGGCGATGTTCATGGATGTCATCGCGTCAGGCCGCCAGCGCAAACAGGCACTGACGGTTGGCCAGCGACAGATATTGTTTGACCGAGCTGGCCGAGACTTGCAAACGTTCAGCAATCTGCGCGTAACTCAGCCCTTCCAGATGCGCCAGCAAGAAGGCTTCCCTGACCCTGGATGCCAAACCATCGAGCGCATCGTCTATCTGCTTGACTGCCTCCAGCGCCAGCAACTGTGTTTCTGGTGAAGGCAGCGACTCTTCCGGCATCGCAGCCAGTGCCTGCAAATAGCTATCTTCCAGCAACTGGCGACGATGGCGATGTGTCATCAGGCGACGCGCGATAGTAGTCAGGAAAGGACGTGGTTCACGGATGTCAGCAGCGGTGCCGGTCGTAATCACACTGACGAAAGTATCCTGCGCCAGGTCGGCGGCAGCAAAGGAATCCCCCAGCTTGCGACGCAACCAGCCCTGCAGCCATCCGTGATGATCGCTGTAGAGGACTTCAATAGTCGGCACAGGGTTATCGGCTGTTGACATGAGGTGAGCAGCTGCGAAGCACTCCAAATATAAATGGGAATTATTCTCAATTATATTTGAACGATCGAAGTTGTTGCAAGCATCCTGGTAATTTATGGAATCCATACAACAAAGCCCTCACCCGCCTTGCGAATGACAGGCGAAAAAAAACCGCTGATCCAGGGAATCAGCGGTTTTTTTCGGGCAGCGCTTCGATGACGAAACGCGTACTCAGTTATTACGCAGCGTCACGGCCTGCTTTTTTACGCTCGTGCTCTTTCAGGAAGCGTTTGCGCAGACGGATGCTCTTCGGTGTGACTTCAACCAATTCGTCGTCGTCGATGAACTCAACAGCGTATTCGAGCGACATTTCGATAGGTGGTACCAGGCGCACCGCTTCATCTGTACCGGACGAACGAACGTTGGTCAGTTGCTTACCTTTGATCGGATTGACGACCAGATCGTTATCACGCGAGTGGATACCGATGATCATGCCTTCGTAGACCGGATCGTTGTGGTTCACGAACATACGGCCGCGATCTTGCAGTTTCCAGATTGCGTATGCAACTGCTGCGCCGTCATCTTGCGAGATCAGCACGCCGTTGCGACGGCCGCCCAGGTCACCCTTGGAAGCGTCAACTGGTGCGTAGTCATCAAACACGTGGCTCATCAAGCCGGTACCGCGTGTCAATGTCATGAATTCGCCCTGGAAGCCGATCAGGCCACGTGCAGGAATATGGTATTCCAGACGTACACGACCTTTGCCGTCCGGTTCCATGTTTTGCAGGTCACCACGACGACGACCGAGTTCTTCCATCACACCACCTTGATGGGTTTCTTCGACGTCAACGGTCAGGTTTTCATATGGCTCGTGACGTACACCGTCTACCATTTTGAAAACTACGCGTGGACGCGATACTGCCAGCTCGAAGCCTTCGCGACGCATGTTTTCGATCAGGATGGTGAGGTGCAATTCACCGCGACCCGACACTTCGTAGGTCGAATCATCAGTTTCAGATTGCACGACGCGCAGCGCCATGTTGGCTTTCAATTCTTTTTCCAGGCGATCGCGGATTTGACGTGTGGTCACGAATTTACCTTCGCGGCCAGCCAATGGCGAGCTGTTAACCATGAAGTTCATGGTCAGGGTTGGTTCGTCGACCTTCAACATAGGCAAGCCAACCGGGTTGTCTTGCGACGAGATGGTGGAACCGATGCCGATTTCTTCGATACCGTTGATCAGGACGATGTCGCCTGCCAGTGCTTCGTCTACCAGTACGCGATCCAGACCTTTGAAAGTCAGAACCTGGTTGATACGTGCTTTGGTTGGTTTGTCTTCAGGACCGTTCATCCAGACTACGTCTTGACCGCCTTTGATACGACCAGCCAGGATACGGCCAACGCCGATTTTACCGACGTAGGACGAGTATTCGAGCGAGGTGATTTGCAGTTGCAGAGGTGCATCAGGATCATCTTCACGCGCTGGAACGTGTTCCAGGATCGCGTCGAACAATGGTTCCATGTCGCCACCGCGTACGTCCGGGGTCAGGCCAGCATAGCCGTTCAGGCCGGATGCATAAACGATAGGGAAATCGAGTTGTTCTTCGGTTGCGCCCAGTTTGTCGAACAATTCGAAAGTTGCGTTGATCGCCCATTCAGCGCGTGCGCCCGGACGGTCAATTTTGTTCAACACAACGATAGGTTTCAGGCCGAGTGCCAGTGCTTTACGCGTAACGAAACGCGTTTGTGGCATCGGGCCTTCTTGTGCATCCACCAGCAACAACACACTGTCTACCATCGACAAAACACGTTCCACTTCACCACCGAAGTCGGCGTGGCCTGGGGTATCAACGATGTTGATGTGTGTGCCTTTGTACTCAACCGCGCAGTTCTTCGACAGAATCGTGATACCACGTTCTTTTTCGATGTCGTTCGAGTCCATCACGCGTGCATCAACCTGCTGGTTGTCACGGAAAGTGCCTGACTGACGCAATAATTGGTCAACAAGCGTGGTTTTGCCGTGATCAACGTGGGCGATGATGGCAATGTTACGAATAGCGCGTTTTGAGTTTGACATAGTCGTTTTTTACGGTTGGGTGGTGCTGAATTTGGAAAGCCGCAGATTATAGCACAGCAAGCCCCGTTCGATTCCTGGAAACCCTTGATATTTCAATGGCTTGCTGCGTTTTATGTGACAGATTAATGACGCTGCCACGTTAAGAAAATAGAAACAGATCGCCCGGAATCGGCTGAAAATCCGCGTCAGGCCGGGACGTTTTGATTGGTAGAGATCAATCTTTCTGGTGCCAAAATGCTGTATTCCTGCAACAAGCCGGTGCCGAGCAAGGCCTTATCCGCGTCACGATAGACCCGTACCCGTCCCTCCTGTTCCGGGACAACAACATTTTCCTTACCCAGCGCCAGACGCTGGCCATGCAGGAAACGGCGGGCCAATTCTTCCGACAGATACAGCGCAGGGAAAGATGTCAGCAAGGCATCAACCGGAGCCAGCAATGCGCTACGCGCGCCTTCTTCGGTTGCGATCAGTTGTTCTATCGTTATTGCTCTATCGATAAATAAATCGCCTACCTGTACGCGTCGCAAGGCATTCAAATGCGCACCACAACCGAGTGCTGCACCGATGTCCTCACCCAGTGCGCGGATGTAAGTGCCTTTGCTGCACTGTACGCGCAAGGTCAGGAACGGTGCCTGGTAAGTTACGAATTCCAGCAAATGAATGGTCACCGGACGCGCTTCACGTTCCAGCGTAATCCCGGCGCGCGCATATTCGTACAAAGGCTTGCCGTCGCGTTTGAGCGCAGAGTACATAGGCGGCACTTGCATGATGTCGCCACGGAATTGCGCCAGCACCGCGTCAATTTGTTCACGCGTGATATCAACCGGTTTGGTTTCGAGTACTTCACCTTCGGTGTCACCGGTATTAGTGGTGATGCCGAGATGGACTACGGTTTCGTAAGTCTTGTCGGCATCCAGCAAGTCTTGCGCAAACTTGGTGGCCTCGCCAAAACACAAAGGCAACAGTCCAGTTGCAAACGGATCCAGCGTACCGGTATGCCCTGCTTTCAGCGCGCTCAACAGCCATTTCGCCTTGATCAATGCATCATTGCTGGAGACACCAACTTGTTTATCGAGCAGCAGTACGCCGTGAACCGGCACACGCTTTTTCTTGATGTGATTTGTCGCCATGATGGATCAGCAGGTATGCGTTTAGCTAAGTCAGGGCCGCTACAGGCATCGCGCCGGAACAGACCACAGAATATGAAAAGAGAGACTGCCCTATGCATGTACACGGACAGTCAGGAGCAGAAGATCAGTCTTCCGCATCCTTGGCACGGCTGGCATTGGCTTCATCGATCAGCTTGGACATTTCTATCCCGCGTGAAGTCGAGGTATCGTGCACGAAATGCAGTTCCGGCAAAGTATGTATGGTCAGGCGACGACCGAGCTGGCCACGGATGAAACCGGAGGCGGCAGTCAAACCCGACACCGTGTTCTTGATGTCATCCTTCTTGTCGCTCAGCATGGTGAAGAACACTTTTGCATGGGCGTAATCCGGTGTGACCTGAACTTCGGTAATCGTGACCATCCCTACGCGCGGGTCTTTCAACTCGAACGCGATGATTTCAGACAGATCGCGCTGGATCTGGTCTGCGACGCGCAAGCCGCGTCCGGGAATGGATTTACTGTGTTTGGCCATAAACTATTCTAACGATAAAACGGTGCTGCAAAAATAATTTCGCATCGGCTAGCAACTAAGCCGGCCGATGCGATCAAGTGATACATGGAAGGGAAATATCCCTTCCCGGCAGGTACTTTACAGTGTACGCGCGATTTCCTGGACTTCGAAGACTTCGAGTTGATCGCCTTCTTTGATGTCGTTGAAGTTTTTCAGGGTCAGACCGCATTCGAAGCCAGCTTTGACTTCTTTTGCATCGTCCTTGAAGCGTTTCAACGAATCCAGTTCGCCTGTCCACACGACGACGTTGTCGCGCAGCAAGCGTACCGACGAACCGCGTCGTACCAGGCCTTCGAGTACGTAGCAACCGGCAATCGCGCCGACTTTGCTGACCAGGATAACCTGACGAATCTCGACCAGACCCAGGGACTGTTCGCGCTTCTCTGGCGCCAGCATGCCCGACATCGCCGCTTTGATTTCGTCTACTGCATCGTAAATGATGTTGTAGTAACGAATGTCAACGCCGTTGGCTTCTGCCAGTTTGCGTGCTTGTGCATCTGCACGAGTATTAAAGCCGATGATGACCGCTTTCGAGGCAACCGCGAGGTTGACGTCGGATTCGGAAATACCACCCACCGCTGCATGCACAACCTGCACACGCACTTCGCTGGTCGACAGTTTCTGCAAGGAACCAACCAGTGCTTCCTGCGAACCTTGTACGTCGGTTTTGATAATCATAGGCAGGTTTTTGACTTCGCCTTCGCCCATGTTCTCGAACATGTTTTCCAGTTTCGCTGCCTGCTGTTTCGCCAGTTTCACGTCGCGGAATTTACCTTGACGGAACAGACCGATTTCACGCGCTTTGCGTTCGTCAGCCATGACCATGACTTCTTCACCGGCGTTCGGTACTTCGGTCAGACCCTGGATCTCTACAGGAATCGAAGGACCTGCTTCGGTAATGCTCTTGCCGTTTTCATCCAGCATCGCACGAACGCGACCGTAGGCCGAACCTGCCAGCACGACATCGCCGCGCTTGAGGGTACCGGACTGCACCAGGATGGTAGCGACCGGACCGCGACCTTTATCGAGTTTGGCTTCAACCACCAGACCACGTGCAGGTGCATCTACCGGTGCTGTCAATTCCAGCACTTCAGCTTGCAGCAATACTTGTTCGAGCAAGGCGTCTATGCCCTGGCCGGTTTTTGCCGAGACAGGAACGAAAGGCGAATCGCCACCGTATTCTTCCGGCACAACTTGTTCTGCGATCAGCTCTTGCGTAACACGATCTGCATTGGCAGCCGGTTTATCAATTTTGTTGATAGCAACCACCAAAGGCACGCCCGCTGCTTTCGCATGTGCAATCGCTTCCTTGGTTTGCGGCATCACGCCGTCGTCCGCTGCTACCACCAGAATCACGATATCGGTTGCTTTCGCACCGCGTGCACGCATTGCCGTAAATGCTTCATGGCCCGGTGTATCGAGGAAGGTAATCATGCCGCGCGGTGTTTCCACGTGGTATGCACCGATGTGCTGGGTAATGCCGCCCGCTTCGCCGGATGCAACCTTGGCGCGACGGATGTAATCCAGCAACGATGTTTTACCGTGATCGACGTGACCCATAACGGTCACAACCGGGGCGCGTGGCAAGGCTTCGGCATTCACCTGTTCAGCACCTTGTTCCAGCAATGCTTCCGGATCATCCAGCTTGGCAGCGTGCGCCGTGTGGCCCATTTCTTCGACCAGAATCATTGCTGTTTCCTGATCGAGAACCTGGTTGATGGTGCACATCTGACCGAGTTTCATCAAATGCTTGATGACTTCGGATGCCTTGACCGACATTTTGTGCGCGAGTTCGGCAACGGTAATCGTTTCCGGTACGTGCACGTCTTTTACGATCGCTTCGGTTGGAGCCTGGAAATTGCTTTCGCGCTCTTCGTGATGCGAAGGACGGCGACCTTTAGGGCCTGCACGCCAGCCATCACGGCCACCCGCTGTATTGCCACGGGTTTTGATACCAGCACCGCGTTTTTTCGCGTCATCTTGCCAGGTGGACGAGACATTCGCCGATTTGATCGACTTCTTGTCTGCCGCTACCGCTGGTTTTTTCTCGTCTTTTTTCTCACCGGCTTTTTTATCAGCAGGTTTGTGCAAAGTACCTTCAGCAGGTTTCGCTGCGGCCGGTGCTGCAGGCTCAGGCGCTTTGATGGCGCGACGTGGCGCATTCATCATGGCTTTGATCTGCGCTACTTCATCGGCCACTGCTTTACGCGCAGCTTCGGTCGCTACGGCTTTTTCGTTCGCTTCCTTGGCTGCATCTTTTGCTGCCTGTGCTGCTTTCTTTTTGCTCTCTTCAGCCGCGACGCGTTTTTTCTCTTCCTGTGCCGATTCGTCCGCTTTCGCTTCTACCGGCGGTTTGGCTGCGTCTGCCTTGCGTGCTTCTGCTTCAGCTTGTTCAGCTTGTTTCAACGCTTGCGCCTGAGCTTCTTTTTCCGCTTCCAGCTTGGCCAGGCGCTCTTGTTTTTCGCGCAGGTCAGCTTCCTGACGTGCAATCAGCTCCGCCTGACGACGTGCTTCTTCAGCACGACGTTCAACTTCAGCTTCATCGATGACAGGTGCAGCGGCTTTAACTGGCGCTTCTTCAGGCGTGGATTCGTCACGTTTTACGAAAGTCCGTTTTTTACGCACTTCGACCTGGATCGTGCGCGATTTGCCGGTGGCATCCGCTTGCTTGATTTCAGTCGTTTCTTTACGGGTCAGTGTGATTTTTTTCTTCTCACCGTCTGGTGCAACACCATGCGCGCGGCGCAGGTGATCAAGGAGTTTGTCCTTGTCGGCCTTGGATAATTCGTCGGACGTTGAGCTTTTCTCGACGCCAGCATCCCGCAGTTGCGTGAGCAATACGTCTGCTGGCATCTTCAGCTCGGTGGCAAATTGGGCTACATTGTTACTCGCCATTCAGTCCTCTTTTCTATGTAACGCGTTAGATGAAATTCAAGCTTCGGGGATTACTTCGCTTCCGCGAGGCTCCATACCTTGGCTTGCAGCGCCTTGGCGTGGTCATCGTATTTAGCATCGATGAGCTTCATCTCTTCGTCAGTTACATCTTTAAATTCATCTTCAATCAGTTGACGCGCACGGTCTGTCGGTAATGCCAGAATCGCGCCAAATTCGTCATAGGCCAGGGCCGAGAATGCTGCCAGCGTTTTGACACCAGCCAAACCAAGTTTGCCTGCCATCACGCGATCCATACCTTCCAGATTCGCCAGCGCATCTTCCATGCCTTCCAGACCTTCTTCGGAAGCAATCGCTTCTGTTACCAGTGCATCACGTGCGCGGTTGCGCAGTTCGTTGACGGTATCTTCGTCGAACGATTCGATGTCCAGCATTTCGCTGATAGGTACGTAAGCAATTTCTTCCAGGCTCGCAAAACCTTCATCCACCAGGATGTCAGCAACTTCCTGATCAACGTCCAGTTTTTCCATGAACAGCGCACGGATCGCAGCTGTTTCCAGTTGCGATTTATCAGCCGATTCTTCCGCAGTCATGATGTTGATTTGCCAGCCGGTCAATTCCGAAGCCAGGCGTACGTTTTGACCGCCGCGACCGATAGCGATCGCCAGGTTTTCTTCGTCGACCACGACGTCCATTGCGTGCTTTTCTTCATCCACAACGATGGACGAAACGTTGGCCGGAGCCAGCGCACCAATGACGAACTGCGCCGGATCTTCCGACCACAAGACGATATCTACACGTTCGCCGCCGAGTTCACCGGTGACAGCCTGAACGCGGGAACCGCGCATACCAACGCAGGTACCGATAGGGTCGATACGCTTGTCATTGGTGAATACTGCAATCTTGGCGCGTACACCTGCATCACGTGCAGCCGATTTGATTTCCAGCAGACCTTGTTCGATTTCCGGAACTTCCAGTTCGAACAATTTCATGATGAATTCCGGCGCGGTGCGCGACAGGATGACTTGCGGGCCACGTGCATTGCGATCTATGCGCAGGATGTAGGCACGGACGCGATCACCGATACGCAGGTTCTCTTTAGGAATCGTTTGGTCACGTGGCAGACGTGCTTCGATACGACCGGATTCAACGATCGCGTCGCCGCGTTCCATACGCTTGATGGTGCCGGTAACCAGCGAATCACCACGCTCCAGGAAGTCTGCCAGGATTTGTTCGCGCTCTGCATCACGGATGCGTTGCAATACCACTTGTTTGGTATCTTGCGCGAAACGACGACCGAATTCGACCGATTCAATCGGCTCTTCAATATAGTCATCCACTTCGATATCGCCGATTTGTTCTTTGGCTTCGAAATGCAGGATTTCCTGATCAGGCAATTGCAGACCCGCTTCATCAGGCACGACGTGCCAGCGACGGAAGGATTCGAATTCGCCGCTTTCGCGATCGATGGATACACGGATGTCGACATCGCCTTCATAGCGCTTCTTGGTCGCTTGCGCGAGCGCGTGTTCCAAGGCTCCGAAAACGATATCCTTATCGACGTTTTTTTCGCGCGCTAGCGCATCAACCAACAATAAAATTTCGCGACTCATGCTTTGCGACTCCTAAAATTCACTTGTGGCACTAAATGTGCCTTGTCTACATCAGCGAGCGTAAATTCGAGCTTCGCCGGCCCATCGTTTCCTTCAAATTCCAACGCGAGTGTCTCGCCTACCGGTTCCTGCAAAATGCCCTGGAACGATTTGCGATTCGCCGCATTCGGCATCGGCATGCGCAATTTGACGAGTGCTTCAGCACCGGCAAAACGCACATAATCCGACAACTTCTTCAGCGGCCTGTCGAGACCGGGTGACGACACTTCCAGGCGCTCATAATTGGCGTTTTCAACCGTCAATACATGCAACAACTGGTGCGTTACCTTTTCGCAGTCCTCTACCGTGATCGAACCTTTATCCGCATCTTCCGGAGTAAAGTCGATAAACACGCGCACCAGACCGCGGGCTGCCTGTTCAAAATTGACCAGTTCATAGCCCATGCCAACCACGGTTTTTTCAATGAGTGCCGACAACTGCAAAAGAATTCTCCGAATAACGTCAATCACGACCAGGTCGAAATTGAATACAACAATGCAAACTGTTTAACAAAAAAAAAATGGGCATCTGCCCATCTTTTTTATCATTCTGACCACCGAATTCAATGCCAAAAACATAATTTTTTGGCTGGCGACCTTCGTTAACTGCCGAATTATAGTCGATTAGCTGGTGCACCGCAATGTTGGAATCCCCGCGGCGCCCCATCGGACAGCTAACAAATCAGTCTTTTTTAAATCCGGCTCGTCAAACGACGTGCCATGGAACGAGACAAAAAGTAAATTAATTACACTTTGGAGCGACGACGCTGGCCGCCTTGCGGGCCATTGCCACCACGGCCGGGACCGTTACCACCGCCCGGACCACGATGCGGTCCGTTGCTACGACGCGGCTGGCCCATGCCTGGAAAACCCAACGATGTTTGCAATGGATCTGGCTGGCGGCTACGTTGCTGCCCCTGGCGGTTAGGCTTGCCTGGATTTTGTCCTTGTGTACGGCCCTGCCCTGCGTTCTGTCCGGCACCCTGCCACTGACCTGGGCCACGTGCCTGACCGAGTCCAGCTTCGTTGCGCGGCGCACGGTTACCGTTTACGCGCTCACCGCTATTGCCGGAGCGCCCTTTATTGGATGAGCCTGCTTCACCTGCATTCTTGTCAAGACCACTGAGTGCAAGCAAACCGCGCACTGCGTGTTCTTCCATTTCTTCCCAGCGACCGCGCTTGAGGTTTTTCGGCAAGGTCAGCAAACCATAGCGAGTGCGGATCAGACGCGATACGGTCAGGCCGATCGCTTCAAACATACGACGCACTTCGCGGTTACGACCTTCACCGATGGTCACGCGGTACCATTTATTGACGCCTTCACCACCGCCGTCAGCGATTTTGGAGAATTGCGCCATGCCGTCTTCCAGCTCAACGCCAGCCAGCAATTTCTGACGCATTCCTTCTTCCAGCTCACCCAGCGTACGCACTGCGTATTCACGATCGATGCCGTAACGTGGATGCATCAGGCGGTTCGCCAGATCACCGGAAGTAGTAAACAGCAGCAAACCTTCGGTATTAAAATCGAGACGACCAACGGCCAGCCATTTTGCCGCCTTCATCGAAGGCAGACGATCAAATACGGATGGGCGACCTTCCGGATCGTTCATGCTGACGATTTCACCGGCAGGCTTGTGATACACCAGTACGCGCGGCGGTTTCTTGCTTACTTTGCGCTGGATCAGCTTGCCATTAATACGCACCTGGTCGGTCGGCAAGATACGCTGACCGATATGGGCAGGCTCGCCATTGACCGAAACACGACCGGCAATAATCAATTCTTCCATGTCACGACGCGAACCGAGACCGGCTTCCGCCAGTACTTTATGCAATTTCGGTGCATCGTCATCCGCGGTCAAATCGCGGCGTACGGTTTTTTGTTCATGGCGACGTTTGCCACCAGCACTGTCTTCCGACGCCAGCGAGTCAAAATCATCCGAAGTAACAAAGGAAAATACGTCGTCGGCATTATCTGCCTTGCCATGTGGCTTGCCGCCACGTTGTGCGCCAGCGGACTTGCCGCGACCTTGCTGCTTGGCACCACCTTTTGCACCATGTGGGCGCTCGCCGCGGCGATTAGCAGGACGTTCTTTACGCGCCTCATCAGAAACTGGCGCTGCGCCTTGCTCTGCATTTTGTGCAACTTCGACGCCATCTGCTTTTACGCCTGTTGACTCATTGGTTTCACGCGGCGTATTACGGGCGCGACGCAATGTACGCGGGCCGCGCAAACCACGTTTTACGGGTTTCGTACCACTGCCTTCTGCCGCAGCAGGAGCCTGCTCACCGGCATGCTCAGATGGAGACGCATAATGACCAGATGCATCAGAAGTATTATTTTTCGTTGGGCGATTCATTATTCAATTCTTGGTTGTGCTCACTCGGGTCGTCAACGACCGTCAAGTCAGGCGCTGCTGCGTCGGTAGGAATAGCTGCTTCGGATTCCGAAGGATTCAATTCTGTTGGTTCTGTTACCGCTTCCTCAGCGCCTTCTGCCTGCTCTGCGGCGACAGTTTCGACTTCTTCAGCATCGGTTACTTCAGCTTCGACTGTTTCAGTAGCAACTGATTCAATCTCTGCTGTATCTATATCAGCCTCAGCCACGACCTCGGTCGCGACGGCTTCCGCTGTCACTTCTGTAGCGACTTCAGCGTTGGCGGCATCAGCACCAGCGAAATCGATCGCGGTCTGATCCAGATGTTCTTGCAATTCTGCTTCCAGCCCTTGCATCTCGAGCAAGGCACTGCCCTGCATATCGCCCTTCTCTACTTGCTGCAGAGGCGGCAATTGATCCAGCGAAGTCAGGCCGAGATCATCAAGGAAATGTTTAGTGGTTGCAAACAAGGCCGGGCGACCAGGTACGTCGCGATGACCGATGGACTCTATCCAGCCACGGTCTTCCAGCATCTTGATGGTTTGCGAATTGACCGTGACACCACGGATTTCTTCAATATCGCCGCGCGTAACCGGCTGGCGATAAGTAATGATGGCCAACGTCTCCAGCGTCGCACGCGAATACTTCGGCGGCTTTTCAGGATTCAGACGCTCCAGATAGATCTTCATCTCCGGACGGCTCTGGAAGCGCCAGCCGGTCGACAGACTGACTACTTCGATGCCCTTGTCTATCCAGTCGTCACGCAACTCTTCAAGCATTTGCTTGATTTCATCTGTGCCTATCTGTCCGTCAGTCTCGCCCGTTTCGACAAAAAGCTTCTTCATGTCGTTTATGGACAGGGGCTCGTGAGCGCAAAGTAGCGCTGTTTCGAGGACCTTCTTCGCCTCAGCAATATTCATTTACGATATTTACGACTGTTTAGTTGCAATGTGCAGAAATTATATTCAACGACAATCATCTTTGGAATCGATTGTCCGGTTAGAGAACCAGTTGATACTGCTATCCGACGCCCGTTTTAGAGGAGATGTAATGATGGGCGGGATTTGATAAGACTTGTAAGACTTTGGTTGCGGGGGCAGGATTTGAACCTACGACCTTCGGGTTATGAGCCCGACGAGCTGCCAGACTGCTCCACCCCGCGTCTGAAGATATGAATTATATAGGGTATCGCCGAGCAAAGCAATCTTAATTGCAGCTTCTTTATGCAGTGATACACTGCTCACCTTGTAATCATGTCTGTAATGATCCGGATAACCAGGCTTTTCAACGATTTGTAATCCTTATGAAATTTTGTTCCGAGTGCGCGCACCCAGTAACCTTATTGATTCCCGAGGGTGACAACCGTCCACGTTATGTATGCAGCAGTTGCGGCACCATCCATTACCAGAACCCCAAGATGGTATTAGGCTCCATCCCGGTCTGGGATGAAGACGGTGACATGCGCATACTGTTATGCAAGCGCGCGATCGAACCACGCCTCGGTTACTGGACGCTCCCGGCCGGCTTCATGGAAAACAATGAAACCACCAGCAACGCTGCAATCCGCGAAACCACAGAGGAAGCTGGCGCAAATATCCACCTGCATGAATTGTTTTCTTTATTGAATGTGCCGCATGTACATCAGGTGCATATGTTTTACCGCGCCACGCTGCTCGACCTGAATTTCGAAGCGGGAATTGAAAGCCTCGAAGTCAAATTATTCGCGCCGGAAGATATCCCATGGGAAGACATCGCCTTCCCTACCGTGCACCACACCCTGCAATTTTTCCTGCAGGATCATGCCAACCGCAAGAATGGCGGCTCTTATGGTTTCCACACGATGGACATACTGAAACCCATGTTGAGTCCGGAAGCATTTACTCATACATGATTGATTTCGCGCGCAAACAAAAATGGCGACTCACACTAAATGAGTCGCCATTTTCTTAACGATGATTTTTATTCCCAGCTTTATCACCAATACGTTTCGCGCTCCGGTGTCGCACTGACATTATGTATCGACAAATCAGCACCATTGAATTCCTGCTCCGGATCAAGGCGTATGCCTACCGTCATTTTCAACGCGCCATAAATCAGGAAGCCACCAGCCAGTGCAATCGAAATACCCAGGCCGGTTCCGATCAGTTGCGACATGAAGGAAACGCCACCCAGGCCGCCCAGTGATTTCAAACCAAAGATACCAGCTGCCAGACCACCCCATGCGCCGCACAAACCATGCAAAGGCCAGACACCGAGCACGTCATCGATCTTCCATTTGTTTTGTGTCAGCGCAAAAGCCCAGACAAAAATAAGACCAGCGATAGCGCCTGTTATCAAGGCACCCAGCGGATGCATCACGTTAGAACCTGCGCATACAGCGACCAGACCCGCCAATGGTCCGTTGTGCACATAGCCCGGATCGTTTTTACCAGCCAGGAATGCGGCCAACGTACCACCCACCATCGCCATCAATGAGTTCACTGCAACCAGGCCATTCATCTGCTCCATGGTCTGCGCACTCATCACATTGAAACCAAACCAGCCCACTGTCAGTATCCATGCGCCCAGCGCGAGGAAAGGAATACTGGACGGTGGATGCGCAGCGATCGTGCCTTCCTTGGTATAACGTCCGCGACGCGCACCCAGCAGTAGCACTGCAGGCAAAGCGATCCAGCCACCCACCGCATGCACCACGATGGAACCGGCGAAATCATGGAAGTTGGCACCGAAAGTACTGTTCAGCCAGGCTTGTATGCCGAAGTGCTGATTCCATGCGATGCCTTCAAAAAATGGATACACCACACCAACGATTAAAGCGGTCGCCAATAACTGTGGATGGAAGCGCGCACGCTCAGCAATGCCGCCCGAAATAATCGCCGGGATCGCAGCGGCAAACGTCAGCAAGAAAAAGAATTTGACCAGTTCATATCCGTTACGCTCAGTCAGCACTTCGGCACTGCCAAAAAAGCTCACGCCATACGCAATGCTGTAACCAACAAAAAAATAGGCGATGGTCGAAACAGCAAAATCGACTAATATTTTGACCAAAGCATTGACTTGGTTTTTCTTGCGCACTGTCCCCAGCTCAAGAAAAGCAAAACCGGCGTGCATAGCCAGGACCATGACAGCACCGAGCATGATGAATAATGCGTCTGTGCCGTGTTTGAGTGCATCCATGCAAAAATCTCCCAATATGTGTGCGTAGCGGATAATCGAACGCACCATAAAAGCAAAAATCGTTCCATTTTGGTGATTTTTATAAAGCATTGATTTTTAAAGATAATATTTACTTACCTCAAAGAAACACGGATAACGCACCAAAAATGAACGAAGCAATGAGCCAAAACAGGGAAGCCGCATGATTCCATGGCTGGAAGCGGATGATCCGTTCCCGAATGTTTCCAGCGCCTTAACGGAAGCAGATGGCGCAGCTGGCTTACTGGCGGCGGGTGCCGACCTGTCCCCGGGGCGTTTGCTGGAGGCTTATCGCAACGGGATTTTCCCGTGGTTCTCGGAAGGCCAGCCCATACTTTGGTGGAGCACAGACCCGCGCATGGTCTTGTTCGTCAAAGACTTCAAGATCTCACACAGCCTTAAAAAGAAACTCAAACAAATCCAGCGCAGCATCAACAGTCACGATGGCCGTTGGGAAATCCGCTTCGATCACGCATTTGAGGAAGTCATGCGTGCCTGCGCGGAGCCACGTGATGGCGAAGGCGGCACCTGGATCTCTGATGAAATCGTTGCCGGTTATGTCGGTCTGCATAAGCTGGGTTATGCACATTCATCCGAACTGTGGCTGGAAGGGAAACTGGTCGGTGGCGCTTACGGCGTCAGCATAGGACATATGTTCTATGGCGAGTCCATGTTTGCACGGGTACCCGATGCATCCAAGATTGCATTGAGCTACCTCGTACACTTCCTGGGTAAGCATGGGGTTTCGATGATAGACTGCCAGCAAGAGACCGCGCATTTGGCCTCGTTGGGTGCAGCACCGATCGCACGTACGGAATTTATTTCACGCTTGCGCCAGGCTGCAGGCGGCCCGCAAATAAAAGATTGGCAGCCAATTGCATTGTTTCCGAACTCCTGAAGTATTATTGTTAGAACAGCTGTCTGATATTGATTTAGCCGACGAAGTCGCGAACTCGGAACTTACGAATTCGGAACGAGCGAATTCGGAACTTAACTAAGTACGCAATCATGACGCACCCTAAGGAATTACCGTTCTCCACGCTCCAGTTCTACGCAACTGCACCCTACCCGTGCAGCTATCTGGATGGACGGCAGGCGCGCTCACAAGTCGCCACTCCTTCCCATCTGATCAACGCTGACGTTTATTCCGAACTGGTCAAGAACGGCTTCCGTCGTAGCGGCATCTTCACCTATCGCCCCTACTGTGACGGCTGCCAGGCTTGCACCCCAGTGCGCATCAAAGTCGCGGAATTCGTACCGAACCGCAGCCAGCGCCGCGCGCAGACCAAGCATAGTGATTTGCAAACGTCCGTCACCAAGCTGACCTATCTGGCTGAACACTACGACCTGTATCTGCGCTATCAGACCGCACGGCATGCTGGTGGCGGCATGGACCAGGACAGCCGCGAGCAATACGCGCAGTTCCTGTTGCAAAGCAAAGTCAACACACGCCTGGTGGAATTCCGCGAAGACGACGGCACGCTGCGCATGGTCAGCATCATCGACGTGCTGGACGACGGTTTGTCGTCGGTCTACACCTTCTACGATCCGGCACCACAAAACGCTTCCTACGGTACCTACAACATCCTGTGGCAAATCGCCCAGGCGCAGGCGCTGCAGATGCCCTACATCTATCTGGGCTACTGGATCAAGGAAAGCCCGAAAATGTCCTATAAAACCAATTTCCAGCCGCTGGAAGCCTTGCAACAAGGTGAATGGATCCCGCTTCCGCTCGTCGATCCCTCGTCCACGCGGTAAAATACAGGGTTCGCAAATCAGCTGTTCGCATGCCTGCGCCCAGTTGACCAGCCCTTTGATCTACCAACCTGATCCTTACCGTGTCCGACAAACTTCTCTACGCCCTCGCGCGCCCTTTCCTGTTCGCCATCGATCCGGAAGCCGCCCACAACCTGACCCTGCCAGCACTACGCCGCGCCGCTGCACTGGGCCTGACTTCGTCCATCGTCAAACCAGCGCACGATCCACGTACCGTAATGGGCATCACTTTTCCGAATCCAGTCGGCCTGGCTGCTGGCCTGGACAAGGACGGCGCCTATATCGATGGCCTGGCGACGCTGGGATTCGGTTCGATCGAGGTCGGCACCGTCACTCCACGCGCGCAACCTGGCAACGCGATGCCACGCATGTTCCGCCTGCCGCAGGCAAACGCCATCATCAACCGCATGGGCTTCAACAATGGCGGCGCAGATGCTTTCGTTGCCAACGTCAGGGCTTCGAAGTTTTATCAAAACAAGGAAGGTGTACTTGGCCTGAACATCGGCAAGAACGCCGATACACCGATCGAGCGCGCAGTCGATGATTACCTGATCTGCCTGGAGAAGGTGTACCCATACGCCAGCTACGTGACGGTCAACATCTCATCGCCCAACACCAAAAACCTGCGTCAGTTGCAAGGAGCATCCGAACTGGACGCCTTGCTATCGCAACTGAAAGAAGCACAGCAACGCCTGTCCGACCAACACAAGCGCTACGTCCCGATTGCCTTGAAAATCGCACCTGATATGGAGCTGGAACAAATCCAGACGATCGCGCAAGCCTTGTTGCGTCACAAGATGGATGGCGTTATCGCGACAAATACAACCGTCAGCCGCGACGCGGTCAAGAATCTGAAACATGCCCAGGAAACCGGTGGCTTGTCCGGCGCGCCAGTATTCGAAGCGTCAAATAAAGTCATACGTGCACTCAAGAGCGAGCTCGGTGACGCGCTGCCTATCATAGGCGTAGGCGGCATCCTGTCAGGAAGCGATGCGCAAGCAAAGGTTGCCGCGGGTGCTTCCTTGGTTCAACTGTATACCGGCCTGATTTATCGTGGCCCGGCGCTGGTCAAGGAATGCGCCGCTGCCTTGCACGCCTGAGGACAGATCGCCTGATTTGAATCCGCGCATCCTCGCGCACAAAATCAAAAAGCCCGGACCACTGAGTGGTTCGGGCTTTTTTTATCGTGCAAGCAGTGCTTATTCGACTTCGACTGTCTCCGGTGTTGCAGCCGGAGGAGCCGTATCACCTTCACTGAAGTCCAGCTTGATCTGATCGTTATCGTCCAGATCAACCGTGACCTTGCCACCAGTGACCAGGCGACCGAACAGCAACTCATCAGCCAGTGCTTTGCGTATCATGTCCTGGATCAGACGCGACATCGGACGTGCACCCATCAGCGGATCAAATCCTTTCTTCGCGAGGAAAGTACGCAGCTTCTCGGTGAAGATGGCTTCTACTTTCTTCTCGTGCAGTTGCTCTTCCAACTGCATCAGGAATTTATCAACCACACGCAGGATGATTTCTTCATCCAGTGCACGGAAGCTGATGATGGCATCCAGGCGATTGCGGAATTCAGGCGTAAACATGCGCTTGATATCCGCCATCTCGTCGCCGGTTTCTTTCTTCTCGGTGAAACCGATAGTACGTTTCTGCAGGCTTTCAGCACCAGCATTCGTCGTCATGATGATGATCACATTGCGGAAATCCGCTTTACGACCATTGTTATCAGTCAAGGTGCCGTGATCCATCACTTGCAACAGGATATTGAAAATATCCGGATGTGCCTTTTCGATTTCATCCAGCAGCAGGACTGCATGCGGCTTCTTGGTAATCGCTTCGGTCAGCAAACCACCCTGATCGAAACCGACATAACCCGGCGGCGCACCGATCAGGCGGCTGACCGCATGACGTTCCATATACTCGGACATATCGAAACGAATCAGGTCTATGCCCATCAGGAAAGCCAGCTGTTTCGCTGCTTCGGTTTTACCGACACCGGTAGGACCGGAGAACAGGAAGGAGCCGATAGGCTTGTCTGCTTTACCCAGGCCAGCGCGTGCGACCTTGATCGCCGAACCCAACGCTTCCAACGCAGGATCCTGACCAAACACGACATTCTTCAGATCGCGCTCTATGGTCTGCAACTTGGATCGATCATCCTGATTGACCGTTTGCGCAGGAATACGCGCGATCTTGGAAATGATGTCCTCGATCTCGGATTTGCCGATGGTTTTCTTTTGCTTGGACTTCGGCAGGATGCGTTGTGCTGCACCCGCCTCATCGATCACGTCGATTGCCTTGTCCGGCAAGTGACGGTCGTTAATAAAGCGTGCTGCCAACTCAGCTGCTGAAGTCAGCGCCGAAGCCGAATACTTCACGCCATGATGTTCTTCGAAACGCGATTTCAAGCCACGCAGAATCTGTATGGTTTGTTCGACGGTAGGCTCGTTCACATCGATCTTTTGGAAACGACGTGACAAGGCATGGTCTTTTTCAAAGACACCGCGGAATTCGGTAAAGGTAGTCGCGCCTATGCATTTCAACTGACCATTCGACAAAGCCGGTTTCAGCAAGTTGGATGCGTCCAGCGTGCCGCCCGAAGCCGAACCCGCACCGATGATGGTGTGGATTTCGTCGATGAACAGGATGCCGTTAGGGTTATCTTTCAGTTGCTTGAGCACTGCTTTCAGGCGTTGCTCGAAGTCACCGCGATATTTGGTACCGGCCAGCAAAGCGCCCATGTCCAGTGAATAGACGACAGCGTTCTGCAGGACTTCAGGGACATCGCCTTGCGTGATGCGCCATGCCAGGCCTTCCGCGATAGCGGTTTTGCCGACACCAGCTTCACCTACCAGCAGCGGATTGTTTTTGCGACGACGGCACAAGGTTTGGATCACGCGCTCGACCTCGCCTTCGCGGCCGATCAGCGGATCGATCTTGCCTTCGCTCGCCATCTTGTTCAGATTTTGCGTGAACTGATCCAGCGCACTTTCTTTTTGCTGTCCTTCAGCCGACGGCGCATCCTCGGCACCTTCAGGTGCTTTTTGCGCATCGCTTTGTTGATCCTTGCGCACGCCATGCGAAATGAAATTGACTACGTCGAGACGTGTCACACCTTGCTGGTGCAAGTAATAAACAGCGTGTGAATCTTTTTCGCCAAAGATGGCAACCAGCACGTTTGCGCCTGTCACTTCCTTCTTGCCGTTGGAAGCAGACTGGACATGCATGATCGCGCGTTGAATCACGCGTTGGAAACCAAGTGTAGGTTGGGTATCGACCTCAGCGGCACCAGGCACCGTAGGCGTATTGTCGCCAATAAAATTGGTCAACGTTTTACGCAGGTCTTCAATATTGACCGCACAAGCACGCAGAACCTCGGCAGCTGATGGATTATCCAGCAGCGCAAGGAGCAAATGCTCGACGGTGATAAACTCATGGCGCGCCTGTCTTGCTTCGACAAACGCCATATGCAAACTGACTTCTAATTCCTGCGCAATCATACTTCCTCCATCACGCACTGCAGGGGATGCCCCGCTTTTCGGGCGTGGTTCAAAACCAGCTCAACTTTCGTAGACGCGATATCTTTCGGATACACGCCACAAATACCTTTTCCGTCGCGGTGAACCATGAGCATGATTTGCGTTGCTGTCTCACGATCTTTACTAAAGTATTCCTGAAGAATCATCACGACGAATTCCATCGGCGTGTAGTCATCATTCAGCAATAACACCTGATACATAGACGGCGGCTTGAGTTTTTGCTCTTGCCGCATAAGGACCGTACCATCGTCATGCTTAATTGCCATAGGTCTATTCTAATACGTTCGACCGTGTGCACAATGCCCAGAAGAACAGAGAAACAAATTAATTTAATATTACGCGTTTTCTTCTGAATACGCAGATGACGATCAAACGTAAGAATTCAAGAGTCACCCACTTTCCCCCTGAAAATAAAGTTTTCCAGGCCTCACGAAAAGCGCTTGACTTTTGTATTTTTTGCGTAAAGAATGAATCTTATTGACATGCTTGACAACAATGGCTTGTCAATACGAAGTGAGCAGGTTTTAGGAGGGGCAACGTAAACGAGGCTTCTTTCTTTTGCGGCTCGTGTGATTAAGTCTATATTAGAAAGACGCTTTTTATGGCAACAGGTACCGTCAAGTGGTTCAACGACTCCAAAGGCTTCGGCTTTATCACCCCGGACGACGGCGGTGAGGATTTGTTTGCACACTTTTCCGCAATCCAAATGAACGGCTTCAAGACCCTCAAAGAAGGTCAGAAAGTTCAGTTCGAAGTCACGCAAGGCCCTAAAGGCAAGCAAGCTTCCAACATTCAAGCTCCTTAATTTTTTAAGGACTTGCGAAAAACCCCGCTTCGGCGGGGTTTTTTATTGTCTTTTTTATGACGATCTTTACGACGTTTTAACTTCATCGCAAGCGCTTTATCTCGCATATAACTGCGTAGCGACTTTCGCACGCAAAATCATTTCTCCCATATATATGGGATACAGTTGCAGCGCCGGTTTCACGCCGCGCGACAAATTTGCAACACTCCGAAAATATTTCTGCACCTTATTTCGTTGCGATATTTTTGCAATACTTTGATATCGCGTTCGACAAAATCTCTTTACCATCGCAATTCAGTCGTCACCACGTCACCGCAACTTCATCATGCCCCTGATTCTGTTTAACAAGCCCTTCCAGACCATGTGCCAGTTTTCGCCGCACCCTACGCGCAAATCACTGGCCGACCACATCGACATACCGAATATTTATCCTGCCGGACGACTGGATGCTGACAGCGAAGGCTTGTTGCTACTGACTGACGACGGCAAGCTGCAACACGCGATCAGCCACCCGGATAGAGAGCACACCAAAACTTATCTGGTACAGGTTGAAGGCATACCCGATAACGATGCACTGGAGCGCTTGCGCGCACCACTCGATCTCGGCGATTTCGTCACGCGCGCATGTGTAGTCAAACGCGTAGCAGAACCCGATTGGTTATGGCCACGCAATCCGCCGATACGTGAGCGCGCCAACGCACCCACCAGTTGGCTGACCATCACACTGTCAGAAGGTAAAAACCGGCAAGTACGGCGTATGACAGGTGCGGTCGGTTATCCGACTTTGCGCCTGGTGCGCATCGCCATCGGACCGGTATCGCTGGAGAGCCATCCATTATGGCCGGGTGAATGGCGCGAGATTTCAGTCAAGGAACTAGGCCTGGGCTAAATCATCCAAGCAGAGTTCTCGTAGCAGACATGGCACGCGCTTTTCTCTTTTTCATTTACACTGACCGACGTCACCTCTTAGCTTTATTACTTACTCAATCCACCCCATGAACAAATTCCTCAGCACTTGCGCGATCGCCATTGCCTGCGCGACCACCCTCGCCGCAAGCGTTAGCTACGCGCAGCAAGACAAAAAATTCCCAGTCATTTCATTAACCGCAGGGATGAATATCATCAAAGCCGAGGTCGCATCGAATGAAGCCGAACGTCAGCAAGGTTTGATGAACCGCGCCAGCATGGGACCAAATGAAGGCATGGTGTTCCTGTTCGGCGCACCGGCCGGCGTCTGCATGTGGATGAAAAATACCCTGATCCCCTTGTCCGTCGCCTTTATTGATGCCGACGGCAAGATTGTGAATATAGAAGATATGAAGCCGCAAACCCTGGATTCGCACTGCTCGAAAAAACCAGTGCCGTATGCACTGGAAATGAATGAAGGCTGGTTCAAGCACAAGAACCTGAAGCCGGGCAGCGTCATAGAAGGCCTGCCTAAACTGCACTAATCAAGCAGACAAGCAAAAACCCCGCACGACCTGAATCGTGCGGGGTTTTTAATGTCTTGCTCAGTGCGGCGCCGGGGCGCAGCCGACAAAAACGATTAAGCCAGCGCTTTCAAAGCAGCTGCGAGGCGGCTTTTATGACGTGCTGCTTTGTTTTTGTGGATGATTTTCTTGTCAGCGATACGGTCGATGGTCGACACGGAAGCCAGGAAAACTTGCGCTGCAGCAGCTTTGTCGCCCGCTTCAATTGCCTTACGAACAGCTTTAACAGCTGTACGCAGCGTGGAACGCTGGCTGGAATTGTGAGCGTTTTGCTTAACTGCTTGACGAGCGCGTTTGCGTGCTTGTGCGGTATTTGCCATGAATATTATTTCCTAAAAACAGGTCTACGCGCATTCGCAAACACGCATGTTAGTGAGACAGAATTCTGTGAAGCTGCAGATTATAGCCGTATTTTCCTAATCAGGCAAATAGATGCTGACTCCCTTGCAAGATTGTTGCAAGCTGACTGCAATCGCGAAAATGTGTTTATTTAACAATATTTTTAAACGTGCTGGCTGGGATGCAGGAATATTAATAAATATCGCCGTGCACGGAATTATCCCATGCCGGCACGTACTAAGCGCTATCTCTTATATGCAGGCCTCCTATGCACCATCGTTTCACCTTGAACAGATATAATTCCGCTCCATGAACTTGCACAAAACGCTTGCGGCGGTCTCCGGCATGACGATGGTTTCTCGTGTGACAGGACTGATCCGCGAGATCCTGTTTGCCCGTGCATTTGGCGCATCCGCCTATACCGATGCGTTCAATATCGCATTCCGCATCCCCAACCTGCTGCGCCGCTTATTCGCTGAAGGTGCGTTTTCGCAGGCCTTCGTCCCCATCCTGGCGGAATACAAAAGCCAGAAAGGTGAAGAAGCGACCAAAAGCCTGGTTGACCATGTAGCAACTGTCCTGATCTGGACCATGCTGCTGACCTGCCTGATAGGCGTGATCGCCTCGCCGTTTATTGTTTATCTGATCGCGACCGGGCTAAAAGCCAAGTCCGAAGCATTCGACGCGTCGGTCTGGATGACCCGCGTAATGTTCCCTTACATCGGCTTCATGGCTTTCGTCGCGCTCAGTGGCGGCATCCTGAATACCTGGCGCGAATTCAAGATTCCGGCGTTTACACCTGTTCTGTTGAATCTGTCCTTCATCGTGGCGACGCTGTTCCTCGCGCCGCATCTGGACCAGCCTATCTATGCGATGGCGATCGCGGTCATCGTCGGCGGCCTGCTGCAAATGGCAATCCAGATCCCTGCCTTGCTGAAGATAGGCATGTTGCCACGTATCTCGCGCAATCCTCTCGCCAGTCTCGGTGATGCCGGTGTGCGCAAGGTGCTGAGCAAAATGGGGCCTGCTGTCTTTGCCGTATCGGCAGCGCAGATCAGCCTGATGATCAATACCAATATCGCATCACGCCTCGAAAGCGGTAGCGTGTCCTGGCTGTCATATGCAGATCGCTTGATGGAATTCCCGACCGCACTGCTGGGTGTAGCACTGGGTACCATCCTGTTGCCTAGCCTGTCGAAAGCCAACTTCGAAGGCAATACCGAAGAATACTCATCCTTGCTGGACTGGGGCCTGCGCCTGACTTTCCTGCTGGCGCTGCCATGCGCGGTCGGCCTGGCCACCATCTCGGAACCGCTGACAGCGACACTCTTCCATTACGGCAAATTCAATGAGCTGTCGGTCGAGATGACATCGCGCGCACTGGTCGCTTACGGTGTCGGCCTGATCGGCCTGATCCTGGTGAAAATCCTGGCGCCTGGCTTTTACGCACAGCAAAATATCAAAACCCCGGTCAAGATTGCCATCGGCGTATTGATTGCGACGCAATTGATGAACATGATCTTCGTGCCGTGGATCGCCCATGCCGGCCTGGCATTGTCGATCGGACTGGGTGCTTGCCTGAACGCAGGTTTCCTGTACTGGGGCCTGAAACGCCGTGGCATCTACAACGCCCTGCCCGGCTGGCGCACCTTCTTTATCCGCCTCAGCGGCGCGCTCTTCCTGATGGCTGGCGTGGCGCTCTGGACTGCAGGACAGTTCGACTGGGTTGCGCTGCATGCCACACCATTTATACGGATAGGCGCATTATTAATTGTCATGGCGGCGTGCGGAATTAGTTATTTCGGCGCATTATTAGCCATGGGATTTCGCTTTCGGGATTTCAAGCGCATCGCGCGCTGATCCACACTCATCGCCAGAGTCGGAACGAAGGTCTGCACAATCACGGCATCATCGCTATGATGGAGGCATATGACGATCCAATCTCTAGAGTATTTCTCCACGCTGGTGCAGCAGGACGACAGCATTCCCTTGTTCGAAGCTGCACTCGCCATTGCACAGGATGCCGAGCCGAATCTTGATTTGGCCGCATCGCAAGCGGAAGTCGATACGCTTGCTGTCAAACTGAAACAACGTTTGCCGGACGACGCATCGACACTGCAAAAGCTGCGTATGCTGAATCATTATTTTTATAATGAGCTGGGCTTCAGCGGCAACGTCAACGATTACTACAACCCCGACAACAGTTATCTGCACCGCGTGATTGATACGCGACGCGGCATTCCGATCTCACTCGCTGTTCTGTATATGGAACTGGCGCAACAAATCGATCTGGATGTGCAGGGCATTTCCTTTCCTGGTCACTTCCTGATGAAACTGGCGGTGCAATCCGGCCAGGTTGTGCTGGACCCATTCAACGGTGCCAGCCTGTCGCGCGAAGAATTGGAAGAACGGGTCGAGCCTTACATCATGCAGCAAGACTTCCCTGATGATTTCCAGCTCACCGCTTACCTTGATGCCGCCAGCCCGCGTGACATCCTGGTGCGCATGTTGCGCAACCTGAAAACGCTCTTTATGCAACAAGAGCGCTGGCAACGTTTGCTGGAAGTGCAGGAAAGACTGTTGATTTTATTGCCGCATGAAATTGCCGAGCGACGTGACAGAGGCATAGCCTACTTGCATCTTGAATGTCCGCTAGCAGCCTTGCAGGACCTGGAAGCCTATGTCAAACACCGGCCTTATGCGATGGATACGGCAGAACTGCGAGCGCAATTCCCGAAACTGCGTGACGACATCAGTCGCCTGAATTAAAACATCACAAACACTACTGCCTGTTGTCCCCTCACGCGGACAACAGGCAGCTCAGCCATTAGCTACGCGCTTCGATGGCTTCCCACTTCTCCAGCGCTTCCAGCAACAAGCCATCAATTTCAGTAAAACGCTGATTCAGCCGTTTCACTTCATCCGGTTGCTGCGTGTACAGGCTGGCGTCGGCCAGTTTCTCGGTAATCGCTTTTTGCTCTTCTTCCAGTTGCGCGATCAAAGCTGGTAACGCTTCCATCTCGCGCTGTTCTTTGTAGCTGAGTTTCTTTTGCTTGGCGGCAGGTGCGGCGACCGGCGCTGCTTCCACTTTAACTTCAGCCTTGGCCACCGGCTTCGGTGCACCGGCCGGAATAGCAGCCGGACGCACACGTTCCCAGTCGCTATAGCCACCGATATATTCGCGCCACAAGCCATTGCCTTCCGCGACGATGACCTCAGTCACGACGTTATCTAGGAAGGTTCTATCGTGGCTGACCAGGAACACGGTGCCTTTGTAATCTTCCAACAATTCTTCCAACAACTCCAGCGTATCGATATCCAGATCGTTGGTCGGTTCATCCAGTACCAGCACATTGGCTGGCTTGGCGAACAAACGCGCCAGCAGCAAGCGGTTACGCTCACCACCAGACAAGGACTTGACCGGTGAACGCGCACGTTCAGGCGCGAACAGGAAGTCATTGAGGTAAGTCATCACGTGTTTACGCTGACCATTGATCTCTACCCAATCGCTACCAGGCGCGATCGTATCAGCCAGGCTGGCTTCTTCATTCAGCTGCGCACGCATCTGATCGAAATATGCGATCTGCAGTTTGGTACCTTGTTTGACGGTACCTGAATCCGGCTCTTCCTCGCCCAAAATCATTTTCAGCAGGGTAGTCTTGCCCGCACCGTTCAAACCGATCAGGCCTATCTTGTCACCGCGCAGCAGGGTCGCGCTGAAATCGCGCACAATGACTTTATCGCCATAGCTCTTGTTGATATTTTCCAGCTCGGCGACGATCTTGCCGGAACGATCACCGGACGACACATCCAGCTTGACCTGTCCCTGTTGTTCACGACGCGCACTACGCACCAGACGCAAAGCTTCCAGACGACGCACGCGACCTTCATCGCGGGTACGACGGGCTTGCACGCCTTTACGTATCCAGACCTCTTCCTGCGCCAGGAATTTATCGAACTTGGCGTTTTCAACTTCTTCGATTTCCAGTTGCTCTGCTTTACGCACCTGATAGGCACTGAAGTTACCCGGGAACGACAGCAAGCGACCGCGATCCAGTTCGATGATACGGGTCGCCACGTTATCCAGGAAACTACGATCATGGGTGATGAACAAGACACTGCCTTTGAAATCGCGCAGCAAACCTTCCAGCCACATGATGGAAGTGAAATCCAGATGGTTGGTCGGCTCATCCAGCAGCAGCACGTCAGGCACGCTCACCAGCGCACAAGCCAGCGCCACGCGCTTTTGCATACCGCCGGACAACGTACCCATCAACGCATCTTTCACCAGATTCAGGCGGTCCAGCGTCGCTTCGACCTTATTCGTCAGGTTCCATGCATCCGCTGCATCCAGCTTCAGCTGGATCTCATGCATGCGCTCCATCAGCGCATCATCGTTATCACCACCGAATTGGCCGGTCAGCGCATCGTACTCCGCCAGCAAAGCCTGCATATCGCCCATGCCCGACGCCACCGCATCGAACACCGACATCTCAGGCGAGAAATGCGGCTCCTGCTCAACGTAGGCAATCTTGATCCCTTGTTGCATGACAAACAAGCCATCGTCCAGCTTGGAACGACCGGCGATGATTTTCAGCAGCGAAGACTTGCCGGTACCGTTACGACCGATCAAACCTACGCGTTCCGTGGTTTCAAGGGAAAACTCCGCGTGATCGAGCAAAGGGACGTGACCGAACGCGAGCTGCGCGTTCGAGAGTGAAATGACTGCCATAAATGCCTGAAGGTATAAGGTCTGCCGCGCGATTGCGGGCGACCAATTAAAAGAATGAAGACCGCATTGTACCGATAGCGGCAGCATTCCCGCTATTCTTTGCCATATCGTCAGCTATAATCGCGGTCGGAAGTGGCAAAGTGTTGCTCACTTTCAAGCGTCTCGCCGTAGTTCAATGGATAGAACGAGTGCCTCCTAAGCGCTAGATACAGGTTCGATTCCTGTCGGCGGGACCATAACACCGACGAAGATTCTTTGTTAATCAAAGACATACATGCAGATTGATCATGAAACTGTGAAACAAGTTGTGATACACGAATTCCGAATAGGGCTACATCGTGCAACTTCAACTTGGAAAATCACTAACAATTATGATCAAACATCTGTCACGCAGTGACGGCGTCTACCAGTTCACTAAACGCGTTCCCACGACCCCGCAAGAGACCTACAGAAAGAAGTTCACTAGGGTAAGTCGCGTACTACAGACATCCTGATTGCTACCAAGAAGGTCGAAGCGCTAGCACATAAATGAGATGTTGAATTCACACTTCAACTCAACGGGCACCGACAAACCAGCATCTGCGATGCAAGATGCTAAGGCTATCTTCTGTGGCTGACCTCTATCCTGCTATCCTCGCGTGAAGGTGATTGATACGCGGTATTTAATTAACTAAATGTGATCTGACAGGACATGGCTTACTACAGATATTCTGGACTTCAAAAAGGCGCTCTGATTACAGCAGCAGTTGTTCTTTGTGCATTTCAGATACTGCTCTGGGGCATTTTTTCGTCTATTGCTATCCAAACCTTACTACGCAACCCTTCTATCTTACTAGGCATTCCGTTTTGGGCCATTGTTGTCGGAGGTGGCTATGGCTTAACCACTCTTGGTTTAATGGTGTTCTGGATAGAACGATATGCAGCGTTTGGAATTCCTTTGCATGTGCGTATCGGGATAATCGCTGGCGCAATGCTATCCATCTACTTGTTGATTGATTCTGTCTTTTCTGTCTTGGACCTTCGAAATCACTTAATGGCTCTTTTTGTCCCACTAGGTCCACTGACGCTGCTCCTGATATGTTTCTTCCTTATAACGCGGCTACGAAAAAAAATATCCGTTACATGACCATGCAAGCGATGAACCGACTGAATGTGCATTCGCAAGGCACAACTCGTAAAAGCACGAGAAATATTATGTATTGCTACGATCAAGATCAACCAGCAATTCCAATCGAGAGACTTTTTCCCATGTCGTCTTTTTAAAATTCTGATGATATAGATCAACGTCAGCCAATGATTTGACTGCGACTACCTCCGCCTTTTTCAAAGACGGCGCACGCATGTAGTAGACCAAGTAGTCAACGCCCTCAACCGTATCCAGAAAAACCTATTCGATCACGACACCCTCTGCCTCCAGCGTCCGCAAAGCTTCTTCCCTATGTGCTGCGATGTATGCAGCCCACTCACGCACCAGTGGCAGGCTATCCGGTTTGAGCCTGATACGAGCACAAACCACTTCATTCTTAGTATTCATCAGTAAATCGACGTCTTCAAACGCTGCGGCAAGTCAGCATCGTACTTCTCACCGTCGATCTCCGATCCACTCAGATCACTCAAGATAGTACCGAGGCTAGGCAAGGAACTGCGCTCTATCTGCTGCTCTGCCTTCCATAAGCCGGAACGCAAGATCGCACGTGAGCATTGGAAGAAGACAGCTTCGACTGCTATCTTCAATACCGTGTGCGGCGTCTTGCCTTCTATTGCGAAACGTTCGAGCAATGCAGGATCGTTATGGATACTGGCACGGCCGTTGACCCTGACTGTTTCGCCTATGCCCGGGATCAGGAAGATGATTGCCACACGAGGGTCGCTGATGATGTTGCGCAGGCTGTCTATGCGATTGTTACCGCGACGATCCGGTAGCAACAATGTTTTCTCATCCTGTACATGGATGAACCCAGCCGGATCGCCACGCGGCGAGGCATCCAGTCCATCCGGGCCGCTGGTTGCCAGCACTGCGAACGGCGCGGCTTCGATGAAAGCCTGGTAATGCGGATGGATGTAGTCGATTTCTTTGCGTATCGAAGCAGCCATAGGCTGGCCGTAGATGCGCTCCAGTTCTGCGAGGTCTGAAATCTGATGTGCTTTGCTTGATCCGTCCAAGGATAGGCTCCTGAAGATATCGCTGTGATGGGAGAAAATGCCTGACGCTGCGTCGCTAAATATCAACGAGCTATGGACAGATGATAGCGAAAATCAGGAACAGCCGCGATATACGGCCTCAGAAGTCGACGGCCAATAAAAATGGCAGCCGAATTACCAACGAGATAAGACACTATCTGCCGATAACTCAACCGCCATTCAGCGCCGAAGCTGGAAGCTATTTGGTCGCCAGTTTGCGCTGCGATGCCAGTCGCGTTACCACCGCGACCAGCCTGTCGATTTCATCATAGGTATTGTAGAAAGCCAGTGATGGACGCACTGTCGTTTCCACCCCGAAGCGACGCAGGATCGGTTGTGCGCAATGATGTCCGGTACGCACTGCGATACCTTCATCGTTGAGCGCATGACCGACTTCTTCCGTGGTGTAGCCTTGCAACACAAAGGACATGAGGCTGGCCTTGTCCGCTGCCGTACCTATCAGGCGCACGCCCGGGATGGCTGCCAGTTTTTGCATACCGTAGACCAGTAACTCGTGTTCGTAGCGCGCGATGTTTTCAATACCGATTTTATTGACGTAATCGATCGCTGCACCCAGACCAACCGCATCCGCGATGTTGCCGGTACCCGCTTCAAACTTGTTGGGTATAGGCTGGAATACGGTTTTTTCAAAGGTGACATCGGCAATCATGTTGCCGCCACCCTGCCATGGTGGCATGTCTTCCAGGATTTCGCGTTTGCCCCAAACTACGCCTATGCCGGTCGGGCCAAATACCTTGTGTCCGGAGAATACAAAGAAGTCAGCCCCGATGTCCTGCACATCTACCCGCATGTGCGAAATCGATTGCGCGCCATCGACCAGAGCCTTGGCTCCGGCACGGTGTGCCAGTGCGACGATCTCTTTCACCGGGACCACGGTACCCAATGCGTTCGATACTTGCGTGACGGCGACTATCTTGGTTCTGTCGTTCAGCAGCTTCTGATATTCAGACAGGATGACCTGACCATTATCATCCACCGGGATGACGCGCAGCTTCGCCCCTTTGGCCGCTGCGAGTTGTTGCCACGGCACGATGTTGGCATGATGCTCGAGGTTGCTGACGATGATTTCATCGCCCTCACCTACATGTTGTCCACCCCAGCTCTTCGCTACCAGGTTGATCGCCTCCGTTGTTCCACGCACGAAAATGACTTCATTCACATCCGGCGCATTGATGAAGTTTTTCACACGTTGCCGTGCACCTTCGTAAGCATCGGTGGCGCGTGCTGCCAGTTCATGCGCAGCACGGTGAATGTTCGAATTCTCGTGTTCGTAGAAGTAAGCAATGCGATCTATGACAGATTGCGGTTTGTGCGTGGTCGCGGCATTGTCAAACCAGACCAGTTGCCGACCGTTGACACGTTCCTGCAAGATCGGAAAGTCCCGGCGCACCGCATGTACATCAAATGCAGGATGGCGACTCTGATCTGCTTGCGGAATGCCTGTCGCTTGCGTACCACCATGTGGATGTGCTTTCGCTGGCGTGACGTAACCACTAGGTAAGACGACTGAATCAACGAAGTAGTACTTGGGCTCGGTTGAAGGCTGAGTGACTGGCACAGCAGCTTGCGATTTCGGTATGTCACTGACGACTGGTGCAGCAAAAGGCTGCTGCGCCAGCTGATCAAGGATGTCTACCGACGCTGTGCCGTTATCGCGTCCGCCTGCCACAGCTTGTCCTTGCTGCAGGAAGTAGTACGGTGCTGCGCTGTCATCAGGTGCCGCGGTCGGCACAGCTGCCGCTTGTGGCACCCCGAGTACCGCTCCGCCCAGACGTGGTTCGTACGCTGGCAAGGTGCTGATCACCGTATCCGGCACACCGTTAGGTGCGCTCGCATGTGGCAATAATGCAGGCGCACGATTAGCCAATGATGGCAATTGCGCAGGCGAAGCAGGCAACAAGTTAGTGCCCGGGATCTGCCCTTGCGGGATAGGCGTACCCGGCACCGACGGCCCCAGGCCTGCCGGACTGGCGAGTGGCGAACCTGGCGGTGCGAGATCGAGCGGGGCCTGTACACCAGGCAGGGATGGTGCACCCTGATTCGGCAAAGCCGAAAAGAAGGCGCTCGCCATCCGCGCCAGCACGGCCGGATCTATAGGCGCTTCACCGCCAGGCTGGAGTTGCGCAGGAAGGGATGTGTTACTCATGGTCGCGACTTAGCGGTAGGTGTCCGGATAGTCATGGTATTTATTAATCTCCACATCATCCAATACGGCCAGCGCATCAGGTGTCAACACCGCCAGCGAGCAGTACAAGGAGATCAGGTAAGAAGCGATGGCCTGGCCGTTGATACCCATGAAGCGTACCGACAAGCCCGGGCTTTGCTCGCCCGGCAAACCAGGCTGGAACAAACCAACCACGCCCTGGCGTTTATCGCCTACGCGCAGCAGGATAATTTTGCTCTTGCCATCCGCGACCGGCACTTTGTCCGAGGGGATCAGCGGGACGCCGCGCCATGTGATGAATTGTGAACCGAACAGGCTGACTGTCGGTGGAGGTGTGCCGCGACGCGTCGCTTCGCGACCAAAGGCGGCAATCGTCAATGGATGCGCAAGGAAAAATGCAGGCTCTTTCCAGACTTTGGTCAGCAATTCATCCAGGTCATCCGGCGTCGGTGCGCCAGTCAACGGGAAGATGCGCTGCTCATCCGTTACCTGCGCCAGCAGGCCGTAGTCCGGATTGTTGATGAGTTCGCTTTCCTGATTTTCCTTGATGGTTTCTATGGTCAGGCGCAGTTGTTCCTTGATCTGGTCGTGCGGACTGCTGTACAGATCGGAGACACGGGTATGCACGTCGAGGATGGTGCTGACGGCATTCAGATAATGTTCGCGAGGTGCCTCTTCGTAATCGACGAAGGTACGCGGCAACTGGTTTTCTTCTTCACGCGAGGTGCAGGTTACTTTGATCGACTCAGGATTTTTAACCTGGTTCACACGATAGATACCTGCTTCGACCGGCACCCATTGCAGCAAATGCGTCAGCCAGCGTGGCGAGATGATCGATAACTGCGGAACGGTTTTGGTTGCATTCGCTAACTGGCGCGCTGCATTGTCGCCCAACGCCACTTGTGATGAAGAAGTATCTGCCATAAGAATTTCCGATAATTAGAGATGAATAAGGAGTGATGCAAAAGTAAGAGTTAGACGTAACAGTGAAACCGCACGACTCAGGCGCTGAGTGTCGGCGGGATTCGACCTGGCCTCAACATGCTATAGCCGCCAAGTTGAGTTTGTAGACCGCCTGCAAGCCGCTGATGCGTTCGCAATGCAGCAGCAAATCGGATACTTTCAGGCCGAGCGCACTGGCCAGTTTGTCCAGCGTGATCAGTGAAGGTATTGTTTTGCCGCGCTCGACTTCACCGACATAGGAACGATTCAATTGCGCTTTTTCTGCCAGCGCTTCCTGCGACCAGCCATGTGCTTCACGCAATTGCCGCACCGCCAGACCCAATGACACACACAACTTGCTCATCGTGTACCGAGTCAGGCAATCAAGCTTGTACCCACGGCAGCTGGTGATAGCGCCAGCCATCACTGCCACCACGATGCTGCTGCTCATCCAGGTCACCTTCAAAACCTTCGAGCACATTGAAGACCTGGGTGAAGCCTGCTTTCTGTGCAGCTTCTGCTGCCAGCGCTGAACGTTTGCCGCTACGGCACAGCAACAGTACGGTTTTATCCTTGCCGGTTTTGGCTTCGAGTTCGCGCACGAAGCGCGGGTTGCGTGTCAGGCTGGTACCGGTGGCCCATGCCACGTGGACGCTGTCAGGCACATAACCGACAAAGGCACGTTCTTCCGCGGTACGCACATCTACCAGCACGGCTTTGCCGCTGGAAAAAAGCTGCCATGCGAGTTGCGGCGACACGCCGTCTTTAGACAACAGTTCGGAAACCGGTGCTAAACCATCCTCTTTTTCATATGTATGGGCTGCGGCGGCAGATTGGAGCGATGCACTCATTTCGTTTTCCTTTGCTTGACTGCTTACAGCCATCATTGATGGCCGTGTCTGAATTCGTGCAATCAGAATATAAGAAAGCAAATACGCGACAAACGAATAAAAACGCGCTTGATTATGAGAATTTCGCTGCGGTGATTTGGTGCGATGACGCGACTTGAATGAAATGATGACAAGCGTCTACAGGCAGCAGCCATACATTATTTGTTACAAATAAGCGCATCCATTTACACAGTTTCAGTAGCACTTTCACCCCGGAATGAGGTCTACTGAAGCAATCGGGATTTACAGGTAGGACGCAGCGCGTAAGGTAATTCAACAAAGGGCCAGCGCCATATTTAATTCCCGACTAATATTGTCCTTTAGTACAGAATTACCCTTGGAGTCATCATGAAAACAAATAAAACAGCCATCGTCCTCGCCATCCTTGCCGCCACCGTGCTCGGCGGCTGTACGACCTACTACCCTAACGATAACGTGCGCCAATATCCGGCTTATCCGCAAGCGACTTACCCGGCGCAGGGTTACCCGGCTGCAAGCTATCCGCAACAACAATATCCGAATCAGGGCTACAACCAGGGCTATTACAAAGGCACTGGCATCGTCGACTCGATCCAGCCGATGCAAGTCCGCAGTGAAGGCAGCGGCGGCGGTGCGCTGGCCGGTGGTGCCATCGGCGGCGTCCTGGGTAACCAGGTCGGCAAAGGAGGTGGTCGCGCAGTGGCAACTGCGGCGGGCCTGATAGGCGGCGCCCTGCTGGGTAACCAGATAGAACGTAATAGCACGCCAGCACAGCAGTATTTCCAGGTAAATGTCCGTCTTGATAACGGCGGTTTCCAGACCTTCAACCTGCAAAATCCGAATGGCCTGCAAGTCGGCGAACGCGTCCATATCGAAAACAACCAGATTTACCGCTACTAAGCACCTCCTTCCAAGGCAAAAGCCCGTTTCATGCAAATGAAGCGGGCTTTTTGTATGGCCGGACCATTTTCGCAGTGCAGTGCCAGGAATGCTCTTCCGGGGCAAACAAAGAAAATTGGAATTACTGGCAGGACGAATCGTATAATTCGCACAACCCGGCATGCAAAATGCTTCAATCCCCGCGTAAGCGCGGCATGGAATAAGCCTTTGCGGCGCGCTTTAGAATACTGATTTACTTCGAATATTCGCTATTTCAAAGGTTGAGCAATGATCACGGAAGAACAAGTAAAAGCCTTACAGTCCGAGATGGAGGGGAACGGGGAGAACCAGGCGCAAATGGCCTACCGCATCCTGGAAGAGATGATCGTGACGCTGAAGCTGCCGCCGGGCAGCAAGATTTCCGAAAAAGCGCTGAACCGCTCGCTCGGTTTTGGCCGCACGCCCTTGCGCGAAGCCTTGCAGCGCCTCGCCATCGAAGGCAACGTAAAGATCCTGCCACGTTCCGGCGTCATCGTTTCCGATATCGACCTGTCCGATCAGTTGAACATGATAGAAGTGCGGCGCGAACTGGAAAAAATCATCGCGGGACGCGCAGCACGTCTGGCGATGGAAGACCAGCGCGAAGTCTTCCTGAAACTAGCGGACGAATTCGACCGTGCAGCCCGGCAAAATGACGGCAATGTCTTTATCGAAACAGACCGTGAATTCAATTCGCTCTGCATAGAGACTGCGCAAAACAAATACGTATCGTATGCGATAGGCCCGATAGAAGCGCAAACGCGCCGCTTCTGGTATTTGCACTTCAAACGCTTCGGCGACCTGCAACGCGTATCACAATTACACGCGGGTATCGCGCGTGCGATTGCTGCCAACGATGAAGCTGGCGCGCGTGATGCGTCGGACAAGCTGATCGATTACGTCGAAGAGTACACACGTAAAACCCTGCAATTTATGGGTGGGCTGTAAGCGCAACGCCCATAAAAAAAGCGCAGGCTGATCGCTCAGCCTGCGCTTTTTTACATCACAGCCAGCTTAGAAACCGGCTGCAGTACCGTTGCTGCGTGGATCGAAACCACCGGCAAAGATGCCGTCTGCATCACGCACGATGGCAGCAGCGTGACCTACCATTTCATCGAACTCACCGATCACATCCACTTCATGGCCGAGCTTGCGCAAGCCATCGATGATTTCCGGTGCAAAGCGGCTTTCCAGCTTAAGTGAATCCGAGCTCTGCCCCCAGGTCCGGCCCAGCAACCAGCGCGGTGCGGTAATCGCTTGCTGCACTGCCTGTCCGAACACTGCGTAACGGGTAAATACAGCTGCCTGTGTTTGCGGCTGTCCATCGCCACCCATGGTGCCGTACACCATGGTGCGACCATCCTTCAAACGCGCCAGTGCAGGATTGAGCGTATGGAAAGGCTTTTTGCCTGGTGCCAGTACGTTCAGGTGCTGCGGATCCAGCGAGAATGAGCAGCCACGGTTTTGCCAGTTGATGCCGGTACGTGGCAGAACCACGCCGCTGCCGAACTCGTGATAGATACTCTGGATAAAGGAAACCGCACGTCCTTCACCATCGATCACACCCATCCAGATCGTATCGCCTGGCCCTTTACCCTGCCCCCAAGGCAAGGCTTTATCGAGACGAACCTTGGCAACGTATGGTGCAAGGAATTCATCAGTCAAGATGCTTTGCGGATCGATGGTCATGTACGCCGGATCAATCACGTAACGATCACGGATTGCAAACGCCTGCTTGGTTGCTTCCACCACCAGGTGGATGTATTCCAGGCTGTCTTCCTTGTACTGGCCGATATTCAGGCGATCGAGGATGCCGATGATCGCCAGCGAAATCACGCCTTGCGTAGGCGGTGCAGTATTGTAGACATCGCCGAGGCTATGCTTGAGGTGCATAGGCACGCCGGTACGTGCGTGATAGCTATTCAAATCCTGCAAGGTGATCGGGCAACCCACTTCTGCCAGATCGGCTGCAATTTCTTTCGCCAGCTCGCCACGATAGAAACTATCCAGGCCTTGTTCAGCCAGCGTACGCAGGGTTTTGCCCATGCGTTTTTGTACGAAGCGGCTGCCTGCTGCAGGCGCCTTGCCATCGACCAGGAAGGTATCGGCAAAACCTGGCTGATTCACCAGTTCCGGCAGCTTGACGGAAGTGCTCGCATATTGCGATGGCGTGACCGGAATGCCTTGTTCTGCGTAATGAATCGCATCGCCCAGCAAACGGTTCAAAGCCAGTTTACCGCCCCAGCCTGCGCTGATGTTCAATGCTTCCTGCCAGCCACCGACCGTGCCTGCCATGGTATTTGCTGCCACCGGGCCGCGCATAGGAATCGTGTCCAGCTTACGTTCCTTGTAATAGTCCAGCGAGACGCCCGCGCCAACTACACCGCAAGCCTCAATCGCCACCACCGGTTTGCCCGGTTCCGACACCACCCAGAAACCGTCACCGCCTATGCCGTTCATGTGGGGATAAACAACTGCAATCGTCGACGCTGCCGCGACCATCGCTTCAATGGCGTTACCGCCATCCTGCAAGACCGATAGTGCTGCCTGTGCAGCCAATGAGTGCGGCGCAACTGCCATGCCACGTGTTGCGTGGGTAGTATTGAGCATAAAAACCTTCTGAATCGATAAATAAAAACAGCATTGCCCGGCGAACTCCGGGCAATCCCTAAACGTTTTTCCGGAACCGATAGTGCACAGGTTCCGGAAAACCGGTATTACTTCAGCGCAGCCGCAGGAGCAACTACACTATTCATTTCCATTTCCTGCGGCGTATTGGCCAGGAACTTGCGGCGCATAGGCTTGAGGATGATCAAGGCCAGGAAAGCTGTCAGGAAATCCATACCTATCACCGTCATGAACACTGGTGTCCAGGAACCGGTTGCTTCATGCATCATCGCAGCCAGCGGCCCGCCCAGCACCGAACCCACACCTTGCGCCATGTACAGAAAACCATAGTTGGTGGTCGCATGTTTGGTACCAAACGTGTCCGTCAGGATAGACGGGAACAGCGAGAAAATTTCACCCCAACCAAAAAATACTACACCCGACAGCAACACAAACAACACTGGGTTATCAGTGGTCATCAACCACAAGGTCATCGCCACACCTTCCATACCGAAGGCGATGAACATGGTGTTTTCACGACCGATGCGATCCGATACCCAGCCGAAGAACGGACGGGTCAAGCCATTCGCAAAACGATCGATCGTCAATGCCAGCGGCAAGGCAGCCATACCGAATACCATCGCGTCGTGCACACCGAAATCTTTGGCAAACGCGCCCATTTGCGAGATCACCATCAAGCCCGAAGTCGACATCATGGTCATCATGATGAACATCAGCCAGAACACTGGTTTCTTCAACATCTGGCTCGATTTATAGCTGTACTTGGATTCCTTGTTCGCATCGCTGGCCTTGTGACGGACGGCCAGCTCCACAACTTCATCTGCTTTCGGTCGGCGCATACCTTGCGCTGCCAGGAAGCCCACGACACCAATAATCAGACCGAAGGTCATCAGGGTGCTGGAAACACCAGAACTCTTGATGCTGCTGGAAATCGCAAAGGTCGTCATGATCGCGCCGAAGCCATAACCAGCTGCCACCATACCAACTGCAAAGCCGCGTTTCTCAGGGAACCACTGCACCATCAGGCCGATGACGCCAACATAAATAATGCCGGTACCGACGCCGCCCAACAGGCCATAGCTAAAGTACAGACCCCAGACGCTGGTCGCCGAAGCAGCCAGCACCCAGCTCAAAGCCGTCAGAATCGCGCCAGCCGACAGCAACATACGCGGACCGAACTTGTCGATCAGGAAACCTTGGAACGGCGACAGGAAGGTCTGCGCCACGATCAGGATCGCGAAAGTGACCTGCACTTCAGTCAACGACGCATTGAGCAAAGTCGTCAACTCGGTCGTAAACAAAGCCCATACATACTGAGGACTCGAGATGGCCATCATGGCGACTACGCCAAAACAAAGCTGCCACCACCTGGTGCTGCTCGACAAACTCGAGCTGGTTGTGCTGATGCGATTCATAAATATCTCCGATGTAGTTATAGAACTTCTTGGCCCTTCAAATCCGCATGTCTATCACTGACATGTCAGATTCAGGCGTAAGGTAAGCCCCATAAAAACATTTGTCAAGGGTTGAAAAATAACGATCAAACTGCTTAGCAGCGAGCCTGCATAAATTTACTGATCATTCCCCTTTAAGCAATCTTAGTGCCAGTTATCAAAAATATGCAGAAAGATGCAGTAACCGATAAGTGCCATGTCACTTGCAACAAATAAGATAGGCAACAGTTTGGAAGACGTAACCTGCCCTGCCATTGCCAGGACGCATCTTTTCCGTGCGCCCATCCGTGGCACGCAAAGAAAATGCACAAAAAAAGAGCGCTTCTAAGCCGAAGCGCTCCGAAATGGCAATCTGTACACCCCAAAGAGGGATGCTGGGTTAATTCGATATCGACCAGATGCAAACGGCCGGATTATCTTCAGGCAGGCTGCTCGTCACCTATCCAGCGATAGATCAGCGCGCCCAACACAGCACCTATGATGGGAGCAACCCAGAACAACCAGAGCTGACCGAGCGCCCAGTCTCCCACGTAGAGTGCAACACCGGTACTGCGCGCCGGATTAACCGAAGTATTGGTAACCGGGATTGAAATCAGGTGGATCAGGGTAAGTGCGAGGCCGATAGGAATCGGAGCGAAACCTGTTGGCGCACGCTTGTCCGTCGCGCCCAGGATCACCAGCAGGAAGAACATCGTCATCACCACTTCGCACACCAGTGCTGCCAGCAACGAGTACTTGCCCGGTGAATGCTCGCCGTAGCCATTGGAAGCAAAGCCCTGCGCGACGTCAAAACCGGCAGCGCCACTGGCAATCACGTAGAGCACACCACCCGCGACGATGCCACCCAGCACTTGCGCAACGATATAGGGAAGCAGTTGATTGGCCGGGAAGCGTCCGCCTGCCCACAGGCCGATGGAAACTGCCGGATTCAGATGACAGCCAGAGATATGGCCGATCGCAAAAGCCATGGTCAGCACAGTCAGGCCAAAGGCAACGGCTACGCCCAGCAAGCCTATACCGACATGGGGAAAGGCTGCTGCCAGTACCGCACTACCGCAACCACCCAATACCAGCCAAAAGGTTCCGAAGAACTCCGCACCGTATCGTTTCATGACGACTCCCTAATCAAAATAATGAAGCAGGATGATGAGATCAGTACGGCTGCTTTTAGCCAGGTTTTTGCCTGATCAGATCATCGATATCTCAGCAGGAAATTTAAACATGTTTACGGATTTCGATTTCTAAGCAATTGTGATTTTTGTAGCCGGACAGCCACTGCGCAGGCACAGTCAGCACGCGTTAATACGCGCTGGCTGTGCCTTATATTAGGAAGAAAAACGGAAAAGCGTAAGGCCGAAATCAGCCTTCGCCCAGATACGCTGCCTTGACCTTGGGGTCATTCAGCATTTGCTGTGCATCACCCTGCATGGTCACCAGGCCGGACTCCATGACATAAGCACGATTCGCTGCCTGCAAGGCCAGCTTGGCGTTTTGTTCGACCAACAGGATGGTGATGCCTTGTGCCGATACGGTACGGATGACTTCAAAGATCTTCTCGACCATGATAGGTGACAAACCCATAGACGGTTCATCCAGCAATAGCAGCTCCGGATGGCTCATCAAGGCACGCGCCATCGCCAGCATTTGCTGCTCGCCACCGGACAAGGTACCGGCCATTTGCGTGGCACGCTCCTTCAGGCGCGGGAATACGCCGTACCAGCGCTCTATATCCGCTGCTATGCCATCCTTGTCATCACGCGTGAACGCACCCATCAGCAGGTTTTCCTGGATAGACATGCGCGTGAATACACCACGTCCTTCCGGCACCATCGCCAGTCGTTTGCGTACCAGTTCAAACGAATGCAAACCCTTGATCGGATGACCGGCGTATTCGATATGCCCTTCCACGCGGCAGTTCGGCAAGGTGCCGGTGATGGCTTTCAGCGTCGTGGTCTTGCCCGCGCCGTTTGCACCGATCAGCGTGATCAGCTCACCTTTACGAACTTCGAGGTCTACGCCTTTGACGGCTTCGATGCCGCCATAGGCAACCTTGAGTCCGCTAATTTTCAGTACGGTATCCGCCATCAGTGCGAACCTCCCAGATATGCTTCAATCACGGCCGGATTTTTTTGCACCTCAGCCGGTACACCCTCTGCAATCGGCTTGCCATAATCCAGCACCGTGATGCGGTCGCACAAACCCATCATCAGTTTGACGTCATGTTCGATCAGCAAAATGGTTTTACCTTCGGCCTTGATCTTGACCAGCAAATCACGCAAGCCCAGCTTCTCGGTTGCATTCATGCCTGCAGCAGGTTCATCCAGCGCCAGCAATTGCGGATCGGTCGCCAGCGCACGTGCAATTTCGAGACGACGCTGGTCGCCATACGATAAATTGCGCGCCGTGCGTTCAGCGAATTGCCCGATGCCAACAAACTCCAGCAACTCCATCGCACGCTGCCGTATCTCCGCTTCTTCACGACGCGCCGCCTTGTGATGAAACACGGCACCGAACAAGCCCTGATGTGTGCGCACATGGCGTCCTATCATGACGTTCTCAAGCGCGGTCATTTCACCAAACAGGCGTATGTTTTGAAAGGTACGGGCGATACCGGCCTTGGCAACCTTGTGTGGCGCGGACGGTGAGTACGGTTTGCCCGCCAGCTCGAAGCTGCCAGTGTCGGCCTGATACAGGCCGGTGATCACGTTAAAGAAAGTGGTTTTACCGGCACCGTTAGGCCCGATCAAACCATAGATCTGGCCTTGCAGGATCTTGATGTTGACGTCTGACAATGCCTGCAAACCACCGAAGCGTTTGCTGACACCAGCGATATTTAAAATAATTTGTTCGCTCATGGCACCCTCTTTAAACCGCCACGACATCGGTGGATTTTTTCGCAGTATCGTTATCCGCGGTAGGCCTATCTTCGCTCTTGGGAGAAGGCCACAAACCGGCAGGACGATACAGCATGATCAAAACCATCGCCAGGCCATACAACAACTGGCGCAAGACTTCGGCATCGATCAGCACCTCACCGAACAAGCTCTTCTGCAGAGGTTCGACCACATGGCGCAGGACTTCAGGCAAAGCGGCAAGGATGATGCCGCCCAATACCACGCCCGGAATATGTCCCATACCGCCCAGCACCACCATCGCCAGTACCGCTATCGATTCTGTCAGAGAGAAGGACTCAGGCGAAACAAAGCCCTGGAAGGCTGCGAACATTGCACCAGCCACACCACCAAACGATGCCCCCATCGCAAAGGCCAGCAACTTCACGTTACGCGTATTGATGCCCATCGCCTTGGCGGCGATTTCATCTTCGCGGATCGCCACGAAGGCGCGACCCAGGCGTGAATTCTGCAGGCGCACCGAGATGAAAATAATCGCGATACACAGGAATAGAAACAGGAAGTAATAGGCATTCACCGAAGGCATCGCGTAATCGCCTATCATCACCGTCGCACGCGAACCCGCTTCGCCATTGAGCGAGACGCCGAAGATGCGGATCGGGTCAATCATGTTGATCCCTTGCGGACCATTGGTGATATTCACCGGACCGTTCAGGTTATTCATGAAGATACGGATGATTTCACCGAAGCCCAGCGTCACGATCGCGAGATAGTCACCACGCAGCTTCAGCGTAGGCGCACCCAGCAAGGCACCAAAGAAACCAGCAACCAGCGCCGCCAGCGGCACGATCGCCCACAGTGACAGATGGATACCGTTCTGTGCAATCTCGGGGCCGAACACCCACAGCAAGGCCTCACCTATCGGCGGGTATTGATTAACGAAGGATTCGAGCACGACCGCGAACTGCGGCGACGCCAGCAACGCAGTCAGGTAAGCACCGATCGCATAGAAAGCGATATAACCCAGATCGAGCAGACCGGCAAAGCCGACAACAACGTTCAGACCCAGCGCCAGCATGATGTAGAGCAGCGCAAAGTCCATGATGCGTACCCACGAGTTACCGAAGTTCTGCGCGATGAAGGGGAAGATTAGCGCAATCGCGAGTATTACCAGCAAACCGGTATAGGCTTTGCGCGGATTGTTTTTGGTATCGAAATAATTTGCCATATGCCCTCCTTACGCGCGGTCAGGCACACGTTCGCCCATGATGCCGGACGGTCGCAGCGTAAGAACGATAATCAGAACCACGAAGGCAAAGATATCCTGGTAGTGGCTGCCGAGGAAGCCACCAGTCAGGTCGCCAATATAACCAGCGCCCAGGCTTTCTATCAGGCCGAGCAGGATGCCGCCCAGCATCGCACCATAGATATTGCCGATGCCGCCCAGTACCGCTGCCGAGAATGCTTTCAAGCCCGGCACAAAACCCATCGCGAATTGCGCCGATGAATAGTTGGCGGCCCACATCACGCCAGCGATCGCCGCCAGCACGGCGCCTATCGCAAAGGTCATCACAATCACGCGATTGGAATCCACGCCCATCAAGCCAGCAACGCGCGGGTTTTCAGAAGTCGCACGCATGGCCCTGCCCATCTTGGTTTTTTCGATCAATAAGACCAGCAAGCCCATGGCCACCGCCGCCAGAATCAGCAACATGACCTGGGTCGGCGAAATCAGCGCGCCCATGATATGCAACGGCTCGGTCGGCATTTCCTGCGGGAATGGAATCGGGCTACGTCCCCAGATCATCATGGCCAGCGTCTGCAGCAGGATGGAGACACCGATCGCGGTAATCAGCGGCGCCAGACGTGGCGCATTACGCAAACGTCTGTAAGCAACGCGTTCGATCAACACATTCACCGCGACACAAACCGGGATTGCACCGAGGATGGCGATAATCAGTTTGACGATACCGGGCAGGTCCGGTGCCACGGTATTGAGCATCTTCAGGATGGTCAGTCCTGCCATCGCACCGACCATCAGCACATCACCATGCGCAAAATTGATCAGGTTGAGTACGCCATACACCATCGTGTAGCCGAGTGCGACCAGCGCATACATGCTGCCCAGCACCAGGCCATTAATAATTTGCTGGATGAAAATATCCATGTTTTGACTACTCTCTTAAAGGATGGTGTTCCATCGTTTGCGACTACCGGACACTGTGCCAGCCCGCTCTAACCAAATAGCCGTCGCAAAAATCATTCCAGATAAAACAAAAACGGCACCCTGATTTAAATCGAAGGTGCCGCGCGGTATACAGCTGTTTATTCGGAACGACGAATGATGATCGTCATGATCGGTGAAATTAGGGCAGGAATCATCATCTTATTGTCTCCGGTTCGTCTCTGGATAAACGTTTGCAGCTGGCTGCAAACGATGAGGAAGCTGGCGGCGATTATACCGAATGCCCGGCCGCCATCATCCAATTTATCCGCAGATGCTAAAGACAAATCAGTAATTAACGCTTCAAGCCCTTGGGCAACGGGAAGGTCACGTTTTCTTCCACGCCTTCCAGCGTACGCACGCTTTGCGCGCCACACTCTTTCAGGCGATCAATCACAGCCTGCACCAGTACTTCCGGCGCCGAAGCACCGGCGGTCAGGCCGATGCGGCGCTTGCCGCGTACCCAGTCCGGATCGATCTGCGATGCATTGTCGACCATGTAAGCCGGGACGCCGCGCTTCTCGGCGACTTCACGCAGACGGTTGGAGTTGGAGCTGTTCGGGCTACCGACCACCAGCACCATGTCCACCTGCGGCGCCATGAACTTCACGGCTTCCTGACGGTTGGTGGTGGCATAGCAAATGTCTGCCTTCTTCGGTTCCGAGATGTTCGGGAAACGCTCCTTCAATGCAGCAATCACATCAGCCGTATCGTCTATCGACAAGGTGGTTTGCGTGACATAGGAGATCATGTCCGGATTGCGCACCTGCAACTTTTCTACATCTTCAACAGTTTCCACCAGATGCATACCGTCTTCGATCTGGCCCATGGTGCCTTCGACTTCAGGATGACCGTCGTGGCCAATCATGATGATTTCGCGACCATCACGACGCATTTTTTCCACTTCTATATGAACCTTGGTCACCAGCGGGCAAGTCGCATCGAATACGCGCAGGCCGCGCTTCTCGGCTTCTGCCTGCACTGCCTTGGATACGCCATGCGCGGAAAAAACGACGGTATTGCCAGCTGGCACATCATCCAGCTCTTCAATAAAGATCGCGCCCTTGTTGCGCAGATCGGTCACCACATAAGCGTTATGCACAATCTCGTGGCGCACATAAATCGGCGCACCGAACTCAGTCAGTGCACGCTCCACGATTTCAATCGCACGATCAACACCTGCGCAAAAACCGCGGGGCTGCGCCAGTAAAATTTCGGTATCCATCTTTATCCTTTGATGCCCCGGTCTTTGCACCTGCAAGGACCGGTTAATAATCGCATGCCCATATCGGACTTAACGACTCACTTTATAGTATGCCTATGATCTTCACTTCAAACTGCAGCGTTTGTCCTGCCAGCGGATGATTGAAATCGAACAAGGCGGTTTCTTCATCGATATCACGCAAGACCCCGGCAAACTTGCCACCGCTGGGCGCTGCAAACTCAACCAGGTCGCCGATCACATAATCGTCACCCGGCAAGGAATTCTTATCCAGCACGTTGCGCGACAGGCGCTGCAGCAATTCCGGATTGCGCGGGCCAAAAGCACGTTCCGGCGGCAAATCAAATGTCTGGTGGGTGCCTTCCGGCAAACCCAGCAGGCAGGCTTCGAGGAACGGTGCCAGTTGTCCCTGCCCCAATTGCAAGGTCGCCGGGTTTTCTGCAAAGGTACTGACGATATCCTCCCCCTCGCTGGAAGCAAGGCGGTAGTGCAAAGTCAGGTATGCAGTTTCCGTAACGACAGGCTGTGATTGCTTAGACATGGGAAAAATCCGGGTTACGCGACTAGCGCTATTTTAAGCCACCTTGCGCATTCCGACCCTCTGATAATTGAAATCCCATATTCCTTTCCAGATGGAGGCAATTTTGGCAATTACAGACTGGCCTGAGCAAGACCGACCAAGGGAGCGCCTGATCAGGCACGGCGCGGCTATCTTATCGGACGCAGAGCTTTTGGCGATCTTCCTGCGACTAGGCGTAGCCGGTAAAAGTGCCGTCGATCTCGCACGTGACATGCTCTGGCACTTCGGCTCGCTGCATGAACTGTTTTCCGCCAGCATGACCGACTTTTGCAAGCTAAACGGGCTGGGTCCGGCCAAGTACGCTCAGTTGCAAGCGGTACTGGAACTCACCCGTCGTGCGCTGAGTGAAGAATTGCAAATCGGCATTGCATTGAATTCGCCGCAATCCGTAAAGAAATATCTGCAGCTAGTTCTGGGCAGCAAGAAACATGAAGCCTTTGTCGTTCTCTTCCTCGACGTCAAGAATCGCCTGATCGCCTGCGAAGAATTATTCCGTGGCACCCTCACCCACACCAGTGTCTATCCCCGCGAAATCGTGAAAGAGGCGCTTACGCATAACGCCGCCAGTGTGCTCCTGGCGCACAACCATCCATCCGGCTCACCCGAACCCAGCCTTGCCGACCACAGCCTCACGCAAGCCCTGAAACAGGCGCTGGCCCTGATAGACGTACGGGTCCTCGATCATTTCGTCATTGGTGGTAAAAACATCTACTCTTTTGCCGAACATGGGCAGCTATAAAACTGGCTACTGAACATCATAGGCAGCCAAACAGCCTCCCCGCCACAACCCGCTTACCCTCTGTAAACCCGCATTTCCCAGAGGTGACATGACTTGTTACTTGCTTGCGCTCAAATTGTTAAATATTGAGAATGCACAAAGACACAATTATTTCACGCAAGTCATTGAATAAATGCGAATTTTTGGCTATACTCTCGTTTTTTCCAATTCCGGAAATCTTTAGGAGCACAAATATGGCACGTGTCTGCCAAGTCACTGGGAAGGGGCCGATGGTCGGCAACAATGTTTCCCATGCAAACAACAAAACGAAACGTCGTTTTTTGCCTAACTTGCAAAATCGCCGTATTTTCGTTGAGTCCGAGAATCGCTGGGTTTCCCTGCGTCTGTCCAACGCCGGTTTGCGTGTAATCGACAAAATCGGCATCGATGCTGTTTTGGCTGATATGCGCGCTCGTGGCGAAAAAGTCTAACTAGCAGAATAAAGGAATTATCATGGCGAAATCAGGCCGCGACAAAATCAAGCTGGAATCGACCGCAGGCACGGGTCACTTCTACACCACGACTAAAAACAAGCGTACAACTCCGGAAAAAATGTCGATCATCAAGTTCGACCCAAAAGTTCGTAAGCACGTTGAATACAAAGAAACCAAGATCAAGTAATCGATCTTATGTTTCGCAGAAAAGCCGCTTCCATGAAGCGGCTTTTTTTATTCCCCGCGCGGCCATCCCCGGTTAAGCTAAGGGCAGACCCGGCACTCCAGAGAAGATATGAATCCCAACAAGTTTTCCGATGCAGAGATTGCATCCGTCTACAAAGCGATACGCGAACGGCGTGACATGCGTCACTTCCTGCCGACGCCGCTGGAAGCAGGACAACTGGAGCGTTTCATCCAGGCGGCGCACATGGCACCCAGCGTCGGCCTGATGCAACCCTGGCGTTTCATACGCATCACGGACACAGAATTACGCCGCGCCATACAGCAGCATGTGGAAACCGAACGTCTGGCCACGGCAGATGCGCTCGAACAACGTTCAAATGAATTCATGCGCCTGAAAGTGGAAGGCATTTTGTCCTGCGCCGAAGTGCTGGTCGTCGGCCTGACCGATCATCGCGAGAAATACATCTTTGGCCGCCGCACCATGCCGGAGATGGACCTGGCTTCTGCCAGTTGCGCGATACAGAATATGTGGCTGGCAGCGCGAGCTGAAGGGATCGCCATGGGCTGGGTATCGCTGTTCGATCCGGAAACATTGCGCCAATTGTGCAAGATGCCGGAAGGCAGTCAGCCTATCGCCATTTTGTGTTTGGGTCACACGACGGAATTTTATCCGGCACCTATGCTGGAAATCGAAGCTTGGGATAAGCGCAAGGCGCTCGCCGATATCTGTTTTGAAAATTCCTGGGGTGATTAAGCCGACTCATGCATCAGCATATTGCTCGACCCATTTCCTGATCCCTGACAAAGAACGAAACTCCGCGACAGAACGACATTGAATATGTGGATGACGTGTCTTCAGCATACGCGCCAACGCAGCGCCCGGCCCCAGTTCCAGAGCCATCGTCACTCCGGCTTCTTCCAGGCTATCCATCACTGCCTGCCAGCGTATAGGCTCAGCTAGCTGGCGCGACAAATTACCGGCCGCGGCATTTTTATCCAGCAAGCGTGCACCGGAAATGCCTGCCAGCACCGGAAACAACGGAGCCTTGATGCCACTACTTGCAATTGCGGTCTCAAATGCTTGCACTGCAGCCTGCATCCACGGAGTATGTGATGCGATCTCTATCGGCAGGCGCGTGACCTTGCCGCCTGCATTGCTAATTGCCGCTTCCAGCCCATCAACCTGTTTCAGCAAACCACCGGCAATTACCGCATCGTCAGCAACCTCGATCGCCATGTAAAAACCGTGTGCGTCCAGCAAAGGCTGGATCTCCGACATTTGTACCAGAGATTGCGAGAGAGAGATTGCCAGCATGACTTGCGGCTGATCGGCTGCGATGCATCCCTGCAGCAAGTTCGCACGCAAGGCGGCCAGCCTGATCGCTTCTTCGGCGCTGAGCGCACCGGCCACTGCCCAAGACGCCAGCTCGCCTATGCTGTAGCCAGCGACGACGACAGGTTTGGGGATAATGTTTTTGACTGCTTCCCAGGTAGCGAGAATGGAGGCGACAACCAGCGGTTGTGCGATCGGGTTGGCGAACAAGAGTTTTTCATCCGCCAGGATTTCCTGCAAAGGATGCCTGCATAGGTCTTCCAGCGGCCATGCTTGCAGCAATTGCGCGACACGCACATCTTCGCGCGCGAGATCGAACATACCGGCATGCTGGCCTGCCTGGCCGGAACACAAAATAGCGACGCGATTCATCATGGGAACCCAGTATACAAACCCGGCTATCGCTATACAACCGTATCCGTGAGTTGATACACCAGCCAGCTCGCAGCCAGCATATCCGCTGCGCCACCGGGTGACAGATTCCGGTCGACGAATAAGCGATGACAGGCCAGTGCCGTGCTGCGCCAGTCCGGATGTCCGGTGCCCCCCAATTGCATGAAGTCCTGTGCAGCCAGGCGAACCAGTGCGGCCCCCGCTCTGCCGCCGCGATGATAAATATTGGTATCCGTCATTTGCGCCATCAGTGCGAACAAGGCGTCGACTTGCGCATCCGATGCATCACGTCCCCGCCGCAATGATTGTAGCAATTGCGGCAAGCCGATTTCGAAGACAGCAGGAAAGGCTTGCGCACCCTCGCTGCGTGCACCACTGACTGCATACAAGTGAGTCACCCGTATGCCATTGGAGAGTTTGGCGACCGAGGGACTAGCATGATCATGCAAGGCCACGCCCCACTGCTGCCGGATCACATACCGCAAATTTTCAGGTGTCAGCACGACAGCCTGCGCATGGCAGTATCCTGCTGCCGCACATAGCATGCCGAGCGAAAAGATCGCACCTCTATGCGTATTGATGCCACCGGTCGCGGCCAGCATACGACGCTCCGCTTGCAAGCCCAAGTCTTTCAAACCGTCAAAGGTCACTGCCTCACTACCCGCATGCGCCATGTCCCTGAAGTAATGTCGTAAGGAAAACAGACTGCGCATAAATAAGTCCGCATCCATATCACTATGGCTGCCATTGTCTATAGTCGAGACCAGACCAGGTTTTGGATACAGCACCAGTTCCGCATGCAAGCTGCGTATCGCACATATCGCCGTCTGCCAGCAAAAATTGCGCAGCGACGGGCTGACGGGCTCGTCTATTTGCGTGGCAGAGCCGTAGACACTTGATCTTGGTAAAGCTGAACGTTTCACGATAGCTCTTCCAGTCCGGACAACAAAGTTGACACATCCAGCAAATTCACGGTACGCATACTCTTCACCATGACTTTCACCTTATCGGGGCTCTTGACCGCTTCTGCCCATTCCTTCCACGCCACCGCATGTCCGGACGGGAAAACGATTTCACCATCCAGTGGCAGACTTTGCGCGTACTTCGTCAGCAGGTGCAAACCTTGCTGCAATTGTGCATGGGTAGACGGATAGAACAGGACGTCGATATCAGATGTCGCCGTCAGGTAAGGTAAACCCGTCATTGCCTGCAAAGCGAGTGAACCATACAAACGAAACTCCAGTTGTGCGGTGATCAACTCATGCGACAAGGCTGTGAACGCTGGCAGCCATACAACAGGCAAGGCGCTGGCTGCATTTGCAAACAGCAAGGGAGCTTCATGACGCGCAATATCAGTCGGATGTACCGACAAGGGTATCCGTATCTTCTTGCCGCCGTGTACCGCCGGCGGCAGTGCCAGACCCACGGCTATGGTCTCAACTTCATGCCCGACATCGCTGCGACGTACGACCAGCGGCCAGTCATTCTCTGCCCAGCGTTGCAAGTCGGACAGATGCGCAGCATCCACCGCTGCACAAGCATGCTGCCAACCTTGGCTGCTCAACCAGATCCGGTTATGTCGGTAAAACATCGCGCTCCCCCAGCACAAACTGGGTAACTGCTAATGACATCTTGCGCCCGCCCCGTTCCAGGCCACGTGCGCTGCGATGATCGATGCTGTCGGCCTGCTGTAGTGCCCGCACCAGGCAAGACTCCAGATCACCTTGCCAGATCGCTTCCACCCCACCCATGTTCAGGTAATTCTCTGCGCCCGGCGCAAACACCGGATTGGCTACTGCCAGCTCGGTCAGGCGTTCCAGCGGCACCTTGGTAATACGCGCCATCGCCGCCAGTCCCATCACGCGTATCTCTGCTTCCGGCAGCGCATAGCACGCATCCGCCATCAAGCCGCTGGTGATGAAACCACCCGACAGCGCCTGGTCATACACCAGGCCTATTACTTTGTGGCCACGTCTGCGTGCAACGTCTATACACTTGCCCAGATGCGCCATATAACGATTGATGCCCAGCATCTCATCGCGATAACGCAGGCGCTGGCCCTGGGTATCCACCAGGATCACCAATGGCCGTCCTGGGAAATTGCGCATGGTGTCGAGAATGGCATTCGCCTGAGCCAAAGCAATCTCAACACCGATAGGTGTATGTCCGGTCGTGCCTATGACAGCAACAGTCTGTTCGCCTACCTTGGCAGTACCGCGCAAGAAGTAATCGTGCTCAACGATGTCATGCCCTTGCGGGAAGAGTTGTGATGCGAGTGTCTGCCATTTCATTGCTGTTCTCCCGCGCGCTTGCCCGCAACTTTCTGCATGAAGGCTGGTGCTTCCAGCATGGGCAGGATCTCAGGCTCAGTCACCCCCAGGCGCGACCAGATATTCATAGGCTCAGAGAAATTGCCAAAGTCTTGCAAGCGATGAGTCAGCAAGCTGTGTTCAGCTTCAAGGTCTTCCAAAGTTAATTCTGCCGACGTTTTTTGATAACGCAGCAAGGTATCCAATGCGGCCTGGCGGAAAGCGCCGATATCATCCGGCAAAACCGCGCTGCAATCACCCAGCAAATATCTATGCTTGCCGCCGGTAGTGCGCCATACCAAAGCACGATCACGTGAATCAAACTCTTCAACACCGTGTGTGGTTTCTATCACTTCCGGCCCCGACATCGCCAGCCTGCCCTCTTCCGACATCAGGATGTCATTCGCACAGCAAGCAACAATGCCCATGCCGCCGAAACAACCGTTGGCGCCCCCGACCAGTACGATCACCGGAATATTCGCGGCGCGCGTATCCAGTACGGCACGCATGACTTCAGAGACAGCAATCAGACCGGCATTCGCTTCATGCAAACGTACGCCACCGGTTTCCAGCAACAGGATCACGCCATCCACACCTTCAGCCACAGCACGCTTCAGCAAGCCCACCAGTTTTGCACCATGCACCTCGCCCACTGCGCCGCCCATGAAGCCGCCTTCCTGCGCTGCGGCCAATACTTTACGTCCCTGCAAAGTACCGCGACCGATAACGATGCCGTCATCAAATGAGGCCGGTGTATCCAGCTGCGCCAGATGCGGACTGACGATGTGCAAGCTGGGCGGCAGGATTTCTTCAAACGATGCTGCATCCAGCAATGTGTGTATGCGCTGACGTGCATTCGCTTCCAGATAACTAATCATGCTGACGCTCCCATTACCGATTCCACCGCCTGATCCAGACGCAGGCTGACCACCGCCGGAGTTGCGCCCGCATCGTTGATCAGTATGCGTACATCCTGCAGCGACCAGCGCGCATCAAAGTCGGAAATCACCGCCTGCCAGATCGCACCGAAACCGACCGCTGCCGTTTTGATTTCAACTTCACAGCCACCATTCAGGTCCGCTGATTCGATCAACACTTCCAGATTGCCGGAGCTGACAACGCCCACCATATTGGCTTGCGATGTCAGGCGCTTGCGGCCTTTTTCAAAACGAAAATTCAAAGTTTCCATATCCAGTCCTACCAGTTTCTGAAACGCTTGGGTGGCGCGTACAAACCACCGGATGCGCGTACCAGGTCTTTCATATTCTTGGCCGCGAGCAAATCACGGGTCGCCATGCGCTTGTCTATGCCCATATCTTCAGCACGCAGGATGACGCCACGATCGCGCAGGTTTTCCACCATCTTGCGATCACGCGCCATGCCGACTGCGGTATAACCGGCGACGCCACGTATGGCCTGTTCCCGTTCTTCTTCGCTCCGGCACAACAACAGATTGGCGATGCCTTCTTCGGTCAGGATGTGCGTGACATCGTCGCCGTAAATCATGACCGGCGGGATATCCAGCTTGGCTTGTTCGGCCAGTTGCCATGCATCGAGTTCTTCGACGAATGCCGGTTGCATATGCTCGCGGAAGGTCTCGACCATTTGCACCACCAACTTTTGTCCGCGCGGCATTTTCTTCTTGCCTTGCTGCGCTTGCTGCCCAGCCTTCAGCCACGCGGGGCTGGAATGACGGCGGCCACGCGCATCGGAACCCATATTCGGCGCACCACCAAAACCAGCGATGCGTCCCAGCGTCGCAGTCGATGAATTACCCTGCAAATCTATCTGCAAGGTGGAACCGATAAACATATCGCACGCATAGTGTCCGGCCACCTGGCACATCGCACGATTGCTGCGCATGGAACCGTCACGTCCGACAAAGAACACATCCGGACGCGATTCGATATAACGCTCCATGCCCAGCTCGGAACCAAAGGAATGCACTGATTCGACAAAGCCCGCTTCGATTGCAGGGATCAGCGCCGGATGCGGATTCAACGCCCAGTTGCGCCCTATCTTGCCGCGCAATCCCAACGACTCGGCATAGGTCGGCAGGATCAGTTCGATCGCTGCAGTATCGAAACCGATGCCGTGATTGATGCGCTCCACACCGTACTCGGCATAGATGCCCTTGATCGCCATCATCGCCATCAGAACCTGCACTTCAGAAATCAATGCAGGATCACGTGTAAACAAAGGTTCGATGTAATGTGGTGTCGGTGCCTGCACTACGAAGTCCACCCAATCCGCAGGTACATCCACGCGTGGCAACACATCAACGATTTCATTGACTTGTGCAATCACTATGCCGTTCTTGAACGCAGTTGCTTCGACGATGGCGGGTGTGTCTTCGGTATTCGGCCCGGTATATAAATTCCCGTGACGATCCGCTGCCTGTGCTGCGATCAAAGCCACACGCGGCGTCAGGTCGATGAAGTAACGACCAAACAATTCCAGATAAGTATGGATCGCGCCGATATTGATTTTCCCGGCGGCTACCAGACGCGCGAGTTGTGCGCCTTGTGGCCCGGAGAAAGAGAAGTCCAGCTTGGAGGCGATGCCCTTCTCGAACAGATCCAGATGTTCGGGCAAGGCCAGCACCGACTGCAACATGTGCAGGTCATGTACCTGCGCCGGATCCAGCTGGCACAAGGCAGCTGCGAGGAAATCAGCCTGCTTCTGGTTATTGCCTTCGAGGCAGACGCGGTCACCGGATTCGATCACGCTATGCAGCAACTCGACCATGCGCTCGGCCGGTACCAGCTTGCCACTGAGCGCGGCGCCGAGTTTTCCGGTGGCTCTTGCCAGTCGCGCATCGCGGTTCTTCTGGCGATGATCCCACTCGCGCTTACTACCTTGCATTTACGTTTCTCCCAACAAAGACGGACCTGTGATGTGATGCCATGTCTCTCCCGTAGTTACAATGGAGATATTTTTCAACTAAATGTTTTTATGGTTTATCCTTGTATACAAGATCGTACGATATGCATACATTGTCAAGCGTAAAATTGTACTCAAAACTACAAGATTAGATTGTGAGATACACAGAAAACATGAGCGACACCACTCAAACGCGATCAGAAACCTTGCGTGAACAAATCGAAGAAATGATTGCCGTCGGGACCCTCAAACCCGGGCAGCATCTCGACGAAACCGTGCTCGCCGAGAAATTCGGCGTATCACGCACACCTATACGCGAAGCCCTGATCCAGCTGGCTTCCATGGGCATCATCGTGATCCGCCCGCGCCGTGGTGCCATCGTGGCCGAGATCGGACCGCAGCAACTGATAGAAATGTTTGAAGTCATGGCGGAGCTGGAAGCCATGTGCGCACGCCTGGCCGCCCGTCGCATGAGTCCGGCAGAACACGCTGTTTTGAAAGCGACCCATCTGGCCTGCAAGCAAGCCAGGGACGAAGCCGATTCCGACGCCTACTTTTACAAGAATGAAGAATTCCACCAGCAGATTTATATAGGCAGCAAGAATGCCTTCCTGGAGGAACAGGCACGCGTGCTGCAACGTCGCCTGCGTCCATACCGCCGCCTGCAATTGCGTGTGCGCAATCGCGTCACCGCTTCGTTCGACGAACATGGCGCGGTAGTCGATGCCATCATCGAAGGCAAAGGTGAGCTCGCAGCCGAACTGCTGCGCCAGCACATCATGATCCAGGGTCAGCGTTTCAGCGACCTGATCGCCTCCTTAGCTGAACTGGCCAGCGAAGCCTGATACCTGCAAAGCCGGACACATATACAATATGCGTCCGGCCGGGGGAACTTGCATCGCCTGCAAGCACGCACAGCCATCTGCCACTGCGCACTCCCCTCAGCATTCCGTTTTTAATTTCTGACTACTCGTGTAACCGTGCGTCTACGCCCCGCCTCTCGCTTGCTGATTACCGATCCTGACGATCGCGTCCTGTTGTTCTACTTCGAGCACAAGAAAGGCGCGTTGGCCGGACAAAGCTACTGGGCCACGCCTGGCGGCGGCGTCGAAGGCGACGAAAGCTTTGAAGAAGCAGCCATACGGGAGTTATGGGAAGAGACCGGGATACAAGTAACCGAAGTCGGCTCGCAGATCACACAACGTCAGTTGATACTGCAACTGCCGAATGGCGAATACGTAAATGAAGATGAGCGCTACTTCCGTATCCGCGTCACGGACACGCAATTATCCAAAAGCGGCTGGACCGATACAGAAGTCGAATGCATGACTGCACATCACTGGTGGTCGCAGGCAGAACTCGAACAGACGACAGAACAAGTATGGCCGGAAAACCTGCTAGCCATGCTGCAGATTGGCAGTCCCACAGATGCATAAGCTGAACATCCGCGCGGCGCGGCCTGACGACATAAACCGCATCATGGAGCTGGAAGACGGCGGCTTCCATCAACGCATACAGGAAGACCAAAGTGTGATGCTGAAACGCATGCAGCACTTCCCTGCCGGCTTCCTGGTACTGGTGAATGACCGTGACCTAGCGACCGGCTATCTGTGCTCGGAACTATGGGACAGCGACGGTAGCTTGCAGGAATCAGCTTTCGCACTGGGCCATGACATCAAAGACACACATAGGTCCAACGGCAGCCAGCTCTACATTTCATCGATGACAGTTGCACGCGAATACCGTGGCAGCGGACTCGGCAAAAAATTCTTCCAGCAATCCGTCCACATGCTGCGCACGGAACTGACGCATCTGCGCGGCTCCATCCTGCTACTGAGTGCAGAGTGGACAGGCGCGCACAAAATCTACCAGGACAGCGGCTACACCGAAATCGCACGCATCAAGGACTTCTTCGCCGCTATCGCAACGCATGACGCCGACGCCATCATCATGCAAACGCAATTTAGTGAACAGCGCTAAAACAGAAAGCACACTATGTACGCACTATTCGCGTGGGAAAACGGTCAGCAAAAAGGCGGTATCGGCGACTTGCTGACCATGGGTTCAGTCGATGAATGCCAAAAGACATTCCAAACCTTCGTCAGCGCACTCAGCAATCCGGCGACGGGCGAAATCATCGACATGTACACACTCAAAATCGTACTGCGTGCCAGCCTCATCGCGAGCAAAGATGCGCGTCTGCCGGACTGGGTTGCGCCTAGTGGCTGGCTGATTGAATGGGTCAAACCGCAAGCCGGAAATAAATAAAAGAAGCTGCATCAAGCAGCGCATGCCCACATTTGAGCATGAAATGAAATCCCTTATCTATCAACGACATAAGTGACTTGCCCTGATGTTATCCACAAGCCTGTGCACAAAAACCGGGGATAACTTCAGGACTTATACACATCACTTCGTCCCAGTCGCGCACCGACGTAAAGCCAAGAGGCTGTGGCCCTTACCCACTGTGACGATGCCGTTTGTGCTGGGCAGAAAATGGAAAAAGAAGTGGACGTGTTTGAGCGGAGCTTTAGCGTAGCGAGTTTCGTCCACTTCCCATTTTTTGTCCTGCACAAACGGGGACCCCGCAGGGGCAGCGGCGCCGTGGTCGCCTTTCTTTGCTTACTTTCTTTGGCGAAGCAAAGAAAGTGAGTGGCCGCCGGGCCACCCCCGGCAAACCCACTCTCCACGGAGAGCAAGCCGAACCAACAACAATCAATACGCAAACCCACCAATAAAAAAGCCCGCATCAGCGGGCTTTTTCAATCAACAAATTCAAAAAATCTTAAGCGTAACTACGCAAACGCAACGAGAAATCACGCAAAGCAGTAATCCCCGAAGCCTCAGCACGTGCACACCAATCCTGCAACTGCTGCAGCAACTGATCACGGCTAGCATGTGAACGCTCCCAGATCGCACCCAGTTCAACGCGCATTTCATGCATTGTTTTGAGCGGCTTGCTGTGTGCGAACAAAGTCGTCAGTTGTTCTTTATGTGGTGCTTCCAGCTTGTTAGGCTCGCGATGCAGGAGCTTCTTCGCAGAACGCAAGAAGCCGGACTCCAGCTGCGCTTTTTCTTTCAGGTGCTCAACTTCATCGTGCCAGGTTTGCTTCAGCGACTTCGCGTATTTTGCAGTCACGTCATAACGGTTGGCGATGACGGATTGCAGCGTGTCGAAATCGAGATGCAATTTGCTGGTGTCGAATTTCGGTTGCGGTGCGACTTTCTTGACCTTGGCCAGACCTACTGTTTCCAGCATGCGGATGTACATCCAGCCGATGTCGAATTCGTACCACTTGGCCGACAGCTTGGCCGAAGTACCAAAGGTGTGGTGATTGTTGTGCAGCTCTTCGCCACCGATCAGGATACCGATAGGGAAGATGTTGGTTGCTGCATCGCTGCATTCGTAGTTACGGTAACCCCAGTAGTGGCCGATACCGTTGATGATGCCAGCCGCAGTGATAGGTATCCATGCCATTTGCAGGGCCCATACCGAAACACCGATCACGCCGAACAAAGCGACGTTGATGAACAGCATCAGGACGATACCCATCGCGCTATGACGCGTGTAAACATTACGTTCGATCCAGTCGTCCGGCGTACCGTAACCATACTTTTCCATGGTTTCCATGTTTTTCGATTCTGCGCGATACAACTCAGCACCTTCGAAAAACACTTTCTTGATACCGCGGGTAACCGGGCTGTGCGGATCTTCTTCGGTTTCGCATTTGGCGTGGTGCTTGCGATGGATCGCAACCCATTCTTTGGTGACCATACCAGTGGTCAGCCACAGCCAGAAACGGAAGAAATGACTAGGAATCGGATGCAGGTCCAGGCCACGGTGGGTGGCGCTGCGATGCAAATAGATAGTGACCGCCGCAATCGTGATGTGTGTCACGGCGAGCGCGTAGAAAAACACTTCCCAACCGCTGGCGCGGGTCAGGCCGTTCGATAGGAAATCAAGTACTGCGTCGATCATTGTGGCTCCAATATGAATGCCATGGATAATGGTATCCCCTAGATGGTATCGCTAAATCGAATTGCTAGGGTTGCTGGCAAATTTTCGAGACGAATTGTACCCTTTTTAAGGGCCTATATCCGATTTTGCAGGGTTTTTCGCGGTATTTAAACGTTCTTTTACCGGCTGATATTGCTCGTCAATCAACCTTATTTCACGTTGCGGGAACGGTACATTGATCTCATTCGCCTGAAATGATCGCCATATTGCACGATTGACATCAGACAAAACCGTACCGCGTCCATCCAGTTCATTGACCCAGAACCCCAGCTGCAGGTCGATCCCATCCGCACCAAAGGCCACCATGGTGGCTGCTGGTACGCGATCCGGCCCCTTGCGCACTTTATCCACTCCAAGTGCGGCCTCTTCCAGCAATCGCAATGCCAAATCGATATCAGTCCGGTAATCAACTGAAACCTTTGTTGTCATTTGAATCACAGTGTCGCTGAGGGATAAATTCTGCACCGAATTCGCCACGAAGACCTCGTTCGGCACGATGGTGTCGCTGCCGTCGCCATTGCGCAACACGGTGTAGCGGGTATTGATCTGTGCCACGCGGCCGGTGAATTTATCTATCGTCACCGTGTCGCCTATGGTCATGCTGCGTTCGAGCAGGATGATGAAACCGGAAACATAACTGCTGGCTATCTTTTGCAAACCCAGGCCCAGGCCGACGCCCAGCGCACCACCAAATACCGACAGTACGGTCAGGTCGATACCGACCATGGACAAGCTGACCAGCAAGGCGATCAGGATCAGGACTGCACGGCTCATGCGTGACAGCACGGCGCGCATCGACGAATGCATGCCGTCGAGTCGCATCAGGCGTTCTTCGATCAGGGCCGATCCCCACAGCGCAAAAATCAGCGTCACACCCACCGAGACGATCGCTTGCAGCATCGTCATGATGGAGACTTTATGTTTGCCCAGCGGGACAAAGGTGTCGTCGAGGAATTCGATGAACTCCGGCAGCACGCCCGTGATATGCAGCGCTACGATGATCCACACCAGTGAAGCAAAGCTGCGTTCAAACAGCAGGACGAATGCACTGACCTTGCCGCTGCGCGCAAACACGCGTCGCATGACATAGAAAGCCAGGCGTATCAACGCAAACGATGCGACCAGCGGCATCACGACGCGCAAGACATCCACACCGTCGACACCATCCAGCCGTTCCAGGACAGCTTTAGAGATAGCCAACAGCAGCCAGGTCAGCAGTGGCCACAAAACACGCGTGAAACTTTCTACTCCCAACCTGCGTAATGCATTTTGCTGTGGCTCTTGTGTCGCCAGCAGGCTGCGCACCACACGTGCGATACCCCAACCCAATGCAAAACACAGTACTACAGCAACAATTTGCCAGCGCAGACCAGGTATGCCCAGGTCAGTCCACAAATCAGCCCAGAGAGTAGTTAGCAGGTTTTGTTTCATTTATTTTTTACGTTCGAGTACCGCCGCGAAAAATCCATCAGTATGATGCTGCGCCGGCGACAGCTTCAGATAATCACCCATCTTCAAATCTATCTTTTGTTCCGCCAGCACTTCACTCATGGGGATCAAAACAAAGTCATCGCGCGATGCCAGGAAGCTGGCAACAATCGCTTCATTTTCTTCATCCAGAATACTGCAGGTTGCATACACCAGACGACCACCTGCTTTAACCAGGCGCGCTGCACCGGCTAGGATGGAAGCCTGCTTTTCATTCAACTCTACCAGCGATTGCGGAGTCTGACGCCACTTCACGTCAGGATTGCGACGCAAGGTACCGAGGCCGCTGCATGGAGCATCGACCAGCACGCGATCTATCTTGCCTGCCAGACGTTTTACCTTGGCATCGTTTTCATGCGCGATGAGTACCGGATGCACATTCGACAGTCCGCTACGCGCGAGACGTGGTTTCAGTTTGGCCAGGCGTTTGTCGGAGATATCGAACGCATACAGACGGCCGGTGTTGCGCATCGCGGCACCCAGTGACAAAGTCTTGCCGCCCGCGCCTGCACAGAAGTCGACCACCATTTCGCCACGCTTGGCACCGACCACTTGTGACAGCAACTGGCTGCCTTCGTCCTGCACTTCGATCGAACCGTTTTTGAACAAAGGCAGGTTCTGCAATGCAGGCTTCTTGATGACACGGATACCCAAAGGTGCGTACGGTGTAGGCTCACACAAGATAGGTGCTTCTGCCAGCGATGTAATCACTTCTTCGCGCGTCGCCTTCAATGCGTTGACGCGCAGATCCAGCGGTGCTGGCTGGTTCACGGCGTGCGCCAGTTCCAGTGCAGTTGCTTCGCCATCACGAGCCACCAGTTTGTCGAACAGCCATTCCGGCAAATTCGAACGCAACAGCGACGGCAACAAGGTGCGATCGATTTGCATCACGTGCTTGAGCCATTCGGTTTCTTCTTCGGTCAGGCCACCCAACGATTCAACGCCGACTGCATCAGCCAGACCAAGCAAAGTCATACGACGCATGGTCGGGCCATTGCCGGATTCGGCAAAGCTGGTGTACACCGCTTTATTGCGCAGCAAACCGTATACCGCTTCTGCCACGACACCGCGCTCACGCGAACCGAGCTTAGGATGTTCGCGGAAGTAACGCGATAAGGTACCGTCGGCCGGACCTGTGAAACGCAGGATCTCGCGCAGTACTTCTTCGGTGTTATTAATGATCGCTGGAGGCAATCTCATGCATATTCCTTCATAAAATATTCTTGTCTGACAGTCGCCGGGCAAGCTGGTTCGGGTAGCGAACCGCTGCATCAGTTTCGTCAGGACTCTGGGCGTTAAGCTGCTTGATTAATACGCACCACACCGTCCAGCACGGACAATCGTCCGTCTATGAAGCAGCGTATAGCGCGTGGATAAATAATGTGTTCCTGTTCCAGCACACGGGCGGCCAGGGTATCTTCCGTATCGTCGGCCAGTACCGGCACCGCCGCCTGCGCCACGATAGGACCATGATCCAGCTCGGCAGTGACAAAATGCACAGTTGCGCCATGCAATTTGACACCCGCAGCCAAAGCCTGTCTGTGCGTTGCCAAACCAACAAAACTTGGTAACAGCGATGGATGGATATTGAGCATGCGTCCGGCGTAATGTGCGACGAAAGGTGTCGTCAACACACGCATAAAACCTGCCAAAACCACCAAATCAGGCGCAAAAGAGTCGATCTTGCTCTGGAGTGCTGCGTCAAAGGCCTCCCGGCTCGGATAGTCCTTGTTGGCCACAACCAGTGCCGGAATACCGTGTTCGGCAGCATAGGCCAGGCCCGATGCATCGGCCTTATTGCTAATAACGGCCGCGATCTGTGCTGGCCACTCTTCATTTTGCGCAGCGCGGATGATGGCCCGCATATTACTACCGCGCCCGGAAATCAAAATGACGATTCTTCTCATGGCGCGCATTGTACCGTACCGCGGGCCGATCAGAACGACGGCAACCGGCCGGATCATTAACAATCATCGCAGTACAGAGCGCGCCAACGCTTAGCGACGACGAAGCAAAACCGAGGAAATGTGCCCGGAATTCAGGCGAGGCAGCGAGCCGCGATGTACCAGCGGCTGCGAGAATACGACTTACTGAAAGGAGTAAAACACCCGGAATGCGATTTTCTTGTCAGCCCAGAAATCAGCGGCATCGCGGAATACGTCGAGCAAAGTCTCGCGTGCTTCCTTGTCGAATTTCGGTGTATTCGGCAGTTGCTCCAGCACCACCAGGAAACCAGGCTGCGGGCCTGCTTTGTGTGCCAGGCTGGTCAGGCAATCGGACAAGGCATCGAAATTCTTGCCAAAATGCTTGGGAAACTGGAATGCCTCCGCAATCACGGCCAATACCTGCTGCTTGGTGGTCGCATGTGCGCAATGTGCGTACAGGAAGTGCTGTCCAAGATGCGCGGCTTCTGCCTGCAAATCGGCGACCCGGAAGGCCCGGATCGACTGCACTACATTCAGCGGCACGGTTTTAAACAAACTCATTTCTCCCTCATCTCCAGCTATTTATTATCAACATAACACCCCGCTCACTCCATGACTCTTTTGAAGCTTCTGTAGTGATCGGCGGTGTAATAATATTCGCGCGGCCTGGTCTTCTCGCCGCCGGTAATGATCCGTTTCGCACCACGATTGCGAGCCCGCGGTGTCTTTACAGTGTATTCGCGGTAATACCCGCGCTTTTGCTGAGGCAAAACCTTTTCATAATTGCCAAATATGGAACCATCCTTGTCATAAGGGAAAGGTCCACCCTGGCGTATCAAGGCGATAGTCTCCTGCGCTTCACGCGGTAATTCATTAACTGAAACAACTCCAAGCGCGCCGGAATCGAAAGCAAAAGCGTTGAATGAAAGTAAGAATGTAGCGAAAAGCAGGAAAAAGCGCGTGATAAATTTAACTTTCACCGAAATACCTTTTCTTAATAATGGGTGTCGTCTATCGACGCACCCTATCAACGCAGCCTATTGAATTAACGAGTCCAATACCCGAGAGTAACGTGTTGTGTTGTCCGAATCAACACTAATTGCTTGACAAGCATGGGATAGGCTGCTGCTTAGATATCGGCGTTTTCGGCCACACCTGTGTCTTGCGAAGAGAAAAATGACAGGATTTCAGTCTTGTGCGCCAAGGCATCCTTGCGTCCCAGATTGATGAGTTCGCAGGTGTAGCTTTTTTCAAACAACAGGTAAGAAGCCAGCGCTGCACCACGCACTTCAGCCGCACCTATGCCCGACAGCAACATACGGACCGGACGTGGCAGGCTGCTGATGTGGCGGCTTGCAATTGTGTCAAGTCGTTCTGATGGCGCGATGGTCAGCATCTCTATCGGCCGCAGCGGAGTTTTGGTTCTTTGTTCGTCGGTCAGCACCGACAAGGTTTGATTGATGCGATTCAGGCGTTCGATATCGCTGGCGATGCTATCAAGGAAGATACTCGACAAGGCATGCCCGGCAATTTGCGCCAGGCTCGGGTACTGCGCATTGCGCGACTGATCGATCGCCGGTTCCATCAACCGCCCCGCCCCTATCACCAACACCTTGTCGGCACCCAGATGGATGGCCGGTGAAATCGGTGCCACCTGCCGCATCGAGCCGTCACCGAAATACTCGCGTCGACCTTCGCAAAAAATCGGCGTCGCCGGAAAAATCAGCGGGATCGCCGCCGACGCCAGCAAATGTTCAACACCGATCTGACTGCGTACCGCGATACGCTGGGTCCTGACCCACGGTTCGATATCAGCTTCGCTTTGATAAAACGTCATATGCTTGCCCGCCGTATAGGACGAGGCAGTTACGGCCAGCGCGTGCAACTTGCCGTCCACCAGTGCCGCATCCAGGCGCGGCAGGTTGAGCATGCGATTCAGCAGGCTGACCAAAGGCGTATTGTCGAGCAGGGAATTTGGTGGATTGGCTTTCCATGTGCGCAGCAGCCAGCCAAACGACAGCAGTGATAGCCACTTCGCGCCGGAACGCAGCACGCCCAGCGAGTCCGCGCGGTAGACCTGTTCAGCCGTGAAGTTTTCCCACACATGCACAATGCGTTGCAGGCCGGGACAGAAATCGTCGGCGTGACAAGCCAGTGCAGTCGCATTAATCGCACCGGCGGAGGTGCCGCAAATAATATCGTAGGGATTTTTCTCCGGCGCCCAGCCAGCCTCACACAGGATGGCCGATACCGATTCCAGCACGCCGACCTGATAGGCCGCGCGCGCTCCGCCTCCCGTCAGCACCAGGCCAATTTTCTTTTTGTCTCGCATAGACACCAATTATTCAGGCCTTTCGGATTTCAGACAAGCGGGCACGACACCAAGGATCAGTCTCCTTTGGCGATGCCTTCACGACGAGGATCTGCCCCACCAAACCAGACTTCTTCACCATGGATACTCAAGCGCATGATGCCTTGCAAGCCCGAAGTCTGCTCCACCAGTTGCACCTCATGCTGGCGTTCCGTCAGTGCCCTGACCAGGGTATTCGGCACACGACCGCGCTCCAGCTCAGTCGGTCCGTTACGGCTGCCGACGTTAGGCAAGTCTATAGCCTGCTGTACCGTCAGCCCCCAATCCATCATGCCGACCAATACCTTGCCGACGTAATTGATGATGTAAGCACCACCTGGTGAGCCTACCGCCAGCACCAGTTTCTTCGTACCTTTTTCAAACACGAAAGTCGGTGCCATCGAACTACGTGGTCGCTTGCCGGGTTGCACACGGTTGGCGATGAAGCCATTCACATCGCTGGGGTCAAACGAGAAATCGGTCAGTTCATTATTCAGCAGAAAGCCATCGACCATCTGGCGCGAACCAAAACCGTTTTCAATGGTAGTCGTCATGGCGACCGCATTGCCCTTCGCATCCACCACGGAAATATGCGAAGTCGAAGGCAGCTCAGGGGAAGTACTGGTGGCCCAGGCCAGGCGCGTATTGAAAGGATCACCAGGCTGCGCCTTACCCATGGACTCATCACCTATCAGCGCGGCGCGGCGTGCCAGGTATTTTTTATCGAGCAGCGGTTGCACACTACCACCCGGCAGCGGTGCAAAATCCGGATCGGCTATATAACGATCACGATCCGCATAAGCGAGACGCCCTGCTTCCGCGAACAAATGCACGGCATTCGCATTCCACGCACCATTAACCGGTGGATAGGCCGCGATGTTTTTCTTTTCGAGTATGCCCAGGATTTGCGCTATCGCGACGCCACCCGACGAAGGTGGCGGCATACCGCACACAGTCCATGCTTTGTAATCGCTGCAAACAGGTTCACGTACCTTGGCCTTGTAACTGGAGATATCGTGCAAACCCATTTCACCGGGATTGGTAGGATGCTGCACAACCTTGGCTGCAATATCGTGCGCGATCTGGCCGCGGTAGAACGCATTTGCGCCATCGCGCGCTATCGCTTTCATGGTTTCAGCCAGTGCCGGATTTTTCAGGATGTAGCCGACAGGTCTGGGCTTGCCTTGCGCATCGTAAAAGTAAGCGGCGGCGACCGGGTCCTGCTTCAGATAAGTTTCATGTTGCAGCAAGATGGCGAGGCGCGGACTAACGGCAAAACCTTCAGTCGCCAGCTTGATCGCCGGATTGAACAGGGTTGCCCATGGCAGCTTGCCGTTCTGCTTGTGCGCCAGCTCCAGCATGCGCAATACACCCGGCACACCGACAGCGCGACCACCAACTACCGCTTCGTGGAAAGGCATGGCCTTGCCTTCCGCGTTCTGGAACAATTTACCCGTCACATTGCGCGGCGCTGTTTCGCGGCCATCATAGGCCAGTACACGCGCGCCATCGAAGTGCAACATGAACGCACCACCGCCCAGGCCGGACGATTGCGGTTCCACCAGGCCCAGCACCATTTGCGTTGCGATGGCAGCATCAACTGCAGAACCACCGGCCTTCAACATTTGGTAACCCGCATCCACCGCCAGTGGATTGGCGGCTGCCACCATGAATTTCTTTGCAACCCAACCGCTCTTTTCGGTATAGCCGCTACTGCCTTCCGGCTCTATCGGGATGTATGGCTTGACTACTGGCGGGCTGCTGCAGCCGGTAAGCAAGGCTGATAATACGGCGACAAAAACAGTCGTTTTAATCATGCAGAATCCCGGAGTAACGTAGAAGAAGGCAAAAGGTGCGTCCCCAGTGTAAACCGCTTGGGCGCAGATGTCAGTTTGTTAGGACGAGGTTTTTTCAATTGAGTTCGCTGCATCTGGCCGGAAATACAGGCCGCGGATAAAAGAAAAGGCAGCCTGCGCTGCCTTTTCCGCATAACCATCATCTAAAACTCAAGGACGCGTTGGGGTAATCGGCGCGGAATCCACCGGCACGACAATGGTCTGTACCGGCGTGACGATGGTGACATTGGTGACGGTATCCACCACTTGCAAACCTGCTGCTGGCAACAAAGGCACAATCAGCAAGGCTACGATGTTGATGATCTTGATCAAGGGATTGACTGCAGGACCAGCCGTGTCCTTGTACGGATCACCGACCGTATCACCGGTCACTGCTGCCTTGTGCGCATCCGATCCCTTGCCGCCGTGATGGCCGTCTTCGATATGCTTCTTCGCGTTATCCCAGGCGCCACCACCGGTAGTCATCGAAATCGCAACAAAGATACCGGTCACGATTGCACCCATTAGCAAACCACCAAGCGCCGCGGGTCCGAGGATCAGGCCAACCAAGATAGGTATCACCACCGGCAACAGCGACGGAATAATCATTTCCTTGATGGCTGCAGTGGTCAACATATCGACCGCCTTGTCGTATTCCGGCTTGCCGCTGCCATCCATGATGCCCTTGATCTCGCTGAACTGGCGGCGCACTTCGACCACCACCGCACCGGCAGCGCGACCTACTGCCTCCATCGCCATCGCGCCAAACAAGTATGGAATCAAGCCACCGATGAAGAGCCCAACGATAACCATGGGATTGGACAAGTCGAAGGTCGTGCTCTTGCCGACCGAATCCAGTGCATGCGTGTAATCGGCAAACAGCACCAACGCAGCGAGTCCGGCCGAGCCGATCGCATAGCCTTTGGTCACTGCCTTGGTGGTATTGCCAACCGCATCCAGCGGATCAGTAATCGCACGTACCGATTCCGGCATGCCGGACATCTCGGCGATACCGCCAGCGTTATCGGTAATCGGGCCATACGCATCGAGCGCAACAATGATGCCCGCCATAGACAACATGGAGGTCGCCGCAATCGCGATCCCGTACAAACCACCCAACCAATACGAAGCCAGGATAGCGAAACACACCGATACCACCGGCCATGCAGTCGAGCGCATCGAGACGCCGAGACCCGCGATGATGTTGGTACCGTGGCCTGTAGTAGAAGCCTGCGCCACATGTTGCACCGGTTTGAAATCGGTACCGGTGTAGTACTCGGTGATGTAGACCATCAAACCGGTCAGGATGATGCCAACTACCGCCGAACCCATCATCGCGACACGCAATTCAGGCGGAATCACCAGCCAGGTCACGACTGCAAAGCCGATCAGCGACAAACCGGCAGCCCACCATAAACCGGTGTACAGCGCCGACATGATTTTCTTACCTTCTTTCGCTTTGACCATAGAGCAACCGACTATCGACGCGAGGATGGACACACCACCTAATAGCAGCGGATAAATCGCCGCCTGCACTTCCAGTCCGCGCATCACCAGTGTGCCGAGCAACATGGTCGCGATCAGGGTCACCACATAAGTTTCAAACAAATCTGCCGCCATACCGGCGCAGTCGCCTACGTTGTCACCCACGTTATCTGCGATCACGGCCGGATTGCGTGGATCGTCTTCCGGAATGCCTGCTTCCACCTTGCCCACCAGGTCAGCGCCGACGTCCGCACCTTTGGTGAAGATACCGCCTCCGAGCCTGGCAAAAATCGAAATCAGCGATGCGCCGAAAGCCAGGCCGATCAGCGGCGTAATGATGTCGTGCAAGGTAACGTGATACACACCACCATCGCGCGCCATGCTGGTCAGGATCAGGAAGAAAATGGCCACGCCAAGCAAACCGAGGCCGACCACCAGCATGCCGGTAATCGCCCCGCCCTTGAACGCCACATCGAGCGCCTCATTCATACCTTTGGTTGCCGCCTGCGCCGTGCGTACATTGGCTCGTACCGACACATTCATGCCGATGAAGCCGCAAGCACCCGACAACACCGCGCCCGCGAGGAAGCCGATCGCAGTCATCAGCCCGAGTCCGGGCACCAGTGCAATGATGATGAAGAGAACGACGCCGACGATGGCTATCGTGCGGTACTGGCGCGCCAGATAGGCAGCAGCACCTTGTTGAATCGCGGCGGCAATGTCCTGCATGCGTTCATTACCGGCGTCTTGCTTGAGTATCCAGCTACGTGAGATCAGGCCATAGATAACGGCAACAACGCCGCACGCAATGGCGAACCATAGACTTGATGCCATATCGACTCCTCCTGTTTTTTCACGACCAAGTTGACCACTACGACTATGCAACAGACATAAACATGTTCCGTGCTGCGTACTGCAAAACTTTCTGTCGCCCTTTTTATTATTTGGATGCCAGGGCTGGCTGAGTCTGTTGCGGGATTGCTTCCCTGATTCTGTTACTACAGCATCAATACAATACCGATGCTATAGCGATAAGGCAATTTGAGCAAATAAGAAAAAAGCGGACATGGTGTCCGCTTTTTTTTTGTTTAACCTGATAACGCGGCAAACGCGCTGTCACGTATTTGATCGACCGGGCCTACGCCTGCGATCTTGCGATACTTGGGCGCACCTGGCTGACCGGAAGCTGCCCATTGGTTGTAGTAACCAACCAACACTTCGGTTTGCTCGTGGTACACGGACAAACGCTTCTTCACGGTTTCTTCCTTGTCGTCATCACGCTGGATCAATTCTTCACCAGTCAGGTCGTCCTTGCCTGCCACTTTAGGGGGATTGAATTTGACGTGGTAAGTACGACCCGATGCCGGGTGTACGCGACGACCGCTCATGCGCTCAACGATCGCTTCGTCAGGCACATCGATTTCCAATACGTAGTCGATCGCAACGCCCGCTTCTTTCATCGCGTCAGCTTGCGGGATCGTACGTGGAAAACCGTCGAACAAATAACCTTTGGCGCAGTCCGGTTCTTTCAAGCGATCCTTGACCAGACCGATGATGATGTCGTCCGACACCAGGCCACCTTCGTCCATGATTTTTTTTGCGGCGATGCCGAGTGGCGTGCCAGCCTTGACCGCTGCGCGCAACATGTCGCCGGTCGAAATTTGCGGGATATTGAATTTATCTTTGATGAAACCAGCTTGCGTGCCCTTACCGGCACCAGGCGCTCCTAAAAGGATGAGGCGCATGAAATTTTCCTAAAACGAGTTTTTGAATTCTATTACCGAAGGGCGCTAATGCGGCACCGGAGGATAGTCGTGATTTATAGATTTGAACTATGAACTTTGCACGAAACTTACCACAAAATTATATCAAAGCGCTGTTTTGCGCTTGCTGCAGCGCATCATTGGCCGAAAAATTGCCTTACGCGCTGCAGGTCTTCCGGGGTGTCCACACCCGTCACCGGGGCATGCGGCGTCACGTGCACGGCGATAGGAACGCCATGCCATAACACGCGTAATTGCTCCAGCGCTTCCAGTTGCTCCAGCGGCGAAACGCTGAGCTGCGGGTATTCCTGCAGGAAGGCATTGCGATAAGCATACAGACCGATATGGCGCAGCGGCGCATAGCCCGCTGGCATCGCATCCCGACTCACGGCAAAAGCATCACGGTGCCAGGGAATAGTCGCACGTGAGAAATACAGCGCACGTCCGGCTTTATCCAGCACCACTTTCACTACATTCGGATTGAAGATTTCCTCAATATCACTGATGGTATGCGCCGCAGTTGCCATCGGCACATCACGCGAAATCAGTGTCGCCGTCGCCGCGATCAGCGACGGGTCTATCAACGGCTCATCGCCTTGTACATTCACCACCACTGCGTCATCCGGCAAACCGATCAACGCTGCTACTTCGGCTATACGATCGGTACCCGAAGGATGGTCAGCCCGCGTCATCTGCACCGCTACCTTGTGCTGCGCGCAGGCGGCAAAAATATCGGCATGATCGGTAGCGACGATGACCTGGGCTGCACCGGATTGCATCGCACGTTCAGCCACGCGCACTATCATCGGCTTGCCACCGAGGTCAGCCAGCGGTTTATTCGGCAGGCGGGTTGACGCCAGGCGGGCAGGAATAATGACGGTAAAAGACATCAGTAATGATCAGTTTGCGCCGGAGTTGACTTGCAGGTCACGTGCCTGATCCGCCCACATGATAGGAATGCCATCACGTATCGGATAGGCCAGTTTATCGGCCTTGCAAATCAGTTCTTGCGCTTTTTTGTCATGCTCAAGCGGACCTTTACAGATCGGGCAGACCAAAATATCAAGCAATCGAGCGTCCACGGAGTTTCTCCACAATTTTTTCAGCAAGCGCGCCGTCAAGCTGCGCTGTTACAGGCACGACCCACAAACGGGTGTCGTTTCTCAAACCTTCGTTTTGCCGACATTTTACTGCATCCTTCTCGGTAATCAGGATCACATCCGCCTGCACATGCACAAACGGATTGTCGGAAAAATCATAATGGTCGGGCAAAGCCATTTCCTCGAATTGCAAACCGGCACTGCGCAGCAAGCCAAAAAATCGCCCCGGATTGCCTATACCAGCTGCTGCCAGGATCACCGGCGCATGCTTGCCGTCAGTCGCAGCGAAGGAGCTTAACAGGCTGACTTGAGAACGATCATTCAGTTTTTCTGCGGTATTGCCGACCAGTTGCATACGGATCGCATCCGGCGGCAAACCCGGCGCATGGTCCGCACCATTCAATACGGTGAAATCGCGCTGGCGTGAAGTCGGCTCGCGCAAGGGACCAGCTGGCAGCAGCCAGCCATTACCGGCACCGCGTCCGTCGAACAGGACGATTTCGATATCCCGCTGCATACGGTAATGCTGCAAGCCATCATCCGATACCAGCACGTCGACTTCCGGATGCGCGGCCAGCAAGGCTGTCGCCACCGCTACCCGGTCACGTCCGACCATCACCGGACACTCGGCGCGATACGCAATCAATAAAGGCTCATCGCCAACTTCGTGCGCCAGCGATTGCGCAGTAACTTCCTGCGGCACTTCATTGTGCACACCATAGCCGCGCGAAATCACGCCCGGCGTATAACCAGCCTGGCGCAATGCCTGCACCAGCCAGATCGTCAGCGGCGTCTTGCCGGTACCACCGACAAAGATATTCCCCACCACCACCACCGGCACCGGCAAACGCTCGCTCTTGGCAAGACCGGCGCTGTAGGCGGCGCGGCGCACGGCCGACAAACCGCCAAACAGGGCAGCTACCGGCAGCAGCATGCAAGCCGTCAGGCCGCGCTGCGACCAGGTACGCGTCAGGAATTCTTCAAGATTGGAGCGCTGAAGACTCAAGGGTGGATTCCGTATGAAGGTGACGGTACCGACATCGTCAGTACCGCCACATGATAGAACTACTTATTTCTTGCCGCTGGTTTGCGCAGCAAACGTGACCTTGGAATAACCGGCGATACGCGCCGCTTCCAGTACATTGATCACAGTCTGGTGCGTAGCGGTCGCATCGGCTGCAATGATGATAACCGGATCGGCATTCGGCTTGCTGGAAGCCGCCACCGCCGCACTCAGCTCTGCTGCCAGTGCATCCGGATTTTGCACGGCGACGCGTGCATTATTAATCGAATAGCGACCTTGCGTATCGACGCCGACATTGATTTCAAATGGCCGGTCCATCGCCTTCTCCGCATCGGCGGTCGGCAACGTAATCTGCAAGGCGGGAAATTTGCTGTAACTGGTCGAAACCATCAGGAAAATCAGGATCACCAGCAATACATCTATGAAGGCAATCAGATTGATTTCCGGATCTTCGCGGCCTTGTCCTTTGCGGAAATTCATCAGGTGTCTCTTTCCGGACTGTTACTTGCGTGCGCCATGCACGATGTCGACAAACTTCACAGCCTGTTGCTCCATATCGATGATGAAGCTATCGACCAGGGCGCGGAAGTGGCGGTAGAACACCAGCGACGGCATCGCAATCGCCAGGCCGAAACCGGTGTTGTACAGGGCAATCGAAATACCATGTGCCAGTTGCGCCGGATTCGCGCCGGTACCGGTCGCGTTTTGTGAACCAAAGATTTCAATCATGCCGACCACGGTACCAAACAAACCCATCAGCGGTGCCAGCGTGGCGATGGTACCCAGCGTCGTCAGGAAGCGTTCCAGCGTATGCGCAGTGCCGCGCCCTGCTTCTTCGATCGACTCCTTCATCACATCACGCGGCGCATCGACGTTGCGCAAACCGGCAGCCAGTACGCGGCCCAAAGGCGAATTCTGTTCCAGTGTCGTCACCACGTTCTCATCGATACGGCCACTGCGATATACCCGCACGACCTCGTCCAGCAAGCTGGGCGGCAATATGCGATTGCGGCGCAAGTACATGCTACGTTCGATAATCAGGGTCAGGGCAATAACGGAGGCAATCAGCAACAGCCAGATAGGCCAGCCTGCTGCATGAATAATGGCGAGCAAAATAAGCTCCTTCTGTGGGATTCAATAAGTATGGATGGAGAATGTAACGGTTTGACGCTGCGAGAGCAAGTTACATTCATAGCCTTGCCTACATTGCTTGCGGGCAGATAAGCACATGCCTATGCCTTTTAACGCGATCATGAGAACGCACACATGGCTTGTGCACATTTTCTGTGGATAACATTGTGCGTAACTGTGTGTAAGCAGTCGAAGCCCTTGATTTCAAAGAACAAATTTCCCGCGCTCAAAAATGAGGCGGCGTATATCTGCTTGTCTGCCTCAGCTTTGCAAGGTGATTTGCAGTACCTTGATGCGGTAATTCAGTTGCCGCAAGGTCAACCCCAATATTTGTGCCGCGCGTGATTTATTGCCACCGCATTCGGTCAGCGCCGACACAATCTGCTCGACCTCATCGCCGCGCACCGCCTGATTGGTCCGTACCGAGCGGGTCACGGTATTGGTTCCGGCAGCGACTGTCATGCTCGACAACACAGCATCCACGGCACGCTCCGACTCCAGTACCCGGCTGACATCCGCGGCTTCGATTTCGGGTTGTTCGGCCAGCAGGACCAGGCGTTCGATAATGTTTTGCAGTTGACGGATGTTGCCAGGCCAGGGGAAGCGTATCAGTTGTTCCATCGCGCCCGGCGTCAGGGTGGCATGGCGCTGGAAAGTATCATTCGCCAGGCTGATGAAATGACGTGCCAGCGCTGGGATATCTTCGGCCCGCGCACGCAGCGCCGGTAGTTTGACTGGCACCACATTCAAGCGATAAAACAAATCGAGGCGGAAGCGTCCGCTCGCCACCAACTGCTGCAAGTCGCGGTTGGTCGCCGCGACGATGCGTACATTGACCGGTATCTCCTTGCGTCCGCCGACACGCTGGATTTGCTGCTCCTGCAAGGCACGCAGCAACTTGACCTGCAATAGCAATGGCAAGTCGCCCACTTCATCCAGGAACAACGTGCCGCCGTCTGCATCTTCAAAGCGTCCGGGCTTGGCGGCGTGCGCGCCGGTGAACGAACCTTTTTCATGGCCGAACAATTCAGACTCGAACAAGTTCTCCGGAATGGCACCACAATTCACTTTGATGAAAGGTGCATCGCGCCGGTCACTTGCCATATGCAAGGCACGCGCAAACAATTCCTTGCCGGTACCTGATTCGCCCAACAGCAATACGGTAGCCACCGTATTCGCCACCTGCGTGATCTGACGCAAGGCTGCGCGTGACGCCACCGACTCGCCTATGATGCCGCCGTGCTGCGCCTGCTTGCCCAGCGCCTTCTTCAGTTCACGGTTCTCAACTGTCAACGCCGCAGTACGCCGCTCGACTTGCTCGTTCACCAAATGCTCTATGCGCAGCAATTGCGCAATCTGCGCTGCCACCAGACGCACAGTCACCAGATCGTCACTGAGCGGACGATGCAAACCGCGAAAGCGATTTACTGCCAGCACACCACGCACCGTACCGTTGACGATGATGGGCAAGGCAAACATGGAGATCGTTCCCTTAGGCAGCGTATCGCGATCTACCGTGCGCGCCAGGTAATTGGGTTCGGTATCAATATCCTGAATGATCGCCACTTCGCCCGACTGGAACACTTTGCCTGTAATCCCCTCGCCGGGACGAAACACGCCGCGCTTGATCTCCTCTTCATCCAGCCCGTATGAATAGCGAATCACCAGACGCTGCTTTTGCGCATCGAATAAAAACAAACGGCCACGATTCAAGCCGAGGAATTCGGATAACAGGTGCAACATATTGCGTATCGCAAAAGCCGGATCCAGGCTCTTGCCTATCAGCTTCGATATCTCTCGCGTCACAAAGAGCTGTGTCTCCGACCAGTCGACGATGCCATGTACATTCTTCGACAGCTCTGCCTGTGCCGTCGAATGCAAATACGGCCGGATTCCTGTACTGAATTCCTTGCTCTTCATTTCCATACTCAACCTCTTATCGACATCCCGGACATTGTGTAAGCAATGTCCCTGCCATGTACCAAGCTGCGGTTTACCTTCTTGCTTGCTTGTTTTTGAGCAATACGCATGTGCCATATGCACGGTCTTCGCGCATACGCCCTGCTGCAACAATTTAATGCGCCAAAGCGAGGCGTAGCAAAAACACAATTCCATCAGTATTTGGCCGAGGAAAAAGAAACAGGGACAGGTCATCTTGTTAACAATTTGGTTAACAAGATGGTCGAGAAATCCACCTCTGTTATCCCGCCCATGCTTCCGTTTTTATCCATCCCCGACTGTGCCAAATCGGCCTTTAAAAGTTCACCGTGTATCAGTCATTTCTCCTATGAAGACATGTCTTTTAACGGCTTTTCTACACCTGCATTCAGGCACGCGTTTTAAGCAGCACAGCGCGCTGATTTTCCGTGCTGGCACATCAATTGCGTTAAGGAACATAACTCGATGTCATGTTGAGACAAATGTGTACGCAAATCTGCATGCCTGGACTAGCAGCGTTTTATAAGGAAACCAGAAACATGAATTCAGTCGTTGATTTTTCCTTGCACAGCTACCGCGACGATGCCGCGCCGGAAGCCACTGCACGGCCGCACATTACAGTGCGCGGCCTGAGCAAATCATTTGGCGGTGCGCCGGTGTATTCCGATTTCAATCTCGACTTTCCGAAAGGTCGTGTGACCTGTGTCTTCGGCCCCAACGGTTGCGGCAAGTCGACGCTGATCAACATGATCGCTGGTCTGATTCCATACGACGACGGCGACATCCTGTTCGACGGCAAAACCCTGCAGCAAACCACCATCGGCTATGTATTCCAGAACTACCGCGAAGCGTTGTTCCCGTGGATGCGGGCGATAGACAACATCAAATATCCACTCGTCATCAAGGGCATGAGCAAGGCCGATTGCGACGCGCGAGTCGAAGAACTGATCGCGTCCTTCGACGTGAAGTTTGATTTGAATCGTTACCCGTATGAATTCTCCGGCGGCCAGCAGCAGTTGATTTCCATCATGCGTGCATTGGCACCGCATCCTGAAGTGCTGTTCCTCGATGAACCCTTCTCAGCGCTCGACTATGAAATGACTCTCTTCATACGGGAGAAGCTGCAGGAAATTTTTCACACCACCGGCGTCACCATGATCGTCGTTTCGCATGACCTGGAAGAAGCGGTCTACCTCGCCGATCATGTCTTGCTGCTGACCAAACGACCGACCCGCGTTGCCGACACGGTGCGCTTCGATGCGCCGCGTCCGCGCGATATAGCCACCCTTTCCAGTGCCGCTTTTGTGCAAACCAAGGCGCGCTGCCTGGACATCTTCCAACGCGAGGTGCGCAAATGAAAAGCACACAATACCCACCCTTCATGAACAACAGCATGCGCGTCGGCCGCAGCCTGATCGGGCCGGTCGCATTGATAGCGGTCTGGTGGATCGCCAATGATTCGGCATGGGTCAGCAACAAACTGCTGCCGAATCCATTCGCCACTTTCGGCTCCCTATGGGACAGCCTGGTCTCTGGCTCCATGACCAAAGACCTGGCAGCAACGCTGTATCGCACGCTGTATGCATTTGGCCTGGCCGCCCTGTTCGGTATCCCGGCCGGGATCGCGCTCGGTTCGAATGACCGTATTTATCGCTCGATTGAATCGCTGGTCGACTTCTTCCGCTCGACGCCAGCCACTGCCATGTTCCCGCTCTTCCTGCTGATCTTTGGCATCGGTGATTTCGCCAAGATCGCGGTCGCCGGTTTCTCCGCCTGGCTGGTGGTGCTGTTCAACGTGGCCTATGGCGTCATGAACTCGCGCAAGACGCGCATCCTCGCAGCACGCGTAATGGGTGCTTCGAAATGGCGTGTATTCCGCGACGTGCTGTTCTTTGAATCGCTGCCACAAACCTTTGTCGGCCTGCGCATGGCAGTTTCGCTGGCGCTGGTCGTCATCATCGTGGCCGAGATGTTCATCGGCTCGATGGATGGCATGGGCCATCGCATCATCGATGCACAGCAGGTATTCGATCTGCAACAAATGTATGCATCCATCCTGATGACCGGCGGCGTCGGTTACGGCTTCAATCTTTTATTCATCGCACTCGAGAAATGGGTAGTGCATTGGGCAGGTCGCTAATTTAATTTTCAATTCTGGAGAATGGTATGAAAAAGTTCGTCTTGGCATCTATCGTCGGAACCCTGCTGCTGAATTCATCGCTCGCGCTGGCACAGGAAAAAATGGAAAAGGTCACTGCGTCGTGGTTGCCCATCATGCAAACCATGGCTTACTACGTGGCACTGGAAGAGAAGCTGTTTGAAAAGGCCGGGATAGAAATTAACTCAGTTAAATTCCAGAACCCGAACCAGATCATCGATTCACTGGTATCCGGCCAGGCTGACTTCGGACCACCAGGTGCGGCAGCCGGTATCACGGCGCTGGCTGAATCGCGCTATCCGGGTACTTTCAAAGTCTTTGGCCTGCAAGGTGGTGGCATCAAGGTAGGCATGATCAATGATGGCCTAATCGTTTCGAATGCATCGACCATTTCCTCATTCAAGGATCTCAAGGGCAAGAGCATAGGCACCCTGCCCGGCATCCAGTGGAAAACCATCACGCGCTACATCCTGCGTCAAAACGGTCTGGATCCTGATAAGGATGTACGCATCAATGAAATCGCCGTGCCTATGCACATTCCATCCGTGGTTGCCGGTACCGTTGATGCCACACTGTCGCTGGAACCAGTAGGTTCGATCGCCGTCACCTCGAAAGAAGCCCGACGTGCGATGACTAATCCGGTCGCCACCTTCATCGCTGATCCTTTCTACTCCGGTGTCTCGGTACTCTCGACCAAGTTCATGAAAGAGCGTCCGGAAGTCGCGAAGAAAGTCGTCGCCGTGCTGGACCAGGCGACCAAGATGGCGAATGAAAACTTCGACAAATACCGTCCCGTCATCGCCAAGTACACTGCAATCCAGCCTGACCAGGTGCAATACGTCGCGCAACCCTATCTGCGCGCCAACAAGGATTTGACTGCCAACGATGTGAAGTCGTATCAGGCGCTGGTCAATGTATTTGAAAAAGAAGGCGTGCTGAAAGAACACATGGATATACAAAAAATCATGTTGAAGCCCACTGACCTTAAATAAACCAGGCTAAGACCAGCGCCGGTCCCGGCGCTGCTTCTTGCCACACCTCTCGCTCCACTTCCGGTGCAAATACCACACGCAGCAAGCAGCGATGGCCAGGCCCTCGCCGGGCCGCTGCATTAATTAAATTTTCTGAAGGAGCAACATCATGGCAACAGCACCATTCCGCGCAGCAGTCGTCCAAACCCTGGCCGCACTCGGCGATCTCGATATCAACATCGGCCTCTTGCGTCGTTACACCGAGGAAGCAGTCCGTCAGGGCGCACGCCTGGTGGTCTTCCCTGAATGCATGAATACCGGCTACCTGTTCGACTCTGCCGAGCACTGCGCCGAGCTGGCAGAAACAGTCGATGGCCGCTTCGTGCAGGCGATGGCTGACCTGTGCCGCGAACACAACATCTTCATCGCCAGCGGCTTTACCGAAATGAATGAAGAGAAAAACAAAATCTTTAACACCGGTTTGCTGCTGGACCCGAAAGGCGACATCATCGTCCACTACCACAAGCAATTCCTCGCCACACATGACCAGAACTGGTTCGAGCTCGGTGAAAACGGCTGCCCGGTGGTCGATACGGAACTGGGACGCATAGGCTTGCTGATCTGCTTCGATGGCCGCATTCCCGAGATCACACGCAACCTCGCACTGCAAGGTGCCGAAGTTATCGTCGACATGGCCAACTTCTTTGCGATGGACCAGGCCGATATGTGGGTACCGGCACGCGCTTATGAAAACGGCGTCTGGTTTGTTGCCGCCACCAAGGCGGGTGTGGAGCGCAGCATCTACTATCCCGGCGGCAGCATGATAGTCGCGCCCGGCGGTGAAGTCGTCGCCAAAATCCCGTACGACACGCACGGTGTGGTAACAGCCGAAATCGATACCAGCAAAGCGCAAAACAAATCCTGGCACCATGAAGGTGATCGCATGCTGGATCGTCGCCCTGACCTGTACGGCATCATAGGCAAGCCGGTCAGCGATACCCCACTGGCAGCAATACTCGCACAGCCGCTCGTTCCAGAACAAAGTGTGGCCAAGGCAGCAGCGGTGCAAATCCATGCGACCAGTGCCGCCGACAGCTTGCACGACGCCTACGAAATGATAGATCACACCGCCAAGCTCGGCGTCAAAGTCATCGTCTTGCCGCAATTCTTCGCCTCCTCCAGCTGGCTGCCCAGCCTGGCCGAAGCGCATCTTGCAGCGAGCCAGAGCGAAGCGACTATCGAGCGCGTCGCGACCATCGCCAAACGCTACGCTTGCGTCATCGTGCTGCCCCTGCTGGAAAAACGTCAGGACAAGATCGCGTCGACAGCTGTCGTCATCGGACCGGATGGCGAACTGATCGGTCGCTACCAGCAATGCCATGTCGAGCCTGAAATGAAATCGTGGTGTGTCGCTGGCAGCTCTTTGCCGGTCTTCGATACGCCGTTTGGCCGACTCGGCGTCATCCTCGGTTACGACGGCATGTTCCCGGAAGCAACGCGGGTACTGGCGCTGCAAGGCGCAGACATGATCGCGTGGTGCAGCGCATGGCGTCGCCCGCAAGACCGCGCGCTGTTGACCGTACCCAAGGCGGAAGACAATCGCATCTTCCTGATTGCCGCCAACCGCAGCGACGCTCCGTATCCTGGTGGCTCCTTCATCGTGCCGCCGAATGGCTTCCCGCTATGGAACCTGGATGTCGTTGCCCCTGCGACGAATCGTCACGGCGCAGTGATGCCTGGCTTTATGAACCTGGCACTGAGTCGTCAGAAATTCATGATCCCGAAAGTGAATATGCTGCGCAACCGCATCATCGCCAGCTACACGCCTATCACTGCCACCGCAACTGCGCATGAACTGGCCGCCTGAAGCAAGGCACTAATAAAAACGCCCGGCATCTTTAAAGGATGCCGGGCGTTTTTTAATGTACTTCTTTATTTCACTGAATACCGCGGAATACCGCACATTGCCTGAAGGCGTCTTCAGAGAACGGTATCTGCTTGCTCTTGCAGTACTTCGAGGTCAGCTTCAACAGTTCCTTGATGTCGCGGCCGCTGCACTTCGCGTAGATATTGCTCAACGAGTCGACCAGTTCATCCGACAAATCAGCGTGGAACTGTGTCGCCAGCGACTTCCACAAACGCATCGCGTCTTCCTTGGGCGGCACTTCATACTTGATGGTGGCTATGCAGCGCGACAGGATTGCATCGTCCACATCGCCAACACGGTTGGTCGTCATGAACAACAAGCCTTTGAAGTATTCCAGCGTACGCAGGAACTCAGCAACAATGGCATTGTGCTGCAAATCATTGTCACGGCAACGGATGTAAACGTCAGCCTCATCCAGCAGCAGAATCGCATCCCAGCGCGCAGCGCGACGCAGGATTTCCGACAGGTTTTGCTCTACCGACGCGGCGGTAATGCCCAACTGGCCGGAATGCACACGGTACAAAGGTTTACCCACTACTTCCGAATACACTTCGGCGGTCAGGGTTTTACCCAAACCGGGTGCACCCTTGCACAGGATGGTGGTACCGCCCGATTTGCCTTCGACGATGTCTTCCATCAAGACATTCATATCGGCAGTCAGGATATCGATCAGCTCACGATGCTGAGTCGGCAGGATCAGCTTTTCGCGCAGTTCCGGCTTGTATTCGTAGGACGTCAGGTTTTGTACGTGCACCCAGATGTTCTGGTGCAGTTCCAGATGGAACAGGTGTACATAGCAATGCAGCGGGATCTTTTCGAAGCCTTGCTCGAAACCGTTCTGACGCCAGAATTCGGCGTCGGTCATCATTTCAAAGCGACGATCCAGGATCTCTTCATCATTCACGCACTTCGCGGTGGTACCTGCCTTGAAAGGCAGCATGCCGATGCGGAATTTTTCATCCATCGTGAAGGCGGCATTGCGCGCGATGAATTGCTTGCCGAACTGGCGTTGGTATTTCAGGAAACGCTTGGCCTGTACTTCGTATTCTTGCTTGAATTCCGGGCATTCCTTGAAATAGCCGAGCTCGGTCAGCAGTTCAGGAATCGTGCGATTGGCGATGTCGTGCGAGTTGATAACAATCGCATTCGTCATACCGGCACGGCGCATGCGCAAGTCGGACGACTCTTCGCGTCCGGCTGCCTGCATGGTATTGGCGATCAGGTCGATCACCACATACGGCGCGCCCTGGTCCGGCACCACATGGCGCAGGCGATGGATCAGCCACGGCAACAGGACGCCGTCCTTGTTGCGTTTGTACAGCCAGCCATCGATTACATCGCGCGAGAAGTACGCGGCGAGGCCTGGTACCAGTTTGTCGAGGTCGGGAATCTTGCGTGCCTGCGGCGCGCCCAGGATGTTATCCAGTGCCAGCATCTGGAACATCAACGCACGGTCGTCCTGCGCTTTGCACAGGCTATACAGCGTGTTCATCGCTTTCGCGTCGAACAGCTTGCTGTTGACTATCATGCGGCCATGGCAGACGCCATGTTCGGAAAGACGCTTGGCCAATGGAGACTCGGACTCGATCATCTCCAACAGCACATTTACCATCGATTCCGGTATTTCAAAATCCATCACAACTCCCTGCTAATTTCGTGCTCGGCACAGGTAAATGCCCCTAACTTGCGGGCGTAATCAAGGCAGAAAACCAAAAAACAGATGTTCAGTGTGCAATGCAACATTACAAAATAAAACGGCTTCCATATCTGGAAGCCTGCTGTATGTGTGATGCTGGTTGCGGAAACAATGTTCAGCAGCCCACCTCTGTCATGTCTTCCCGTCTTCAGTGCGCTGCTGTATGTCTCTGGGAACAGATCCTTCCCGCATTGCCTCGCTCATCATAAAGCATTAAGTTGGGCATGTGAAGCCGGGGGCTGGCCGGGAGCGGACGAGCGATAGGCGATATCCAGCCAAACACCGTGCATATCCGGCCACCCACCAAATATTGTTACCTTGGCTCACAAACCAATTTGACCTAGGCGAATAGTAACGTTCTGCTTCAGCAGATCTTTTATATCTGTCTTGAGCTTATCCGTAACTTCAGGCGTCGTATTAGCGTTTAAGGAATACTTGATCCCGTATCCCTCGATATCAATTGCTTTAGATGCCAAGATCGAACCGGTACCAGCGTATGCAACGATCTCACCGCGCTGATCAATCATGGCCATGTCGATGGTCGCATAAGCAAATCCGCCAGCAACAGACGACAAACTCATGGTCCTCAACATTACCCCGACACCCTCCCCAGACACAGATTCATATCTGACAGGGAAAAAAACGAGCAACGCGTCGAGACCATTGCTTTTCGCAATCTCCCCCAGATCCTTTTGAATTTTCTCTACGGGGGATGACATTACCATTCCGGAAGCGTTGAGCTTTTTAATCATGGCAGATTGCTCAAACACGACTCTCTTCACTACCCAATTTGGTCGTGATTTTGTCAATTGAGCGTTAGCAATGCTAAAGACTGTTGCAGCGACCTGCCCATTCATTTCAATTACAGTTTTCTCGTTATTAAATACTGTAAGCCCGATTTTTTGGAAAGACGCATCTTCAGAAATAATCGATACAACGCCAACGTTTCTGATCCTTTGCTCTTCAACTTCACTCAGTTTCTTAGTGGCGCATCCTGAAATGGCTAACGCAACGAGGCATATAAATAATTTCTGCATAATTTTTAAAGGAGTTGAAATAAGAATGTGCAAATTGATCGAAAATTCTCGGGAAGGCAGTTTGAATTACCCCCTATTCCCGCGCTGACCAGACAAAAAAACTAATATACTAGCCAACGCTAAAAAAGTATCAATTTATCATGGAGTCTCAGTGTCCAAAGGTATTACGTTTTCCGTCACCAGCTCCGTCCTGTTTGCGGTCCTCTATTTTTATTCGACCTTGCTGACGCCACTGAACGGCGAGGAAATTTTCGGCTGGCGCACGCTGCTGACCTTTCCGTTCCTGACGCTGTTCATCTGGTCCCGGCGGCAACAAGGCCTGGTGCTGAACCTGCTGCACCGGATGCGACAAAACCCGGCACTGATCGTCGGTGTACTGGCCACCTCGGTTTTCCTTGGTGTGCAACTGTGGTTGTTTATGTGGGCACCGCTGCATGGCCGCGCGCTGAATGTCTCGCTCGGCTACTTCCTGCTGCCGCTGACGATGCTAATGACGGGTCGCATTATTTACAAGGAGCGCTTGTCGCGCCTGCAAAACCTGGCCGCCGTGTGTGCTGCGGTCGGTGTCACCAACGAGCTGATCAACGTCGGCAGCCTGTCATGGGAAACCATGGTGGTCGCGCTCGGCTATCCGGTCTACTTTGTACTGCGTCGCCGACTGGGCTCCAACAATATCGGCGGACTGTGGTTTGACATGATCTTCCTGCTGCCTGCAGGTGCGTGGTTTGTCTACACCGGCGATGTCGGCATCGCGTCGCTGGCCGACTATCCGCGCCTGTATGCGCTGATCCCTATACTCGGCGTGATCAGTGCGTTTGCCTTGCTGTTTTACATGATCGCCAGCCAGACCCTGAGCCTCAGCCTGTTTGGTTTGCTTGGTTATGTCGAGCCGGTATTACTGGTGGTAGTCGCACTGCTGCTGGGTGAAACCATAGAAGGTGCACAATGGCTGACTTATATCCCGATCTGGATCGCGGTCTTGTTGCTGATTGTCGAAGGCGTGAAGAATGTTTACACGCGTCATAACCTGAAGATTTAAAAAAGGCCGGAAACATCCCGGCCTCTCCCCTCCTTAAAACTGTTCCCATTCATCGCCGACTACTGCCAGCTCGGCGCGCTTTTCCGGTCTGGACGGCGTGACCTCCTTGGCAGCGATCTGTACCGGTGCGGCCTTCTGCGGCAATACCGATACGCCAGCCTTGGCGCTGACCTGCGCTGCCGTCGCCGGCAAAACATGTAACGTCTCGCTGTGATGCAGCTTGAATACCCCGACCACCTGCGCCAGGCTACCTGCCTGATGCTGCAATGAAGCCGCAGCGGCGGCGGCCTGCTCGACCAGCGCCGCATTTTGCTGGGTCACGGAATCCATCTGGATCACGGCTTGATTGATTTGTTCGATGCCGGTGGTTTGCTCCTGGCTGGCCGCCGTGATTTCACCCATGATGTCGGTCACGCGGCGCACACTGGCCACCACTTCCTGCATGGTGCTGCCAGCGTCATCCACCAGACGTGAACCGGCATTCACCTTTTGCACCGAATCGCCGATCAGGTGTTTAATCTCCTTCGCCGCGGCTGCTGAACGCTGCGCCAGATTGCGCACTTCGCCTGCCACGACTGCAAAGCCGCGTCCCTGTTCACCGGCACGCGCTGCTTCTACCGCTGCATTCAGCGCCAGGATGTTGGTCTGAAATGCGATGCCATCGATGACGCCTATGATGTCGGCAATCTTCTTCGCTGAGTCATTGATGGAGCCCATGGTATCGACCACTTGCGACACCACCTCTCCACCCTTGCTCGCGACTGATGATGCTGTCAACGCCAGTTGATTCGCCTGCCGCGCATTGTCTGCATTCTGCCGTACGGTACCGGTCAGCTCTTCCATCGACGAAGCGGTTTCTTCCAGTGAGCTGGCCTGCTCTTCGGTACGTGACGACAAATCCATATTGCCGCTGGCGATCTGCGTGGAGGCGATCGCGATCGCTTCGGTGCTGTGTCGCACTTCGCCGACGATGCGGATCAGGCTGCTATTCATATTCTTCAGCGCCTGCAGCAACTGGCCGGTTTCATCCTTGTATTTCGCGTCGATGACGCTGGTCAGATCACCGGCGGCCACGGTCTGCGCAATCTTTACCGCTTCATGCAGCGGCTTGGTGATCGAATGCGTGATCCAGTAAGCGAGTGCGATACCACCCACTGCCGCCAGTACTCCCAGCACCATCATCATCTGGATAGCAGCATCGATATGCCCGGTAGCCACCGCACCACGCTGTTCCACCATTTTCTTTTGTACTGCGGTCAGGCGTGCCACGATGCCTTGTACGACATCCAGCGCAGGCAGCGTTTCGGCCAGCATCATTTGGCGCGCTTCTTCTTTATGGTTGTCAGCAACCAGTTTGCCCACCGTGCCAAAGGATGCGACATACTTGCCGCGCGCCTGCTTGAATTCCTGCATGATCGCCTTGCCCTGCTCGGTGTACACCAGCTTATCCAGCACCACCACCGCTTCATCGATGGTCTTCTTGTTCTTTGCTATTTCTGCGTACAGTGCGGCCACTTTCGCCGCATCAGTCTCTACCAGCAACTCCATATTGCGCCGTGCATTGGCGCGCGTCGTACTGTCTATGGTGGCCGCCGCTTCTGCCTTGACCCAGTCACTCTCAACCAGTTGATGGTTGATCTCCCCTATGCTGTTAAAGCGCAGCAAAGCCAATACAATCAGCGTAGCCATCAGGATGAATATCGCCCCGAAGCCCATAGCCAGGCGAGCACCAATTTTTATATTCAAGATATTCATTTTTCTTTTCCCTGTACTAGAACTCATTTCAAGAGCCAAATTCCATTACCATTTGCGTTTGTTACCCACGAATTGCAGGCATTTGCCTGCGGCGCTGCATGCTAAAGTTGCTCTACTGCACTATTTCCGTGCATAGCCTGCCCATGCATCGCCCCACGCACGCACATTTATGAACTCCGATCGTTACTCCGCTCCACCACCTGCCGCGCCTGCCGTACTCAGCGTCTCCGCACTGAACCAGGCCGTATCGCGCATGCTGGAGCGCAATTTCCCGCTGTCCTGGGTGTCCGGCGAAATCTCCAACTTCACTTGCGCCGCCTCCGGCCACTGGTACTTCACGCTCAAGGACAGTGCAGCTCAGGTGCGTGCCGTGATGTTCCGTGGTCGAGCTCAATATGCAGATTTCATGCCACGCGAAGGTGACAAAGTGGAAGTGCGCGCGCTGGTCACGCTGTATGCGCCGCGCGGCGATTACCAGTTAAGTGTGGAAGCGATACGCCGTGCAGGCGTCGGCAATTTGTATGAAGCCTTCCTGCAGTTAAAAGAGAAACTGAACGCAGAAGGTTTGTTCGATCCGGCACACAAACGTCCGATTCCAGAATTCGCACGCACCATAGGCATAGTCACCAGCCCGCAAGCGGCCGCCTTGCGCGACATCCTTACTACCTTGCAACGGCGTGCACCGCACGTACGCGTCATCCTCTACCCGACACCGGTACAAGGCGAAGGCTCGGCCAATAAAATTGCACAAGCGATAGCCACTGCTTCCGCGCGTGCCGAATGCGACGTACTGCTGGTGTGTCGTGGCGGTGGCAGCATAGAAGACCTGTGGTCGTTCAACCATGAGATAGTGGCACGCACCATCGTCGGTTGCGACATTCCCGTCATCGTCGGCGTTGGTCATGAAACCGATTTCACCATCGCCGACTTCGCCGCCGACCTGCGTGCACCGACACCGACCGCAGCCGCGGAACTGGCGGCAACGCCGCGCGCCGACTGGCTGGCACGACTGGAAGCGCAAGCAGATGACATGCGTTATGTGTTGAAGCGACAGCTGTCCGACACAGCACAAACACTGGACTGGTTGTCGCGCCGCCTGATCAGTCCGGCCGCGTATATCGCGCACGAAAGAATGAAACTGCAAAACCTGCAGGCACGCCTCGGTCACGCGACCCGCATCCCACTCAGCAAAGCGCAATTCGCATTGGCGCAACTACGCAACCGCTGGTTGTCGCAATTGCCGGATACACAGGCGCAACGTCTGCACGTCATCAATCATGCACGTCGCATGAGCAACCAGATCAGCAACAACATCGCGACGCAAAAGCAAAGCCTCGCTGCGCTATCAGCACAACTGGAAATGCTGAATCCGCAACGCACGCTGGAACGTGGTTACGCAATGATTACCGACGACAAGGGCAAGATAGTGCGTGCGCCGAAAGAACTGCAACCACGTCAAAGTGTGACGGTAAGGTTGGCGGATGGCACAGCGCAAGTGGGTATCGCCAGCGTGCAGGAAACCCTGGAATAGAAAATATCTGCAAGTCTGCGCAAGCTGCATTAACACCAAAAAAAACAGAGGCGCAAATGCACTGCACATTCATCGCGAACCAGCACGAAGCACAAAAATCACACGAAAATCACCTCAAATAATAACGAGAATCATTCTCAATTTATGAGTGTAAGATGATGCACTGTAAATCGTACAAAGCCTTATATTCATTGGCTTTGCGCGGCATCACAGAAATTTTTCCCACTGAATTTTTCAGCGTTTTTCACATGTGATTTTTCGCGTTGCCGGAAATTGATCTGCGTCGTGTGCAAGCAAGCCGTAACCGCTTTACAATGAGTGCCTTTCAAAAAGAACATCTTCATTTTCAACCCCATAAAGAAGGACGACCATGGAACATACCCTGCCGGCACTGCCCTATGCGTTGGATGCACTTGCTCCACACATCTCGAAAGAGACGCTCGAATTCCATTACGGTAAACATCATCAGACATACGTAACGAATTTGAACAACCTGATCAAAGGTACCGAATTCGAAAACGCAACCCTCGAAGAAATCATCAAAAAATCTTCCGGTGGCGTATTCAACAATGCAGCACAAGTATGGAACCACACCTTCTACTGGAACGGCCTGAAGCCAAACGGCGGCGGCGCTCCAACTGGTGCAGTTGCTGATGCGATCAACGCAAAATGGGGTTCCTTCGACAAGTTCAAAGAAGAATTCACCAAATCCTGCGTCACCAACTTCGGTTCCGGCTGGACATGGCTGGTGAAAAAGGCTGACGGCTCGCTCGACCTGGCTAACACCTCGAACGCTGGCTGCCCACTGACCGGCGCTGACAAACCATTGCTGACCTGCGACGTTTGGGAACACGCTTACTACATCGACTACCGCAATGCGCGTCCTAAGTATGTTGAATCGTTCTGGGCATTGGTTAACTGGGATTTTGTTGCTAAAAACCTGGCTTAATTATGTTTAAGCATGAGCCTTTGAGCTGATGCTTTGGCCTGATACAAAAAACGCCTCGAGAAATCGGGGCGTTTTTGTTTTGAAAGTCAGATACAGCAACCCAAAGAGACTGTGGCAGTTATCCACTGTGACGATGCCGTTTGTGCTGGGCAGAAAATGGAAAAAGAAGTGGACGTTGTTTGAACGGAGCGTTAGCGCAGTGAGTTTCGTCCACTTCCCATTTTTTGTCCTGCACAAACGGGAACCCCGCAGGGGCAGCGGCGCCGTGGTCGCCTTTCTTTGCTTACTTTCTTTGGCGAAGCAAAGAAAGTGAGTGGCGCCGGGCCACCTCGGCAACGCAGTTCTCCACGAAGAGAGAACAATATTAAGTAAGGCGACACAGCCGCTAAACCGGTGTCATGCAATCCGCCCAAACCCCGAACTCATAACAAAATCCCTCCCTTATGCGTTTTTAGCATGAAGACATGCAAAAACTATAGTTTGAACGAATAAGCAAATTTGTTATATTCATTTCCGTTCGGTAAGTTACTCGATTGCACAGATGGAATCAGGCTATATCCGTCCCATATGCCGACTCGTCGGCAATCCTGCTACCACCCCTTTTTATCAAAATATGGAGAATGTTCATGTTTAAGAAAGTTGTTTTACTGGCAGCGGCTTCCGCCACTTTGCTGTCCGGCGCAGCCCAGGCTCAGGAAAAACCTTTGCTGAACGCGTCATATGACGTTGCTCGCGAAGTATTCGCTGCAATCAATCCTAAATTCCTGGCTAAATGGAAAGCTGAAAGCGGCCAGGACCTGAAGATCGATCAATCGTTTGCCGGCACTTCGCGCCAGGCACAGGACATTATCCAGGGTAAAAAAGTAGATACCGTTACTTTTAACCAGGTCACCGACATCGACATCCTGGCGCAACGCGGCCTGGTGCGTAAGGACTGGCAAAAAGCCTTCCCTAACAATAGCTCGCCTTACTACAGCACCATCGCTTTCCTGGTCCGCAAAGGCAATCCTAAAAACATCAAAACCTGGGACGACCTGGTACGTGATGACGTGAAAGTTGTTTTCCCTAACCCAAAAACATCCGGTAACGCACGCTACACCTACCTCGGCGCATGGTTGTACGCAAACGAGAAGTTCAAGGGTGACGATGCCAAAACCAAGCAATTCGTCGGCAAACTGTTGCACAACGTCGTTAACTTCCCTACCGGTGGCCGTGGCGCAACCGTAGCGTTTGCTCAAAACAACCAGGGCGATGCATTGCTGACCTTTGAATCGGAAGTGATCAACATCGCGAAGAGCGATGAGTTCAAAGCTGGCGGCTATGAAATCGTGGTTCCACCAGTCTCGGTACTGGCTGAATTCCCGGTTGCAGTTGTTGACAAGGTCGTGGATGAAAAAGGTACCCGTAAAGTCGCAACCGCTTACCTGAACTATCAGTACTCGCGTGAAATCCAGCTCTTGCTGACCACCTTCAACTACCGCGTGCATCACCCAGACGTCGCTAAAGTTGTGGCTGACCGTTACTCGAAAGTCCGCCTGATCGACCCGACCAAAGTACTGGGTTCGTGGGATGACATCCAGGCCAAGCACTTCGCTGGTGGCGCTGTACTCGACCAATTGCTGTCGCAACGTCGTTGATAAGGGGCTGGCGGCGTGAATTTAGCACTGCGCCAGCATCACCTTTGTCATACAGGATGATGGTGGTTTACAATGCCGCCATCCACACGACCATCCGTTACTGGATGGTCGTTTGTTTTTACAATTACCGTTTTGCAGTGACGCCGCACTGCCCTGACCCGCACATATCGTGAATCTGTCTCTTCGCTTCTTCCGTAGTACGCCCATCCTGCCGGGCTTTTCGATGAGCTTCGGCTTTTCGACGCTGTATATCAGCCTGGTGATTCTGTTGCCGATTTCGGCGCTGTTGCTGTACGTCAGCGGCATGAGCTGGGACCAATACTGGTTTGCGATTACCGACGCACGCGTGCTGCAAAGCTACAAGGTCACGATACAGGGCGCGTTTTATTCCACCATCGTCGTTACCTTCATCGGTTTCCTGCTGGCGTGGATCGTTACCCGTTACGATTTCCCTGGCCGTCGCCTGATCGATTCACTGGTCGACCTGCCGTTTGCACTGCCGACTTCGGTCGCAGGTATTACGCTGTCTGCCCTGTTCATCCCATCCGGCTGGCTCGGCCAATGGTTTGAAATATTCGGCATCAAGATTTCCTATGCCTTCCCCGGCATCGTGGTCGCGATGATTTTCACCAGCCTGCCCTTCATCGTGCGCTCGGTACAACCAGTGCTGGAAGATATGGAAAAGGAACTGGAAGAAGCCGCGCTGATGCTGGGTGCCAATAAATGGCAAATTTTCTGGCGCGTGATTTTGCCGACGCTGATCCCGGCACTGATTACCGGTTCATCGCAAGCCTTCATCCGCAGCCTCGGTGAATTCGGTGCGGTCATTATGATCGCCGGTAATATCCCGTTCGAAACAGAAGTGACGTCGCTGATGCTGTTCGTGCGTCTGCAGGAGTACAACTACCCTGCCGCTGCCGCCATCGCTTCGGTCGTGCTGCTGGCCTCCCTCATCCTCTTGTTCCTGCTGCAAGTTGTGCAGGGACGATTCTTCAAGAAAGCGTAAGGGGATAATCATGGCTAAAGCAATCAAACAACCCCGCGAACTGCATCAATGGCTGTTGATCGGCCTCGGTATCGTAATGACGATACTGTTGCTGGTGCTACCGCTGATACTGATTTTCACGCAAGCCTTCAGTGGCGGCCTCGAACTCTTGTGGGCCAATCTGAATGAAGACTACATGAAGCACGCACTCGGCCTGACCATACTGGCTGCGGTGCTGACGGTCCCTATCAACCTGGTGTTCGGCATCCTGCTCGCATGGTGCGTCACGCATTACGACTTCTTTGGTCGCCGCCTGCTGGTGACGCTGGTCGAGATCCCGTACGCAACCTCGCCGGTTGTAGCAGGCTTCTGCTATCTGGTGGTGTACGGTCTGGAAGGCACCATCGGTAAATGGCTATATGCGAAAGACGTGCAATTGATGTTCGCATGGCCGGGCATCATCATGGTCACGGTCTTTGTCACTGCACCGTATATCGCACGCATCCTGATGCCGCTGATGCAGAAGCAAGGTACCGAAGAAGAAATCGCAGCACTGTCGCTGGGTGCAACCGGCTGGCAGATTTTCTGGCGCGTTACTTTGCCGAATATTAAATGGGCCTTGCTGTACGGTGCAGTCATTACCAATGCACGTGCGGTCGGTGAGTTCGGTGCGGTCGCTGTGGTGTCCGGTACCATCATGAACCAAACACTGACCCTGCCTTTGCTGGTCGAGCAACTCAACAACGATTACAAAACCGCTGCCGCCTTCACCGCTGCTGCATTGCTCGCATGTATGGCATTGCTGACACTGGTGTTGAAGACTGCAATGGAATGGCGTCAGGAACGACGCGAAGCAGAACCGGACGAAGTCCACATGGGTTAACTCTCACGAGTCAGCCCTCAAAAAAATATCGCAGCGCGGTGGTGGAAAAACAGAAGCAATATGGCAACTCACTACACCATTCCCCATCGCGCGGCAAAATCAACTATCATTACGCCGCTGCAGCTCATCTGCTCGCAGCACTCATTCCCGTGATACGGGATGCCAAGCAAGCATCATTCGCCGGCACAATAATTTGTGCCACTTGTTTTCACCCATAGTCGGCAACATGGCAACAATGCCATTTGCACAATCAAGTCAGAGCCTTCCTACAAAACTTTAGGATGATCTCTGATCGCCATCTCCGGACGGCTCCTTTATTCTCGCAACTCAGGTCGTGCCACACGATTTAAACGGCACGGGCAGTGCGACATGCCATCACAACAATCAGCAGCTTTCGAAATTTGATCGCTGTGATCTATAAGGATATCGACCATGTACAAAAACTACGATAACGCCCACCACACGGCTAAACCTATCCACGCTGGCAAGCATATCTCCGACAAGGAACATAAGCAGATCAGTGAAGAGCAGGACAACGATACCGGCTCGATCGAGCAAGACAAGTCCGAAGGCTCCACCACTATCGTCGTACCATTCAACACCACGCAAACTGGTTCCTTCCAGTAAGCGCCTATCCTGCCCGGTCAGATTCGCGCAAGCGCGGCTGATCGTTCTGCATCCTACAAGCAATTTCCTGCTTAATTAGTCACTACCCAGCTACACGTCTTGCCCGCGAACTATCGTAGGCAAGCGCGTAGTCACGTCTGCGCTGTACATTAAGCGAATTACGCCTGCGAATCCCTTTGCGCACAGCCACAACTATCGCCATAATCAATTCAGATAATTGCACTTGTGATGCGCTGACTGCAAGGAGTGTTTCCATGCCGGATCAAATCCATACACGCTGTTGTATCGCCGGTGGCGGTCCGGCTGGCATGATGCTGGGGCTGCTGCTGGCGCGCGCTGGTGTCGATGTCATCGTGCTGGAAAAGCATGGCGACTTCCTGCGCGACTTTCGTGGCGACACCGTGCATCCGTCCACACTGCAAATCATGCATGAGCTAGGCTTGCTCACATCCTTCCTGCAAAGACCACATGATGAAGCGCGCGAGCTGAGCATCAATATAGGTGGTCGCGTATTAAAGGTCGCTGATTTTTCGCGATTGAGTACGCAGTGCAAATTCATCGCACTGATGCCGCAGTGGGACTTCCTCGATTTCCTGCGCGATGAAGCGGTGCGCTATGCCAACTTCCGTTTGATCCAGAACGCTCGCGTAGATAGTTTGCTGGAAGACAGCGAACGCGTCACCGGTGTACAAGTCACAACCAACGACGGTCCTTTGCAGGTCCATGCCGATCTGGTTATAGGCGCCGATGGCCGCCACTCAACCGTACGCGAGGCAGCTCAACTACAAGTACGCAACCTGGGCGCACCTATCGATGTCCTGTGGTTACGCCTGCCAACAGCGGAAGGTGACCCGACCAGTACCGGCGCACGCCTCGATGCCGGACAGTTCTTTGTGATGCTGCACAGGGGGACTTACTGGCAATGCGCATATGTCATAGCGAAAGGCGGCATAGAAGAAATCCACGCGCGTGGCTTGCCTGCCTTCCAGGCGGAACTCAGTCGCATTGCACCTATGTTTGCTGATCGTGTCGCCAGCCTGCAAAGCTGGGACGATATTAAATTACTGAGTGTGTCGGTAGACCGGCTGGAGCAATGGTGGAAGCCGGGCTTGCTTTGCATAGGTGATGCCGCACATGCAATGTCACCGGTCGGCGGTATAGGTATCAATCTGGCGATACAGGATGCAGTGGCAACAGCCAATATACTCGCGCTGTCACTGGCCAATCCGGAGGTCACACCGCTGGCACTCACGCCTTTCCTCGACAAGGTACAAACCCGTCGCCTCTTCCCTACCCGCGTCACGCAGGCAGCGCAGGTTGCGATCCAGAATCGCATCCTGGTGCCGGTCGTGAGTCGTGCGCAGGATAAACCGCTGAGTGTGCCGTGGCCTATGCGTCTGCTGAACCTGATACCGCTGTTACGCGGAATACCGGCCTATGCGGTCGGCATAGGCGTACGACCGGAGCATGTCTACTCTCCTGCCACCGCGAAGCAGCAAGACATCCGCGCACCTGATTAACGGATCAGGCTTTCACGTGCTGCCGAGCTGATGGCGACTACCGCCGGATGCGTCAATTGGCGTTCTACTGAAATCGCATAAAACTGTTCCGACACTGCATTCGTACGGCCTATCTCGGTCACACCATATTGCTTTTTAATCTGGTCGGCGACAGCGGAAGGCGCGGCGAAGATACCCTTACCTGCCTCACCGAATGCCTGCAATAACGCACCGTCGTCAAACTCGCCGACGATGCGCGGCCGGACTTTTTCCTTTTCAAACCAGCGTATCAGGCGCGGCCGCACGGCGGCATCTTCACCCGGCATCAGGAAGGGAGCGCCATCCAGGCTCTTGGGGAAATCCTTCTGGTATTTCTTTGCCAGCTCATCGGTGGCAAAGAAAGTCATCCCGCATTCACCCAGCAAATGGTTGTAGCCGCGCACATCAATATTGGCAGGCATCGGGCTATCGGCAATCACGATATCCAGCCTATGCACGGCCAGGTCGGCCAGCAGATTGGTCAGCTTGCCTTCGCGGCATACGATGCGCAGCGATTCGGGCAACTCCATCGCCGGTTCCAGCAGCAGATAGGCAATCGCCTTAGGCACCGCATCCGCGACCCCGACCCGGAACTGCAAGGGCCAGCCGCCCGGACGGAAACGCAGCACTTCCTGCAATTCCTCACCCAGCGTGAAGATTTCATCCGCATAGCCGAGCACCACGCGACCGGCGTCGTTCAACTCCAGCCGTCGCCCGACCCTGTTGAATAATTTATAACCAAGCACATCCTCGAACTGGCTGATCTGGCCGCTGATGGTTTGCGGTGTCAAATGCAGGCGTTCACTGGCGCGGCCTATGCCACCGGACTTGGCGACCACCCAGAAATAGTGCAAATGCTTGTAATTTATTCCACTCATGCAAGATCTCTCTTCCGTTTTTTCGAATGAAAAATTGATTATATTCGAATTTTCAAACAGTTAAAGAGCGCCTAGAGTGCAGCTTATCGCCCGTAATGGGCGACTTTAACGACGAGGATATCAAGATGAAATGTCCGGCCTGCAATGAAATGCACTTGATCACTTCTGATCGCCACGGAATTGAAATTGATTACTGCCCAAACTGCCGCGGTGTGTGGCTGGATAGGGGCGAACTCGACAAACTGATCGATCGTTCCGCCAATGCCCTGCCACCGGAAGCACCGCCGCTGCCGCGTTATCGCGGCGAGCGCAGCAGTCCGGTGCGCGCCATGCAACATGGCTACAACAAGGAAGGCTACGGGCAAAAACAGAAAAAAGACCTGATCGGCGAATTATTCGATTTTTGAATACTGTGTATGGATAGTCGGCAAGCCGGCTATCCGCCATGCTGCGTCGCACCACCATCTCACGCCTTCCTCGCACTTCTCCATTTAAGTTCGCTCAAACACAGTCATTCGTCGCCGTTCATGCCTGCATGAGTTTGCGTCACTGTCCTCATTTGCACTGAAAAATTTGCCAAGCAAGCCGCTAAAGAATGCTTTAAAGTAGTGAACGCCTGCCTTTGCACACGATAGCGCCAGCGCGCGCCGTCATGCTTCCCCACGCAAATGCATCCCTCCCGCAGGCACCAGACAGCAATCGAAAGAAAGAACCTAATGGAAACAGCAAAAGCCGCACTAAAGCGTCTGCGCGACGGTAACCGCCGTTTTGTCGCAGATGTCCGTAACCCCGACAATGCCTCCTCCCATGCCCGCCGCAGCGAAATCGCCGCTGGCCAGGAACCGTTCGCCATTATTCTTGGCTGCTCCGACTCGCGCGTACCGGCAGAACTGGTGTTCGATCAGGGTCTGGGTGATTTGTTCGTGATCCGCGTCGCCGGTAATATCGTGGCACCGTCACAGGTTGGCAGCGTGGAATTTGCTGCTGATCGTTACCGCACCAAGCTGGTAGTCGTGCTCGGTCACTCGCAATGTGGTGCCATCTTGGCGACACTGGACGAATTGAAGCGTCCTAGCGAAAACCAGTCACGCAACCTGAAGTCCATTGTTGACCGCATCCGTCCTTCGATCGAAACCCTGATGGAAACGGATCTGAAGCACGATCATGATGCGCTGGTACATCAATCGGTACGCGCCAACATCCGCGCTTCCGTCAATCACCTGCGCCACGGTTCGGAAATACTGGAAAGCCTGAGCCAGAACGAAGGTTTGCTGGTGGTCGGTGCCGAGTACTCACTGGAAACCGGTGAAGTCGAATTCTTCGACGGCCTCCCGGCTGACTTCAGCTTCGACTAATATCGCCATACGTCATGCACAGCATGCCTGTGCATGACGCTCCATCCTGAGTGTCAGTATTCGAGGCTAAGCGTAATCGAGCCGTAGCTTTGCGCCTTGTCCTGACCGCGGAATTCCTTGCTGCGCAAATATTGCGCATAAGTGATCTTGCCCCCTACCCATTGCCAGGCCACACCGGCCGCGACGTCACCAACGAAATAGCGTTTCGAAATACTGTGGCTGTCGGAGAAGGTATTCCCATCGAGGAAGATATTGCGGGCGACTGCACGACCATCTACCGACGCGAAGAAATGTACACCGCCATCTGCCATCCGGCGTGAGGCATTGGCTGGCAGCGGCGCATTGCTGTCACTGGCCGGACGGATAGGTGCAGTACCAAAATCGTTGGGCAGGAAACTACCTATACGCACTTCCAGCCCGCCATTCAGATAAGTATTTACATTACCCAGCGCAAAACCGTAATGGCTGATCGCATCCATCTTCGGCCAGCCTGAACGCGACCAGTTGAAGAACTTGGTTTTTCGTTCCTTCACGAACTGTATGCCCAGTTCATTATTGAGCTGGTTGTCCCAACCGTTGAAGCGATCGATGCCGCGTATGCGGTGGATGAAGTTTTGTGACTGGCGTGCCAGCGAAGCCGGGCCGACCATACCGATATCGATCTCGGTCACTTCCATGTCCGTATCGTTACGTGCGTTGTAGGCCAGGCCGAGGTAGAGCCAGCCTGCATACGGCCGGTCATTGGTAATCAGGTCACTCCGTGTCTTATCGGTCGGCGTGTACATCTCCTGGCCCAGACTAATCACCATATTGCGTGAATCAAATACACCCGGTTGCACCCATTCTGAAACCCGATTCAGTTGGCGCACCCATTTCGGCAGGCAGGGATCGTTGATGTAATCCTCGAGGTTGGCCGAGATCCAGGAAAACTTGGCACCGCTGGTGTAGTTATTATCCGTACCGGCAAACAAATCGTTTTCGTAATAGAAGTTGTACACATCAGGGTAATTTTTCAACGCCCTGACGCCGGGCTTGGAGCTACAGACTTCTTCGTCAGCCCACACCGCGCCGGAAGAGAAAGCGAAAAGTGCAGCAACTAACAAATGGGGAAAACGCGGACGGGAATGACAGTCTGTATGCATTAATTAATAGCGGAGGTAGTGTTTAACGCGTGCCAACGGGAACGCAGATTGAATCATGCTGTCCATCATCACCTGCCTGACAGGATAACAAAGACTACTTGCCGTGCCTGCATGCGTCAAGCTGTCAGGCTGGCGTAAGCAACACTGGACTTTGCGATGGCAGGCGCTACACTTCCTCATCGCATGTCATTTTCAGGAAACCAACATGAAAAAATTACACACTCTGCGTACCATCCTCACATTGCTGGCACTGACCGTGGCCGCGAGCGGTTGTGCCAAATGGTACAAAACCGAGAGCAAACCCAATTTATCCGGTCGCATCAGCGGCTCTGTCATTTATCGTGAACGCATTGCGCTGCCACCTGATGCCAAGATAGTCGTCAGCCTGGAAGACGTCAGCCGTGCCGACGCCAGCGCCATCTTCGTCGCACAGCAAACCTTGCGTCCTAGCGGCCAGGTTCCTATTCAGTTTGATTTGCGCTACATCCCGTCGGCTATCGACTTGCGTCATCGCTACAACGTACGTGCAGTGATTCTGGATAACCGGGATGAACTGATGTGGACATCGACTGAAGCTTATCCGGTCAATTTCAACGAAGCGGAAAAACCGATCAGCATCATGGTGCAACGTGTCGGCAATCCGGTCGCTGCAAATGCACCGAAGAGCAATATCGCTGCATTCAAATGTGATGACCTGGAATTCATCGCCAAATTCCCGAACAACGACAAGGTAGAAATCATGTTGTCGGGCCGCACCATCACCCTGCCACATGTGATCTCGGGTTCCGGTGCTCGCTACTCGGACGGCTCCACTACCTTCTGGAACAAAGGTAACGAAGCGTTGTTTGAAATGAATGGCGTCAGCTACAAAGGCTGCAAAACAGATCCACTGCCACCACCTCCTGCCACGGCTCCTTCACCGCAAGCCAAAGGCAAATAAGTCAACTCCATCAAACGCGCTGCCAGACCAGTAAACGATTATTGGCTGGCATCGCGTGATCTGCGTGCAACTGCAAACCCTGCTCCTGCGCTAAAGCGTTTACCGCTTCACTATCGCGTATGCCCATATGCGCAGCCTGCGCCCTGAGTGATGCATCGAATTGCGCATTCCCGGCACTGGTAAATTTTCCATCGTAGTTGAATGGTCCATACACACAGAACTTGCCGCCCGGGTTCAGGCGCTGTGCCACACCCCTGAACATATTCTGTACCTGATGCCAGGCCATGATGTGACAGGTGTTGGCAGTGAACGCCGCATCATAAGTCTGCACCGGCCAATCCGGCTGCTCCATATCCAGCACCAGCGGTGACAACACATTCGGTAAATCCGCTTCCTGCATCCATGCGGCTATGCTCGAATGGTTCTGCGGCAAGTCACTGGTTTGCCAGATCAGATGCGGCATGTGCGCAGCAAAGAAAACCGCATGCTGGCCAGTACCGCTGCCTACCTCCAACACGGTCTTGCTGCTCGCGAGCTCGCTGCTTAATACTGCCAGTATCGGTTCACGATTACGTTCACTGGCACTGGAAAATTGTTTGCTCATGGCGTTCTTCTTACGATTAATCAGTTGATAGCCGGGCTATATGGTCAGCCAGGGAAATAGTCCATAGCGCATCGCGCTGCAGGCACAAGCTGCGCTTCTGGGCAGCGCTCAGACGCTTCATTGCATATTCAGCCTTGGAAGCCGTCGAACGATCCGGATACTCCAGCACCGCCAGCAAACGTCGCGGCGGATTAGAACGCGTGTAGCGTGCACCCTTGCCGCTCACATGCGCCTTGTAACGCGCGTGTACATCGACGGCAATACCGGTATAGATGCTGCCGTTCCTGCATTCGAGGAGATAAAGAAACCATGTCATGCGCGCTAGTATAAAGAGCTTTCACCGGCACAGCGATTCGTATCACACGCTGTATGGTTATACTGGCAGCACTATGCGAGCACCTGCCTTCTTCCGTTCCGTCTTCATCAGCGTATTGCTGCTAAGCGCCCACTTGCTTCCGGCACATGCCCAGGATGCCAGGCTGCAGCTGCGCGTCGGCAGCCAGCAGCAAACCCTGGCTCTCACCGATTTACTGAAGCACCCGGCAATACGCACCATCAAAATCCCGGCCGATGTCAGCTATAAACGTGCGATGGAGTATCGCGCCTTGCCTTTGCTGGCGATACTGCGCGACATCAGCAAGATCGATACCCTGCAGTTCAAAGCCAGCGATGGCTTCGTCGCGAATATTCCAGTCTCGTCGTTTCTGGGTGAGTCCGAAGCATGGCTGGCAATAGAAGTACCGCAAGCACCGTGGCCGGCATTAAAGGCAGGCGGCCCCAGCGCCGGACCTTTTTACCTGGTCTGGCTGGCACCGGAGAAAAATCAGATCACGCAAGAACAATGGCCGTACCAGATCGCCAGCATCAGCGATGTCACGCCACTGCACAGCCGCTACCCGCAAATCAAACCACACACCGCAGCTGACAGCGCCGCCTATCGCGGCATGCAAATCTATGCGACGCAATGCGCCAGCTGTCATCAGGTTAATGGTGGCGGCGATGCAGCAGTCGGCCCGGACCTGAACCGTCCAGCCAATCCGACTGAATACTTTAACGAAACCTACCTGAGAAAATATCTGCGCGATCCGGCAGCGGTGCGCAGCTGGCCAGGCATGACGATGCCGGGCTTTGCCGACAGCGTCATGAGTGAATCACAGATGGATGATTTACTGGCCTACCTGCGCCAGATGGCACTGCAGAAGTGATTAGTTATCAGGCGTTGCATCGGTAAAGAAACGCGGCTGCATCTCTTCCAGTCCCAGCGTCTGCAATACTTCGTGCAAACGTTCGGTTGGACGTCGACGTGGCAAGTCCTTATAGCTGGCGATGATCAATTCATTCTTCATCGAATGCTCCCAGCCCACCAGCTCTGTCACATTGACCTGATAGCCATGTGCTTCCAGCTGCAAACAACGCAGCACATTGGTAACCTGGCTACCGAATTCGCGTGTGTGCAAAGGATGACGCCAGATTTCAGTCAGTGCACTTTTCGCCAGCGTCTTGCCCTTGTTCTTCTTCAGGACTGAGGCGACCTCTGCCTGGCAGCACGGTACCAGCACGATGAACTTGGCCTGCTTCTTCAAGGCAAAATGAATCGCATCGTCCGTTGCGGTATTGCAGGCATGCAGTGCGGTGACCACATCTATCTTCTCCGGCAACAAATCCGAGGTGATCGATTCCGCCACTGTCAGATTGAGGAAGGACATGCCAGGGAATTCCAGCTTTTTGGCCAGTGCTTCTGACTTCTGCACCAGCTCGTCGCGTGTTTCTATGCCGTAAATGCGTGAATTGTCCTTGCGTTCCTTAAAGAACAAATCATAAAGGATGAAGCCGAGGTAGGATTTACCGGCACCATGATCAGCCAGCGTAATATCTGGATGATCATTCTGGATTTCCTGCAGCAGCGGCTCAATAAACTGATACAAGTGATAAACCTGCTTCAGCTTGCGGCGGCTATCCTGATTCAGCTTGCCGTCACGTGTCAGGATGTGTAACTCTTTCAGTAGCTCTATCGACTGGCCGGGACGTATTTCGTGGGTGTTGCTCATCTGGCGGATTTCCGTGAATCGTGGGGTGCGCCCACTATAGGGATTTTGCCTCTGTGCGGCAAGCATAGACCGGATACATGCAGGTGATCCATGCCTTTTCCGCTGTCAAAACGACCATACGCCGGGCAAATACTGATAATACTGATAAGATTGATCAACTCGTGGCTGTCAGCGAATTTGCAAAATCGACATGCTTGTCTTGTCATGCCGCTTTTCCAATTACCCATCATTACCAACAACGTGCCAAGAGTTACCCTTAACAAACTTTCAGCGTGGCGGCTCCTGCTTTGCTCCTTACTGATTGCGCTGTGCCAGCCTTTCACCAGCGTAGCCGCCCCTTCCTACACTGTCTCCATCAGCGGTGCGGATAGTTACACCTCGCTGCTTAACGAACATCTGGACGTCGTCAAACGCAGCAAGTCCGAAGACATCAACGAAGAAGAAGTACAGAGACTGGTCGCGGTCGCCCCGACCCAGATCCGCTCACTGCTGGCGACCGAAGGCTACTTCGCTCCTGTCGTGAATGCGACGCTGGACCAGCAAAGCACACCATGGGTGGCGCGCCTCAATATAGAACCGGGTCCGGCAACCAAAATCGAGTCGGTCAACATTAGCTTCAGCGGTGACATTGAGCAAAAGAATACGCGCCGCATCGAACAGCTGCGCGAAAACTGGGGCCTGAAGATAGGCTCCACCTTTCGTCAAAGTGCATGGGACAGCGCCAAGGGCGATTTGCTCAAAGCCATGCTCAACCGTGATTATCCAGCCGCCGCTGTGTCCCATAGCGAAGCGCGCATCGATCCGACGACACACACCGCAGCACTGATAGTGCAAGTCAACTCCGGCCCAGCCTTTACCTTCGGCGAACTCGAGATCGTCGGCCTGAATCGCTACTCACGCACCATGGTGGAAAAACTCAACCCGATCAAACCAGGTGAGCGCTATTCACAGGAAAAACTCAACGAGCTGCAGGCACGGGTACAAGACACAGGCTATTTCCGCTCAGCCTTTGCCACTATCGAAGTCAATCCCGCGCATCCGCATAACGTGCCGATCAAGCTCGACCTGACAGAGAATGAACGCCGTCGTTTGTCGCTGGGTCTGGGCTTCTCCACCGACAATGGCGCACGTGCGCAAATGAAATGGACCGACCGTCACTTCCTCGGCAAGGACTGGCGCCTGGAATCCCAGCTGCGCGCTGATCGTGACAACCGCCTGCTGGGTGGCGATGTCTACCTGCCGACTTTGGAAAACGACTGGCGTCCCAGCGTCGGTGCCAACTATGAATACACCAACAGCTCAGGTGAGGCGAACGATAAATTCCGTACCGGCGCGCGCCTGATCAGCCCGGACAAACGCAATGAAAGCATAGTCGGCGTCGCCTTCCTCACGGATCGCCAGCGCATCGGTAATGTCTACAGCAATAACCGTGAAGCACTGATCGCGTCCTACACCTACACCATGCGTCGCGTGAACAATCTGATTTCACCGACACGTGGTTACTACGCTTCGCTCGAACTGGGCGTCGGCCCGGGTGGTGTGGTCAACAAAAAAGGACTGGTACGCACAGTAGGCCGCGCCACCTGGCTCTCACCCAGCTATGGTCGCTTCCAGGCTGTGCTGCGCGGTCAGGTCGGTCAGGTATTCGGTGCCAATTCCGACACCGTGCCTAGTGATTTGCTGTTCCGCACTGGTGGTGACCAGACGGTACGCGGCTATGGCTACAACACATTGGGCGTCGCACAAGATGGTGCGATCGTCGGCGGTACCGTCAGCGCAGTAGTGAGTGCGGAAGTAATTTACAGCGTCACGCCGGAATGGGGTGCCGCTGTATTTACCGATGCCGGTAACGCGGCCGACTCATGGAAAGGTTTCCGCCTCGCGCAAGGTAGCGGCGTAGGTGCGCGCTGGCGCAGCCCTATCGGCCCGGTCAACCTCGATCTCGCTTACGGTCACGACACGAAAGACCTGCGTCTACACTTCTCTATCGGTTATGGCTTCTGACGATCAAAAAACTTCCGCTCCGCCACGCAAGCACAGATTACGCGTCTGGCTGTTCTGTTTGCTTGCGGTCGTCATTGTCGTGCTGGCGGCGGGTGGCTGGCTGCTGAAAAGCGAAAGCGGTGCGCAGTTTGCCCTCGGCCTGGTCGACAAATTAAGCGGCGGCATGGTGCAGAGTCGCGAGGTCAGCGGTCAACTGAGCGGCCCGCTGCAAATCAAACAGCTCAATATCAAGCTGGAAAATCAAACCATCACACTGGACGATGTGCTGCTTGAAACGCAGCTTTCAGCCTTGCTGGCCGGGAAGGTACACATCCCGCTGCTGCAAATCGGCAAGCTGGGCATCATCAGCAAAATCGACCAAAGCAAGGAACCGTCCACTCTGCCGGATAGCATCAGCCTGCCCGTCAAACTCAAGGTAGACCAGCTGCATGTCAATGGCGGTAGCGTGGCCTGGGGGCCGCTCGATGTAGTGACACTGGGCGCGTTCGCCGTCAAGCTGGATTTCGATGGCAAGCGCTATCTGCTCGATCTCGATCAACTGGCCGCACGCTCTACGTCCGGCAACAATAGCTACAGCGGCAAAATCAACGGCCATGCTTCGCTGTCGACGACCAAGCCCTACCCGCTGCAGGCGAGTCTGGTCAGCAGCACCGAAGCCATGCTCGACGAACAGCATCTGGGTGCCAATGCGCGCATAGACCTGGATGGTTCGCTGGCCGAAATCGTGAGCACTATCGATGCACAAGTAAACAAAGCCATCATCAAGGGCAAGGTCGTCGTCAAACCGTTTTCCGATAGCATGCTGGGCGCAGCCGACCTGACGGCAACAGCACTCAACCTGACCGAACTCGGCAAGGACTTACCGAAGACCAATATCAATCTGCAACTGCATGCCACTGAAAACGGTACCGGCACACTGAGCATCAACAACGCTGCCGCCGGTACCTATAATGAAGGTCGCATACCTCTGACAGATCTGTCGCTCAGCTTCGCACAAAAGCAGGAAGCCTTCCTGCTGGATCCGCTGGTCATCAAGCTCGGCAGCACGCAACGCCCTGCGGGCAGCATCAACGGCCATGGTAAATATGCCGACGGCGCATTGAACATCACACTGAAGACCGACGCGCTGGACCTGAAGAAACTGGATCAGCGCATGCGTGCCACCAAACTGGCGATCAAGCTGGATATCGCACATAGCGAAGGCAAGCAAGTCATCACGCTGGCTGCCACCGAACCATTAAAGAAAAGCAGGCTCAGCCTGAACGCGCACGGCGTCATCGCGGATGAAGCATTGACGGTAGACAAGCTGGAACTGCGCGCCGATGCCAGCGCGATTGATGCCAGCGCACATATCGCTTTCAGCGGCAAGCAGGCTTACAGTGCGAAAGGCGTTATCCGTCAATTCAATCCGCGCGTACTCGGTGACTTCGCGCAATTGCCGACGCTGAACCTGAACGGCAACTTCTCCGTCAGCGGCGCACGTCTGCCGCATCTGGAAAGTGATCTCAGCTTCCGCATCCATGACAGCCAGCTGGCAGGCAATCCTTTGAGCGGTGAAGGCGAAGTGCATTTGCGCGCGCAAACACTGAACATCCCCAAGCTGCTGCTGATCGCAGGCAAAAACCGCCTGACCGCCAACGGCAGGCTGGATGAAAACAACTCGCGCCTGAGCTTCGATCTGCAAGCACCGGCATTGGCGCAGCTGGGATCGGAATTCGCCGGTGAGCTGCAAGTCAACGGCGAAGTACGCGGCAAGTTGCAGCAACCGCGCATCATCGCCGACTGGAAAGGCAATCAGGTACGCGTACCCGGCCAGACCCGCATCGGCACTGTAGTGGGCAAAGCCGACCTGACGCTGAACCTAAATGACAACGCTTTCCTGCTCAGCAATCTCACGCTAAATACGAATGCCACAGCGGTGCAGTCCAGCGGACAGCAATTCGCCAAACTGGATGCGCAAGCGCAGTTCGCAGCACAAGACCATGCACCACTCTCCATCCTCGTCCATGCAGATAATCTCAGCGGACAGCTGCGCGCCAACACCTTTGATCTCAAGGTCAGCGGCACAACGGCGCAACACACACTGAGCAGCAGTCTCGACGAGCGTGAACAAAAATGGAAGTTCAGCGCAGCAGGCGGCTTGAAAAACCTGGCCCGCGCGGCGCGCTGGGAAGGCAATATCAACGTCCTCGATACCACCGGACGTTTCAATGCCAAACTGGAAGCACCTGCGCCTTTGCTGATTTCGCAAAAGCAGGTGCAACTGGATCAGTTCAAAATTCACGCAAACAACGCCAGCATCCAGGTCGAGCAATTCCTGCGCACCGAACGCAGCATCAGCACACGCGGTAACTTTAAACGTGTGCGGCCGGGTGAGATTTTGCATTTACTGAACCAGGCACCTATCGCAACCGGTGACCTCACCTTAGGCGGCGAATGGAATCTGGTGATGGCCGACAAACTCGATGGCAATCTCAACATCCGCCGTGAAAGCGGTGATATCGCGATACACGGTAGCGCATCGACCGCACTGGGCCTGAACGCATTCGAAGTGAACGCCACTGCCAACAAAGGTCAGCTCACAGCACAGCTGCTGGCTGACGGCAAACGTACCGGTCGCATCGAAGGACAGCTGGCAACAACCATAGGCGGCGACGGACGCTTCTCGATTGCACCGAATGCACCGCTGTCAGGCAAGCTCAAGATGAATACGCCTACCCTTGCCTGGCTGGGTCCGCTGATTTCGCCATCACTGGTGATGGAAGGCAATCTGCAAGCCGACGTCGTACTCGATGGCAGTTTCGCCAAACCGCGCCTGCAAGGGCCGGTCAATGCAGATGGTTTACGTCTGTTGTTTACCGACACCGGCATAGACCTGAAACAAGGCGTATTGCGCAGCAGCTTCCAGACCGATCAGCTGATGATTACCCAACTCAGTTTCAAGAACGATGGCGACCTGCTGATCTCCGGCCCTATCAGTTTGCTGCGTGAGCAACTGGCACTGGAACTGAAAGTCAAAGTAACGCGTTATAAATTGATAGACCGCAGCGACCGCAAACTGGTCATCAGCGGCGACAGTGTGGTCGGCTGGCAGGCAGGTGTCGCCAAAGCGAACGGACAGTTTGAAGTCAACTCCGGCCTGGTTGATATCGGTGTGTCCGGCACGCCGGAGCTATCGGACGACGTCATCATAGTCGGCCAGGGCGAAGATACCAGCAAGAAGACAGCCATCGCACTCGACGTCAGCATCAGCCTGGGCGACGGCATCAAACTGCAAGGCCGCGGACTGGATGCGACGCTGGTCGGCCAGGTACGCTTGCAAGCGAATGCCGGTGATACCTTGCGCGCAGTGGGCACGTTGCGTGTCTCATCAGGTACTTTCAAAGCCTATCAACGTGAATTGAAAATCGAGCAAGGTTCGGTCCTGTTCAGTGGCCCGCTGAATAATCCGGCACTCGATATCCGTGCCATGCGCCGCGGGCAGGAAGTGGAAGCTGGTGTATCAATACGCGGCACTGCCCTCGCGCCACGCATCACGCTGGTGTCGGAACCGACTGTCAGCGATGCAGAAAAACTGTCGTGGCTGGTGCTGGGACGCGGTCTGTCCGGTACCGGTGATGCAGATCGCGATGCACTGCAAAGTGCTGCCACCTCGCTGCTGTCCGGTACTGCGGCAGCCGGTTTGCAGTCGCAAATCGCCAGTGCCTTCGGCTTTGACGACGTCAGCATAGGCAAAGGCGGCACTGACCTGCAGGATCGCATTATCACCCTCGGCAAACGCATCTCGTCGCGCCTCTATCTCAGCTTCAAGCAAAGCCTGGATACAGTCGGTAGCGTCCTGCTGCTGCGCTATACGCTGACACCGCGCATTACACTGGAAGGTGAAGCCGGTACCAGCAGCGCGCTATCTGTGTTCTACAACTTTGCCTTCGACTGACTATGCACAAGCGGTCTGAAACTGATATAACAACACTATTGCGCATGTTTTCTTGTTGAAACCGTGCTGAACACCCGCAGTTTCCAGGAAAGGCATGCATCGCGGGGCTGATGGTCCCGCCGCTCACGATTTTCAACAATTGGAGAGTAGCTATGTCTAACGATCTTGATGGAGATGTAAACCAGAGTACCCAGACCAACACTGAAGCACAAACCTTAACCGACAACGCTGCGGCAGTACACCGCATCGTCATCGTCGGCGGCGGTGCCGGTGGCCTTGAATTGGCTACCGCGCTCGGTGACAAGCTCGTCAAGAGCGGACGCATCAGTGTCGTGCTGGTCGACCGTTCATCCACCCACATCTGGAAGCCTCTGCTGCACGAAGTAGCAGCGGGCAGCATGGATGCAAACTCACACCAGCTCGAATATGCGGCACAAGCCCGCTGGCACCGCTTCGTCTATCAACCGGGTGAACTGCAAGGGCTGGATCGGGCACGCCAGACCATTACGATAGGCAGCCTGAACGACGACGATGGCGTCGAGTTATTGCCACGCCGTGAGATTCCTTACGACACGCTGGTCTTGTCGATCGGCAGTGTGACCAACTTCTTTAATGTGCCAGGCGCAGAAAAGAATGCGATCTCGATAGACACCATGCACCAGGCCGAGCACTTCCGGCGTCGCATGATAGGACTGTGCGTGCGTGCCGACCAGGCACAAAGCAAGCTGAACATTGCGATCATCGGCGGTGGTGCAACCGGCGTCGAGTTGTCGGCAGAGTTACGCAACACGGCAGAGATACTCGGTGCTTACGGTTTGCATCACCTCGATCCGCACCGCGATATCCGCATCAGCGTGATAGAAGCGGCACCGCGCATCTTGTCTGCATTGCCGGAACGTGTGTCGAGCAAGACCACCGAATTGCTCAACCACATGGAAATCGATGTCCTCATCGATGCCAAGGTTTCCGAAGTTCAGGAGCATGCAGTCATGCTCGCGAACGGCGACAGTGTGCCAGCCGACCTGACAGTATGGGCAGCAGGCATACGTGCACCGCAGATACTCAGCGAACTCGGCTTGCCGGTGAATCGCCTCGGTCAGGTGGTAGTGACACAAAGCCTGCAGACCGAAATCGATCCGAATATTTTTGCTTTCGGTGATTGCGCTGCATGCCCCTGGCCGGAGAAGAATAGTACGGTACCTCCACGTGCACAGGCGGCACATCAACAGGCCAGCTTCCTGTTCCATGCCATCAAGAAACGCCTCGACAATGAAGAGTTGCCGCTGTTCCAGTATCGCGATCTTGGTTCATTGGTATCACTCGGTCGCTTCGATGCGGTCGGCAACCTGATGGGGCCTTTGCTCGGCCGTGCGATGTTTATTGAAGGTGTGCTCGCGCGCCTGCTGTACATCTCGCTGTATCGCATGCATCTGGTTGCATTGCACGGTGTGATACGCACTTGCGCTGATACCATGGCGCATTGGTTAAGGCGCAAAACTTCACCACGCGTAAAATTGCACTAAACACACCTTAATCGCGTGCAGGTGTAGAAAAAAAATAATTGCACTATAATGCGCCGCTGCCTGTGTATCGGGCATGCGGCGTATTTCGTAATATGCATCGCAGAAAAATGTATACGGCCTTTTGCTAAAACTGCTGCTACACTTTCGGCAGTCAAATTAATAAAACGGTATCTCCGTTAAGAACCTAACAGTCTTATTCGCTAACGTGTCCTTAGTATCACGACACAACAAACCGGATGACACCTGCAGTGAGTGCAGGCAGTAACATCCAAAACAATCTGTGAGTAAAGTTGCTCGACCCAACAAATGGTCGCCGCTGTACTGTCTGCGGAATAGACAAGGCGTCCTGCTACACAAGTCGTCTGATCTTGCGTGGACACTTACTTTAAATTGCCGGGAACAACATGACATCACATAGTTTTTTTCCGTCCATGCCGCACGCTCTGAATGTGCTGACCGCCACCGGCCTGATCCTCATCGTCGGTATCCTCGGCTCGCATTTGCTGCGCCGTTTCTTTCCGCAAATACCTGCTATCAGCTGCTACGTGCTGACAGGTTTATTGATAGGTCCGTCGGTACTGAACCTGATCGACGCAGCCATGCTGGAAGAAATCAGCATCATGGTCGACCTCGCACTGGGACTGGTATTGTTTGAACTCGGCCGCCGGGTCGACTATAAGTGGTTGCTGCGTGAACGCGGCTTGCTGATTACCGGCGTCTTGCTGAGCCTGGTTACCTTCTTCGCACTGTTCCTGCTGCTGACGCAATTCGGTGTCAGCAAACTGGTCGCCAGCATGGTCGCCGCACTCGGCATGGCGACCTCACCTGCCGTGATCCTGAACGTGGTACGTGAAGTCAAAGCTGAAGGACAACTGACCGAGCGCATGCTCAACATCGTCGTGATCGGTAATGCACTGGCTTTCATTATCTTTTCTATGGGGCTGGCAGCGGTACACGTTGAATACGCGGCAGGTTGGCAAAGCTACATCCTGCACCCGCTCTACCTGTTGCTGGGTTCCGCTGCACTCGGCTGGATCATCAGCCGCCTGCTGGTATGGATAGGTCAATGGCTGGGTCGTGATAGCCAGGCGCAACTGATATTGGTGCTGGCACTGATCGCCGCAACGGTTGGTATCTCCGTCATGTTCAATTTGTCTGCACTGATCGCACTGCTGGTGTTTGGTATCGCCAGCCGCAGCTACGATGCACGCCACGCGATTGTTGAGCCTGACCTGAGCCAGTTCAGCGGTTTGTTCTATGTCGCGCTGTTTGTCTTTGCCGGTGCCAAGCTGGAACTGTCCCACCTGTTGACCTTGTGGCCGGCAGTGCTGGCCTTCATCGCACTGCGCCTCGCAATCGCGATGACCACCACCACCGCCATGGCACGTATCAACGGCGTAACCCTGCGCAAAGGTGCGTTGCTCGGCATAGGCCTGATGCCGCTGTCCGGCTTCAACATCATCATGGTGCAGCATGCGGTCGGTTACTATCCGCAGTTCGGTTCGCAACTCGCGGCACTGGTCGTATCGATACTCGTCATCCTGGAAATCATAGGCCCGGTCTGCACCCGCTATGCACTCGTTGCATCCGGTGAAGCCAAGCAATAAGCAAACAAGGAAACCCTATGCTGGAATTCAATAATTCGACTCCGTTGACGATGGGCGTGGAACTCGAACTGCAAATCGTCAACCGCCGCGACTACAACCTCACACGCGGCTCCAGCGATTTGCTCGTCATTATCGACAAGACCGATCACGGCTATGACATCAAGCCGGAAATCACCGAGAGCATGATCGAGATCGCCACTTCCGTGCATACCGATCACAAGGAAATGCTGGCCGAGTTGACCGCCATGCGTACCTTGCTGGTGAGCGCTGCCGACAAGCTCAATCTCGGCCTCGCCGGTGGTGGTGCGCATCCGTTCCAGCACTGGGAAGACCAGCGCATTTATCCGACTGATCGCTATCGTCTGGTGTCCGAGTTGTATGGCTACCTCGCGAAACAGTTCACCGTGTACGGCCAGCACATACACATAGGTTGCGCCACCGGTGATGAAGCGATACGCCTGGCACATATGCTGGCGCGCTACATTCCACACTTCATCACACTGTCGGCATCATCACCGTTTTACCAGGGTGTGGATACCACCTTCCAGTCCTCGCGACTGACCAGCATCAATGCTTTCCCACTGAGTGGCTACATGCCTTTCGTCACCGACTGGGATGCGTTCAATGCCTACTTCGACAAGATGTCCAGCCTAGGCATCGTGGCCAGCATGAAAGATTTTTACTGGGACATCCGGCCCAAGCCGGAATACGGAACGGTAGAGATCCGTGTCTGCGATACCCCGCTGTCGATAGAAGTGGCGGTCGCACTGGCAGGTTACGCGCAGACGCTGAGCAAGTTCTTCTTTGCGCAACAGGAACTGAAACCGGCGCAAGACACTTACCTGACCTATTCCTACAATCGCTTCCAGGCCTGCCGCTTCGGCTTCAACGGTGCCATCATCAATCCGATCAACGGCACCCAGACTTCGATCAAGGAAGACATACTGCAAACCTTCGATATGCTGGCCGATATTGCCCAGGAGCTAGGTACCACCGAAGCGATAGAGTTGTTGCGCCAGCGCATACAGGCAGGCCAGTCCGACGCTGACTGGCTACGCGCTTGCTACGAGAAATCGGGTTCGCTAAGCGATGTCGTGCGTCAACAAAGTGCGGTGTGGATGGCCCGCTAGGCATGTTTCCTTGCTGCACTGCACAGCAAATCTCCCCAATTTCCCTCTGCTGCTTGCACATGTAAGCGCTTTCCCACAGCAGAATCGGAAAACCACCGATTCTGCAATGTTATCAACTACTTCACAATTCACTCTGTAAAAGTCGTAGCTGCCTAACAGAGGAGAAGTGAATGTCGAACGGATTGAATGGTAGCGCTGAAGTCACAGATATATCGATTTCCAGCCTTCATGACATGGCCGTATTGCAAGCCCAGAATAGCTCCCACACCCATACGCTCAGCCAGCTGGCGCGTTGCGGCGACCTGTATGGCGCGTCCGCACCCATGCAGCAGTTATTCCAAATGATAGGCAAAGTGGCGCCGACCACTGCCAACGTCCTGATCGCAGGCGAAAGTGGCACCGGCAAGGAATTGGTCGCACAGGCCATTCATCAACTGAGCCGCGAACAGGATCAACCTTTCGTCGCCTTGAACTGTAGTGCCGTCTCTCCACAATTGATCGAAGCCGAATTGTTCGGCCATGAACGCGGCAGCTTTACCGGTGCAATCCGTATGCAAAAGGGTTGTTTCGAACGTGCGAACGGCGGCACCCTGTTCCTCGATGAAGTGACGGAAATGTCGCTCGATATGCAAGTCAAACTGCTGCGCGTACTCGAGAGCAGCCGCTTCTGCCGTATCGGCGCAGAAGAAGAAACCGAAGTAAAAGTCCGCGTTATCGCGGCGACCAACCGCGATCCGCTGGAAGCCATGAAGAGCGGTATCCTGCGTAGCGATCTCTTTTATCGCCTGGCAGTGTTCCCGCTGGATCTGCCGCCGTTGCGTGAGCGCAGCGAAGATATCCGCCTGCTGGCCAGCCTGTTCCTGCATCAGCTAAATGAGGAAGACGGTCGCGACCGCGTCTTTTCCAAAGCGTCGTGGCGTCTGTTGAATGAATACAGCTGGCCCGGCAATGTACGCGAACTGAAAAACGTCGTGCACCGCGCCTACATCATGGCGGATCACGAGCTGGAGCTGTTACCGCTGGTCAATCCGAACAAGACCATGGTCAGTGAGCAGATCGGCGATTGCGTCACCGTACAGCTGGGCAGCAAGCTGGCGGATGCCGAGCAACGCCTGATTTATGCCACTTTGGGCCACTGTGGCGGCAATAAGACTCTGACCGCCGAGGTGTTAGGTGTGAGCCTGAAAACCCTTTACAATCGTTTGAATGAATACCAGGCCAAGCTGTTCCTGGGCGATGTCATACCGCACGTGCGGCCCTATGGCGCACAAAGCCGGAATCAATAATCGGCCAGGTAGTCAGTTAAACGCGCATAACCATAATGATAAAAATTCTTGTAGTCGATGATCACGCAGTAGTACGAGCCGGTGTGCAATATTTCATTGCCCAGGTGCCGGACATGAAAATCGAAGGTGAAGCTGCTACTGCACAGGAAGCCATACGCCTGGTTCGCTCCCAGGATTGGGACATCGTGCTGCTCGACATCAATATGCCGGACAAAAGTGGTGTCGAAGTACTGAAACAGATCAAGCGTGAGAAACCGGACCTGCCGGTACTGATCCTGAGCATGCATCCGGAAAGCCGCTATGCGGTTCAGATCCTGCGCAGCGGTGCCAGCGGTTATGTACAGAAAGAAGCACTGGCTGAAGAGTTGGTGAACGCGATCCAGACCATACTGCGCGGTCACAAATACATCAGCCATACCGTTGCCGAATTACTGACGACAGAACTCGATACCAGTACCGAAAAGCCTTTGCACGAAACCCTGTCGAAACGCGAGTATGAAATTTTCTACAAGCTGTGTCAGGGGCATGGCGTGACCAAGATAGCGGAAGAACTGTGCCTGAGCGTGAAAACAGTCAGCACCTATCGGGCACGCGTATTGCAGAAGATGAATATGGAAAATAACGCCGGCATCATTTATTACGCAATCAAGCAAAACCTGATTGATTGATGCAGCCGGAAGTAGCAAGGCAAGTACAGCAATCGAAATTCTTAACCGTGGTTGAAATATGACTCAAGCGACGACTTTTGAAAACACAGTGAGCCAGCCCTTACGGGTCTTCCTCGTAGAGGATTCTCTGGACGTCCGTGAACTGATGATAGAGAACCTGGCGATGATCCCCGGCGTAGTGGTAGCTGGTGTGTCGGAGTCGGAAGGCGATGCACTGAATCAGTTGAACGCACTGCCCTGCGATGTGCTGATCGTTGATATCCAGCTGAAAAAAGGCAATGGCATCAACCTGCTGCGCCAGATTTCCGAAAAAGCCAAAGCAGTGAATGCCTTGAAAATCATCTGCAGCAACAATGCCACCGAAGTGTTCCGCCGCGTCGGTCGTCAATACGGCGTCAACCACTTCTTCGACAAGACGTCCGAGTTTCCGCAATTGTTTGAATTGGTCAAAAGCCTGAGCTCTGCCAACCTGGAATACAACGCCCGCGGCTAAACACCTGCCCTCGCCATTCAACTACGCGATTTTTCCGCCTCTATACCTTCTTCGTTTTCGTCATCCACTTCTATCTGCATGTTCTCAGCTGTCTTCGGTATGCTGATCGCGATAGTCGTCCCGCCCCCCGCACTACTGCTCACCCGCACTGAACCACCAAGATAACCGGCGCGCTCACGCATCCCGCGCAAGCCATGTGTAATCACGCCCGATTGTGCAGTCGGTATGCCGACGCCATTGTCGCGTATGGTCAGCATGATTTCATCGTCAGCATCATCCAGGATCACGTCGACCCGCGTTGCCTGTGCGTGCTTGGCGATATTATTGAGTGACTCCTGCACCATGCGGAACAAAGCGATATCCACCCGCGGTGCATAAATCAATCTGTCGTCCGGCAGGCTCGCGTTACAGGTTACACCTGTGTACTTCTCGAACTCGGCAGCTTGTTCAGCGATCGCAATCTTGATACCAAACACATCCAGCTTGTCCGGCCGCAAACCATTCTGGATACGGCGTGTCGCATCTGTAATCGAACTCAGCAAGGCTTTGATTTTGAGTGAGCGCTCGGTAAATTTAGGCTCTGCCGGTATTTGCTGGAACAGCAAAGACAAATGCATATTCAAGGCTGTGAGTGCGGAGCCCAGGTCGTCATGCAATTCGCGTGCGATCGAACGCTTCTCTTCTTCACGTGTAGTTTCCAGATGGCCGATCAATTCGCTGACTTCAGCAGTACGCGCCGCGACCAGTGCTTCCAGTTGCGTCTCGTGCGCTTTCAGTGAATCTTCCATGCGCTTGCGTTCGGTAATGTCGGTACTGATGCCGACCAGTCCCATGACTTGTCCGTTCGCATTCAGCCAAGGCGCTTTGGTGGAATGCATCGTATGCACGCCGCTGGCAAAATGTATCGTCGTTTCAAATACCTTGGGCACGCCGGCATCCAGCACGCTCTGGTCTTCCAGCTTGACTTGCTCCGCGTCTTCCCGCAACGGATAAAGGTCTATGCTGCGGTAACCGATGACTTCATCACGCTGCTTGCCGAGCAAACGCAGCTTGGCCGGATTCGCAAACACCATGCGACCACTGCTGTCCTTGACGAAAATCGCATCCGGTGTGTTGTCGCTGACGGCACGCAACAGCGCATTACTCTCTGCCAGCGCCGCCTCACCTTGTTGCCGCCCTTCATACTCGCGGTTGAGCAATGCAGCGGTACGACAAAACATAATGAACAACAGCGAGCTGCTCAGCAGAATCAGCAAAGGCGAAGCCTTGTCGGCATCGTAGTAACGATTCTGTACACCCCACTTGATCGCGAAATCGAGGATCACCAGCAGGATCAGGCTGTTCGGCAACAAACGTCGCAACAAGGGGCCACCGGGCGAAGTACTGTTCCACAAGCTCATCAGCCTGTGCTCCGGCCGCGCTGACAGGATACCGAGCGCCAGGATGAAGAAGATGATGGAGATAAACGGTGTGACGGTATGCGCGGCATTCAACTCGTCAACCGACATCACATTGTATAAATGGCCGATCAGCGGGATACCCATCACGCCAGCGAGGATGAAGGCTCCGTACTCGGACGGATAGTGATCGCGCGCAGTACGGTAATCCAGCAGTAATAAGCTTAGGCCAGCCAGCGTAAAGCCGAGCGCAGGCAGCGGTGCCATACGCTCCAGATAGGCTTTGTATTCAGATGTTGCCAGGGTCGGGAATACACGCTCGATACCGACATGCACACCAAACATATACTGCAGCAGGGTCGACAAACCGAGCAAGGCGACACAAAGCGCAACGATGGATGCCAGTACGGCAAATACGGTGCTGGCACGCGGCGTGGATACCTTGAAGGAGCGTAGTACCAGCGCCAGACCGGCCAATACAAAAGCCAGCGCGGTATTTGCCAGGATAGGCACCAAATCAAACAAGCGGTAATTCAGCACCCACAGGTCTTGCCGCACATTGACCATAGCCAGCACGCCCACACCCGCCATCAGCAATGCAGCCAATAGCGGCGCCCACAACGGAGTGAACGTGGTACGTACCGGCGGGGTAGTCAGCATAAATATTCCTGTGTGAGTAATGGGTAGCAACAGCTACTACGAACAACCATGCATGCGATGGCGACGGCTACGCTGCTGAACTGAACCGGACTGCGAAAATACACTATGCGCACTAACCGCAATACGGGCGGCACACGCAGCGATGATGACTGCAGCTGTTCCTACCTGAATATAGATGTGATCGGAATCAGCATAGCAGCATGCATAGAGTCTGCAAACACCTGCAAACCGACGCAAATTTTGATGCCGGTTCTCGCTGCTTTCCGGCAAACAGCAGTTCAGATGCTGCCCCTGTAAAATGGTTCCAAAAAGCCAACAAATTGTAGCATCCGTTTTGCTGATCAGCGTCGCCTCCTGCCCTTGCCGAGAGGCAAACAAAGTCCGCTTTTCCCACATGTAGCGTGTTCAAGCTACCCGGTAATTTTTACAAAAATATCAAAAAATAAACATAAGTCCTTGATTCATATAGGCGCAAAAGCTGGCCTGCACCTTGCGTAGTAAAGGGCAGGCACTTTGCCTTACCGCGATTTACTCGTGAGAAATTTGAACAAGGAGAATGCTATGAATTGGGACGTTATTGAAGGTAACTGGAAACAACTCAAAGGCAATATCAAAGAGCAATGGGGCAAGCTCACCGATGATCATCTCGACACGATCGCCGGCAAGCGCGACCAGCTCGCGGGCAAAATACAGGAAGCCTACGGCATCAACAAGGATGAAGCCGAGAAGCAGATCAAGGCTTTCGAAGACCGCAACCGCAACGACAAGCGCTACATGTAGTTAGCAGACAGTAGCGATGCAACGCTTTGCAGTGCGGGCCTATGGCTCGCCAGCAGCAAGACCTTCTAAACAACTATAAGGATGCCAAATGAAAAAATCCCTCTCTATGATAGTCATGGCTGCAGCCAGCTTCGGTTTTATGAGCGCTTCCTACGCAGCACCATCTGAAGTCAAGGCCAACTATGACGCGGCCAAAACCCGCGCGGAAGCCGATTACAAAGTCGCACGCGCAGCCTGTGACAATATGAAAGGCAATGCGAAAGACGTCTGCCAGGAAGAAGCCAAGGCTGGTGAAGTAAAAGCCAAAGCCGAAGCGGAAGCGACCTATAAAGGTACGCCTGCAGCTCAAAAGAAAGCACGTACTGACATTGCCGACGCCAACTACAAAGTGGCCAAGGAAAAATGTGATGACTTTAGCGGCAACAAAAAAGATGTCTGCGTAAAAGAAGCAAAAGCTACGCATGACTCCGCTGTTGCTGATGCCAAAGCATCGAAAGAAGTAAGCGATGCACGTAAAGATGCACGCGATGAAAAGAAAGATGCGCACGTAGCCGTGCAAAAAGAGAAGTGTGAAGCATTGGCGGGCGACGAGAAATCACGTTGTATCGCTGCCGCTAACGCTGGCAAGTAAGCACTGATGGCCGCGATAAGACAGCATAGCCTTATCCAGCCTGACTCTTGGTAAGACAGCGGCCCCGGTATCACTACCGGGGCCGTTTTTGTATGTCTGCCGTATCCGTCTGCTTATCTTCAGCCCGGATGGATCATGTCCTGCGGTTTGACCCACAAATCGAATTCCTCACTCGTCACATAGCCGAGCGCCAGCGCAGTTTCCTTCAGGTTGGCACCTTGCTGATGCGCCTGCTTCGCTATCTTCGCTGCCTTGTCGTAACCAATATGCGGTGCCAGTGCGGTCACCAGCATGAGTGAACGTTCCATCAAATCCGAGATGCGATCGCGATTGGCGACAATGCCGTGCGCGCAATGCTCATCGAAGCTATGGATGCCATCGGCCAGCAAGCGTACGCTTTGCAGAAAGTTATGCGCCATCAGTGGCTTGAACACATTCAACTCAAAATTGCCGGAAGCACCGCCGAAATTGAGCGCCACATCATTACCAAACACCTGACAACACAGCATCGTCACCGCTTCACTCTGCGTAGGATTGACCTTGCCCGGCATGATGGAACTACCCGGCTCGTTTTCCGGGATACTGAGTTCACCGAGACCGGAGCGCGGCCCGGAAGCCAGCCAGCGTACATCGTTGGCGATCTTCATCATGCTGGCGGCCAGGGTTTTCAAGCCGCCGTGCACACTCACCATCGCGTCATGCGCGGCCAGGGCAGCGAATTTATTGTGTGCACTTTTAAATGTCACACCGGTGCGATGCGTCAGCTCAGCGGCGACACGCACACCGAATTCGGGATGGGTATTCAGGCCGGTGCCGACAGCTGTGCCACCTACCGCGAGATCCTGTAACGGTGGCAGCAAGTGAGTGATGGCGGTAGCAGACTGCGCCAATTGCGCGACGTAGCCGGAGAACTCCTGCCCCAGCGTCAGCGGTGTCGCATCCTGCAAATGGGTGCGGCCTATCTTGACGATGTCGGCAAACTCCTCAGCCTTGCCGTTCAATGTGGTTTGCAATGCTTGCGTCGCTGGCAACAGCGTCTTGACGACGGCCACGCTGGCCGCCACATACATCGCGGTCGGAAAGATATCGTTGGATGACTGGCCGAGGTTGACATCATCATTCGGATGCACCAGACGCTGCTCGCCACGCTCACCACCGAGCAATTCCGAAGCGCGATTCGCCAGCACTTCATTCATATTCATATTGCTTTGCGTGCCGGAGCCGGTTTGCCACACGGCCAGCGGGAATTCATGCGGATGCTGGCCATTGATGACTTCCTCCGCTGCCTGGGCAATGGCTTGTGCCTTGTCCTTGGACAGCTTGCCGAGATCCAGGTTGACGATGGCGGCCGCACGTTTGACTTCGGCCAGCGCCACTATCAATTCCTGCGGCATTTTCTCGGTGGATATCTTGAAGTGTTCGAGTGAACGTTGCGTCTGCGCGCCCCACAAGCGTTGGCTATCCACTTCTATCGGGCCGAATGTGTCGCGTTCTGTACGGGTCGTCATGGGTTGATCCTGATTAGACTGTAAGAAGTAAAGACTACTGCAAAGCGCGCTTATTTGCTGGAGAGCACTCCTAATTATTCTCCGCCAGCGGACTGCGATCCAGGTGATACAACGCCACGATCAGACCCAGCGTCGACAGGAACAGGAACAGCGGGCCAAACAGCCAGAAGGTCAGCGGTACCGCCACAAAGAAGGCGCGCATACCCAGCGTATAAAACACTCCGGCGCTATTCAGACGCTGCCCTACCCGCTCCGGAGACAGCGAACCTTGTGCATCGGTTTGCGACAGATTGACCATAAACACCACATGGTTCAGCAGGCGCAGCGACATAGCAAAGGCAAAGAACGCCACCAGCAATACTGTCAACAGGCAGATAATTTTGATCACCCACCACTCGGCCGCGCGCGAACCACCGGCAAAGTCGAGCACATGCCAGGTACGCGACAAACTCTCGGCCTGGCCGGACAAGGTCAGCGTACCGAGGATCAGGAGGATGGAAGAAGAAGCCTTGAAGGTGGCAGTCATACCGAAGTTGCGCAGCGTCTGAACCGCCATCACATCCTTCTTGCCGCCGCTGGCCATCACATCTTTGACCCACAAGGCACGGGCACGATGATTGACCGAGTGCACGGAAAAATCAGGATCACGCCGTACCCGCATCATCAGGTACAGGTAATAAGCCAGCAACAACACACCACTCGCGCACAGCGCCATGACATCGACGTCGATCCCACTCATATTTCCCTCTGCATAATGAAGTAAACAGGATAGTCCTGCTATCTGCCGGCTAGCATAGCAGACCACACAGCGCCTACCCGATCCTACCCATAGTTTTCGCATGTGCTTATGACGAAAGCGACTTATGCGAAAACCGATGATGCATCAACGAAGAGATTCGTTCCGTTAATTTACAGCTGTCGTTAATCTTATTCCCAACAACGATAACGATTGAGTAAACACTGATTTGGTCATCTTCCTGTGCGCAAACGCAGGCATCCAATCCAGCAGCCGCCTCCGGCAATCTCACATCCGACACGACTCGATAAACCGGGCACGCACTCGTGCCTGCTTCACTATTCAAGGTAGAACATGGATCGCAGATTTTTTATCAAAAATACCGCATTGCTGACGCTGGCTGGCCTGGGTTCAGGTCTCTCACTCTCGGCACGTGCCGCCGCAGCACCCGATGAAATTCGTCTCGACTATGCGTACTACTCACCTACCAGCCTGGTACTGAAACACTTCGGCTGGCTCGAAGAGCAAGTCAAATCCAGCGGCATCAAAGTGAAATGGACACTGTCGCAAGGCAGTAACCGCGCACTCGAATACCTGAGCGCCAACAGCATAGACTTCGGCAGCACCGCGGGCCTTGCCGCCGTCCTGTCGCGCGCCAACGGCAATCCGATCAAGAGTGTGTACGTGTACTCGCGTCCGGAATGGACCGCACTGCTGGTACCTAAAGACTCACCGATCAAAACCGTGGCCGACCTCAAGGGTAAGAAAATCGCCGCCACCAAAGGCACCGATCCTTATCTCTTCCTGTTGCGCACACTGAAGGTCAACGGCCTGAAAAAATCCGATGTTGAAATCGTCCACCTGCAACATGCCGATGGTCGTGCAGCACTAGAAAGCGGCCGTATCGACGCCTGGGCAGGCCTGGATCCGCATATGGCTTCCAGCGAGTTACAAGCTGGCTCGCGCCTGCTGTATCGCAATGTCGCCTTCAACACCTATGGCTTCCTCAATGTGACCGAAGACTTCGCGAAGAAGTATCCGGATCAGGTCAAACAAGTCTTGCAAGCATATGAACGCGCACGCTTGTGGATACTGGCCAACCCGCGTGAAGCATCGCAAATCCAGGCGGATGAAGCGAAGATTTCGCTGGCTGTCGCCAAAGTGCAATTGAACCGCACCGACTTCTCGAATCCGTATATCGGCCGTGAACATCGTGAAGCCTTGCAGGCGGCCGCACCTATCCTGCTGCAGGAAGACCTGGTCAAGAAAGGAACGGACCTGAATAAAGTCATTAACGACCTGATCGATCCGAGCTTCGTGCAAACCCTGGCACCGAAGAAATCGGCGGCCTGATCTCACCGGATACCCAGCTCATGGATAACAGTCACAGCGCCCGCTTTATACCTGTCAACACCAGCCCTATCCGTTCGTCGCATGCAAGCACAAACACGCGCGCAACGAGCAAGGATGCGCCAGTTGTGACTGTCCAAGCCACGAGGCGCAGCCTGGCTTGGCTGGGCTGGATACTGCCGCTGGCTGCGCTGGGCCTGGTTGAAGTCTCCGCCCACCTGGGCTGGATACAGGCACGCCTGTTGCCACCACCCTCCGAAGTCGTGCAAACTCTGTCCGCATTACTCGATCAGGGCTTGCTGACACATATCAGCGCCAGCGTCGCGCGCGTGTTCTCCGGCTATGCCATCGGCACCGTACTCGCTGTCCTGTTCGGCTTATTCGTCGGCCTCAGCAAACATGCAGAAGCCTTCTTCGAACCGACCTTCCAGGCCTTGCGCGCCATTCCCAGCCTGGCCTGGGTACCGTTGCTCCTGCTGTGGTTCGGCATCGATGAAACACCGAAGATCACCCTCATCGCCATAGGCGCTTTCTTCCCTATCTATCTCGGTCTGGTCTCCGGCATCCGTAACGTTGATCGCAAGCTGATCGAGCTCGGTGAAATCTATGGCCTGTCTGCCCCGGCACTGGCGCGTCGCATCGTGTTGCCTGCCGCACTGCCCAGCCTGTTCACCGGCTTGCGCAACGGCTTGTCGCTGGCATGGATGTTCCTGGTCGCAGCAGAACTGATTGCCGCAACCAAGGGCATAGGCTATCTGCTCACCGATGGTCGCGAAACCAGCCGCCCGGATGTGGTACTGGCAGCGATCTTCCTGCTGGCCATACTCGGCAAAGTAACTGATGGCTTATTGAAGTGGCTGGAAACACGCAAGCTGGCGTGGTCTGATTCCCTCGCCACACGGTCGGTGTGAGGTCGTAACGATGAACACAGCAACTAAACCTTTACTCGACCTGCATGTACGCAGCAAGAGCTTCGGCGATCATATCGTCCTCGACCAGGTCACACTGACACTCGCCGCCGGTGAAGTGGTCAGCCTGGTCGGTAAATCCGGTTGCGGCAAAAGTACCTTGCTGCGCCTGATCGCCGGTCTCGACCAAAACTATAGCGGTGAGATTTCACTGGCTGGCGTACCGCTCAAAGGTGTCACGCCCGACATCGGCCTGATCTTCCAGGAGCCGCGTCTATTGCCCTGGCTTAGCGTCGCAGAGAACGTCGGCTTCAATCGTCCGGATCAGGACCGCACTCGTGCACATGACAACCCGCAAGTACAGGCCTTGCTGCATGAAGTCGGACTGAGCGCCGCGATTGATTATTTACCCAAGCAATTATCCGGCGGCATGGCACAACGCGCCGCCATAGCGCGCGGCCTGTTCAACCAGCCGCGCCTGCTATTGCTGGATGAACCGTTCTCAGCAGTCGATGCCTTTACCCGCATGCGCCTGCAGGACTTGCTGCTGACGCTGGCTGCTGAACATGGCTTTGCCGTGCTGCTGGTGACACACGATATCGATGAAGCAGCCTACCTCAGTGACCGCGTACTGACCATGGGACAAGGTGAAATCATCGAAGACACCCGCGTCGCCCTGCCACGTCCGCGCAATCGTCATTCGCCGGAGCTGGCCACTGCACGCGACAACATCCTCAGGGTGCTGGAAGAAATCCACGCCATTTAAATATTCAACATCGGGAGTAATCATGAAAACCAATTCCAAACTACGCCGTACACTACTGACCCTGCTGGCATTCAGCCCGCTGTTCGCACTGCCGGCACATGCGCAGAAAGCCGGCGATACCGTACGCATCGGCTATCAAAAGTCGTCGACCCTGATCACCGTACTGAAAACCCGCGGCACGCTGGAACAACGCCTCGGCGCATTGGGCGTAAAAGTAAGCTGGCATGAATTCGCCAGCGGCCTGCCACTGCTGGAAGCACTGAACGTCGGTGCAATCGATGTCTCCGCAGACGTCGCTGATACCGTCCCGGTATTCGCACAAGCAGCAGGTGCGCAACTAACCTATATCGCACAGGAATCGCCATCGCCGAGCGCACAAGCCATCGTCGTCAAGGCTGATTCGAATATCAAAACACTGGCCGACTTGCGCGGCAAACGCATCGGCTTTGCCAAGGCTGCGGGCGCACACTATCTGCTGATCGCTGCACTGGAAAAAGCTGGTCTCTCACTCAAGGATATCCAACTTGCCTACCTGGCCCCGGCCGATGGTCGCGCTGCCTTTGAGCGTGGTTCGATAGATGCATGGGTCATCTGGGACCCTTTCCTCGCTGCCGTACAACGCCAGGCGCAAGTACGCGTACTGACCGATGGTCGTGGCCTGGCTGATTACCAGCGCTATTACCTGGCATCGACACCGTATGCGAAAGCACGTCCCGATATCGTCAAAGTCATCGTCGACTCATTGTCCGAGACCGGTAAGTGGGTCAAGCAATCCCCCAAAGACGCTGCTGCGCTGCTGGCACCGGTTTGGGGTCTGGATGTAGCAACGGTTGAACAAGCGAATGCACGCCGCAGCTACGAAGTACGCGCCGTGTTGCCGGAACGTCTGGGCGAACAACAAAAAATCGCCGACGCCTTCCTGGCTGAAGGTTTATTGCCGAAGAAGGTCAACGCGACTGCCGTACCCGTTTTTTAATTCACGTAACACCAGCATTGGAATAATCAGATCATGGGTCAAATACTGAAGCTCGATGAGCAAGCCGCAGCACGCTATACGCCGGATCATCTGGTAGCACGCGATTTCGGTGCGTTGACAGATGCGGTCGAGCAAACCGCGGCTGCACTGGCACTCACTGCAACCGAGCGCGATCGCAGCGGCGGCACCGCCTGGACCGAGCGCCAGGTATTGCGTGACAGTGGTTTGCTGAAGCTGGCGGTACCTGCCGCCTTCGGTGGGCCAGAGACTCCATGGCCGACTATATACAAAATCATCCGTCGCTTTGCCGAAGTCGACAGCTCGCTCGCACATTTGTTTGGCTTCCAGCATTTGCAGGTAGCCAGTGTCGCGCTGTTCGGCAATCCGGAACAAAAAGCCCGCTACCTCGGCAAAACCGTCAGTGAAAACTGGTTCTGGGGCAATGCGACGAATGGGCTAGATACGCGTGCCACACTGGTCTGGCGTGATGGCAAGGATGGCGATGCAGGCTACTACGAGCTCAATGGCATCAAGTCATTCTGCTCGGGTGCAACCGGCTCCGACATGCTCAACATCACCGCGCCGCGTTCAGCTGATCCGGCGGATCGCGTCTTTCTATCCATCCCGACCGCACGAGACGGTGTCAATGTACTCGATGACTGGGACAACCTGGGTCAGCGACAAACCGATAGCGGCTCTGTTACTTTCGACAAAGTGCGGGTGGAAGCACATGAAGTACTCGGCCCACCGGGCACTTCCGGTACACCACGCGCGACGCTACGTACACTGGTCTCGCAACTGATACTGATCGAAATTTATATCGGCAATGCGCAAGGTGCGTTGCTGAACGCGTGGAAGTACACGCATGAGCAGGGTCGCCCGTGGTTAACTTCCGGTGTGGCGCGTGCGATAGACGATCCGTTTACACAGCAACACTATGGTGATTTGCGCATCGCGCTGCGCGGAGCAATCGCATTGGCAGAGGATGCAGCGACCAGATTGCAGAAAGCATGGGAACGTGGCGATGCACTGACCGCAGAAGAACGCGGCACGCTGGCAGTGGCTATCTATGAAACCAAGATAGCGGCAGCGCGCGTCGCACTGGATATCACCGCAAAGATATTTGAAGTCATGGGCGCGCGCGCTACGGCGGCCAAGTATGGCTTTGATCGCTACTGGCGCAATGTGCGGGTACACACACTGCACGATTCACTGGACTACAAACTCAAGGATGTCGGCCAGTGGGTGCTGACCGGAGAGGTGCCCACGCCTTCGATTTACTCCTGACCTGGCTGGCTCAAGGCTGCTTGCCACCTTTTGCCAGGCCAGCCTTGAGTTCATCCACCAGCGCATCCGGCACGTAATGCGGCCCGTCAAATAAATACACCTGACGTGCGCCGTAGGTATTCAGTTGCGGCATCAGCTCGGCTGCGGTCGCGGCGCGAAAGCCACCACCCACCTGTGGCCGGAATGCTTCGACGATCACGCGTACACGATTCTTGCCGAGCCGCTTTTCCATCGCAGTCACATAATCAAGCGCGACGCTTGCTTCACGCGCATGCACACCGACGCCATCCTGGAAAAACACACCTACATCCTTGGGCAACCAGAGTTCCAGCCACTTCGCCACATCATCCGGCCCGACGTTTGCACTGTCATACACACTGATCCACAAAGGACGCGGTAACTTGTTGAGGATGGCGGCCAGCTTGGGCGCATCACCCCAGGTCGGATCTATCTCTACCGGGAAATACCAGCCGACTACATTCAACGGTGTCGGCAACTTGGCCAGGCGTTCCGACAAGGCACCCAGCTGCTCCACGTTGGCGCGCGCCTTGTTCTCATCAAAATATCCGGCCAGGCCGAGTATCACCTCCTTGGCCCACGGTTCCGCTGCTATGCGCTTCCAGTCAGGCAGCTTGGGTGCGGTCGGAATCCCGGCACCGCTGACGAATGCCAGGTTGTCGACGGCTGTCCACTGCACCAATAGCTGACGCGCGCCTATCTGATCCCATTTACCTTTGGGATCGATGACTGCATTCTCAGGCTGCCATACGACGCCGCTGATGGTCGAGGCACAAGCGGTAAGCATGCTGACGCCACCTAACAATGCAGACAGCAACAAACAGCGAGCGAGGAAAGGTCGTGCGGAAGGAAAGAAGCTGGATTCAACTGCAGACGACATAGTGATCCCTGACGACAAAGTAGTTCATTGTGCACTCTTTACGCGTCAGGGGGAAATAGGTACGTGCTTCATGTCCGCGCAGCAAGATGTCAGTAAGCAAGTGTGGTACGAAAGACCACCCCTTCTGCCCTGTCATCACCTGACAACTTGAAGCGATACTGCAGCGAGAAATCAACATACGATTGCGGTGCCTTGTAGTGATCTTCGCGGAACCAGTAACGCATGCTGACACCGGGCCCCATGCCGATAGCAGTTTTATCGGCTGGCAGTTTCAAGCTCGAATTGAAATCCGAACCGATAACGACATGCGGTGTGATGGTCAGCTTGGGATTGATATCATCCAGTCGGTAGGTACGTCCCAGCTGACCTTCAAACACAGAGTAGGTCTGTTTATTGTCTATATACCGTCCGACCTCACCGAAGATCTGTCCCGTCCACCAGCTAGGCTGATCGACCCGTAAATCGGTGCCGAAAGAATTCGAATAGGCCAGACGTGCGATCCAGTCGCCATCACCGGAGGCCGAGCCTATCTTGATCTGGCGCTGCAGGGCCATGATGAAGTTGGTTTCACTGAATGGCTTCCAGCGGATACCGATACCACCTTGCGCGGTTGGTGCACCGGTGACGGCATTGTTTTTGTTGTACACGGTCTCAAACACACTGGCGTAAATCTCTATCGGACGCCCGCTGCGATAACCGAATGGCCGCCAGTAAACTTCACCACCTATCTGCGCACTATTATTGGTGCCGCTAGGTGTAATACCGGAACCTGGCTGCAGGCTGGCACCGCGATAGTTGAGGGAGGCGGTCGCACCCCAGGTACGTTCTATATCGGCTATCGCGCGCCGGGTTTCAAACAGTTGCTGCGGTGTGAGTGTGATGTCACCTTTGTCTACCGCATCTACAGTGCGCCTGAAGTATCTCGATGCATCCGGATCACGGCGCGCATTCAATGCAGTATAGGCAGTATCCGGTATCGCAGCAGCTGGCAGACTGCCTTCCCGGTCAGCCTGGTCAAACAAGCTAAAGGCGCGCTTGCTCTCGCCTGCGGATGCAGCGACATAAGCCTGCTCGACTTTCGGCATGCCATCGAACACACCCGCTTCTTCAGCGGCGTTGTAGCGACGACTGGCTTCCTTGCGCTCATGCAGACGCGACAGCATATTGATTTGCAGCGGCACCGATGCAGTACCCAGTTGTAACACATTTTTATAGTCCTGCTCGGCCAGTTCCTTCTTGCCCAGCGCTTCACGCACGCGTCCGCGCTGCGCCAGCATCTCCGGATCACGGTTGCCACCATCGATAGCCAGTGTCGCTTCGCGTTCGGCGGCTTCCAGCTGTTTATCGCGGGTGAGGATATTCACCAGCAGTAATTGATAGGCAGGATTGCCCGGCGACTTCTGCAAGGCTGCCCGTGTCTGACTCAGCGCCAGCGAGTAGTCGTTGCTGGCCAGTGCCTTGTACGCAGCGTCAGCACTCGCGTATGCCGGATCAGGCGGTGGACTACCTGGCATCAAACCACAGACTTCAGCATTCGCCTCGCCCCGACAACGCAAGGCTGGCGGTGGCATCGCCTGCGAGCTAACTACTTGTTGCTGACTCGCCTGGCGCAAGCGTAACTCGGCGGCGCTGCGCTTCCGGCTTGCGACTGCAGCATTGCCATCCAGCGATTCCAGTACCTTCAAGGCAGCATCCGGTTCACCCGCGTACAAATCAGCATCGGCAATGATCAAACGCAGGTTGACCATATCTTCAGTCGTCATGCTGCCACGCAACGCCAGTGCCTGTTCAAAATCAGCAGTCGCGGCCGCACGCTGGCCCTGGCGTTGCCGGATATAGCCGTGCCAGGTCAAAGCCACCGGATCATTTCCTTTTTGCAGCAAGGGTTCCAGCGCCTGCGATGCTTCATCCAGCCTGTCCGCACCCAACAATGACTGCACCAACAGCAAGCGATAAACGCGACGCTCCGGTGCGTACTTCACAGCACGTTGTGCTGCGTCGATGGCCTGCGCGTAATTCTGCTTATCCAGTGCCTGGTATATCTGCGTGCCTGCTGCATTCGCGAGATTCTGATTCACCACTACGCGCTCTTGCGCGAACGAAGAACGTGGGCCAAAGCGTTGCAAGGCCTGCGTCACGGTCTGGTCCGCTTCATCAAATCGCTGCGCTGCCAATTGGGAATTGATCAGCAAGGTCCAGTACGCTGAATTAGCCGGTGCCAGTCGCACCGCATGCTGTGCATGGTCGATGGCTGCGACGTAATCCTTTTTGTTATAGGCCTTATAGCCCTTATCAGCAGCGATATAGGCGGGATTGTTTGCCGGGGTGGCAGCTGACGCTGGCTTTCGTGCTGCGGCTATCGCTTGTTGCTGGCTCTTTTGCGAGGCTTCCGCCTGTGTCAGCAACTGTTTCAGGCGTGCTACATCGGGGCGCAGGCGCACGGCTTCGCGTGCCTGCTCGGCCGCTTTCGCATAGTCACCTTTTGCGTATGACTTGTATGCTGCATCTGCCATTTCATAAGCGGGACCGCTCAGTGGTACATCTATTTCTTCCGCAGCGACATGCGTCAACATCCCTGCATTCATCAGCAGCAATAAAAGAAGATTTGTTTTTTTCATTATGGTTGGCTCTCTTGTGCTGCACGTAGACGACGTTGTTCTTCCACTACCTGTTCTATGACATGACGTTCGATCACACCGCTCTCCACCAGATAATCACCGATACGACCATGCTCTTCCGGCCGGTAGGCATCCATCGCGGCATCGAATGCTTCTTTGTTTACCAAGCCGTGTTCTATCAGCAGATCGCCGAGCAGCGGTACGCTGGTCGCACCTTCCGGCAACGGCCTGAAGGCATCTGTTTCCCCTCGCAAGTAACGCAAACCGGCAGCGATCTCGCTATCACGCGCGATACGCAACGCCGGATCCTGACCGAATACGATGGATACTTCCTGCATCTCCTCGGGAGTCAGCGGTGCTGCCACGACGACCAGCGGGCGATTGTGCATATCGTTGCCGATATACAGCATACGCAGGCGCACACATAATTCCAGCGGGACATACCCGGCATACTTCTCTACCAGCTCTGCATCCAGAGTCGCACGCGGCAAGTCAGACTGGAAGGCTATCGCTTCAGCCAGTGTTTCTTCATCCAGCCAGCCATTTGAAATCAGGATGCGACCGAGCGGCCTGTGTGTTTTATCCCGCTCCTGCAATGCATCGCTCATCTTTTGCGCATCGACTGCTTGCCATGCCGTCAGCACTTCACCCAGCAATTGCCGCTTCTGTACCAATTGCGAGGTAGTCGGAAAGTCATGCATGGTTTTATCCCACACCATCTTTTTCCCCATCAGCATATGACCGGAGAATAGTTTCCATGCACGGCATACCGCCATGAAGTTGATGATGTTACCGACCACCATGCGCGGGATAGACATCAGTCCATGTTCCCAGCCATACAGCCGCGCGACAAAATAGAAGCGCTGGATTACGCGCAAAGCCAGCGCAAACAGAATGAACTGCGCCACCCACTGCAACCAGCTTCCCTCGACGAAGAGGCTGGGGAACTCCAGGGTCCAAATCCCGACCAGATGGGCAAGATAAAACAGGATGAACTGGAAGAACAGCACATAAGCAACCACGCTGACGATAGAGGTCACTATCCCTTTGCGATCACGGAACAACAGGTATTTATGCGCGAACGAACCGCGCCAGCCCATCTGTTCCCAGTTCTGCATGCTGATACCGAGCACCCAGCGTGCTTTTTGTCGATAGGAAGTGCGAAAGGTATCGGGAAAAAATTCGCGCACACATAAAGGCATGCGGATAACGCGCTCCTTATCCGGCCCAAGGCCAAACCAGCGCCGCCCACGCGTCACGAAATCAACCGGGAATACAGCAAAGATGGATTTCATGCCCATCGCAGCCAGGCGATTACCGACGTCATAATCTTCCGTCAGGCTTTCCGTATTGAAGGGCTGGTTATTGGTAGTCGCCGCCAGTGCCAGCAAGGCGCGGCGCGAGAAGCAGGTGCCAACACCAGCCGATGGCACGGTACCGGTGACGCTTTCACGCACCACCAGATCCTTGGCATGCCACTCGGCGAATTCATCCATGTAAACACCTGCCACCAGCTCGTACCACTCTCGTTCCAGCGAAGCGACTGGTAACTGGATCATGTCTTTACGTGGCAACAGATAGTTGAAGAACTTCAGTTCCAGCGGATGCAGCACGTCTTCACTATCGTGCAGGATGACACCGGCAAACTCGATCCCGGCTTGCTGCTCATGCAGGAAAATGGCCTGGATCACCCAGTTCAGACAATCGGCCTTGCAGGTGGGACCATCATGCGGCACTTCGACGCGCCGCAATTGCTTGTAACGCCGCCGCATGCGTTCGACTTCTTCTATCGTCCGCTGGTCGTTGACGTAAGTACCGACGAAGACGGTGTAATTGCGATAGTCGAGCGTTGCCACCATGCTTTCTATCATCTGTGCGATCACATCGTATTCGAGCCAGGCTGGCACCATGATGGCCAGATGCTGTTCTTCGCGCTCCTTGATCTGTTCCGGTGTCAACGGGCGATAGCTGTCGTTATTCCTGAAGCGGAATTTACGTATGATTTCACGCGTCCAATACCAACCATCGATAAACAAATCATCGAAACTGGAAATCATGATGAGTACCGCCACTACGACGGCGATACTCTCCAGTGCGCTGTAATACTGCGCGAAGAAAATCGGCCAGAATAGAGAATCGGCACTCAAATCATAGGCCCTGTTGTGCTTCCAACGCTTTACGCTTGTTGCGACGGACTTGTGCCACACGCGCAGAGATCAGGATAAAGATAATGACTGCGATCGCTGCCAGCCACCATTCCATATGGCGCTGCCACAAGGATTGCGGATTATCTTCTTTCGCGAAGCGACTGTCGGTCGGGTCGTTTTTATCAATTTGCAGCACAGGTCCGGCATCGGTGATCACCGCCAGGTTGCCATGCGCGAGACGGAATGAACTGGTGAGTACCGGCATGTTTTTGCCCACGCTGTAAAAGCGTATACCGCTCTGTCCATTGACTTCGACCACTTCTGCCACACCGATACGATCCAGTCCCTTTAACTGCAGGATAGGTGTCTTCTCCGCACCGTTCAGCACCAGTGCACCGTTATGTTCTTCGGCCGTCGGCTTGCCTTCCGGTGCTACGTCCAATGCCAGGAACGGAGTAGCAGGTTTCAGTGGTTCGCCTTGTTTCAGCACGGAGAATTGTGTATGTATCGATGACAGTCCGGCTGCATCGGCCATACGTACCGTCATCGGCAACATGGCCAGCGCATCCTGCAACCAGGCATCCTTGACGATAAGCGTGCTTTCTTTCGCGTAACGTGCTGCAATACCGACGAAGTTATTGCCTGGTGCCATTTGCTTCAGTTTCAAATGGCTACCCGGGAAAATCGTAACCGGGAACGACGAAGTCACGTCATGACATTGGAGCTTGGAAGACTGACGTATAAACGCGATACGGATGATGTTGCGTGCCGCCAGCGTGTAGTACGGAATATCCACTATCACACGATGCGGCTGTCCATCCGCCGTCATCACACGTGCACCGAGCAAATAGTCATTCATAAAAATCGACACCACCGGCGCTTCGCCATTCGTGCCTGGAGCGGCGGATAAGTCAAACACCACCTGACTAGGCAGGCGACCACTACCGACCAGTTCACCTATCTCGAATGACACTGCACGTTCGGCTTTTTCCGATACGTCCATCGTGCCGTTGATACCGCCAAACTGACTAAGCAATACAGTGGACGCTTTGGCCCGTAATGCTTCGGCGGTCTCTACCGTTAAATCCTTGGCCGCTGCAATCGGGCGCCACAAGGTATCCAGCAATGCGGCGGCTTTCTTGCCTCCTTTGGCAGACACCATGATGACGGGACTACCAACGAAGGACACCAGGCTAAGCTGGTCGGCTTCGTCTTTCTGATCCAGGATGGCCACATCGGTTTTTAACCAATTCTGGAAGATGGTGCTGGCGTCGGGCGAGCTGGCCTGTATCTCTGCGCCCAGCGCATTCATCGCATTACGCAAGTTGGTCTTCATCGCTGCATCAGCCACCACCAGGTCAGCGCGGAACTGTCCCTGGTTTCCCAGGATGAACAAAGCGGCGATTTCGGCATTGTTCTTGATCTTGTATTTCGCATCGCCATTCATCAGGGAAGCAAAAGACGGGATGCTACGCAATTCAGGTGGCACGCTAATCTCGGAAAGATTGACGGTGTCCCCCACTGCCGGCATCGCCATCCAGCGTGGCCGTTTGCCTGCGCGCTTGATGGTCAGGCCCATACGCCATGCTGTGTCATACGCGTCAGGCGTAAGGTTGCGCCCAGATACCAGCAAGACCGGATTCGGTGGCAAAGCGCTCCACGCGGTAGCGATCGATTTGATCGCGCTGCGATCGTAGCTATAGGTAAATCTGGTGCTGGGCTCTATCCTTAAAGCATTACCCGGCGCGCGCTGGTCGCTACACACCGTCTCAGATATGACCGAAGACCACTTGACCCCGAACTTTACAAAACCATCGGCGCGCGCCTGCCCCGGAATCGCAATGCCCTGGCTCAGATCACCCTGCTCTTCCGCCAGCCTGCGCGCCACGGTCGGATAACCGTCGACCGACAAAGCCATCGAAGTACGGCCACCGTCAGCCCGCAGATAACTCGCATTGAATTGCAGCGCAGCGTTCGTCACCTGCACACCGGCAGGCACCGGCAGGAATAATTCGCGCTGGCTTTCAACACCGGTAAAAATCAGCGGCGTGGTAATGCCCAGTTCTTTCAGGGTCACCTGGCGCTGCACCGACTGGTCGGATGCCATTTGCAGGAAGTGACGTCCTACGCCATCCGCTGACGATGCAGTAGCGGTCACGGTAGATAAAAGGATAGCGGCCGCTAGCGGCACTAACATGGAAGAACGGGATGGGTGGGAGATGCGATTAAGTACGCGCATAATTTCCTCGGGAGATAAATTCGCTTAGGGATGCATCGGTAGCAGCATTGAATTCTTCGAAATCCTTACCCAACAGGGCACGCACGATACGGGATGACGCATGACCATCACCATAGGGATTCACTACATTCGAAAATTGCTGATATTTTTTTTCGTCATCGAACAAGAGGCTGACGCCGTCGACTATGCGTTTCTTGCTGGTACCGATGAGCTGCACAGTCCCGGCCGCTACCGCTTCCGGACGTTCGGTGACATCACGCATGACCAGTACCGGCTTGCCGAGCGATGGCGCTTCTTCCTGCACGCCGCCGGAATCGGTTAACACCACGTGCGATAGCTGCATCAGTCGCACAAACTCCAGATAGTCCAGCGGCTCTATCAAATGCACACGCGGCAAATTCGAGAGCAATTGCTGCACCGGGCCGCGTACATTTGGATTGAGATGCACCGGATAAACGATATCGATATCAGGACGCTGGGCCAGTTCGGCCAGCGCTTCGCAAATGTGCGCGAAGCCATCACCGAAATTTTCGCGGCGATGGCCAGTCACCAGCAAGACACGGCGTTGCGGTGAAATAAAAGGAAACTTCGCATCGAGCCTGGCGCGCAGGCTGGCATCCTTATCCAGGCGCTGCGCGGTCAGTTGCAAGGCATCGATGACCGTATTACCAGTCACGACGATGCGGCCGGCAAGGTTTTCGCGCAGCAGGTTGTCGCGCGAGCTGATAGTAGGTGCAAAGAGAAAATCGCTCATCACATCCACCACACGGCGATTCATCTCTTCCGGCCACGGCTGGCTCAGGTCGCCGGTACGCAAACCCGCTTCGACGTGACCGACCGGGATACGTCGATGGAAGGCTGCGGTCGCCGCTACCATCGCAGTTGAGGTATCACCGTGCACCAACACGCGATCCGGCCGCTCGCTTTCCAGTATCGGATCGAGCTTGGCAAAGATGCGCGAGCACAAGGAATTCAGCGATTGATTGGGAACCATCACATCAAGATCGTGATGCGCCTTGATATCGAACAGGCTCATCACCTGTTCCAGCATGGTTCTGTGTTGCCCGGTGATACAAACCACCGAGTCTATGCTGGCAGCCTGCTCCAGGGTGCGTACCAAAGGAGCCATCTTGATGGCTTCCGGACGGGTACCGAAAATGGAAAGTACTTTCATGCGCCTGTTGCCCTTTCTAAAAAAGTTGTCATTTGAAAACTAACTCGACAACTTATTGATTGGTTTCTTAGATTTGCAGCGCTTGAAGCCGGGGTGCTTCTTCTGTCTCTTGCAAAGAAAACAGCCCGTGAACCAAAGTATTAAATTCTCGTTATAAACATTTATAACATGAGTCACAAATGGTGAATAAGTTCATTTACATTTGTCAACTTTAATACCAACGTACTTTACACAACAAGCGTTGACAAATAAAAACTAATTCGTCATGGATACTTATACTGAGGAAATGAAAAAACGGATTCAGCAAAACGGCTACAGCCGGTTAAAACGATGGGAATGAAACGGGCGGAAACAGTAGCGTGACTGTCCCCGCCGGAAGTGGCAAAAAACTGGTAATGCGGACTGTTCGGCAAATATAAGTGCGCGAATTCAAACGCCAAATATCAGGAAGCCTGGATAACGTTCAATGTACTCAATTTGCTGATGGCAAGGTCAAGGAAGGCGCGGGATTTGGGTGCCATCAGGCGTGCGCTGGGGACGATCAGCTGAACCGGCAAAACAGGCGATTCAATTTTAGGCAGCACGCGCAACAAAGTGCCTGCCAGCAATTCATCTGCAACCTGATACGACAACACCCGCGCCAGGCCGCGTCCGGCTTTGGCCGCCAGTAACACTGCATCGATTTCATTCACAATCAGGCGCGGCGTCAGCGCGACAATTTGTTCACGGCCGTTATGCCGGAAGCGCCACTCCGGTGCTTTCTCGCGGATGGCGGTAAAAATCACATCGTGCTCGGCAATCTCCGCGATCGATTTCGGCGCCCCCTTGCGCGCAATATAGTCAGGACTGGCGACCAGCAGGCTCTGCACTTGCCCGACCCGCCGCGCCACCATGCTGGTATCGGCCATTGCACCTATGCGCACGCCGACATCTATTCCCTCTTCTATGAAATCCAGGTTGCGGTCATTGGTGACCAGCTCTACCCGCATCTCGGGATACAAATCAAGGTAGCTATTGACGATAGGCGCGACATGACGCCGCCCAAACACCACCGGTGCCGTCACCTTCAACACGCCGCGCAAAGGCGCGGATGCATCTTCCTGTACCGTTTCCTCATAATCGCTGAGTACGCGCCGCGCATGCTGCGCAAGACGCAAACCTGCCTCGGTCGCCACCAGGTGACGCGTGGTGCGTTCAATCAGGCGCGTGCCGACACGTTCTTCCAGAGCCCCCAAAGCCCGCGTAATGGCTGGCGGGGAGCGTCGTAGTTTACGGCTGGCACCTATCAGGCTGCCGCTATCCAGGATGGCGATAAAGACTTCGAGCTCGTCCAGTCTGTCCATTTAATTCTTCCTAATTTTGAAACAGTAAATTTCAATTTTTCCTAATTTACATCAATTTAAGGAATAACTAAGATTTAGTCACCCAAACCGAAGGAGTAAATCATGACCACCCCCAGCATCAAACTCTATGGCGTCACCCTGTCCGGTCACTGCCATCGCGTCGCCCTCTTCCTGAATCTGCTCAATATTCCATTTGAAGCCGTGAATGCCGATGCGACGGTGCGCGCCTCTGCTGACTTCCGTCAGCTGAATCCACTCGGTCAGATTCCGGTGCTGTGCGATGGCGACGTGGTGCTGAGCGACAGCAATGCCATCCTGGTTTATCTGGCCAAACGTTACGCTGCAGGCAGCCTGTGGTTGCCTGAAGATGCCGTAGGTGCAGCACAAGTGCAGCGCTGGTTGTCGATTGCGGCGGGCGAATTACGTTATGGCCCGGCCAATGCGCGTATCTATCGCTTATGGAAAATGGGCAAGGATGATCCAGTCCGTGCAGCCGAGATCGGCCACGATTTGCTCGGCTTCATGGAACAGCATCTCGCTAGCCGCAACTATCTCGCGACCCATCATCCAACCATCGCCGACCTGGCTTGTCATTCATATATAGCGCACGCACCGGAAGGCGGCATTCCGCTGGATCAATATCCGGCAGTACGTTCATGGCTGGCACGCATAGAGCAACTGCCAGGCTTTGTGGCAATGCCACGTTCAGCGATACCGGAAGCAGCATGAACATCCAGCCGGAGCTCTTTCATACTGGAGAAGTGCAGGCGCATGCACTGGCAGGTAGTGGTACGCCTGCCGCTGCGATACGCAACTTCATGCCGGAACAGCACCGGCAATTCTTTCCGTTGTTGCCCTATCTGATGCTGGCAACGACGGACGACAGCGGCTGGCCGGTCGCCAACATCGTGACCGGCGCGCCAGGTTTCGTCTCGTCGCCCGATCCGCAGCATTTGCACATCACCGCAGATGCGCATTGGCCGGGCAGCAGCAAGCAGCAATTTTTAAGCGCTAAGCAGGTAGGCATGCTGGGCATAGACTTCAACACCCGCAGGCGCAATCGCGCTAACGGTGTAATACAGCAGACCGGTGATGAAGGCGTGAGCATCAGCGTGACGCAATCTTTCGGCAACTGCCCACGCTATATACAACTACGCGATGTGTATGCAGCGCCGCCGGGTGAAGTTGCACAGCCGGTGCAAAGTTTTACCGACCTCGATGCGGCTGCACGCAAGCTGATCCACAACGCGGACAGTCTTTTTGTAGCGACCACTTCAGGGACGCATGAAACCAGCATGGGCGGGCCGGATATCTCGCACCGTGGCGGTATGCCAGGTTTCATCCGGATTGATGGCAACACGCTGACGATACCGGACTTCAACGGCAACAAGTATTTCAATACGCTCGGCAATATGTTGCTGGAGCCGCGTGCAGCCTTGCTCTTCATAGACTATGCCAGCGGTGGTTTGCTGCATCTGCAAGGCCGGACCGAAGTACTGTGGCAATCGAAGGAGGCTGCTGCCTTGACTGGTGCGGAACGCATATGGCGCTTTCACATCAATGGCGGCTGGTGGCAGGCACATGCGATCCCGCTGCGCTGGAGCCTGCGCGAAATTGCACCGACTACCGCACGCACCGGTGTCTGGACAGAAGTGTCTTGAACAGGAAAATTTAAGCCGGAGTCGCAGCCAATTTCATATGCAGCAAGGGGAAAGGATTGCCCTGCCCGTCTGCTGCTGAACGCCCTACTACCTGAAACCCCATGCGCTGATAAAAACCCAGCGCTTGTGGGTTTTGTTCATTCACATCGAGTTCATGCGCGCCCATGATATCGACTGCATAGCGCACTAGTGCCTTGCCTATGCCGCGACCGCGACTCCCGGGTGCGATGAACAGCATCTCTATCTTGCCGTTCAAAGCACCTATGAATCCCTGTACATTGCCAGCCTCATCGCGATATGCGCGCAAAGCCATCAGCGGCAAATAGTCGTTCAATACTCTTGGCTTGAGATCCTGGATATCTGCTTCGCTCAGGAAGTCATGCGTCGCGCGCACCGACTGTTCCCAGATCTCCGTCAACAGCGCGAACTCGCTATTGTCGACGGTGGAGAGATGTTGGTTTGGATAAGTACTCATATTGCTTTTAATTCTGCGCGTGCCAATTTTCGATCATACAAAAATACTGACCCCGCCAGCAAGGTCAGCACCACGCCGACAATACAGATTGCATGCCAGCCACCGAGACGCCAGGCCAATGAACCCAGCGCAGAACCGGAAGCAGCACCGATAAAATAACTCGTCATATACACCGCATTCAGACGTGAACGCGCTTGCGGTTCCAGCTGCAGAACCACGCTTTGATTCGTGATGTGCAAGCCTTGCAATGCGAGATCGATCACCAGCATGCCGACCAGGAACCACATCAGGCTGGTGCTACCCAGCCAGAAACAAACCCACGCCAGCAACAGCAATAACAGGCAAGCGATGCTGGTAGTTACACCAAAGCCTTTGTCGGCCAGACGCCCGGCCACGCTGGCCATCAATGCACCAGCGATACCGACCAGACCCACCAGGCCAATGCTTGCATCGCTCAAACCGTGATTCGGGCCCGACAATAACAAGGCCATGGTGGAGAACAACACACTCACCGAAGCGAAGGTCAACGCTCCCATCAGCGAGCGACTGCGCAGGCGTGGATAACGTCCGATCAGTGTTGTCATCGAACGCAGTACTTGCAGATAACTTACCTGTGCCGGATTGCGCGAAGGCGGCAGCAAACGCCACAAAGCCAGCGCCACCAGCAACATGATGACACCTGCAACCCGATACACGGTGGTCCAGCCACCCAGTTCTGACAACAAACCGGCCAGGCTGCGTGCGGTCAGGATACCGATCAGCAAACCGCTCATCACCAGTCCGACCGCACGACCACTACGACCGGGATCAGAGAGGGTCGCCGCCATCGGCACCATGATCTGCGCCGCCACGGAAAACAAACCCGCCATGATGATGCCGATGGACAGCATCGTGATGCTGACAGAGTAGCCGCTAATGAATTGTCCGGTGGCAGCCAGCAACATAAGCGTGACTGCCAGACCGCGCCGCTCCAGCTTATCGCCCAGCGGCACCAGCAACACCAGGCCCAACGCATATGACACCTGCGCCATGGTTACTGTGAGCGCGGCCGTCGTTTCACTGACGTCCAAGCTGAGTGCAATCGAATGCAATAAAGGCTGGTTGAAATAATTGCCGCCCGCGCACAGACCAGAAGCCAATGCCATCAGGAGCAAGGCTGAAGTATTGAGATATTTGGGCGGAACAGCGGAAACTGCGGCGGGAGTAGGAAAATCTGCGGATGACATAGCAGAAGCTTAAAGGAAATCCGGAAAGCTTGTCAGCGCTAGCAAATAAGCTGTCATACAGACAAGCCCCTGAGTTATCTATGCAAGGAGCGATATAGAACCACTATTTGATACGCTGCTTTTCCAGCTTGCGCGCCAGCGTCCGTCTATGCATACCAAGACGTCGTGCCGCTTCCGAGATATTGAAATCGGTTTCCACCAGCACTTCATGTATGCGCTCCCACTCCAGCGTCTTGATCGATGTCGAACGCGTACTTACTTCAATCTCGACCGCACCCGCGACATGGCCGAAGGCTGCTTCGATGTCATCGGTATTTGATGGTTTAGCGAGGTACTGGCAGGCGCCGAGTTTAATTGCTTCCACTGCGGTGTTGAGGCTGGCGAAACCGGTCAGGACCACGATCAGCATCGCCGGATCATGCTTGTGCAACATCTGTACGCAAGCGAGGCCGGAGGTGTTTCCTTCCAGCTTGAGATCGACTACCGCATAACCGGGATTGTGCTCGCGCAAAAGCGCACTCGCTGCTTCCAGGTTGGCGGCGAGCAGCACGGTGTAACCGCGTCGTTCAAAGGAACGACCCAGCGTGCGGGCAAACGCCGCGTCATCTTCAATAATCAGCAATAGACGGTTATCAGCCGACATCTTCATCATCCTCGTCGAGACTGATAGCAGAGAGCGGCAAGGTCAGCTCCACAGCCGCCCCACCCTCTTTACGGTTACGGGCGGCAACAGTACCACCCAGTTTGCGTGCAACATTCACCACCAGGAACAAGCCCAGGCCGCTACCCGGACGTCCTTTGGTCGATTGATAAGGCTTGCCTATCTGCGACAACATATCGGGTGGAAAACCAGGGCCTGCATCGGTAATCAGCAAAGTCAGCACATCTTCCTTGCTTGATACTTCCAGCCGCACCCAATGCGGCGACGCTTCGACCGCATTATCCAATACATTGCAGATCATTTGTTTCAATACCGAATCGAATACAACAGGTACGTCCTGTTCTATGCGGTTCTTATATTCAAAGTAGGTAATCGCACGGCTACTGCGCCATTCTGCCGCCAAATCATTCAGGAAAGTGTTGAGCGTGGTTTTCACCGACGATTCACCGCGCGCTTCACCGGCCGACAACAGGATGCTGCTGACGATGGCCTTGCAACGCTTGAGTTGCGTTTCCATCTCGACGATTTCAGCCCGCAGTTCCGGATTGTTGGTGAACTCTGGCATGTGACGCCAGTCACCCAGAATCACTGACAGCGTCGCCAATGGCGTGCCCAGTTCATGTGCCGCACCGGAAGCGAGCAAACCCATGCGCACAATGTTTTCTTCTTCCGTCGCGCGCTTGCGCAAATCAGCCAATTGGCTCGCACCGGTACGCAGGTTGCGATTGATACGCGTGATGAAGAAAGCCAGCAGGATAGCGTTCAGCGAAAAACAGATCAGCACGCCTTGCACATACATGCTGAAGACCAGGTATTCGTGATCGTAAGGCAGAGTCAGCGGGCTGGAGAGTATCGACAAGGCGACCAGGCAGGCGCTGGTGATCGCCACGATAATCCAGGTCGACCACGCTTCCAGCAACACCGCGCTGAGGATGACCTGCAGCAGGTAGAGGAAGATGAAAGGATTGGTGGTGCCGCCGCTGAGATAGAGCTGGGCTGTGAGGATAGCGACGTCGACCAGCAAGGCGAGGAATAACTCGCTATTGGAAACCCGGGGACGTTCGTGCCAGCGCAGGTGGCTGGCAATATTGAAAGCAACCAGGCAGACCAGCACTTCCAGCATGTGCCGTACCGGCAACTCGATGCCCAGGCCCAGCGTGACCACAGCTATCGTTGTAATTTGTCCAACGACGGCGATCCAGCGCAGCTGGATCAACTGCTGCATATTCTTGTGGCCTACGGAGTTATCCGCGGCTGTCCAGCGGTCCCGCTCTTTGACGGCGTCCTTATTCGCTGGAGCTTCGGTTTTTCCCAACATCTTCGGTTTCTCGGTCTATACGGTCAGCACGGGTGCCGGTAGCGCGCGCCTTGCGCTCTTCGCGCCTGAACCAAAAAGCCGCGCCCGCCACCATCAAGGCAAGAGCATACCAAGTAAGTGCATAGACGAGATGGTTATTGTGAAATGAGATGATGGTCAGCCCACCGACCGGCTCTGCGATAGCAGGGTCTGCCGCCGGATTGGCTGTACCTGGCTTGCCCGCTTCCGCATCGATGAAATACGGTGCGACCGGTGCCAGCTGGTGCTGTGCAGCGATCGCCTGCACGTCACGCGAATACCAGCGATTGCCGGCCGGATCGTTGTGACGCAGGAAACCGCCGCCCGGCTCACTGATGCGCAACAGTCCGCTGACGCTGACCACTTGCTGCGGATCGCCTGCTGCAGGCGTACTACGTTCCGGTATGTAACCACGATTGATCAGGAAGATATTGCCGTCTGCGCTACGCAACGGTGTTAACACCCAGAAACCTGCACCCAGTTCGGTGACTGCCTGTACCTTGACCGACTGCTCATACAGGAAATTGCCGCTGACGCTGACATGCCGGTACTCATCATTGGCTGCGCTGACTTGCGGCCATGCTTGAGGTCCCGGTGCCGGGGTAGCAGCAGCATGCACGCGTTGTTCGACACGTTCGATCAGCGCCAGCTTCCACTGCAGCCGATATACCTGCCAGGTGCCAAGGGCGACCAGGCCGGTGAACAAAACGAGCGCTATCACGGCCAGCACCGTCAAGGTGGTGGTCGAACGTGAAAGCGGCCCGGCTTCCTTCGAAACCGGGCCGCTCGTCTGTGCAGACTGATCAGTCATTAGCGATGATTCATCTGCTGGGCTGCGCCCGTCATCGCATTCGATGAAGTGTGCAGCTCATTGGTAGGATCCATCAGGTGCGGCATCATGTTGTGGTTCATGTGGTACATGACCCAGATCGAACCAGCCAGCATGATCACAACCACCATCACGGTGAAGATCAGACCCAGCATCGACCAGCCACCTTCCGACTTGGTGTTCATGTGCAGGAAGTAAATCATATGCACGACAACTTGTACCGCAGCAAAGCCGAGGATAACAAATGCGGTAGTGCTGGAGCTGTCAAACACCTTGGCCATGACCAGCCAGAACGGAATCGCTGTCAGGATGACCGACAGGATGAAACCGATGGCGTAGCTTTTCAGGCTGCCGTGTGCGTGACCGTCGTCGTGACCATGACCATGGCCGTGGTCGGCGCCATGCGCGCCGTGTGCGTGATGATCGCTCATGGCAACACTCCCATCAGATAAACAAAGGTAAATACACCGATCCAGATCACGTCCAGGAAGTGCCAGAACATCGACAGGCACATCAGGCGACGACCGTTTTCAGGAATCAGACCGTGACGTTTCAATTGGAACATCAGGGTAACCAGCCAGACGATACCGAAGGTCACGTGCAGACCGTGGGTAGCAACCAGGGCAAAGAAGGCAGTCAGGAAGCCGCTGCGTTGCGGACCTGCACCTTCGTGCAACAGGTGGCTGAACTCATACAGTTCGAGTGCCAGGAAGGCTGCGCCGAGCAAACCGGTGACTGCCAGCCAGATCATGGTGGCGTTCAGGCGTTTGCGTTGTGCTTCCAGCATGGCGAAGCCGTAGGTGATCGACGACAACAGCAGGAAAGCCGTATTCATCGCTACCAGTGGCAGGTCAAACAGGTCAGCACCGGTAGGACCGCCTGCGTAGTTGCGACCCAATACTGCGTAGGTTGCGAACAGACACGCGAAAATCAGGCAGTCGCTCATCAGGTACAACCAGAAACCCAGCAAGGTGCCGTTTTCCGGATGATGCTCTTGCACGTAGTAACGCGCGCTTGGGTCAGCGCTCAGAGCGCTTGAGTTTGCGGTAATTTCAGACATGGCTTTCCAACAAGCGAGTGCGAAGATTTTCGGTACGGGCTACTTCTTCCGCCGGAATGTAATAATCGCGTTTGTAATTAAAGGTATGGATGATGATCGCTGCCAGCAGGACCACAAAGGTCACGCTTGCCACCAGCCACATTTGCCAGATCAGGCAGAAACCAATCGCTGCGCTGATCGCCGAAATGATGAAGCCTGCGCCAGTGTTTTTCGGCATATGGATAGCGGTGAAACCTTCCAGCGGACGCTTGTAACCATTCTTCTTCATGTCAGCCCAGGTATCGTTATCGTAGACCTTAGGTGTGAACGCGAAGTTGTAGTCTGGTGGTGGCGACGAAGTCGACCATTCCAGAGTACGGCCATCCCATGGATCACCAGTCACGTCACGCAATTCATCGCGACGACGGAAGCTGACGTAGAACTGGATCAGCATCGAACCGATACCCAGCGCGATCAGGACCGCACCGAACGCAGCAACCTGGAACCAGATTTGCAGCGATGGATCCTGGAACTGGCTCATACGACGGGTAACACCCATCAGGCCGAGTACGTACAACGGCATGAAGGCCATCCAGAAACCGACGATCCAGAACCAGAACGAGCATTTACCCCAGAACACGTCCAGCTTGAAGCCGAATGCTTTCGGGAACCAGTAGTTGATACCTGCAAACAGGCCGAACAACACACCACCGATAATCACGTTATGGAAGTGAGCGATCAGGAACAGGCTGTTATGCAATACAAAGTCAGCTGGTGGTACTGCCAGCAAGACGCCGGTCATACCGCCGATCACGAAAGTGATCATAAAGCCGATGGTCCACATCATAGGCAGTTCGAAACGGATACGGCCGCGATACATCGTGAACAACCAGTTGAAAATCTTCGCGCCGGTAGGGATCGAGATAATCATCGTGGTGATACCGAAGAACGAGTTGACGCTGGCCCCTGAACCCATGGTGAAGAAGTGATGCAGCCACACCAGGTAAGACAGGATGGTAATAACCACGGTCGCGTACACCATCGAGGTGTAACCGAACAGACGCTTGGCCGAGAAGGTCGATACCACTTCCGAGAACACGCCGAACAACGGCAGGATCAGAATGTAGACTTCAGGATGTCCCCAGATCCAGATCAGGTTGACATACATCATCGCGTTGCCGCCCAGATCATTGGTGAAGAAGTTGGTGCCGAAGATACGATCCAGCGACAACATCGCCAGTACTGCGGTCAGTACCGGGAACGCAGCAACGATCAGAACGTTGGTACACAGAGCGGTCCAGCTGAACACTGGCATCTTCATCATGTCCATGCCTGGTGCACGCATCTTGACGATGGTGACGATCAGGTTGACACCTGACAGCAGCGTGCCGACACCGGCAATCTGTAATGACCAGATGTAGTAATCAACCCCGACGTCCGGACTCGCCAGAATACCCGACAGCGGTGGATAAGCCAGCCAGCCGGTTTTTGCGAATTCACCAACGAACAGGGAAGCCATCACCAGGACAGCACCGAAGGTGGTCATCCAGAAGCTGAAGTTATTCAGGAATGGGAAAGCAACGTCGCGTGCACCGATTTGCAGTGGCACTACGTAGTTCATCAGACCGGTAACCAATGGCATCGCCACGAAGAAAATCATGATCACGCCGTGCGCGGTGAAGATCTGGTCGTAGTGATGTGGTGGCAGGAAGCCTGGGTTGTCGCCGAAAGCAATCGCTTGCTGGGCGCGCATCATCAATGCATCGGCAAAGCCGCGCATCAGCATGATCAAACCGAGGATCATGTACATGATGCCGATTTTCTTGTGATCGATACTGGTGATCCAGTCACGCCACAAAGTACCCCACAGGCGGAAATATGTAATGCCGCCCAGGACAGCTGCGCCGCCGAGGACAACCATTGCAAAGGTTACCAGCAGGATAGGCTCATGGAACGGAATTGCGTCCCAATTCAGACGGCCGAAGATAAGCTTCGTCAGATCAGTATGGTCTTGCATTAGTTACTCTTCAATAAATTGGTGGACGGAGTACATACCGCTGCATCGATTTCAGCAAGGGCTGTTTTGTCGTCTCTGAGGAAATTCTTCGCTGCAGCCTGAACCTTCATACGGGTCATGTCTTCGTGCATGATTTTATTCATGCAAACAGTGCCTTCAGCGACGCAACGATTCAGGACAGCGTGATACAGGTCTGGCGCAACTTTACCGAAGTGACGTACCGGCTCACGTTCGCTAGGCTGTTCGAGTTCGGTGTAAACCGCACGATCCAGGGTCTGGCCGTTTTTCTTCGCATCTTTCACCCATTGATCAAAGTCAGCTACGTCCATGCCGTGATACTTGAAGCGCATGTGCGAGAAGCCCGGGCCACTGAAGTTCGCCGAGAAGCCGTCAAACGTACCTGGCTTATTAATAACCGCGTTCAGCTGGGTTTCCATGCCTGGCATTGCGTAGATCTGACCAGCCAGTGCAGGAATATAGAACGAGTTCATGACTGTCGATGCCGTGATCTTGAAGCGGATAGGCACGTCAACAGGTGTCGCCAACTCATTAATAGTTGCAATACCTTGTTCCGGATAGATGAACAACCACTTCCAGTCAAGCGCCACAACTTCAATCGTCAGCGGTTCAGCAGCAGCCGAAATCGGACGGTTGGCATCCAGGCGGTCGAGCGGACGATATGGGTCCAGCTTGTGAGTACTGATCCAGGTGATCAGGCCCAATGCGATAATGATCAGCAGCGGAGCGCCCCAGATCACCAATTCGAGTTGTGTAGAATGATCCCAGTCTGGGTCGTATTTAGCTTCGGTGTTGCTCTTGCGGTAGCGCCATGCGAATAAAATCGTCAGGGCGATGACAGGAACAATAATCAACAACATAAGTAGCGTGGAAACAACGATTAGTTGTCCCTGCTGAGCGGCAATGTCACCTGATGGATTCAATACTACCCAGTCACATCCGGCCAGCAATGTGAGTGGTAACAGCATTAATCCGCGACGAGTTATCAAAGAAGTCATTCAATGCATTACGGAGGTTGGGAGATCGTGATAATGTAATACAAACAGCGCGCGTTGCCGATTGGACGTTTTGTCCCACCCTACGGGTAAGGGACTTGTGGTGTGGGACGGCGTCAGCGCGGTGTTCAACATGATTGGAGACATAATTATGGCTAACACGTATGACACCGTACTTCCAGATGACTCCAAACTTGCCTCGCCTGGTAATGGTCCTAGACTGATCAACACTCGTGGTGGTCACATTGCCCCGGGGGAAATTGCCATTGGCGTTGTTATTGGTCGCGCATCAGAGTATTTCGACTTCTTTGTATACGCCATCGCTTCGGTGTTGGTATTCCCAGCTGTTTTCTTTCCATTTGCACAACCTCTAGAAGCCACACTGTATTCATTTACCGTGTTTGCCTTCGCTTTCCTGGCCCGACCGCTAGGGACCGTTATCTTTATGGCAATTCAACGCCGGTTTAGCCGGGAAGCCAAGCTCACGCTTGCACTCTTCCTGCTCGGCTTCTCCACGGCTGGTATTGCCTTCCTGCCGAATTACGCCCAACTGGGTGCCAGCGCCATCCTGGCCCTGTCGCTGTTGCGTATAGGCCAAGGCATAGCGCTGGGCGGCTCGTGGGACGGCTTGCCTTCGCTGCTGGCACTCAATGCGCCGCAAAACCGCCGCGGCTGGTATGCGATGCTGGGTCAACTCGGTGCGCCGGTTGGTTTCGCGATTGCTGCCGGACTGTTCTCCTATCTCCTGTCCGAATTGTCGCGCGCCGACTTCCTCGAATGGGGCTGGCGCTATCCGTTCTATGTAGCGTTTGCGATCAACGTGGTTGCGCTGTTCGCCCGCCTGCGCCTGGTGTCGACACCTGAATACTCGCACCTGCTGGATGAACAAGAACTGGAACCGGTCAGCGCGACTGAAATCGTGCAAAAACAAGGCCGCAACCTGATCATCGGTGCACTGGCTGCTTTGGCCAGCTATGCACTGTTCCATCTGGTGACGGTATTCCCATTATCGTGGATCAGCCTGTACTCGGATCGCTCCATCAGTGCCTTCCTGCACGTACAAATGATGGGCGCAGCGCTGGCAGCAGTCGGTATCGTCATCTCCGGTCTGGTAGCGGACAGATTCGGACGTCGTACCACACTCGGTACGCTGGCCTGCCTGATCGCGATCTTCAGCGGCTTCGTCCCTATGCTGCTCAATGGCGGCACCCGCGGTGAAGACCTCTTTATCCTGATCGGCTTCGCGCTGCTCGGTTTGTCGTATGGTCAGGCTGCTGGTGCAGTATCGGCGAACTTCCACGCGAAGTACCGCTACACCGGCGCTGCCCTCACCTCGGATCTGGCATGGCTGGTCGGTGCTGCATTTGCACCGCTGGTCGCACTGGGTCTGTCGGCACACTTCGGCCTGGGTTACGTCAGCCTCTACCTGCTGTCTGGTGCAGTTGGTTCGCTGGCGGCACTGAGTCTGAATAGAGCACTGGAAATTCGGAACTAGCTTTAAGCCTGGCGCTTCGTGCGCCGGAAGCAAAAAGGGCAGACATATAAATGTCTGCCCTTTTTATTTATACGCACAGCAAGAACGCCTACACTGCCACTCAATCGCAAGCGCGCTAAGAAAGAATGTCCGCTTTCGACCCAATGCAGACATTCGTCTTGAAGTGCCTCTCTTCATCAATGCCACATACTCCCTGAACATCACTGATTTCGGGGATGTTCAACCTTCTAGTTTTGCTGTCTAATGTTGCCTAAATAAAACATCAGTAACACAGGCGGCCGACGACATATTTTTCTTGTCGATCCAATTGGCCCGTAATTCATTTGTCATCTGCCGCCCTAGGCTATCCATCTAACCTGGAAAATACTCATGAACCACTGCTTTAAATCTGTCCTTAATCTATGTTCAGGCACATCTCAGGTTACTTCAGAAAAAACACGCAATGGAGGCAAAACAGGTAATTCAGTCAACAAACTGGCGCTCGCTACCTTGCTTGGACTGTCAGCAGGCACTGCAGTAGCAGATGCAACAATTGACGGAGTTACCCAGACCGTGCCGTCAGGTACGAGTCTTGATGCTGCCGGGGATCTTTATGTTGGCCTAAATACTACCGCTCGACTGAATGTTACGAGCGGCGGCGCAGTTACCAATACCAATGCCTTTATCGGCTTGATCAATACTAGCCAAGGCGAAGTATTCGTTAGTGGCACAGGCGCAACATGGACAACGAGCGGCGATCTCTATGTAGGCTGGGACGGGAACGCTTTTGTCATGGTTGAGAATGGTGCAAGGATCATCGCTCGTGGTGCGACGATCCTTGCAGCGAATCCCACCGCCTACGCTCAGTTGACAATCAGCGGCACCAGCGGCTCTCGTGGCGTGTTATCAACACCTTACATTTTTAAGGGTATCGGTACGGGGGAGCTTCATTGGGATGGCGGTATTCTGCAGGCCACTTCTAGTGAGCCCGAATTCTTCCCCAATTTCAGTTCCGGGGAAATTGTTATTAACGGTGGCGGTGCCTTCTTCGATACCAATGGCTATAACGTTGGTGTGCAAAGGCCCGGCATCCTAATCGGCACCGGTGGCTTCACCAAATTGGGCGCAGGTACCCTCACCATCGCCGGCAACAACTCTTGGGGTGGTGACACGACCGTAAACGCTGGCACACTGGCACTAGGCAGTTACACCCAGGGTGGCAGCCAGACCTTGACCATTGGCGTCGCCGACAGCACGAACTACGGCAGGCTGCAAGTCAGTGGCGTGGCCAACTTCAACAACAGCAACCTCGCCGTCAATGTCATTGGCAGCCCTACGCTGGCCAACAACCTCACTTTGACGGGTGTAGTCACGGCCGGTACGCTGAACGCAACGAGCTTCATCGTAACTGACAACTCCGCATTGTTCGACTTCAACGCCACCGTCAACAGCAACAGCGTTGACCTGAATGTCATTGCCAGTGGTAGCGGCACATCCGGCACCACCGTCTACGGTTCGGCACTCAAGCATGGTCTGTACTCAGCCTTAGGTGCAGCCAGCGTCCTTGACACCCAGGTTCAGGGAACTCCAACCGGCGATATGGCCAACGTCGTCACTGCACTTGGCCGGCAACCGGACGAGCGCAGTGTGGCCCGCGCCGTGGCCCAGACACTGCCGCTTATCTCCGGCAATCAGGCTGTACAAGGCACCTTGAGCAGCTTCCAGAAAGTGGTGCAGAACCAGATGCAGGGTAATGGCAACACAACCGGTTTGTCATCAGGCGATGCACTGTCCAATAAAAATGCATGGGGCAAGGTATTTGGCTCCCGTGCTGAGCAGGATGACCGCAGTGGCGCTGCTGGCTTCAAAGCAGATACCTGGGGGCTGGCATTGGGTGCCGATGCACAAGTCGCGCAGGGTGCTCGCTTTGGTGTGGCCTACGCTTACGCCAAGACCTCGGTCAACGGCAATACCGAACTGAATGGGTCCGCACAACGTGCCAATATCGGTTCGCACATTGTTGCGTTGTATGGGAGTAAAGATATTGGTGACAATCGCACTTTCTCGTTTCAAGGTGACCTTGGCGTCAGTAACAACGAATCCACACGCCACATCGACTTTGGTGGATTAAACCGCACAGCACGTGCCGATTACCGTACTTATAGCGCGCATGTTGGTGCAGCTATTTCGCAAGCGTTCGCGTTAAATGAAAAGACGACGCTGACGCCGACACTGCGTGCCGATTACACATGGCTCAAATCTCAGAGCTACACCGAGAATGGTGCGGATGCATTAAACCTGGCCGTGGGTTCGAACAAAGCAGAAGCGTTTGTGATTGGTGCGGATGGGTATCTGCAGCATCGCTTCTCGAACACATCTCGCCTAGATGCCAATCTTGGTATCGGCTACGACGCCATCAATGAGCGGGGCAATATCATTTCTACCTATGCTGGTGCGCCTGGACAAGCATTTGTGACGACCGGCATTGACCACTCCCCGTGGCTGGTGCGTGGTGGCATCGGCTACAGCATGCTGGCTGCCAATGGTACGGAAGTTAGTTTCCGCTACGATGCAGAAGGTCGTTCGGAATACCTGAATCACACCGCATCGGTTCGGGCGAAGTGGGCGTTCTGACGCCTTAGAAGTGCCCCAAAAAAAAGCGACCATTTGGTCGCTTTTTTTACATCTCTGCGTGTCCGCTATTGGCCGATAGCTGACATAGCGATCTCGCTGGAGTATCCGCAAGCAATGGTGTGTATACCGTCTGTTGATTTGCTCGCAGAATTGCCCCTCTCTAATTGATCCACCTTCCACTGTCTGGCGAAGGCTGCGAACCGGTCATACGACCCTTCAAATCCCAATGCACACAAGTCGATGTACATCTGTTTCAAAGTCCGTCTTTGCTTGCGTGACTTCGTTGCATCGGTCTTTAACCAGGCTGAAAGTTTGAACGCATATTTATCGAGAGAAGTCGGGGAACGTCGATCACTCCAACCTCCTACTCACTTTGGTAAGTAGGATTGTGTTCTAAACGTGGATCAGTTTTCGATGCAAATCATCACGTAAGCAAACATTTGCTTACGACCCCAGACATGCTTCTCCATATAAGAAAACAGCCGCCAAGCGGCGGCTGTTTTACCATCTATTCCAGCTTGACGCCGGAGCTCTTGACCACCTGACCCCAGCGCGCTATTTCGGACGCGATCATCGCAGTAAATTCTGCCTGTGACATGTGCGGAATATCCGAGCCTGCACTCGTCCAGTTGTGCTGGATTTCCGGAGATGCCAGCGCTTTCTTGACTTCTTCCGTCATGCGCTCGACCACCTCGGGTGGCGTGCCCTTGATCGCCCACAGACCGTACCAGGTAGATACTTCATAGCCTGGCACACCGGCTTCTGCAGCCGTCGGAACGTCAGGAAAGCCTGGTGCGCGCTTGGGCGATGCGACGGCAAGTGCCTTAATGCGGCCGCTCTTAATATGGCTGGCCGAAGAACCGAGGCCGTCGAACATCATATCGAGCTGGCCGCCGATCAAGTCCTGCAACGCCGGGCCTGCACCGCGGTATGGAATATGGGTAATAAAGGTCTTGGTCTGGATCTTGAACAGCTCACCCGCCAAATGATGCGAGGTACCGTTACCAGCCGAGCCGAAGTTCAGCTTGCCTGGATTCTTTCTTACGTAATCCAGTAAGCCTTTCAGATCCTGCACCGGAACGCGCTGCGTGTTGACTACGATTACCTGTGGTGGCGTGGCAATGACGGTAATCGGGATGAAATCCTTTTGCAAATCGTAAGCGAGCTTAGGATACAGCGCCGGTGCAATTGCATGATGCGCTGCGCCTATGAAGAACGTGTATCCATCAGGCGGAGACTTCGCTGCAACGCCCGCACCAAGCGTGCCACCGGCACCACCACGGTTGTCGATGATGACCGTCTTGCCCAGCTGTTTGGTCAGTTGCGCCGCCAGCGGACGTGCAAAGGCATCGGTTCCGCCACCCGGAGGGAACGGTACGATCAAGGTCACCGGTCTGGTCGGCCAGGACTGCGCAAACGCGCTGACGGATAGGCACAGTCCGGCAAGCAGCAAGAGGGGGATTTTGAGTTTCATGATCTTGTCTCCAAAATTGTATTTTTTATATTAAGAAGTCATTTGCATACAAGAACATGAGTCCATGTATACAATCGCACATGCTTGCGAAAGATTATATCTATGGATTTTTTTGTCAAGACAATTATCTTATTGCCTAAATGACATACTTTTGAATAGGATGAAAACTAGGATGCAGCGAAAAGTGAGCATTAGCACGAGAGCCGCCATCCAGCCGTATCGCAAAGTCTGCACTTAATTCGGTCGCTTAACTTCCCACCAAATCTCCGCTATCGCCTCCCGAAACAGGCATCCTTTATTAAGTCGCAACTCCCCCTCGTTCCTCATCACTTATCAACAAGCTGGGGAATGCATTTGCCAGGTGTTCAATGTACGCGCGCACGACAGGCGGTAGCCCGCGTCTTGTAGTGAATACGATATGAACGATGCCCTGCTCTGTACGCCATTGTGGAAAAACACGTACCAATGTCCCATTGTTGAGTTCGTTGCTGCATATATGCTCGGGAAGTAACGCAATTCCCAAACCAGCCAAAGCAGCACAACGCAAGGCACCAAAATCTGCGCATGTCATCCTCGGCACATGCGTGACACTCCCCGCCTTTCCTTCTGAATCAATAAAATCCCAAGTGACTGGCCCGGTCTGTTCGGTACTCGCGAGGGTCGGCAACTCCGCCAGCATATCGAGATCGCCCTTGCGGCATTTCCTGGCAAGGCTCGGTGTCGCCACAAGAATGCGGCTCGAGTGACCGAGTGTCCGCATAATCAATGCAGCATCAGTCGTCAGTTCTGCGCGCACGCGTATGGCCACGTCGATGCGTTCATCTATCAGATCAACGGCGCGATCGACCGCCACCATTTGCAACTGGGCCTTCGGGTATTTCGTGAGAAATGCGGCCAATACCGGTGAGAGGATTTCCATTAGTCCAAGTGGACAGCTACAACGGACTATCCCATGCGGCTCACCCAAAGCATCCGACACCACCGCATCGGCCTGTTGCACGTCAAGCACGATGGTGCGACATCTTTCGTAGAAGGCCTGGCCGATTTCTGTCACGCGAAAACGGCGCGTGGAGCGCTCTATCAAGCGCACACCTAATCGTGTTTCAAGTGCGGAGATGCGCCGACTTAAAGTTGACTTGGGCATGCCTAGCGCACGTCCGGCTGCAGAGAAGCCACCATGCCGTATCACCTCGGCAAATAAGGCGTAATCGTTAATATCTTGCATGCTTATTGTTCCAATAATGGAACTAAGTTATCCATTTTGCCAGTCTACTCGAATCTTTGTTCCACGTGCATCATGTTTTCACCGCAACGAATTGTTCATTGCACTTTTGGAGAAAACGATATGGAACGCCAATTTGAAAACAAAGTAGTCGTCGTTACAGGTGGTACCAGCGGCATAGGCCTGGCAACGGCCAAACGATTCGCCGCACAAGGCGCCACCGTTTTTGTCACCGGACGTCGCCAGGAAGAACTCGACAAGGCGGTCAAAGAGATCGGCCCACGCGCAACCGGCGTACGTGGCGATATGTCGAAGCTTGCTGATATCGATCGTCTGTACGATGCCGTGCAACAAACCAATGCGCAAATCGACGTGCTGTTTGCGAATGCAGGTGGTGGTTCGATGTTGCCCTTGGGATCCATTACCGAAGAACACTACGACGACACTTTCGGCATCAATGTAAAAGGCGTGGTCTTCACAGTGCAAAAAGCACTTCCATTGCTGCGCGATGGCGCATCCATCATCCTGACCGGCTCAGTCACCGGCTCTACCGGTACTGCTGCATTCAGTATTTACAGTGCAACCAAAGCAGCCGTGCGCAATCTGGCGCGCAGCTGGACCCTCGATCTCAAAGATCGCGGCATACGCGTCAATGTTGTCAGCCCCGGACCGATCCGCACACCAGGCCTGGTTGAACTGGCCGGTAACGATGCAGTCCAACAGCAGAACCTGCTCGATTACATGGCAAGCCAGGTTCCGATCGGCCGTGTTGGCGAAGTAGACGAGATCGCGAATGCGGTGACCTTCCTTGCATCGCCAGATGCAAAGTTCATTGCCGGCACAGAGTTGTTTGTCGATGGCGGCCTGGCACAGGTCTAAGCAACGGCAGATGAGCTCAGACATGAACAACGATTCTTTTTCACCAGCACGTCGCAACCTTTTAATTTCGGGGGCGGCCGTAGCGGCCAGCATGGCGCTACCAACTTCGTTCACTTTCGCGGCAAATGCCGCTTCCCAAATCGCAGCACATCAAGGAGAAATGACCATGGCAACCCTCACCACCAAAGACGGCGCAGAAATTTTCTATAAGGATTGGGGTCCGAAAGATGCACAACCCATCATGTTTCACCACGGCTGGCCATTGTCTTCCGACGACTGGGATGGACAAATGTTGTTCTTCCTGTCGAAAGGCTATCGCGTCGTGGCACATGATCGCCGTGGTCACGGCCGCTCCTCGCAGATTTCTGAGGGACACGACATGGATCACTACGCTGCCGATGCATTTGCCGTAGTCGAACATCTGAATCTGAAAAACGTTGTTCATATAGGCCATTCAACTGGCGGCGGCGAAGTGGCACGTTACGTCGCGAAGCATGGACAGGCGAGCGGTCGTGTCGCCAAGGCGGTGCTGGTCTCGGCAGTTCCACCTTTGATGCTCAAGACTGCGGCCAATCCTGAAGGTCTGCCTATCGAAGTTTTTGATGGCTTCCGCTCGGCGCTTGCAGCGAATCGCGCCCAGTTCTTCCGCGATGTTCCAGCCGGACCGTTCTACGGATTCAACCGCCCCGGTGCCCAGGTGCACGAAGGCGTTATTCAAAACTGGTGGCGCCAGGGCATGATGGGTAGCGCCAAGGCACACTATGACGGTATCAAAGCCTTTTCGGAAACCGATCAGACCGAGGACTTGAAAGCGATTTCTGTACCGACGCTGGTCCTGCACGGTGACGACGATCAAATCGTACCGATAGCCGACTCCGCATTAAAAGCAGTCAAACTGCTGAAGAACGGTACGCTGAAAACCTACAAAGGTTACTCGCACGGGATGCTGACTATCAATGCCGAGGTGCTGAATGCCGATCTGCTTAAGTTTATTAAGGGATAAAAAAACAGACAATAAAAAAGCCGCTCTACACAGAGCGGCTTTTTAAATCCTAAGCAACCAATCAAATCTTCGCAGCGATCAACTTGGCCAAAGTAGCCACGCCTTCGCGTATCTTCTCCGGCGGCACAGTCACAAAGCTCAAACGCAAAGTATTTTTCTCCGCCTCATTCGCATAGAAAGGCGCACCCGGTACGAATGCCACTTTCTGCGCAATCGCCTCTTCCAGCAACTGCATGCAATCAATATGCTTAGGCAGCGTGACCCAGATGAACATGCCGCCCTCAGGCTTGTTCCACTTCACACCTTCCGGTGCAAATTCAGCCAACGCATCCAGCATCACCTGACACTGGTTCGCGTACAAAGTACGGATCGATGGAATGTGCTCAGCGAGGAAGCCATCCTTGATCGCTTCATACACCACCATCTGTGTCAGTTGCGAGGTGTGCAGATCAGCAGCTTGCTTCGCCTGCTCCAGTTTGCGTATCAATGGGGTCGGGCCAACGACGTAACCAAGGCGTATGCCCGGTGTCAGCACCTTGGAGAACGAACCCATGTAAATCACGCCGCTCGGATTCATGGTCAGCATCTTCGGCAGTGGGTCAGCGCGATAGCTGAGTGCGCCGTACGGATCATCCTCGATCAGCGGCAAGCCATGGCGCGCGCAAGTTTCCACCAATGCCATCCGACGTTCTACCGACATGGTGCGACCAGTCGGATTGTGGAAGTTAGGCAAGGCGTACAGCAGACGCGCACCGTCGGCGATGCCATCTACTGCTTCCGGCAACAAGCCGTAGTCGTCGGTAGGCACCGAAACGAATTGCGGTTGATATACCGAGAACGCTTGCAAGGCACCGAGGTAACTCGGGGTTTCAACCAGCACTTTGCTGTTTTCTTCGATCAGTACTTTGCCGAGCAGATCCAGCGCCTGCTGCGAACCGGACACCATCAAGACCTGATCCGGCGTGATTACCGAACCCGGGATGGACAGCGAATCCGCTATCCATTCACGCAAGGGCGCATAGCCATCGCTCGGTCCGTATTGCAGCGCGATCTTGCCCTGTTGCGACAACACCTTATCGAACGCCGCTTTCATATGCTCGACCGGGAAGGTTGCCGGTGATGGCAGTCCGCCGGCAAAGGAGATGATGTCCGGGCGCATCGTGATTTTCAGGATTTCGCGGATGACCGAGCTTTGCAGTTGTTCTGCACGTTTGGCGAATTGCCAGTTAATCGGCGTTGGGTGTTCGATTTTCATGATTACTTCACGGTATATACAAGGCTCACGCCCCGGCACTCCGGGGCATGGGTACTGCTTAGATCACTTCAGCGATCAATTCGATTTCTACGCATGCGCCCAGCGGGATTTGCGCGACGCCAAATGCAGAACGGGCATGCAAGCCTTGCGGGCCGAATACCTCAGCCAGCAATTCGGAGGCGCCGTTAGTGACCAGGTGCTGCTCGGTGTAATCACCGGTGGAGTTCACCAGACCCATGATTTTGACGATGCGTTTGACGCGATTCAGATCGCCGCCGCATGCTGCCTGCAAGGTCGCGATCAGGTCAATCGCCACGCCGCGTGCTGCCAGCTTGGCTTCATCAGTTGTGATGTTCTTGCCCAATTGGCCTACCCATGGCTTGCCGTCTTTCTTCGCGATATGGCCGGACAGGAAAACCGTGTTACCCGTTTGCGCATGCATGACGTAGGCTGCGACTGGTGCAGCGACAGCTGGCAATTCGATGTTCAAGGCTTTCAGCTTGTCGTAAACAGACATAAGTACTCCAAAAAATTGATGCCACTCCGTGCAAAGCAGGAATGGCAATGAACAGAAGTCCGTGGCTACGATGATGGCAAATTGCCATCGCAGCAATATGGCTCACGGAAGGAATCCTGCGATTATCTCAAATCCGCGGCTTTCCTTCCGAACTATCGTCACAAAATCGCCGCTAAAGCGGAATTCGTCCAGGAATGGGCATCAACTTAGACGTCTGATCGGCATCTTTCTCCCTATTGCCACCACAGCAATAATGGCGAGCGCAAACAAAAAGGTGCGCAGTTCCAGCAATTCACCAAGGATCACGGCCGCACCCAGCAGGGTCAGGAACGGCTGTATCAACTGCACCTGCCCGACGCGTGCGATACCGCCCAGCGCCAAACCCTTGTACCAAAAGAAGAAGCCGATAAACATCGAAAACAGCGACACATAGGCAAAACCTGCCCAGGCTGCAGGCGACGCAGTCACCCCGTGCTTCCAGCCCAGCCATACCGTTACCGGCAAAACTACAGGCATCGATAACACCAACGCCCACGAAATGACTTGCTGGCCGCCCATCGTTTGCGACAAACGTCCGCCTTCGGCATAGCCCATGGCCGCCGCCAGCACCGCTATAAACAATGCGAGGTCGGCAATGTGCAATTCACCACCGCCCTGCTGCAAGGCAAAGCCAACCACCAATGCGCTGCCCACTACTGCCGCAATCCAGAAACCGAGTGAAGGTCGCTCACCAAAACGCAAGGCACCGAACAAGGCAGTCGCCAATGGCAGGATGCCGAGGATGATCGCGCCATGTGACGCCGGAACATAATGCATCGCGATCGAAGAAAACACCGGAAAACCGACCACCACGCCCAGCGCGGTAATCAGCAAGGATTTCATCTGCGCTTTGGTCGGACGCACCGCACCACTCCACCACAGCAAGATGGCCGAGCACGCCGCTGCCACCACCGCACGTCCGAGCGCAACAAATACCGGATGCAACTCAGCGACCGCGATACGGGTAAACGGTAGCGTCAGGCTAAACATCGCCACACCGATTGCGCCCAGCCACATGCCTTTGGTTTCTTGTGTCATTACAGATGACCTTGTCATTATTTTTGATTGGATATTCATAGCCAGATTGCCACAGCAGAGTACAAAGTGAGGACGATCATGACTGCGCAAAACACGCGCCGCCATTTAGCCTGCGTCAGATAGCGCCGCAACACTGCGCCGGTACCGGCCCAGATGCTGATGCATGGAAAATTGATGATGCCGAAGATGAAGCAAAACACGGTGATCGACAGCCACACCGGTTGTACCGGCGGCAGGAAAGCCGAAGCGCCCGTCACCGCCATCACCCACGCCTTCGGATTTGCGAACTGGAACAGGGAAGCGCCGATGAATGACATCGGACGCACATCGGCATCCACCTCCTGCGTAAACGCCATGCTGCGCAATTGCCAGGCCAGATACACGAGGTAAGTAGACCCTATCGTTTTTAATACGATATGCAAAGCCGGCATCGCAACGATCAGGCTGCCTATGCCCGCTGCACATAGTGCAAGAATCACGCTGAAACCAAAGACTACGCCAAACATATGCGGCAGCGAGCGCATAAAGCCAAAGCGTATGCCGGACGAAGTCAGCATGATGTTATTCGGCCCCGGCGTAATCGACGAAACGAAGGCGAATAAGGAAAGTGGCAGCAGCGATTCCATAGTTTTCCACGGGTATGGCAAAACACTTAACAAGTGTTGATTACCGATTTTTCAGGAAAACATCGTAATCGACAAAACCAATACAGTACCAGTACACTTAAGGAATTAATTTACTCACTGTCATGGCAAAATGACCAATACAGCCAAATCCGCATCAGCCTCGCCCGCCCCTGCCGAAGCACAACGCCCGCTGCTGTCGCGTACGTCCGGCAGCTCGCTGATAGAGCAAATCGTGCAACTGATCACCAGCCGCATCGATGACAAGATCTTGCGCACCGGCGCACGCATGCCGTCGATACGCCAGTTCTCGGATCAGCACCAAGTCTCGCGCTTTACCGTGGTCGAAGCCTACGATCGCCTGGTCGCTGGCGGCTTGCTGGAATCACGGCGCGGCTCCGGCTTCTACGTCCGTGATCGCTCGCCCATGCTGACGCCGCGCGCGCAAGGCACGCTCACGGCAACACCGCAACCGGTCGATGTGGTCTGGCTGGTACGCAATATGTTCCGTCAGTTGCCACCGCAAAAAATGCCGGGCGTAGGCTTACTGCCGAATGAATGGCTGGATGGCGACCTGGTCGCGAATGCCTTGCGCGCAGTCAGCCGGCAAAACCCCAGCCTGCTGCTGCAATACGGCATCCCGCAAGGCTTCCTGCCACTGCGCCAGCAACTGCAATTGAAAATGGCGGAGCTGGAAATCGCTGCGACGCCGGAGCAATTCGTCACCACCGCTGGTGTGACGCAAGCGCTGGATCTGGTGGCACGCCATTACATACAGCCGGGCGATACCATCTTTGTCGATGACCCGGGCTGGTTCCTGATGTTTGGTTCTTTCGCTGCGCTGGGCGCCAAGGTGGTCGGCATTCCACGTCTGGCGGACGGGCCGGACATCGCGCAACTGGCCGCGCTGGCTGAGCTGCATCGCCCCAAGCTGTTTATCATCAACTCCATCCTGCACAACCCGACCTCGACTTCACTGTCAGCGGCCAAGGCCTTCCAGGTATTGAAGATCGCCGAACAATACGACTTCATGATCGTGGAAGACGACATCTACTGCGATATGCATCCCGGCACCGCAGTCCAGGCTGCGACCCGCATCGCGGCGCTGGATCAATTGAATCGCGTGATCTATCTCGGCGGCTTCTCCAAGACACTGGCGGCTAACCTGCGTGTCGGCTTTATCGCCACCTCGCCGGAAATCGCGCGACAACTGGCAGATCGCAAGATGCTGACCGCATTAACAACGACCGAAATTACCGAGCGCGTGGTGTATCGCATCCTGTCGGAAGGGCATTACCGCAAGCATGCAGACCGGCTACGCACCAAGCTGACCGCAGTACGCGACAAGACCATCCGGCAGATGGAACGCATAGGCATCAAGGTCCATTTCCACACCCCGGCCGGGATGTTTGCCTGGACCGACATAGGCTGCGATGCCAACATCCTGACCGAGAAAGCGATGGAGCAAGGTTATCTGCTGGCACCGGGCAGCCTGTTTTCACCGCACCAGCTGCCGTCTACCAATATGCGCTTCAACGTCGCCGCCATGGCCGATCCGGGCATCTTGCGTTTCCTGGAACGTGAGCTGGGCAAGGCTTGAAATCAGTAAGGGCAGCCCCATTTGCTGCCCAGGCTTTTGAAAGTCTGGATTGACCCGCCCGCGGCGAGGCAACATCATAGCGGCTTGCAAAACTCTGCCGCATAGACAGGCTTGCACTAGCAATCCCCCTAATTCTTTGATTCTTGAGGTAAAAATGGCTGGTTCAGAACAAAAACAAACCCTGGGTTTCCAGGCTGAAGTCAAACAACTGCTGCAACTGATGATCCACTCCTTGTACTCGAACAAGGAAATCTTCCTGCGCGAACTGATCTCGAACGCTTCCGATGCTGCCGACAAACTGCGCTTTGAAGCTATCAACAACGGTGCCTTGTTTGAAAACGATGCTGACCTGAAAATCAAAGTCAGCTTCGACAAGGACGCACGCACCATCACCATTTCGGATAACGGCATAGGCATGACCCGCGACGACGCGGTTGAGCATCTGGGTACCATCGCCAAATCCGGCACCAAGGAATTCTTCTCGAAACTGTCCGGCGACCAGCAAAAGGATGCAGCACTTATCGGTCAGTTCGGCGTCGGCTTTTACTCCGGCTTCATCATCGCTGACCGCATCACGGTCGAAACCCGTCGCGCCGGTACTGATGCCAGCGCAGGCGTACGCTGGGAATCGGAAGGCGCAGGCGACTTCACGGTGGAAGCCATCAACAAAGCAAATCGCGGCACCGACATCATCCTGCACCTGCGCGAAGGTGAAGATGAATTCCTCTCCTCGTGGAAACTGAAATCCATCATCCGCAAGTACTCGGACCATATCTCACTGCCTATCATGATGCAGAAAGAAGAATGGGACGAAGAGAAAAAAGAAACAGTGGTGCGTGACGAATGGGAAACCATCAACCAGGCCAGCGCCTTGTGGGCACGCAACAAAAACGAAATCACGCCTGAGCAATACATCGAGTTCTACAAACACGTATCGCACGACTTCGGCGAACCGCTGACCTATACGCATAACCGCGTCGAAGGCCGCAGCGAATACACGCAACTGCTCTACATCCCGACCCAGGCACCATTCGACCTATGGGATCGCAACAAACGTGGCGGCATCAAGCTCTACGTCAAACGCGTCTTCATCATGGATGATGCTGAACAACTGATGCCGGTCTATCTGCGCTTCGTCAAAGGCGTGATCGACTCAGCTGATTTGCCACTCAACGTCTCGCGTGAAATCCTGCAAGAGTCGCGTGACGTCAAAGTCATACGCGAAGGCTCGACCAAGCGCGTACTGTCCATGCTGGAAGAGCTGGCCAACAGCGATGAGCAGGCGGACAAGGATAAATACGTCACCTTCTGGAATGCCTTCGGCCAGGTATTGAAAGAAGGCATAGGCGAAGATGCAGCGAACAAGGAACGCATCGCCAAACTGCTGCGCTTCGCATCCACCCATAACGATAGCGATGCGCAAACCGTTTCCTTCGCCGACTACGTCGCACGCATGAAGGAAGGCCAAAGCAAGATTTACTACGCAACCGGCGAATCCTATAACGCAGCGAAGAACAGCCCGCACCTCGAAATCTTCCGCAAGAAAGGCATCGAAGTCCTGTTGCTGACGGATCGCGTCGATGAATGGATGCTGTCCTTCCTCGAAGAATTCGACGGCAAGGAATTGTCATCAGTCGCCAAAGGCGATCTCGACCTTGGCCAGCTGGAAGACGAAGCAGAGAAGAAGCAGCACCAGGAAACCGAAGACCAGTACAAAGAACTGGTCGCGAAGATGCAAACTGCATTGGCCGACAAAGCCAAGGAAGTACGCGTCACCTTCCGTCTGACTGACTCGCCAGCCTGTCTGGTTGCAGGTGAGAATGAATTGTCCGGCAACCTGATGCGCATGCTGAAAGCGGCTGGACAGGACGCACCGGATGCCAAACCGACACTGGAAATCAATCCGGATCATCCATTGGTGCAGCGCCTGAAATACGAAGATGCGAAATTCGACGACTGGTCGAATATCCTGTTCGACCAGGCTTCGCTGGCTGAAGGCGGCAACCTCAACGATCCGGCTGGCTTCGTGAAGCGCCTGAATGAAATGCTGTTGGGGCTGGCCAGCAAATAAGATTTACGTATTCACAACTGCCCACATTTAAAAAGCCGCGTGTACCTCACGCGGCTTTTTTATTTCCATGGTGAAAATCTCTATTTGTCAGCGCAGGGAGACTGTTCGCTAAAAAGGTAAATATTTGCTAATACGAGACTTTTCCATCTCCGCTGAGCAAAATTTACAAAAAAATCGCGTAATATTTCACATTCGCAACTCCGATATACCGGGGAGTAGTTAAAAGAATTAGATTTTTGTTTATTTTGATTTGCTTATTTGATCTTTAGGGGAAGAAAGAAATGTCGAAACGTTTATTGCGTATCTTGCCGCTCTGTCTGACCGGCGTTCTGCTGAGTGCCTGCTCCACCATGGACATGGGCAACAGCGGTGCTAAAACAGCAGCGACCGGTTCCGCCGGTGGTGCCAATGCACAAAATGCCAACGCCGCACTGGAACGTTGCGATGCGCCTATGGGCACCATCGCCATTATCGAAGACACGAGCGCACCGTGGTATGGCGTCCTGACCGGCCAATACAAACTCGGTTCGACCGTGCCTGTCCTCAAACTGCTGGTACAACAATCGAACTGCTTCGTCGTGGTTGAACGCGGCCGTGGCATGAACGCCATCATGGGCGAACGCGCGCTGGAACAATCCGGTGAACTGCGCAAGAAATCGAATTTCGGCAAAGGCAAAATGGTTTCCGCCGACTACGGTCTGGTTCCATCGATCACCTTCAGCAACAACAATGCTGGCGGCATGGGCGGCAGCGTAGCCGGTTTGCTGGGTGGCGGTCTGGGTAGCGCAGTCGCTGGCATCGCAGGCAACATCAACAGCAAGGAAGCCAGCACACTGCTGAGCGTCGTCGATAACCGTTCCAGCGTACAAATCGCAGCGGCTGAAGGCAGCGCGAAAAGCATGGACTTTGGCGCTATGGGCCAATTGTTCGGCTCCAGCGCTGGTGGCAGCATGGGTGGTTACTCCAATACCGCTGAAGGTAAGGTCATCGTCGCCGCTTTCACCGACTCGTATAACAACGTCGTACGCGCTGTGAAAAACTACCGTCAACAAACGGTAAAAGGCGGCCTGGGTACCGGTGGTCAGCTCAAGGTACAAGGTGACGACAGCCCGACACCTAAAAAGAAAAAAGCACCAGCCAAAGCAGCCGCTAAACCAGCTGCACAGTAATCACTGAGGCGGCACCGGCAAGCATCACAGCTTGCCAGCTCCCTACTTCTACGGCGACCTTGATGGTCGCCGTAATCATTTGCGGCACGTTATTTGTGTTGCCAGGTTTCCTACAGTTCCTATACAGTAAAGCGACTTCCAACCTAGCTAGGAGTTGCGTAATGAAGATCATCAAGACCAGCTGTTTGTCCGGCCTGCTGTTGGCAGCCGTCATCACCACTGCACACGCAGCCGAACCCTTGACTGGCTGCGCCGCCAAACGGCAGGAAGTAGAAACCCAGATCGAGCATGCGCGCGCGCATGGCAACAAGGCGCAGGAAAAGAAATTGAATATCGCGCTCAAGCAAATCGTCGATCACTGCACCGATGAAGGCCTGCGTAAAGAACGCGAAGCCGACATCAAGAAAAAAGAAAACAATGTAGCTGAACGCAAAGCTGAACTGGAAAAAGCCCAGGCCAGCGGCAAAACCAAAAAAATCGCCAAGCAACAAAAAAAACTGCAGGAAGCTGAAACCGAACTGCAGGAAGCAAAGAACAAGCTGACGCAGTAATGCGTGAACTGCCAGGATGCTGGCGGGTCTGATACAGACCATGGAATTCAATTTCATCACCCCCAGGAAAAACGCGCTGGTCTACATCATCAAGATCCTCTCCGGATCATTGATCCTGTGGTACGGACTACGCGCGCTAGGCTTGCAAGAGCCTTACTGGGCGATGATTTCCCTCATCATCGTGACCGAGCCGGACATGACAGTGGCGAAAGCCAACTTCAAGGCACGCCTGGTCAACACCATCTCGGGTTGCGTCATCGCCTGCCTGTCGCTGGTGCTATTCGGCACCAGCTTCTTTGCGATGTTGATCGCAATGACACTGGCAGTCATCGTCGCCATGTTGTGGCAAAACTATCCGAGCAACTGGCGACTCGGCCCGGTGACAGTCGTCATCCTGATGTCGGCCGCCTTCTCCGGTGGCGGCATGGATGAAGAATTGCATCTGGCCTTCCTGCGCGTATCCGAAGTGATGGCGGGCAGCATCGTCGCCCTGCTGCAAACCGTCATCTATATGCAAATCCAGAAATGGCAACAACGCGATGCACCATCCGATGAACCCTGAACCCGTCATACCCGAACTACGCGGGCCACGCGTCTTGCTGCGCGCCTGGACCGATGCCGACCTCGTACCGTTCGCTGCGATGAATGCAGATGCCGAGGTCATGCAACATTTCCCGGCTACCCTGACGCCTGCCGAAAGCGACCAGCTTGCCGCACGCGTACGTGCACATTTCGCCAGCTACGGATATGGCGCGTGGGTGGTCGAGATTCCAGGTGTAATGCCTTTCGCTGGCTGCGTCGGCTTGCTCAATGTAGGCTTCGATGCGCATTTCACACCTGCGGTGGAAATCAGCTGGCGTCTGGTGCGTGCAGCCTGGGGACAGTCCTATGCAAGCGAGGCCGCACAATGCGCACTGCGTTACGGTTTTGAAACGCTGCAATTACCGGAAGTGGTGTCATTCACTGTACCCGCCAACCTGCGTTCGCAGGCGGTGATGCAACGCCTCGGTATGCACAGCAAAGCGGAAGAGAATTTCGCACATCCGAATCTGCCTGCCGGACATCCGCTCAGCGAGCATGTGCTGTATCGCATCTCAGGCGATGCATGGCGTGCATCATCCGGACAATAAAAAACACGCACGCCTCTTGCGAGTAACGTGCGTGCTTTAGAGTAAGCGACTGACTTGCGGCTGGCTTTTGCTGCTGGCTAAATTATCAGCCCTGCTCGATCTTCTTCACTTCATCACCAGCGCGCCAGATTTTATAGCGCACTTCCACACCTTGCGGCACATACACGACCACAGGCAGGCGGCTGTTGTAACGGATCAGGTAAGGACCGCCGCTGATGCTGATGAAGCGTTTCACCTTGGGTGCATTCGGATCGATCGCCATCATGGTGCCAGCCATAGGCCCCAGCTTGGATACGACATAACGGTTATAGCCCCAGCCTTCGATATTCTTTTCTTCGATCACACCACCAAAGAAGTAGCGATTGCGTTCATCGGTCTCTACTTCCTTGCCGACGATCAGTTCAACCTTGTAAGCAGATTCATCGCTTTGCGCAGGCAGTTGCAGCACATGACGGGTCATGCCCTTTTCTGCTGGAGGAAAGGCTTTCATATTGTCTGCTGCATGCACCAGCGGCATCGCCAGCATCAAGGCAAAGAAAGAGGATATCCATGTCGTTTTCATTTTTTCTCCTGGTTAAGAAGTTTAAAGGTCTGAGGAGGAAGGCCACATGAAACTACGATACAAGCATGCCATGTATTTCAGCGGGGAGCAAAATGACGTTACCGCCCGCCAGCTACATCAAGAAAGCTACCCGTCGTATAAGACGCGTGCTCCGACAACAGCCAGATCGCAGCCTGTGCCACTTCCCTTGCTTCGCCACCGCGTTGCATGGGCACGTTGGCTTTGACGCGATCCACGCGTCCTGGTTCACCGCCGCTGGCATGTATCTCGGTGTAAATGACGCCAGGTCGTACTGCATTGACGCGTATGCCTTCGGTTGCCACTTCTTTCGCCAGACCTATCGTCAAGGTATCCACCGCGCCTTTGGAAGCAGCATAGTCGACATACTCACCGGGTCCACCTGCACGCGCAGCCACCGATGAAATATTCACGATGGCACCGCCGGCGCCGCCATATTTGGTCGACATGCGCTTGACCGCCTCCCGTGCGCATACGAAAGCACCGACGATATTAGTGTTGAAGATGCGCTGCATGCGCGCAACATCCATTTGATCCACGCGCATCTGCGTTTCCAGGATGCCGGCATTGTTGACCAGCGCGGTCAGGGTTCCCAATTCTTTATCCACGGTTGCGAACAAACGCAGGATATCGGCTTCCACCGCCATATCCGCCGCGACTGCAATCGCAGTACCACCAGCTTCGCGGATAGCAGCCACGACTGCATCGGCTGCAGCCTTGTTCTTCACATAGCTGAGACAGACCGCGTAACCGTCAGCCGCACCCAGGGTCGCGATCTCCGCCCCTATGCCGCGACTGCCACCGGTCACGATCATTACTTTCTTGCTCATACCGCGTCTCCTGATAGTTGCTTAGTCCATGTCGTAACATGACATGACCTGCATTAAAATACCAGCATGCCCGCTCCGCGCCTACCCTCACTTCTGACCGGCTTCCCACCGGTTATCGATCAGCATACCGAAATCCTGATTCTCGGCAGTTTTCCAGGTACAGCATCACTGGATGCGCAGCAATACTATGCTCACCCGCGCAACCAGTTCTGGAAGTTGATAGGGAGCCTGATTAACGAAGACTTGCCCGCCTTGCCATATGCGGAACGCCTGCTCAGACTACAAGCGCATCGCATAGGCGTGTGGGATGTCATTGCAGCCTGCGCACGCGAAGGCAGCCTGGACAGCGCCATCCGCCACGCGCGGCATAATGACTTCGCGCTGCTGAAGCAGGAATGCCCACAGCTGCGTCGCGTTTGCTTTAATGGCAAGACCTCGGGCAAGCAGGAAGCCGTATTTGCCGAGGCTGGCTTTGACACGCTAGTGCTACCCTCTTCGTCTCCTGCCTATGCCTTGATGACATTTGAGCAGAAGTTGACGCTCTGGCGCGGTATCATGCGCTAAGTAAAAAATCCCCACTAAAGAAATACATGCTGATTAAACGTAAATCCATAGAAGCCGACGCCAACCTGAAAAGCGGCCCGGGCAAGAAAGCACCTGTTGCGGCCAAAACCAAACCCGTGCGCAAAGTCAAATTCGCGCCGGTCACGCTGTCCGAGCAATTCGGCATCCGCTATCTGCACTTCGGTACCGAATGGGTACAAGGCGCAATGCGTATCAGCAAACCCGACTGGATAGAACTGGAATACGCGCAGCAAATGATGGCGTGGATGCTGTTCAACGACAAGCCGCAACACATCGTGCAACTGGGACTCGGCACGGGGGCACTGACCAAATTCAGCTACAAGCATTTTCCGCAAGCCCGCGTCACCGCAGTCGACCTGAATCCTTCGGTCATCGCCATCTGCGCTTCGATGTTCAAGCTGCCACCCAACGATGACCGCCTGAGCGTGATCGAGATGGATGCGCTGGAATACGTCAACGATCCAGCCAACCTGGGTCGCATCGATGCGCTGCAAGTCGACCTGTACGACGCCACTGCACGCGGCCCGGTGCTGGATACGCCGGAGTTTTACCAGGCCTGCGCCAACTGCCTGACGCCAGACGGCATCATGACGGTCAATCTGTTTGGTGACCATCCGAGCTATGCGCGCAACCTCAGCGCAATGCACTTTGCGTTCGACACCATCATCTCGTTGCCGGAAGTGCATGAAGGCAACGTCATCGCGATCGCTTTCAACCGCAAACCCGAACTGGACATCGCCGCACTCTATGAGCGCGCCGCCCAGATCACCGCTGCCACCAAGCTACCGGCCAAATCGTGGGTAAATGGCATCAAGGCGTGGCAGGCACAGCAATAATTGACTTGCCCTGTGTTAACATCAATTCCACTGTTCCATCTTACGGGTCACGGTCATGCCAACTGCTGCATCTACTGCCACCACCAAGGCCACCGCTCAGGCTAGTCCCAGGAAACTGGATTTACAGCAGATTTTTACCTGGCTGCTGGCCGATGGCATCGTCACCAAGGAAGGCGTTAAAGTCTTCTACAACCAGGCGCAGGGCATCTTCAAGAATGCATCGATCGCGATGCATCCACTGGTCGCCGTCGCGCAGTGCAAAATCCTCTCGGCCAATGAACCACACCGCCCGGTCACACTGGACTGGCTGACCGAATGGCTGGCAGGCAAGGTCAAACTGCCGTTCTTCCGCATTGATCCGCTCAAGATAGATTTCACCCGCGTGGCGGATGTGATGTCGGCATCGTATGCGAGCCGTTTCCACATCCTGCCGGTCGAGCTCACACCAAGTGAACTGGTGGTCGCCACCGCAGAACCATTCAATACTGAATGGGAAGCAGAGATCGCCAAGATCACACGCCGCAACGTCAAACTGGTCATCGCCAATCCGCTCGACATCGCGCAATACACGACGCAATTCTTCGCGCTCGCCAAATCGATCAAGGGTGCTAAGAAACTGAATGGCCAGGACGTCGCACTGCGCAACAACTTCGAGCAACTGGTTGAACTCGGCAATCACAAGCAAGTCGATGCGAATGACCAGCACATCATCAACATCGTTGACTGGTTGTGGCAATACGCATTCGAACAACGCGCGTCCGACATCCATCTCGAACCCAAGCGCGACCTGTGCGCGATCCGCTTCCGTATCGACGGCGTACTGCATCAGGTCTACCAGGTGCCGCCTACCGTCATGATCGCAATGACGGCGCGTATCAAATTGCTGGGCCGCATGGACGTGATCGAAAAACGTCGCCCACAAGATGGTCGTATCAAGACACGTACCAATGACGGCCAGGAAATCGAGCTGCGTTTATCCACCATGCCAACCGCCTTTGGCGAAAAGCTGGTGATGCGTATCTTCGATCCGGATGTGGTCGTCAAATCGCTGCCGGAACTGGGCTTCCCGCCCGATGATGCACAGCGCTGGGACAAGCTGACCACGCGGCCGCACGGCATTATCCTGGTCACCGGCCCGACCGGCTCCGGCAAAACCACCACGCTCTACACCACGCTCAAGGCGCTGGCGACCAGCGAAGTGAATGTCTGTACCGTTGAAGACCCTATCGAGATGGTCGAAGGTTCGTTCAATCAAATGCAAGTGCAGCACGGCATAGACCTGTCCTTTGCCGATGGCGTACGTTCGCTCATGCGGCAAGATCCCGACATCATCATGATCGGCGAAATCCGTGATCTGGAAACTGCAGAAATGGCAATCCAGGCGGCACTCACCGGCCATCTGGTGCTCTCCACCCTGCACACCAATGACGCGCCGTCTGCCGTCATGCGTCTGCTGGAACTGGGCGTGCCTTACTACCTGCTGGAATCGACGCTGATAGGCATCATGGCGCAACGCCTGACGCGTACCCTGTGCAGCCACTGCAAATCACCTGATGGCGAAATGCTGGATGACATCTGGCACAGCCTGAGCGAGGGTTCCGACCTGCCCAAGCCAACTGTCATCTATCGCCCGGTCGGCTGCCCGGAATGTCGCCAGACCGGCTATCGCGGTCGTACCGGCATATACGAATTGCTGACAGTCACGCAAACCTTCTCCAAGATGATCACGGCAGAAACCGACATCCACGCCTTGAAACATCAAAGCATCGCCGATGGCATGAAACCTTTGCGCCTGGCTGGTGCCTTAAAAATCATCGAAGGCACAACCACTGCCGAAGAAGTATTGAAAGTCACCGCCGCACTGACCTGAAGCAACGCCCATACAGCCCGGCCTTTCATCATTTCCACCAGGAGCACACATGAAGCATTTGATGAAACTCAGCCTGGGCCTGGCCCTCGCGTGCAGCCTGCAATTCGCGCAAGCGCAAAGCGCACCCAAAGTAGTCGACCTCACCAGCAGACCCGGCGTCATCCAGCGCATGCTGGTACTGACACCGGCGCAAGCACCCAAAGCCGCCGTCATCCTGCTGGCGGGCGGACATGGTGGTTTGCAAATCAGTCCGGATGGCAAGATCAACTGGGGCAAGGATAACTTCCTGGTGCGGACGCGCCAGCTCTTCGTTGATCAGGGCTTCCTGGTCGTGCTCACCGACGCGCCGTCGGATCGCCTGTCACCACCCTTTCTGCGCGACTTCCGTGAAACCCCTGAGCATGTGATCGACATCAAGGCGGCGATTGCCTGGGTACGCAGCCAGACCAAAACGCCGGTATGGCTGGTCGGCACCAGCCGCGGCACCCAATCAGCCGCTTACATCGCCACCCAATTGACTCCGCCGGATGGACCGGACGGTATCGCCCTCAGTTCCAGCATCCTGGTGGATAGCGAAGGTGCGTCAGTACTCTCCATGCCTTTGGAAAAACTGCAAATACCGGTACTCATCGTGCACCACGAACAGGATGGCTGCCGCCTCTGCCCGTTCACGCTGATACCCAAGCTGATGAACAAACTGACGGATGCACCACGCAAACAATTGCTCAGCTTTACCGGCGGTGAAAATATAGGCAATGCCTGCAACGCAGCAGCCCATCATGGATACAACGGATTGGATAATGAAGTGGTCGGCAAGATGTCAGACTGGATGCTGAACAAGTAAGCGACATCTCCATAAACGCCACCCATAAAAAAAGGAACCCATAAGGGTTCCTTTTTCATTTCAGCCATCTGATCAGTGATGCAGCACCTGAGTGCCGCATCACTTTACGTCATTAAGCTGTGATGCCGTGTGGCTGTACCGACTCCGGTGCATCACATGCAGCCATGTGATGGTTGCGACGCATACGGATGTTGAACAATTCAACGATCAGCGAGAATGCCATTGCGCCGTAGATGTAGCCTTTCGGGATATGGATCTCGAAGCTCTCAGCCACCAACACTGCACCGACGATGACCAGGAAGCAGAGTGCCAGCATCTTGATGCTTGGGTACTCATTGACGAATTCGCCAATTGCCTTAGCCGAGAACATCATCACACCGACTGCGATCACGATAGCAACGATCATGATTTCAACCTGGCTGACCATACCCACTGCGGTAATGACCGAATCCAGCGAGAACACGATGTCGATCACAGCGATCTGCGCCAGGGTCATGGCGAAGCTGGCTTTTTTCACGGTAGCTTGCGCTTCCTCTTCTTCGTGACCGCTCATCAGTTCCTTGATCTCGGACGAAGCCTTGTACAAGAGGAACAAGCCACCGAAGAACAGGATCAGGTCACGTCCGGAGAAGCCTTGACCGAATGCGGTAAAGATAGGCTCGACCAGTCCCATCATCCACGACAGGCTCAGCAGCAAGAGGATACGTGTACCCATCGCCAGACCCAGACCGATGATGCGGCCCTTTTGTTGTTGATGCTTAGGTAGTCGGTCTACCAGGACCGAAATGAAAATGATGTTATCGACGCCAAGCACGATTTCCAGCATCGCCAGCGTTGCCAGTGCAATCCATGCCTCAGGCGTCGTAAATACTTGTAAGAATTCCATATTAGTCTCAGATAGTTGGTTAGTGACGAACGATGTATCAGCCTCTGGGGGTGTCGAGCGCAGATCTCGTTACGGCAATTTTTTATCGTTAAAGCCAATCCCTTAGCTGGTAATCGGCGCCGGTGCTTCTACATCGGCCATCTCCCTTAAATCCCTTGTTGATCGCTGCATTTAGCAGATGGGCAGACTTTAACGGAATCCTAACATTCTTGGAAATCGAATTTCGCATGATTTATATACGAAAAAACCGAACAATTAAATTATTAGGCAGATAAAAACTGAACTTAAACAGTGATTTTTGACAATAAGACTGCGCTGAAATGGGGATTTTTGAGAGGGAAGCGCTAAAAATAGCGATGGAAGCACCCGATTTGGGCATTTTGAAACTCGTGAAAATTCACGATGAAAGTCATACACCGAAAAAGACATAAAAAATGGCGTAAAACGCCACTTGTTTATTAACACTATCTTCACAAACCTCATTCCTGCGCGGTTTTCCCCTTCAGCTTGGCCAGCGCATCACCCACCTTCGCGTAACGCAGCCTGAAGCCCAGCTCTCCCTTGATGCGCTCATTCGATAAACGGCGTGACTCGGACATAAAAGACAGCATCATGGGTGACACCTGCTTCTCCAGCTCGGCACGTGGCAGCCGGGGCGGCCGCGGCAAATCCAGCGCATCAGCCACTGCATCGAAGTAATCCCCCATCCTGAGGTCGGTATCGTCCACCGCGTGATAGACGCGGCCAGACTGCCCGCGGAATATGGCCAACGCAATCATCCTGGCCAGGTCCTCTGCGTGGATATGGTTGGTATACACATCCTCGGCCTCGAGCAAGGCAGGCAAACCCTTCTGCAAACGCTCGACCGGCAGCCTGTCATCCGCGTAGATGCCCGGCACCCGGAGAATGCTCAGCCGCGCATGGGCACGCCTAGCCCAGCGCCGCAACACCTGCTCCGCATCCACCCTGCGCCGTGCCCGCAGGTTGTGCGGGCGCACCGGCCGTGTCTCATCTATCCACTCGCCACCGCAATCGCCATACACGCCGGAGGTGCTGACATAAACCAGAGTCGCGTGGTCGGGTAAAATGGCGGTCAGATTGCGCGTGCGCTTATCCAGCTTGCCGTCCGATGGCGGCGGTGCCAGATGGATAATGGTCGACGCCAGTCTTGCCAAACGGGCCAGCGTATCCGGCTCGTCCAGGCTGGCAATAATCGGAATCGCGCCAGCGGCACGCAACTCTTCCTGTCTGGATACCTGCGTAGTGACGGCAAAAATGCGGAAGCGGTCGCGCAACAGCGGCAGTAAACGCATGCCAACATCACCACATCCGAGTATCAGCAGGCGTGGTTTGCCAAAATGTTTGTTTGCAGATTTTATTTTCATGATTGAGATTGTATGACGTTCCAAGTAACTGTTAAGCCTAGTGGTCGCCAATTTAGTTGCGATGCAGATGAAACCATATTGAATGCAGCGATCCGCGCCAATGTCGGCCTGCCTTACGGCTGCAAGAACGGCGCTTGCAGCAGTTGCAAAGGAATGGTCCTGTCCGGCTCGGTCACGCACGGCCCGCATCAGGCACGTGCCTTGTCGGCGGCCGATGAAGAAATCGGCTTCTCATTATTTTGCTGCGCCCGTCCGAATAGCGATGTCGTAATCGAAGCGCGCGAAGTCTTGGGCGTCGGTGAATTCCCTATCAAGAAACTGCCGGTGCGCGTCGCCAAGGTAGAGAAGCTGGGCGACGACGTCATGCTGATCGCCTTGCAACTGCCCGCCAGCGAACGCCTGCAATACCGTGCTGGCCAGTACATCGAATTCCTGCTGAAAGACGGCAAGCGCCGCAGCTACAGCCTAGGCAATGCGCCGCACCTGGGTGAACACCTGACGCTGCACATCCGCCACATGCCGGGCGGCGTGTTTACCGATCATGTCTTCACCACACTGAAGGAGCGCGACATCCTGCGCTTCGAAGGCCCGCAAGGAACTTTCTTCCTGCGTGAAGATTCGAAAAAGCCTATGGTCCTGCTGGCGTCCGGCACCGGCTTTGCGCCTATCAAGGCCATCGTCGAGCAGGCGCTGCATGACAAGAGCGAACGCCCGATGACGCTGTACTGGGGTGGTCGCCGTCCCAAGGATTTGTACATGCACGCGCTGTGTGAAGAATGGGCACGCGAGATACCGCACTTCAACTACGTGCCTGTCATCTCGCATGCAACTGACGATGACCAGTGGCAGGGTCGTACCGGCTTCGTGCACAAGGCGGTGATGGAAGATTTGCCGGACCTGTCGAATTACCAGGTCTATGCCTGTGGCGCGCCGCTGATGGTAGAAGCGGCACAAAGTGAATTCAGCGCCAGCTGCAAATTGCCGGAAGATGAGTTCTACGCCGACGCTTTCACCTCGGAAGCCGATCTGGCGCAGGGTTAAGCGCCCGGCTTGCCTGTTTAACCACGTCGAAGAGCGCGGCAAAAAACGTTTTGACGCACTGCGCAAAACGTCTTAATATTCTTCACATGAATATGACCGCCAAACTCTTGCGACGCCGTAACCAGCTGCCCCAGCCTTGGATGCCGTGCGTGTAAGCGTAAGCCGATCACTCAGCCACAGGCAAATCCTGTGGCTTTTTTTTTAGTTGTTCCGTACCAGACATTTTTTCAATTATTTGCGCTCAGGAGTAGCCGAAATGGAATTCAGCCAGTACCCCGTCAATTCTCTGCTCTACATCACCAACCGTCCTGAACTGGTTTTCACCGAAGGCGACGGCATGTGGCTGACGGACCATAAAGGCAAACGCTATCTCGACTACCTGCAAGGCTGGGCGGTCAACTGCCTCGGCCACTCGCCAGCATGCATACAGGAAGCGCTGACGGCACAAGCGAAAAAACTCATCAACCCGTCGCCTGCCTTCTACAATGAACCATCGATCGCGCTGGCAGCATTGCTGACTGAAAACTCGTGCTTCGATCGCGTCTTCTTCGCCAACAGCGGTGCGGAAGCGAATGAAGGTGCAGTCAAACTGGCGCGCAAATGGGGCAAGCTGAACAAAAACGCAGCCGGTGAAAACCGCTACGAAATCATCACCTTCGACCACAGCTTCCACGGTCGTACCCTGGCCACTATGTCGGCCAGTGGCAAAGCAGGTTGGGACACCATTTACGCACCGCAAGTGCCTGGCTTCTTCAAAGCTACGCTGAACGACCTCGACAGCGTCAAGAAACTCATCACCGACAAAACCATCGCTGTGATGCTGGAACCGGTACAAGGCGAAGGCGGCGTCATCCCGGCCACACGCGAATTCATGCAAGGCCTGCGCGCGCTGACCAAGGAACACGGTGTCTTGCTGATCGTTGATGAAGTACAAACCGGCATGGGCCGCACCGGCGAACTGTTTGGCTATCAACTGTCGGGCATCACACCTGACATCATGACGCTGGGCAAAGGCATAGGCGGTGGTGTACCGCTGGCAGCCATGCTGTGCCGCGAAGAAGTCGCCTGCTTCGAACCAGGTGACCAGGGTGGTACCTACAACGGTAACCCATTGATGACAGCTGTCGGCACAGCAGTCGCGCAAGCGTTGCTGGCACCAGGCTTCCTGCAATCAGTCAAAGACAAAGGCGCTTATCTCAGCGCAGCATTGCTCAAGCTGACTGAGAAACACGGCCTGGCTGGTGAACGCGGCGATGGTTTGTTGCGCGCACTGAAACTGGGGTCGGACATCGGCCCGCAAATCGTGGAAAAAGCACGCGACCTGGAACCAGTCGGCTTGCTGCTGAACTCGCCACGCCCAGACCTGCTGCGCTTCATGCCTGCACTGAACGTCACGTATGAAGAGCTGGACCAGATGATAGACATGTTGTCTGGCGTACTGAGCGAACTCAAACGCTAAGCGCGATGATGCTGAGCGGCATACGCCTCACGATCTCCGGCATGCGCGGGCTGGTACTCGCGCTGCTGGCAGCATCGCTACTCGCCGCCTGCGGCACCTCAACACCTGTCAAACGTCCGTCCGCGCGCGCCATCCTGTACGAGCCGCAACCCGTCAGCGAAAAAGGCAACGAAATCGCGCTCTACGCGATGGGCATGATAGACACCGGTTACCAGTTCGGCGGCAAGAACCCGGAAGCTGGCCTCGACTGCAGCGGTATGGTCTCTTACATCTACCGCGAAGCACTCGGCATGAAAGTCACCGGCAGCGCCGCTGACATCGCGCGCCGCGGCAAGGAAATCGATCCGCGCACCCTGCGTCCCGGTGACCTGGTCTTCTTCAACACATTGAACCGTCCGTTTTCCCATGTAGGCGTCTACATCGGCGATGGTCGTTTCATCCATGCGCCATCCAGCAAAGGTAAAGTGCGCATAGAGCGCATGGACAACGTCTACTTCGCGCCCCGCTTTGAAATGGCGCGTACTTACTTCGATTAAGCCTTCATCGACTGTACATCGTGAGCGACCCCCAGCCAAAAAACATCGACCATCGCATCTGCTTTGTCGGTGACTCCTTCGTACAAGGTACCAGTGACCCGCTCTGCCTGGGCTGGGCTGGTCGCCTGATACAAAGCGCAGTCGCACGCGGCATCAACATCACCCACTACAACCTCGGCATACGCCGCGACACCAGCCGCGACATCGCCGCACGCTGGGAAGCTGAATGCGCAGCACGCCTGCCCGCTGATTGCGAGCAACTGCTCGTGTTCTCTTTTGGCGTCAACGACACATCGATCTATGAAGGCAGCCTGCGCGTACCGGAACAGGAAAGTCTGGCCAACTGCCAGTCCATCCTGAGCACAGCTACTTCACGCTACAAGACCTTGATGATAGGGCCACCACCTATGCCCGATGCGTCGCACAACCGTCGCGTGGCGCAACTGGATCAGCAGTTCGCCGACATCGCTGCCGGTTTAAACGTGCCTTATCTGTCGGTGTTTGAAGTGCTGCGTAAAGATGAGCATTGGCTGAAGGAAGCGATAGCGAATGATTTTGCGCATCCGCGTCAGCAGGGGTATGAGCGTTTGGCTGGACTGGTGCAGGACTGGTCGGAGTGGTGGTTTAAGTAAGACGATTATTGGCGACTCATTTGTATGATTGCCATATGCAAAAAAGGGGCGAGATAACTCGCCCCTTTTTATGTCTGCCAGCGCGACTTAGAAGTCGAAAACAGTCCTCAACATCACAGTGCGTGGATTACCAACCGGTACAAATCGGTCACCCGATGCACCTGCAAAGTATTCCTTATCGAAGATGTTTTTGACATTCAGCTGCACACGATATCCCTTACCCTGGTAGGACACGTTCGCATCAGCGACCGTATACGACGGGACAATGTAATTCCCTGCTGACGGAGTTTTATCGCCGACGTAACGCACACCAAAGCCAGCGGCCCAGCCTTCCAGGTCACCTTGGAAACGATAGTTAGCCAGGAAATTAGCTGTCTTTTTTGGAACGTTAGAAAGTCGTTGACCTATGGTAGCGACTTGCAAAGCTTCTGAAATATACGCATCCATGATGGACAATGCGCCCGAGAGTTGCCAGCCATTTCTTAAGTCAGCCGCAATCTCCGCCTCATAACCTTTGGTTCTTTGTTCACCAATAGCAATCGAGTAGTCTGTATGCAGCTGATCTGTCTGCGCCAGATTGCGACGCTTCAAATCATAGTAAGCCAGGCTGGCGCTAAGACGCTGATCGTCTGACATGAACTTCACACCCAGTTCAGACTGCTTGCCCTCTTCAGGGTCAATCGGATTGCCTGGAAAGGTTAGCTGCGTTTGTGGCAGGAAGGACGTTGCATAACTGAGATAAGGCGCGATGTTGGGCGTCACTTTGTAGACCAAACCTACATGTCCGGTATTCGCACTTTTATCCAGATTTGCCGTCGATGAATTGATCGGATAGATGTTATCCAATCGCGCTTTATCGTGACGCAACGAGAGACTTGCACTGAGCTTGTCGTTGAACTCAATGTAATCACGAAGATACAAGCCTGTTTGCGCTAAGGTAGTGTCTACGAGTGCAGTATTGTTCTGGAAATTACAGTTCGTGACCGGGCGTCCATAGACCGGGTTATAGATATTTTGCGAGGCGATCGAACAACGCCGCGTATCGCGATACAACCAGTCGTACATAGTGTCCAGACCGACCATGACAGAATGCTTCGCACCTCCCCACACAAAGGTTTTGCCTACATTCGTGTCCAGTCCATCTGAACGTCCCTGGAAATTTTGGCTCAGTACATTGCGAGCAAAAGTACCGGCAGCATTCATTGCGCTATTGATATTGGCAAGCTGACCCGACATACTCATCTCGAGATGACGATAGGTCTGATTCAGCGTCCAGCCATTGTCGAAGCGATGCGTTAAAACATATCCGATAGATTTTTGTTCAGCATCGTACGGCGCAATCGTATAGTCCCCTGCGTAGTAGCTATAGGGCACAAGCATTCTGCCGCCAACCAAAGACGTCGCATTCAACGGCAGGCCTTGCTGACGTACGTAGTTGCGTTGGTTGATGGCGGTGAGGATGGTGAAGTCTGTTCTTGCGCCGAAATCCAGCGAGATAGAAGGCGCGATATAGCGATTCTTATACCAGACGCCATCGGTAGGATCGTCTGAATTCATCGCCATACCGTTGATACGGATAGCTGCTTTTCCATTCTCGGAATTCAGTGGACGATTAAAGTCAAAAGTACCCTGTACATAGCCATAGCTACCGACGGTAAAGCCAACCTGATTGAATGCATCTGCACGCGGACGTTTGCTCACCACATTGACTGTGCCACCCGGTGTGACCTGACCAAAGTAAATAGAAGCCGGGCCTTTGACGACCTCGAGTCGCTCAGCCCCGTAAATTTCCTGTGCAATCCAGTTGGCCTGACCTATGCGCAACCCGTCGAGATACATCGTGTCTGACGCAGTCTGACCGCGAATACTGAAGTCATCCCAACCACGGCGACCGAGGATAGACGAAGTCACGCCAGCGACCGTTTCTATGGCCTCATCTATGGTGGTGGCCTGGCGCGCATCCAGCAATTCACGGGTGACTACCGAGATGGACTGCGGAGTTTCAAACAGTGGTTTGTCTGACTTCGTTGTTGTTACACGTTGCGTGGAAAAACCATCTAGCGTAGCGCCGACCACCTGGATTTCAGGAAGTACGCTGTGCTCAGCCCCATTTGCCTGAGCATATACAGAAGATGAAGGTGCAGCGATAGCGAGGGTGAAAAGTGCAAACCGAACTGCATGGACCGACGAACGCAAAGAAAAACTATCCAGACACATACCAAACCCGACACATAATTAATAATGATTCTCATTATCGTTTATGTGCAAAAGGAAAGACAGATATTTCCGATCGCTGTTGTCGATTTGCTGCACTATGTCGCGGAAAACAAAGGGGAATGACAAGTTGATCTGCGCTTAGCGAATATCCAGACCTATTGTCTGGCCATGCCTATCAAAAACTTGTTTTGCGCATTGCAGTAGTTGATAATTGTCGCCATGAACGATACTACACAACGCCCAGCCCTCCCGGATCAACTCTCGGTCGATCCTCGCAGCCCACATCACGTCGCTGCGATTTTTGAACACGATATCGGCATCAAATTTAACGACAAAGAACGTTTTGATGTGAATGAATACTGCATCAGCGAAGGATGGATTAAAGTCCCTGCCGGTAAATCGCTGGATCGCAAAGGGAATCCTTTGCTGATTAAGGTAAAAGGCAAGGTAGAGGCTTTTTACAAGTAAAACTCAGTCCACTTTGAGCCGAAAGCAAATATCCGCTTTCGGCTAAGCAGACTTCACTTAGCTGCCTGCTCCAGACGCGGCGGCACTGTTTTTGTCCCTTCTATCAGTCCATAGACTGCGGCATTCAATGCCGTCTCGGCACCTATCGCGCCACTGCACTCTGCAACGATAAAAGCAGCTGCCAATGTCGCAGCTTGTGCCGCCTGCTCCAGCGACAGATTGCTTTCTCGCGCGATATTCAGCGCGTCGTCTTGCGTCAGCACGATGGATTCTGCAAAAGACAGATGAGGCGCGTCGCCACGCAAGGACTGATCACCGCCTAGTTTGTCCTTATCCAGCGCTATCCCCCTGCTGCTCAACGCACTGGACAGGAGTCCTAGCAATTCAGGGCCTTTGTCATTAGCCTCCGCCGACAAGACGATAGCGCCCGGCTCCAGCTTGGCCAGGTCAAAGTTAAATGAGCGCAAAAGCAGGCTGCCGGATAAACGAGCGGCAACTGCGATGACGGTCTCAGGATGTATCGCGCGGTTTTTACCCAGGCGCGTGGCCAGCAGGTCGACTATCTGTCCTGCTGCGTTGTTCTGTTCATTTGATATGTTCAAGCATGCTCCTGATTCTGCTGCCCCTGGCGAGGAGCGATTGCGTATAGGCGAATATAGAAAATCGCTACTGTTTAGGCAATCCCATATTAAAGCGAGTTACGCATAAAATAAAAAAGCGACGCATAGCGTCGCTTTTTGTTTGCGCCTAATGGCTACTTATTTCTTGCGTGCTGGTGGCAGGTCGGTACAGACACCTTCAAACACTTCAGCCGCCATACCTATCGATTCACCCAGGGTAGGATGCGGATGGATGGTTTTGCCGATGTCCACTGCGTCTGCGCCCATTTCAATCGCCAGTGCGATTTCGCCGATCATGTCGCCAGCGTGGGTACCGACGATGCCGCCACCGACGATGCGATGTGTTTCAGCATCGAACAGCAATTTGGTGAAGCCTTCGTCACGACCATTGGCAACTGCACGACCCGACGCTGCCCAAGGGAAGTGGCCTTTCTCCAGCTTGATGCCTTTGGCCTTGGCTTCGTCTTCGGTAATACCGACCCATGCCACTTCCGGATCTGTGTAGGCCACCGAAGGAATGACGCGGGCGTCGAAGTAAGCTTTTTCACCAGCGGCCGCTTCAGCTGCAACGTGTGCTTCATGCACAGCTTTGTGCGCCAGCATAGGTTGACCTACCAGGTCGCCGATCGCAAAGATGTGCGGCACGTTGGTACGCATTTGCGCATCGACTTCGATAAAGCCACGATCTGTGACTGCAACGCCTGCCTTGTCAGCGGCGATTTTCTTGCCGTTCGGGCTGCGGCCTACTGCAACCAATACCATGTCGTAGACTTGTGGTTCTGGTGCGGCCACGCCTGCTTCAGCTGCTTCAAACGAGACTTTGATGCCTTCTTTCAAGGCTTCAACTGCAACGGTTTTGGTCTTCAACATGATTTTGTCGAAGCGCTTTTCGTTGAATTTTTGCCAGACTTTGACCATGTCGCGGTCTGCGCCTTGCATCAGGCCATCCATCATCTCGACCACGTCTATGCGTGCGCCCAATGTGGAGTAGACCGTTGCCATTTCCAGGCCGATGATGCCGCCGCCGATGACCAGCATGCGTTTAGGTACGCTGCGCAATTCGAGCGCGCCAGTCGAGTCGACGATACGTGGATCTTGCGGTACGAACGGCAGGTTCACGACCGACGAACCGGCAGCGATGATCGCTTGCTTGAACTGGATGGTTTTTTTGCTGCCGTCAGCTGCAGTCACTTCGATGTGGTGTGGACCGACGAACTGGCCCACGCCCTGCACGACATTGACCTTGCGTGCTTTCGCCATACCAGCCAGGCCGGTGGTCATTTTGCCGATGACTTGTTCTTTGTAACCGCGCAGTTTGTCGATGTCGATTTGCGGTTTGCCGAAGGTGACACCGTGCGCTGCCATCGCTGCTGTTTCATCAATGACTGCGGCAACGTGCAACAAAGCTTTGGATGGGATGCAACCAACGTTGAGGCAGACGCCGCCCAGTGTCGAGTAACGCTCAACCAGCACGGTGGACATACCGAGATCAGCCGAACGGAATGCTGCAGAGTAACCGCCTGGGCCTGCGCCGAGGACCATCATGTCGCATTCGATGTCTGCGCTGCCGCCGAAACTGGCAGCTACTGGTGCAGGTGCCGGAGCAGGTGCCGCGGCCTGAACTGGCGCTGGTGCGGCAGCCGGAGCGGCCACAGGGGCCGGTGCAGCCGCAGCGGCTGGCGCAGGAGTTGGCGCTGCTGCAGGTGCTGCAGCACTTTCCGCTACTTCCAGTACCAGCAGCAAGGAGCCTTCTGCAACCTTGTCGCCCAGTTTGACTTTCAATTCCTTGATGACGCCTGCGTGGCTGGATGGAATTTCCATGCTGGCTTTGTCGGACTCAACCGTGATCAGCGATTGATCGATCTTGATCGTATCGCCCACATTGACCAGCAATTCGATAATTTCAACTTCCTTGAAATCGCCGATATCGGGGACTTTCACTTCAATCTTGCTCATCGCTTTAGCTCCGTATTTTTTATCCTGCCCGCTGCACCTGGTGCGTCGCGTCCGGATTGATATTTTTTAGTAACCCTGAAACATTATCCCTGCATGGGAAAACTGAGGATTTGAAACGGTCCTGCCGTACTCTTGTCGAACTCGGCACCTGCATGCACGCCGATTTCTGCGATCTCGCGTGCAGTGGCTGTGCCGTCATACGCTGCATACATCGCACCCAGTGCGAAATTACGACCGCTGCCTATGCCCCAGAAGCGATCAAAACTGAATACTTCACGATACGAATAAATACCGAAGATGCCGTAAGGATTGGCTACCAGCGTCGCAATCTGCGAAGACTCGTAGGGATCGTCTTCCTCTTCCTTGGTGTTGAGGAAGTATTGATCCTTGAGGATCTGGTGCGCCTTCGTGAACGTATCGAATACTTCATCGCGGCTGTTCAGCTTGCAGTCTTCGCCCATCCCCGTCAGCAATTTACGCATGACCGGGAAATGTGCTGCGGTACCTGCCAGCGTCACGTACGACTGGCCGATCTGAAACATCTTGTTGTTCTCTTCGTACGCATGCGACAAACGCGTGTCGCCAAAGGTCACCAGCGAATCGCAGGCTATCGCGATTTCGCGGTTCTTTTTGACGACGACGCAGGTAGTCATGCCGGCACTCAGTCGATTACAACAGGGACTTGCGCAGGTCGCTCAGCACTTCGCTCAGGTAGGTCACGAAGCGTGCACCTTGCGCGCCGTCGATCACGCGGTGATCGTAGGACAGCGACAAAGGCATGATCAGGCGCGGTACGAATTGCTTGCCGTCCCAGACTGGTTTCATCGAGGTTTTCGACAAACCGATGATCGCGACTTCCGGTGCATTGATCAGCGGTGTGAAGTAAGTACCACCGATGCCGCCCAGCGATGAGATAGTGAAGGTCGCGCCTTGCATGTCTGCAGGTTTCAGCTTGCCTTCGCGTGCCTGCGCCGACAGATCACCCATTTCCTGTGCGATTTGCGTGACCGATTTCTGGTCTACGCCTTTGACGACAGGAACTACCAGGCCTTGCGGGGTATCGGCGGCGAAGCCAATGTTGTAGTACTGCTTGAGGATTAGGTTTTCACCCGCTGCGTCGAGCGAGGAATTGAACTCCGGGTATTTCTTCAGCGCGGCTACGCAAGCCTTGATGACGAAAGCCAGCATCGTCAGTTTGACGCCGGATTTGGCCAGCGCGGTATTGGTCGATTTGCGCAGATCTTCCAGTTCGGTGACATCGGCTTCGTCGTATTGCGTGACGTGCGGAATCATGACCCAGTTGCGGTGCAGATTCGGGCCGCTGATTTTCTTGATGCGCGACAGTGGTTGCAGGGTCGTGGTGCCGAACTTGCTGAAGTCCAGCGATGGCCATGGCAACAGGTCCAGGCCTGCACCGCCGCCAGCTTTCACTGGTGCAGCAGCGGCAGCCGTAACCGGACCGGCAGCGATCACGCCCTTCACATAATTCTGTACGTCTTCCTGCGTGATGCGTCCTTTAGGGCCGGTACCGCCTACCTTGCCGAGATCCACGCCAAGTTCGCGTGCGAACTTGCGTATCGATGGTGATGCGTGTGCCTTGCTGTTGGCGGCGCTGGCAGGTGCGGCCGCAGCTGGTGCTGCTGGCGCTGGGGCCGGAGCAGCCGGAGCCGCAACAGGTTCTGGTGCAGGTGCTGCAACCGGGGCCGGCGCAGGCGCTGGTGCCGCTACCGGAGCAGGTGCTGGCGCAGGGGCAGGTGCTTCAGCTTTCGCTGGTTCTGCTGCCGGGGCCGGCGCAGCTGCAGCGCCCGATTCTTCCAGCAACAAGACCAGCGCGCCTTCGGCGATCTTGTCACCGAGTTTGACTTTCACTTCTTTGACCACACCAGCGTGGCTGGATGGGATTTCCATACTGGCTTTGTCGGACTCAACCGTGATCAGGGACTGATCGACCTTGATCGTATCGCCCGCCTTGACCAGCAGTTCAATGACTTCGACTTCCTTGAAGTCGCCGATATCCGGGACTTTGACTTCGACCATGCTCATCTTTTATCTCCGCTTGTTTGCGTGTCCACCATCACGACAGCGGGGAAGCAAATGGCGATTCCATCTGCATCCCCGTCGCCTCACTGATGAGGAAGGATTTTGGTATGTAGATTACAGCGTTACCGGATTGACTTTTTCTGGATTGATGCCGTACTTCTTGATCGCATCAGCAACCACGGAAGTCGCAATCGCACCTTCATCCGCCAATGCCTTGAGCGCAGCAACAGTGACGAAATAGCGGTTGACCTCGAAGAACTCACGCAGTTTTGCGCGGCTGTCCGAACGACCAAAGCCATCGGTACCAAGCACTTTGTAGGTACGATCTTTCGGCACGAACGCACGAACCTGTTCTGCGAAGGTGCGCATGTAATCGGTTGCAACCACGATAGGACCAGCGGTGTCTTGCAGCGACGAAGTGATGTGCGCCTGACGTGGCTTGTCGGTCGGGTGCAACATGTTCCAGCGCTCTACGTCCTGGCCATCGCGTGCCAGCAATGTGAACGATGGAGCGGACCAGACATCGGCAGTAACGCCCCAGTCGTCTTTCAGCAAATCGGCAGCAGCGATGACTTCGCGCAGGATGGTGCCGGAGCCCATCAGCTGTACGCGGTTCTTCGCTTTTTTCGCGCCTTCCTGCAACAGGTACAAGCCTTTGAGGATGCCCTCTTCCTGGCCTGGTTTCAGGCCTGGCTGCGCGTAGTTTTCGTTCATCAGGGTGATGTAATAGAACACATCTTCCTGGTTTTCGATCATGCGTTTCAGGCCGTCATGCATGATGACTGCGACTTCGTGTGCGAAGGTCGGATCGTAAGGAATGCAGTTAGGGATGGTCGAAGCCAGGATGTGGCTGTGACCGTCTTCGTGTTGCAAGCCTTCGCCGTTCAGTGTGGTACGACCAGCGGTACCGCCGAGCAGGAAGCCGCGTGCGCGCATGTCGCCCGCTGCCCATGCCAGGTCGCCGATACGTTGCAGACCAAACATCGAGTAGAAGGTGTAGAACGGCACCATGATGCGGTTGTTGGTCGAGTACGAGGTCGCTGCTGCGATCCACGATGCCATCGCGCCTGCTTCGTTAATACCTTCTTGCAGGATTTGACCGGCTTTGTCTTCACGGTAGAAGCTGACCTGGTCTTTGTCGACTGGCTCGTACAACTGGCCTTCACGGTTGTAAATACCGATTTGACGGAACAAGCCTTCCATACCGAAGGTACGGGATTCATCGACCAGGATAGGTACCAGGCGTTGGCCCAGGTTCGCATCGCGCAGCAGGATGGAAATGATGCGCACGTATGCTTGCGTGGTCGAGATTTCACGGCCTTCTGCGGTCGCATCCAGTACTGCCTTGAATGCCGCCAGTTCAGGTACCGGCAGCTTCTCGTCAGCCTGTTGACGACGTTGTGGCAGGTAACCGCCCAGCGCCGCACGGCGTTCGTGCAGGTACTTCATCTCAGGCGCATCGTCAGCCGGTTTGAAGAATGGAATGTCTGGCAGGTGCTCGTCAGCGATAGGCAGATTGAAACGATCGCGCATTTCGCGCACTGCTTCGTCGTCCAGTTTTTTGGTTTGATGCGCAGTGTTACGCGCTTCACCCGATTTGCCCATGCCATAACCTTTGACGGTCTTGACCAGCAGAACGGTAGGTTGACCTTTGTGTTCTTGTGCTTGCTTGAAGCCAGCGTAGACTTTGTGTGGATCGTGGCCGCCGCGCAGCAAATGCCAGATGTCGTCGTCCGACATGCGCGATACCATTTCCAGCAATTTTGGATGCTTGCCGAAGAAGTGTTTGCGCACGTAAGCGCCATCCTTGGCTTTGTAGTTCTGGTATTCGCCGTCCAGCGTTTCCATCATGACGCGCTGCAGGATGCCTTCTTTGTCTTTGGCCAGCAGCGGGTCCCAGTTGGAGCCCCAGATGATCTTGATAACGTTCCAGCCGGCACCGCGGAATTCGCCTTCGAGTTCCTGGATGATCTTGCCGTTGCCGCGTACCGGGCCGTCCAGACGTTGCAGGTTACAGTTGACGACCATGACCAGGTTGTCGAGTTGTTCGCGACCGGCTACGCCGATAGCGCCCATCGATTCGACTTCATCCATTTCGCCGTCGCCGCAGAATACCCAGACTTTACGGTTGTCGGTTTTTGCAATCTCACGTGCTTGCAGATACTTCAGGAAGCGTGCCTGATAGATCGCCATCAATGGACCCAGGCCCATCGATACGGTAGGGAATTGCCAGAAGTCCGACATCAGTTTCGGATGCGGATAGGAAGACAGGCCTTTGCCATCAACTTCACGACGGAAGTTAATCAATTGTTCTTCGCTCAAGCGGCCTTCGAGGAAAGCGCGAGCATAAACGCCAGGCGACGAGTGGCCCTGGATGTACAGCAGATCACCACCGTGGTCTTCGGTCGGTGCGTGCCAGAAGTGATTGAAGCCGGTACCCAGCATGTTTGCGAGCGAAGCAAAACTGGAGATATGACCACCGAGGTCGCCATCAACGCGGTTCGCCTTAACGACCATCGCCATTGCATTCCAGCGCATCCACGAACGCAGGCGCTCTTCGTATTCCTGATTGCCCGGGGAATTGACACCCATGTCGGCAGGGATGGTGTTTACATATGCGGTAGTGCTGGAGAACGGAACTTGCGCACCACGACGGCGGGCCAGATCGATCAGGCGCTCCACCAGATAGTGGGCGCGGTCAGGGCCCTCGTGTTCGATAACCGCTTCGAGGGCATCAAGCCACTCTTGCGTTTCCATTACATCGGGATCGTTGGCGGCTTGCGCCAATACCTGGTCGAGCTGGGCTGACATAATTTGTCTCCTGATTTATCTTTAGTGCCGTTCTTTGTAAGAGCGGACCGTCATTTTGAAAACTGATAACACGTATAGTCGTGTAGTTTGCGCTGAGTTTAACAGCAGTTTTTGTTATTTTCAAATGGCGATATCATTTCTCATAATGCGAAATTATGCGGCATAGCAGCATTTTTACTGGCTTTTAGCGGCATTTTAAGAGCATGTAAACTTGCGGCATAAGCACCTTAGGGTGCCGCCCTGATAAGCCCTTATAATCTGTGACTTAGCTCTTCATTCACCCCCTATCACCCGAACTCGACCCATGACCGCACAAATCATTGATGGAAATTTGCTTTCTCAACAACTCCGCAAAGACGTCGCCGTCCGCGCCGCGGCCCTGACCGCCAAAGGCAAGCAGCCTGGCCTGGCCGTGATCCTGGTCGGTGCCGATCCGGCATCCCAGGTCTATGTGCGCAACAAGGTCAAGGCGTGCGAAGACAACGGCCTCTATTCATTACTTGAAAAATATGACGCAGATATGACCGAGGCTGCGCTGCTGGCGCGCATCGCGGCATTGAATGCGGACCCGAAGATCCACGGCATCCTGGTGCAAATGCCTTTGCCCAAGCATATTGATGCCAACAAGGTGATCGAAGCGATTTCCCCACGCAAGGACGTCGACGGCTATTCTGTACTGAGCGCTGGCGAGTTGCTGACCGGCCTGCCCGGCTTCCGCCCTTGCACCCCGTATGGCTGCATGAAACTGATCGAAAGCACAGGCACCAAACTGGCTGGCAAGCACGCAGTCGTCATCGGCCGCAGTAATACAGTAGGCAAACCAATGGCATTATTGCTCTTGCAAGCCAACGCAACCGTCACCATCTGCCATAGTGGAACCGCGGATCTTGCTTATCACACACGTCAGGCGGATGTGGTCGTTGCCGCTACCGGCCGCCGCAACACCCTGACCGCAGAGATGATCAAACCCGGCGCCATCGTGATCGACGTCGGCATCAACCGCGACGATAACGGCAAACTGTGCGGCGACGTCGACTTCGCCAACGCCAAGGAAGTAGCCAGCTACATTACCCCGGTGCCAGGCGGCGTCGGCCCCATGACTATCACCATGCTTTTGGTTAACACCATCGAAGCAGCAGAGAGAGAAACCAACTGATGAATATTGCCCTGAACCCGCTGCTGGATTTTTCCGACCTCCCACAATTCGAAGCCATCAAACCCGAGCACATAGGCTCGGCCATCGATAGCCTGCTCGAACAGTGCCGCACCGTCGTCATTGAACTCGAAGGCCAGAGCGCCCAGGTAACCTGGGAGAACTTCGTCGAACCGCTGGAAAACGTCACGGAAAAACTCAGCCGGGCCTGGGGCATAGTCGGTCACCTGAATTCGGTCGTCGACACGCCGGAACTGCGCGCCGCCTACAACGAGAACCAGCCCAAGATCACTGAATTCTGGACCGCGCTGGCGCAAAACCTGACACTGTTCACCAAATACAAAGCGCTGCAACTGGGCCCGGATTACGCGAGCTTCTCGGCTGCACGTAAAAAGATCATCGAAAACGCCGTACGCGATTTCCGCCTCGGCGGTGCCGAGCTGGCAGAAGAAGATAAGCCACGCTTTGCCGAAATCCAGGAAAAGCACGCGGCGCTGACCACCAAGTTTTCGGAAAACATCCTCGACGCGACCAACGAATACGCACTCTATATAGAGAACGAAGCGGAATTGTCCGGTCTGCCGGATGATGCGAAGCAGGCTGCGCGTGCCGCTGCCGAGAAAGATGAAAAGCCAGGTTATAAATTCACGCTGCACTTCCCGTCCTACTTCCCTGTACTGCAATACGCCGACAACCGCGAACTGCGCGCAACGATTTATCGCGCCAATGCAACCAAAGCGTCCGAGCTCGGCGGCCAGCCAGCCTGGGACAATACGCAAAACATCGTCGACATCCTGAAACTGCGCGACGAAGAAGCCAAGCTGCTCGGCTATAAAAACTTCGCCGAAGTCTCGCTGGTATCCAAAATGGCGCAAACGCCGGATCAGGTCATCAGCTTCCTGCAAGACCTGGCCAAACGCGCGCGTCCATTTGCCGAGAAAGACCTGGCTGAGTTGCGCAGCTTCGCGAAGAAAGAATTGGGTATAGACCAACTGGAAGCCTGGGACGTCACCTACGCTTCGGAAAAACTGCGTGAGCAACGCTACGCCTTCTCGGAACAGGAAGTGAAACAATACTTCCCTGAGCCACAAGTCGTGGCCGGTTTGTTCCGCACCATCGAAAGCCTGTTTTCGGTATCCATCAAACCGGATGCGGCACCGGTCTGGCATCCCGATGTGAAATTCTTCCGCATCGAAAAAGACGGCGCGCTGGTCGGCCAGTTCTACCTCGACCTGTATGCACGCCAGGGCAAACGTGGCGGTGCATGGATGGACGATGCACGTGGTCGTCGCCGTATTGCAGAAGGCAAGGACGGTATACAAACACCTATCGCCTACCTCACCTGCAACTTCACCGAACCTGCCGTCGTCAACGGCCAGGCCAAACCAGCGCTGTTCACGCATGATGAAGTCATCACGCTGTTCCACGAATTCGGCCACGGCTTGCACCACATGTTGACGCGTGTTGAAGAGCTGGGCGTGTCCGGCATCTCCGGCGTCGAATGGGATGCAGTCGAACTGCCATCGCAATTCATGGAAAACTTTTGCTGGGAATGGGATGTGCTGTCGCACATGACCGCACACGCCGACACTGGCGCCAGCCTGCCGCGCACGCTGTACGACAAGATGATCGCGGCGAAGAACTTCCAGTCCGGCCTGCAAACCCTGCGTCAGGTCGAGTTCTCGCTATTCGATATGCACCTGCATTACGACTACAATCCGGACGGCAGCAAAACCGTGCAGGACGTGCTCAATGAAGTACGTGCACAAGTGTCGGTCATGACGCCACCTGCCTTCAATCGCTTCCAGCATTCGTTCTCGCATATATTCGCCGGTGGTTACGCAGCCGGTTACTATAGCTACAAATGGGCGGAAGTCTTGTCGGCCGATGCATATGGCGCGTTTGAAGAAGCCAGCCAGAGCAGTGGCAACGTCTTGTCCAGCGATACCGGTGCCCGCTTCCTGCGCGAAATCCTGGCGATGGGCGGCTCGCGTCCGGCTATCGAATCGTTCAAGGCTTTCCGCGGACGTGAACCGACTATCGATGCCCTGCTGCGCCACAGCGGGATGGCAGCCTGACAAACATGAAGGCGGGCAGCCAGCTTACGGAGAAAATGAAATGAATAAGCGCTGGTCCTGGCTGCTGCTCTCTTTACTGTTTTCAGTAAATGCGCATGCCCAGTTATATAAATGGGTAGGCCAGGATGGCAAGGTGACGTATAGCGATACGCCACCGCCCGCTTCCGCTAAAAAAGTGGAAGAAAAAGCCATCACCGCTGCCCCCGTCACATCCGACCTGCCCTTCGAACTGGCCAAGGCCATGAAGGCGCAGCCAGTCACGCTCTACACCACCAGTAAATGCAATGCCTGCGACAGCGCACGCAGCCTGCTGAACGCACGCGGCATTCCGTATGCGGAAAAAACCGTCAACAGCAATGAAGACATCGCACGCCTGCAGCAAGTCGGCGGCGACAAGCAACTGCCTTTCCTGACCGTAGGTCGCAACAAATTATCCGGCTTTGAAGCCGAAGCCTGGAATATCCTGCTCGGTAATGCCGGATATCCGGAGAACAGCCAGTTACCGGCCAGCTATCGCAATCCACCCGCACAGGCTGCCGCACCGAAGAAAGTAGCCGAGCCGAAAGCCAGTGCCGCGCCAGTGCAGGATGCGGCTAGCGACAGCCTGCCGGCTGCTGGCAATGCACCACCGGGCTTTCGCTTCTGAGGCCAGTCCCGTAGCTCATTCGTTTTTAACTATTAGCTCTTATGACCCGTATCGACTTTCACAGCAACGTGCCTGACAAAATCAACTATGCGTGCCGCCTGGCGCGCAAGGCACGCAATGCCAACTTCCAGGTCGTGATCCTGGCGCAAGACCGGGCGCAACTGATGCAGCTGGATGAGAAGCTATGGACGTTTTCCGAGCAGGACTTCCTGCCGCACGTGATGCTGGACGATGCGCTGGCGGCACAAACGCCGATATTGTTAACAGCTGATCACGCGATGGAATCACCGCATACGCAAATCCTGATCAATCTGTCCGATACCTCGCCGACCCACTTCGCACGTTTCGAGCGCATGTTTGAAGTCATCTCTACCGAAGACGCCGACAAATCGGCCGGACGCGACCGCTACAGTTTCTACAAACAACGCGGTTACCCACTCACCCATTTCGTGGCGGAACCGACATGAGCAACTCTACACAAGACTTCGGCATCCCGGTCCTGACTGAAGTCATTCCCACCCCGGCCCGCACCGTACATGCCGAAACGCCGAGCGAACCAATAACCGTTGCCCCGGCTGACAGCGCGTCGCTGGCTACAGACAGCAAAGCAGTCGATCCTGCCGCCCACCAGCCTATAGACAGCTGGCTGGATGAAGAGTGGACGCGCATGGAGCAAAAGATCAGTGAGCGCGTGCTTACACAACTGCTGGAGCGCATAGAACCAGTACTGGAACAGCGTATCCGCGACAGCCTGGCGCAAGTCATGCAGGTGGCGGCTGAAGGTATCAGGCAGGATTTCCACCAAACCCTGTCCGACGCCATCAGTGATGCCGTGGCGCAAGAAGTGGATAAAATCCATTTTTCAAAAAAACAAAATAATCTCTGATTTCTTTGTTTTTAAAACGAAATAAAACTTCGTTTGTTTTTTTACATAAATTAAAGCCTCGATTATGAACGCCTAAAAAACAAATAACTTTCTACAATTTAGCCATTAGACAAACACCTGATTGGTTGGAGAGATAGAGATGAAAGTTATCGTTTTGGGTTCGGGAATTATCGGCACCTCTTCCGCGTGGTTCTTGAACAAACAAGGCCATGAGGTCACCGTAATCGAGCGTCAACCCGGCGCTGCACAAGAAACCAGTTTTGCCAACGGCTGTCAGATCTCGGTCTCGCACGCCGAACCTTGGGCCAATCCTGCGGCTCCGATGAAAGTCCTGAAATGGCTGGGCAAGGAAGATGCGCCGCTACTGTATCGCTTCCGTCCGGAATGGCTGCAATGGAAATGGGCACTCAACTTCCTGCGTGAATGTACGCCAGCACGCACCAACGACAACATCCGTCAGATCGTCGCCATCTGCGAATACAGCCGCCAGACCCTGCAAGCTGTACGCGCTGAAACCGGCATCAACTACGACCAGTTGACCAGCGGCATCCTGCACTTCTATACCGATCAAAAAGAATTCGACGACTCACTGCCAGCCGCCAAACTGATGCGCGACCTCGGCTGCCCGCGCGATTCCATCAGCGCAGATGAAGTGGTGCGTATCGAACCGGCACTGGCCAGCATCCGTAACAAGATCGTCGGCGGTGACTACACTGCGACCGATGAGTCCGGTGACGTCTATAAATTCACCAGCGGCCTGGCTGCCAAAGCGGCAGAAGCTGGTGTCAACTTCCGCTACAACACTTCAGTCACGCGTCTGCTGACCGAAGGCAGCGGTGCCAACGCCAAAATCACCGGCGTCGAAGTCATCGGCCCGGATGGCCGTCATCAAGTGCTGCATGCAGATGCTTACGTCATGGCAATGGGCAGCTTCTCGGCGGAACTGGTTCGTCCGCTAGGCATAGACCTGATGATCTACCCGGGCAAAGGTTATTCGGCCACTTACAAAGTGACCGATCCAGCCGCCGCCCCGACAGTATCCCTGACGGACGACGGCTACAAATTAGTGGTATCGCGCCTCGGCGACCGCCTGCGTGTGGCGGGCACCTGCGAATTGAATGGTTACACCCGTGATCTGAATACCGCACGTTGTGAGGCCATCACGCGCCGCACCAAGGAACTGTTCCCGGATGCATGTGACTACGACAATCCGGTCTACTGGACTGGTTTGCGTCCGTTGACGCCATCGAACGTGCCTTACATCGGCAAGACCAAGTACAGCAACCTCTACCTCAATACCGGCCACGGCACTCTGGGCTGGACCATGGGTTGTGGCTCGGGTCGTGCATTGGCCGAGATCGTCTCCGGCCTGCAGCCTGACCTGGACTTCAAATTCACCGGCATGCCTTATCGTCCGTCGAAACGGATCGCGACCAGCGTGACGCAACCGGCGTAATCCGTCCGGGGCTTAAACAGCCTGCTCATAAAAAAACGCTGCATGTGTACACATGCAGCGTTTTTTGTTATCCGTACGGTGAGCTTGCGCTACTTCTCTATCCTGACCTGCACCTCGGCCGACTTTTCATCGAAGGCAATACGGGTATCAAACTTGGCCCGTTTCATCGGGAAACGCGACTGGAAATGGCGCACATTGCCCGAGCCTGAAATCGCGCGGCGCACGAACTGGTAATACGCATCCATATCGACCACATGCACCACCAGGAAGTAATCGTAGTCACCCGACACGAAGTAACACTGCATCACTTCCGCCTCCTTGCCCATGCGCACTTCAAACTCTTGCATGTGCTCATCGGATTGATTGCTCAACGACACTTCCAGGAAAGCCAGCATCCCATATCCCAGTGCAAACGGGTCTATCATCGCCACATCTGCACTGATAATGCCGGCATCCCGCATGTCACGGATACGGCGCAAACAGGTAGGCTGGGAAATATGCACCTTATCGGCCAGCGTGCGCGTTGGCGTCTGGTTATCCTTCTGCAGCAGGTTCAGCAGCTTGCGGTCTACTTTATCCAGGGTATGAAGTTTGCTCATATAAACGTGGGAAGCTCGAAAATTGCACCAAAAAACACTTTGCGTCGCATTTTCTTATGTTGTAAGGTCAATGTCTTGCAAGGCAAGCGTGCCCAGTGTTGCAGCTACTCTGTATTTTTACAATCCTCAGGAGAAAATATATGCAGTTCAAGACAAAAATGATTCCCTTAGCTGGTGCAGTCCTCCTGGCACTCGCCGGCAGCGCACTGGCACAGGAACAAATCGTCAAAATCGGCCACGTCGGTCCGGTCACCGGCACCGATGCACACATGGGCAAGGACAATGAAAACGGCGCCCGCCTGGCAGTTGAGGAACTCAATGCCAAGGGCGTCGTCATCAACGGCAAGAAAGTCAAACTGCAATATATGCCGGAAGACGATGCAGCCGATCCGAAACAAGCTACCGCAGCGGCTACCAAACTGGTCGACTCCAATGTCGCCGTCGTCATCGGCCACCTGAATTCGGGTGCCACCATCCCTGCTTCGCGCATCTACGCGAATGCCGGTATCGTACAAATTTCGCCTTCCTCCACCAATCCGAAGTACACACAACAAGGCTTTAAAACAGCCTTCCGCGTAGTTGCCAATGATGCGCAACTGGGTCGTGTACTGGGCCAGTACGCAGTCAAAACCCTGGCTGCCAAAAACGTCGCCGTGATCGATGACCGTACTGCTTACGGCCAGGGCGTCGCAGAAGAATTTGCCAAAGGCGTCAAGGCCGCCGGTGGCAGCGTGGTCGCCAGCCAGTACACGAATAACAAGGCAACCGACTTCAACGCCATCCTGACTGCGATCAAGGCGAAGAAACCAGACGTCATTTTCTTTGGCGGCATGGATGCAGTCGGCGGTCCTATGCTGCAACAAATGAAACAACTGGGCATCAATGCCAAATTCATGGGTGGTGATGGTATTTGTACCGGCTCCCTGCCGGGTCTGGCAGGCGCAGGCCTCGGTGAAAATCAGGTCTACTGCGCAGAAGCTGGCGGCGTGGAAGATGCACGTAAAGCAGGCCTGGATAAATTCCGCGCAGCCTACAAAAAACGCTTTGGCATCGACGTCGTCTACACCGCAGCCTATGCCTACGATGCGACCTATGCAGTAGTCGATGCGATGCAAAAAGCCAAATCCTCGGAACCGGCCAAGTACCTGCCTGAGCTGGCCAAAATCAGCTACCCGGGCGTGACCGGCACTATCGCGTTTGATGCCAAAGGCGATATCAAGGACGGTACCCTGACGCTGTACACCTACCGTGGTGGCAAACGTACCGAACTGGCAGTCGTGAAATAAGCAGCTGTCCCACAATAAAAAAAGCGCCGATCAGGCGCTTTTTTTATTTCATCAAACCAAGTGCGATGCACTAAAAAGTGGCAGGTGAATTCACCCACAGTACTTTCGCCACGGTCTTGCCGATATTGCTATAACCATGCGGCACATTGCTGGCAAAGGTAAACACATCACCAACGGTAATCTCGTAACGCTCGTCACCCAGGCGCAACTCCAGCGTACCTTCCAGTACGTAGCCGACTTCTTCGCCCACATGCTCGATCTGGCCATCACTCTCGGCACCCGGCTCGACGATATGTATATTCGCCTGCAACAAGCCGCCACGGGTGGGCAGCACCAGACGCTCCAGCGATATGCCGCCAGTCTTGATCACAGGCCGCTCACCGACGCGCAAGACCGGACCAACTACCGGCATCTCTTCCGACATCAAGGTCGAAATATTGGTATCCAATGCCACGGCGAGTCTATGCAGCATCACCAGTGAAGGTGTGGCTGAACCGCGCTCTATCTTGGAAATCAGGCTCTCCGAACACTCTGCCTTCTTCGCCAGTTGTATCAGGGTCAAACCCGCAACCAAGCGGGTATGGCGCAAGCGCACCCCCAGCCCGGATACCGAGGTTTTCTTCTCGACAGTTTCAACGCTGGCAGCAGTACTGCGTTTGCTCTTCAATTTCTTTATCCGTAAAAAAGGGACGATCGAATACCGCGATTACCGTTGCTTGCCTACTGATTGGCTAATTCGACTACGGTGTAAGCCAGTGCTTGCACACCCAGGTACAAATCTTCCGGCGCGGTTTCCTCGGCGGCATTGTGACTGATTCCGCCCTTGCTTGGCACAAAAATCATCGCAGTCGGGCAATATTCCGCCAGATACATGGCGTCATGGAAAGCACCCGAAGTCAGGTGTTGCGGCTCGCCGCGCTTGGCCAGGGTACCGGCCCGCACGCATGCTTTCTCTATCAGGTTCAGCATGTCTTGCGGGAAAATCGTCGGCGGACGCGAGAAGAAGCATTCAAAGCCTATCTTGCCGCGCCATTGATAGGCAGCAATCGTCTGAGTCAGGAACCGCTCAAAACGTTCCAATACGGCAGCATCGACGCAACGCACGTCTATGGTGAATTCCACATTGCCGGGAATGGTGTTGACCGAATTCGGCCCGACCTGCCAGCGTCCCAGGGTCAGGCGCAGATTGTGCGCCGCTTCGGCCGCAGCATAGGTATACAGCTGTTGCGCCAGCGCGACTGCCGCTTTCATCGCATCCGCACGCTCATCCATCGGCGTGGTCCCGGCATGCGCCGCCATGCCGACACAGTCAACGCGATACCAGCGCACGCTCTGGATGCCGGTCACGACGCCCAGCGCCGCATTCGCACGTTCCAGTACCGGGCCTTGTTCTATATGCAGTTCGACGCATGATGCTATCGGCTGACGCAGACTGCGATGTTTGACATCAGCAGCCGCTTGCAGTGCGGTATCAACCGCTGCACCGAAAGTAATATTGTCGCCATCCTTCACTGCACGATAAGCCGCGAGGCGCGACGGATCGACGAAGGCGCTGGAACCCATTGCACCGGGGCCGAAGCGGCTGCCTTCTTCATTGGTCCATGCCACTACTTCAATCGCACGTTGCGTCTGGATCCCGGCATCGTTCAAGGCTGCGATCACTTCGAGTCCGGCCAGTACACCATAAGCACCATCCAGTTTGCCGCCTACCGGTTGCGTATCGGCATGGCTGCCGGTCAATACCGGTGGCAAGTCAGTCGTGCCAGGGCGACGGAAAAACAAATTCGCACAATCATCGATCTCCACTTCACAACCCAGCGCCCGCGCCGATGTAATCAAGTGTCGACGTGCTTCCAGATCAATCGCCGTCAGCGTTTCGCGTGCCACGCCGCCATCATCGCGCCCACCAAAGGCAGCGAGTGCGGCAATCGCATCCTGCAGGCGATTGCTGTTGACGTGATCCTGTGCATTTTCTGCGGCGCTGGTCGCCGCCTGTGCTTGCTTAGTCATGCTATTCCTGTCTTTCAGTTGAGCGTAGCAAAAGTGTTTTCGAGTAAATGGGCTGCGGCCAGCGTGCTGGCATCTCCCCAGCGTGGACCGATTAGCGTCACGCCTATCGGCATACCACCCGGGCCCATACCTTGCGGCACGTGCACGCATGGATTGCCGAGCAGCGACCACATACGATTAAAAATCGGATCGCCGGTTGCATTCAGTCCGGCCGGTGCTTCACCTTCGGTGCTCGGTGCGAGCAGGATGTCGACGTTTTCAAATACGCCTGCCACCACTTGACGCGAGGCAGCGGCCAGCGCTTGCGCGGCGACATAGCTGCTGCCGTCTATCGCTTGTCCGGCTGCCAGCACGGCGGCAAAGGCCTTGCTGAAACCATCTGCATGGGTGCGTGCTTCCGGTGCAAAAGCAGCGGCCGCTTCATAAGACATGATGCGTATCTGCGCATCCGTCAGGCCACCGCAAGGTGCCGGTAAATCGATGTCGCTGAGTACCGCACCAGCGCGTTCCAGCAAGCGTGCTGCCTGCTCGATGGCGGCACGGGTCGCTGCACTGGCCCGATCCCAGTTAGACGTCCGGCATATGCCTACGCGCAGACGTGTGGGTTGTGCTTCCGGTGTCAGCAACGCAGACAAAGGCAGGCGCGCCAGCGCACCGATAAAGAAAGCGGCATCGGCGACATTGCGCGTCAGCACACCAACCGTATCCAGGCTGGGCGACAAGGATTTAATTCCGGCCAGCGGCAAAGTGCCGAAAGTCGGTTTGTAACCCACCACACCGCAATACGCAGCGGGCCGCACGATGGAACCTGCAGTTTGTGTAGCGAAAGCCGCAGGCACCATGCCGCTTGCCACTGCCGCTGCCGAGCCGCTGGATGAACCACCCGGTGTGTGATCAGTTGCACCGTGCGGATTGCGTGTAGGCCCCGGCTGGAAAGTGGCAAACTCGGTGGTGACGCTCTTACCCATCAGCACCGCACCGGCGCTGCGACTGGCAGCGACACAAGCTGCATCCACAATGGGGCGATAGTTTTCATAGATGGGCGAACCATAGGTGGTCGGCATATCCGCCGTATCCATCAAGTCCTTCACACCAATCGGCAAGCCATACAGCAAACCCTGCTGCGGCTGCGCATCGAGCAGGCGCGCCTGCTCAATCACATGCTGCGGATCGAAATGCTGCCATGCGTGCACCGCAGGTTCGTATTCCTCGATATGTGTAATCCCGGCACGCGCCACGTCTTCCACCGATACTTCGCGACGTGCGATGCTGGCTGCCAATTGTTTCAGCGATGCGCTGGCGTAATCTCTCATACAGCGCTCCCGATCAACCGAAGTAAGCCGAACGCACGTCATCATTGCTGGCCAGTGCTTCCGCCGTACCCTGTGCCATCACGCGACCTTGCGACAGCACATAGCCATAGTGCGAAATCGCCAACGTCTGGCGTGCATTCTGCTCAACCAGTAAGACCGTGATACCGAGTGCATTGATCTGCTTGATGACCTTGAAGTTTTCTTTCACGTACAGCGGTGATAAACCAAGTGACGGTTCATCGATCACCAGCAACTTCGGTTCAGCCATCAGGCCGCGACCAATGGAAACCATAGCCTGCTCACCGCCGGACATGGTCCCTGCCAGTTGCGCCGCACGTTCTTTCAGGCGCGGGAAAATTTCATACACCCGTGCCAGGCGCTCACGCACCACACCGCTGCCGCTTTCAAGGAAAGCGCCGAGTGCGAGATTTTCTGCCACGGTCATGCGTGGAAAAACCTTGCGGCCTTCCGGTATGCACGAGATACCGCTGGCGATGATGTTGTGTGTCTTTTCACCGGCCAGGTTCTTGCCACCCCACAGGATTTCGCCCTGGCGTGGCGGCGTCAAACCCAGTATCGAGCGTATCAGCGTGCTCTTGCCGGCACCGTTGGCACCGAGGATGCAGGTGATCTTGCCCGGTGCGACTTCAATCGAGACATCGTGCAATACATTGACCTTGTCGTAGCCAGTAGTCAGTCCCTTGACGATCAGATTGCTCATTCGGCTTCTCCCAGGTAAGCGGTTTGCACATTAGGATCAGCGGTGATTTCTGCGTAAGTGCCTTCGGCGATTTTCTTGCCGTAGTTGAATACGATGCAGCGATCGGTAATGCGCTCGATCACATTCATTTCATGTTCGATCAGCACGATGGTCAGCTTTTCCAGCTTGCCGCGCACCTGCAGGATGTCATCCATCAGGGCTTCGGTTTCATCATGCGTCATACCAGCCGAAGGCTCGTCCAGCAACAACAGGTGTGGTTGGCTCAGCAAAGCACGGCAAACTTCGATGCGACGACGATCGATCATGGTGAAGGTACCGACTGGCTCGAACATGCGTGCCACCAGTGGTGGACTGAAGATATTCAGCAACGCTTCGACCTTGCTCACATAAGCATCGTATTCAGCACGGAAAGCCTTGCGCTGGAACAGATTGAAGAACAAGCCGTGGTTCATGTGCTGGTAATCGCCGATCACGATGTTGTCGAACACCGTCAACGGCAATGACAGCCGTGAACGCTGGAAGGTACGCGCCACACCGCTGCGATAAATCTCCTGCGGCGTCTGGCCTATGACTTCCTGGCCCTGGTAAATAATCGAACCGCTGCTGGCTTTATACAAACCGGTCAGCACGTTAAAGAAAGTAGTCTTGCCGGAACCGTTAGGTCCGAGCAAACCCAGCACTTCCCCTTCGTTGATATGCATATTCAACTGGTCGAGCGCGGTCAGGCCACCGAAGCGCATGGTCAAATCGGTTACACCGACCAGCTTGCCGCCGACAGTGTGTGTCGGACGCTCTACGTGATTCATGGTTGCGGCATTCATTAGGCGTCCTTTCTGCTAAAGAACAAGCGTGTCTTGCGTGGCAACAAGCCTTCAGGACGGAACAGCAGGATAGCGATCACCAATGCTGCGTACAGCAAGACGCGATATTCCTGGATGAACTGCAGCTTCTCCGGCAGCATCAGCACGATGATGGCCGCAGGGATCAGGCCGACCGGATTGCCGAGGCCACCAAGGATGGCGATCGATACCAGCAACAGTGAATCGGAGAAGGTGAAGTTATTCGGCGCGATGAAGCCCACCATCATGCCGTACACGCTACCGGCGATACCGGCGAACAGATTGCCCATGGTGAAGGCAATCACCTTCCAGCGGGCGATATGCAAACCGAAGGTAGCCGCAGCTGTTTCATCGGTACGCACCACATCCATGCTCAAGCCTACCCACGAACGTTCCAGTGCTTTCACCAGTACAAACGCACCGGCACAAATCACCAGGCTCAGCAGCACATAGGAAACATAGAAGGAGAACTCAATGCCAAACAGTTTGAAGCCATCATTGAAGGCATGACCGAACAACTGCATGCCCGGCACTTGCAGACCTTGCGGGCCACCAAGCACATCGTTGACTTCGATAAAGGTCTTGAACAGGATGCCGAATGCAATCGTGACCAGAGCTGCATAGTGACCACGGGTACGCAGCACGGGCAGGATCAGCACCGAACCGATGATGGCAGCAACCACACCGGAGATCGCAATGTTGGCCAGTTGCGGCAGACCGGTGTGCGTCGCCAGCACCGCAGTGGTGTAACTACCGATACCAAAGAACGCAGCACCGGCAAAGTTGGCCACACCGACAAAACCGAATTGCAGGGTCAGTCCCATGCATGCAGTCGAATACAGCAACACTGCGCATATCATCATCAGCACGAAGTGGCTGTCATAGAAAGCCGCCACCAGAGCCAGCACTCCCATGACGCTCCACAGGCGCGCCAGGCCAGGTTGAATTGCTGCAGCCTGCTCCACCTTTTGCGTGGTGCCGGTTTTTTTGCCGACGATTGCCAGCACCAGTGCCAGCACGATCAGGACGCCGATGGCGAGCTGCGATTCAGCGTGCAGGAACAACCACATATATGCTGTCACCAGGACGGTGGCCAGCGCCAATACCAGCTTGGCTGAATTTGTTTTCAATTTGATGTCGCTCATATCAGACTCGCTCGCTTGATTTTTCGGCAATCAGCCCGGTTGGTTTCCACGCCATCAACATAATGACGACAGCAAAGGCGAAGACGTCTTTGTATGCACTAGGGATATTCGGTATCAGTGCCGGCAACAAGGCGCTGCCGAGTACTTGTAAGGCAGCGAACAGGAAGCCACCGAGAATCGCACCGTAGATATTGCCCAGCCCGCCCAGGATCGCAGCCGAGAAGCCGATCACGCCGAGCAGCAGGCCGACGTTGAAGTTGATCTCGTTGTAGTACAAGCCGTTCATCACACCAGCCAGCGCAGCCATGCCGGAGCCCAGTGCAAACGTCAACAAGACCACTGCTTCGAAATTAATACCCATCAGGCGCGCCGTTTCACCATCCTGCGCCACGGCGCGGATCGCCATACCAAGGCGGGTGCGCGTAATCAGGAAGTGCACGCCAGCGATAATCGCCAGCCCGCTGATCAGCAGGATCACGTTATCCGCTCGCAGCGCGAGCGTACCGATATCCACCGAGCCGGTAGGCAACAAGGAAGGGAAAGGTTTGGAATTCGAACCGTCCGGGTAAAACAGACGTACCGATTCACGCATTACCGTACCCAGCATCAGGGTCGCCAGCAAAGTATTCAGCGGCGGTGCCTTATGCAAGGGAAGAATCAGGAATTTGGCGATCGCCGCACCGAGCAAACCGGTCACGCACACCGCACTAATCACAACTGCCAGCAAGCGTATCCAGGGTGAGCTGATGTCCAGCATCAAGACACCAGTGGAAGCCGTCAGGCCCGCGAACGCACCGACCATCAAAGTATCGCCGTGCGAAAACTTGATGACGTCCAATACGCCAAAAAACAAGGTAAAACCGACCGCCACCATGGCATAGATCATGCCCAGCATCAGTCCGTTAAACACATATTGACCGATTTCACTCATCGTTTGCTCCGTTCCAGATTCTCTCAGGCAGCAGGTCCCCGCACAGGGGCGGGGCCTGCGATCTCATGCCTGTCTTATGATTGCTTAGAGCTTAGAGCCCGGACAACTTCCGCTTGCCAGTGGCATAGCTGCTGTCTTCCCAAATCACCCACTTGCCATCTTCAACCACATACTTGGTTACCAATGGCACGATGTTTTGGCGGTGGTCATCGAAGGTCACTTTACCGATGAGGGTATCGGCGTCCTTGGTTTGATTCAGCACATCACGCACCTTCTTGCGATCCGGGCCGACTTTTTCAACTGCATCCATGATCAGGTTGGCAGCTGCGTATGCGAATGGACCGTAGGCTTCAGGTGGTTCGCTGTATTTTTGCAATTGATATTTGGCAGTGAAGAACAAGCCGCCTGGAATTTTTTCCCATGGTGCGCCTTCGATGAAGGACAAGGAACCTTCCGCAACCTTCTCGCCTACACCCTGGATATATGCATCCGACTTGATACCGGAGGTGCCTTCAAACTGCGCCTTGATACCGAGCTTTTCCATCTGGGTGCGGATACGAACGCCGAGCGGTGTCAGGCCACCGAAGTAGACGACATCTGGTTTCAATTCGCGGATCTTGGTCAGTTCGGTGGTGAAATCCTGCTGGTCGGCAGTCACACCAAAAGTCGACAGCACGGTGCCGCCATTCTTCTTCACGAACTCGGAGAAATACTTGTTGTGGCCTTTGCCGTAATCGGTGGTGTCATGAATGATGGCCCACTTCTTATAGCCCTTGCTGATCATGAACTTGGCAGCCACTTCGCTCTGGTTAATCATCGTGCCGTTGACGCGATGAACTTCCTTGAAGTCATTGCCGTATGTGATCTCAGGCAGCACAGCGCCCCACACGATGACCGGCAAACCGAAACGATTGTAAACACCAACGGTACCCATCGCCACTGCGGAACAGAAATGGGTCACGCCCGCGACGATGCTCTTATCTGCAGCAACTTTGGTAGCAACCTGCACGCCGACGTTAGGACGACATTCATCATCCTGGGTCACGAGTTGATAGGTGTACTTGGCCTTCGGATCTGCATTGCGCAAGCGCACTGCGAGGTCAGCCGAGTTACGCCCGCCCAGACCGATGGAGGAGACACCGCCAGTAAGCGGCCCAACAAATGCAATCTTCACGACATCTTTAGCCGATGCCGTCATGCTCAATAAACCCATGCCTACAGCAGCACAAACAACCGCCGCCTTTAATACAGTGTTGGTCTTGCTCACTTTAATCTCCTTTGAAAACGATCGACGGGAACAATTCAAGTTGCTTGAATGACAGTAACAACAAAAACTTAAATATTCAAGTAGCTTGAATTTTGTTCAGCAACAAGCGTGCCAATCGGAAAGCGAGAGAGGCTTCCCTCTCTGGAGAAGGGGTAAATTGAGTGTGGTAAAGCGGATACAAATGGTGGTAATCGAATGTGCTGCTGGCAACAAGATGCGCCGAAATGGAGAGGGGGTGCACTTAATGGGGGAGCTTGTTGGTTTGCGCGTTGATGGCGCTGATTCGGTTTTCTCTCCGTAGAGAAGTGCGTTGCCGGGGGTGGCCCCGCTCTCCACGCAGAAAGAACCGCATCATCAACAAGCAATCCAAACAGACAATAAAAAAGCGCCCCGGGAGGCGCTTTTTAACTATCAAGTAAATCTGCTTACTTCAAAGTCATAATCCAAGAAACCAGCGTGCGAGCCTCAGCCTCACTAACCTGAGCATTAGCCGGCATAGGCACAGCACCCCAGGTGCCGCTACCGCCCTTCAATACCTTCTGCACCAGCTTATCTTCTGCGCCTTTTTGACCAGAATACTTCGCTGCGATGTCTTTAAAGGAAGGCCCCACCACCTTGTTGGTCACCGAGTGGCAAGCCATACAATTCTTTGCCTTCGCCAAATCAGCATTCGCCAGCGCGACATTCGACACGCCTGCAGCCAGAACCAAACCAAGCAACAAAGTACGTTTCATGCTTTTCTCCACAAGATTGATCGCCGCCATTCTACCGCGTTTTACGCGCCACGATGGCACACTCCCATACTGCTATAACGCCAAGCTAACACGCCAGTTGACGCGTGCAATTGACCGTTACTCTTTTTCACAATATCCTGCGGCAAAAGGGAGAATTCATGTTACTCATCATCGCGATCGTACTGTTGACCGTTTTGAAATACTTTGAAGTCGGTCCGCTCGCCAGCCTGTCATGGTGGTGGATCGCTGGCTTGTTCGTGGTGGCCTTTATCTGGTTTGAATTCGTCGAACGCATGTTCGGCCTCGATAAGCGCAAAGCACACGAACAACTGGAAAAAGCACGCCAGGAACGCGTGAAGAAAACCTTCAAATAAATAGCATCTGATTTAACACGCCCAGCACTGGGCAGATTTTTCCTACACCAGTGCTAGTCCTACACCGAGTAAACATTTCTAAACAAAGACCGCGCATCCTTGACCCCATGCGGTGTAGCGGTTCTACTAGGGGCTGCAGAGCCTGTTTCTTAAATTTTAAAGTGAGGCCACGTCATGCGCCTACCTTTAACGTTTACAGCGCACCCCACCAGCCCTACTTGGCGACTCCCCATCATCGTATTCCTGCTGACCGCTATGGTCGGCGGCTGGATTTTTTTCAAGTCCGAATCCAACCGGCGCGAGATCGAGATGGCGCGGGCGAATCAACTGGTCTCCAGCTATGCCACCGCGATTACCCGGCAATTCGACCATGCGCTGTCCGCTGCCAATGCGCTGGCCGTGATGGTGCATCAGGGCAAAGGTCGCGTAGCTGAATTCTCGCGCCTGTCCAAATACATGCTGAATATGTACAAAGGCGCTTATGCCCTCGCCTTGGCTCCTGACGGCGTAGTGCAGCAAATCGAGCCCGCCGCCAGCAATGCATGCGTCAATGGACACGACATCATGGCGGGCATGGATCGCGCCACACTGATACCGACCATGGATCAGAACGTGGTCGAGTTCTATGGCCCTATCCGCTTGCTGCAAGGACCTATGGGTGCGATCGGCAAGCTGCCGGTGTTCCTGAAGAATGCAGAAGGCAAAGCCTACTTCTGGGGCTATACGCTGGTGACCCTGAAGTTTCCTGATGCCTTCAGTGACGCACGACTCGAAGACATGGAAAGCCGCGGCTACACCTACCGCCTGAGTGGCAAAAATCCGCAAACCGACAAGGTAGAACTGATCGCAGCTTCGCGCAAACCCTTGCAAGGTCGCATCTTCACGCGCCAGGTCAAAGTCGGCAGCGATGAATGGACGCTGGAAGTCAGTAAAAAAGATGGCTGGCAATCTGGTGCCCGCACACTGGTGGCAGCTGTTATCGTCATCATCAGCAGTCTGTGCATGGGCTGGTTCGCTTATGTGCTGGCCGCCATCATCCGCAGTCGCCGCGAGTTGCAAAGCATCGCCCAGTACGACGCCCTGACCGGTCTGCCGAATCGTCGCCTGCTGGAAAGCCATCTGAAGCAGGCGATCGCAGGTGCCGCGAATGGCGAACATCAGGTCGCCGTCTGCTTCCTCGATCTCGACGGCTTCAAGGAAATCAACGATAGCCTCGGTCATGCCGCCGGTGATTATTTGCTACAGCAAATGTCACTACGCCTGCACAACTGCATGCGCGCAAGCGATATGCTGGCACGTTTTGGCGGGGATGAATTTGTCGTCGTCCTGAACGAACTGCACTCCATCGATGAATGCGAAAAAATCCTCGCGCGCATGATCAAGGCCGCGCAGGAAGCGGTAGAAATCGATGGCAAGCAAGTCGTCGTATCCGCCAGCATAGGCGTCGCCATGTATCAGCCCGGGCTCGGACGCGACGAGCTTATGCTGCGTGCCGATGGCGCGATGTACCAGGCCAAGCAACTCGGTAAAAATAAATTCGTATTTGCCGACTGATAGTGCCATCGCGTCTATGCACAAGTCACAACTTGTGCAAGATCATCGCGAGACAGGCAATTTATATCCAAGCCAATAGCAGCAAGGTTGTGCGCGATGCGAGCAAGAGTTCCCCCCAGACTTATCCACAGAAAATGTGGATAAGGGAAACAAAAAGCGCTACTCCATACGCACATAAAAAAAGCCGGCATCAGCCGGCTTTTTTACACTTACAGCAAGCAACTATCAGCCAGTGACTGCGCCTTTGCTGGCGGTCGAAGCCAATGCTGCGAATTTCGACAGGACACCGCGTGTGTAACGTGGCGCAGGTTGTTTCCAGTTAGCGCGACGACGTGCGATTTCTTCTTCCGGTACGTTCAACTGGATCAGCAGATTGTGTGCATCGATGGTAACCGAATCACCCTCTTCCACCAGACCAATCAAGCCACCAACGAAAGCTTCCGGCGACACGTGACCAACCACCATGCCCCAGGTACCGCCGGAGAAACGACCATCGGTAATCAAGCCGACTGACTCACCCAGGCCCTGGCCAACCAGCGCCGAAGTCGGTGCCAGCATCTCAGGCATACCAGGACCACCTTTAGGGCCGAGGTAACGCAAGACCAGTACGTCGCCAGCAACGATTTTCTTCGCCATGATCGCGTCCATGGCCGAGTATTCGTCGTCGAATACACGTGCAGGGCCGGTGATCACTGGGTTTTTCAGGCCGGTGATTTTTGCGACGCAACCTTCAGGCGACAGATTGCCTTTCAGGATTGCCAAGTGGCCTTGTTCGTACAGCGCATCCTTGATCGGATGGATAACTTTTTGCTCTGCGCTCGGTACCGATGGTACGTTCGCCAGCGCTTCAGCAACGGTCTGACCGGTGATGGTCATGCAATCGCCGTGCAGCAAGCCTGCGTCCAGCAAGACTTTCATGACTTGCGGAATACCACCAGCTTTGTGCAAGTCGGTTGCCACGTATTGACCCGATGGTTTCAGATCGCAGATGACAGGTACTTTTTTGCGCATGCGTTCGAAGTCATCGATGGTCCATTCCACTTCAGCAGCGTGTGCAATCGCGAGGAAGTGCAAGACAGCATTGGTCGAACCGCCGGTAGCCATGATGACTGCAACTGCGTTTTCGATTGCTTTGCGGGTCACGATATCGCGTGGCTTCAGGTCTTTCTTGATCGCTTCGATCAGCACACGTGCGGATTCAGCAGCGGAGCCGACTTTTTCATCGTCAGGGTTAGCCATCGTCGACGAGTACGGCAAGGCCAAGCCCAGCGCTTCAAACGCGGACGACATAGTGTTTGCAGTGTACATACCGCCGCAAGAACCAGCCGATGGACAGGCATTGCGTTCGATACCGTCGAAGTCTTCTTGCGACATACGACCGGCAGTGAATTCACCGACCGCTTCAAATGCCGAAACGATGGTCAGGTCTTTACCTTTCCAGTGGCCTGGTTTGATGGTGCCGCCGTATACGTAAATACTCGGTACGTTGGTGCGCAACATCGCGATCATGCCGCCTGGCATATTCTTGTCGCAACCACCGATGACCAGCACACCGTCCATCCATTGGCCGTTAACAGCTGTTTCGATACAGTCGGCAATGACTTCGCGCGAAATCAGCGAGTACTTCATGCCTTCGGTACCCATGGACATACCGTCGGAAATGGTCGGTGTGCCGAATACTTGTGGATTGCCGCCCGAGTCCTTGACGGTCTTGATGGCGATGTCAGCCAGCTTTTGCAGGCCGGAGTTACATGGCGTGATCGTCGAGTGACCGTTGGCGATACCAACCATAGGTTTGTCGAAATCTTCCTTTTCGTAGCCCATTGCGTAGTACATGGAACGATTCGGGCTGCGGGAGATACCTTGTGTAATATTTTTCGAACGGCGATTGAATGCCATGATGACTCCAGAAGAAAATAAGCTATCGGTAGTACGTCGCATTTAACCAGGGCTACGACGCTTGCCTGCCCGGTAACAGGGCAAATCCTTGAAAAGACGCCTAGATTGCCTTGCGCCGTGCCATGTGTCAAATATATGATTCCATCATTATCAATATGCAAAATATATTGATATGGGGTAAATTGAGGTCATGAATATAGAACTCCGGCAGTTACGTCACTTCGTCACGGTCGCCGAGGAAATGCACTTCGGCCGCGCCGCCCAGCGCCTGCACATGACGCAGCCGCCGCTGTCGCAGTCGATCCAGGCGCTGGAAGCCCTGCTCGGGGTGCAGCTGTTCCGCCGCACCAGCCGCAGCGTGGCACTGACTCCTGCCGGCAGCGCCCTGTTGCCGGAAGCGCAACGCATCCTGCAGCAAACCGCAGCCCTGCCGGACCTGATGCGCCGTGCCGCGTCCGGTGCTTCGGGCCGGCTCTCGCTGGCCTTTGTGTCAACGGCTGACTACAGCGTGCTGCCGCACTTCCTGCGTGAATTCCGCGAAGCCTACCCGCAGGTAGAGATCGATTTGCGCGAAGCCACCACCGACGTCCAGCTAGATGAGCTGACGCAGGGACGCATAGATGTCGGCCTGCTGATCCCGCCGTTGCCAGACAAGGCGCGGCTGCAACTGGATTATTTGCCGGTTTTATCTGAACCTTTGATCCTGGCTGTACCTAAGGGATTGAACGCGGTGCGTGGCAAGCAGACGGTAGCCTTGCAGGCAGTCGCCGAACTGCCGCTGATTATCTTCCCGCGCCGGATCGCGCCGGCCTTCCATGATGCGATCCTGGCCTGTTATCGCGATGCTGGCCTGACGCCGCATATCGGGCAGGAAGCGATACAGATGCAAACCATCATAGGACTGGTATCTGCCGGCATGGGTATCGCGCTTGTGCCACAATCCGTATCAAACTTAAAACGCCCCGGCGTCGACTACAAGGCACTGGCAGATAAAACGCCGCTGGTCGAAACCGGTATGGCATGGCGACGGGATAACACCTCGCCGGTATTAAACGCTTTTCTGGAATTACTGAGAAAGAAATAGAAATATGTGGATACACCCTATGCCCGATCCGATTGCACTTGAAATCGGTCCCCTCGCCATCCGCTGGTACGGCCTCATGTACCTGGCAGCATTCGCACAATTCATCTGGCTGGCGCGGGTACGCATCAAGCAGCCACATATCGCACGCGCCGGCTGGAAGAAAGAAGACATAGACGACATGCTGTTTTACGGCGTGCTCGGCGTCATCATCGGTGGTCGCCTTGGTGAAGTCCTGTTCTACGATCCGAGCTACTACTTCTCCAATCCGCTTGAAATCTTCAAGGTATGGAAAGGTGGCATGTCCTTCCACGGCGGTTTCCTCGGTGTGCTACTCGCGATGAGCATCTGGGCCAACCGTCAGCGCCGCAATGTACTGGACGTATGGGATTTCATCGCACCTATGGTGCCGCTTGGTTATGCCTTCGGCCGTCTCGGCAATTTCATCAATGCCGAATTGCCGGGTCGCGTCGCCGATGCCTCGCTGCCGTGGGCCATGATCTGGCCTAACGTCGATAACCTGCCACGTCATCCTTCGCCTTTGTACCAGGCACTGGTCGATGGCTTGCTGATGTTTATCCTGCTGTGGCTGTTCTCGCGCAAGGAACGTCCACGCATGGCAGTCGGCGGCATGTTCTGTTTGCTGTACGGTTCGGCACGCTTCTTCACTGAATACTTCCGCATGCCGGATTACGAAGTGCACTTCGCCAATATCACCATCTCTGCCGGACAGATGTTATCGGTACCGCTGATCGTGCTGGGCATCGTCATGCTGCTGATTGCTTATCGCAAAAAGCCTGCGTGAAGATTCCCGTTCAATCGATTAGAGATACCCCATAGATGACAGCCTGGCTCGCCTTTACCAAACTCGCCGATACCAACTTCACTATGCCACTGGCCGCACTGCTTGCAGTGTGGCTGGCAGCCGCCAGCGCCTGGCGTCCTGCGCTTTGCTGGTGTTTGCTATTCGGCTTCGGCATCTTCCTGGTCGCAGCGACCAAGATCGCTTATGTCGGCTGGGGCATAGGTATCGCCACAATTGATTTCAAAGGCTTCAGCGGTCATGCGATGCGCGCGATGTCGGTTGCACCCGCATTCCTGTATGTGTTGCTGCAGAATCAGGGAAAGCGCAAGGCCACGCTGGGTGTGCTGGCAGGCCTGCTGTTCGGCCTCATGATAGGCATCTCGCGCCTGGCGCTGGGTGTGCACTCGGTTTCTGAAGTCATTACTGGTTTGCTGTTGGGTGCTGTCATCAGCCTGGGCTTCATCTGGTATTGCCGGGGATGGACGCCTATCGTCTTTGATCGCAAGCTACTCATCATAGGCACCATCGCCCTGTTCCCGATACTCACCCTCAAACCGGCACCGACCGAAGGTTGGATAGAACGCATCGCGATCTACCTGTCCGGCAATGAGAATTTGCATCGCCATCCGGCAGATCCAAGCTAACGACTTTGCTTCAATTCCCCGCCACGCCAGTTCGCCCATAAACCTGACAAATGCTCACGGTGCAGCAAAAGCACCGCGAGCGCATAGCTCAGCGCCCCTACCGCCATCGAAATAAACAGCATCGCCAGCAAAGGCAGCGACAAATGCTGCAAGCCGCGTTGCGCCGCATAAACGCAAGCCGCCATGAAAGTGACGCACATCACAGGCGACAGCAAAGGCTGCAATTGCGCACGCATAGGAATCGCCGCGTACTTGCGTAACAAGTGCAAACCTAGCGGATAAGTCACCGCTACCCGGCACGACCATGCCGCAATGATATAAATTGCGGACTGATGCGCGGTCAGGAATACCGCCGCAATAGTGCAGGCACTCGCGCACACCGCCGGTAACAGCAAGGCACGCGGATGACCCAGCGCACGCAAGTACGGACTGACGAAAATACGGGTAAAGCTGATCGCCCACACAAAGCACAGGATCACGATCATCGGGATCGCTTCCGCCCATTTATCCCCGAGTAGCAGCGGCACCCATTGCGCGGTGGTCAATGCGAGGCCGACGAAAATAGGCGTGGAAACAAAAGCCATCACCTGCGTGGTTTGCAGGAAGGATCGCTGCAAGCGCTCCTTGTCCTGCTGCATGGAAGAAAACAGCGGCAAGCCTATGCGCCCGGCTACACTGCCGACGATATTCGACAAGGCATCGGTCGCCTTGAACGCAACGCTGACAAATCCCAGCATGCTCATGCCGTGTATCGCACCGATCAGCAGGCTGAACACGCGCGTCAGGAAAGCCCACAACGCACCTTCCAGCATCACCGGGAAACCAAACACGATCAGTTGCTTCGCATGCGGCCATGAGAAACGACGCTGCGGCCACCGCTGCTGGCCGCGCCAAAAAATCACCGTCAATAAAATGTTTTGCACGATGCCCGCAATGACAATGCTCCACACGCCGAACTGCGACAGCGCCAGCGTAATCGCGACGATGCCGTAACTCAGCTTGCCCGCTACCGTGCGGCGCGCAATCGCCTTGGTGCGCAGCTTGCGATCCAGCATCGCAGATGGCAACAGATTCAATCCTGTGAACAGACAAGCCGTACCTTCGGCCAGCAAGATCGTACCGACCAGGCTTTCCTGCAGATAGAAGATGAAGTAAAGACCGACGCCGACGCAGAACAGAAAGCCGGACAAGCCAAGCGCGACCGCCATCCAGAACGCACTATCCAGATGCAGCATATCGATAGGCCGTCGCTGTATCAGCGCTTCATTGATACCGAGGCCTATCACCAGTTGCGTCAGCAAGACGATGGATTGCGCAAAGGCGACGCTACCGAAATCGGTAGGCGTCAGCACCCGTGTCATGATGGCCAGCGTGAGGAAACCGAGCAGCCCTACTCCCAGGCTATCGACGATGGCCCACGGCACCACCCGTCGCATATTTTTCATCTGGCCACCAGCCTGCGTTTAAAGGAACCCAGCACGCGCCTGATCCGGCCAAAGATGGAAAAGGTATTCAGGAAGCGATTCTTCTTGATCGCCCACTTCAGCATACGCAACCATGATTCGTTGATCTGGCGCTGCTCCGCGATCAGGACGATCTCTTCCAGCAAGACCAGCTGCGCATGATTCCCCGCACGCAGACGCAAGATTTGCGTATCCGTCGGACGCCCCGCCAGCGACTCTGGCAAGTCTGCACCGACCGCCATGAAGTTGAGTTTGGTACGCATGCATTTTTCGCAGCGACCACAATTACGCCCGGTGGTCGGGCCTTCCCAGCACACGCGTAGATTGCGCAAACCTACCGGCCAGTCGAGTATGCCTTCGGCTTTTTCGGTACGGGCGAATTCACCGCCGTCATACACAATCTGGAAATCGCGGCTGGACAACATCGCATAGGTAATCGGATTGCCGCCCCAGGGCAGCACCAGCCGTGCGTAGTCTTCATCGGAACCGACCAGTCCGGCGTTCGCACTGCCCTGCCAGTTACGCAAACAGGTGGCAACGCCATTACCGAATTCCATTTCCCAGTTCACGCAGGCGACGGTGCGCCAGTTAGTCTTCAGCGTCACCATGGGGACACTGATCGAATGCAGGGTATCGGCAGCGGAAGCGATGGTGGTATCGAAAGCCGCTTTCGCATCCAGTGCAATATCGAAGCCTTGTATCAGCACACCCGCATGCAAGGGATAGCTGCGTCGTCCGGCGCGTCCGGTGACGTGACGCCATGCAGTGAATGACGCATCAAGACCGCCCGAGAAAGCCGCCACTGCACGTGTCGCGTACGGTGCGGGGATAGCACTATCCGGCAATTCCTGTGCCGCACCTACCCGTATCGCTCGGTACAGATCCGGCCGCCACGCGACCCAGCACGCAATCAGGTCTTCCATGTTCTTCAACAGGGAAAAAGTCACCGGGCCATCGATATACAAATCCTGTCCGCGATGCATCGCGACGAAGACTAGCGCGGTCGCCGCCATATCGTGCGCCACCAGCGGTGCAGGCAGACTGTGCTCCGGTCCGGCCAGCTCCCACCAGACTTGCTGGTTGCCAAAGCTGGCACTGCGGACGACGCGGCCTTCGCTACGCTTTTCGGTCAGACGTACGATCAGCGGACGCGTCGCGTGCTGTATAAAAGGATGCTCTTGCAAATTCGGATGGTCAGACAGGTTCATCAGGCACGTTGATACACATCGTCGAAACGCACGATGTCATCTTCTCCCAGGTAAGCCCCCGATTGCACTTCGATCAGGTGGAGCGGCATCTTGCCCGGATTCTCCAGCCTGTGTGTCATGCCTATCGGGATGTAGATGGATTCATTTTCAGTCAGCAGCCTGACCGTTTCGCCGCAAGTGATGCGGGCAGTGCCCGTCACCACGACCCAGTGTTCGGCACGATGGTGGTGCATCTGCAGCGATAATTTTTCACCCGGATCGACGGTGATGCGTTTGACCTGGAAGCGCTCACCCGCATCTATTCCTTCGTAGCAGCCCCAGGGGCGATACACACGCGTATGGTTTAAATGCTCGCCGCGCTGTTCCAGCTGCAGGTGTTCGACCACCTGCTTGACGCGTTGTACCTGGTCTTTCGCGACTATCAGTACCGCATCCTTGGTTTCCACCACGATCAGGTTATCGACGCCTATCGCCGCAACGAAGCGGCTGCCGGAACGGATCAGCGTATCGGTCACGCCATCGGTGTACACGTCGCCGTGCAGGATGTTGCCGTCCTTGTCGCCCGGCTTGATCTCGGCCAGCGCCGACCATGAGCCGACATCACTCCAACCCATATCGACCGGGATCACCAGCGCATGCGCAGTGTGTTCCATCACGGCAAAGTCGATGGACTCGGCCGGGCAAGCAGCATAGGCGGTTTCATCGAGGCGGCAGAACGACAAATCGGTATACGCATCATGCACTGCCAACGCACAGCACTGGGCCATCTCTGGTTGCAGGCGTTGCAGTTCGGACAGGTAAGCGGAAGCGCGGAACATAAACATGCCGCTATTCCATGAGTAATTCTTGTCTGCGATGAATTTTTCTGCCGTCGCCAGATCAGGCTTTTCCACAAAGCGTTCCACCGCGAAGCAGGTTTCCGATGCGTCCAGCGCCGCACCACGACGTATATAACCGTAACCGGTTTCCGCTGCCGTCGGCACAATGCCGAAGGTAGCCAGCGCAGTCGTGCCTATCGCATCGGCTGCCAGCATCACCGCGACATGAAAAGCATCTTCATCCGCAATCATGTGATCCGCTGGTAGCACCAGCATCACGGCATCCGGCTCCAGTGCCGTCAGGTAATTAGCGGCTGCCGCGACTGCGGGTGCAGTATTGCGCCCTTGTGCTTCGAGGAGGATGGCGGTCGGCGTGATGCCTATCTGGCGCAACTGCTCGGCGACCAGGAAGCGATGATCATCACCGCACACTACCAGCGGCGGCTCCATGCCTTTCCAGGTGGAGACACGCAGTACGGTGTCCTGCAGCATCGTGCGCTCGGATACCAGTGGCAATAATTGCTTGGGCAAGGCGGCACGCGACAAGGGCCACAAACGGCTGCCGGAACCACCAGACAAAATAACGGGATAGATTTTCATGCAGGCTCGCGTTACGCCACATTGGCCAGCTTGCGCGGCTTTACCTCTTGCGGCGACAGCGCAGGAGCCTCGGATTTGGAATCTGCTTCCGGTGTGCGCGTTTTACCGCGACGATCACGCGCATCGCGCCAGTAGTCTTCCACGCATTCGGAGACATGCTGCATCTGGCCGATACGGCTGACACAGTAATCCTTGCACACCACCAGCTCCGACATATGGGAATTCGGCGACACACGGGTATATTCAAACAGTACGCTACGCGTAACTTCCGAGCCGCTGCAGATCTGGCTGCCGTGTCCTATCCAGGTCGGGCCTATGATGGTGCTGCCGGCTTCCACCGTCGAGCCGGAACCGATATACACCGGCCCCTCTATCTTCGTACCTTCCCAGTCTATGCGCGTATTCAGCCCGACCCACACGCCATCGGCGATCTGCGTACCCGGCATGGTCATATGCGCGAGTTCGCCCTTCAGCACATTTTGCGAAACCTGCCAGTAGTCTTTGACATTACCGATATCTATCCAGTTGAAGAAACGCTTCTGCGCAAAGAAAGGCACGCCCTTCTCCACCAGCAAAGGAAACAGCTGTGAACCGATATCAAACTCGGTATCAGATGGAATCAAATCCAGTACTTCCGGTTCGAAGATATAGATACCGGTGCTGGCCAGGTTCGACAGCGCTTCTTCCGGCTTAGGTTTTTCCTGAAAGGACAAGACACGCCCCTCTTCATCGGTCACCACCATGCCGTAATCGGATGCCTTGTCCAGTGACACTTCCTTGGTGATGATGCTGACCATCGCGCCTTTGCGCTTGTGTTCAAACAAGGCTGATTTGATATCCAGGTCGATCAGCGCATCACCGCAAATGACCAAGGTGGTTTCATCAAAGAAACCACCGAACTCCTGTATCTTCTTCAGGCCGCCAGCGGAGCCGATAGGCTTGGGCATGACTTCACCTTCATCGGTCATATAGCCTTCGAAGGAATAGCCTATCTGTGCACCAAAACGCTGCCCCTCACCAAAATAGTCTTCTATTTTTTGGTGCAGATAACTAACGTTAACCATGATCTCCTGGATGCCGTACTTCACCAGGTGCTCGACCAGGTACTCCATCACCGGCTTACCCAGTATCGGTATCATCGGTTTCGGCAATTCATAAGTCAGGGGCTGGACGCGTGTTCCTTTGCCTGCGGCAAGTATCATTGCTTTCATGGTTCCCTCGGATTCTTCAGTATTAAATCAATATGGATGTGACTTCAGGCATAGGCCAGCTTGTCTTCCGACATCGCTTGCCAGCGCCAGGAATCAACGCACATTTGCTCTATGCTGCGGATCGCACGCCAGCCAAGCTCTCTTTGCGCGAGTGAGGCATCGGCATAACACACGGCGATATCGCCAGGACGGCGCGCCACGATGCGATACGGAATCTTGCGTCCGCTCGCTTTTTCAAATGCGCTGATCATTTGCAACACGCTGCTGCCGCAACCGGTACCCAGGTTGTAGGCCAGCACGCCTGCATCGGTATTCATTAATCGTGCCAGCGTCTTCACATGACCTATCGCGAGATCAACTACATGAATGTAGTCACGCACGCCGGTGCCATCCGAGGTCGGGTAATCGGAACCATAGACCGAGAGCAACTCACGACGTCCGGAAGCCACCTGCGCCACATACGGAAATAAATTATTCGGCACGTCATTCGGGTCTTCGCCGATCAGGCCGCTCTCATGCGCACCGGCAGGATTGAAGTAGCGCAACAAAGCGATGCGCCATGACGGATCAGAAGTCGCCACATCGCGCAGCATCTCTTCTATCATCAGCTTGCTGCGACCATAAGGATTGGTTGCCGACAACGGAAAGTCTTCGACGATAGGCACAGTGGCCGGATCACCATAGACCGTGGCCGAAGAACTGAAGACCAGGCTCTTCACACCATGCTTGGCCATCACCTGAAATAGCACCAGGCTGCCTTCCACATTGTTGTCGTAATAGCGCAGCGGCTCTGCCACTGATTCACCGACTGCTTTCAGTCCGGCGAAATGCACGACGGCATCAAACTCATACGCGGAGAAAATTTCATCCATCGCAGAGTAATCACGCAAGTCCGCTTCTATGAAGCTGACTGATCTGCCGGTAATTGTCGCTACGCGATCCAGCACCGACACTTTGCTATTACAGAGATTATCGACAACGACTACCCGATACCCTGCATTGATCAGTTCTACACAAGTATGTGAGCCGATATAACCAGCTCCTCCCGTTACTAATATTTGCATTTCATTTATCCAGTAAGCGGCAAGTTTGCACCCTTACAAAGATAGTCAGATCACTGCAAAGTTCACTATTTAGATAGAAGATTTAACAATAAAGTTAGTTGAAAAATTTACGCGTTTTCAGAGGGAAACTTCATCAAACTGAAATATTTTTTCGCAGAAATGTATCGCCTGTTTTTTGAAAAATATGCACGGTAAAAATCATGGATGTACGTAATTTTTACAGCGCGAATTTCTGCAAATTATTTCAGGCAGCGGCGACGTAAGCGGCTTGCTGTTCACTCACCAGATAGTCAGCACAATACAAACGCAAGATACGCAACACACCAGGACGCACCCCGCGCAAAACGAAATCACGCTGCACTTTGCTTTGGTGGCCATACAGCAATAACAGCAAGCCTATGCATGCACTATCAATGTGCGTTACTCCGGAAAAATCGATGCGGATATCAAAAGGCATCGTCGTTGCCTCCGTAAATATCTTGCGCATCGCAGTCAGGTTACGTTCATCCCATGCACCGCTGGCGTGAATACTGATGTAGCTGGTGTGCTGCTGCATCTCTATCCGTGCCGCTACCAGCGCATGCAGTTCAGGTTTGCGCAAACGCACCATCACCGCACACGGCAACACATGACGCGTCATCAAGCGGATCAAGGTCAAGCCATCATGCAGATAACGGCGCCACAGGCTGGGCTCTTCCCATATACGCCACAACCACTCACCACCTATGTGCTGCACCCAGCGTGGTGCACGTGCGACGGTACCGGCAACGAAATTCACCACTGCACCCAGATGACCGATGACAGGTGCATCCAGCGCAGCGAGATTGTGTTCTATCCACGCCTGCCCTTTCTTCGCACCTAAGGCGACCACCACAAAATCAGCCTGGCTGGCATTGATGCGATTGATGATGGCGGGCGTACTCATCTGCTCTATGCTGCCAAAGCCAGGCGATTCATAACCGGTACACACCAGGCCAGATGCACTGGCGTTCAGCTTCTCTGCTGCGGCAGCGGCCACACCATCTGGCCCGCCAAAGAAATACACACGCAACTTTTCAGCACCATCTTTGCGTACGTGCAGACGCTCAAACAAAGTGGAACCGGCAACCCGCTCAGTGACAGGCAGGCCCAGCAGCTTTGCTATCCATACCAGCGGCATGCCGTCTGCCACCGATAAGTCGCTGCGTATGACTGAATCGCGGAATGCGCCACCGGCCAGACTGGCCACGGCGAAATTGAGATTCGGGGTCGAGAGAAAGCAGCGCTGATAGTGATGTGCGGCATCCGATAATTGATCGACTGCCTGTTCCGTACTGATGACATCGAAAGGCAGGCCGAGTATGCACACCACCTTGCGCTGGAAATCCGTTTGCACCGGATAAGAAGATATTTGCGTGCCGCTATAGTCCGGCATCAATGCCTGATTATTCTGCATCACGTCTGGCCCTTACCCATTCAAGCTGGCGATTCACGAAGAACTTCATATACAGCGGCAACTTCCAGCAGGCATAACCCAATGCCGAGAATAAATCCTTCAGGCTCAACACCTGTTGACCAAAGCGCTGCCAGGACAGCATGATCGCCAACGTCAGTCCAGCCACCAATACGCCAGCCAATACCAGCGGTGCAGCATAGTCAAAGATCAGGAAATTCAGAGATGTAATGCCAAACACTGCACACGAGAGCAGCGTCAACAAAGCCAGCGGCGGTACGCACATATCCAGTGCCATCGCGAACAGCGCACGATTGCGCTCACGTATGCCCTGCCATAGCAAAGGTAAACCTTCGTGCATGATCATGCCCATATGGCCATGCTCCCAGCGCGTGCGTTGCATGCGCGCGGCTTCGTCGCTGCTCGGGAAGTAGCTGATCACACAGGCTTCCGGACAGAACACAGGTGCTGCCTGCGCCCGCGCCAGCTCGACGCCCAGTTTCATGTCTTCCGCCAGATGACCGTTCGCCAATGACGCTTGCGCTATCAGCGGCCACGGAAAGGCCATGCCGGTACCCATCAGCTGGCACGGCAAACCCAGATGATGGAAACCCAGTGCGCGCACCTTGTTCTTCACTATCCATGCGAATTCGGCGATACGTATCTTCAGCCCGGCACCGCGTGGCGCACGCATCAGATCCAGTGCCTGCACCGGTCTTTGCGTTTCCAGTGCAGTACAAGCCAGCTGCGTGATCGAGCCTGCTTTTACGCGACAATCGGCATCGATGATGATCAGTACTTCCGGCGGACTCAAGGACAGTTGCCGCACACCGGCATCCAGCGCATAGCCTTTGCCGCGTGCCGACAAATCATGGCGTTCCAATACCGGCGCACCAGCCGCCAATGCCTGTTCTGCTGTGTCATCGTCACAGTTATCAGCGACCACCAGGATGCGGTCACCTGCACGCAATTGCGCGCGTATGCCCGCCACGGTCGCAGCTATGCCCTGTGCTTCGTTGTGTGCAGGAACCAGTACGGCGACTTCCGGACGACGACCATCGGGTGCAGCGACCATGGATTTTTTACCCATCGCAGCCAGTACCTGCAGCAGGAGCACGGCAACCGGCACCAGCAAGGCCAGCACCACCAGCGACAAAATGATCTGGAATAAGGTCATCATGGCTTGCCTCCCAGCAGCCAGCGATCGCCTTGCGACACCTGATAAAACAAGGCGATCAGCTTGGCCGCTTCCCGGTCGATGTCGTGGCGTGCCAGCACGCGGGTACGCGCCCGTGAGCCCATGCGCGCCAATTCATCATGCGGCGTATTCAGGCAACGCTCCATCGCCAGTGCCAGCTCATCGACCGAGCCGGGCGGATACAGCCAGCCGTTTTCACCTTCGATCACCAGTTCCGGTATACCTGCTATCCATGTCGTCAGCACCGGACGCTGCACCGACATCGCTTCCATAATCACCACCGGCAAGCCTTCAGCAAAACTCGCCATCACCAGTGCCCGCGCTGCCAGCAGCTCCTGCCTGACCTGCTCACTGCTGATCCAACCGGTAATCCTTACCTGCGCAGCCAGCCCATGTTTGGCGATCAGCGCTTCCACCTCGGGGCGCATCTCGCCATCACCCGCCAGCACCAGTTCAAAATCTATGCCCTTGGCGGCCAGTCGTGCCGCCGCTTCGATCAGGATTTGCTGGCCTTTCTGTTCGCACAAGCGACCGACACAAACAAAGCGCGGTTTCTCGGCGACCTGCGTCGCACCGATGCGATAGAAATCAGGATCAACGCCGCAATGCACGATGTGCATCTTGGCCCAGTGCTTATAAGCGACGCTGCGGTACAACTGACTGCGACAGAAAGAACTGACCGCCGCGACAAAAGTGGCACGACGCAGCTTCTCGCCAAGGCCTATGAACTCGGCCTTATCGAATTCTTCCGAGCCATGTATGGTCAGGCTGTAAGGCACGCCTGCCAACTCGCTCGCCAGCATCGCCACCTCGGCCGAATTGGTACCGAAGTGCGCATGCAAATGCGTCGCGCCCTCCCGCTTCAGCCACAAGGCAACCCGACACGCTTCAGCCAGGTATATCAGGTGATAAGGCAAGGAACGGTCAGCGCGTTTGCTCATCTGCCAGGCCAGGCGCAAGCCATGAAACAGGCGCTTCGGCGTCGAAGTAGCAACCGATAACACGGAGCGCAGCAAGCCAAACAAACCGTTTTTCAATACATAGCGGGTACGATCACGTTCAGTGAAATCCTCGGCGTCAACCAGGTCGCCATCCCAGCCGCGCATCGCTATCCTCTGCACATTCATGCCCTGGCGTTCCAGCGCCAGTATCTCCCGCCGGATGAAGCTGTGGCTCACCTTCGGATACTGATTAATCAGGTAGGCAACACGTATAGCGTTCACTTCATATCCTTTCAGCGCTCGGTACCGAAGCGCATAATCCTCGACACATTTTCTTGTATGTTTTTTTGCAGACCATTTACTTCCGTCTGTCCGACTATTCGTGCTGGCACACCTACCGCAGTCGCACCATCCGGCACATCGCACAAGACCACGGACAGCGCACCGATACGGCAACCATTACCTATGCGCACCGCACCCAGCACTTGTGCATACGCCCCAAACTCAACGTCATCACCTATTACCGGCACCGCGCCATCGGCGACACGATTACCTATGGTCACACCCTGGCGCAAAGTGCAGTTGCGACCTATCTGCGCTTGCGGGTGCACAAAGATGCCGCCGAAATGCCAGATGCGCAGGCCGCCACCTATAACTGCCGACTTCGGCAAACTGATGCCGACCACTGTTTCCACCAGCCGGAACCACGGCCAGTACACAGCCGTCAGCACGCGTTTCATCCGACCCGGTTCCCGGCTATCTATGCGTCGCCCCAGGCGGTAAGTCCACACCGCCCAGATCGATTGCTCTTTCAGGAAGGGGCGTCGCACGTCATAACGTTGCACATCTGCTGACCAGTCGCTATCCATCATTCGTTTCATCAATCCAGTTGCAGTAACTCACCACTGACCGTAGACACAGTGCCGACACCGCTGGTCGCGTACACAGTCACTATCGCGCGTGGGTCAGGCCAGGCAAAGGTCTTGCCCTCGCCGTTCGTCAATTCGCCGCTATCGAAATGAAGCGGGGTACCGGATGGGTCACGCACTTGCAGGCGCAATTTTCCGCCGCCGGTAGTATGTGCGGTCACGCGATAATTCTTGCCGGCCTGTGGCAATGCCCAGTTCACCGGATGCAGACCACGCGATGAATAATTGACTTGTGTCACCGCCTGCGCGTTGGCAGGAAATACCACCGCCTGTCGCCATGTATCGAAATCCCCGAGACTGGCACCGGATTGCAATTGCCACGGGCCGCGCATGGACAGGAGATTCATTTGTTTTTGCAGGACGACAGGCTGCCCATTTCCATCCAGCCAGCCTTGCGCTGACACCACCGGACGCAATGCCACGCGCATGCGTTCGAGATCATTGGCCACGTTGTTGTCCCAGCCGCCTTTATGCAAATCGAAACCTGCACCGTTTTCCACATAGATAAAGAACGGCGTACCGAAGTTGCGATCGACCACATACGCACCATAGGTCTTCAAGGTCTCTGCAACTTTGCGCAAATCAGGATTGCTGATCTTGCTGGTGTCATAGGAAGGCGGCAGCATCAGCAATGCACCCTCCGGTATCTTTCCTGTGTTGCGCGTGGCGGCATCGGTATCTGCCGAAGTCGCCGGGAATACATAAGTCGGTTGCGACGCCAGTCCGTCGAAAGTCAGCGACACGGCCAGCGCATGGCGATACATCACATCACCATCCTTCACTTCATGCTTGCGTATCAGGCCGCCCGCAGTTGCCACTCCGGCCGCGCGCGCCCCCTGGAAGTAATGCGCCGGATCACCCCAGCCGCGACCATTCAGTTTGGTCCATGCATACTGGGCGGCGACCCACTTGCCATCCACTTTTTTCAATTGCCAGAATGAGTGGACAATGCCGGTCGCCGGATCAACGATATCGGCATGCCCGTCGCTGGCGCTGGCAGCCACCACATCTGCAGGCCAGCGCGGGATGGTCACGTCATGGAAGGCCGACGCATCCGGGTCCCACAAACCCTGTGTCTTAGGCAAGCCGCTCACCGTGACAGGCTGATCCCCAGCCTTCGCGAGGAATACGCCAGTCGACCACTCACCTCCGGCAACACCGGGGGCATAGGTGGATTTCGGAATTACAAAATCACCGAGGACCGGCTGCACCGGACGGCTATTCCATGGCGAAGTCGCGGCAAATGGTTTTTGATATGTGCCCCAGCCACCCTGCGCCGCCGCTTGCATGGGCGCGCCTGTCAACAGCAGCGCGCCGCACAAAGCCAGTGCAGTCGCAATGCTGTTCTTGGTACCGACATCAGGGTAGGAAATAGGCATATCTGGGTTCTCCATATTGTTTAAGCTGTTTTCAATTTGTTGGCCATCAACTTGCCGCGCGCTATCCACCAGTGTTCAAAGTAGAAGGTAGAAATATGCGCAAGGACGAACAGCACGGCGAAGAGCAATGGTCGTTTCAGGTATTTGACGATCACATCGCCACTACCGAGCCATGTGTGCGCCAGCAGCGGATGGATCACGTACAACGCATAGGAAATAGTCGCCAGGTACACCAGTACGCGACGATTCAGCATGGCGGCAAGCGTGCTGGCCGGATTGACGATGGTGCTTCCTACCAGCAGCGCCGCCAGATAAGGACGCAGGTAATTCAGTGCTGCGCCCTGCTCATGGCAAGACACCAGCAGCAACAGCAGCAATGGCCATTGCGGTATCTTTTTCAGCCATGCCAGCACGCGCAAATCACTACGGTGATGCACCAGCAAGGCCAAAGTACAACCGGCCAGGATTTCATCCATGCGGTAGTAGCTGATGCTGGATGCATACACGCCATCCGTCACACGCAAGCCGGTGAAAAACAATGCCAGCAACGGAAGCAGAAACAAGCTGCGCACACCAAACAAGGCAAACAGCAGAGCGATACCCAGATAGAACTGCATCTCCAGGCACAAGCTCCAGATGTGCTCGGTCAGCGTGACCAGATGTACTGGTGGCAGATTCGCGTAAAAAAAGAAATGCGATAGCCAGGTATCAGCCGATGCACCAGCAAGCGTCAATGCCAGCGCCAGGTACAACCACGCCAGTGGCAGGATGCGGAAGAAACGACGCACCAGGAAATCAGAAACCGGTGGATCCTTCAGCAGGAAGGAAGTAATCAGGAAGCCGGACAAGGTAAAGAACAAGGACATGCCGAGCAGCCCAAACATCGCATTCATCTGCAATACCTTGGGCCCCATAGGCAGCAAATGCGCAGCCAGTACACAAAGGATGCTGACGCCGCGCCAGCCATCCAGCACTTCCAGACGCGGGCCGCTCATCGCACACCTGCCGTTTGTTGCGCCGCACCGCTGTTAACTTTGGCATCGGTTTTAGCCGCGGGCAATGCACCGCTGATAGTCGCCAACGCACAACCGGCACCGATGACAAACCAGAAGTACCAGTTAAAGACCAGATAACCAAACATATTGTCCGACGACGACACCACCAGGTACACAATCACAATCGCGATCGTGATGAAGGATGCCAGCCGGTCTACCCGGAACAGTGCTTTCAGTGCCAGTACCATGCGTGCATACAGGAAGAGGTAGGCACACAAACCGAGCACACCGGCGTCAAAGAACCATTGCACATACACATTGTGCGCACCCCAGTTCATCTTGTTGGCGGCCGGGAAGAAGGTTTGCGAGAAATGACGGAAAGCCTCGACACCATAACCGGACAGATAATGGCTGGGACGCATCCATTGCAAGCCGCTTTCCCAGATCGACAAACGCCAGGCAAACGAATTCAGCTTGGCATAACCGACCGCTTCGGTACCGCTACCCAGGTCCAGCAAGCGATCACGGATTTCCGGTACCAGCAAAGCCACGACCGGCAATAGCATCAGGTACAGCAAATAACGCCGCTCAAACAACAAGGCATAGCCGACAAATACAAACAGACAGGCGATCCAGGCACTGCGTGTCTGCGTCAATACCAGCAAAGCCAGCAGATAAAAGAAATACAGCGTCACTACCACGCGCATGGTGCCGCTCAGTGGCATCGCCTTATCCTTCAGTGTGAACAGGGTCAGCGGAATGACCAGCGTCAGGTAAAAGGCAAAGATATTTGGATGGGTAAATGTAGATTGCAGGCGGAAGCCTTCTGCCCCGCCGCTGGCGCCGTGCAAGGCGACATCAACTACCGCATACAGCGCAGGCAAGACCGAGGACCATAAAACCAGTCGTACGCAATAGCGGAAATTCTGCGCTGAACGCACAAAGTAAAAGGCACTGACAAACATCGCGAAGTAAGACAGCAAGGTCAGGTAAGTGCGGATCGCATCACCCTTCTCCGGCGAGATCACAACGCCGAACAAGGCTGCCAGCAGGAAAGGCAACCACGACCAGACCATCTTCTTAGGTAGCTGCTGCGGTCTTTCCATCACCAGCATGCAAGCCAGCAGGATCACGCACAGATTGATGACACCACCCAGGCCCGTGGTGTAGCCACCTATCGAGAAACGAGTCGACTCCAGCACCACATCACCGACCGAGCGGAACACGATAATCAGCGTCAGCAGCGCCATACGGTTAAACAACAGCAGGAAACCAAACAGCAGGAAGGCAGGCAAAGCCGCCAGTCGCGCCAGCTTGTAATCCATCACTTCCGCATAAAACGGCACGACGATACCGGCCAGCAGTGCCAGCACGATCACGCCCAGCACTGTGTACGCCTGCCCCTGGTTCGGCAGCCAGCGCATATGCACTTTGCCACCGGAGGCAGTGCCTTGATATGGAATGTCGGTAGGCATGGACTTAAGCAGCCAGTTCCCCGGCCACACTCATGCTGCCCTTGCCCGGGAAACGCCGGATCAGCCAGGAACGGATGGCATTCCACTCACCGGTCTCAGGTGCATTGCGCGACTGGAACTGGAAGTAACGCCACAGCAAAGCGGCATCCTGCCGCGTCGATGCCGCCTTGCGGAAGATCAGTTCGCGCTCCAGTTCTTCCGACGCACCCAGGCCACGGCGCAGGGTATACGCCATCTGCGCGAACTCATCGGAGAAATCAGTCCTGCCATTCACATCAAACAAGATGCCGCCATGATTGCAGAACGGTGCCGGATCGAAGTAAGGCAAGTCATGCATGATGCAGAAGGAGCGTGTCAGGTAGCGCGAGATATCCAGCGATACTTCCACCTGTTCACGGAAGCGCGTCGCACTGACATTGCTGCCGTGCCAGCGATACTGGATTAGCTGCGACGGCACATTGGTGCACTTGCCGAGTATCGCCAGCTGGCCGAACATGAAGTAATCCTCGGCCAGGCTATTCACCTGTAAGCGCTTGTCGGCAGGCATGACTTTCAGGAAGTCGGAGCCGTAACGCACACCCAGCTTTTGTACCGCGGCGAAATCCATCATCGCGGCCGGATGCGTAATCGGATTACGGAAAAAGCTGGCGGCTGCCACGCGTTGGCGACCGACCGGCATCTTGATATTGCCGCCGACCTCACCCGCGCCATTGATTACTGACGATTGTCCGCTGATGGCGACGCAATCCGGCTGTCGTTTGAAAGCCGCCAGCACGATCTCCATGCGGTCAACGAAGCAGACGTCATCGGCATCGTGGCGCATCACATATTTGCAATCGCTGATCTCCAGGCCGCAGTTCAGCAAGCCAGCCAGGCCTTCAGCTTGCGGGAAGCTGTGCACTTCTATGCGCGGATCGCGTCGGTGGTAGTCTTCAGCCAGCTCCAGGCTGCCATCGGTAGAACCGTGGTCCAGTACCAGCACGCGCCAATCCTTGAAAGTCTGCATGCAGATACTGTCCAGCGATGCCGCCAGATAATCGATGCCGTTCTTCACCGGCAGTAATACATCTATCGTTGCCACAATAATTCTCCCTTAAATGATGGCCGCCAATTGCGCGACATCTGCGATTCGTGTTGTCCGTGGCTGAGTGGGCTGCGTCTGTGCCTGAGCCAGCGTCACCAACTCACTACGCTGCGTCCACGCCGCGACATAGCGGGAATTTTTGCCATAGCTGTTATCAAGGACGATGTTGGGCCGATTCAGCAGGCAGGCGAGGATGTGGCCGTGCAGGCGATCCGTCACGATGAATTCATGACGGGCAAACAAACGCGCCGCATCCTTGACCAGTCGTGCCGAGTAGGCGATCCACAAACGCACCAGGATGCGATTCGCAGCGCGCCCCATGCCACGGCGGTAAAAACCACCCAGTCCGCGGCGGAACAGATTGATATGTTCTTCACGCTCACCTACGAACTCCGGCCAGTCGGTGACGGTGTCGATATTCAGCTCAGCCATATCGGTGTGCACACCACCTTCATCATCGACGCGACTGATGCGCAAGCCATGCTGCGACGGGCGCTTGTTGCCAGACCGTAGCGGATAGAGCTGATGCGCCATATCCGGCAACAGATAGACGTGATCGCTGAAGGCTTGCGCCATCTGCAGCGAAACTTCGTCACGTACACAGAGGTGTACATCCGGATGGCTGCGGAATACTTCGGCGGAAGCAGCCTGCTCGGCGGCTGAAGAGAAATGCAGCGATTGCGGCAGCACAATGATGCGATTGTGCGGATGCGACATGACAATGTCTTCCCGCAACTGCTGGAAGCACGGATACAGGTCGCCGAAATTACCACCGCCGTGGAATACGATCACATCACCGTCGTCTATCCACTCCGGGTCATAGGCATCGTATGGCGCGATCAGCTTGGGCGACAATCCATGCTTGCGGAAGAAAGCCAGCGTGCCATGCATGATCAGCAAATCGCCGACATTGCCATGCGTCGGGATATCGACATAATGGAAAGGCGCATCGCCTATCAGCTCCAGCAATACTTCATGCCGTTGCATCAATTCCTTGCATAGCTGTTTGTGATTCTTCGGACTGGCCATGTCATCTCATTCAAATTTAATATTCATTCATGACAGCGCCGACCACCAGCACGCCGCTATGCTTCATCGAATCGACCAGGTTGCCGATCGCACCGACGTGACTGTTGTCCTTGCGCGCCACCACCAGTGCCGCACCGGCACGGGCGGCCGCGGTCTGGCCATCGGCATAGTCATAATCCGGCGGGGTATCGATCAGGATCACATCGAACTCGGTGCTGAAGTCGCGCAGCATTTGCGGGAAAGCACCTCGCCCCAGCAACTCCTGCGGATTCGGCGGCAACACACCGCTAGGCAAGACCGACAAATCCATCAACGCTTCTATGCGCTGCACATCGGTCGCGGCGTTACGTCCGGACAGGATGCCGGACAAGCCGCTGCGATTTTCGATACCGAATAATTTGTGCTGGCGCGGTCTGCGCATATCGGCATCGATCAGCAAGGTGCGCTGCCCCAACTGTGAAAACAATACCGCCAGGTTGGCCGCGATATAGCTGCGCCCATCACCACGCTCAGCGCTGGTAATCGCCAATGCCGAGCGCTGTGCACCGGCACCAAACCAGCGCATCACCAGTTGGCTACGCAAGGCACGCAAGGCTTCGACCTGTTTGCTGAATGGGTCATAGGCAGCGATGACTTCTTCGCTGACGCTGCTTTCACCGCGGCGCAAGTAGGGATAGGCAAACTGGCTGGACAGCGCGAAATCGATATCGGCGGCTGTCAACAAACCCAGTGCGACGCCGGTTTCACCGAAGCGCTGCCGGTATTTATGCTGCTCGCGCAGGATGAGTTCGGTATCACCGGCAGTGAGACGGCCACTCTTGATGAGGATGCTGCCCATCTGGTTGGCAGTGCTCAGAGGACGTGTCTCGCGATAATGCAGTGTGGCGGCATCCTGTATCTGCGTTGCGTTTCTGATCATGATGTTTCCTATCTAAAATGTGCGCTGTGCTGTCGCTTATGGCGTCAGGCAGGCAGCGCCGGTGCTGCAGGGCCCAGGCGAGGAGGATTTCTCTTGCCCAGCTTTTTCGTTTTTTCGATCACGCCTATCAAAGGCAAATCGAAGATGCGCGTCAGGTCTTCCGGTGAACGCACACGGTGATCCAGCAATTCCATCGCGATCGCCGCACCCACACCCAACATCAGGCCCACCACCAGTGCGACCAGCAAGTTGAGCATGAGACGCGGACTGGCCGGGCTGCGCGGTGGCGTTGCGGCGGTCAGTACCGAGATATCAGATTGCGTGGACTGGCCTTCCAGGCTGGTCTGGGTCAGGCGTTGCGATGCGGTCTCGTACGCTTTCTTGGCGTTTTCCATTTCATTCGCCAGCACGCTCAGTTCATCGCGAGCACCGTTCAGTGCCAGTACTTTCTTCTTCTGAGCATCCAGCGCCGCGCGGATCTCCGCTTCACGCTGCTGCGCGATTCTTGCGTTGTTCACGACACCGCTGGAAGCCAGCCCTATCTGCTGGTTCAGGTTGGCACGCAACTGATCCACTTCTGATTTGGCGGCGATGTATTGCGGGTGGTTGATGTTGAGTTTTTTCGAGGTATCTGCGAACTTGGCTTCTGCCTCCGACAGACGCGACTTCAGCGTCTGTATCAAAGGATTGGACAAAACATCCGGCGAATCCCCGGCATTGCGCTTGACCTGTTGCTGGCGCGAAGTCGCATCCATCGCCTGCCCTTGCGCTACCACCAGCTGGCTCGACAATTCATTCAGGCGTGAGGTTTCCACGTCCAGCTTGTTGTCGCTGCTGAAGATGTTGTTCTTTTGCTGGTAGGCCGACATGCGGTTTTGCGCATCCTCAAAGCGATCACGCAGAACCTTGATTTGCTCATTGATGTAGCCGCTGGCCTTTTGTGCCGGTGCGACTTTCAGGTCGACACTGACTTGCTGGTAAGCCGCAGCGAAGGCATTCGCCACTTTGGCGACGTAATCAGCGTCATCCCCTTTGAAGCTGATGTTCAACACACTGCTTTCACGTGCTGGCTCTACCGTCAGATTGCTGCGCAAGCCATCGGCCAGCCAGTCCTGTATCGTGCCGTGGCCCGGGTCCAAGCGCGCATAGCGTTCCTTGACGGCAGGATTATCTGCCAGCTTCAGATCGTCGATGACCTTCATCGCGACCACTTTGCTGTTGACGATATCGACCTGGGTCGGCATATAGCCTGGCGTTAGTTGCGCTGGCACATTCAGGCCGGTAACCGGATCAACACCTTTGTTGTTCAGCACCAGTGCGGTCGTTGCCTTGTAGGTCTTGGACATCACCAGGCTGACCACGAAGGCGGATGCCAGCGTCAGTGCCAGCAACAACACGATAATTTTGTAACGCGCACGCAGGGTGCGCAGGATTTGGCTGATAGTCATAGTCGCCCCCCGCTCAGAACAGGCTTTCTTTTACATAGACGATGTCGTCCGGCTTGAGTAAATCGTCATGTTTGACGCTCATGATTTGCAGCACGCCATTCGCATCACGTCGCTTGATGCGTACGCCGCGTTCGGTACCGCGTGGGCTCAGGCCGCCGCCGGTGGACAAGGCTTGCAGCACCATCATGTTGCGTTCCAGCTTGTAAGAGCCTGGCTTCTGTACTTCGCCGTAGATGTAGAAACGCGGTGCACGCTCGACGAATACCTGGTCACCGGTCACCAGCTCGCGGTTCTTGCTCGGGTCACCGGAGCGCACCAGTTCCAGCAGGTCTATGGTTTCCTTGCTGGTTTTGCCATCGCGGGTATGCGTGAGGATCACGGTATCGGCCGCTTCTTCATTCGCACCGCCCGCCATCGCCAGCACATCGGTCAGGCTGCGCTTGCCATCAACCGGGTAACGCCCGGGCTTGTTGACCTGTCCCAGCACCGATACCTGCTGGCTCTGCATCTCGGTCACCATCAGGTTGACCTGTGGGTTGCGGATGAAACCACCTTTATCCAGCAGGTCGGCGATTTTCTTTTCCGCTTGGTTGGATGAGAGACCGCCGACTTTGACTTCACCGACCAGCGGGAATGAAATGCTGCCCGCTTCGCTGACACGTGTCTCCACTGTCAGGTCGCTGTTACCGAATACCGTGATCTTCACCACGTCACCGGCACCCAGCGGCACATCGGCCGCCTGCACCCAGCTACCTACGGTAACCATCAGAATCGCTAACATTGCTTGTCTTATTTTTTTCATGCTTCACTCCATTTGCTTCGTATTCAGTTGTCGGTATCAATAAGCGTTGTCACGCATCAGCACGACCTTGAAGGTGCGCAGGATGATCCATAGGTCTAGTGCCAGCGACCAGCGCTTGAGGTAGTCGAGGTCATAGGCGATGCGCGCTTCCATCTTGTCCAGCGTGTCGGTCTCACCGCGCAAGCCATTCACCTGCGCCCAGCCGGTAATGCCGGGACGTACTTTGTGGCGCAGCATGTAACCCTTGATTTGCTTGCGATACAGCTCGTTGTGCGCGACTGCATGTGGGCGGGGTCCGACTATGCTCATACGGCCCTGCAGGACATTGAAGAATTGTGGCAACTCATCCAGTGAAGTCTTGCGCAGGAAAGCACCTATGCGCGTGATGCGCTGATCGTCCTTGGTCGCCTGCACTACGCGAGCACCGTCTTCACACACCGTCATAGAGCGGAATTTGTAGACGATGATTTCTTCGCCATCGAGGCCGTAACGGCGCTGGCGGAAGATCACAGGGCCTGGCGAGGTGGCCTTGATCGCAATCGCGATGCCCAGCATCACCGGCAGCAGCATGAGCTGGATGATCGAGGCCAGCACGATGTCGCTGCCGCGCTTGATCATGCTATTAATGCCTGTGAACGGCGACTCGCAGATCGCGACCACCGGCAAACCGGCCACACTATCGAAACGCGCCTGTATCAGGTCAAACACATAGATGTCCGGCAGGAAGTAAATCGATGCCGTAGTGTCCTGCAATTCATTCAGCAACTTGCGTATGCGCGGCTGTGCCGAGATAGGCTGGCTGATGAAGATGGTGTTGATATTGTTTTGCCGCACGTAAGCCGGGATATCTGACATGCTGCCGAGCAAAGGTACGCGCTGCTCCTCCGGCTGACGCGAGATATCGCGGTCGTCAAAGAAGCCGCTGACTTCCATGCGCAGATCCGGATTTTCATCGACACGCTCGGCCAGCTTCACGCTCAACTCATTGACGCCGACCAGCACCACCGAACGTATGCCGGTACGACGCAATCCGGAGCTGGCCTTCTGCAGAACGATCTGGCCGAGCAACAGAACCGGCGGCGTCAGCAGCAGCCACAGCACGACAGCCTGTTGCGCAAACAAGACCGACAGACCAGCCACATAGCCGAAGAACAGCAAGAGCACGCTTACCAGGCTCCAGGTCAGCAGGATGGCTTTGAGTTTGCTGAGGAAGTTATTCGAAGCCGCATCCCGCCACGGATCACTCCAGCTGAATACCGTCGAGCTGATAAAGAAAGTCAGTATCGCCAGCACTACATGCTGTGCACTGAAACCCTGACCTATCAGCACGCTCATCAGATAGAGCAAGCCGATCGCAATCAGCGGATCAAGCAGGCGGCGATAAAAATTCCGCGCGGGTATATCCGCCGGATATTTGATTTGGCTGATGTCAGAATTCATAGCGTGTACTGATATGAGCACCATCGGTACTGTAGGACGCCGATGGAATATTCGAATCCAGGGTGGTGCGGAACACCGCTGCGCGTATGCGCCAATGCGAAGTCGGCTTGTAAGTCACGCCGAGCAAGGCGTTGCGGTAGTCATCAGAACGATTCAGCGGGTCCAGTCCCTGTACCACTGACACGCCGTTGTAACTGCGCTTCTCTGTCATTACCAGGCCATCAACGCTGATTTTGCTGGTCGCATCCCAGGTCGACGCCAGGCTCACACCCTGGTTACGCGCATAGTTGGCGGCCAGATTGTCGGTCGCACCCAGCTCACGCCACGCAGCGAGCGAAACGGCGGTCTTGTTGGTCGCCTTCCAGTAAGCAGTCAGGCGTGCACTCGGTACGCCCGAATCGCGCTGTGGATTGATTGCATATTCACGCTTGGAATAGCCGCCGAGGAATTGCAGCATAGTCTTGCCGGTGACTTGCCAGTCGACCTTGGCCTTCACTTCATTCTGCGTATAGGAGTTGATGTCGGCATAGGTGTAGTCACCTTCGATGTGACGCAAAACCATGCCAACCTTATTGCCACTGCGCGCCAGGTAGTCGACGCCGACATCAGTGATGTCCAGCGTGCGTTCGGACGGCTTCTGTATTTCCAGGTCGTAGCCCAAGTCATAGTGACTATAAGCAGCGTTCAGTGCCCAGCTCGGATGGAAACGCCACGAACCATCGACGTAGGTCTTGGTCTGCGTTTGTATGCTGCGTTGCAGACTACGGAAGTCATCAAAAGAAGTCAGGCCTTCTGCATAGTTAACACCAGCGTTACCGGAAAACTGGTTGCCCAACGCCCATTTCCAGTTGGCGATAAGGTCTTTACCCGTGTTATTAAATTGGTTGAAGCGATCGTAATCAGCGCGATAGACAGAGGCATCGGCGGTCAATTTCTGTCGGCCTATATCCTTATCCATGCGTATCCCTACCGCAGCGCGCGTCCAGCGATCTGATAGCTGCGCCCCACTCTGTCGCACGATATCCGATTGCCGCAACAGATTGGAATCGTAGTAAATACCGTAGCTGGCATAAGGGGTAAAGGTATCGCCACTGACCGGATCTGCAGCAAATACCGGCAGACTCGCCATCGTGGCGAGCAGCAGCAAGGCCGATCTCAGGCCAACTTCCTTGCGGCGCGCAAGAACGGCGCGCTCATGCATCACAAGTATGTTCATCATTAATCTGCCAGCGCCTGGGTTACCAACACCTGAATCACTGCAGTCACACTTAAGTCACGCATGCTGTGTGTATATGAAATCAACGACACCATCATTTTTTCCACCATTCTTCAATAAGGCCCCGATGAAGGAAGCAAACATGCACACAGATAAGAGCGCGAGTGAGAAACTTTTTTATTTCAAATTGCGCTCGAACAAAAATTTTCTGCAGCAATAAATTCGTGTCATTTTGTCTATACAAAGAGCTGGTTAAGAGAGGGGGCTCATGATTTAGTTCCACGCCATGCGCGCAGATAAATACGAGATATTCCTCTCCTGAATTGAGAAAAAATAATGAAAGGAAACGCTTGATGTCCGTGCGTAAGGACGAGAGGAATGAGTTTGTAAAAGTTACGCGCAATGCCTGTACATCTTGCGTGGTCAACGCACCTAACTGCTCAAAAAAGAGGCAGATCAGCGTATTTGAATTTTTTACCGTATAAGGACATGCGAAAAAATTACATGCTCGCTGTCATTAAATATTCATAAAAATGTTAAATATTTTTTGTAACAGAGGCGCACTTCATCAACATAATTTTCCATTGCAGAAAATTTCCCGACGCAAAAAACAGGGGATGAAGAGGCAAAGATGCGCAGGCAATATTCCGCCTGCACAAGATGAAGAGAATTAACTGCCCGGAATCAGGCCAATTGTTTGCAGATGAAATTCCATTCATCCGCTGTGACAGGTGTAATCGACAGGCGGCTGCCACGCTGCAGGAGCACCATGCCACTCAATTCCGGCATAGTGCGCATTTCGGCCAGTGACAGCAGGCGGGTCTTTTTCTTGATACGGACGTCGACCATCATCCAGCGCGGCGTTTCCTGCGTCGCTTTCGGATCGTAGTAGTGGCTGTCCGGCTCAAACTGGGTATGGTCGGGATAGGCGGTGCTGGCGACTTCGGCCAGGCCGACGATGCCGGGTTCGGCGCAACTGGAGTGGTAGAACAGGACGCCGTCACCTACCTGCATGGTGTCGCGCATGAAGTTACGCGCCTGGTAGTTACGCACGCCGGTCCAGGCCACGGTACGTTTGGGAGCAGACCATGCATCGTCGATGCTGACTTCGCTCGGTTCGGATTTCATGAGCCAATAGCGCATAAGCTGTTGCCTGAAAGGTTGGATATACCGGGGAATTATAAAACCAAAGAGACCACCATATCGTCCGGTGATGTTGCAGCAGATGCCCGCTCTTGTTCAAAACGACGGCGGAAATAAAAAACGGCTGCATTTGCATGCAACCGTTCCAGTATTCAAGTCCCGCCTGTGCCGCTTTGCCGGCATCCTGAACCAAGAGGTTCAAGTTGGCCACAGTTAGTTCAACTTCGGGTTCATCGGACTAGCGACGCGCACTCCCATCGAACAAAATTCCGCAGCCGCTGCGCATAAATGGTTCAAGGATTTTATGGCAATGGCGAACACGGCAGGAGCGCTTAGTTTACTCCAATCGCAGGACAAGGAAAAGAAATCTTAGAAAAGATTTTCTTGTGGCGCCAATGCTGTATCCAGCGTTTCGTGCATTGCAGCGATTTTTTGCTTGACCTCGGACATCGACATCTCGGACAAAGGGCCACTTGGCGATTTTGTCGCCAAAAGCTCTGCAGCAATTCCGAGTGCAGCCATGACAGCGATACGGTCGTTACCCTTCAGTTTGCCGGCATCGCGGATCGCCGACATCTTGCCGTCCAGATACGCAACCGCTTCCTGCAACGCGCCTTCTTCGCCTTCCTTGCAAGCCAGCTTATAAGGCTGCCCCATGATGGATACGTCGAGCTGGATCATGCGGTCTCCTCATCTTGTTCTTGTGTCGGGATTTTTGCGAGCAGTGCAGCAACGCGTTCGTGCGCTTCCTGCATGCGGCGCGTCAATTCGGCATTTTCGGCTGCCAGAGCCGCCGATTTGATGCGCAAATCCGCATTTTCGCTACGTAGCGACTGGGTCAAATCAGCCAGCTGGCTGATCTTTGCAGAAAGATTGTGAAAGTCTGTAATCATCTCGCCACTATAGTAGTGCAGAGGAATGACCGTCAATAGATAGCACTATCGGCCGTCGGTTTTCCGCTGCAAGGTTTAAATTTATCGATTAGCGGTCAGCGATAGGACTAGCTCGCTTGCCAAAATTACACGCCACGCAATGCATGCACGGCATGCGTCATATTACCTCAGTCAGCTTGCCATCCACCGTGATCAGTGCGGTACGGATGTTCAGGCCGGGGAAGACATCCTGTGCTGCAATGCGATAACGCGCCAGCTGCGCAGTGTACGCCGCCCGCTCGCTATCGAACAAATTGCGTTTGTAATCCAATATCCACAACTCATCGTCAAACATCACCACGCGGTCAAAACGCGCAACTCCGGCATTGCTGACAATTTCCATCTCATTGCGCGCAAAACGATACTGCGCCGGATCGAAGAAGCGACTTAATTCAGGCTGCCCCAATATCGCCTCAGCCTGCACCCGCACTACTTCCGCCATCTCGCGTGTGCACGGCAGCCATTTCGCGACAGCTGCTGCATCGTAGCGCTGTATCGGCCAGTGCTGGGTCAGGCGCTCCATCAGCGCATGCAGGGCTATGCCCTCTTCTATCTCGGCGCTACTGAATGCTTCCGGCAGCTCGGTCTGTGGCAAGGGCATGGCAGGTGGACTGAAGATCGCCAACTGGAATTCCTGTTCCAAAGCGACATCCGACACCTGCTCCTGCTGCTCCAGCTCGACTTCCTGGGCGCCCTGGAAGCGCGCATACCAGCAACCCTCAGCCATACCACTCTCCGAGCCACTGCGCGCATCTGCCACACCGCTGACTATTAATAGCTTCTTGGCGCGCGTGGTCGCTACATATAAGAGGTTCCAGTCTTCCTGGGTTTTCAGCTGTTCTTCTTCTGCGAACAAATAATCACGCGCCGCACCACGTTCAGCCTGGCGCCCGAATACCGAGAAGTGATTTGGCGCATCTGCTTCCTGCTTCCACTCGCACAGCACGCCGTAATCATCACGCGCCGGATCGCTGTGGTTGGCGTCCAGCAAAACCACGATGTCGGCTTCCAGCCCTTTCGCGCCGTGTATAGTCAGGATGCGTACTGCATCCAGCGCAGCGTCGATATCGGCTTCATCCGGCGCATCGCTTTCGGCAGACTTTTGCAGGCGACGCAAGGCATCGATGAACTTAGGCAAGCTCGGATAACGTCCGGCATCCAGGTTCAGCGCCAGCTCGGTAAAAGCTTCGATATTACCCAGCACTTGCCCGCGCACCAACGGCGATGCCGAGAGCGCATAACGTGCGACCACATCACCTTCATGCAGGATGCGATCAAGCAAATCATGCACCGGCAAACGCGCGGCCAGCTCCAGCCATTTTTCCAATAGCTGTACTGCGCGCTGTAGCACTGGTGTATTCAATTCGGCCTGATGCAAACGGCTCCACCAGGTTTTCTCGCTGCGCAAGGCCAGTGCGATCAGGTCGTTATCGGTTGCACCCATGATGGGCGACTTGAGTACATGCGCCAGCGCGAGATTGTCATGTGGCGTAATCAGGAAAGTCAGCAAGGCGATCAAGTCGGCCACTTCCAGCGATTCCAGCAAACCACCGCGCCGGTCTGATGCAAACGGGATACGGGCTTCACGCAACGCACGCTCGTAAGCACCCAGATGGGTACGCTTCTTTACCAGCAACATTACATCCGACCACTGCGCTCCTTTGTTTAAGGTACGTGCCCGCAGGATGGCTTGCGCTACCGCACGCCCTTCTTCCAGACGGCGCGCATCTTCCTCTTCCTCGCGCGGCTCGGTCAACGGATCGCGCATATCGGCTGGTGTCCAGCTCGTCTTCGTAGTCTTTTCCTGCTGCACCAGCGGTAACTGCCACACTGCGCCTTCGTTGGCCGACAGGGTAGTCTGTGGCGTATAAATAGGATTGCCGCGGAAGCTGTCGTTCAACACTTCAACGATGCCGCGTGCATTACGTCGCGTTTGATTGGTACGCAGGAAGTCTGCACCTTGCGCCACCAGCACGGTGCGTGCAGCAGAAAACACGCGCGGCTCGGCACGACGGAAGCGATAAATCGATTGCTTGGGATCACCGACCACAAACATGCTGGGCTTGTCGCTATCGTCGCCATACGCATTCAGCCAGGCCTGGACTATGCTCCACTGCAGCGGATTGGTATCCTGGAATTCATCCAGCAACACATGTTTGTAACGTGCATCAAGGCGACTCTGCAAATAAGCCGCGTGTTCTTCATTCGTTAACAGGCGATAAGCTTGCCATTCCAGATCGGCGAAATCGAATACCCGTTGCTCAGCTTTGACTGCCTGATAGATCTCCAGATAGGCAGCACCCACAATAAACAAGGAACGATTCAGCGCGATGACTTTGGGCTCCATGCTACGGCGCAGGATCTTCTTCAGCGCTTCGCCTGTGCTTTCAAACTCAACTTCAAATGCATAGACGCCGTCTTCACCCAGGTTATCGAGCAAGGCTTTGGTCAGGTTTTTGGTAGAGCGGTTTTTACGGAACTTGCCGCCGGCATCAAAAAACTCATTCGTCAGTGCTTCAAAGTTTTCCAGTGCAGCACCGGCGCTGACGGCTTTCTCTATCGCCGTCGCTCTTTCCTGGTTAACAGCTGTGCCCTGCCCCAGCAACCAGGCTATCTGATTGATACGTCCCAGCAGCTTTTCATCCGACCACAAGGACAGGCGTGCATCGCTCACGCCATCTGCACCGCAAAGTTCTTCCAGCCACTGCAGCGGTTCACCGCCCTGCACCGAAGCCCACCACTCGGCGCGCTTGGCAATAAAGGAATTCAATAAGTTACGCGTGCTGAAGTCACCGACCTGACCATACAGGTCTATCAGTGCGTCCTTGACGTGTTGCTGGTCCTTTTCATTCACTTCCTGCATGAAGCGACTGTAAGCATCCGATAACAATTCGCCAGTCGCTTCTGTCAGGCTATAGCCATGCGGCACACCAGAAGCCAAAGGTGCGATCTGGATCAGGCGTGCGAACCAGCTATGGAAGGTGTCTATCGACAAGGCTTGCGGACTGCGCAAAACCTTTTCATACAATGCACGCGCCTGCGGCAAAGTCTCGGCCAGCGCATGTTCAGGGATGCCGCGTTCGCGCAGCAAGGCCAGTACTTCCGCATCCGGTTTCAGCGTCAGCTCGTGCAGCAACTGCATCAGGCGTTCGCGCATCTCTTGCGCCGCCTTACGCGTAAAAGTAATCGCGAGAATGGCAGCGGGCTCGGTACCAGCCAGTAACAACCGCAGTACCCGCGCTACCAACAACCAGGTCTTGCCGCTCCCGGCACAGGCTTCCACCACCACTGAACGTGCAGGATCACAGGCACGTGCGACGAAGTGCGCCGCATCCGCCTGCTCGCCATTGATTTCATAAGCACGCGGCACCATGCGCTGCTCCGACATCGCTGTATCCTGTGTCATCTCATCGGGCCCGCGCATTACCACGCTCCCTTGCGGCAGAGTCCGCGCACATCGCAGTACTGGCATACCGATTCCGGGCCGGTCGCAGGCAAAGGTGCATCATGCGCAATCGCACGCATGCTGTTGACGATCTGCGTACTCAAGGTCTGCTGCCAGTTGTCATAGTCGGGTGATTCCACTTCCTTGATCTTGTCCTTGCTGGCTTCCAGCGGGATATACAGCGCATTCGTCAGCGGCACATCCGATAGCAAACCGTAGAACGGCAATTGATGGTCTTCGCCATGCTTGAGTTTTTCCCGCAGTGCAGTCTGGTTGGTACTCTTGTAATCCAGCACTGCACGTTCGCCTGCTTCATTCTCATCCATGCGGTCGACGCGACCGTGCAGGATGATTTCGCCATCATCCCAACGCAGCACTTTTTCAAACTTCTCTTCACCCAGCACAAAATGCCAGCCTTGCGCTTCACGCTCGCTTAACCAGTCCAGATAAGCGGGCATCGCTTTTTGCCAGCGTGCGTAATAACCGAGAGCGGCCGCACTTTTATCCAGCGCCAGGTTGAATACCTGGTCGGTGATCTCTTGCAGTAAAGCTGCACGCCCGGACTGCGCCACTTCGTGCAAACGGGTATGGAAGATCGCCAGGATTTGATGCAGCCAGTCGCCGTAATCGCGCTTCTCCGGCATATCCGATAACTCATCGAGCCCGGACAAACCCAGCATGCGTGTGGCAAAGAATTGATAAGGACAAGCAACCAGGCTGTTGTAGCCGCTGGCAGAAAGTTTCTGCGGGCGCAACACGGCAGCATGTGGAGCTGGCATGCTGAGTGGTGCAGGTGTCAGGCTGCGCGGGCTTATCTCGACCTGATGCATCGCGACTCCCGGCAAACCGGCACGCGCCAGGCTCAGTTGCAAACGCTCTATCCATGGACTGACAGGATTCGGTTCGCCATTTTTATGCGCCTGCCATGACATCACTACCAACTGATTCGACGACAACAATTCGGTCACATCACGCAACTGCTGGCGCTGTCTGCTTTCACGTGTTGCCAAGCCCAATTCACGTCGCACCACATTCGCGAAGAATAAAGTCTCGCTCGGTTGCGACGGCAAGTGTTCGGCATCCGCACCGACCAGCAAGACAGCATCGAAGCTGCGCAAACGCGCGCCATTCAAAGGCAACATCACGACGCGGCGGTCGCGGTTCAATTGCACATAGGCAGTTGCTTCCAGTTGCAGATTGAGGAAAGCGCGCCATTCGGCAAATGAAAAAACGTGTCCGACTGCCGTGCAGTCCTGCTCTATATCCTGCAATAGCTGCAGCACTTGTGCACCGGCACCATCCGCCTGCAAGGCTGCGCGCATGCCCAACGCATCCAGCGTTTGCTGGCTGGCGATGATCCAGTCGCACAAGGTTTTGCCCTTGCTGAAACCGGTCGCCTGTTGTGCCAGCAGCTTCACCATATTCTGCGCCGCAGGAATCGCGGTCAGTGCGTCACCGACCGCATCCCAGCCACCCAGTACATTGGAGCGACGCAAAGCGAGTTCACTCGCCATCACCAGGTCGGCTTTATTGTCCGTGTTGGCAAAAACAAACGGCGACTTCAGGAAGTCGAGCAAGGCGATGGTTTCAGCACGCGCCGCCACCAGCTCCAGCCATGATGCGAGCGCGGCAGCAGCACGCGTAGTCGATAACTTCCAGCCGGTCTCATCCGCGACGATGACTTGCGCGCGTTCCAGCAACGCACGGATGCGACGTGCAACTACGCGATCCTGCGCGACGATGGCGAGATTCGTTTTACCCTGCTGCAGCCAGTCGAGTATGGTTTGCGCACCAGCTTTAGCTTCTGCTTCCAGGTTATGCGCAGCATACAAAGACAAATCCGCAGGTGTTGCCAATGGCAATTCGCTGATAGCGTGTGTGTCTTCATCAGCCAGCAACTCGGGCCAGGCGGCGGCATAAGTACTATTAATATGTTGCGCATGCCAGTCCAGTGTGATCGCAACCACAGGTCGGTTGCGCTGATAAGCATCGAGGAAAGCCTGTTCCAGCGCATCGGCTTCTACCGGGCTGATCCAGAACAATGGCAATTGCGCCTGTTCGGCGATACGCATCATTTGCGCGTAGCGATGCACGATCGCATCGCTGGCATCCAGCTGGGTTTTCCAGATGGTCCAGACCAGCTGCGTTTCATCTGATAACAAATTGCGCGCCACTGGTGACAATTGCTCCAGCGCCGCCTGCCAGCGCGCATCGGCCACATCGGTCGACACCTGCAACTCCGGCAGCATGGCTAGCGTCAATTCATCTGATAGTGCCAGCAGGATTTCTGCCAGCGGTAACAAATCGGTATTGCGGCGTGCGCTGAAGAGCTTCTTTAACCACGCATGCTGGCGCAGGTCCGCATACAGCGACATCAGTCGTTCGCTAGGTGCGGTGGCACTGGCAACGGTTTGCGGTGGTAACAGCCTTATATATTCACCCAGCGAAGTAATCGTCGGCGGGATGAAAGCCGCGCCCAGCTGCCGCCCCAATGCATTCTTTAATAGTTGTATATGCGCGAAAGTCGATACCACTACCCGCAATGAGGATAAATCCCGCACCGCCGACTGCGGCGCACCTGTCAACGCATCGCTTTGTAACAATGCACGTGCGGCATCGTCCCAAAAGGCGGCGGAAGGTGGAATTAATACAGTGCGAGGCGGCATCAAGGGCTCAGTTGAAGAAATCAATGGAATTAGTAGCTACAGACTATCCGGTTTTGCATTTTATGCGACACGAGTGAAATTTTTCGAGCAATGCCCCACTTTTTATAAAATAGGTTATGATTTGCCCAGACCCCGCCTGATCACCTCTGGTTACACCTTCAAAACTTGAATTCAAACGCAACGTCTCCATCTGAGTTTCAGTAAGCGGAGACGCTGCAGGCAAATACCAATTAGTAGGTGATGCCCAGGCGCAGATTTATCCTTTTCCCCTCAGACTGAGGCAAACATGAGCGAAAACATCAAACATATTACCGATGCATCTTTTGATACAGACGTATTGAAATCCGACAAACCTGTTCTGGTCGACTTCTGGGCAGAGTGGTGCGGTCCGTGCAAAATGATTGCACCTATCCTGGAAGACGTTGCCAAAGAGTATGCAGGCAAAATCCAGATCACGAAAATGGACGTTGACGCCAATCAGGCGATTCCGGCCAAATTCGGTATCCGCGGCATTCCTACACTGATCTTGTTCAAGAACGGTGCACCAGCTGCGCAAAAAGTCGGCGCACTGGCAAAAGGCCAATTGACCGCATTCATCGATAGCAACATCTGAAATAATTAAAAATGGCAGCGATGCGCCCGCATCGCTGCATGATTACCAACTTCACCGCGTCGTTCCCTCCCCCACCTTTTTATCTCCCATCCTGGGAAACTCAAACATATGCATTTATCTGAATTAAAGGCGTTACACGTCTCCGCACTGCTAGAAATGGCAATTAGCCTGGACATAGACAACGCTGCGCGCTTGCGCAAACAAGAACTGATGTTCGCGATTCTCAAGAAACGCGCGAAATCAGGAGAACAAATTTTTGGCGATGGCGCCCTCGAAGTATTGCCTGACGGCTTTGGCTTCCTGCGCTCGCCCGACGCCAGCTACATGGCGTCCACAGACGACATTTACATTTCACCTTCGCAAATCCGCCGCTTCAATCTGCACACCGGCGATTCGATCGAGGGTGAAGTGCGCACACCGAAAGACGGTGAACGCTACTTTGCACTGGTCAAGGTAGACAAGGTCAACGGCGAATCGCCGGAAGCTTCGAAACACCGCATTCTGTTTGAAAACCTGACGCCGCTGCACCCGAACAAGCCATTGCTGCTTGAACGCGATATGCGCGGCGAAGAAAACATCACCGGCCGCATCATCGATCTGATCGCCCCTATCGGTAAAGGCCAACGCGGCTTGCTGGTTGCATCGCCTAAATCCGGTAAATCCGTGATGCTGCAACACATCGCACACGCGATCACCACCAATCACCCTGAAGCGGTCATGATCGTCTTGCTGATCGACGAACGTCCGGAAGAAGTGACCGAGATGCAGCGTTCGGTGCGCGGCGAAGTCGTGGCATCGACCTTCGATGAACCAGCAACACGTCACGTGCAAGTCGCCGAAATGGTTTTGGAAAAAGCCAAGCGCCTGGTCGAAATGAAAAAAGACGTGGTGATTCTGCTCGACTCCATCACTCGTCTGGCACGCGCCTACAACACCGTGATCCCTGCTTCCGGCAAGGTACTGACCGGTGGTGTTGATGCGAATGCACTGCAACGTCCTAAACGCTTCTTCGGTGCTGCACGTAACGTCGAAGAAGGCGGCTCGCTGACCATCATCGCGACCGCACTGATCGAAACCGGCAGCCGTATGGATGACGTGATCTACGAAGAATTCAAAGGTACCGGTAACATGGAGGTCCATCTCGAACGCCGTCTGGCCGAGAAGCGCGTCTACCCTGCCATCAACCTGAACAAATCCGGCACCCGCCGCGAAGAATTGCTGATCAAACCGGATCAACTGCAAAAGATCTGGGTCCTGCGCAAACTGTTGTACGGCATGGACGAGATCGAAGCGATGGAGTTCATCCTCGACAAGATGAAGGCGACCAAAAACAACGCCGAATTCTTCGACATGATGCGTCGCGGAAATTCCTGATCCTGCATCTGCTTTTCAGCCAGTATTCGGCTGAAAACAAAAAGCCCGCTTTCACTAAAAATGAAAGCGGGCTTTTTTATTAGCCTGTGCTTTATCCCGGCAAACGCCAGTTCTTCCGCACTGCCAACAGGCGTAACACCGACGTCACCAGGATGCTGCTTATCAACGCAAAGGCAGACGTCATATTCAACCACTCCAGCAGCAAATACACAGTGCAGCCGAGCAATGAACAGGTCGCATACAACTGCTCGCGGCGGAACACCATCGGTATCTGGTTACACAAGACATCACGCAGCACGCCACCGAAAATACCGGTCGTCACCCCCATCATCACGCAGATAAACACCGGCATTTGCGCCTCCATCGCCAGCGAAGTACCGACCGCGCTAAACAAGCCGAGACCCAGCGCATCCGCCACGACTATCGTCTTTTCAGCGACGGCAGAACGCAAATGCGGCAAAAACGGCCCGGCCAGCAAAGCCAGTACGAAGACCAGAATCGCGTATTCCTGATGCTCGACCCAGAACAGCGGACGCCGGTCCAGCAACATATCGCGCAAGGTACCGCCGCCAAAAGCTGTCACAAAGGCAACAATAAACACCCCTACCAGATCCATATCCTTGCGCCGCGCCTCGACGAAGCCAGAGCAGGCAAAGGCGATAATGCCGCAGGCCTCCACCACCTGCAGTAGCGTACTCATGCCACTTTGCAAACCTATTGTCACAGGGTCTCCCTTTTATTCTTGGTGCTGAACTGTAACACCGCTGTTGCCAAATCTATCGCAAACCCATGATTTCATTGTATAATCTCCGGCTCGTTCCAACCCAGGCAAGTGATCGACAATCGGGTCAAGAAGCTGTGCGACCGACGAAGTGACGATTGGCTACCAAACTAACCAAGGCAGAAAAATGAAAGAAGGCATACACCCAGAATATCGCGAAGTCGTGTTTCAAGACATGTCTAACGATTTCAAATTCATCACCCGTTCGACCATTCAAACTCGTGAATCCATCGAATTTGAAGGCGCAACATACCCGCTGATCAAGATCGAGGTTTCGTCGGAATCGCATCCTTTCTACACCGGCAAACACAAAATCGTTGATACCGCAGGTCGCGTGGATAAATTCCGCAAGAAATTCGGTTCCGTCGGTTCCAAAACAAGCGTGGCAGAATAATTCGTCACAGCGTTTTAAAAAGGCAGCTACGGCTGCCTTTTTTATTATTGCATCAGGCCCCATGTGCCTGTCAGTGCGCGCAAAATCGGCCTTTTCACTCTATACGGATGAATCCGCTGCACTGATAAAGAATTTTTACGGCACAATAACGCCGGATCAAATAAAAATAACGTCCCCTACATGAAGCCAGTCCGCCTGCCCGCCTCCGCTACACTCGCACTCCCGCGCTGGGCCTTGTTCGCACTGTGTCTGCTGTATATCCTGCCCGGCCTGGTTGGCCGTGATCCGTGGAAACCAGACGACGCTGCCGGCTTTGGCATCATGTGGACCATGGCCACCGGCACACTGGCCGACTGGTTATCACCGAATATCGTCGGCCTCGCCATGCCGGAAGAAGGTCCGCTGGCATTCTGGTTAGGCGCCATCTGCATCAAATTATTTGGCTGGCTGGTCGGTGCGCCCATGGCTGCGCGCATCGCACCTATCTGCTTCTTCCTGCTGGGCTCGACCGCAGTCTGGTACACCACCTACCTGCTGGGTCGTCGCACTGAAGCGCAACCACTCAAGCTCGCCTTCGGCGGACAACCTGAACCGAAGGACTTCGGCCGCACACTGGCAGACGGCGCACTGCTGATCTACCTGGGCTGCCTCGGCTTGCTGGTACACAGTCATGGCACTACCTCGGAAGCGCTGCAGGTTTCACTGGTCGCTTGCGCGCTGTACGCCACCACCCGCCTGTTTGAAAAACACACCGTGCGTCGCGCAGTGGTGCTGGGTGTCGCACTCGGCTTGCTGGCACTGACGCGCGGCTGGGTCACGCCCTTCGCCATCTGGCTAGGCATCATAGTGCTCGCGGCAATACGCGAGCGTGCCCTGTTGCCACGCCTTATACTAATCTCGCTGCCACTGGCTGCCGCCATCACCGGTGCGTGGATATGGGCCAGTCAACAAGTGCAACCACACGGCAACTCGCCGATAGATGCGTGGATGGCGTGGAACTACCACCTGGTCGACGCCCCGTCCTGGTCCACGCTGCAATATTTCCTGAAGAATGCCATCTGGTTCGCATGGCCAGCATGGCCGTTCGCGATCTGGGCCGTCTATGCATGGCGTCGCCAGCACGCGGCACTGCATATCACGCTGCCACTGACTTTCTTCGCTGCACTGCTGGTACTGGCACTGCTCAACTCACACGGTGAAGAAGCCAGCCTGTTGCCACTGCTGCCTATGCTCGCGATCCTGGCTGCCTTCGGCTTGCCGACCATGAAGCGTGGCGCCATCAATGCGGTCGACTGGTTCTCCGTCATGATGCTGACCACCTGCGCGGCCTTCATCTGGATAGGCTGGATCGCCAAGCAAACCGGCTGGCCAGCACAACTGGCGAAGAACGCATTCAAGATCGCGCCAGGCTTCAAACCTGAATTCAACCTCTTCATCCTGCTGGTCGCCGCTGCTGCGTCCGCAGGCTGGATCTGGATCGTCTACTGGCGCGTCTCGCGTCGCCCGTCGGTCTTGTGGCGCGCGGTCGTGCTCTCATCCGGCGGTATCATCCTGTGCTGGTTACTGCTGATGACACTGTGGCTGCCATGGGGTAACTACATCAAGAGCTATGTCGGCGTCGCGCAGCAAATCGATGCGGCCTTGCCGACCGTCAAACGTTGCGTCGCCTCGAATGTAGGCCCGGCCCAGCGTGCTTCCTTCGCTTACTTCGGCAAGGTAGAGTTCGCGCAAATTGGCGAGAAAAACTGCGACTACCTGCTGCTGCAGGACACCCACCGCGGCAATGATGCAGCGCAGTCCATCACGCGTTACAACCAGCAATGGCAACTGGTCTGGCACGGTCGCCGGCCGGCTGACCGCGACGAACGCTTCCGCCTGTATCGCCGTGTCTACAACGCCCCGGCCGCCAGCCAGCAGTAATGTCGATTAGCTATCGATTTTGTAAAAAATTTGCGTACAGGCAGCATATTCAAGCGTCATGAGTCTTGCTCAAATCGGGCAAATCGAGCATAATGCTCAGCTTGCGTTGCCGAGATGGCGGAATAGGTAGACGCACGGGACTCAAAATCCCGCGCCGCAAGGCGTGCCGGTTCGATTCCGGCTCTCGGCACCAATAAGTCATATCAAAAACCCGTTTGTCTTCTGACATAACGGGTTTTTTGTTATTCAAGTCATTCTGCATTCTGCATATTGCATAATGACTCCAGCCCTCCTGAACCACACTTCAGTTCCGACATTAGCGCGCATCGATAAGCGACATGCTTATCTCCTCATAGAACAAAGCTTTCAGATCAAGCGCACTAAAACAAAAGTGCGGATAGAAGTAAATCTACAAAACCTCGTTTCCAAATAGTAATATGCGATGAAACATCTATAGGTGTAGCCATGGCCACTCTCATCCCTGCAATCGGTGCGTGTAAGTCCCGCATGACTAGCGGCGAAAAACGTTTGGCCGAACGCTTAGAAGAAAAGCTTGAGGACGATTACCTGTGCTGGTATGACGTATCGATCGGCGAGAAGACGCGGCACCCGGATTTCGTTATCTTTCATCCCAGTCGTGGCTTGCTGGTAATCGAGGTCAAGGATTGGAAACTCACGTCCATCCAGAGCATAGACAAACAAAGCGTTGTTCTTCACACCGACCATGGCATCAAACATGAATTGAATCCGCTAGAGCAAGCGCGACAATACATGTATGTCATAACCAATAAACTCGAACGTGATCCACAGTTAATTTGGCCAAACGGATCGTTAAAAGGAAAGCCAGCCTTCCCTTATGGGCATGGCGTGGCATTGACCAACATTGACCGTAAGCAGTTCGATGATCACAACATGGAGAATGTGCTACCGGCACATCTTGTCATTTGCAAAGACGAAATGACACAAAGTGTTGACGCCGAAGAATTTCAAAAACGCCTGTGGGATATGTTCCCGTACAAGTTTGCACGCACACTTTCGTTGCCCCAAATCGACCGCGTGCGCTGGCACATGTTTCCAGAAATTCGCATCCCTGCACAGGCGGATATATTTTCAGACAACAGCCAAAAAGAAATTGAAATCCCAGATGTATTGCGCGTCATGGATATCCAGCAGGAACAACTGGCACGTAGCCTAGGCGAAGGACATCGTGTCATTCATGGAGTAGCCGGATCAGGTAAGACACTAATCTTAGGCTACCGAGCAGAACATCTGGCAAAAATGTGCCAACGCCCCATACTCGTACTTTGCTATAACAAGACGCTGGCGGCCAAGCTTGCCAGCACTATGGCGACCAAGGGATTACAGAACAAAGTCAATGTCGTCAATTTTCATGCCTGGTGTGTGAGGCAATTAAAAGCTTATAACGTAGGCATGCCACCAAATAATACCGATATGGATGGCTTCTTCGAAGCTTGTATCGAAAAAGTTATTCGATCCGTCGATCAAAAGTTGATCCCGTCAGCTCAATATGACGCTGTGCTTATCGATGAAGGACATGACTTTAGAGCAGAATGGCTCAAATTGGTGGTACAGATGATTCATCCTGATACGAATTCATTGCTGGTGTTATATGACGATGCACAATCGATTTATAACGGCCCCAAGAAATTACGTTTCTCGTTTTCCAGCGTTGGGGTACAGGCTAAAGGCCGTACAACCATACTCAAATTAAATTATCGTAACACCGCTGAAATCCTGGCAGTCGCGCGTGCCTTCGCCGACGACTTGCTCTCCACGAAAGACACTGAAGAAGATCAAATGCCAACGGTACAACCCATGAGCACAGGGCGACATGGACCGAAGCCATTACTCATTAAGTTTCCGAAATTGAGCGCTGAGATTGAGCACTTGGCCGAAAGACTAATCAACGCCAACAAAACGGGAATGCCCTGGAGTCAGATGGCAGTAATTTATCGAAATTACGGCATCGGCAAGGAAGTAAGTCAGGCACTTAACCGCAAAGGTATTCCCTTCGAATGGCAACAAGACAAGAATAAAAAATTCGACCTAAATCACGAGAGTGTAAAAATCGTGACTATGCACAGCAGCAAAGGATTGGAGTTTCCATTAGTTTGCATTCCCGCTGTCGGAACCACTACAAAGCACGTAGAACCAGAAGAAGACGAGGCACGATTGCTTTATGTAGCGATGACACGAGCAACACATGAGTTAGTAATGACATATGGAGAAGATTCAATGATTACAGGGAAGATGCAAAGGGCAATGACGACCTTAAATTTCATTTGATATCTAATCTGACCTAAAGTCTGAGACAAATAAAATCGCTCCTACTTTGCAAGAGCGATTTTATTTTTGAGTGGCAATATTCAGATTAATGCTCACTGAAACAAGCCCGTCTCCAGACAAAACGCAATCAACTCCTGATCCGTCTTCACATTCAGCTTATGCATGGCGGCGATTTTCTGCCCGCTCACAGTCTTGATGCTGCGATTCAGGTGCAAGGCGACCTGCATGATGGGCTTGCCCTGGATAAAATAACGTAAGACTTCAAACTCCTTGGGCGACAGACTATTAATGCGCTCACCGATGAACTTGGTGCGTTCATTCGCCTTGCTATCCTTTTGAAAACCGGGCGGGAAGTATTTACGCCCGAGTCTCAGTATATGCAAGGCGGCGATGAATTCAGCCGGATCGTCACTCTTCCTGACAACTGCATACACACCGGCATCGTAAAGTGCAGAGATGATCATCGGATTGGACATCATGGTCACGATCAGTATCTTGGTTTGCGGGAAATGCCTGATCAGATACTTGATCAGACGTATGCCATCGCCATAGACATCATCGCCCGGCATCGAGTAATCAGTAATGAATATCTCGGCTGGATTCTCCCGCGCCAGTGCTATCAAGGCACTGGAACTGGACACCGCACCTGTCAGTTCAAAACTGCTGTCTTTTTCCACCAGGTCCCGTAATCCCATCAAAATCAAAGGATGGTCATCAGCAATAATGACGGTCTGTTTTTTCATAACAATAATCACCTACTATGGTTAAATTAAATCGTGTGTTGCCACTGCACCATGCGCATTAAATCCTGCGCCAGTTCCTTGATGTCTTTTTTCAGTTCATCTTCCATACCTAGCAAGCCCCCTGTTCTTCCTAACAATTCACATCGCTGCGCAAACTCCGTCATGCCGACGGCAACCAATGCACCATGCATACGGTGCAACATGCTCAGCACCGCCCTTGTGCGATCTTCTTGCAATGCCTGATTCAGGATGTTCAGGTCTTCTTCCATGGTTTGCACAAAGACCTCACGGTATCTGGCGGGTACTTCCACAAAAATTTGCGGTGTATATGTAGTTTCCTTGACGTTCTCCATCGCCTCCCTGCAAGCCGCGTCCCTCATCTGCTTATTCCTTTTACGTATACGAAAAATCACATAGGTAAATCCGGACAACAGCAACGCAATGGCCACGCATAACAATAGCCAGAACTTGTCACTGGAAAAATTTCCATACGAACTGAATTGAACTGCAGTCGCCATCGCCTTATCCTTGTATGCTTTGCAGCTCAGCTTGCAGAACAGCGATAGACAGGGGCTTGGTCAACACCCTGTTCATGCCGACCGCCAGACAACGTTGCTCATCTTCCGGAATCGCATTGGCGGTAATGCCAAAGATAGGTTTGCGATATTCCATCTTGCGCAAACGCTCAGTCAGTTCATAACCATCAACCACGGGCATATTTACATCAGTCAATATGATGTCGAACTCCATCAGGTCTGCACGATCCAGCGCTTCGCGCCCGTTGCCGGCAAACTCGACTTCGCAACCCAGATGCGACAGTTGCTCTTTCAAAATCATGCGGTTAATGGGGTTGTCTTCCACCGTCAGTATGCGTAGCTCCATAGGCGCAGCCTGCGGCTCCACTTCCGTGGTTTCTATGACATCGTGCAGACGCTGCACGCGATCGATTGCTTTTGCGATCGCCCGCACGCTGTAGATATGTACCAACTGCGATTTATTCTTCGCATCATCATCCAGCGATGATCCAGGCAGCTTTGCTACGATGCGTGGCCCGCTCCATGCAATCCCGCCCTGTTTCCTGGATGACGCGATATCCAGCAGGATGGCTTTACCATCGTCCTGATGCAGCGCCTTGTCATAGCGTATGGCAGCGCCTCCCCACGCTGCCAACCAGCCACATATGTTTTCAGACAGATCGCGGAAACCTGAGTGCACGTATAGCTTTACATCATCAAGAACCGGCACATCCTGCGATACAGCACTCTTGTTGATCGGTAGCGACAAGGTCAAAGAGAAGATGCTGCCCACCCCGGGCTGACTGGTCGCATCCATAGTGCCGCCCAGGATTTGGGCAAAGCGCCAGCAAATCGATAAGCCCAGGCCTGTGCCATTTTTCAGCAAGGCATCCTGCTCGACCTGATAGAACGGTTCAAATATATGCACCAGATCTTCTGAGGCTATGCCACGCCCGGTGTCTTCCACCCGTATGGCCAGCGTCACCATGTCATCCGTTGTAGCCAGCAACTCTGACCGGACGACGACGCGCCCTGTTTGGGTAAACTTGATGGCGTTGGTCATCAGGTTGTTGAGTATCTGCTTGACCCGTATCACGTCACCGATCAAGGCATCCGGTATGCGGGGGTCAGGCAGGCTGTAGATATCCAGCGATTTACGTTCTGCCCGCGCGGCATAGACCGCGACCACTTCCTCGACCAGCGCCACGGGTGAGAACGCGCTTGCTTCAAGCTTTACCTGACCAGCTTCTATCCTCGAAATATCGAGCGTATCGCTCACCACATTCAAAAGAATCGACGACGACTGTTGCATCGCGTTCAGATACATCCTTTGCTGGTTCGTCACCGTAGTCATGGAAAACAATTCCAGTGCACCCAACATGCCATACAAAGGTGTACGCAATTCGTGGCTCATCGTGGTAAGAAAAATCGTCTTGGCCGTATTCGCTTCATCGGCACTGATCTTTGCCTGCAGCAATGACGTCTCTATCCGTTTATGTGCTGTTATATCAATGAAAGCACATAGCAAGACTTCCTCACCACGGTAACGCGTAGGTGCTATCGTCAGGTAGACGTCGCGGCCATCACGCAAAATCATTTCCCTGTCTTTGTCGCCGTAAGGATTAGTCAGTACCTTCGCTTGCCAGTCCTCCTCACCGTCCAGCCAGCTACGCGTCAATTCATTCGCCAGGGCCACGCTGCCGTTTTCACGCCGCAATACACACAGAGCCACCGGCGCGGTTTCTATCATGGTCTGGCTAAAGGAAGCCATATCCAGCAAGGCATCGTATTGCTTGGTCGCTGGAACAATCAGGTAATCACGGATATAGCGCATACCGAGGAATACTGCCGCTATGAGCAAGGCACAAAGAAGCAGCGCAAGCTGGATAGCCACTCTGCCGTCGTATAGCAAGTGACCTATGGGTATGTAATAGACTAAATTCCAGCCCGCTTCGCCTACCCGTTTGTTAAGTGCCATGTAGTCGGGCCAAAAATTATTGCCGTACAAACCGAAGGCATCTTGCTGAAAGCTTTTCCTGAATTGCTCCGGCATTTCCAACTGAGGCACGCTCTGCAGAACTGCGTCCTGATTCTGATCCAGCAAGACATAGCTGCTGCCATGGATACTGGGGAATTCAATCCCGCTATCTATGCTATGCAACTCCAGCCCTAACCAGCCAGCTGCAGGTTGCCTGGGATCCAGCAGGCTGAATATATAAAGACTGTCACGCATTTTTCCGGACACATCCAGCCACACCATTTTTTGCACTTGCGATTTATCAGCGGCAAGCTCTACCTTCATCAATTCCTGCTCTATCAGTTTCGCTTGCTGTGGATTCACAATTGCATCCGGACTCTCGGCAGGCCAGATAGAAGTGGTCTTCATGCCCTGCCGCGGCAAGAAATGAATCAGACGTGTATACGCCGAGCTGATTGCGTGCAGGTCACGCTTGGTAAGCAGTAAAGCCCAGCTGCTTGCAGGATCGCCGCTTGGTAGCGGCGCAGCCATCACGCCATCACCTTTCATTTCAGCATAGAGATGCAGGGATGGTGATGATGCAGGTATACGTATCGCGGAATTCTTAAGAGAGCGCAATAATTCTTCACGCTGATCGAAATAAATCTGCGCACTATAGGCAGCAGCATTCATCTGCCGCCGGTGTGCAGATACCAAGTTACTGAAGTGCCAGTACAAAAACAGCGCTGTACCGGCGACTATACAAAGCAACAACGCTAACGCTAAAAATTTCAGGAGTGCCGCCGGCGCACCAGGTGCCAACGACGGATAATTGTCACTCCCTTTTTTCCTCTTATTTGTCATTGAGATCAGTCTAGGGAGAATAAACTTGATACGTACCAAGATTAGTCTTGATCGACTACTACGTCCCAATTAACGGAGAATGATCGTTCGATTATTTGCGCATCCGTTAACGCTTTTGCATCTTCATTGCCATATTCAAATTCCCGTACGACATTTTCGGTACAAACGTGCAGACCATCGTCATATTTCTAAACGCGTGACATCTGTAATCTGAAAACATTTATGCGGCATGCGCACTGACTATGCATATGCAAACGAGCAGCGCGAGCAATGGAAAGAACATCGATGCAGCATCGATGAGGTGAAATGCAGGAAGAGTGATGGAGCGCGGACAGAAATGAAGTAAGAACTTGCGCCAGCTACAGACAAGCAATTCAGCAGAGTTTTTAAGTCGCTACCAGTACGACTGGACGCAACATCCAACAGCATGCGTGTAGAAGTGACACAGCCAGCGGGGCTAGCGCTGGCTGTGCCTATCATGCTCACCATCCGGCACGCTTATGAGCACGCACCGGATGACGACCAGATACCCGTCATCAGATTAGATGATCCAGCATGTCCGGACCAAAGACTTCACGATGCAAGTTCTTGACCGGCACACCAGAAGCTACCAGATCCGCCCATTGTGTTTGCATGAAAGGCAAAGGACCGCACATATACACTTTGGTATTGGCAACATCCCATTGCGGTAGTTTCTTCAGCTGCATACGACCCGGCAAAGCATGTGCACTGCTTTGTTCAGCGGCCTCTTCTTCATAGAAGGTCACGCTCTGCAGATTAGGCATCAGCGCCGCTGCTTTTGCAATATCTGCACGATGCGGATGATGACTTGCATTGCGTGCGGCATGCGCAAAGATCACACGTCTTTGTGGCGCCACATAAGCAATGCGGTTCAACGCCGAAATCATAGGCGTGATGCCGACGCCTGCCGACAACAGAACAATAGGCTCTTCGCTATCGGTATCCGGTGTGAAGTCACCGAATGGCTTGCTGACCGACAGCACGCTGCCCACTTGTACATGGTCGTGCAACCAATTGGAAACCATACCGGCGGGTGTTTCCTTGCCAGCGACTTCGCGCTTGACCGAGATGCGCAAGTGGCGATGATCCGGCGCATCCGACAAGCTGTACTGACGTAGCTGGCGCAGACCATGCGACAGGTGCACTGCCACGCTGACATACTGGCCTGGACGGAATGCAGGTGTAGTGCTGCCATCCTTGGGTACCAGCGTGAACGATTTGACCTGCGCGCTTTCCTGTTCGACTGCCGTGACGTTCATCTCGAACAGATCACCCGGGTTCACACCAGCAGCAGCATACAGACGGCTTTCTTCGTCGATCAGCGCTTGTGCCAGGATGCCATAGGCTTCTGCCCACGCCGCGATAAGTTCTGGCGTGGCGGCATCGCCCAGCACTTGCTTGATCGCACCCAGCAAATGCTCGCCCACTATCGGATAGTGCGCAGCAGTCACGCCCAGCGAAACATGCTTATGCACGATGCGCGAGATAACAGGTGCCAACGCGGAAGGGTTATCAATGTTGGCAGCATAGGCAAATACGGCAGAAGCCAGCGACTGCTGCTGCGCACCGTTAGCCTGGTTGCCAGCATTAAAAATATTGTGCAGCTGCGGGTGTGAGATAAACAGGTTTTTGTAAAAGGCCTGGGTAATGGCCAAACCATGTTCACGCAGGACAGGAACACTGGCGTCTATATAAGGACGGGATGCTGCAGACAACATAATCACTCCTATGATGCATTTAAAATGCAACTTTAAACTTATTAAAAAGGGCCCGATCCAGGCCCGACCATACCAACCAATTCAACTTATGCGATAGCTGCGCGATCCATCAGGAAATTGCGATGCATCATGACGATGTGCTCACCCGTATTACCGGAAACAATATCGGCCAGCGTGTACTCATCCATCGCATTGTAGAAAGCATCAACACCTATCTTCAAGGCATTGCGCAAACGACAATCACCAGAAAGACGGCAACCTATCCCTTCACAATCGATGGCTTCGTCATCACCTTCCAGCACGCGCAGGATGCTGCCTATATGCAGCGTCTCCGGACTGGCAGCCAGACTGATACCGCCGTTACGTCCACGCACAGCATCTATCCAGCCCATCTTTGCCATCATGCCAACTACTTTGACCAGATGGTTATGCGGCACATCAAACTGCATCGCGACCTCTGCCACTGTAACCGACGGGCTGCGCGACTCCCGTGCCAAATACATCAGCACTCGCAATCCTATGTCCGAAAACCGGGTCAGTTTCATAAGCTATCGCTCTCCAGTGATACACATTCTATTAAATATGCATATTGAACGCAACATATTTGATTCCCTGACGTCGTTTCCTTGCCGCAGCGCAGCAGCGAAAACCGCTCATCAGCAAATATCCGGATGCTAGAATGCAGACACATCTGTCAATAGGGAAACATCATGTTGCTAGGCTTCATTGGGCTCTTCATTGTGTACGCGTTATCGCATTACTGGATCACAATCGAACGGCGCGACTTTTTCGCGACCGTCCTCGTCATCGTCCTGCCTTTCGTCGGTGTTTACTACCTCGGCTGGATGGCTTTGCTGTACTGCGTACTGGCGGCATATCTCGGTACCAAAGCAGGCCTTAAAAAACTGCATCGCACCCGTACCTTGCGCGTCTCGTTTTACGAAGACGGCGAAGACAAACCACAACAGTAAATTCTTCAAAGAGAGCGGTACGCCTACCGCTCTCACTTCAGGCATATGGCCGGCTACTGCGCCAACCAGCGCCAGCACAAATAAGCTAGCAAGCACCATACCAGCACGATCAGCGCACCGCCTATATAGCTCTTGGGCTTGCGTGCGTATTTGGTAATCCACTCCTCCGCCTGCACCCGACATTGCTGCAACACCTGCGGTGGCAACAGGCGCAAAGCCAGCCAAATCAAACCGGGCACCAGCAATACATCGTCCAGATAACCGAGGATAGGAATAAAGTCGGGGATCAGGTCGATAGGACTCAGTGCATACGCCACTGCAATCACGCATACCGCTTTCGCCATGAAGGGCGCATCCGGATGCTTGCGGGCGAACCATAAAACGATGATATCGCTCTTGATGCGTCTCGCCCATTTCCTGATGGTTGCCAGCATTGCGCTCTCAGATAAAGGTTCAGCAGGTGTAGCAAGCAGGAATGTTTATAATGATCCCGACCTGAACCTGCAAAGTAATCCTGCAATTATGCCCTTTGCACACCATTCCTGATACCTGGAAGAAAAGCCCTACATGCCCGTTTCACTAGACCGCCTGCTGGTAGTTGGAATCTCATCCCGCGCACTCTTTGACCTCGAAGTCGAAGAAGCCATCTTTCGCACCCAGGGCCTGGAAGCCTATCGCCAGCACCAGCTCGACAATGAAGGAGAAATCCTCAAGCTGGGTGCCGGTTTTGCGCTGGTGCGTGCACTACTGAAACTCAATGCGCTGGCTCCCGGCCAACGCTTCGTTGAAGTCGTCATCATGTCGCGCAACTCGACCGAAACCTCGATGCGCATCTTCAACTCGATCAAACACTACGATCTCGACATCACCAGAGCCGTTCTGTCCGGTGGTGCATCGCTAGCCCCTTATCTGCACGCCTTCAACGTCAGCCTGTTCCTGTCGCTGCATGAAGATGACGTACAGGCGGCGATCGATTCAGGTACCGCGGCTGCGCTGCTGTATCAAAAACCGGCAAACGCCTTTGAAGAGCTGGATCAAATCCGCATCGCCTTCGACGGTGATGCCGTCATCTTCTCCGACGAATCGGAACGCATCTACCAAACCCAGGGCATAGAAGCGTTTGAGAACCATGAACGCGAAAATGCATTGAGGCCTTTGCCAGAAGGCCCGTTTGCGCGTCTGCTCAAAGCCTTGTCCTTCATCCAGAACAGCTTCAAGAACTCGAGCGCACACAAAGCACCAATACGCACTGCTTTGGTGACTGCACGCTCGTCCCCGGCGCATGAGCGCGTCATCCGCACCTTGCGCGCATGGGACGTTACCATCGATGAAACCTTCTTCATGGGTGGCGTTTCCAAGTCCGATGTATTGGCGGCATTCAAACCGCATATGTTCTTCGACGACCAGCCCGGGCATTGCGATCGGGCTTCGCCGCTGGTGCAGACAGGGCGAGTGCCCTTAAAGGCTGAAGTTAAAGACAGCTAAATTCCTTCAATAAAAGCGACCGCGTCGTTCACACAGAGGCCGTGGTTGTGATCCACTGTGACGATGCCGTTTGTGCGGGACAGAAAATGGAAAAAGAAGTGGATGTGTTTGAGGTGTAGCAGGGAATTCGCGGAACACTGTTCCGCGCCTGCGTAACGGTATCCGCTTGCAAGCGGATACGCGCCCTGCAAGGGTAGCGAGTTTCGTCCACTTCCCATTTTTTCTCCTGCACAAACGGGGACCTCGCAGGGGCAGCGGCGCCGTGGTCGCCTTTCTTTGCTTACTTTCTTTGGCGAAGCAAAGAAAGTGAGTGGCCGCCGGGCCACCCCCGGCAACCCAACACTGATCGAAGAAAATACCGCACCAGCAACACTAAACGAAATCAGACAAGCAATAAAAAAAGCCGCCCTACCTAAAGCAAGAGCGGCTTTTTTATAAGAGCTACAGCTTAGCGTTCAGCCACCGAATCCGCCACACACAAAGCCGTCATATTAACAATCCGACGTACAGTAGCCGACGGCGTCAAAATATGAACAGGCTTCTCGCAACCCAGCAAGATAGGACCAATCGCAACGCCATTGCCAACAGTCGTCTTCAACAGGTTGTAAGTAATATTAGCCGCATCAATATTAGGCAAGATCAGCAGATTAGCATCACCCTTCAAAGTCGAGTCCGGCATAGCCGTTTTCAGCTGTGAAGAATTCAATGCGAGATCACCATGCATCTCGCCATCGATTTCGAGGTCAGGCGCACGTTCGCGTACCAGTTGCAAAGTCTTGCGCATTTTTTGTGCAGACTCGCTATTGCTGGAACCGAAGTTCGAGTGCGACAACAGCGCAGCACGTGGCGCCAGGCCGAAGCGACGCATTTCTTCTGCAGCCAGGATAGTGATCTCCGCCAGCTGCTCTGCCGTCGGATTTTCATTGACGTGTGTGTCTACGATAAACAATTGGCGATCCGACAGAATCAGGCAATTCATCGCGGCATAGACATTCACACCGGCACGTTTGCCCAGCACCTGATCCACATAGTGCAGGTGCAGGTCATTGGTACCGAAGGTGCCGCAGATCATGCCGTCCGCATATTTCTTGTGAATAGCCATCGCGCCGATCAGCGTGTGACGACGACGCATTTCCAGCTTCGCGTATTGCTCGGTCACACCTTTGCGCATGGTCATCGCCAGGTAGGTTTGCCAGAAGTCGCGATAGCGATCATCGTGTTCCGGATTGATGATGGTGAAGTCCACGTCCGGTTTGATACGCAAACCAAAGCGTTCGATACGCTGCGCCAGCACTGCAGGACGACCGATCAGGATAGGGCGCGCGAGTTTTTCATCGACCACGACCTGCACCGCACGCAATACGCGCTCTTCTTCCGCTTCCGCATACACGATGCGTTTCAGCTCTGGCGGTGTCGCCTTCGCAATCTGGAAGATAGGCTTCATGAAGGTGCCGCTGCGATACACGAATTGCTGCAGGCGATCCGCGTAGGCTTCCATGTCGGTGATAGGACGTGCTGCCACACCGCACTCTTCCGCTGCTTTCGCAACCGCCATCGCGATCTTGATCATCAGGCGCGGGTCGAACGGCATCGGAATGATGTAATCCGGGCCGAAGCTCAGATTGTGGATACCGTATGTCGTCGCAACGATGTCCGATTGCTCGGCTTGCGCCAGTTGTGCAATCGCGTGCACCGCTGCGATTTCCATTTCCCGTGTAATCGTGGTGGCACCGCAATCCAATGCGCCGCGGAAAATGTACGGGAAGCACAGGACGTTGTTAACCTGGTTCGGGAAGTCGGAACGACCGGTTGCGATGACGGCGTCATCACGCACTGCACGGACTTCATCCGGCAGGATTTCCGGTGTCGGGTTCGCCAATGCAAGAATCACAGGACGCTTGGCCATCGCCGCCACCATCGCTGGTTTCAATACGCCGCCAGCCGACAGGCCGAGGAAGATATCCGCATCAACAATGACTTCACCCAGGGTGCGGGCATCGGTTTTCTGTGCAAATTTTTCCTTGTCCGGATCCATCAGTTCAACGCGACCCTGATACACGACGCCAGCCAGATCGGTGACGAAAATGTGTTCACGCGGGAAGCCGAGGTCTACCATCAGGTCCAGGCAAGCCAGCGCGGCAGCACCTGCGCCAGAGACCACCAGTTTCGCTTTTTTTACATCCTTGCCGACCACTTTCAGGCCGTTCAGGATAGCGGCTGCCACAATGATCGCGGTGCCGTGCTGATCGTCATGGAAGACCGGAATCTTCATGCGCTCGCGCAGTGTGCGTTCGATGTAGAAACATTCAGGTGCTTTGATGTCTTCGAGGTTGATACCGCCGAAGGTCGGCTCCAGCGATGCGATGATGTCGCACAGCTTGTCCGGATCAGTTTCATTGATTTCGATATCGAAGACGTCGATACCGGCAAACTTCTTGAACAGTACGCCCTTGCCTTCCATCACTGGCTTGGCAGCTGCAGGACCGATGTTACCCAGGCCCAGCACGGCGGTACCGTTGGTAATGACAGCAACCAGATTGCCGCGTGCGGTGTAGCGATAAGAGTCTGCCGGATTAACGGCGATTTCTTCGCAAGCGACTGCCACGCCCGGCGTATAAGCCAGGGCCAGATCGCGCTGATTCGTTACTTGTTTGGTCGGAGTGACGCTGATTTTTCCTGGAGTCGGGAACTCGTGATACTCGAGTGCGGCTTGACGTAACTGAAGGCGGAGTTCTTCTTTTTTATCGGTGTTCGAATCCATACTAAGCAGCCATCCTTTTTATATGCGGAAGCAATTCATTCTAGCAGAGCCGGAAGACGGTAATTTGTTTTTCTACGGGTTTCTACTGAGTCTCAAAAAAATTAAAAATGCCGGCAAATGAATGAACATTGCCAGCACATCTTGGATTTTAGATGATATTTAAAATTAATAACAATAAGCAATGCATGCATGATTCAAGGCAAATAATAAGGTGTCGCTAATTGCTGCAAATTAAATGCAGCTTAAAAACCGGCTTTTGAGTAAACTGCGGCAATTGGATATCCGCGCGATATCAAGTACTGTCACGCATTACATTTTTTAGGCATAAGGATAAATATGAAACCGATCATCATTATCGGAGCAGGACTGGCTGGTTACACCGTTGCACGCGAATTCCGCAAACTGGATAAAACCACTCCCCTAATCATGATCACGGCAGACAGCGGCGGCTTCTACTCCAAACCTATGCTGTCGAATGCCTTTGCCCACGGCAAGCAAGCAGAACAAATGATTACGCACAGCGCGACGCAAATGGCCGAGCAGCTGAATGCGACCATCCAGGCCAACACGCATGTCACCGCCATCGATGCCGCGGCCAAAACAGTCACTACTGACGCTGGCGTGTTTGAATATGAAAAGCTGGTACTGGCCAACGGCGCACAAGCAATACACCTCGGCCTGAAGGGCGAAGCGGCCGACCAGGTACTGTCGGTCAATCACGTCGACGACTATGCGAAATTCCGCGCGCATATCAATGCACCGAAAAATGCCCAACCAGTGCGCGTCACCATCCTCGGCGCAGGCCTGATCGGCTGCGAATTTGCTGATGACCTGGCAGGTGCTGGTCACAGCGTGACTCTGGTAGATCCTAGCGCGCGTCCGCTGGCCGCACTGGCGGCTCCAGCCTTGTCCGCCAAACTGCAAACTGCACTGGGTGCCCGTGGCGTTACCTTCCACCTGAATACCGTCGCCGAAAGCGTGGCTCATGGCGACAATGATTTGCAAGTATCGCTGGCCGACGGCAACACGGTAGCCGCCGATGTCGTACTGTCTGCAGTCGGATTGCGCCCTGACCTGCGCCTCGCGCACGCAGCCCAGCTGAAGACCAATCGCGGCATCATCATCGATACCTACGGTCAGACCAGTGCAGCAGATATCTACGCGCTGGGCGATTGCGCCGAATACACTTCGTTGACAGATGGCAGCACCCATACCCTGCCCTACATCACACCTATCATGACGGCCGGTCGCGCCATCGCCAAAACATTGACAGGTGAAAAGACCGTGATTGACCTGAAGCCGTCGCCAGTGCTGATCAAGACCCCTAGCTATCCACTGGCACTGATTCCGCCAGCACCGCATATCGTTGCGAACGGAAGCTGGCAGGATGAAACCACCGAAACCGGCCGTTGCATCAGCCGCTTCTACGATGCCAACGGTGTACTCGCTGGTTTTGGCGTATCGCCGCATGACAATGCGATCCGGCAAGAATTGCTGGCTGGCCTCGGTCACCCTGCCCGCTCTCCGACAGCCGCCAGCTAATCACGGCGGCCACAGGCCGGGTCACATAAAAGCGCAGCTTGCCGTCACCGGAAGCTGCGTTTTTTCTTATCAAATGCACTCCCATACGAAGAGCCGCACCGCATTCTGTACAATGACAGCATGTTGTCCGAATTCGATCTCATTGCGCGCTACTTCGTGCGCCCTGGCCACCCCAAAAACCGAGCTACGCTGGGCATAGGGGATGATTGCGCTTTGCTGGCGCAGCAAGACGGCATGCAAATGGCCATCTCTTCCGACATGCTGGTGGAAGGACGTCATTTCTTTGTTGGCGCCGATCCGCGCAAGCTGGGCCATAAGTCACTGGCGGTGAATCTGTCCGACCTGGCCGCGATGGGAGCCGAGCCGACTGCCTTCACACTCGCCTTCTCCCTGCCGAGCGCAGAAGAAAAATGGCTGGCTGAATTTTCACGTGGCTTGTTTGAACTGGCCGATGCACACGGTTGTGAACTGATAGGCGGCGATACCACCAAAGGCCCGCTGAACATTTGCATCACCGTATTTGGCACAACCCCGACCGGTGAAGCATTGCGCCGCGATACCGCGCAGGCAGGTGACGATATCTGGGTCTCCGGTTCACTTGGCGATGCGCGCCTGGCACTCGGCGCGTTGTACAAGGAATACGAACTGGACGCGAAAGTCCTGGCCAAAGCTGAAGGTCGCCTGCACACACCGCAACCGCGTGTAGCGCTCGGTCTGGCACTGCGCGGCATTGCGCACTCGGCACTGGATGTCTCCGACGGCCTGATCGGTGACCTCGGCCATATCCTGAAAAAATCTGGCGTCGGTGCCACCCTGCACGTCGATGACCTACCGGCAGGTCCCATGCTGCAAAAGCAGTCACAGGACATGCGTCGCCGCTTTACGCTGGCAGGTGGCGACGACTACGAATTGTGCTTTACAGCACCAGTCTCCAAACGCGAAGCTGTATTGGGCGCGGCAATGGCCGCCGATACCGTGGTCACCCGCATAGGTAGCATAGAAGCTGCTCCCGGCTTGCGCCTGCTGGACCAGGCTGGTCGGCCACTGGATATCAATATCACATCCTTCGACCACTTCGCTTCCCCATGAACGCATCCGAACCCGGCATCGTAAACAAATCCGTCAAATCCAATTCCAGTTTCATGCTGGCGCATCCGGCCCACATCATTGCGCAAGGCTTCGGCAGCGGCTTATCGAAAATCATGCCGGGTACCTTCGGCACTTTATTCGGCTGGCTCTCGTTCAATGTATTGAGCGCACGCTGGCCGCTGTTCTTTACGCCATCCACCTGGTGGCTGGTGATCATAGGCGGCTTCATCGTCGGCGTCTGGGCATGCGCCAAAACCGGCCGCGACCTTGGCGTCTCCGATCACGGCAGCATGGTGTGGGATGAAGTGATTGCTTTCTGGCTGGTACTACTTTTTATTACGCCTGCCAGTTTGTGGATGCAGTTCTATGCCTTCCTCTGCTTCCGTTTTTTTGACATGGTCAAACCGCCGCCTATCGCTTACTTCGACAAGCGCTTCAAAGGTGGTTTCGGCGTCATGTTCGACGACATCGTGGCGGCGTTTTTCACGCTGCTGGTGTTCGCCATCTGGCGCTCTTTCTGAGACAAGGAACTGGCATGCAAAACCTGATAGAACTGGCGACCGAGGTCGGGCAACGTTTGAAGGAACGCGGACTGATGCTGGCGACCGCTGAGTCGTGTACCGGCGGCGGCGTGGCACAGGCAATTACTGAAATTGCCGGTTCATCGGATTGGTTTGAATGCGGCTTCGTGACGTATTCAAATGAAGCCAAGATCGCCATGCTGAAAGTGCCGGAAGAAGTACTGGCACGTCATGGCGCAGTCAGCAATGAAACCGCGCAGGCGATGGCACAGGGAGCGATCGCAAATAGCCGCGCCACCATCGCACTCTCCACTACCGGCATAGCCGGACCGGGTGGCGGCGTTCCGGGCAAGCCGGTCGGCATGGTGTGCTTTGGCTGGGCTTGGGGTGACGAAGTGCATGTCGATCACATGCTATTCAGTGGTGACCGCCACGCGGTACGTGAGCAAAGCGTTGAGCATGCCTTGCAGGGCTTGCTCAATTTCCTCGCGACAAATACGGCCAAGTAAACAGCTTAAGCGCTGTAACGGTTAATGGCGTCACGCGTATCCAGCGCAACCTGACGCGCAGCCTGCGCAAACGTCTCATCAGCTTTCGCATAGAGTATGGCACGCGATGAATTAATCATCATGCCGGTGCCATACGCGGTACGTCCGGCTTCCACCGTCGCCTTGATGTCACCACCCTGCGCACCGATGCCTGGAATCAGCAAAGGCATATCACCGACCAGCGAGCGCACCTGCGCCAACTCATTCGGGAAGGTCGCACCGACCACCAGTGCGCACTGACCGTTGGTATTCCATTTATCTGCAACCAGATGCGCGACGTGCTGATACAAAGGTTTGCCGTCTACATTCAGGAACTGCAAATCGGAACCACCCGCATTCGAGGTACGGCACAGCACGATCACGCCGCGATCCGGACGCTCCAGGTAAGGCTGTACCGAATCAAAGCCCATGTACGGGTTCACCGTCACCGCATCCGCACCGTAGCGATCAAACGCTTCGCGCGCATATTGCTCGGCAGTCGCACCTATATCGCCACGCTTGGCATCCAGCACGATAGGGATATGCGGATAACGTTCACGCAGGTAGCTGCAGATCTCTTCCAGCTGGTCTTCCGCACGCAAGGCTGCAAAATAGGCAATTTGCGGCTTGAAGGCGCAGGCGGTATCTGCGGTTGCATCGATGATTTCTTTGCAAAATGTCAGGATGGCATCAGGTTTACCCTGCAAATGGGCCGGAAATTTGGCCAAATCGGGGTCCAAACCTATGCAAAGTTGGGTTTTCTGGCTTTGCCAGACGGCGGATAATTTTTCGATGAAGGTCACGGCGGTATCTTTCTGTTTCAAACAATCCGTATTGTAACGCGCCATGTTATCGTGCCGGCATGACATCGCTTTCCCGTAAAGACTGGCTATTGCTGGTTCTCCTGACTGTATGCTGGGGCATCAACTGGCCCATCATGAAAATCGGCGTACAGTTTTTCCCGCCTATCGCCTTCCGTTCACTGTGCATGCTGGGCTCTATCCCGATTCTTTGGCTGGCGGTACGCTCGCAAGGCATTTCCTTAAAAATTCCCCAGGGCGACCTGGGAACCATTTTCAAGCTGACCTTCCCTAATGTGGTCATGTGGAATGTCTGCATCATCGTCGGCGTCAAAATGCTGTCGTCCGGTCGTGCCGCCATCCTCGGTTATACGATGCCGATCTGGGCGGTGCTGTGCGGCCTGATATTTTTCCGCGACAACATCACCCGCGCGGGCTGGTGTGGCATCGCACTGGCACTCAGCGGCGCGCTATTATTACTATCCAGTGAATTTGTGAATATCGCCGGACAACCGATGGGTAGCATACTGGCGCTGATCGCCGCTGCGTCCTGGGGTTTTGGCACCGTATTGATGAAGCGCACGCGTCTGGGCATCGCGTCCATCGCGCTGACCTTCTGGATGATTTTGCTGGGAGCACTGTGTCTGGCGGTGATTTCCGCCGTGCTCGAGTACGATGCATGGCGCATGCCTGATATGCGCGAATTCCTGGCAATTGCGTATAACGCGGTACTGGTATTCGGTTTTGGCCAGGTAGTCTGGTTCTCGCTGGCGCGCAGCTTGCCGCCGATTGCATCCAGCCTGTCGGTGATGCTGATCCCGGTGCTGGGCGTGTTCTCCGGCATGTGGGTCTTGCAGGAAACACCGCACTGGCAGGATTATGCAGCCATGTTGCTGATACTGGCTGCGATGAGCACGGTACTATTGAAACCACGCAGCAAGAGCATCACATAAGCAGGCATCAAGTACTACCAACGGATTTTTGTAAGCTATACAAGGAGGAATCAAATGACCAAATTATTTAAATGGATGGCTATCGCACTGCTGGCCTCTACCCTGAGCGCCTGCGGCTATAACGACTTCCAGAGCAAGGACGAATCCGTCAAAGCGGCCTGGGGTGAAGTCGTCAACCAATACCAACGCCGCGCCGACCTGATCCCCAACCTGGTGAATACCGTCAAAGGCTACGCGACGCATGAACGCGAAACCTTTGAAGCCGTGACCAAGGCACGTGCTGCCGCCACTAGCTTCCAGATCACACCGGAAGTCCTGAACAATCCGGAAGCCTTCAGCAAATTCCAGCAAGTACAAGGCGAGTTGTCGTCCGCGCTGTCACGCCTGATGGCAGTATCGGAAAACTATCCGCAACTGAAAGCCGATACCGCATTCCGTGACCTGCAATCGCAGCTGGAAGGCACCGAGAACCGCATCACGGTGGCACGTCAGCGCTACATCGTTGCAGTACAGGATTACAACATCCTGGCACGCAGCTTCCCGACCAATATCACTGCCAAAGTATTTGGCTATCCGGTCAAACCGTCATTCACAGTAGAGAATGAAAAGGCGATCTCTGCACCGCCAGCTGTGAATTTCGACAAGAAGTAAGACCTGAGCGTCCATGAAAATCCTGCGCACCTTACTGGCCTGTACGCTCGCACTATTTTGCGTACTGGCCGGTGCCCAGAACCTGGTACCGGTACCGCCGCTCAAGGAGCGCGTGACCGACCTGGCCGGCATGCTGAATGCCCAACAGCGCGCTACGCTGGAAAATGTCCTGGCCGAGTATGAAACGCGTACCGGTAACCAGATCGCGATCCTGCTGCTGAAAAGCACTGAGCCGGAAGGCATAGAGCAATACAGCATACGCGTCGCCGATGCATGGAAGCTGGGACGCAAAGGCGTGGATGATGGCGTGCTCTTGCTGGTCGCCAAGGACAACTCGGCGGCTTCCGGTCGCCTGCGCATAGAAACCGGGCGCGGCGTACAAGGCGTGCTGACCGATGCGCAATCCAAACGCGTCTTGCAGGATGTGATTGCACCGCATTTCCGTCAGGGTGATTTCTACGGCGGCCTGGCATCCGGTGTTTCCGTCATTACCAGTTTGCTGGACAAGGAAGCCTTTCCCGAACCAGCGAAACGCGGCCAGGCAACGGCACAGGATGAAGCCTTTACCTGGGGTCCGTTCATCTTCTTTGCCATCCTGATCATCATCATGATGACGCGCAGCCGTGGTGGTCGCGGCCCGCGTGCACATAGCAGCAATGGCGACTGGGGCAATTCGGCTGGCGTCATCCTTGGCACTGCGATCGGCAATGAACTGGGGCGTCGCTCTGGTGGCGGCTTCGGTGGTTTTGGTGGCGGCTTCGGTGGTTTTGGTGGTGGCGGCGGCGGTTTTGGCGGCGGTGGTGGATTCTCGGGCGGTGGCGGCGGTTTTGATGGCGGTGGCGCCTCGGGGAATTGGTAATGAATAAATTTTCACGCGCACTGCGCCACCTCAGTACTACCCGTTACAGCGGCAAGAAAGCTTTCCCCTGTGCGACATTGACCGCCATACAGAAAGCGATCGCGTCTGGCGAAACCGTACATCGTGCCGAGATACGCCTGATCGTCGAACCTTCACTGGAGTTTTCTGCCATTGTGGCGGGCATCAGTTCGCGCGAACGCGCACATGAATTGTTTTCGCAATACCGCATCTGGGATACCGAAGAAAACTCAGGCATTCTGATCTACATAGACCTCGCCGATCATCAGGTAGAGATCGTGGCTGACCGCGGCATCTCACGTGTGATTCCGCAGCATCACTGGCATGCGGTCTGTAAAACCATGACCAGCGGTTTTGCCAGGGGCGAATACCATGACAGCGTCATCGCCGGGATACAGCAACTGAACGCAGCGCTGCAAGAACACTTCCCTGAAAACGGCGCGCAAGCAAATCAGTTATCGAACAAACCCATACTGCTTTGATTTTTACGCAGGCATAAAAAAACCGACCGCTTTTAAACGGTCGGTTTTTTATTGCGTCACTACCTGATTAATAACCTGCAGCTACACCATCGCCGCGTGGGTCAGTCGCACCGTAGCGCACTTTGGTAGCCGGATCGATCCAGATCGCACCCGCATGTCCCATGGTGTCGGTGTAGTCTTCCACCACATTGATAGGATGGCCGCGTTTCTTCAACTCATCGGTCACTGCCAATGGGGTACGACCTTCTATCTTCAGATCATTCGAAACAGCGCCCCAGGTGCGGCCATGCAACCAGCGTGGGCCGTTGATCGCATCTTGTGGTGTCATACCGAAGTCGACGATGCGGGTGACGATCGCTGCCTGGGTCTGAGGCTGACCTTCACCGCCCATGGTGCCGTACACCAGCAATGGCTTGCCATCTTTCAGCAACATCGCGGGATTCAGGGTGTGGAAAGTACGCTTGCCTGGTTCCAGATGATTGATGTGCTGTTTATCCAGCGAGAAGAAGCTGCCGCGGTTTTGCAATAGCACGCCTGTACCTTCAGGCACGATGCCCGAACCAAAGTCGTGATACACGCTTTGGATCAGTGACACCGCATTGCCATCCTTGTCGACTACGCCGAGCCAGATCGTATCGCCCTTAGGATCAAGTGGCTTGACTGCGGTCGCAGCGCTAGCCATCTGGATACGTTTGGCCTGATCGATACCATGCTGTTTGGACAGCAGGAAGTCGAGCGGGATCTTCATGAATTCAGGATCGGTCAAATACCGGTCGCGATCAGCAAATGCTTCCTTGGTCGCTTCGATGATCAGGTGGTAGTAATCGGCGCTGCCTTCACCGAGTTTCTTGACGTCGAAGTTGTTCAGGACGTTCAGGATTTCCAGTGATGCCATGCCTTGTGTGTTCGGCGGCAGGTTGTATGCCACCGTATCGCGGTATGGCACTTTCAAAGGTGTGACCCAATTCGCCTTGTGGCTAGCGAAGTCCTTCAGCGTCAGCAAGCCATCATTGCGCTGCAGTTCATCCACGATTTTCTTGGCGATAGGACCTTGGTAGAACGCTTTCGCACCATCCTTTGCGATCATGCGCAAGGTAGCGGCCAGCTCTGGCTGCTTCAGCACTTCGCCGACCTGATACACACTGCCATCCGCTTTCAGATAGGTTTTCTTGAAGCCTGCGAAGCGTTGCAGATTGCGGAATTCCTGGTCAGCCGGATTGACGTTGATCTGCGCCCATTTGGTCAGCGACGGTGTGACTGCGAAGCCATCTTGCGCATAGCCGATCGCGCTATCCATCAGTTGCGACCAGTTCAGTTTGCTGCCCATGCTTTGCTTGCCGTAACGGTAAGCCTCATCCCAGCCTGATATCACCCCAGGAACCGTATTAGCGGCCAGATAACCGCGTGCCGGAATCTTGCTCAGGCCTTTTTGTTTGTAGAAATCGATAGTAGCTTTTTCACCAGCGCGACCACTCGCATTCAATGCGCGCATTTCGCCGGTCTTGGCGTTATGGATCAGCCAGAAGTTATCGCCGCCTATCGTGGTCATCTGCGGATAGACCACAGCCAGCGTCGCAGCAGCCGCAATCGCCGCATCGATGGCATTACCGCCATCGCGCAAGACCTTGAGGCCTGCCTGTGTCGCCAGATAATTGGACGTGGTGACCATGCCCTGGGTAGTGGCAGGATTCACACAACGTGAAGGTGTGTCGCAGTATTTACCGGTGATGTCGAATGCGCCTGCACTGGTGGTCGCCAGGCCCAGCATAATGGCACCGGCCAGGCGTGCAGAACGGAACGGCAATGGGATTTTGCTCATAGTGTCTTCTCCTTAGCATAGGCTTGTATAGCCAAAAATTATTTTTTTATTATCAAAACTAAATCTGGCACATTTGTGACATGTCAGATTCGGTTCAGACGATATCATCAAAATATAAAATTTGGGAAGAGGATTTTTGACAACTGTTAAATATTTTTTGATGATTGCCGAGCGGCAATTTTCGACGGGCGAAACACCGCTGAAGGCAGCCCCGTTCCAGCGACAAAAAATAAAAAGGGCACCTGATGAGGTGCCCTTTTTGATGACTGGTTTAACGATGCGGCATCAGCCGTTTTCGTATATCCACTGCAGCAAGGCATCATGCGCGGCCTGTCCGTTCGCTGCGTTCGGATGATTGATGATGCACACCACGGCATAGCGTTTGCCGGATGCCGCCAGCACATAACCAGCGATCGCACGCACATCGTTCAGGGTACCGGTCTTGATATGCGCACGCCCTGCTACCGTCTGCTTGGTCAGGCGCTTGCGCATGGTGCCGTCATAGCCGACCAAGGGCAGCGACGACATAAATTCAGGCATGGTTGGTGACTGGAAAGTACTGACCAGCATGCGTCCCATCACACCAACCGGAATACGTTCGGTACGCGACAAACCCGAACCGTTTTCGATCACGACTTGCGAGGTATCCATGCCCTTGTTCGCCAGCCAGGTCTTGACCACGCGCGCCCCACGTTCCGGCGAGGCCGGTACTTTCAGCACATCGGCCGCCACCGTCAACAGCAGTTGGCGCGCCATCACGTTATTGCTGTACTTGTTAATGTCGCGTATCACTTCCGGCAAGCTGGTTGACTGCCACTCGGTCACCAGACGCGCCGCTGGCGGTACCTGACCATTGTTCACCGCACCGTTGAAGACGCCGCCGACATCCGTCCACAGCTGACGGAACACCACGCCAAAATATTCGCTATGGCTCATCAGGTAAGGATGCAGATACCAGGTCTTTTCACCACAAGCAGCAGAATAGCTACCCGCGAAATTCGTACTGACCCGCCCCATGGTCGGCATCAGCTTGCCCTGCCAGTCGACGCATGGACCATTCGTCAAAGCAGGTGCCATCACCGGATAGGTAGCGACCGGCGGATCGACACTGATATCGACCTGGTTACGCGCCGGATTCGGCAGGAAGTGAAAAGCAAATACTTTGTAATTCAACAGCAGCGCATCCGGCCCTGCGTTGTATGGCTTTAATGGATCGCCATCGAACTGCGCGGCGTCATATGGCATCTCTTCAAAGATGCTGCGATCGAGGATCAGGTTGCCGCGTATCTCGCGTATGCCGGATGCGCGTATCTTGCGCAGGAATTGCCAGAAATTCTCAGTCACCAGTTTGGGGTCACCGCTACCCTTGATAATCAGGTCGCCATCCAGCACATCGCCGTTCAGCGTGCCGGTCATATAGGCTTGCGTCTTCCAGTTGAAAGTCGGCCCCAGCAATTCGAGCGCTGCATCGCTGGTCACCAGCTTCATGGTCGAGGCCGGATTGAAGCCAGCTGTTTCATTCACCGCTATCCATGGCGCCTGCCCGGACACTTCCTGCACGTAAGTACCTACTGCGCTCTGCGGTATCGCGCTGCGCTTCAGTGCATCATTCACGACGGGAGGCAAGCCCTGCGCGGCGTAAGAGGCCAGCGGCGCAGCAGCAAAGGAAAAAATCAGGGTAAGGGCAAGTGGCAGGCGTGATGTAATTCGCATAGTCTGGAGTGTGAGGTGAGCTCGTGATTATTACATGCCAGACAGATACCTACACGCACAGTTCCATACACATGAGGCACTCATGTACTTGTCGCGTAGACATCAACTGTTGTGCAAAAGAGTCGGATCTGATGACGCGCGTTCATCCCTACATTTGAATGTTGCCACGCAGCATGCAGTCACAGCAATCGGCATTACAATAATAAAATTCCTAAATGCAACATGAGGCCGATATGAGCATGACTCTTTTTGCCACGCATTCGATGCAAGCAACACCAGTTGCCGCTACCTGCCTGATGTCGAAGGCACCAACTTGTAAAGCTGCCAGCTAGTGCCCGACCTTCTTTCCCATCCGCTGTTTGCTGCCTGGATAGGCATAGGCGCTATCGCTTTAAGCCTGCTGCTGATCCTGTTGCTGGCGTATCTGCGCTTCTCACTCCGGCGACGCACGCAAGCCGAGCGTTCTTTCCTCGCAAGCTGGCGTCCGCTGCTACTCAGCTCCTTGCAATCATCTGTCGCCACAGTACTGCCCATGGTGGCGCGACACGAACGCATTTATTTCCTGAAGTTGTGGAATCAGTTGATACGCAGCGCCAGCAGCAATGAAGCTGCAGAGAACCTGATCGCCATCGCCTACTCGGTCGGTGCCGATCGCTACTCGCGCCGCTTCCTCACACGCGGCAAGCGTGTCGAGTGCCTGCTCGCGACATTAACCCTCGGTCATCTGCGCGACCATGCATCGTGGGATGCGCTGGTGCTGCAAACCATGGCTGCCGACAATGCCACTTCCATCCATGCCTTCCAGGCGCTGGTGCAAATCGATGCGGCCGCTGCCGCACAACAACTGACGCCGCTGATGCTGGCACGTAATGACTGGGCGATCGCGCACATTGCAGGCATCCTGCAACCGGCGCACGCGGCCTTCATGCTGCCCTTGCTGGAAGCAGCCGATGAAATACGCGCCGCACATCTGGTCCGCGCCTTGCGCCTGATCGAGGCACTGCAACTGCCTTTGTCGCATGCCGCCATCCTGAAGCTGCTGGATAAGGACAATGACACCGACATCATCATTGCCGCGCTACGCATCGCCAATGATGCCAGCCTGCTGCCGTACATACGTCCGCATCTGCAACACCCGGACTGGCGCGTACGCGGACAAGCCGCGAAAGTCATAGGACGCATAGGTGAACACCCGGACGTAAATCGCCTGATACCGCTGTTAGCCGATGCCGAATGGTGGGTACGCTATCGCGCAGCACAATCGCTGGTCGGCATTCCCTTCCTGAGCATGACCGAAATTGAATTATTGAGAAACAATCTGTCCGACCGTTTTGCACGTGACATGCTGAGCCAGGCCATTGCAGAAAGACAAACCTTATGAGCCTGTCCGCACTCGCATATGGCATAGCCTGGGCTATCTTCGCCTACTTCGTGATCTACCATCTCGGCTATTTCCTGCTGAATATTCTGGCGGTCGTACGCATGCACGATGCCGAGCAGAGCAAAATACTGACTGACCTGCCCTATCTGCATTCCGAGCTGGAACCACCGATCAGCGTCTTGCTGCCCGCACACAAACATGCAGACACCATCGTGCAGGCGACACAAGCACTGCTGCATCTGGACTACAGCAAGTTTGAAGTCATTGTTATCAACGACGGTGTACAGGATGGTAGCCTGGAGGCGTTAATCGCAGCCTTCGACCTGCATCCATTTCCGGAAGCCTATCGGGTACAACTGAAAACACAGACGGTGAAATGCATCTATCGCTCCAGTCGCTATCCGCACCTGCGTGTCATCGACAAGGAATATGGCGGCACCGCAGATGCCCTGAATGCAGGGATCAATGCATCACGCTATCCATTGTTTTGTAGTCTGGATGTCGAGACGCAAGTACTGCGAGAAAGCCTGCAATACCTGGCGACGCCTTTCCTCAATGATCATCATGTGATCGCCAGCGTCGCCGCAGCGCGCGCTGCATCGCCGGGTGCGGGCTTGCCGACGCGCTGGGCGGCATTGTTCAAGATCGTTGATAGCTTGCGCAACCAGCTGTATGCGTCTTTGGGCTGGTCCATGCTGAATGGCATGCTGATCGCACCTGCCGGCATGATGTTGCTGCGCAAGGAAGCGGTCATTGCAGCCGGTGCGTATAGCCGTGGTGCGCGCATCGCGGGTATGGAATTGATCACGCGCATGCACAGAGTCATGCGGGACCGGCAGCAAGCCTATCGCATACGCTTCATCGCTGATCCGATTTGCTGGCAACAGATGCCGGATCATTTTTCTGCGTTAAAGAATGATTGCGTACGCAGCCAGCAAGGCGTAGCCGACAGCCTGGCGCAGAATATGGGCTTGTTGTTCGCCAGACGCAGCGGCAGTGCCGGGCATCTCGCGTTTCCATTTCTCTTGCTGTTTGAAGTAGCGGGACCGCTACTGGAATGCCTGGCTTATGTATTCGTACTGGGCGGCCTGGCTGTTGGCGTCATATCGTGGCCAGCATGCCTGGCCTTCCTGTCCGTCATGATCGCGCTGGGTATCTTGTTATCTGCTTCTGGCTTACTGCTGGAAGAAATGGCCTTCCACCTTTATCCAAAAACCGGTGATCTCTGCACCTTGATACTGGTCGCCATCATCAGCAACTTCGGCTACCGCCAGCTCAACAGTCTCTGGCGCAGCATGGGATTGATCTCTTGGTACGCACATCGGAAACCAGGCGAGCTGCCTGAATACATCGCCCCCAAACGTATCAATTAATCCAGCTGATCAGATCAGCGACCCGCGCGTATCAACCTGTAAACGCCTGTCGTCTCTCAACATGACTTCCAGGGCATCGGCAGTGATAGGACGGCTAAAGAAATAACCCTGTATCTGGTCGCAGCCATGTTGTTGCAGGTAAGCGAGTTGCTCTTCAGTTTCCACGCCCTCCGCAATTACAGTCAGGCGCAAACTATGCGCCAGCGAAATGATGGAAGCAACGATCGCAGCATCATCCGGATCCGTCGTGATGTCGTTGACGAAGGAGCGATCGATTTTCAATACATCGATAGGGAAACGCTTGAGGTAGGACAGGCTGGAATAACCCGTGCCAAAGTCATCAATCGACAGCTGCACACCCAGCGCCTTCAACTCACGCAAGATACCTATCGCATGATCCACGTCGGCCATAACCAGGCTTTCAGTCAATTCAATTTCCAGGCACTGCGGCGGCAGCTGCGTCTCTGCCAATGCCTGCGCAATCGACTCCAGCAAATCCTGCTGTGCAAACTGACGTGCCGACAGATTGACCGACATACGCAGGGAACCCAGGCCGCGTTCCTGCCACAGTTTATTTTGACGACATGCTTCGCGTATCACCCAGGCACCGATAGGCACAATCAAACCTGTCTCTTCCGCCAGGCCGATAAAGCGCACCGGCGGGATCATGCCCAGCTCCGGATGCTGCCAGCGTATCAGTGCTTCGACGCCGACAATTTTCCCGTTGTGCAAATCCAGCTGTGGCTGGTAATGCAGGACAAACTCGCCGCGTTCCAATGCATTGCGCAAATCACCTTCCAGACGCAAACGCTCCAGCGCGCGTTCGTTCATCGCCGAGGTATAGAACTGGAAGTTATTGCGGCCGGTTTCCTTGGCGCGATACATCGCGATATCGGCATGTTTGATCAGCTCCTCAGGCGTCACGCCATCGTTCGGATAAACCGCAACACCGATACTGCTGCTGATAAAGAATTCATGTCCTTCTATGGTCAGCGGCTTTGCGATGCCATCCATAATGCGTTGCACGATACCGGTCGACAAACCGGCATCCGCGCGCTCTGGCAGGATCAGCACGAATTCATCACCACCCATGCGCGACACGGTATCGGTATCGCGCACTGCGCCTTGCAGACGTTCGGCGATAGCTTTCAGCAGGATATCGCCAGCCTGATGGCCTAGCGTGTCGTTGACGAACTTGAAGCGATCCAGATCGACGAAAGCAATCCAGATCGGATGATTGTAGCGATGCGCATAGGAGATAGCCTGGCTCAGGCGGTCGCGCAGCAAACTGCGATTGGCCAGACCGGTCAGCGCATCACGATTGGTCTGGAACTCCAGCTCCGATTCATAACGCTTGGTTGCAGTAATGTCGTACAGGGCAACCACGAAGTGACTGACTTCACCGGTATCGTCCTTGACCGGGGCGATATACAAATCACTCCAGAACAAGGCACCATCCTTACGATAATTGCGCAGCACCGCATGTCCTTCACGCTTCTCCAGCGCGATAGAACGCAGTTCCTCTATACCTGGCTGCTCCCAATCCTTGCCCCACAGGAAACCGATATTGCGACCCAGTGCTTCTTCCGGCGAGTAACCAGTAATCCGGGTGAAAGCCGGGTTGACGTATTCCAGCGGATAATCCGGTGCCGTGGCACGTGCAATGATGATGGCATTTGCACTGGCTTCGATCGCACGTTCGCGCAATTGCAATTCATGCTCTGCATGTTTGCGCGCCGCGATATCTGCGATCAGGTCATCATTCACCGTGCGCAACTGCGCGGTCCGGTCGTCTACCAGTAACTGGATGCGACGTGAGCGATCGACTATCAGTTGCAGGTAGATCGCAGATATTACCGTCAACAACAAGCCAACCAAGAACGCCCACAAGGCGCTGCTGCTGCTTTTCAGGAACAGAATAGGTGGAGTCGATACCACCATGCTCCAGGTCTTGCCAGCAACATCAAAGGCATGCCGATAAGCTTCCGGCTGATCGTAAAACAACCATGCAGGCAAACCAAAAGTGGTATGACGCGCACCCGGCTCCACACCCTTGCCAAACACCAGACTCGCCTCGTCATGTTCGGCACTGGCATAGACACTGACTTCGACATCCATATCTATATGCGAAGTCAGCAACAAGTCGTCGACATCCAGCGCACGCGAGATCAGGTCGGTGCTGCGGAATACCGCTGCCGTATCACCAATCACAGCCGCACGGCGTGATGTGATATCCGATAGCACGGCACCTTCCTTATAAACCGGCATCAGGACGATGAAGCCACGCTGTGCACCACGTTCCTGTATCAGGTGCAACAATCCGGTAGCCGACGGCTGGCCGGTATCCACTGCACGTTGCATCGCTGCGGTCTGGAAGTGATAGGAATCGGCATCGAAACCTAGCGCGGCTTCGTTCCCAGCCATAGGTACGATGTAATCCACCACGCGATAACGCGGGCGCTCCGGTGCCGTCACCGCTTTGCCATTCACCATTTCGGTAATCGTGAAATTTGGTATGAGCTTGCGCATCTCTGCTTCATAAGCGGCACGCTCATGATGTGGCAGATAGCGATGGTAGGCAAAGCCCTGGATATAAGGATTGCGCGCCAGCAAAGGCTGGGCAAAGGTTTTGAATTCTTCGCGGCTGACGACGCCGAAGGTCTTGAACAATTGATTGATGTCCGTCAGCACGCGCATGGAACTATCCAGTCCATCCTGCACCGCTGCGACCCGCACTTTGGCTTGCTGCTGGAAATCGATATCGACCTTGTCGTGCTCCAGGCGACGCACCGAAGCAAACAACAACGCACTAATCAACAAACCGATGGCAAGCGTCAACAACGCGGAAAAAGACACAGAAAAAGCTGCGCGATGACGCATCAATAAAAATTCCCTATGCAGTATTTTTTAAAACCGGCATCGAGATCAGTAATCGACCGATGCCAAGAAAATGTGTTCATACATAAAAAAACGCGCTGCATAGCGCGCTTTTTATGTATGTGGCGCTTGTTAACCCAACCACTTCGCAATAGATAACAACAGAACCAGCAGCATCCACAAGAGCAATGCACGCCATACCAGGCCCACAGTGCTTTGCAGTGCGCGGCTGGACGCTTCTTCGCCGACTGGTGCTTCGGTCTCGATATTGATCGAATCCACCATCGCCGCGTCTGCAGGGATCACCTCAGCCACGGTTTCTACAGGTGCACCCAGGCGTATGCCCATCGCACCACCACCGGCGGACAAGATGATGCCGATAGCTTCATCCTGCCAGCGACCGGCAAAATTACGCCAGGCGTAAATCGCATCCTCGAAGTTGCCGACCACGGCAAAGGCAGCCGCCGTCAGGCGTGCCGGGATCCAGTCTATCCAGTAGAACGCTTGTGATGCGAAGCGACCAAACTCTTCGCGCTCAGCCATCTTCGGCTCATTCCAGATACGTGCCAAGTATTCAGCCACGCGGTACATCACAGCACCGACCGGACCCAGCGGGGTCAAAATCCAGAAGAACACACCGAACACATTGCGGTGTGTGGTCACCAATGCAGTCTCGACTGCAATACGTGAGATTTCGCTGACATCCATACCAGCGGTATCACGCTTGGTCCATTCCGCCAGCAGCGAACGGGCGGTTGCTTCATCGCCGTTGTTGAGCGCCAGCTGGATAGAGGTGAAGAAATGGCTGTAATGACGGAAACCCAGTGTCAGATAAACTACACCCACATTCACTATCAATGCGGCCAGTGGACCGAGTTTGACGCTGATCCAATATAACAACGCTACCGGTACGCAGAACGCAGCGATCATCAGCGCCCATGCCAGGCGTCCGTGATGCGCCTGACCGGCATTAAACGACCCTTCCAGCTTAGCAGCCAGTGCTCGCGCCCCGGCGTAGACCGGATTATCGGCCCGCAACGGTTTTAATTGCTCGATCAATAGCGCAAAGAAGATGGAGAAAAATGTCATTAAAGCGCCTTAATAGTCAGTCAACCCATACGATAACGCAGCACTTCGCGAGAATCAAATAAAGCGAAACATAATAATTTGCGTTACAGCCAAACTCGGTAATCCACACGCGTAAACGACTTACGCCCGGAGGAAATGAAATAGATTGCGCAACATGCCCGCCGTAGCTCCCCAGATAAAGAAGCGCTCATACGGCATCACATAAAATGTACGATTCCCGGTGACGAATTCTGCAGTGCGGCGCTGATGGTGCATGCCATCCATCAGGAAGGCCAGCGGTACTTCAAACACCTCGGCTACCTCGAACGGATCGGCCTTTACTTCGAACGGCGGCTTAACGATAGCGACCACCGGTGTGACACGGAAGCCAGTACCGGTATGGTATTCAGGCAGGGTCCCGATCACGTCGATATGGCTGCGGCTGATGCCGACCTCTTCTTCAGTTTCACGCAATGCGGTTGCTATCGCCGATTCGTCATAGCTTTCCATGCGACCGCCGGGAAAACTGATCTGCCCGGCATGATCATTCAGGTGCGCAGCACGCTGGGTGAACAGGATGGTCGGACCATTCTCTTCCCGCAGCACGATGGGCAGCAAGACTGCGGCCTCGGTCAGCGGGCCGCTCATGGGGCGTACCAGGCGCTCCACAGTAATTTCCGGCGACCACGCTGGCGGGTTGGAAAACCGCGCGCGCAACGCTTCATCCCGCAAGCGGTCAAGAGCAACGGCCTCTTCGCCGCCGAGCGAATCTACCGGCAATAATTCCGGATCAAAATGCAGTCTGGCCAATTCAACTTCCTAATACAAAGTTAATCTATGTGCGCTCCATCCGGATCGAATGAAGCAGCGATATCTAAACGGCCTGTGCCTGATGCAAGACGCAAGTGCGGACTTGCATCGGATTAACTGATGTTAAACCTGTCATCGCTTCAGCACCAGATTTAACAATCAAAAAATGCCTCCGGAAAACAAAAAAGACACCCGAAGGTGTCTTTTTTGTTGCTACCGCAAGTATTGCCCGGACGTATCCGATATTGGCAATTACTCCGCCGCTTTTGCTGCAGCGCGACGTTGTGGCAGTTTTTCTTTGATACGTGCCGATTTGCCCGAACGTTCGCGCAAGTAGTACAGTTTTGCACGACGTACATCACCGCGACGTTTGACTTCGATCGATGCGATCAGCGGGGAATACAGCTGGAACGTACGTTCGACGCCTTCACCGGACGAGATTTTACGAACGATGAAGTTCGAGTTCAGGCCACGGTTACGACGGGAGATAACAACACCTTCGTAAGCCTGAGCACGTTTACGTGTGCCTTCAACTACGTTGACGTTGACGACCACTGTATCGCCAGGGGCGAAGTCAGGGATGTTTTTTGCCAGGCGAGCAATTTCTTCTTGCTCTAATGTTTGGATCAGATCCATTTTTATTACTCCAAAAACCATCGTGCCGGCGCCACGTATATATTTGCCCGGTAGAGGATGGGGTTACACATTGCAGGGCTGTTAATGCGCCCCGCTCGATACAACAAACTACAAACTGCTCAAAAACTTTTCATCGACACGTGTCAGCAATCCTGCTTCACGCGCCTTGACGATCAGATCCGGGCGCTTCCTTGCGGTTGCTTCCAGCGCACGCTCGCGACGCCATTTTTCGATCTCGACATGATGGCCACCCATCAACACTGCCGGTACCGCTGCGCCTTCATAGACTTCAGGTCGCGTGTAATGCGGACAATCGAGCAAGCCATTAACGAAGCTGTCTTCAACTGCCGATGCATCATCATGCAAGACCCCGGGCAACTGCCGGATCACTGCATCCATCAATGCCATCGCCGGAATTTCACCGCCTGACAGGACGAAATCGCCGAGGCTGATTTCTTCATCGACGCAGCTATCCAGAAAGCGCTGGTCTACTGCTTCATAACGTCCGCACAACAAAACCAGACCCGGCTCTGTCGTCAGCTGCATCACGCGTTCATGGGTCAATGCCTTGCCTTGCGGCGACAAATACACAACGCGGGGTGCAGCCAAACCTTGTTCTGTCTGCCTTGCCTTGGCTGCCTGTACGGCTGCCTCCAGCGGCTTAATCATCATCACCATGCCAGGACCACCACCATAGGGACGGTCATCGACGGTACGATGCTTATCGCTGGTGAAATCGCGTGGATTCCACAAAGACAATGCACATTTCTTTTGCTCAAACGCGCGTCGCGTAATACCCGACTGCGTTATCGCTGTGAACATTTCAGGGAATAGTGTGACGACATCAAATTGCATCTCGCCCACTCCTTACTTAGTACGGACTAGTAATCCAGTCCCCAGTCCACTGTAATTTTCTTTGCTGTTCGATCGACCGTGATGACGAACTGCTCAACGAACGGGATCAGCAACTCTTGCGACGCAGCCTTGGGATCAGTGGTTTCAGCCGACTGAGGCACAGCAACGCGCAAAATAGGATGCGCACCGTTGTCCATCATGTCGCTGACCTGACCCAAGTGTTCGCCCTGCAGGTTCTCGACTTCCAGGCCGATCAGGTCGACCCAATAGAACTCATTATCCGACAGAGCGGGGAAATGACTACGCGGAATCTGCACGGTTGCACCTTTCAGCGCCTCCGCAGCATCTCGCCCTGCCACACCCATCAACTTTGCGACTACATCACCGGTATGCATCTTGGACTGCATCATTTCCACGTCATGGAATTCAGGCTTATCCAGCCACCATGTCTTGGCAGTTAACAATGCATCAGCATCGGCCGAATAGGGTCTGACCCTTACCCAGCCATTCAATCCATACGCACCGGAGATGTAACCAACCAGCACCAAATCTTCAGGAACTTTCATTCCCGATGCCGTTTGATTCGACAAAACTTAAGCGGCTTTTTTGCCGACTTGGCTAACCAGGCGAGCTACTGTAGGCGACAGTTGTGCGCCCACGCCTTGCCAGTAGGCCAGACGGTCTTGCACAATGCGGACGCTTTCTTCAGCGCCGGAAGCTACCGGGTTGTAGAAACCGATGCGTTCGATGAAGCGACCATCGCGGCGATTGCGCGAATCTGTAGCAACAATGTTAAAGAAAGGGCGCTTTTTTGCACCACCACGAGCTAAACGAATGACGACCATAATATTTCCAAAAAGTGTCTGAACACGGAAAAAGCCGCAAATTATAGCCCAGGTAGCACAGCACCTGCAACCTCATTCATTGAGATCAGCAATATCGGTGTGGCAAATCGGGCAATCAGACTATTCCACTATGGAAAAGCTTTTGCGGCGCGTAGTCCATCTGCCCGTACAATAGGTAAAAACCGGGTCAGACAGATGGTATTTGATTTAATTTTGATTAAAAACCGGAGTTTGCACGCATTTTCACACGTTTTTTAATCAAAAAAGCTGTTTTTTATATAAAAATCAGCCTTTTCACCGAAAAAATAGCAGGAATATGCCAAATTCGCACAAAAACAAAACCCTAAGCACCCTATTAGCCGCCTTATTTGGCTGGCTCGGCCTGCATCGCTTTTATTTGTACGGCAAGAAAGATTTCTGGGCCTGGGCGCACCTAGCCTTCCCGCCGCTGTCGGTATTTGCCGGTTTTATCGGCGCGCTGGTCATCGGCCTGACCCCGGATGAGAAATGGGATGCGCAACACAATGCCGACTCCGGCCAGACTTCCAACTCCGGCTGGGCCGTCATCGTGCTGGTGGTACTCACCTTTGCGCTCGGCTCCACTGCCCTGATCGCCACCATCGCGCGCGGCTTCGACCTCTACCTGACCGGCGGCGCTTTCGGCTGAGCCTCATCCCACCGGCTTGCCATCGCCCCAGCGCAGTGCAAGCCGTCCTCCGCATGACCTGCGTCAGTGCGCGTAACCGCTATCAGCCGCACTGACTGCCCGCTTTTCCCTCCCTCAAACTGATAATTCGCATGGCACACATAGTGCTTTTATGAAACTTGCCGTGGCATCGCCACATGGCTCAATCAGTCCTCAGGGAGTTTCATGATTATGCGTACTGCGTCCTTCGCATCCGCCACATCCATCAAGATGGCGTTGACCATCCTCGTTTCTGCCTTCGTCTTCAGCAACGCTCACGCGCAAACCCCGGCACCGGAAAACACAACACCGACTGCCGAAACGCAGGCTGCGCCGTTGACCATGCCGATGATTAATGAGCAGACCGAAACGGCAACGCCGGAACCGGTCACAGAAGCGCCACTCACCAAACCCACTGTAGTCGACGCCAGCAAGATCAGCGCGGGCGATACCGCCTGGTTACTGGCGTCAACAGCGCTGGTGCTATTCATGACCATCCCCGGCCTGGCCTTGTTCTATGCCGGTATGGTGCGCAAGAAGAATGTACTGGCGACGATGGCGCATAGCTTTGCCGTCACCTGCCTGATCACCGTGATCTGGGTCGTCATCGGTTACAGCCTCGCCTTCACGCCCGGCTCTCCGTATATAGGAGGACTGGACCGGGTACTGCTCAGCGGCATGGAATTCGTCAAGGAAACCGGCAAGCTCAGCGTCAGCGAAATCGCGCCGACGATACCTGAAAGCGTCTTCATCATGTTCCAGATGACCTTTGCCATCATCACCCCGGCGCTGATCACTGGTGCCTTCGCTGAACGCATGAAATTCTCCGCCCTGCTGATCTTCATCACGCTGTGGTCCATCTTTGTCTACGCACCGGTCGCACACTGGGTATGGGAACCGGGAGGCTGGCTGGCAATGCGCGGCGTACTCGACTTCGCTGGCGGCACCGTGGTTCACATCAATGCCGGGGTCTCCGGCCTGGTTGCCGCCATCATCATCGGACCGCGCCTGGGCTTCGGCAAGGAACCTATGCCGCCACACAATCTGGTGCTGACCGTGATCGGTGCCTGCATGCTGTGGGTGGGCTGGTTCGGCTTCAATGCAGGCTCGGCGGTGGCAGCTGATGGCCGCGCAGGTATGGCGATGCTGGCGACACAAATCGCAACAGCGGTCGGCGCGCTGTCATGGATGATCATCGAATGGCTGCGTCGCGGCAAACCGTCGGTACTCGGCCTGGTCTCCGGTGCAGTATCCGGCCTGGTGGCAATCACACCGGCTTCCGGTTTCGTCGGTGTCAGCGGTGCGCTGGTGATAGGCGCCGCCGCTGGCCTCGCCTGCTACTGGGGCGCAACCACACTCAAATCCAAACTCGGTTATGACGACTCACTGGATGTGTTCGGCGTCCATGCCGTCGGCGGCATAGTCGGCGCGTTGTTGACAGGTGTGTTCGCAGTCGAAAGCATAGGTGGTGCAAGCAGCAGCTTCGGCAATCAAGCCTTCGGTGTGATCGTCACCGTGGTCTACTCGGCTGTCATGACCGCCCTCATCCTCGGCATCGTCAGCGCACTGGTCGGCTTGCGCGTCACACCGGAAGCAGAAATCGAAGGCCTGGATCTGGAACAACACGGCGAGCACGTACTATGACCGAAGAACACCACTCACGTGCAGAGCTGGAAACCCATGCGTTTGCATTAATGGGCAGGCTGCACGTGAACCTGAGACGGCAAAGCGGCCGCGTGATCGATATCGAATACATGCGCATCGATCCGGGCTACTGCCGCTATCTGTTGAAGATGGCATCGCTCTCCACCAGCGAAGAGGTGCAGGAGTTGGGGCAAAAATTGCAGGAAGTTTTTTTTGGTACTGAAGGATTGTTTGTGCGCACCGAACCGCGTCAACCCTTGTTGACGCGACTGCAGGAACCCACCGCTGCACCGGCGGCACCAGCTGCGGCGCCCGCACCTGCTCCATCGAGCGCCGCGCCGGAAACCGGTGACCCGGTTGATCGTGGCTATATAGGACGCTTGCGCTGAAACAGACTACGTAAACTCAGAACTGCGCTTCATCCAGCGCCAGCACACCCGCACTGCCGCTGACGATGGCACTGCGATAAGCGACCGCCTGCGACAGGAAGTAATCAGCGAAGAAACGCGCCGTCGCAATCTTGGCCTGATAAAACTTCGCATCACCACTGCCCGCATCCAGCTTCGCCTGCGCAATCAGGGCGGCACGCCCCATCTGCCAGCCGCAGAGCACAATGCCTGCGAGTTTGAGGTAAGGCACGCTACCAGCGAACACACCCTTGATATCGGACTGAATATTCGCGACGACATAGGCGACGACCTCTTCCAGCGCCGTCGATGCCTCAGCCAGATGTACGCCTATCGCTTTCAAATCCGGTGCGGTCGACTTGGCCAATTCTGCTTCGGTCGCACGCACGGCAGCGATGATACCGCGCGCCACCGCACCGCCATCTCGCACGGTTTTACGACCAACCAGATCATTTGCCTGGATCGCTGTCGTGCCTTCATAAATCGTCAGAATGCGCGCATCGCGATAGTACTGCGCAGCACCTGTTTCTTCGATGAAGCCCATGCCACCGTGGATTTGCAAACCAGTCGACGCCACATCAATCGACATCTCGGTAGACCAGCCCTTGATCACCGGCACCAGGAATTCGTAGAAAGCCTGCTGTGCATTGCGCACTTTTTCATCCGGATGATGATGTGCGATATCGAAGGCGGCCGCACCGACATAAGCCAGTGCACGCGCTCCTTCTATCTGCGCCTTCATCGACATCAGCATGCGCCGCACATCTGGCTGATGGATGATGGAGACCGCGGTCGCCGAACCCTCCAGGTCTTTCGACTGCACGCGATCTTTCGCATAGGCGACGGCTTTTTGATATGCCCGCTCCGCCACGCTGATACCTTGTATACCAACTGCGAAGCGTGCCGCATTCATCATGATGAACATGGTTTCCAGCCCGCGATTCTCTTGCCCGATCAACGTACCGATCGCACCACCATGATCACCAAACTGCAATACCGCAGTCGGGCTCGCCTTGATGCCAAGCTTGTGTTCGATGGAAACGCAGAACGCATCATTGCGCTCACCGAGCGAGCCATCTTCATTCACCAGGAATTTAGGCACCAGAAACAGCGAAATACCTTTCACCCCTTCCGGTGCATCCGGCGTACGGGCCAACACCAGGTGGATGATGTTCTCCGCCATATCGTGTTCGCCGTAAGTGATGAAAATCTTGGTGCCGGAAATTTTGTATGTACCATCGCCCTGCGGCACTGCACGCGAACGCACCAGCGCCAGATCGGAACCGGCCTGCGGCTCGGTCAGGTTCATGGTGCCGGTCCACTTACCAGCGATGAAGTTAGGAAGGAATTTTTCTTTTTGCTGATCCGAGCCTGCGGTCATCAATGCTTCGATTGCACCGTCGGTCAGCAAGGGACAAAGCGCAAACGAGAGGCTGGCCGAGTTCAGCATTTCCATGCACGGTGTCGCCACCAGCTTGGGCAAACCCTGGCCACCAAAATCTGTTGGATGCTGCACACCTTGCCAGCCAGCTTCAGCATAGGCCTTGAACGCTTCCTTGAAACCCGGCGTGGTAGTGACCTTGCCGTCTTTCCACTCACTCGGATGCCGGTCACCAGCCTGGTTCAGTGGCGCGATGACTTCACCACAAAAGCGTGCATTTTCTTCCAGTACCGCTTCCACTGTTTCCGGTGTCGCATCTTCACAGCCGGGCAAGGCATTGATCGCAGCCAGATCGGCCAGTTCGTTCATCACGAACAACATGTCTTTCAAGGGGGCAACGTAACTCATGCAAGACTCCTAAAAGAAAATGGGCAGGACGTTCAGCTCTTGCAGTGTGCCAGAAAACATCCTGTACGCACCACATCTGCTGCTCGTCCTGCCCATTTAAGCTGTAACGACACTGCCCGCTACGGCTCCCTGCATATTAGCTGGCCCGGTATTAACCCAGCTCGGCCACCAGTTGCGGCACGATTTCAAACAAATCGCCAACGATGCCGTAATCCGCTACCGAGAATATCGGTGCTTCCGGATCCTTGTTGATAGCAACGATGGTTTTGGAATCTTTCATACCAGCCAGATGCTGGATCGCCCCCGAGATACCGACCGCGATGTACAGCTCCGGTGCCACGATCTTGCCAGTCTGGCCGACTTGCCAATCGTTAGGCACGTAGCCAGCGTCAACTGCTGCGCGCGATGCACCCATCGCTGCGCCCAGTTTGTCAGCCAGTGGCTCGAGGATTTTGAAGCTTTCTTCCGACCCCAGACCACGACCACCGGATACGACGATCTTGGCAGCGGTCAATTCAGGACGTGCCGAGGTTGCCAGTTCGCGCGATACGAACGACGACTTGCCGGAATCAGCTACGGCCGTAACGTTTTCAACTGTCGCCGAGCCGCCTTCAGCTGCGGAATCAAAAGCGGTACCGCGCACGGTGATGACTTTGACCGCATCTGCCGACTGCACGGTGGCAATCGCGTTACCGGCGTAGAACGGACGCTCGAAGGTATCGGCCGAAACGACTTTGGTGATTTCAGAAATTTGCGCGACGTCCAGCTTGGCGGCGACGCGTGGCAGGATGTTTTTACCGTATGCGGTAGCCGGTGCCAGGATGTGCGAGTAATTGGCAGCCAGTGCCAGTGCTTGCGCCGCAACGTTTTCGGCCAGGCCGTCGGCGAATTGTGCGCCGTCCGCTACCAGTACCTTGGTGACACCTGCAATTTTTGCGGCGGCCTGTACCGCTGCATCAGCCTGGTGACCTGCGACCAGGACGTGAACTTCGCCACCGCATTGAGCAGCGGCGGTAACGGTATGCAGGGTGCTGCCTTTCAGGGAGGCATTATCGTGTTCGGCAATGACGAGTGCTGTCATGGTGAATTCCTGTGATGTATGCAATATAGCGACGGTGCCGGGCACACATCGCTACAGATAATTAAATGACTTTGGCGTCGTTCTTGAGTTTTTCGACCAGCGTTTTTACGTCCGGCACGATGATGCCGGCCGAGCGCTTCGCAGGCTCTTCGACTTTCAAGGTTTTCAGGCGCGGGGTGACATCAACGCCGAGGTCGGCTGGCTTGAAGTTTTCCAGGGTCTTTTTCTTTGCCTTCATGATGTTAGGCAAAGTCACATAACGCGGTTCGTTCAGGCGCAGGTCGGTCGTCACGATCGCTGGCAGCGTCAGCGCGACTACTTCCAGGCCACCGTCTACTTCACGGGTGACTTTGATCTTGTCACCGTCAATTTCGATCTTCGACGCGTAGGTCGCTTGCGGCCAATCCAGCAAGGCAGCCAACATCTGGCCGGTCTGGTTCGCATCATCATCAATCGCTTGCTTGCCGAGGATGATCAGTTGCGGTTGTTCTTTATCAGCAACTGCCTTGAGCAATTTGGCGACTGCCAACGGCTGTAACTCGACGTCGGTTTCCACCAGGACTGCACGATCAGCACCGATGGCCATCGCGGTACGCAAGGTTTCCTGCGATTGCAGGACGCCGCAGGAAACGGCGATGATTTCTGTAGCTTTACCGGCTTCTTTCAAGCGGGTCGCTTCTTCCACAGCGATTTCATCGAAGGGGTTCATCGACATTTTGACGTTGGCGATATCGACGCCGGACTGATCCGATTTGACGCGGACCTTGACGTTGAAATCAACCACACGTTTGACTGGAACCAACACTTTCATAGCTATGCCTTTGAAAAAGTCACAAGGACGTAAATGTAAACTAGGAAAGATTATAAACGGAAGTGGCGCAGATGCTCAGTTCTGGACACTATGACCAGTCTGGCGGTAGGGATAAGGCGGGAAATCGGAGGTACGGAAACAGGCGTATTGCCAGCATGCGCCGTGGCCTGGCCACAGCACATGCATCCGTATTATTTGCGTTGCATGAAGAAGGTAAAGACTTCGTCTTGCTGACTTTGCTCCAGCAATTGATTACCGGTCTGTTTGGCGAAGGCCTGGAAGTCGCGTACCGAACCTGGATCGGTAGCTTGCACACGCAAGACCTCACCGCTCACCATTTCGGCCAAGGCTTTCTTGGTCTTCAAAATTGGTAGAGGGCAATTCAAACCCCGTGCATCGAGGTCTTTGGTAAATTCCATGGTCATACTCTCACATCAGTACATGCGATTGATTCTACTCTCAAACGCAACAGGGGAATGGCCGGAGGCCGGGTATACAACTTATTTAACAATTGCTTGCAACTACACACCTGCTTTTAATGCCCTGCGGAAAAAGCAAACGGCGCAAGCAGGTCAACACCCCTGCTTGCGCCGTCAGGTATGAATTAAGCGCGTTCGCCGACCCAGGCTGCAACACCTTGCAAGGCGTTCGGCAAACCACTGGCATCGGTACCACCGGCCTGAGCCATATCCGGCTTGCCACCGCCTTTGCCGCCGACTTGCTGCGCGACAAAGTTGACCAGTTCACCAGCTTTAACCTTACCGATGGAATCAGCGGTCACACCTGCAATCAGGCTGACTTTGCCGTCGTTCACAGCTGCCAATACGATGGCGGCTGTTTTCAGTTTGTCTTTCAGCTTGTCCATGGTGTTGCGCAGGGTCGCGACATCGGCGCCTTCCAGCACCGCTGCCAGTACCTTGATGCCTTTGACATCAACCGCCTGCTCGACCAGTTCATCACCTTGCGACGACGCCAGCTTGCCTTTCAGCGCGCCGACTTCACGCTCCAGCGCTTTCATCTGATCCAGTACTTGCGCCAGACGTGGCTCCAGTTCTGCCGGCTGGGTTTTCATCATCGCTGCTGCGCTATGGATCACTGCTTCCAGCTCCTGCACATAGGCCAGCGCCTTCGCACCAGTAATCGCTTCGATACGACGCACGCCAGCAGCTACGCCGCTTTCGCTCATGACTTTGAACAAACCGATATCGCCGGTACGGCTGACGTGGGTACCACCGCACAGCTCACGGCTGGAACCAATATCCAGTACGCGTACGGTTTCGCCGTACTTTTCACCGAACAACATCAGCGCGCCAGTTTTTTGTGCGGATTCGATATCCATCACACGTGCCTGCGTATCCGAGTTCAACAGGATTTCTGCATTCACGCGTTTTTCGATTTCGAGAATTTGTTCGCGGGTAACCGGCGCATTGTGCGCAAAGTCGAAACGGGTTTTGTCAGGATCAACCAGCGAACCTTTTTGCTGCACGTGCGCACCCAGCACTTCACGCAAGGCCTTATGCATGATGTGGGTGACCGAGTGGTTGCGCATGGTGGCGGCACGACGTGCGCCATCCACTGCGGCCTTGACCTTGTCGCCAACTGTCAACGCACCCTGGGTCTGTACACCGTGGTGACCATAAACATCCGCTTTGATTTTCTGTGTGTCTTCAACGCCGAACTGCACACCTTCAGCACTGATGAAGCCCTGGTCGCCAACCTGGCCACCGCTTTCCGAGTAGAACGGAGTGGTGTCCAGCACGACGATACCGGCCTGGCCTTCTTTCAGGGTCTGTACAGCTGTGCCTTCAAAGTACAAGCCGACGACCGTGGCTTGCTCTTCCAGGTGTTCGTAACCGGTGAAGGTATTGCCTGCGCCGGTGTATTCGACCGCGCGTTCCATTTTGAATTTACCAGCAGCACGACCTGCTGCTTTTTGTTTTTCCATCGCAGCAGCAAAGCCAGCTTCATCGACACTCAGACCACGTTCGCGGCATACGTCAGCCGACAGATCGAGCGGGAAGCCGAAAGTGTCATGCAACTTGAATGCGACTTCACCCGGCAATACCTTGGCGTCGCCAGCCAGCGCTGCGTCAAGGATTTCCATGCCGTTGGCCAGCGTTTCAAAGAAGCGTTCTTCTTCCGCTTTCAATACTTCGGTAATGCGTTGTGCATCCGCTTTCAGTTTTGGATAAGCGTCGCCCATTTGCACGACCAGGTCTTGCACCAGCTTGTGGAAGAAAGGCTTCTTCTGGCCGAGTTTGTAACCGTGGCGGATCGCGCGGCGGATGATGCGGCGTTGTACATAGCCACGACCTTCATTGCTCGGGATCACTCCGTCAGCCACCAGGAATGCGGTCGCGCGGATGTGGTCGGCGATGACTTTCAGCGAGTTATTGCTGAGGTCTTGCGTATGGGTTTCACGCGCAGCAGCTTTGATCAAAGCCTCGAAGGTATCGATTTCGTAGTTGCTGTGTACGTGTTGCAGGATCGCGGCCAGGCGTTCCAGGCCCATGCCGGTATCGACGCAAGGTGCAGGCAACGGTTTGACCGAGCCATCTTCTGCCATGTCGAATTGCATGAAAACGTTGTTCCAGATTTCGATGAAACGATCACCGTCTTCATCCGGGCTGCCTGGAGGACCGCCAGCGATGTGCGGACCGTGGTCATAGAAGATTTCCGAGCAAGGACCGCATGGACCGGTGTCGGCCATCATCCAGAAGTTATCTGATTTATAGCGCCCACCCTTGTTGTCGCCGATGCGAATAACGCGCTCAGGCGGCAAGCCAATTTCCTTGGTCCAGATGTCGTAGGCTTCCTGGTCTTCGATATAAACCGTCGCCAGCAACTTCTCGCCTGGCAAACCGTAAACCTGTGTCAACAGTTCCCACGACCATTTCAGCGCGTCGCGCTTGAAGTAGTCGCCGAAGCTCCAGTTACCCAGCATTTCAAAGAAAGTATGGTGACGTGCGGTGTAGCCGACGTTTTCCAGATCGTTGTGTTTGCCGCCAGCGCGCAGGCAGGCTTGTACCGAGGTGGCACGTACATACGGGCGCTTGTCACTGCCGAGGAATACATCCTTGAACTGCACCATCCCCGAGTTGGTGAACATCAGCGTAGGATCATTGCCCGGTACCAGCGGACTGGACGGCACGATCGTGTGGCCTTTGGATTCAAAGAACTTCAGGAATTTTTCGCGGATTTCGGACGAGTTCATGTTCTGGCTAAAAGTAAGGAAATTGGTGGTGCAAACGATAGATTATACGTGATATGGGCGCGATAACCCTCCCCTTCTCATGGTTGAAACCACAAGGGAGCGCTTAGCGTGACGAAGGGGAAATATGGGCCGGTTCCTCGCCAAAGCGTGGCCCGATCAGGTCGATACGGTCGGTACAGAAGCCATCCACGCCCCAGGACAGGATTTCCTGCGCCCGTGCCGGTTCGTTGACGGTATAGCAAAACAGGCCAAATCCGGCCTCTTTCACAGCGCGCGCCAGCAACGGCGTCAGGTGTTTGTGGTTGGTATTGAGCGAAATCGCACCCAGCGCCAACAGGCGTTCATGCCAATCCGGCGTCACCTCTTCTATCAGGAAAGCACGCGGGATGTCCGGTGCCGCCAGTTGTGCCGCCCGCAAAGCGTCGAAGGAAAATGAAGACAGCAAGGGCAAAGCGCCCGGGGTACGATCCAGTGAGTGTTCAAACAGGCGCTTGACCGCCTGCGCCACCACCCAGCCGGTCTGGTCTTCAAACCCCGGAACCGGCTTGATCTCGATATTCATCCAGATATTGTGGTGTATGCAGAAATGCGCGACTTGCTCAAAGCTGGGTACCGGCTCACCGATGAAATTCACGCCAAACCACGCCCCGGCATCCAGCTCCATCAATTCCTGCGCGGTATAGTCGGCTATGCTACCCTCACCCTGCACGGTACGTCCCAGCTCGGGGTCGTGCATGACCATGGGCACACCGTCTTTAGACAGCATCACGTCAAACTCGACCGCATAAAAACCGTGCGTCAGCCCGCAACGCATCGCAGCTATCGTGTTTTCAGGTGCCAGCACGCCGCCACCGCGATGCGCAACAATCTTGGGATAGGGCCACATGGTGTTATTCCAATCGACTCAAGAGCGCACAGTGTATATCAGCGTGCTGCTCTTAATATAGCCGGACTTCTTGCATTTTCAACACGAGACCTGAAACACAACAACAGATAAAATGTCTGCCGCTATCGTGACTGCCGGATGGCCGCGCCATCTGGCGCGCCCCGGCCACGCATTTACCCGTAACGACCACCTCAGGATTACACATGCCAACTTTTGACTGGGCCAATCCCTACCCATCAATCCGCGCCCCGCTGTTTGCGCGCAACGTCGTTTCAACCTCGCAACCGCTGGCGGCACAAGCCGGCCTGCGCATGCTGCTCAAAGGCGGCAACGCGGTCGATGCCGCGGTTGCCGCGGCAGCCGCCATCACCATAGTTGAACCGGTTTCCTGCGGCCTCGGCAGCGACGCTTTTGCACTGGTATGGGATGGCAATCAATTGCATGGCCTGAACAGCTCCGGCACCTCGCCGGCAGCGTGGACACCTGAATACTTCAAGCAAAAGCACAACAACCTGATGCCGGAACGCGGCTGGGACTCAGTCACCGTACCGGGCGCGATCGCGGGCTGGGTCGCGCTCTCGCAAAAATTCGGTAAATTGCCTTTCGCCGACCTGCTGGAACCAGCGATCGAACTGGCGGCACGCGGCCACATGGTGGCACCTGTCGTACAGAAAAAATGGAATAACGCGATTCCCATCCTGAAGAACCAACCCGGCTTTGCGCAAGCCTTCATGCCGCATGGCCGTGCCCCGCATGTAGGTGAACAATTCGTCTTCAGCGATGCCGCCAAAACGCTGACCAAAATCGCCGAAAGCAATGGCGAATCCTTCTATCGCGGCGAGCTGGCCGAATCCATCGTCAACTACGCCAAAGAAAACGGCGCCGCCATGACACTTGCTGACCTCGCCGGCTTCCAGCCGGAATGGGTTACCCCTATCCAGAAAAACTACGGCGGACACACCGTGCACGAAATCCCGCCGAATGGCCAGGGTATCGCAGCACTGATCGCACTCGGCATCCTCGACAAGCTGGATATCTCTCGCTACCCGGTAGATTCGGTCGAAGCGCAACACATGCAAATTGAAGCGATGAAACTGGCGTTTGCCGATACCTACAAATGGGTGGCCGACGAGAAGTACATGACTGAAGTCACGGTCAAGGACTTGCTGAGCGATGGCTACCTGAGCGAACGCGCCAAACTGATCAATATGGACCAGGCGACACGCGCCAGCCACGGCACGCCACCAAAAGGCGGCACCATCTACCTGACCGCAGCAGATGAAAGCGGCATGATGGTCAGCTTCATCCAGTCCAACTACATGGGCTTCGGCTCCGGCGTCGTGGTACCAGGCACCGGCATCAGCCTGCAAAATCGCGGCTTCGGTTTCAACACCATTGCGCGCCATGCAAACTGCGTCGCGCCAAACAAGCGTCCGTTCCACACCATCATCCCTGGCTTCCTCAGCAAGGACGGCAAACCGGAAATGAGCTTCGGCGTCATGGGCGGCAACATGCAGCCGCAAGGCCATGTGCAAACCCTGATCCGCATGCTGTCCTATAACCAGCAACCACAAGCGGCATGCGATGCACCGCGCTGGAAGGTCAATGTCGGCATGTCGGTAGACGTCGAAGAAACCATGCCACCAGATGTACGCGCTGCGCTGCAGGCACGTGGCCACAAAATCGAAAACATCGCCGACAGCTATATGGATTTCGGCGCCGGTCAATTCATCTGGAAAACCGAACACGGCTACATCGCTGCCAGCGATCCACGTCGCGACGGACAGGCAGTCGGTTATTGATTACTGGCTGGTTCACCCGACACTGCACACCAGGCGGCCGCACTCCCATATTCATGGGGATGTTTATGCGGCCGCTTTCGGGTCTAATGTGCGCTGATTTTTTCCCACGAGAATGACATGTCCGAAGTTGCATCCGCTCCAGCAGTCCCTGCACCTGAACCATCCGGCATAGGCGGCTGGCTGCTGCTGCCCGCCATCGCCCTCATCATCAGCCCGTTGCGGATGATCTATGAATTCCATCAGACATTCTTGGACCTGCTGCGCCCGTCGGTATGGATCTCGCTGCTGAGCACGAAGTCGCCGAACTATAGCCCGGTGTTAGCCACCGTACTCGGCTGGGAAATCCTGGCCAACCTTGCCTTGTTTGCCCTCACCATCTGGCTGGGCTACCTCTTCTTCCGGAAGCGCAAGCTCGCGCCCGCCATATTCATACTCTGGATAGTGGTCAGCGCCGCACTGCAACTGGCGGACCTCATGCTGACTTCGCTGCTGGGTCTCGACGCGCAACAAAGCAATTCCCGTTCGGTCATCGAACTGGTTAAAAGCGGCATAGGCGCGGCCATCTGGGTGCCCTACTTCCTGCGTTCGGTGCGCGTCAAAAATACCTTTGTGCACCATGCAGCCAAGCCCAACTACTAAACTACAGCGTGGCGGAAAATACATCTTTTTCACATTCTCGTAACCACACTGTCATCGCTTTGTGAGAGTATTGCTTCAGGTATCTGAAGCAAGTCGTTCCTGCCCACGATTCCTATAGCTATCGTGCGCCGCCTCGCTTGTGTCATTTACCGTGCCTGAACATTGTTTTTGCATGGAGTGAGAATCGATGAAGCGTAGTGAAATGCGTCACAAGATTCAAAATAGCAGCCTCGGTTTCCTGGCTGGCTATGTGGACACATTAGGTTTCGTTGCACTGTTTGGTTTATTTACCGCGCACGTCACCGGCAACTTTGTACTGATCGGCGCAGAGATGGCGCACCCGCAAGGCGGGCCGCTGCTCCTCAAAATCCTCGCCTTTCCCGCCTTCGTCTTTGGCGTGGTCTTCGCCCGCCTGTTCATTGCATCCCTGCTCAAACGCGGCCGCCACGCGCTGTGGTACGCCTACATCCTGCAACTCGTCCTGCTGATCGCTTTCATGGTACTCGGCTATATCGCCAGCCCTATCGGCAATGAACCCACACTGATGGCAGAACTGGCAGGTATCGTCGGCGCGATGGCCATGGGTACGCACAGCGCCGCCGGCCGACTCTTGCTGCCTCACCTGGCCCCCACCGCCATGATGACCGGCAACGTGACCCAGCTCGTAATTGACTCGGTGGACGTCATCTTTGGCTCGGCCAATGAAGCGGTCAAACAGCGCTGCATCAAATTCCTGTGGCCGGTCGTCGCCTTTGGCGTCGGTGCAGTCGGTGCCGCTTTTGCCTACCAATACGCGGGTTTCCTCGCGCTGCTGCTGCCCATCGCCATCCTGCTCTACCTGATGTACATAGAGCGCGGCGTCATCAAACGCCTGCAAAAGGAAAAAGAACGCGAAAAAGCCCAACTGGCAGCCAAAGCGGAAAACCACAAACCAGTGTCCGCGTCCTGAGCCTTATCCGGCAAGGCTGGCCGTCCGTATCCACCAGCCTTTACGCTTGATCTTCACAACTGACGACAGCCGCCGCGCATAGCGAAAAACCGCTCTGCGGCGGCGCTTAGCCATTTATGGCTCAACACCCGCCCGCCTCGGGTAAAATGCCCTTTACTTCTTAATATTGCGCACTCACCCTGCGCCTAGCCCAGAACACGTATCCATGAGCAACGATTCAAAAAACGGCAGCACCAATCCAACCCCGGCACCTTCCAACTTCCTGCGCGGCATCATCGAAGCCGATCTCGCCGCCGGTAAACACGAAAAACGTGTCGGCAAGGATGGCCAGCCGCTGCCTACGGTCATCACCCGCTTCCCGCCAGAACCTAACGGTTACCTGCACATCGGCCACGCCAAATCGATCTGCCTCAACTTCGGCCTGGCGCGCGATTACGCCGGTCGTTGCAACCTGCGCTTCGACGACACCAATCCGACCAAGGAAGAACAGGAATACGTAGACACCATCATAGACAGCGTCAAATGGCTGGGCTTTGACTGGAAAGACGGCAACAAGGAACACCTCTACTTCGCCAGCGACTACTTCGACCAGTTGTATGCAATGGCCGAATACTTGATTAACAAAGGTCTTGCCTACGTCGACAGCCAGTCCGCAGAAGACATGGCGAAAAACCGCGGCAACTTCGGTGAGCCAGGCAAAAATTCGCCTTTCCGTGACCGTCCGGCCGCAGAATCGCTGGACCTGTTCCGCCGCATGAAGGCTGGCGAATTCGAAGATGGTGCGCACATCCTGCGTGCCAAGATAGACATGGCCTCGCCCAACATGAACCTGCGCGATCCGGCCATCTACCGCATCCGTCACGCGCATCATCATCGCACTGGTGACAAATGGTGCGTCTATCCGATGTACGACTACGCGCATCCGATCGAAGACGCGATAGAAAACATCACGCACTCAGTCTGCACACTGGAATTCCAGGATCACCGTCCGTTCTACGACTGGGTCCTCGAACATCTGGCTGAAGGTGGCTTCTTCGCCAAACCACTGCCGCATCAATACGAATTCTCGCGCCTCAACCTGACCTACATCGTCACCAGCAAGCGCAAGCTGCGCCAATTGGTAGAAGAAAACATCGTCGAAGGCTGGGACGATCCGCGCATGCCTACCATCGTCGGCATGCGCCGTCGCGGTTACACACCGGAAGCGATCCAACTGATGTGCGAACGTACAGGCGTCACCAAGTCCGACGGCTGGATAGACTACAGCGTGCTCGAAGGTGCACTGCGCGAAGACCTCGATGAAAAAGCGCCACGCGCCATCGCAGTACTGCGTCCGCTCAAACTCATCATCGACAACTTCCCTGAAGGCGAAACCGTCGAATGCTCGGCACCTATACATCCGCATCATCCGGAACGTGGCAACCGTACTTTCCCTATCAGCAGAGAACTGTGGATAGAGCAAGAGGACTACATGGAAGTACCAAGCAAAGGCTACTTCCGTCTCTTCCCTGGCAACAAGGTACGCCTGCGTTACGGCTACGTGGTTGAATGCACAGGCGCGGACAAGGACGCAGACGGCAACATCACCGCCGTCCACTGCACCTACTTCCCGGACAGCAAATCAGGCACCGAAGGTTCGGCCAACTACAAAGTCAAAGGCAATCTGCACTGGGTTAGCGCAACACATGCATTGCAAGCTGAAGTACGCCTGTACGACCGCCTCTTCAGCGACCCACATCCGGACGCTGGTGGCAAGGACTTCAAACTGGCACTGAATCCGAATTCAAAAGAAGTGGTGCAAGCGTTTGTAGAACCTGGCGTCGCAGCGGTACAGCCGGATGAGAAATTGCAGTTCGAACGTCACGGTTACTTTGTTGCTGATCGCGTGGATAGCAAGGCTGGGAAGCCTGTGTTTAATCGGGCGGTAACTTTAAAGGATGGATGGGGGAAGTAACTTAATTTTTCAGACAAAACGTTATATGCGCTCCAGAGAATGCCAAAACATTCACAGTCAATTGAATTGACTAATCTAGACCCTAAAAATGAACTTTCATGCATAGCAATGCTATCGACATAACCTTGTCGGGCACATTCTCAATCCCCTACGACTATAAAGAGTCAGAGGATCACGCCCGCTTATCACTCGATCTTTGGGAAAATTTACCTGCATCCATCTGTGAACGTACATACCAGCATGAGAAGCGGATTATAACGGTTCAAGTCGAATGGACTGCGGTCGTGGAACTACTCCGACAGCAATATAAAATTTCATCACTGTTGCACAAAACGTCTCGTATATCTCAACAAGACTTAGCCATTCTCTTTAAAACTCAAGAGGTCCCTTGTAGAGTAACTATCTCTGGAGACACAGCAATTGAAAAAGGCGTCAATTCGCACTATCAATCCTTCGTGGAATGTTTTTTATACGACGTTTTTTTAATTCTAAATTTATCAGTCCCGGGAAGCGCAGATTTTTACAACGTTGGATTCATCGACACAGATAAATCATTTAAATCTCTGCAACTATCTGCTTACTATTTAGAGTTACTGTCGCAAGATAAGAGCCCCGACTGGCCTAAAGCGAAAACCATTGACGTCACACAAGTAGAGCATTGGTATAACGGTATTCATCGCCCAACCGCACAAGTTGCAGAAAATCCAGTAGAAAGTGCGCTCTTTTCATTACTGCATATTTGCCGTAGTCGAGGAGAACCAGGAGATATTGTTTGGATTTTTTATGGATTTGAGTCACTCTTTAAAACTCGCGTTGGAGAGAATTTCTCCGCACTTGTAGAGAGAATTTCCCTACTCCTCTCACCGGACGAGAAGCAGAAAGCAGTTTTACGAAAACAGCTACGAAAAATGTATGATTTTCGTAGCTCATTTGTTCATGGTGGATTACAAGTTATCCATCCAATGCACCACGACGGGCTGGACGATCGCATAAACTCCTCGTACGGAAACACAGTCCAGCTTTCAATATACGGCACCAAATTACTGACGGCATGCATTCAAAAATTTGCAATGGAGAATTGGAAAAGCATCAGCTTTCCAATGACTATATGCGCAGACAATATAGGCTCAGAGAATGCAGAAAAATAGCATGATCTTGATAAACTAGATGAACGCACTCATCGCCTTCCTCCACCACATAGCCTTCCTGGCCATCATGCTCACGCTGGCCTTCGAAATGCTATTGCTCAAGCAACCGCTAACACTCGCAACGGCAAAGAAGATCCAGCGCTACGACGCCATCTACGGCGTCGCCGCTGGCCTGATCCTGATCATCGGTGGTTTGCGTGTGATGTATTTTGAAAAAGGCGCGGACTATTACATGCATAGCGCACCATTCATTATCAAGATGGTGCTCTTCATCATCGTCGGTTTGATTTCCATCCATCCGACCATGACTTTCCTGAAGTGGAATAAGACGCTGAAGCAAGGTGTGGTGCCTGAACTGACAGATGCGCAAAGCAGCAAACTGCGTGGCATTATCCATGCGGAACTGATGCTGCTGGGAGCGATGATGCTGTGTGCAGCGATGGCTGCCAAGGGCATAGGCTACTTCGGCTCATAAGTCACACTGCACGCATGAAAATCGATCACGCCACCATCGTCACACCGCAACTGGAAGCGGTACGCCTGTTCTTTTGCGATATCGTCGGACTCACGGCAGGCGAGCGCCCATCTTTTGGCTTCGACGGTTATTGGCTGTATCACGATGGCAAAGCCGTGATCCATCTGATCAAAACCAATTCCGAACGACCACTGACAAAGTCGCCTACGCGCATCGATCACATTGCGTTCGGAGTGGATAGTGCAGACGAGTGGGATAAGCTGCTTGCGAAATTGCAGGCAGCCTCATATGAATACGAGTCGTCTGAAGTACCCGCTACCGGTGAGCGACAGTTGTTTGTCGTACCGACACCGGGCGTGATGATAGAGTTTGTGACGGCCGCTGCTTAAAGCTACTTTTTGGATTTATCTTTTCCATTCTTGGGCACACCCAATACCTGCCCCAGCGGTTGGATCGCGCGTATGGTGTCGAGGAAGAGACGCAAACGCGCCGGATAGTAACGCGCATGCGGATACACCAGATACACCGGCAAAGGCGGCGCACGCCAGTCAGGGACCAGATGTAGCAAGCGTCCTTGCGCAATGTCATCCGCCACCAGCCAGCCTGAAATAATCCCCACCCCCAAACCCGACGCAACTGCAGTACGCAAGGCATACAAGCTGTCGGTACTCATGCGCGGTTTGATCGAGAATGTGTGCTCTGCGCCATCGGATTGCCGTGTCAGCACGACCTCTTCGCGATAGAAGGTACGGAAAGCCAGCCACGGGAAATTGTGCAAGTCGTCAACCGTCAATGACGACGATTTCCCAGACACCAGCTGCGGCGAGGCCACCACGATGCGCGGCACGTCAAACAGCTTGATCGCCACCACCGAAGGATTGTCGACCACACCCACCTGAATCGCACAGTCGATGCCTTCGGCAATGAAGTCAGGATGCCTGTCATGCAGCATCCACTCCACTGCCACGCGCGGATAACGTTCAAGGTACTCAGCCAGCGGCTTGATCAAGTGCTCCTGCCCGAAAGCATGCGGCACCAGCACGCGCAAAGTACCTTCCGGCTCATCCTGCGTACCGCGCAAGTCGGCTTCCATTACTTTCCAGTTATCAAGCAAGTCCTTCGCATGTGCGTAGCAACGCTCACCGTCTTCGGTCAGCTTCATCACATGTGTCGAACGTTGTAACAGCCGCAAACTCAGGCTGCGCTCCAGCGCTTGCAAGCGACGGCTGACCGTGGGCTGGCTGGTTTTGAGTTGCTCGGCAGCGGCCGACAGACTACCCGCCTCAACGATGCGGACAAAGGTTTGCATCAGCTCGATGCGGTCTACGCCTGGATTTCCGGATTCTTTCATACGTTAAGCGTATAACAAATCTACGTTTTAGGCCACTACCACACCTTAAACGCATGGAGGAAAATCCGTCCTGTCGCTAATAACAAGGAATTCTGATGTTACTCACTCAATCCACCCATACACAGGTCGAGAAAGCCGCCCTGCCCGCACCGCTGATCCTGCTGCTGGCTACCGGCGCCGGTCTGAGCGTCGCTTCGCTTTACTACAGCCAGCCTATGCTGGGCGTACTCGGCGCCGACATACACGCCAGCGACCGCATGATAGGCCTGGTACCTACACTGACCCAGCTCGGTTATGCGCTCGGCATTTTGCTGCTGGCACCGCTGGGTGATCGCTATGACAGGCGCACCATCATCCTGATCAAGGCAGGCTTGCTGGCACTGGCTCTACTCTCCAGCGGACTCGCTCCCGGCATCATGTGGTTGCTGGCCAGCAGCCTGGTGATCGGCCTGACAGCGACGATGGCACAGGACATCGTTCCCGCAGCCGCCACACTCGCACCTGAATCGCATCGCGGCAAGATAGTCGGCACGGTGATGACGGGCTTGTTGCTCGGCATCTTGTTGTCACGCGTTATCAGCGGCTTTGGTGCAGAAGAATTCGGCTGGCGCTCGGTCTATATCGCAGCATCGGTAGGCGTTGCGATGATTGCGGTTGCCACATGGCGCGGCTTGCCACGCTTCCAGCCCACCACGCAATTGGCTTACGGTGAATTGCTGGGTTCCATGGTGCAGCTGTGGCGTCGTCACCCTGCGCTGCGTCAGGCAGCTTTGGCACAAGGCTTGCTGGCTCTCGGCTTCAGCGCATTCTGGTCGACATTGGCGGTGATGTTGCACGGCGCTCCTTTCCATCTGGGTAGCGCCGCAGCTGGCTCCTTTGGCCTGGCTGGTGCGGCTGGCGCATTGGCCGCTCCACTGGCTGGCAAGCTGGCAGACAAACGCGGCCCTGAGTTGGTGACACGTCTGGGTGCAGCGTTGGGGGCCATCTCGTTTGCGGTGATGTTGCTCGCTCCCAGCTTGCCTACCCATATGCAACTGGCTTTGCTGGTGATTGCAACGATCGGTTTTGATCTGGGTGTGCAAGCGACACTGGTTGCACATCAGACCATCGTCTACAGCATAGAACCCGGCGCACGCAGCCGTTTGAATGCATTGCTGTTCACCGGCATGTTCATCGGTATGTCCAGCGGTGCGGCACTCGGTAGTTTGTTGTTGTCGCAGTTTGGCTGGGCCGGTGTAGTGGTGCTGGCGACTGTATCTTCACTGGCAGCATTGGCAGTGCGCATGCTGGGTAGCAATAAACGCTAAAACCTGAAGTCCGGCATCAGATCAGTTAGGATGTCGCATCCATGTCCGCTATCGCGTTTGAACGGGTAGCGGACATTTTTGCATATGCCTAACTGAAACATGACCATGACTACATTCAAGAATATCGTTCTCTATACCGACACTGACGGCTACGCCAAATTCCGCGAAGCAGATATTGCACTGCCAGGCGGCTCACCTAAAGCACTGCTATCCGATCTGATTCCTTCCGGCGGCTTCCAGGTACGACACAGTCCGCCCGGCGTGAGCAGCGATTTTCATTGCACGACGACAGCGCAATGGCTGGTGGTACTCAGTGGTGAAATGGAAATCGGTTTGCGCGATGGCAGCAAGCGCGTGTTCAAGGCTGGCGATCATTTCTTTTCGAATGACCTGGTGCCTGCGGGTGTGGAATTCGATGACAAGGTACACGGCCATAGCAGCCGTGTGCTGGGCGATACACCGCTGACGACTTTGTTTGTACGTACCGCATAAAAACCATCGCGTATAAAAACTGACTGGCTCACGATCATGCTTACCTCCTCCCGCCGACGCTCACTTTTACTGGCCGCGATTGCCACACCGCTTACAGGCCTGCACTTGCCCATCCATGCAAGCAATCAAAAAATCTCGCGCCAGACTGCACAGGAAGAATTGAAGAAAATAGAAGCACGCTCCGGTGGCCGGCTGGGTGTCTCGGCTATCAATATGGCGACCGATAATCGCGTTGAGTATCGTGCTGAAGAACGCTTCCCTTTCTGCAGCACCTTCAAGGTCATGGTTGCGGCGGCTATCCTGCAAAGAAGTACGAGCGACGCATCGTTGCTGCAAAAGCGTATCCACTACAAGAAAGAGGACACGGATAAATCAGGCTACGCGCCCGTCACGCAAAAACATCTGGCAGACGGCATGACAGTAAGCGAGTTATGCGCAGCGACCTTACAGTACAGCGACAACGCAGCGGCGAATTTCCTGATGAAGGAACTGGGCGGTCCCGCTGCCATCACCGCTTACATGCGATCGATAGGCGACAACGTATTCCGCCTGGACCGCTGGGAGCCGGAATTGAATACGGCAGTACCTGGTGATGAACGCGATACGTCCACACCAGCAGCGATGGAAAGTAGCCTGGAGAAGCTGGCCTTAGGTAGTGCCTTACCACAAGCACAACGCGAACAATTAATGAGCTGGCTGAAAGGCAATACGACCGGCGGCAAACGCATGCTGGCCGGTGTACCCAGAGGCTGGCAAGTTGCCGATAAAACCGGCACCGGTTCCTACGGCACAACCAACGATATCGGCATACTCTTGCCACCCGGTGGCGGTGCGTTGGTGACTGCTATTTACTTTACGCAAAACGGCAAGGACGCAGCACCGCGTGAAGACGTCATTGCATCTGCCACGCGCATCGTGGTTGCGGCTTTAAGCTAGGGGAATAAGAAGAAGGAGCGGACAGACCAGACATCATCTGGTCGGGGTGAGAGGATTCGAACCTCCGGCTCCTGCGTCCCGAACGCAGTACTCTACCAGGCTGAGCTACACCCCGACATGAACTGGAACTTTGACAGTAATTTTAGTTTAGCCAATTTGCTGAAATTTGGCGATATGGGCTGAGGACTTTTGCCTAATGACCGTAAAAAACGGGGGCAAAAAGCAAGCTCCTCGCACAAGCATTATCATATGGGCTTGACCGCAAACCCGCATCCATCATGACGCTCTCCCTCTGGCTTACTTTCCTGATCGCCGCCATCCTGATCGCTATCACACCCGGCTCCGGCGCTATTTTGTCGATGTCGCATGGACTGGCATATGGAGTACGCAAAACCACCGCGTCCATACTCGGTTTGCAACTCGGTTTGATTTTCCTGCTGACAGTCGCCGGTGCGGGTGTCGGCTCGCTGTTGCTGGCTTCGGAGATGGCTTTCAATATCGTCAAGACGATAGGCGCGTTTTACCTGATCTATCTCGGCATTAGCCAGTGGCGCGCCAAGGTGGTACTTGCACCAGAGATGCAGACACAGGCGGCGCACAACATGGTGCCGAGTTTTCAAAAACGCTTTTTGCATGGTTTGCTGACGAACGTCACCAATCCGAAAGGCGTGATTTTTATGGTGGCGGTACTGCCGCAATTTATCGTCAAGGATGCGCCGCTGCTGCCGCAACTGCTGATCCTCGGCCTCACCATTTGCGTGATCGATATCATCGTGATGCATGGCTATGCATTGGCCGCTTCGTCGATGCAGCGTTTTTTCCGCAACACCCATGCGGTGAAGAAGCAAAACCGCTTCTTTGGCGGACTCTTCATCGCGATCGGCACCGGCCTGTTTTTCGTCAAACGCGGACCTGTCACGTAATGATCACGTCAGGCTTCTTCATTACAATGTCGTCTTGATGTCGCCGCGCAAACGGCTACAGTACAAGCAACGATAACTCATACTTCAGCGCCTGCCCTTACCAAGTCGGGCGCAGTTCTTGCGTTACGGTTGGTAGTGCCGAACAACGGCACGACTGACTTCCCCTACTCCATTACCGTTGGAAAAATACATGGACCTGACTACGCCCGCCCTGCTGTTCCCCGCCATTTCACTGCTGCTATTGGCCTATACCAATCGCTTCCTGGTCATCGCGCAACTGATCCGCCAGCTCCACGTCAAGTATCAGGAGCGCGCGCACGATGTCGTGCTGCGCCAGATCGCCAACCTGCGGGTACGCGTGATGCTGATCCGTCGCATGCAGGAAATGGGCGTCGGCTCATTTATCCTGTGTGCACTGTCGATGTTCCTGGTTTTCATCAAACTTATTTTTATCGCGCAAGTGATCTTCGGCTTCAGCATTTTCATGCTGGTGCTGTCGCTGCTGGTATCGCTCTATGAAATCGTGATCAGCACCAAGGCGATCGAGATCGAGATGGAAGATATGGTGCAAAACCTGAAAGACCAGGATTAAGGGCAAACCCGACGGCGCACGTGGTAAAGTTTGCGCCGTACTTCCTGTCACTCATATCCGTCCCGACTTACATGCCGCCTACCCTGCCTATCGCTAAAAATGTCTTTGGCGAACCCCTGGTTCCCTGCTCGTTCAAGCCACTCACCGGTTACTTCCGTGACGGCTGCTGCAAGACCAATGAAGACGATGTCGGCACGCACATTATTTGCACCGTCATGAGCGCCACCTTCCTGGTATTCAGCAAGGCATGCGGCAATGATTTATCCACCCCGCGTCCGGAATGGAATTTCCCCGGACTCAAACCCGGCGATCAATGGTGTTTATGCGCAAGTCGTTGGGTAGAAGCGTGGCGCGCGGGCGTTGCCCCGAAAGTGGTATTGGAGAGCACCAATCAAAAAGTACTGGAAATGGTCAGCCTCGATGATTTGCGCCAACACGCGTTTACACTGCGCGAAGACGATTAAATCCGGCTCCTAAGGCGCGCCGCCCGACAGCTTGCGGCATGGATACGACGTTACTTTGCCAATAAGGCAACTAAAGTGACGATTGTTATCGTATTTGACAATAGTTCTCATTGTTTCCATAGAGAATCCGTTAAAATCCTTACCAAGCTGCAATCTTATTCAAGACACGACTTATCTTCGCGGATCGTCACGCAAAAGTATGGATTCGTTAACTGCTGGCATCGCGTTAATCCTTGTGCAATTCTGTATTGCACTGGTGATGGCCGGGGTTTTTTATACCACTCCCTCAGAAAAATGCACCAAGTACTGGGCTTTGTCCGGTGCCTGGATCGCTTTCGGCATACTCATAGCCATCGTCAATAATCGCCTGCACCGCCCCGCCTTCATCCTCAACGGCACCGGCGCGGTAGTAATCGGGCTGATTTTCCAGTGGCATGGGATACGCGCCTTTTACAAAAAACCACTGCAAAAGTGGGGCTGGATTATCTGCATCGCTTTTGTTTGCATACTGGCGATGCTCTTCATGCTGGGTGCCAACTTCCAGCAACGCTCCATCTTGATTTCGGTGACCGTCCTGACCCTGCTCGGCCTGAGCCTGCATGCAGTCTGGAGCGGCCAACAAGGGCCACCGAAGACTTTTGTGCAGGCACTGGTACTCGGTGCCATCGTGTTGCTGATGATAGGGAATGTGCTGCGTATCACGATTGCCTCGCTGCAGATCATGGGCACGCTGCCGATGGAACGCTCGGGCTTCGAGATTGCGGTCGCCTATATGATTCCGACGGTAGGCACGGTGCTGTTTTCCATCGGTCTCCTGCTGCTCTACTTTGAGCGTACCGTCGAGGAGAACCGCCATCTCGCGACCCATGATGAACTCAGCAAATTACTGAACCGCCGCGCCATCGTGTCGGCAGGTGAATACAGCCTCGCTTCAGCCTCGCGCCTCGGGCATGAGCTGACGATCGCCTTTATCGATATCGATATGTTCAAGTACTTTAATGACAAATTCGGCCATGCCGCAGGCGATACCGTGATCCAGGATGTGGCTGCCATCCTGCAGCAAACCTGCCGCACCATCGATCTGGTCGGTCGTTATGGCGGCGAGGAATTCCTCATCATCCTGCCCGGCGTGAATCGCGATGATGCTGCCCTGGTCGGACAACGCCTGGTTGATGCAGTACGCAAGTATCGCTTCCTCGGAACGCACCCGGTCACGATCAGCGCTGGTCTGACCACCTTGCCCAAGACTGAAGTGTGTACCTGGGATCAACTGGTACGACGGGCGGATGCTGCCCTGTATGAAGCCAAGGGCCTGGGGCGTAATCGCTACGCGGCATAAATTCCTTGCCTTTCTTCCATCACAAGCCCACCCTGTAGGACATGCAAACGATGTGGTTTGACTGCACGCTTATCTGCGCCAATTTTGCCTATAAAACATCACATTTATTTCCTCGTGGATACATCTTGCGGCCGATGGTAAGCTAATCAGCAGAAACCAAACAAAAGAGGCAGACATAGTGGGTGTTATTCATCAACAGTTGGCATTGGACGACGTCACACCAGGCATGGTGCTGGCCGATAATCTGCTGGATGCGCAGGGGCAAATCCTGTTGCCCAAGGGTGCGGAGTTGAGTGAGCAAATGCTGGAATCGCTGCGCCGCCACGATATTTCGTCCTTGCGTATTTTCATGGGTGAATTGAGCGAGGAAGAAGCGGCGGCACAACGCGCTTACCTGCAGTCGCGCCTGACGCGCCTGTTCCGCAATTCGGACGGTGAAGATGCAAACGGTTTGCTGCAAAACTATGTCCGCAAGTTTCGTCTGGGAGAACAGCCATGACGAACGCCATGCGTGACGCCCGCATAGAGAAGCTGCACTTCAACCAGGTCATTAATCAAATTCGTGATTTGCCTGCCTTGCCTGCCATCGTGCAGGATTTGATGAAAAACATCGGTCCCGATGAAACCGACATCAATGTCATCACACGCAAGGTAGCAATGGATCAGGCGCTGTCGGCGAAGACGCTGCAGTTTGCCAACTCGTCGTTCTACGGTTTGCAATCCAAGGTCACGACCATACAGCAAGCAATCACGCTGATCGGCATCAACGCGGTGCGCCACGTCGTCACTGCAACCGCCCTGACTGGTTACTTCCCGCCCAATAATTGCGCAGGCTTCGACTTCTTTGCACTGTGGCGTCATTCGGTAGCGACGGCTGTGTGCTCGCGCGTACTGGCGCGTCATTTGCATGTGAATCAGGATTACGCGTTCACCGCTGGTTTGCTGCACGATATCGGTCGCCTGGTATTGGTCACTTATTTCCGCAACGAATATGAAGCGGTCATCGCTTATCGCGAAGAACACGATTGCCATTGGCTGGAAGCGGAACAGGAAGTACTGGGCGTCGACCATGTGATGGCGGGCGAAGCACTGGCCGCACACTGGAATTTTTCCGATACGATACGTCATGCGATCGCCGGACATCACAATCCGGAGCAACAGAAAGTACGCTCGCTGGCATCCATCGTGCATATTGCTGATGCGATCGCACATGCACTTGATTTATCGCATCTGGAAAACGACCTGGTGCCACCGGTCTCGCACGTTGCCTGGGTCGGACTGGATTTAAGTGAAGAAGTTTATCTGCAGGTCTTCCACGAAACAGAATTGCTGTTCGATGAAGTAAGCCGCGTATTGTTGACAGAAAAATAGAAGGATATTTTGGAGCAGATTACGACTTTTGGTGCATCCGCTTACGCCATAGGCAGCATTCACCTCTTTGATGGCGTTACCGATCCAGTCGTCGCAACTCTGCTCGCACCATGCGCGATCGTCCGTCTGCAGAAAGACGAAACCATTTCCCCTCTGCGCAGCAATGAAGCATGTGTCTACGCCGTGCTGCGTGGCGCACTCGGCAATACGCTGATCGATGAGACACAAGGCATACGCACCGAAAAAGTGCTGCCTGGCGAAAGCGTAGGAGAACTCTCGGTATTGGATGACATTGCGCATTCCAGTACGCTAATCGCCTTGCAGGAAACCGAACTACTCGTCATCGAATCAGCTACTTTATGGCAGTTGATAGATGAAGCCAACGGCGTTGCACGTAATCTCTTGCGCCAGTTGTCGTTCCGCCTGCGTGCTGCCAATGCCCAGCTGCGCCGCCGCGAAAAAGTCGGTGAATTCTATCGCCAGCTATCGATGGTTGACGGCCTGACCGGGCTGCACAATCGCGCCTGGCTCAACGACAAACTACCCCACCTGATAGAAGAAGCACATGCTGCCAAGCATCCGCTGTCACTGATCATGATCGATCTCGATCATTTCAAACGCTTCAATGACGAATACGGCCATCTGGTCGGTGATACCGCGCTGCGTACTGCAGCCGGCGTCCTGAGCGCCGCTTTGCGTCCCAGCGATTTTGCCGTACGCTACGGCGGTGAGGAATTAATCGTCATCCTGCCGGACAGCAATATTGCAGCTGGTACCATGGTGGCGCAGCGCCTATGTGAACGCATGCGTCTGGCCGTCGTATTTGCCGACATGCATATGCCTTTGCCACACATCACGGCTTCATTCGGCGTCGCGGTGCTGGCACCGCAACAGGATGCCGATGGCTTGCTGGCTGCGGCCGATGCTGCACTGTATCGCGCCAAGGAAGCCGGACGCAATCAGGTCGCGATTTAAGCCTGCGTACGCAAACTTCGAACTAACTAATCGTCATTCTTATATTTCACGATGTCTACGCACACCTTTCTTTGGCACGATTACGAAACCTTTGGTGTACAACCGCGACGCGATCGTCCGGCACAATTTGCCGCGATCCGTACCGATGCCGAACTCAATGAAATCGGTGTACCCATCATGCTGTACTGCAAACCGGCGAATGACTTTTTGCCGGATCCGCAATCCTGCCTGATTACCGGTATCACACCGCAAGTCTGCCTGGAGCGCGGCGTACCCGAGCACCAGTTCGCAGCAGAGATAGAAAAAGCACTATCGCAAACCGGCACCATAGGCGTCGGCTACAACACCATACGTTTCGACGACGAAGTCACGCGCTTTATGTTTTGGCGCAACCTGATCGATCCTTATGCACGCGAATGGCAAAACAGCTGTGGTCGCTGGGACATCCTCGATGTCGTGCGTACCGCCTACGCATTGCGTCCGGAAGGTATTAACTGGCCCAAGCATCCGGATGGTCGCCCCAGCTTCCGTCTCGAACAATTAACGGCTGAAAATGGCATCGCGCATGAAGCAGCGCACGATGCTTTATCCGACGTACGTGCCACGATAGCGCTGGCACGCCTGATCCGTGATCGCCAACCCAAACTGTTTGATTTCTGCCTGGGCTTGCACAAGAAGGACAAGGTCGCCGCCGAGATCGGCCTGCCGCTGCGCCGCCCCTTCCTGCACATTACCGGCATGATTCCGGCCGAGCGCGGCTGTATCGCGGTGGTCTGGCCGCTGGCAGTCCATCCGACCAACAAGAATGAAGTCATCGTCTGGGACCTGGCAGCAGATCCATCCGAGCTGGCCAGTCTGGATGCCGAAACCATACGCATGCGCATGTTCAGCAAGGCGGATGCATTGCCGGAAGGCGTGGGGCGTCTGCCGATCAAAACCATACATTTGAATAAATCACCCATCGTCATCAATAACCTGAAGACCTTGTCGCCAACGATGACAGAGCAATGGGGCATCGATATACCGACGGCCTTGCAACATGCAGAAGTCGCGGCTGCGGCACCGGATATGAGCGCGATCTGGCAGGAAGTGTTTTACCGTCCGCAAGAAGCAGCGGCTGATGTAGACGAAGACCTGTACGGCGGCTTTGTCGGTAATAATGACCGCCGCACGCTGCAGGAGTTGCGTGCCCTGTCACCGGAAGCATTGGCGCAGGCGCGACCAGCCTTTGCCGATCCGCGCCTGGAAGAAATCGTCTGGCGTTACCGCGCACGTAACTTCCCGCATACGCTGAGCGAAGAAGAACAGCAACGCTGGGAAGAACATCGCGTGGCACGTCTGTTTGACGGCGAAGCAGGCGCACGCACTATAGAAACCCTGTTTGCCGAAATCGACCAGCTATCCGAGGACGTCGACGAACGCGGGGAAGAAATCCTCGGTGCGCTCTACGACTACGCCGAAGCCATCGCTCCCAGCCGTAGCTAAACGCCCCGTCTGACACCAAATCCGCTGTCCTGGCCCCGCAGCGTGCTAATCTGTGCGCTGGTCACCCGGCGTAATTAACTATTCAGCGGAGACAGGCATGAATCTTTCTTACTGGTGTATTTTGATTGCTGGCATCTTGCCCGTTGCGACGGTAGCCATAGCCAAATGGGGCAAGCGCGATTTCGATAATTCAGAACCGCGCCGCTGGCTGGAAAAGCAGGAAGGACTGCGCCGCCGTGCCGACAGTGCACATCGCAACCACTTTGAAGCCTTTCCTTTCTTTGCCGCAGGTGTTTTGGTTGCGCAACAACTCAATGCAGACCAGGATTCGATTAATATGCTGGCTGTCGCATTTATTGCGGCGCGCCTCGTGTACACGCTGCTCTATCTGACCGATCGTGCTACCTTGCGCTCGATCACATGGCTGATTGGTTATCTGGCTGTGGTCGGATTGTTTTTATTGCCGGCTTTCGATGGCGGCTGATTTTTGATCACGCTCTTTTTTGATTTTAATTTTTTACTTTTATGTCGCACACCCAAACACTGCAGCTACTGCAAGACTCTGTTGAATCGCTCCGGCAAAGCCGCATCAGCGTAGCTGAATTTTGCCAGACCTGGCGTGCACAAACCGCACTGCTGGCCGACCTGCCTGGTCCATATAGCACCGTCATGGAAGACTTGCTGGGTCGCCTGGAAGCAGGCAGTCTGTTTACAGAAGAAAGCTGCTCCTTCAGTCAAATCGATTTGCTGACGACGCTGGATATGTGGCTGGATAACGCCCGCCAGACCCTGGGCTGATAGCCACCACCTTTACAAGCAGACTACGATGCAACAATTTGAATTTGAACTGAACGACGAATTCGTCGAATTAAACCAGCTGTTGAAGCTGAATGGCCTGTGCGAAAGCGGCGGCGCGGGCAAAATGCTGGTCGCCAGCGGCAAGGTAAAAGTGGATGGCAAGACCGAGTTGCGCAAAACCTGCAAAATACGCGCAGGCCAGGTAGTGACCCTGGGCGACGTCCGCATCAAGGTACACGCTGGCAGCTGAGACTAGTCTATCTTTATACCGTGTGAGCCAGCGGCGCGGCGGCAGGCATGGGACAATGCTGCCATGACCCCACACGAAAAACTGATATTTGTTGACCTGGAAACAACAGGTGCCAATCTGGTCAATGACCGCATTACCGAAATCGGGATAGTTGCGGTCGATCCTGACGGCTGTATCGAGCGCTGGTCGACCTTTGTGAATCCCGGTCGCCCTATCCCCGAATTCATCCAGGGCTTGACCGGTATCAGCGATGAGATGGTCGAGACTGCACCTGCTTTTGAAACACTCGCCGATACAGTGCGCGCGCGTTTGCAGGATGGTTTATTCATCGCGCACAATGCGCGCTTCGACTACGGCTTCCTGCACCATGCTTTCGCGCGTTCCGGCCATGCACTGAATTCGGAAATGTTATGCACGGTCAAACTGTCACGTGCCTTGTTTCCCGCCGAAAAGAAACACAATCTGGATAGCCTGATTGCACGGCATGAGCTGATCCCTGAAGCACGTCACCGCGCGCTGGCGGATGCAGATTTGCTGTGGCAGTTATGGCGCAAGCTGAATGCCGTCGTTCCCTACGAAGTCTTTAGCAAAACCGTACAGACCTTGCGCCAGCAACCAAAATTATCCTTGCCGGCAACAGCGGAAAGCTAAACTCCAGTGCTATGCTGCTGGCTGGTAAATCTGCAGCTATCTTGATCGACCCAAAAACAAGGAAACTGATTCATGGCCAAACTCATCTATATCGCCGATCCTATGTGCTCGTGGTGCTACGGCTTCGGGCCTGAACTCAATACGCTGTTGAGCGGCTTGCCGGATACCCCGCTGGAGCTGATCGTCGGCGGCTTGCGCGCCTACAACAAGGAAGTGATGGATGAGAAGCTGAAAGCCACCTTGCTTGAACACTGGAAAAAAGTGGAACAAGTCAGCGGCCTGCCGTTCGCCAAAGATGGTTTGTCGCATGAAGGTTTTATCTATGACACCGAACCTGCCTGCCGCGCCGTCGTTGCAGCGGGCATGCTGGCACCGGATACCGCACTCGATGTATTCCACGCGATCCAGCATGGCTTCTATGCTGAAAACCTGGATACGACCAAGGGTGAGGTATTGGCAGATATCGCTGCCGCAGTATTTGAAAAGGCAGACATCCAAATTGATGCGGCTGAGTTCCTGCGCACCTGGGCATCGGAAGAAGCGCGCAATGCGACCGAAGCAGACTTTACGCAAACCAAGTTATGGGGCGTGTCCGGCTTCCCTACACTGGTATTGGAAAAATCAAATGAGTTGTATCTGGTGACATCCGGCTACACCAAAACAGAAACACTGGTTGAGCGTCTGCAGGAATTGATAGATCAGCCAGCTTGATGCGCTTAGCGTATTGACTAGCAAGATAAAAGCGCCGGGTTGATCCCGGCGCTTTGTTTTTACGACATGTGTTGACCACCGTTAATAGCGATATTTGCGCCCGTCACAAACGCGGCTTCATCCGAGGCCAGATAAGCGACCAGCCCCGCCACTTCTTCCGGCTTGCCGAGACGTCCCATAGGAATTTGCGGCACGATTTTGGTGTCCAGCACATCCTGTGGAATCGCGGTCACCATCTTGGTGCCGATATAGCCTGGCGAAATCGTATTTACAGTAACGGCCTTGCGCGCAACTTCGAGCGCCAGCGCTTTAGTAAAACCATGCATGCCCGCTTTCGCTGCCGAGTAATTGGTTTGCCCGAAAGCACCTTTCTGTCCATTCACCGAAGAGATATTGATAATACGTCCCCAGCCGCGTTCCACCATGCCGTCACATACAGGCTTGGTCATATTGAACACGGAATCCAGGTTAGTACCAATCACCGCATCCCAGTTTGGTTTGTCCATACGTTTGAAAGTCATGTCGCGTGTGATACCGGCATTATTGACCAGCACATCCACCGGCCCCATTTCTTTTTCGATTTGGGCGACGCATTTCTGCGCTGATTCGTAATCGGAAACATCACATGGATAGGCGTGGAAGTCGTAGCCGCTTTCTTTCATGAGCTTCAGCCACTCATCCACTTTGGTATTGCCAGGCGAGTAAGTCGTCACTACCTGATATCCAAGTGCTGCCAGCTTGATGCAAATCGCTTCGCCCAAACCACCCATACCACCTGTCACCAATGCAAGGCGTGTCATAACTATCTCCTCTTATTATTTGTTAATAGGGCTGCCTGTTTTATTGAGCGCATGCACGCTGCGTATCCTTGCGTCTACCTTAGCGTTCAATCGCAAGCGCCACTCCCATTCCGCCACCTATGCACAAACTGGCCAGGCCTTTGTGCGCATCACGTCGTATCATTTCATGCAGCAAAGTTACCAAGATACGGCAACCCGAAGCGCCGATAGGATGGCCGATCGCAATCGCTCCGCCATTCACATTAATCTTCTTGGTGTCCCAGCCCATTTCGCGATTCACTGCAATCGCCTGTGCCGCAAAGGCTTCGTTGATTTCCATCAGATCCACATCCTGATGCTTCCAGCCTGCTTTCTTCAGGCACAGCTGTGTCGCCGGAACCGGGCCCATGCCCATGATGCTCGGGTCTACGCCTGCGGATGAATAGGCTTTGATTTTCGCCAGTGGTTTAAGGCCTAGCTCTTTGGCTTTCTGTGCCGTCATCATGATCACGGCAGCTGCGCCATCATTGATACCGGAAGCATTACCGGCAGTCACTGTGCCGTCTTTGGAAAAAGCCGGACGTAATGCGGAGAGTGATTCGAGTGTGGTGCCGTGCTTGATGTATTCGTCGCTATCAAAAACGATGTTTCCTTTTTTGCTTAGGATCTCAAAAGGAATAATTTCATCTTTGAACTTGCCCGCTTTTTGCGCGGCCTCTGCTTTGTTCTGTGACTCCAGTGCAAACTCATCCTGCTCCTGGCGTGAGATGCCGAATTTCTTCGCGATGTTTTCTGCGGTGGTCCCCATGTGATACTGATTGTAGACATCCCACAAGCCGTCATGAATCATGGTGTCGATCAGCTTGGCATCACCCATGCGGAAACCATCGCGCGAATTATTCAGCACGTGCGGCGATGCGCTCATGTTTTCCTGCCCGCCAGCAATAATGATTTGCGCGTCACCACATCGGATGGCTTGCGTCGCCAGATGCGTAGCTTTCAGGCCGCTACCGCATACTTTATTAATCGTGAAAGCCGGCACCATGTCCGGAATACCGCTCCGTATCAAGGCCTGACGCGCAGGATTCTGGCCGCAACCAGCGGTCAGCACCTGGCCCAATATCACTTCGCTGATCTGGTCAGCTTGGATACCACTACGCGTCAGTAAATTTTTAATGACGTGAGCACCGAGATCGGAAGCCGCAGTTTTAGCCAGCGCGCCGCCGAATTTTCCAACACCAGTACGTCCAGCAGAAACAATGACAACATCATCCATTTCAACTCTCCATTAGCACTGCGAGGGAACTACGATAGCCATCGATTGAGAAGACATGCCATCACATCGGCAAGAAGAATTCATACAATTTAAGGCGTCCGTTACAACCGTATCTAAAAATTGTTTGGAACGCAATGACTAGATATCAAATCTTGCGAGTGACTTACAGCGCGACCATTAAACAGCCGCAGCGCTATCTCTAGTCTGCTTGTCATATGTCAGTTGAACAGAACGAGTGATGGCTTTGCGTTTGCTGTTATTCGGATTTGGCTCATAAAAATGAAGGTTGCAATATGACTGGAAGATGAATTGCATGCCGTGCTCACGGCATTTGCGCATTCAAAGATCTGTCTGATCAGGAGATCCGTCACGGATGTCATCAAGCATGATTTATTTCATGCTGCCTGTAATAAATGAGATGTTGGCCAGGATAAGTCGGTCGCAACGATATGCGTCGAATCAAAATTATCCGCGATGAAGATGCGTCATCAGTATCGACAAGTTGTAGTGACAGGAAGTAAGTAGAAAAGAAAGCATCCGCGACACATATAGCGCGGCATGTCTCTATGCAAAAGGAGCTTGCGCTGCAGTTTAAGGCTCATCCCTGGAGGGGATTCGCACGTTTATTGATGCGAGTTGGGGATATTGTTGGTGCAGATCAGCGTTGCAAGCTCGTTTATACAAAGCGTCCGCGCAAAGCAAAAACCCTCCAGTATTTCTACTGAAGGGTTTTCTAAATAAAAGCCTGACGATGACCTACTTTCACACTGGTTGCAGCACTATCATCGGCGCAAAGTCGTTT